>JBGAGV010000020.1:0-159157 GCA_044226525.1 Chthoniobacteraceae bacterium | reverse complement strand
TCATCATCATTGCCGACAAGGCTTACGATAGCTCTGCGCTTTACGAGACATTGCGGGCGCAGCAGTGCAGGGTGTGCATCGCCCACCGTCTCGGTCGCGGGCGCAAGCTGCCCTTCCACCGCGGCTGGTATCGCAAACGTTACCGGATCGAAAACTTCTTTCAGCGCGCCAAAGCCATGCGCCGCTTCGCCACTCGCTACGAAAAAACCTCCACCTGTTTTTCGCCGTCGCTTGCCTGACCGCAGTCCTCGACTGGCTCAAACCATTTTGAAGACACGCCCTAGCGCGGCGCGTCTTCCAGCTTGCCGAACATGATCCGCTCTTTACGGCTCGGGTCGGTGTCACCTTGGGTGACGCACAGCCAGATGGCACCGTCGTGTTCGTGGAAGGTGGGGTATTGGAACGACTTTGATGTCTCAAACCGATATTTGCGTTGCCACGATTTACCATCGCGAGAAACGTCGAGATTGAAGACGGCCCGGCGGATGCCATCGACTGGGGTGGTTTCCTGCCAGCCGAGGTAATAGAGGTCGCCGAAACGGTCGAAGGTCGGCTTCGAGTTCGTGCCGTTTGGCACGAAGGGCATTTCCCGCCCTGCGCTCCATTTTCGTCCGTCTGGGCTCGTGGTGAAATGATAGTTCCCTTTGTCGTTACGGCAGATGGCCATCCAAGTGCCGTCGGGAAGGCGATTCACGGCGGATTCGCTCAGTTGTGCGGACTGTGGCTCGTTGTAGTGGCCGAGGACTTCGAAGGTGACGAGATCGTCGTGCACGAAGGCGAGGGCGTTCTGGCCGACGGGAAAGTTATTCAGTGCGACGTAGGTGCGCCCATCGAATTGCTTGAACGAGTCGAAAATAAACAGCCCATGTTCTTTGGCCGGGCGTTGGAAACCTTGGGTGGCGGCATCCGCATGGAAATACTGCGGCTGCATGTCGAAAGTGCCCGCGGCGGTTTCGATTTTAGCCTTCTCGATCCGGTTGGTGAACGCCAGACGATCGAGATCGAAGTCGATAAACCACATCTGCGACTGCCGTTTACCCGGCTCTTCGCTCGCGAAATAGCAGCGCAGCGTCTTCGCATCCTTCTGGATGATGCGCGGAACGAAGCAGGCGCCGGGCGGGAGCGTTTCGTTTTCGAAGGCCTGCTCGCTACGCGCGAAGTCGATCACTTTTTCCAGCGCGAGCGTCTTCAGGTTTACGACCGAGAGCGTCGCGTAAATGAAAGGCCAGCTCGCGCTCTCGCCGGCTTTTCGATCGTTGGCCTCGGACACGATGAAGGCCCGGCCGCCCGCGCACACGAACTCCGCATCGTGCGCGCCTTTGACCTGCGGAGCGGAGGTGTTGACAAGGCGCGCCATGACCGCGTCACCGGCGGCCTTCGGATTCCAACCGGGGGGAAGTAGCGGCGCGTTTTCGGCAAAGAGCGGAGCCGCCGCGAGCAGCAGCCAAAGGGACAGTTTCATCGGATCGAGCCTGAACGACTAGGGCAGCGGCGGCAACTTTGCGGAATAGTGAACCGCTCGGTGCCGGTTGTCGTCAAAGGCGAAATGCAGCCACTGCCTATCCTTGCTCACAAAGCCATCGGGATAGTTCATACGGCCCTTCGGCCCATCGACTGACTCGGCCTGCAAGACACGCTGATAGGGCCAGGTCTTCATACCGTCGAAGCTGATCCAGAGCGCCATCGGGCTGCGATGTTTACTGTTCGGATTGTGCAGGATCGCCACGGTGTCGCCGCCGAGATTGTAGAGCGTCGTCTTGCTGCCGGGATTTGGAACGGGGGTGGTGCTCGCGAATTCCGGCCACGTCCTGCCGCCGTCCTTCGACTCCGCTTTCCACAGCATCCCGCCGAGCCCATCGCCACGGATGACCATGGTAATGCGGCCATCAGGATGCTCGAAGAGATCGTTTTCCGCCCAGCCGAAGTAGCGGTCATTCGGCGTGAGGCGAATGTTCCCGTGCTCACTCCAGGTCTTACCGCCATCGCTGCTGATGAGCACGCCGTTGCGCGGGTTCGTGAAAGCACGGTCGAGCGGCGCCTTGTCCTGCTCGTCGTCCGGGCCGACGTAGTGCTGGAAGGGCACCACGATGCGCCCGTCTTTCGTGACGATGTGCTTGCGGATGAAGGTGCGCTCCTTCAACCGGCCGGGCACTTCCTCCGGCTTGCTCCACGTCTTGAATGAATCGTCGCTGGTGAGGAACCAAGAACGCCAATCGTTTGCCCAGTGCTTGGAATGAGTGGAGAAAAACAGCGTGCTGCGCTGGCCGAGGATCATGAGTTCGGTCGGGCCCTGACCGATGGTTTTGCCTTCGCGGGGAAAGCCAACGTCGAAACGCTCCAGCGGCGTCCACGTCTTGCCCCGGTCGTAGCTGCGCGTCACGCCGGTGTAGTTGAGCGGCGAGGGTTCGGTGTCTCCGCCCGCCAGCATGAAGAGAATCCACGAACCATCCGGCAGCTCGCGCAAGGTGGTGTCGCACACCATTTTGTTCGGTGTGACGCCGTCGTAAGGAATGCTCTTGAAGTCCTTCTTCGCGTCTTCCGCGGCCTGCGCCTCCCACTTCGGATCCGACACAATCGCCTTCGACGCCCTCGGCGCGTAGGCTTTGTTCACGAGATTCTTTCCAATCTTCGCTCGCCGTTTGATCTCCTCCGGATCCATCGTCATTTTTTCCGCCTTGGTCGGTCCGGTGATGTCCGCTTCGGTAAATTTCACGTGCAGGATTTCCGCGTCGGCGTGCCGGTTCCAGTCGTAGAGAATGTGAATGGTGCCGTCCGGCGCCTGGAAACCATCGGGGTAGGACACTTCAGCGCGATCATCGAGCAGGAGCCCCTTGCCCCACGTCCTGCCATCATCGTCAGAGAGAAATGCGGTCATGCTCGAGCGGCGCGGCAGGCGGACCTCGATGGGGCCGTTTTTGACGAGCAGCAGCTTTCCGCTCGCGAGCCTTCGGATGAAGAAGCGCGCGCTCACATTCTGGATCGAGGAAGGCTGCGGCTCGCTCCACGTTGCGCCCTTGTCGGTCGAGACACTTTCGCTGATCCCCTGTTTCGTCCGCGCCAGCATCCAGAGGCTTCCGTCCTTGCGCTCGACGATCATGTGCTCGTCGAAATCGGTGCCGGGGAACGCCACTCCACCACGCCGCTTCCACGTCTTTCCCTGATCGGTGGAAGCGAAGACATTTGCCATGCGGATCGAGTCGAGATCGTGGTGCGCTTCCTTGCTTGTGCCGGGACCGTGGATACGATCGCGCGTCCACAAGGACACCGGCAGCAGCCATTCGCCACTGCTCAGCACGGTCGGTTTGTTCAGTGTGCACCCGTCGGCAAAACGCTCAGGTTTGGTCCATTGCGGCTCGGGAGCGTCGGGATCATCGCAGCGGATAAACCAATCGCCACCCCGCCCGTCGAAATAACCGAGGCTCTGATCGAAGAAGCACCACAACCGTCCGAGCGGATCGGTCCACACATTTCCCACCAACGCGCGTCGCTCGTAACGCACCCCGTCGAGCGTGCCGTCCTGCGGATCGATCACCAAGCGTGGTTTGCTCCACGTTTTGCAGTTGTCATCGCTCGTCGCGAGCATGAAGAAACCGTTCGGACTGTCTCCATTGCCAACCCACGCTGCCCACAGGCGGCCCTTCGGAGTGCGGTCGAGGCCGATGATCATGTTCCCCGGGCGCACTTCATCGGCGTATTCCGGACCCGGAGAGGTGTTCACGGCGGGAGGCTCGAGGGAGAGATCGAGCAGTTGCCGGGATGGGGGCGTCTGCCCCACCGCCGAAAAACCGGCGGCCACGGCGATGATGACGGCGAGGCGGCGCGACAGGAGAGTTTGAGGGAAGATCATAATGCGCGGAAGTGCCACTTCCTGACACGGAACCGGGCCGACCGGCAACGACTGCGTCGTGTTATCGTAACAATCGGGGAGCAAAAGGAAACGGCCCGGGAAAACGATCTACTTCGCGGCCTGCCGTTTCGCGGCGAGAGCTTTCTCGATTTTTCCGAGCGGTAGCGTGTTCACGACGTCCGCCCGGGTGAGCCAGCCTTTACGCGCAGCGCCGATGCCATACCACAGGTGATTGAGCTGATCGGTGCGATGCGCATCGGGATTGATCGAGCAACGCACGCCTTTCTCCTTCGCCAGCGGCCACCAGCGCCAGTCCATGTCGAGACGCCACGGGGAGCAATTGAGTTCGATGATGGTGCCCGTCTCGGCCGCGGCTTCGATGATCGCAGGCACATCGACGGCGTAACCGTCGCGCGAGAGCAACAGGCGCCCGGTGAGATGACCGAGCATCGTGACATAAGGATTCGAGATCGCCTTGATGATGCGGGCGGTCATCTCGGCCTCCGGCAGGTTGAAGACCGCGTGCACGCTGGCGACGCAATAGTCGAGCTGGGCCAGGATTTCGTCCGCGAAATCGAGAGTGCCGTCCTTGTGGATATCGACTTCGCTGCCGGTGAAGAGCCGGAACGAACCGCCCCACTGCTGGTTCATTTCGCGGATTTCTTCGATCTGCGCGAGCAACCGTTTTTCGTCGAGTCCGTGAGCCTGATAGCTCGCTTTCGAGTGATCGGCGATGCCGAGGTATTGCAGGCCGAGGTCGCGCGCGGCTTCCGCCATTTCGAGCAGCGTGCTCCGTCCGTCACTTGCGGTGGTGTGATTGTGGAACGTGCCGCGCAGGTTTTCGAGTTCGATGAGAGCGGGCAGGGTGTGCTGCTCGGCGGCGGTGAACTCACCGCGATCCTCGCGCAGTTCGGGCTCGACGTAGTCGAGTCCCAGCGCGCGGTAGAGATCGGCTTCTTCGTGAATCGGCGGCGGCTCCATCTTCGCATTTTCCAGCCGACCGAGCCGGTATTCATTCAGCGTCCAGCCCCGGGCGATGGCGCGCTGGCGCATGATGATGTTGTGCTCTTTCGAGCCGGTGAAGTAGTTCAGCGCGAAGGGATATTCGGCTTCCTTCACCACCCGCAGATCGGCCTGGATACCGCACTTCAACCGCACACTCGACTTCGTCGCGCCGTGCGCGATCACGCTCTCGACCATCGGATGTTTCACGAAAAACTCGGAAACCTCCACGGGGGACTTCGTCGAAACAAGGTAGTCGATATCGCCGATCGTTTCGCGCCGCCGCCGATAGCTGCCGCACATGCTCACGCGGCTCACTTCAGGGAGACCACGCAGGGCTTCGAGCATCGTCTCCGCATCGTGCGCGATGTCGCCGAGGCGGAAACGCCCGGAATGTTTCCGGCGGATTTCGATGGCAGCGAGGATGTTATCCGCCGTCTTTTTGCCGAAGCCCGCCAGGCCCGCAACGCGCCCATCTTTCGCAGCCGCCTCCAGCAGTTCGATGGTGGTAATGCCGAGCGTTTCCCACAGCGCCTTGATCTTCTTCGGCCCGATGCCTTGCAGTTCGAACATCTCGAAGAGTCCCGGAGGAAACTCTGCCTTGAGTTCTTCGTAGTAAGGCAAGGTGCCCGTGGACATGAGGATCGTCAGCTTTTCCGCGATGGCTTTGCCGACACCGGCGATTTCCCCGAGCCGGCCCTCCTGGGCAAGCTGGTTGAGATTGCCGGTAAACGTCTCCAGCGCCCGGGCGGCGTTTTGATACGCACGCACCTTGAAGACCACTTCGCCTTTCAGTTCAAGGAGCTGCGCGATGTGTTCGAGCGTGTCGACGAGTTCGTCTTTCGTAAGCTGGGGCATGACTTCAGAATCCTCCGCGAGAGGGCCGGGGCTGTCACGTGGTTTGCGAGTCTAGCGGGCGCGAATCCACGCAATCAGGTCGGCCACGTCCTGGGGTTTCAGGACGGTTTCAAGGCCTTCGGGCATGAGCGAGCGGCCGGACGGTTTGGCGCTGGCGATATCGCCGCGGAGCACGGGCAGTTCGACGCCGCCGGGGAGCTTGAGCACGACGTTATTGGCCGTCTCGGCGGAGATGAGGCCGGACATTTCTCCGCTCGATTTCAACGTGAGGGTTTGAGCCTTGAAGCGGTCCTCGATAGCGGCGTTGGGATCGAAGATCGCGGTCACGAGCCAGTCCACCGGCTTGTCTCCGACCATGCCTAGATCCGGGCCGACCTCCTGGCCTTCGCCTTTGAGCCGGTGGCAGATGATGCACTGCTGCTTGAACAACTCATGCCCGCGGTCTGCAGCGCCTCTAAGGTTCGCGACTGAGGCGTAGTTCGCCACCACCTTGGCGCGGTCCGGCGTGGAAGGTTTCGGGAGGACGATATTCGTCGAGGCCACCGGTGCGGCGGCGTTGTTCAGCTTGGCGAAGAGCGGGCTCTCGGGAGTCAGCGACGACATGATCGCGAGGCGCATTTGAGGCTGGTCGCCTTCGCGGTCGGCCAGTTTGGCGAGCGCTGTGATCAAGCGTTCATCGCGAAACGCGCCGAACGTCAACGCGAGCTGATGACGGACGACAAACTCGGAGTCGTCCACTTTCGTAAGCAGATCAGGCAGGACGTCGAGCTTCGCGGACTCAGCCACGCGCACGGCTTGCACCCGCACCAGCGGATGGGAATCGTTCAAGCTGGCGCGGATCGTGTCGGCATCCAATGCGCCTAGCGTGCTCAGCGTTGCGAGCGCTTGCACGCGGACCTTCGGATTCTGCGCTTTGGTCGCGAGATCTTTTACAACGGGCGCGGCGTCCTTCGCCCACCGTTCGGTAAGCACCCGCTGCGCGACATCGCGCTGCCAGCCATTTGGACTATCCAGTGCAGCGGCCAGCGCGGCGTTGTCGAGCTTCGCAAGATTTGGCACGGGGCGCAGTTTCGCGCCGGTGGGAAAAACGCGATAGATGCGGCCGCGATCCGCCCCGGCGCGAAGATCGAGGCGGCTCTGGGTTTCGGGTGCGATCCACTCGGGATGTTCGAGCACGAAGCGGTAAAAATCGGCGATGTAAAGCGCGCCGTCCGGCCCGGTCTTGAGTTGCACGGGGCGGAACCAGGGATCGGTGCTCGGAAGAAATTCGCGATCCATCTCGTCGTCCGGGCGTTTGCTGGTGAAGGTGGCTCCATCCGGCGTGAGGACTTCACGGTGCACAACGTTGTGCACCGGTTCGCAGGAGAAGACACTCGTGGCGAAGGCGGGGCCGAAAAGCTCGTCGCGATACGGCATCGGGCCACAACCACTCGTGACGTGGCCGACTGACTGCGGTTGGTTAAAGCGGATGGGCAATTCGCTGACCGCGAAGACTCGATTGGAGTCGGGATAGTTCGCGAGCATCTGCTTGGTGGTCTTCACTGCGAGCTTCGGGTTCCGCCGCAGGTAGGAGTCCGCGATGGTGTAGTGCCAGAGCCAGTTCGGGTTGTTGTTGCCGAACCAGTTGCCCCAGTCGTCGCGGCGGCGGCCGTATTGGGTCTGACCGCTCTCGGGTTCAAACTCACCCGTATCCGGGCGGAAACGATAATCGCGCCCGCTGATGCTCACGCCGTTGATCTCGCCGCCGCTATCGCCATTGGCACCGTAGATCCAGCCATCGAGACCCCACTCGAAACCGTTGAGCCGATGCTGTTGGTTCCCTTCCTTGAAGCCGGTGAACAGGACCCGCTTTTCATCGGCGCGACCGTCGCCGTTGGTATCCCGCGCGAAAAAGATGCTCGGAGCGGAAGAGATAAGCACACCGTCACGCCAGGGGAGTAGCCCATTGGGAAAGGGCAGGTCGTCGAGAAAAACCGTCGCCTTGTCGTAGCGGCCATCGCCGTCGATATCGGTGAGGATTTTGACGCGGCCACCCGGTTTGCCCTGGCCGTCGAGACCGAGCGGATAGTCACGCATTTCGACGACCCACAACCGGCCTTGGGCATCCCACTCGAAGGCAACAGGGCCTTCGACGAGTGGCTCGGCAGCGACGAGTTCAGCAGTAAATCCCGGGCGCGGACGCAACGCTTTGAGAGATTCCTCGGGCGATTTCTGCGGCGGCACGTCAAAGGCGATCAGTTCCTTGAACGTGCGGCGGACGGACTCCACGCCGGGTTGGGCGACGTCCTCGTTCTGCCAGACAATGGAGCCCCGATGAAACCATGCGCCGTAGTCTTCCCTGTTCTTCACAAACGGCAGGACTTTTGCTCCAGGCCCGGCCGAACCTTCGGCCGCCAGATGCGGCCAGCCGTGTTTCCACCCGAGGTTTGCCTTCACCACGCCGGCCCAGAGATAGATGGCGTAGCCGTCGTCGTTCGACTGGAGGACGTCGTCGTAACCGTCGCCATTGAGATCGGCGAATCGCAGGCCGTTATCGCCGCCGGAGCGGTCGAACGGTGCCAGGTCGGGAGGGAGCGAATAGTCGGCGAGCTGCCAGCGCGTGTCCTTTTCGTTCCACGCGAAGATACCCTCGTTGGTGAGGATTTCGGCGATTCCGTCGCGGTCGAAATCGCGGAAGAGCATCTGCTTTGCATTCGGTAAACCGCGCGCGAGTTGATCGTCCGGTTGCCAGGCGTTGTCGCGGAAGGTCCACACATGGGGCGTCGCACCGGGTGCAAAGAGGGAGACCTCACCAGCCTTTCGGGAGACCCCGAGCGCAACATCCGTAGGGAAGCCGCCATCGTCACCAAAACGCACGAGATTGGCGGGGTTTTTCACCTCCAGCCAGCGCTGTTCCTTCGGTTGCCACACGCGTGTAATCGCTTTGCTCGTCGCGCCGAGGAGCACGTCCATGTAGCCGTCCCCATTCACGTCAAGCAGACGCACGCCGCTGTCGGGACCCAACCGCGAGCGAAGTGGCCTGCCGGCGAGAGCATGCTGGTTCAAGCGTTCGAGCGCTTCGCGGAAATTCAGGAACCTGACGCGTTTGCCGTAAGTCTTTTCGGCGTAGTCGATGAACTCGACCCACTGCTCCGGACTGCTCCAGCCATGTGGATGAAAGACCGCGGTGAAGACGCCTTGCTGCGAGACGACCCGATCGAGTCCCGCTTTCCAGTCGTCGAGCATCATCGGCGATCCGGCGCCGAGAAGATTGAAGGCTTCCCAGTCGCTCGGGACCATGCATGGGAATTCCCAACACGCGCGATCGATCACGTAAGGGTAGGGATAGTCGTCGATGAAGCCTGCGTAATCGCCGAGGGTCTTCTTTATCGGCGGGCGCAGTTCGGTGGGGAAATATTTCTCGAACCGCTCGCCGGGCGGCAGCGTGAAAACAGATGAGTCGATGGCCAGCGTATGGTCCTGCGAGCTGTGACGGCGAAAGATTTCCGAGAAGAAGCGCGGGCTGGCCGAGTTCAACGAGTCGCAGCACGGCATGCGGAAGGCGACGGGATGGTTGTGCGGCACGCTGGCGAGTAGATCCACGCCGCCGTGATAAGTGTTCGACGCGTCGGGCAACGACATCTTGCCGAGCATTGGGCAGGGATGCGCGAGGGTATGGACTTCGAGCGAGAGACCTTCTTTCAGCCACGACTGGAGCTGCGGGTCGTCGGGCTTCACCTGGCAGGTCATGATGCTCACCGGGGCGCGGCCGTCGATGCGCTTCAAGCGATCGAGGATCGGACGCAGGAACGTTTCGTATTTGTCCGGCTCGCGCATGTCGTCGATGGCGAGGATGACGACGGCATCGACGCCCGGTTCGCCGACCCACTGCGGCGTGGTGAATTTCGACGACTGCGGCGTGGGCCAGAATGGCGAGGGTTCGTCGAGATAGGCGAGACGATTCGCATCAGCGGCACAGGCGACGGCAGCGAAAAAGGCTGCGAGTGGGAGGAGCAGTTTCATGAAAGGTGGGCAGTTAGTTGAAAAATCAACGCCGGCGAGGGCTCTTGGGCGTAAAGGAAATTACGGCGTTTTTTTCTTCGGATAGATGGGCACCGCCGGTTCGCAGCCGGCGACCTCATCGCCCCGCCAGCGGAGCCGGAACTCGCGCTGACTGACCGGCATTTTTTCGAGAGTTTCCCGGGCGGGCAAATCGTGGCTCAGCGAGATCGTGCGGCCGGCCGCGGGCGACGAGACCTGGAGGAAGGGACCATCCCAACGGAACGGCAGCGATTTGCCGTCGAGCAAAAGCCGGACCGATTCCCGCGTCGCCCAGGCGGGAACACGGATGCGCACGTCGGGCGGCTGTTTCGGCGTGACCAGCAACGTGGCGTCCTCGGCGCGTAGCGAGCGAACGGTCGCGAGCGGCGTGTCCGCGTCGAAGTGGAGATTGATCGAGACGAGTCCGTCGTTCGCTGTGGTGACGATGTGCTCCTGGAAATCCGCCAGCGAGTGCAGCACGGCGGCGAAAACGTCGAGGATCGCTCCGAATCCGAAAGGATGCGAATAGACGCCCCAAGCGCCGTCGCGACGCGGATCCTTCTCATCCGTATTTTGCGAGGGCAGCAGGCGCGCCCGGATTAATCGCTCCACATCATCGAGCAAATCCATCTGGCCAGCCCGGAGCGCCAGCCACAGAGCGATCTGCGCGACATCGCCGCAGCTCGCGGTTTCGCCTCTCGGTTCCCCTTCTTTATTGGGAAAGCGCAGCTTCCCCTGATCGTGCGGCGTCCAGCCGGAGTGGCTGATCGTGGTGCCCCAAAGGCCGTGGCGATAGGTGGCGGCGACCGCGTCCACATATTGCCGCTCACCGCTGGCCAGACCGTAGAGCAACAGCCCGCGCAGCGTGCCGCAATACGAGTGGGTATGGCCAACGTGGGTGGGATCGAGCAACTCTGGCCGCACCTTGCCACTTGCATCGACGCTCTGGCGCCAGTGCACTTCCGCCAGGCGCTGGGCCAGTTCCTTTGCGCGTGCGTCGCCGGTGGCTTCGTGAAACCACACGACGGCTTCGAGAGCGCGTCCGGTGGTGCCGGTTGCATTGAACCACTGCCCAGCCTCTGACCGCTGCACCATGAGCGGGTCTTTGGTCAACGGTTTGCCTGCCCGCTCGGCGAGTTTTTCGTAGTCCAATTGTCCGTCTGCTTCGAGCAAGCTATGGATCGTTTCGATAAGCGTTTGCCCCTGCTGTTTTGCCCATTCGCTCCGCCGAAAACGAACCAGCGCGGCGTAGGCGAGCAGAGATTCCCGCAGGTTATGCGGATTGCACAATTTGGCTGTGAGCAGCGCGGCGGAATTATCCGTCAGGGTGCGCAAGTTCTCGAGCATCGCGCGCTCTGCGCGTTCGGGAACGCGCGTGCCCGTCGCGGCTTCGGCGCGAAGCATGGCATCCCACCAACGACCGATATCGTGAGCGACCTCGTAGCCACCCGTGGGCAGGTCTTGCTGCTCGGGATTCAACCACGCGAGGCAGCACTTCATCGCGCGCTCCATGGACTCCCGAAGCGGTGATCGATTGCCGGGATCCGCAGCTCGCAACCGGACGGGTAAAAACCCCGCGCCGGCGGTCAACGCGGCACACGTCTTCAAGGCAACGCGACGGGAGATTGGATTCGCTGATGCGTTCACGGTGTTTCTGGCCGGTTCGGCTACCGCTGCGCCGGCTTGAGGCGCGGGTCGTCGAGGTCGAGGCGGTAGAGCATTTGATTGTAGTCGTAGTGCGGGGTGCGCCCTTCCTTTCGGGAGAAAGTGAAGGTGTAGGTGCCTTCGAAATAGATCCGCTGACCGCCTTCTTCGTCGAAAAATTCGTGCTGCGACGGGTTGTAAAACGAATAGCGATCGTGGGTGACGATCTTCACGGCGCGCGTCCACGGGCCGGTCGGCGCCGGTGCCTCCGCATACCACACCTCGCCAAGATACGACGGTTTTCCGCCCTGCTGCACGGCGATGAGCACCCAACGCTGGCGATGCGGGTTCCAGCAGACGCTGCCCTCGTGCAATATCACGCGTTCCTTCGTCGCCACGTCCTCCGGAGTGACGCGGCATTCCTCCGGTTTGATGAGCCCAGCTTTGAGCCACTTCATTTCCCCAGGCGACTCGATGGGGGGCGCGTCCTTGCGCCAGGCGTAGTCGAGCGTGCCGTCGGCGCGGCGCGTTGGTTTTCCCTCGCGCGCGCAAGTCCAGGCTTCGTAGCTCGCGGGATCACACACGTCGCGGAAACGCGCGGGCACCCGGATGCAGGGGCCCGCGTCGGCGAAGTAGAGATAGTCGATGCCGTGCCCGCGCACGGTCGTAACCCGTCCGCGCGGGTAGCGCCATTTTTCCGTGAGCGGCAGCTCGGCAGCGCGCTCGAAGATCTCCTTCTCGTCGTTGAACACAGCGATGCCGTGCTCGAACTCCTTATCGAGGCCGCTGCGCCGCGAGTAATGGGCGATGAGCCGCTCGGCGCCCGCATCATCGCGCGCGACCGCGAGGCCGAAGAGCCACACAACGCCTTCCTTCCGTTCCAGCGGGCACATCTCTTTCGCGAAGCCATCGCCGTCGGTGAAGTAGTGGAAGTTCACTCCTTGGGCGGGAGGCAGCCCACCTTTGCCAGGCAACTCGGACCATGCACAGGTGGTGCGAAAATTCCCGAGGGGATACGACATGCGCATCGTATCTCCCCACAGCCAGAAGATGCGCCCGCGATAGATCACCGCCTGCACGGAATCCTGCCCGACGACACCCCCGCTGGTCAGCGGTTCGGCGAGGGGCGGTTTTTCACCCAAGAGCACCGTGTCGCGATAGATCCCCTGACCGGTCAGGCGCAGCAGGCGCTCGGCGACGTTGCGGCGCTTGATTTTGATCGTCTCCTTTCCGCCCGGCATGGTCGTGAAGCGTTTGCCAGTCATGCCGAAACCATCGGTCGGAAGATCGTAACCGTGCGAGCGCATGGAGAACCAGATGGGCAGGTTCATCTGGCCGGGTTCGTTGAAAGCGATGCGACCACTGCTGTCGGTCACGTAGAGTTGATTATCCATCGTCTCCAGCTCGACCAGTGGCACGCCTCGACCAGTGGCCTCGTCGAGGACTTCGACACAGAATGGTTGGCCCGCGGCGAAGCTGCCGATGGTAAACAGGAGCGCGAGGGGGGCAGGGAGGAATCGCGGAGGCTGCATGAAGACCAGAGCACTCCGGGCGAGTCGTTGCGTCAATCGTCGGCGCGGTGGAAAAGTGCGCCGCGTGCGCAAAAGCACGCGTGATTTTGTAGCCAGCCTTTGCGGGCGGCGCCCCGGAAGGTCATCTGCGACCCACGCTCGGTCCATCGACCCACTTAGGCGGGATGAGGATCTGGCGCGGCACCTCGGGGATGCCGCGTTCGTGTTGGAGAAGTTGCGTAGCAACGAGATCCACGGCAGCGGCGGCGACATGTTCGCGGCGCTGGTAGATACCCGCGAAGCCGCGCATCTGCTCGGTCCAATCGTGCACTACGAGGCCGATGTCCTCGGGCACGCGCAGACCGAGCTGTTTCAACCAGCCAGGGACGTGTTGATCGAAGGAGATGATCGCGTCAGGCCGGTGAGTCTTGATCCAGACGCGAAAGTCAGCGGCGCAGCGGCTGAAATCGTCGTGGGGAAAAAGCAGCAACGGCACGCGCCGTGACCGCGGCAGGCTGGCCTGGGCATGCAGCATGGCGCCGCTGTAGTGATGCAAGGCGCGGGTGTCGATCCACTGGGTGACGGCGAGGCCGATCCGCTGATAGCCACGCGCCGCAAGCTCGTGAACAGCGAGGAGAATTCCTTCGGTCATGTTTCCCGCGGCGCGATGGAGCGACGGGGTCTGCAAGCCGTAGCCAAAGGTCGCGGCCGCAAAAGGGGTATAGTCGAAGCGCGCGGCGAGTTCCTGCGCCGGCTGAGGGGAAACGATGATGCCCTCGATGCCCCGCGCCTGAAGGATTTCGGCGAGGCGTTCGGGGCCAACACCGCTGCGCCCCAGCCGGAATTCCTCGGCCCGGTAGCCGTGCTGGGCGGCACGGCGCTCGATGTCCTGGAGTGCCACGTATTGATATGGCGCCGCATCCGGTCCATCTTCACGAATCACGGCCAGCACCGCGCGAAGCCGTGGAGTCTTGCGACTGCGGACGAGGCTCATCATGCGGGCGAGATGCGCATCGGGCCGATAACGAAGTGTGCGCGCCGCCGCGAGCACGCGGCGTCGAGTGGAGGCGGAGACGTTGGGGGAATTGCGCAAAACGCGCGACACCGTCATGGCGGAGACGCCGGCTTTCTCGGCAATGGATTGAAGGCTGGTCGCGCGGGCGGACACGGATTGTTACAATAACATGCCGAATGTTTTGCCTGGTCAAATCAATGTATGCCATGAGAACGCCGTTCCTCACCATATGTCTCCTCGCCTCGCCAGCTACTGTCTCGCCTTCGGCCTAGCCGGAGTTCGCCTGTCCGCCTCGAGTATTCCTCCCTTGTGGTTGTCCGATCGGCCCGTTCCGAAAGCCGCGGAGCTGGCGGAACTGTCGGGTGTGGAGTTTCGGTTGATCAAAGCGCACGAGCCAGAGATCGATGGCTACGACTGGTTGCACGGGGTGGCGTTGGCGTGGCACCACGGAAAGTTGTTCGCGTCGTTCGGGCAAAACCGGGGCGAGGAAAATTCGCCGGGGGAGGAGGCTCGAGGACGAGTGAGCCTGGATGGAGGAAAGACCTGGAGCGAGGTCTTCACGATCGGAACAGGAGACGAGCCCAACCTGGCGCTCAGCCACGGCGTTTTTCTTTCACGGGGCGCCGAGTTGTGGGCTTTTCACGGGGCGTTCTACGACAAGCGGCAGAAAGTGCACACGCGGGCTTATCGACTCGATGAAAAGACCGGCGCGTGGGAGAAAATGGGGATGGCGGTCGGTGACGGATTCTGGCCGTTGCAGGAGCCGGTGAAGATGGCGGATGGAAACTGGATTTTGTCGGGAGCTCGCCTGGGTGGAGGAAATCCGGCCGCGGTGGCGATCAGCCATGGCGACGATCTTCTCCACTGGGATCTCGTGGTGATTCCGCGACCGGCGAATCTGACGATGTGGGGCGAGTCAGGAGTCCTCGTGGATGGAAAGCACGTGGTGAACATCGCCCGCTTCGGGGCCGAAGCGAAAGCGCTGGTCGCAGTGAGCGACGACTACGGGCGCACCTGGACGGAGTCTCAGCCGAGCAATCTGCCGATGGCGACTTCCAAACCCTGCGCAGGAGTGCTTAGCACGGGGCAGCGTTATCTCATCGACACGACGACGGCCGATACCGGTGGCCGGAGAAATCCGCTGACGATCGCGGTGGGGCGACCGGGAGAGAACGGCTTCCGGAAGATTTTCCGAATTCGGGATTCGGTGTGGTCGAAGAGCCCCGGGGAATCGAAAGCCGGAGCGAGCCTGTCGTATCCGTATGCGATCGAGCACGACGGAAAGCTCCATGTGGGATACTCGAATGGCGGCGGGCGCCGAGGAAATCGGAACAGCGCGGAGTTGGCAGTGATTCCGATTGAGGCGCTGCGGGTAGAATAAGTTTGCCGTCGACCTCAGTGAGGCCGGGTCGGGGTCGTTGACCCCGGCTACGGGGTGCGGGCTATTTTTTCTCGAGGGGGTGTTCCTTGAGGGGGTGTTCCTTGAGGATCTCGTCCACCATGTAGAACATGGAGCGGTCCTTGGTAGCTTCGCGGATTTCTTTGACGCGCTCGGGTTTGATGGCGGGCAGGTTATTGCCGAAGGATTGGCGCACGTAGAAAATCACGGCGGCGACTTCTTCATCGGTCATCAGCGGGCCGAGGCCGGTCATGGGCGGCGTGTTGCGGATCGGGCCGTATTCCGTCCCTTGGAACTTGAGCGGTCCGTAGAGGCCTTTGAGGACAATCTTGATGAGGCGGTCGCCATCACCCGTGAGCCACTCGCTATTTACGAGCGGCGGGTAGGTGTTCTCCACGCCCTTGCCGTCGGCCTGGTGGCAGGTGACGCAGTGGGCCTCACGATTGAAGACTTCTTTGCCGAGCGCGTAGGCCTTTTTTTCGGCATCGGTGAGTTTTTTGTTCGTCGGGCCGTAGGTGGCGTCGGGCACAGCGCGGAGACGGGCAGCGAGGATCGGGTCCTTGCCGACGATGTCCTGGCCCTCCGGCAGCGAGCCGAATTGCTTCATCGTCTCGCGGAAGCAGTAGTCGATGTAGTAATCCTTGTCCGCGGTGAGGCCGAGCGCGGCGGTGATGGCTTTCGGCGTGTCGGCGCCACGGAAGAAGCTGAGTGCGCGGAGTGCTTCGAGGCGAACGCGGGCGGCGGCATCGGTCGTCGCAGCGGTGACGAGGGCGAGCGCATTCGGCACGCGATCGCGCCAGTAGCAGAGGACCCGAACGGCCTGGGCGCGAGCGCGGGGCTCGGGCGATTTCAGGACTTCGTTAAGCAGATCGACGTTCACGATGTTGTGCCACTGGTGAACCCACAGCGCTTCGAGGCGATGGTGCTCGTAGTCCTTGTCTTTCTTATCGAGCGCCTTTTCCCACTTCTGCGCGGCGGCGATGACTTCCTTCGTGTCGTGCGTGTCGAGCTCGATCTTGGCGCGCATGCGCACGTTGTCTTCGTGCTCCTTGAGCAGCTCGAGCAGGTTCTCGATCGACTCGCCGTGGATCTTCCTGGGTGTGAGGAGCGGGCGACCGGGATAGGTGATGCGATAGATGCGGCCGTGCTGGTGGTCGCGATTCGGATCCCGCAGGTGATGCTGGAGATGGCCGATGAGCATCTGCGACCAGTCCATGAAGTAGAGCGAACCATCCGGCGCCACGGCGATGCCGCTCGGGCGGAAGTTTGGATTCCCGTTGCCCTGCTCGTCCTTGAGAATGCCCTCCACAAGCGGATCGATCGTCTCGCCCTTCAAGCCTGCGCCGTCTTCGGACACCTTCGCGCGGAAGATGCCTTGGAAGCCAATGACGTTGCAGTCGAGGAACTGGCCCTGCCAGTCATCGGGGAAGTGGCGACTGCTGAGGATATTTGTGCCGGGGCACGGGCGTGACGGGCGATTCCAGAATTGCTTCATCGACGGATGCGCGCCGCTGTCGAGATGGCCGCTGAAGGCCGGGCCGAAGTAACTCGCGTTGCCGGTGGCATCGGTGATGATGTCGTTGCCCCAGTAGTCGAAGACGCGGCCGTGCGGGTTGGCGAAATTGTAGGGAACGTAGCGCTCGAATTTGCTGGTGCGCGGCTCGAAGCGATAGATGGCGCCGTTCACGTTGCGGATCGGGCCGTCGAGCGTCTCGACGTTTGTGCGATGGAAAACGCCGTCGCTGAAATAGAGGGCGCCACCGGGTTCGTAGCAGATCGAATTGGTCTCGTGGTGCGAATCCGCGGCGTCGAGGCCATGCACGATACGCTCTTTCGTGTCGGCCTTGCCGTCGCCGTCGCTGTCGCGCAGGAAAAGCATGTCGGGCGACTGCATGAGGAGCACGCCGTCCTTGTAGAGCTGAAAGCCGGTGGGGCAGTTGAGGCCGTCGGCGAAGGTGGTGACCTTGGTGAATTTTCCGGTCTGCGGGTCGATGTCGAAAACGAGCAGCTTGTCGAAGACCTTGGTAGTCGGAGCGGTCTCGGGATAGTTCGGCCACACCGCCACCCAGAGCCGGCCGCGGGTGTCGAAGTTCATCTGCACCGGATTGACCAGATCGGGGAACTCCACTTCGGAGGCGATGAAGTCCACTTTGCAACCCTCGGGCGTCTTGATGTATTTCACTGCGTCGGCGCCCTTAAGATAAGGCACGGGCTCGGGGCGATTCGGCGGAACAACCGAGACCGGCGGCAGATTGTCGTCCTTCACGGTGAACTGCTGCCCCCGCGCGGCGGCCCAGATGGCCTGGTCGCGATTGGCCGTTTTCACATCACGCTGCGAAAGTTCTTCGCCCATGATTTTCGCGTTGTTCACGCCGACGTAGTCGATGCGGGAGCGCTGGCCGAAGATGTTGAATTGATCGACGGTGCGGTAGCGATGGTGCCACTCCTTGTTCTTATCGAGCACGGCCTCACGAATTTTCAGCACATCGGTGCTGTCGGCGCTCGGCGCGTCTTTGCCGAAGATGCCTTTAAACTGGATCGGGGCGAGCGCCTTGTCGCCTTCGTCGGTAAGATGAATGCCGTTAATGGTCAGCGGGCGAGCGGCCTTCGCATACAGCTCCTGCGAGGGATGGAAGAGATCAACGAAGGGCACACCGTTCGCCTGGGCGACCTCGGCCATGGCCTTGGTGTAGAGCTCGAGGTTTTTGTTGTTCGCGGAACCATCGGGGAAATTCGTCGGGTCCTTGAGATTTTCGTGCGCGAGCGCCGAGAGCAGGACGAGGCGCGGGTGGCCTTTGCCGTAGTCGGCGGCAAGATGCTTCTTGAGGTATTCGTCGAGCGCCTTTTTGAAATCGGCGAGCCCGGCTTCGCCCTTGAACGATTCGTTGAAACCCCAGTAGGCGAGGATGACCGTCGCGCTGAAATCGGTGCCGGCCTTATAGACCACGTCCTTACCGGCATTCTTCGAGCGCTGATCGGAGTCCGGCGAGACGTTGCCTTTCGTGTCGCCTTTCTTCATGCCAAGGAAGTATTCCGTAGTGGGAACTTCGTCGCTGCGGGGATGGACGTTCACCTCGTCGGCCGCAAAGCCGAGGTTGCGCACGGTGAGGTCGAGCTCGGGGTAGGCTTTGTGGATGAGCGTTTCCAGCCAGGCGTGGTGCTGCTGGCGATCAGCCAGGCCACTGCCGACAATGGCGATCTGGTCGCCTTTTTTGAGTTCGAGTTTCGCGGGTTGCTGGGCGTAGGCGGCGCAGACCAGGGCGGCGACAGGGGCAAAGTGACGGAGATACATGAGTGTGAAAGGAGAAGAGGCGAGGTGCGGGTGAAACCGGGAACGAGCCCGCCCGTTAGACGCAAATCGAGCGGCTGCAAAGAGAGAACCTCCGGGCGCGGGCCGGCTTCAACGCTAAGACGCCAAGGGCGCGGAGGATTCCGACGGAGCGAGGCGATCAATAAACCGTGAAGGCGCTGCTGATCGTCCGGAGCACGCCGGTGGCGCTGCCAAACCGAACGGCGACATTCCGAGCGGTGGTTGCGGCGGCGGAATCAATGGTGAAGGTGCAGACGACGAATGTCTGGCTCGGGCGCGAAATACCACTCACGGTGATGCCGGCGCCAGCCGTGACCGAAAAGACGGTGACGTTGGCCGGGGGAAGCGAAGGCGTGAGCGCGGGATCCAATTCGATGACGACCTGGCCGCTGGACCCACGCTGACCGGTGTTGGGCGTCACCGTGTTAGGGCCACTGCCAGTCGGCGCGGTCGCAGTGAACACCGTGCCGGGAAATCCGGTTTTGTCGTAAGTGCCGACTCCGGTGCGCACGGTGCGATAGAAGCGCTTCGTGCGACCCGTGGCGTCGCCGGAGATGGCCACAGTCGCGGTATCGTCGTTGGCGGGAGAGAGGTTCGTCGCGAGCGCGCCCCACTCGGTGAGATCGTCGCTCGCCTGAATCGTATAGACGCCGCCTTCGATGGCGCTCCATGTCAGGGTCACATCGCCGTTCAGCGCAT
Source organism: Chthoniobacteraceae bacterium (assembly GCA_044226525.1). GTDB lineage: Bacteria > Verrucomicrobiota > Verrucomicrobiia > Chthoniobacterales > Chthoniobacteraceae > VFJQ01. Next base: position 139,852 of record JBGAGV010000020.1, on the reverse strand, counting down.
TTACACTCGCGCTGCCGGCGCGGTCAGTCTTGAACGGCCCGCCCACGAACGCGGTGCCCACGGGCTCGCTGATCGCGGTGACGCTGCCGCCCGTTGGGTTGGCGTAAAATTGGCGCCCCGTCGTGTAGGGAAAAAACGGCGTGCCGTCAGCAGTCATCGTGGTGAAGTAGGCCCACGTGCCGTTCGGAAAATCCGGCGTAACGCAAAAGCGCGCGTTCTGCTCGTTGAGGTCGAAGTCCACGCCTTGCGTGCGGCCGAGGTCGCCAAGGTAGTCGTAGTCCTCGATATAATGGCCGAGCGCGAAATTGGTGGCTACCGCGGGGCCATATTGATTCGCGGCCAGCGCGGCGGAGCGGCTTTGCACCCGTGCGGCCCACGCGGACAATGTCGTGCGGCCGGTGCTCGCGAGGTTGGTCGTGCCGTTCGATCCGTCGCGCAGCACGAAGCCGCTCACCATCCGCCGGAGAGCGCTCGTGGCGTTGTTCGGATCGCTGTAGCCGTAGGGGCCATACACCGGCAGCCCGTCAGCAGCCCAAGCCACGATGGGCGAGTGTGCCGTCACTGGCACCGTGCTTTCGGTGTAGAGTCCGGTCGCCACGTTAAAATCGACGTGGTCGCCCAACTGGTGACGCAGCGCGATCGGGTGGGCGTGATAATGATAGTTGTTCCCGGCCTGGTGCGCGTAAGCGGGATCAAAGGTGACGCTTTCATTGTGATACGCATCGCGGTTCCAGATACCGTCCCCGGTGAAAGCACCGCCCGGTGTCGCGTCGGCGGCATTGGTGGTCGAGTAAGAGAAGGCATCGCGGCAATCGAACATCGACACGCCATTTACCATGCGGCCGGTGGCGCCGAGGCCCGTGCTCACCTTCGTCGTCGGGATGACCGGCACGCGCGGGAAACGAAATATCGTCGCGGTATTGGACGGGTAGTTGGGGAAGAGGTTCGTCTTTCCCGTGTTGAGATACCACGGACCCATGTTGTGCGAAGCGAGGCCGGTGGTGTGGAGGTAAACCCAGTCGGTGGAATAATCGATCTGGTTCACGTCCGCGTAGGTTGGGGAACTCTGCACGCCTTCGCCGCGGCTCCACGTCGTCGTGGTCGCGCCGGTGTTCAGGTCAGCGAGCGTCGGGAAGATGCGCGCGTATTCACCCGTGTTGGTCGTGAACCAAGACGTGACGAGCGGCTCTTTCGGCTCGCCCGCGGAGGTGTAACTCGCCACCTTGAGCTTCAGCGCTGCATAGGCGGATGCCGCAGCCTGGCTGATCGACGAACCGAGCAGATTTGTCGCCTGGTTTGAGTCCGTCGTGGTGGCGAATAACTCCTCGTGTCCATCGTCGAACTGAATGAGCGTGTAGCCTGCGGAATCCGTCAGCACGCGGCCCGAGACACTCGTCGTGAGCGTGCCTCCGAATTCCTGGCTGAAGCCTGTTCGGTCTGCGTCGGTGGTATTTTTCAAAATCGGCAGCAGACTTACCGAGTCGATAGGATTGGCCGCTGGCTGGGTCGCGGCGACGTTGATCCCCGCGAGTTCCATGATCGTGGAGTAAAGGTCGGCGCAATTGACCTGCGCCGTGCTCTCGCGGTTCGGACTTACCACGTCGGGCCCGGCGATGATCAGCGGGACCCGCGCGCCCCCATCGTAGAGTGTCTCCTTGGAATGCGCCGATGTATAGGGCGTCTGGATCACGTTCGAGGGGGTGCCGTTGTCGCCGATGAAGATCACATTCGTCGTCGCGAGATTGACCGCCGCGAGGACCCGGCCGACCTCGGTGTCGAACGCCTCACACATGGCTTCATACATGCCACGATTGGTCGTCGGTGAGCCGTAGCTGTGCAGGTTCGAAGGCGGCACGTGCAGGGGGGCGTGCGGAGCGTTGAACGCGGCCCAGGCAAACCACGGGGTGTTCGAGGGCTGCGAGTTGATGAACGCGATCACGTCGTTCGCCGTGTCGGTCGTCGCGTAAGTCGTCGTCGCGGCCGCGGAGCCGTTCGTGATTTTCGTCCACGACGAATAGTCCGGCAACGCGCCGATGATCGTCCCCGCAAAGTGGGGCCAGCCGCCGATCGTGCGCGGGGTGTCATTCGTGCCGGCGCCGGAGTTGAGGTGCCATTTGCCGAACATCGCGAGCGAGTAACCGAGCGACGAATTCGCGGCGAACGCCTCCGGGAGCGTGAACTCCGAGGCCGCAAGCTGCGGGCTCGTTGCATCGGTGAGCTGCGCGCCGATGCCGGTGCGAGAGGGATTCCGCCCCGTGAGCATGGACGCGCGCGAAGGCGAACACGTGGGGTGGGCGTGGGCGTTGCGGAACAGCACGCCGCTGGCTTTCAGCGCGGAAAGGTTTGGCATCGGTGGTTTCGATGCGCTCGCCGACGCGGTGAGCGGAAAGCTGTCCGCGCCGAGATCGTCGGCGATGACGAAGAGGATATTGTGCGGCTGCGCGTCGGCGCGGGCGCAAAACAACACGAGCAACACGCCGCACAGGCAGCAGATGAAACGTAGAGGGAGATAGACCGGGGGAGTCATGAATGTGGCGGAGGGAAACCCACCGGATGACCGCGGTTTTCAATAAAAATGTAAAGGAGGGGTAAAGGTAGCAAGTGCGCCAGTGGCAGGACTCGGCCTTTAGGTGGGCGCGTTCGTCTCGGTGAGATGGTTGACTGTCGTCTCCTCATGAATCCGCTCCGCTTTCTCCTCGCGCTCGCGCTCCTCTCGACGACGGGTTTCTCCGCGAAACAGCCGAACATCCTTTTCATCTTCGCCGATGATCAGAACACGAAGACGGTGGGGTGCTATCCCGAGGCGTGGCCGTGGGTGAAGACGCCCAACATCGATGCGCTCGCAGCGGGTGGCGTGCGCTTTCAAGGCGCGTATCTCGGCTCGTGGTGCATGCCATCGCGGGCGGCGCTGCTCACGGGACACTGGCCGCATGGGATTCAATCGATGACCATGGAGGGGAAGTATCCCGGCAGCACTTACGATCCGAAGCAATGCCCGTTCTGGCCGAGTGTGTTTCGGGCAAAGGGCTACACCACGGCGCAGATCGGCAAATGGCACACCGGTGAGGATTCGGGCTGGGGACGCGACTGGGATTTCCAAGCGGTGTGGAACCGGCCGAAGCATCCGGAGAATGCCGGCGCGTATTACGAGACGGAGATCATGGAAATCAACGGCGTGGAGCAGAAGGTGCAGGGGTATCCGGCGGACAACTACACGAAGTGGGCGAACGAATTCGTCCGCGGCGAACACCGCGACAAGGACAAACCCTGGTATCTGTGGCTCTGCTACGGCAACATCCACGGTCCGAACAAACCGGCGGCGCGACACAAGGGCATGTATGCGGGGAAAGAGGTGCCGGAGCCGGCAGACCTGCTGCCGCCGCGACCGGGCAAACCGGACTATTTGAACAAGACCCAAGCCTGGGTGCGGGCGGCAGACGGACGGGTCGTCGCGGGCAGGAGCGGCGAGGCCGTCGGGGACGAAGCGGGGAAGGGCGGGAAGGAATTCAAGGATTGGGTGCGACAAGTCAACGAGTGCGTGCCGCCAGTGGACGAAGGCGTGGGGCAGCTCCTCGCCGCGCTGCGCGAGACGGGGCAGCTCGAAAATACGCTCGTGGTTTATTCAGCCGACCAGGGGTTTTCCATGGGCGAACATGGCTTTCGCACCAAGCTGGCGCCCTACGATGCGAACTACCGCTCGGCGCTCATCTTCTCGATGCCCGGCACCATTCCGGCAGGAAAGGTTTGCGGGCGGGTCGTCGGCAGCCCGGATCTGGTCGCGACGTTCTTCGCCTTCGCGGGCTTCGAGCATCCGTGGAAAATGCACGGGCGCGATCTCACCCCGCTCCTTCGTGACCCTGCGGCGGCGTGGCCTTACCCGTGTCTCTACGAACACACCGGCGACAGCTACGGCAGTGAGGTGGCGAAGATGCTTCGCGAGAACCCGAAGAAAGCCGCCCACAACAACGTGCCGTGGTATGACGCCGTGGTGCAGGATGGGTGGAAATTCGTGCACTACCTCCGCGGCAGCGACGGGGAAGAACTTTACAATCTACGGCAGGACCCGGAAGAACTTAAGAACCTCGCGGCGGATCCCGCCCAGCGAGACCGGTTGGCTAAAATGCGGGGGGTGCTCGTCGCAGAGTTGCGACGCACGGATGCAGCTTACGCCGATGAAATCGCGCGGCAGATACATCAATGAGCCGCTTCACCTACCGCGCAGGAGTGAGGAACGAGAAACACTAGGTAGTAATACTAAGTGATATATAGGTGATATTACCGGTCTAACCCGTTACCAATAGGCTACATCCTTTTTTGTTTTCTAAATTGGGGACTAATACGGAAGTTTCGAACTGGTTTTGCGTGAAACGTGCTGATCTTATGGACGTGAAGCCGTCGTCCATTTGATTCGCGCTAATTCGCCTGATCGGCATTTCCCCGCACAATATCGTTGCATCCGCGTTACCAAAATCTCACGTTAACAGCTCCGGAGCGGTCATCTTTTTTCCTCCACATCGAAAGCGGTGGAGACGAGGTGGCATCCCTAGATGGAATGAAAGCGATCAATCCCATCCTCAAGTTTCGCTTACAGGGCTGGCGAAGGATTCTTCGTCTCGCGGCACCGGCATGGGTCAAGGGGAGCAGTGACAGCTTCGGACCATTCAGGCCAACCGGGAGGTTGTGGCAAGTCATGCGGTAGTCCCTGGCCAGCGCCCATCGTCACCCCATGAAGCGGCCAGATCTCCTCCCCACCTCTCCGGAGAACGAGAGCAAGGAATCCTCGCATCCGCTGCACGCGCATCTGGCCGCCATCATCGAATCATCCGACGACGCCATCATCAGCACTTTGCTGGATGGGGCGGTGACAAGCTGGAACCCCGCGGCAGAGCAGTTGTTCGGCTACCGCGCGGCGGAGATGATGCGGCGGCCGATCGCGCGGCTCATCCCGGAGGATCGCTGGAGCGAGGAGAAACAACTGATCGAGCAACTCGAGATAGGGCTGCGGATCAATCACTTCGAAACGGCGTGGCGAGCCAAGGACGGGAGGCTGGTGGATATTTCACTGACGGTGTCGCCCATTCGCGCCGCGGACGGGCGCATCACGGGAATCTCGCGAATCGCGCGCGATATAACCGAGCGAAAGTGGGCTGAGGAGTTTTACCTTCGTTTCGTGAGCATCCTCAATTCGGCGACCGATGCCATCATCTCGGTGAATGAGGATCAGCAAATCGTCCTCTTCAACCTCTCGGCCCAGCGGATGTTCGGTTACACGGCAACGCAGGCCATCGACGCGCCGATGCGGCGGCTCGTCGCACCGCGTTCGCGCGATAGTTACGATGAGAGGCTGGCGCAGCTCGATCAACCCTCGACCAATGCCACGGCGACCGGCAGCGTGGGCGAACTCACTTGCGTGCGGGCGAATGGAACGGAATTTCCAGCGGAGGCCACGATTTCCCGCGCGGTGGTCGGGGGGAAAAAACTTCACACCATTATCCTGCGCGACATCACGGAACGGCGGCGGGTCGAGCAGATGCACCTGCATTTCCGTGCGCTGTTTGAATCGCTGCCAGGCTCGTATCTGGTGCTGATGCCGGACTTCACCATCGTGGCGGTCAGCAACGCCTATCTCGCGGCGACGATGACCGAGCGGGAGCAGTTGCTGGGGCAGAATCTGTTCGAAGCCTTCCCGGATAATCCGGACGACAGCGAAGCAACCGGCACTGCGAATCTGCGCGCTTCGCTCGAGCGCGTGCGGCGAAATCTGGAAAGCGATACCATGGCGATCCAGCGCTACGATGTGCGCAAGCCGAACGGTGTATTCGAGACGCGCTACTGGAGCCCGGTCAATTGCCCCGTGCTCGGGCCGGACCGGCGGCTCGAATACATCATCCATCGTGTCGAGGATGTGACCGAATTCGTGCGGCGGCGCAATGAACAGGGTCAGGAAAGCGGGCTGCGGGCGCGCATGGAGCGGATGGAAGCCGAGGTCTTTCGCAGCAGCCAGGAAGTGCAGGCGGTCAACGCCCGGCTTACCGAGGCGAACAAGGAACTCGAGGCGTTCAGCTATTCGGTATCGCACGATCTGCGCGCGCCCCTGCGCCACGTGCAGGGCTATGCGACCATGCTGGGACGAGAGATGGAGGGACAACTCACGGACAAGGGTCGGCGATTTTTGAAGAACATCACGGAGGCGAGCCGGGAGATGGGTGAACTCATCGACGACCTACTGACTTTTTCCCGGATGGGCCGGGCACAGATGGCCCTCGCCAACGTCAGCGTGGATGATCTCGTGCGCGACACCTTGCGCAGCCTGGAGCCCGCCACGGAAGGCCGGCGGATCGACTGGCGACTCCAGCCGCTTCCCGCGGTGCAGGGCGATCCCGCGATGCTCAAGGTGGTGCTCGTCAATCTGATCGGCAACGCCGTCAAATATAGCGGAGGTCGGGATTGTGCCCGCATCGAGATCGGCACCGCTGGCACGGAAGAGGGGCGGCTGATTTTCTTCGTGAAGGACAACGGCGCGGGCTTCGATCCGCAATATACCCACAAGCTCTTCGGAGTCTTTCAGCGGCTGCACCGCGCGGACGAGTTCGAGGGCACGGGCATCGGGCTGGCGAACGTGCGGCGCATCGTCGGTCGGCACGGAGGACGGACGTGGGCCGAAGGCGAGCTCGATCGAGGCGCCACATTTTACTTCACCCTGCACCCCGCCACCAACGCAATTTCATCATGACCGTAACCATCCGACAAATACTACTGGCCGAGGACAGTCCGCGCGACGCGGAAATGGTGCTGGACGCGCTCGATCAATACCAGCTCGCGAATGAAGTGATTCATGTGCGGGACGGCGCGGAAGCACTCGATTACCTCCACCGCCGCGGCGACTACGCCAATCGCAAACCGGGCCTGCCGGGCGTGCTGCTGCTCGACCTGAAAATGCCAAAGGTGGACGGCCTGGAGGTGCTGCGCCAGATCCGCCTCGAACCGGCTTTGAAATACCTGCCCGTCGTGGTGATGACTTCGTCGCGCGAAGAGCAGGACCTCGTGCGCAGCTACGAGCTGGGCGTGAATGGCTACGTCGTCAAACCGGTCGATTTCCACGAATTCATCGATGCCGTTCGCATGATCGGCGGATATTGGGCCGTCGTGAATGAACCCCCACCCACCATGCAGGTATGAGCGCAATCCATCGCATCCTTCATCTCGAAGATAACCCTCGCGACGCGGAGCTCGTCCGCGAGGAACTCAGCCTGGCGGGCGACCGGTTCAAACTGCACCAGGTGCACGATCGCGCTTCTTACGAGGCAGCCGTGATTGCGAAGTCATACGATGTCATTGTCTCCGACTTCGACATGCCAGCCTACGATGGAATGGCAGCGCTGGCCTTTGCGCGGACGCACCTGCCGGACGTGCCGTTCATCCTGGTGACGGGTGCCTTGGGCGAAGAACGGGCCGTGCAATGCCTCCGCGCGGGCACGACCGACTACGTCCTCAAGGACGACCTCCAGCGGTTGCTCCCCACCATTCTCACGGTGCTGGCCGAAGCCGACGAGCGCCGGCAGCGCAAGGAAATGGAAGTCGCCCTGCGCGACAAATCTGAACGCCTGCTCGAGCAGGCGGAAATGCTTAATCAGGCGCATGATTCGATCGTCCTCACGGATCTCGACGGCCGCATTTCCTTTTGGAGCGCCGGGGCCGAGCGGCTTTATGGCTGGACGGCCGACGAGATGATCGGCCACGTGCAGGACGAATTCTGCACACCCGACGAAGCGGAGTTTTTGCAGAATATCCGGCTGGAGACGATCGCGAATGGATTCTGGCGTGGGCAGATGGAGCTGATGAACAAGGAGGGGAAACTGCTCCTGATCGAAACCCATCGGACCCTGACTCGGGATTCAGCGGGTAATCCCAAAGGAATTCTGGCGATCAGCACGGACATCACCGAACAAAAGCGACTCGAGACGCAGCTCCTCCGGGCACAACGAATGGAAAGTATCGGCACGCTGGCCGGCGGCATCGCGCACGATCTCAACAACGTTCTCGGGCCCATCCTGCTTTCGCTGCCGCTGCTGCGCGACAGCTTGAAAGACGAGCGCGATCTACAGTTGCTCGATCAGATGGAAGCAACCGCACAACGGGGTGCGGCGATCGTGCGGCAGGTGCTCAGTTTTGCACGCGGCGTGGATGGCGAACGCACTCCGGTGCAGGTCCGTCATCTCATCAACGAAACGCTGAAAATCCTCGGCGAGACCTTTCCGAAATCCATCCACCTCGACTTCAACGCACCACGCGACATCTGGCTCGTGCACGGCGATCCGACGCAGATTCAGCAAGTGCTGATGAACCTGTGCGTGAATGCGCGCGATGCCATGGGCGATGATGGCCGCCTGACGGTCGATGCGGAAAATGTCGTGATCGACGAACACTACTCCGCGATGCACGTGGACGCGCAGTGCGGGCCTTATGTGGTGTTGCGGGTCACAGATACGGGCACGGGCATCCCGGAGAGCATTCGCGAAAAGATCTTCGATCCGTTCTTCACTACGAAGGAGCTGGGCAAAGGCACCGGCCTCGGCCTGTCCACGGTGATGGCCATCGTCAAAAGCCACGGCGGTTTCGTGAGCGTTTACAGCGAGATGGGGAAGGGCACGACCTTCAAGGTGTATCTACCGGGAGATGCCGTGACCAAGGAGGAGCAGCGGGAAGCTCAAGCCCGCGAACTCCCGCGTGGGCATGGAGAGACGATTCTGGTCGTCGATGACGAGCAAACCATCCTGCGAGCGGTGCAGCGTTCGCTGGAACGGCATGGCTACAAGGTTCTCACCGCAAAAGACGGCGCCGAAGCATTGGCCGTCTATGTGCAGGAGGCGTCCCGCATTGCACTCGTGCTGACCGATATGATGATGCCAGTGCTCGACGGCGCAGCGACGGCGCGAGCGCTGATGAGCATCAACCCTGCGGTGAAGATCCTGATGTCCAGCGGCCTGGCCACCAATGGCGGCGTAGTGAAAGCGAACCAGGTCGGGGTGAAACATTTCCTCGCCAAGCCTTACACCATCGAGGCGGTGCTAAAGATGGTCCGCCAGGTCATCGACGAGCCGCCCGCGTAACCATCCGGCGTCCAGCGGCGGGACGTTTTCGCCGCCTCCGTCCCCACAAGCCCCGGTGGAGCACATCACTGCCCGTCCACCGGGACCGTGGCTTATGAACAAGAGGAATAGCGCCCATGCGATCCACCGAGCCGGGTGCGGTGCGATTCACCCACACTGCTCTCACGCGCGCCTCGCGCCTGGTCTGGACCCAGTAGAAAACCAGCATGAGCAGAATCATCGCGACGGTTCGTTTAGCTCGCCATGGCGCGGGCGATGGCGAGCTGTAGTTCGTCCGGCTGGGCCGGCTTCTTCAACAGACAGGCAATGTCCCGCGGGGTATCTTTCGAGGACATCGGGTAGCCGGTGAACAGGATCACCCGCTGGTTCGGATCGACTCCGCGCATGAGTGATGCCAGCTCAAGACCGGTCATGCCCGGCATCGCGTGATCGGTGAGCAACAGATCGAAGCGGGAGCGTTCGGTTTGCGCGAGGGCCTCCTGTCCATTGGAGACCTGCGTAACTGAGTGCCCGGCTTTCGCGAGCAATCGGCTCACCACGTTGCGCATGTGCGCATCGTCATCCACGACCATGATCTTAAGCGCCCGCGGTTTTTCCGGGGCAGCCGCCGGCTGAGGCTCCTCGCGCACCTGCGCGACCGGGAAGCCGATTCGCACCAGGGTGCCGGAGCCAGGAGTGCTTTGGATTTCGAGGTGCCCGCCGTGGCGCTCCACGATGCTGGCAACCATCGCCAGGCCAAGGCCGGTGCCTTTTTCGCCTTTGGTAGTAAAGAAGGCCTTCTTGCAGCTCTCGAGCACCTCCGGCGTCATGCCCGCCCCGGTATCCGCCAGTTCGAAAACCACGTGCGAACCGCGGCTCCGCGTCCCGCAGGTGATGCTGCCGCCCTTCGGCATGGCATCCACCGCGTTGAAGATCAGGTTCACGAGGATTTCGCGCAGCTCGGCCTTGCGGCCCGCGATGGGCGGGACCGGACTGAAGTCGAAATCGAAGTCGATGCGCCGCCCTTCGGCCATCGCGACGCTATGCCACTTGGGCTGGGTGAGCTGGACCGCCTCTTCCACGACGGCGTTGAAGTCGATGTTTTCGGTTTCTTCTCGAGCCTCGCGGGCGCTGTAGAATTCGCGCAACCGATCCACGACATGGCCCGCATCGGTCGCGGCCTGGTTGATGATCTCGATGGTGCGCCGCAGCTCCTCTTCGTTGTGGAAGATTTCCGGTTCCCGCAGCAGCAAGCCGCTATAACCGGAGATGGTCATCAGCGTGTTGTTGAAATCATGCACCACCCCTCCCGCCATGGCGGCAAAGGCGCGCAGCCGCTCTTCCTGCATCATGTGACGCTGACTTTCTTTCAGATCGTCGAGCGCCTTGGTGAGTTCCTTGGTCCGCTCCGCCACGGTGAGTTCGAGTTGTTCGCTGTAGTTTTGTGTGTGCTGCTGTAGCGAACGCATGCGCAGGAGATTGCGCACGCGGGCCTGAAGTTCGACGGGGTCGCAGGGCTTGGACAGGAAGTCCGTGGCCCCTGCCGCCAGCGCGCGCCGCTTGATGTCCATCGAGTCATTGCCCGTGATCACAAGGACCGGCAGAATCTCGCCGGGCTGGGTCATCTCCTGGGTCAGGCGAAGGACCCCGAATCCATCGAGTTCCGGCATCTCAAGATCGGTGATGATGAGATCGGGGCGGAAGTCCGACAGGCATTCGAAGATCTGGCTCGAATCGGAGAGGAGCAGCAGATTTTCGTAACCGGCTTTGACCAGGACGCGTTCGATCGCCGAGAGGCTGGCGACCTCGTCGTCCACGACGAGAATATGAACGGAATCGAGTTGGGTATTCATTAGCCGCGGGAGTTGAGGAGTTGATAGATGCCGCGCTCGAGCGTGCCGAGGTCGAGCGTCTTGGCGATGTAGTTTTCCCCGCCCCGCTGCACCATCCCATGGCGGGTTTCACTGGCGGAGATGAGCGAGGTGACGAAGGCCGCGGGCGTCTGGGCGAGCAGCGGGTTCTTGCGAATCTCCGTCAGGAGAGTGCCGCCATCGATTCCCGGCATCTCGACATCGAGAAGGAAGACATCGGGGCGGAAGTCGGCGGCCGTTTCCGGGGCCTTGCGAGGATCGTTTTCCACGCAGGTGAGATAACGGCCGGACTTGGTGAGAATACGACTGACCAACTGCGAAAGCGGGCGGTCGTCGTCGACAATGAGGATTTTGACAGGAGTCATAAGCGACTGCCTGTAAGAGCAAGCCGTGGACACCCGTGCCAGGGGTGAGCCCTGTAAACTGGGGGTGGGTTTGTATGTATGCTTCCGGCGGGCATTATGGAGGGCTGGCGTCCCCGGCAGGTTGCCCCTCGACACCCGGCCCGACTCAGGTAGGTTGGCCCGCTCCCTCAAATGAAACGCTCTGCCTTTACCCTCATCGAACTGCTCGTGGTCATCGCCATTATCGCGCTCCTCGCCGCAATCGCCCTGCCGGTTTACAGCTCGGCAATTGAGAAAGGCCGCGCCGCGCAGTGCCTCGCAAACCTGCGCCAGACGGGGCATGGTGTGATTCTTTATCTCAATGATAACGACGACGATTTCTTCCCCCGCACCTCGACCAAGAGCTGGCCGGAAGTCGTTCATGACAAATACACCATCGCGTGGAAAGCCATGCGATCGCCCTTCGACAAGGTCTCCGGGAGCCGTCCTTCCACCGAAAACGGCACCAACGTCCCGGTTAGCTACGGTCTGAACAACGATTGCTTCGACACGAGCGCCAGCAAATGGACGGGTCCGGCCGATCTCCTTCTCGGCGCACCAAAGTTGGATTCCGGTAATCAGGTCAAATTTTCGGGCACCTCGAACACCAACGTGGTCCTGAACGGACCAGGGGGCTCCCCGAGCGCCAAGCTCGGCACTCACGCGAACCGCACCCGGATCAACGGCCTTTTTGGCGACGGTCGCGTCGAATCGCTGGCTTGGAAGGATTTCGCCACCACCACCGGCGACGCCGGCAAGCGCCGCTGGGATCCGTTCGCGAAGACGAACTGAGCCGAGGCACACCCGGTTTTCGCAACCCGGATTATCTTTGGATCAGGTTGGATTACTTATATAGATCGGCTCCCCGCAAGCGGCGCTGAAGCCCAGGCATAGGCTCTGGTTCACCTTGATCTGGTTTGAAGGGAAGGGTTCCGCTGACTAGCCAAAAAATCACGGATACAAGTCCGGCGTCTGACGAGTTTCGTCGGAAAGTTTCCAGCTCAAGTCTTCGACCCAGGCGAGCGCGTTGAAGTTGGCGATGCCTTCCCGCTCGTGGGCGCGGCGGAACGTGAGGAGTTCTTCGATCAGGCGTTTGGTTTCTTCCTTCGACGCGGAGGGCTGGGCGAGATTGAGCTGGGCCGAGATGCGCGCACAGAGTCTGGCATGAGCGAGGCCGGTTTCGAGAAACTCGACGCGGGCTCGCGCCTCCGGCTCGGAAGTGGCGGCCGTTCTGGCTTTGGCGAGGATCGCCTCGGCGGGGATAAAACAGGCGGGAGGATAGACGGCATCGGCGGCCTTCGCCCACGAACGCCACCGTGAGGCCTGCCGCGCTTCCATCGTCTGCTGGAGCTTTTCGCGGCTGTCGGCCGTGAATTTTTCCCAGTAATCGAAATAGGCTTTTACGAGCGAAGCGGCGGGGCCGAAAGCTGCGTAATATTCCGCGAGCACGTCGTCCGCTGGCGCCTCAGGACGCGTGTGCAAGCGCACCGCGGTGTAGAGATTCGGACCCTGCGTGGACCACTGGCCGGTGAGCGAATCGAAATCGGTCGCCACCATGCCCTGCGCGGCGGCGTGATGAAATTCATCCGCAAACTGATGCGCGAAAATGAACGGCATGCAGTAGCCGTCGAGCAGATGATTCGTGCGCAGGAAGAGCTGCGCACCGGTGTCGCGCCAACCCGTCCACTGGCGTTTCATCCAGTCGTGTTCCTCGGCGGAGCGCGGGAAAAATCCGCCCGACGGGCAGAACCCGAGCAGGATGTGCGAGTTCAGTTTGATGTTCGTCGCGGGCGCCTGGAAGTAATTGAAATAGACGTAGCCGATCACCGTCGCGTTCGGATCTTTGGCGGCGGCAAGCTGCTGCACCGCGAGCCAGAAATGCGCGTAACGGTCGGAGACGAATTGCGAGCCGACCATCTTCGAGCTGGGCGAGTAGAACTTGAGATAATGCGCGGGCGCCGGGCCATCCCACGCGCGGCAGGAGCCACAGGTGCACAGCCCGAGAATGTCGTTTTCACAAGCATTGATGAAGCTCGGCCCTCCGGTCGGTTTTCCGCGCTTCGCATCCCACAGCTTCACGATTTCCTGCTGCAAGCCCGGGTTCGAGACGCACATGGAAAAACGCGAGGTCGGTTTCGACGGACCACGTTTTCCATCGGCGCGAAGCTGAAACCATTCGGGATGTTCGGTGCCGTAGCGTTTCCACCAATCGGTGAACGCATGCCCGTAGCCCATGGGATAACTCCGGCCCATGCGATGACGGCGGAGGAAGACGGATTGGTCGTGGCTGTATTGCTCGAACGCGGCTTTCGTGAAGCCCATCGCGGGATGCTCGCTCGTCATGCCCAGCCCGGGGCGAAGCCGGCGCTGGATGAATCGCGGCGAAGTCTGCGCCTTCACCTCCGGCGCCGTGATCGTGCGCGTTTTCGGCACGAAGGTCCCGAGTTCACCCGGCCACAGCCAGCGCACCTTCAAATTTTGATCGAGCCACTCATAGACGCCCCACAGCGTGCCGGCGTGCGTGTCGGTATCGAGCGGCTCACCGCGGCCATCTTCGCCGGCGATGAATAGCGCTGTCCGGTCAGTGCGCGTCGCGAAGGTCTCCGGCGGGAGTTTACTGACGTCGATGCCGGCCGCACGAGTGGCTGCGCAATCCCCGATGAAGACTCGCGTTTTCGCACTGGCAGGCACTGCGCTTTCCGTCGTGATCGCGAGTTTCGCACCAGTCGCTTTTTCGACATGCGTAGCGAATTCTTCCGCCGCGTATTTCGTGACGGCAGTTGGACGATCCGAGGTGACGATGACGGCAACCTGTTTCGCATCAACGACGATGGGGACCGATGCATCGAGCGAGACGGTGAAGGCCAACCAGCCAACGCAGGCAAGCAAGGTGCGCTGTCTGTGGAGGAACGAAACCACGCGAGGGGAAATCATGGTGCCTTTCCTAAATGGCCCGCCGCGCGAACTGCAACGGGGGATTCCGGTAGATGCCTTGTCACCGGCCTCGATGAGGGCCGGAGTCGGGTTCACCAGCACCGGATACAGCGATCTCTCTCAGCGGAGGCTTGCACTTATTCACAGGAGCGTTTATCACCGCGCCCGTTTTCCCGGAATGCTGTCCGTTCCGCGCCACAGTGCGGAACACGTTTATCACGCACCCAAACATCACCTTTTATCATGACCGCTACTACCATCCTCGCCGTTCGCGCCCGACAGATCCTTGATTCCCGCGGGAATCCCACCGTCGAGGCCGACGTGAAACTCGCCGATGGCAGCATCGGAACGGCAGCGGTGCCGAGCGGCGCCAGCACGGGTGAACACGAAGCCATCGAACTGCGCGACGGGGTGAAAGCGGTTTATCTCGGCAAGGGCGTCACCAAGGCGGTGGCGAACGTGAACAAGCTCATCGCCGAAGAACTCGAAGGCATGGATGCGGCCGACCAGGTCAGCGTGGACAAGGCCATGCTCGCGCTCGACGGCACGCCGACGAAATCGAAGCTCGGCGCGAACGCGATCCTCGCGGTGTCGCTCGCCACGGCGAAGGCAGCGGCGAATGCGCTCGGCCAGCCGCTCTTCAAATACCTCGGCGGACCGAACGCGAAAGTGCTCCCGGTGCCGATGATGAACATCGTGAACGGCGGTGCGCACAGCGATGCGCCGATCGATTTCCAGGAGTTCATGGTGATGCCGAAGGGCTTCGACACCTTCCGCGACGCGCTCCGCGCGGGGGTGGAAATTTTCCACGCGCTCAAGTCGATCCTGCATGATCGCCATCTCTCCACCGCCGTGGGCGATGAAGGCGGTTTCGCGCCGAACTTCAAGGACGCGACCGACGCGCTCGAGACGATCGCGGCGGCGGTGAAGAAGGCCGGTTACAAGCTCGGCAAGGAAGTGTTCTTCGCACTCGACGTCGCTTCGAGCGAGTTCTTCGACAAGGCGAAGAAACAATACGTCTTCAAGAAATCCGATGGTTCCAAGCGTAGCGCGAGCGAGCTCATCAGCTACTACGCGGACCTCGCGAAGAAATTCCCCATCGTGTCGATCGAAGACGGCTGCGCCGAGAACGACTGGGACGGCTGGAAGAAGCTCACCGACGCGCTCGGCGACAAGATTCAGCTCGTCGGCGACGATCTTTTCGTCACCAACGTTGAATTCCTCCGCAAGGGTATCGAGACCGGCACGGCCAACTCGATCCTCGTGAAGGTGAACCAGATCGGTTCGCTCACCGAGACGCTCGACGCCGTCGAGCTCGCCAAGGAAAATCGTTATACCGCCGTCATTTCACACCGTTCCGGTGAGACCGAAGACAACACCATCGCCGATATCGCGGTGGCGACGAACGCGGGTCAGATCAAAACTGGCTCGCTCTGCCGTTCGGATCGTGTCGCGAAATACAATCAACTCCTGAGAATTGAAGAAGAACTTGGTGACAATGCCATCTACGGAGGTAAGATGCGGGCCTGAGTGAGCGCCTTCGCCAGCGAATCTCAACACCGCCCCAAGGAAGGAGTCTGGCCTTCCCTCAATAAGCTCGTCCTCGCGCTTATCCTCATGTGCGCGAGCGTTCCCGTCGCCTATTCGTTCCTTCCTGAAGTCTCGAAACGCAAGGAACAGCGCCAACGCATCGAAGCGCTTAAGATTGAGCTGGAGCACCAGAAAATGCAGCTCGCTCGTTTCGAACGCGAGGAGACGCTGCTACGGCGGGACCCCGAATTCGCTGGCCTGATCGCGCGCGACAAGCTGGACCTGATGAAGGAGGGCGAAACGATTTACCGGCTCGACTCCACCAAGCTCGACAGCGCGAAGTTTCGCAAAAATCCCTGACGACGAAGTGAAGGGACGGGTGGACTGATGCACGAGTGGACTTGGGTAGTGCGCAGCCCGTCTCTTCCCAATAGTCCCGCAGTCCACTAGTCCAATCGTCCTTTTTTCCATGTCCTTCGATTCATCCTCTTGCTCTCCCTCTGCACTGAAGGCCCGCGCGGCCGAGTTGCGGAGGTTCCTTTGACTTCCCCAAACTTCAAACCCGCTTAACGGAACTCGAGGCGCGCATGAGCGCGCCGGATTTCTGGGATCACCGCGAACGAGCCCAGGCCGACGTCGAAGAGGTGTCGTCGCTGCGCGGCAAGATTCAACCGATGCAGGCCATCGACCGGCAGGTGGAGGATTTCGAAGTGCTCGTCGAACTCGCCGCTGAGGAAGCCGATCCCGTCGCCGCGCAGGCGGAGGTGCAAAAGGAGTTTCAATCGATATCTAAGTC
The DNA here is from genome assembly GCA_044226525.1 of Chthoniobacteraceae bacterium. Classification (GTDB taxonomy): domain Bacteria; phylum Verrucomicrobiota; class Verrucomicrobiia; order Chthoniobacterales; family Chthoniobacteraceae; genus VFJQ01. The sequence goes on along the minus strand of JBGAGV010000020.1, from coordinate 123,249 downwards.
GTTGGATAACTTGGAGTTAAAGACGCTTCTCAACGGGCCCAACGATCGCTTCAACGCGTTCCTTTCCATCCAGGCGGGTGCGGGCGGGACTGAGGCGCAGGATTGGGGCGACATGCTGCTGCGCATGTATCAGCGGTGGTGCGAACGGCGGGGATTCAAGACTTCCGTCGTGGATATTCAACTGGGTGACGAAGCCGGCATCAAGTCGGCGACCGTGAACGTGCAGGGCGAAAACGCCTTTGGTTACCTCGCGTGCGAGCGCGGGGTGCATCGGTTGGTCCGCATTTCCCCCTTCGACGCGAACAAACGTCGGCACACGAGTTTTGCCGCAGTGGACGTCGTCCCCGAACTTCCTGAGAGCGCACCCGTCGAGATTAACGAAGCCGACATCGAGGTCGATACCTATCGAAGTGGCGGCAAGGGCGGCCAGAACGTCAACAAAGTCGAGACGGCCGTCCGCATCCGGCACAAACCTACCGGCTTGGTCGCCGCCTGCCAGGACCAGCGCAGCCAAGGGCAGAACAAGGTTCGGGCTCTCCGGATGCTCCAAGCGAAACTACAGCAATTGGAGATCGACAAACAGAACGCCGAGACCGCCCGCCAATACGGCGAGAAGGCGGATGTGGCCTTCGGCAGCCAGATTCGCAGCTACGTCTTCCAGCCCTACCAGATGGTGAAGGATCTCCGCACCGGCGTTCAGACCAGCGGCATTCAAGCTGTCATGGATGGGGAGATCGACGAGTTCATCGAAGGCAAACTCCGCGGGCTCACCAACGATAAGGGCGGCGCGGATCTGGATTAGGCGCCCCAACGGCATCGCCGTAACCGCACCCGCCCGGGCTTTCGCACCCGGTCGGGGCGGGTGGCAGAACCAAGTTCGGTGACCCCGGCGCAGCGGCCTTCTCGCCCTACCGCCCCAGCACAATCGAGAGGATCGCAATATCCGCCGGAGTGATACCGCTGATCCGCGAAGCCTGACCGAGCGTTTCGGGGAGGGAGGCTTGGAGTTTCTGCCGGGTTTCCGCCCGGAGAGCGGAGACGGCCGAATAGTCGAAGCTGCGCGGAATCCTTCGCTCCTCTTCCGCTTTGAGCCGATCGATCGCGGCATTCTGGCGGGCGATGTAACCGGAGTAACGGAGCTCCGTCTGAAGCAGATCCCAAAGTTCCACGTGGAACTTTTCTCGCACTTCGGAGGGGAGTTGGTCGACGGAACTCTCCGGGCGCTTGAGCCACTGGTGAATCCGCAAGCTGCCGAAGTTGGTGCTTTCGGCCAGAGTTCGCAATTCCCGGAGCTGGGTTTGTTTGTCCTGAAACTTCGCCCAGCGGCGGTCGTTGACGAGCCCACATTCCCGACCGATGGGGGTGAGACGTTGGTCGGCGTTATCCTGCCGCAGGACCAGACGGTGCTCGGCCCTGCTGGTAAACATGCGGTAGGGTTCAGGGGTGCCTTTGGTCACGAGGTCGTCGATCAGCACACCGATATAGGCGTCCGAGCGATCCAAAGTAAGGGCCGGACGGCCAAGCACCTTCAGCGCCGCGTTGGCTCCGGCCATCAATCCTTGCGCCCCTGCTTCCTCGTAGCCACTGGTGCCATTGATCTGCCCGGCAAAGTAAAGGTTCGGGACCCGCTTGGTTTCCAAGGTATGGAAAAGCTGCTGAGGCGGGCAGTAATCGTATTCCACCGCGTAACCGGGCCGCATGATCTCGGCATTCTCCAAACCGGGGATGGAACGGATGAAGGCATATTGCACCTCCATGGGCAGGGAGGTGGAGACCCCGTTTACATAGTATTCCTCGGTGTGCCAGCCCTCCGGTTCGAGGAAAAGCTGGTGAGACGGCTTCTCGGCAAACTTGACCACTTTGTCTTCAATCGACGGACAATACCGCGGACCGACCCCTTCGATCACCCCGGCATAGAGAGGGGACTTATCGAGATTGGCCCGGATGATGTCGTGAGTCTCCTGGCTGGTGTGGGTGATCCAGCAGCGAATCTGTTCCATGTGGAACATCCCATTCCGCCAGCGGTTCAGGGTGAAGATCTCATGGTCGCCGCCCTCCAGTTCCTCCGGGTGGTAAGAGAAAGGGTGAGCCGGCTCATCACCAGGCTGCGGGTCGCACTTGGAGAAGTCGATAGTCTTTCCCAGCAGCCGACACGGGGTGCCGGTCTTGAACCGGGAAACCTCAAAGCCGAGGTCGCGGAGGGAGTCGCTGATGGAAGAGAAACTGTCGCCCATCCGGCCACCAGCTTTGTTCTGAAGACCCACATGGAGCAGGCCCCGCATGAAAGTCCCGGTGGTAATGACGACCGACCGAGCGTTGATCTGCAAGCCGAGGTCGGTCTGGACACCGCATGCTCCATTACCGTCCACGAGGATACGAACGGCATTGCCTTGCTTGAGATCGAGGTGAGGAGTGCGCTCCAGGACCGCCTTGGCCCGGAACTGATACGCTTTCTTGTCGCACTGGGCCCGAGGGGAGCGGACGCTCGGACCCTTGGTGGAATTCAGCATCCGGAATTGGATCGCCGTCGCGTCGGTATTCAGACCCATTACCCCCCCGAGGGCGTCGATCTCCCGCACCATCTGGCCCTTGGCCTGGCCTCCGATGGCCGGGTTGCAGGACATCTGCCCGATCGAATCGAGGTTCTGAGTGAGAATGACCGTTTCACAACCCAACCGGGCCGCCGCGCTCGCAGCTTCGATGCCGGCATGGCCGGCCCCGATCACGATGACGTCGTAGGTCTTTGGATAGGTGAACATGGATGAAAGGGCGAGGAACGCCGAAACCTGAATGCCGGATTGCGAAGAAAGCAATCGGTCTCGTTACTGCGGCGTTCAAGGTGAATGCTCGGCGGCCCCAAATGTTCTACGTGGAACATCCAGTGGCTAAGTTCCGAGGATTCCCTCCCGAGCGCGCGGAAGAAGCTCGCTAAGTTTGGCAGTGAAACGCTCCCCTTCGAGATTCACGGAACAGACGTCGAGGTCGGGGCAAAACTCGGAAAGGACTTGTCGGCAGGCCCCACAGGGAGTGACGGGGGTTTTCGAATCGGCCGTGATGGCGATAGCGGCGAATTCTCGCTCGCCCGCGGCAACGGCCGCGGCGACTGCATTCCGCTCTGCGCAAATGGTCAGTCCGAACGAGAGATTCTCCACATTGCATCCCGTGAAAACTTTGCCGGATTTCGTGACTAAGGCGGCCCCCACGGCAAATTTGGAATAAGGGGCGTAGGCGCGTTCCCGCACCTGCCGCGCCTGCTGGATCAGGGTGTCAATTTCCATATAAGTATTTTACTATGAACGACTTGCGATTTAGGGAAGTGAAATCAGGATTTCCCGTTGCGTTCCCCGGAGAGAATCGCAACACTGATCGATTGTGGTTTCCACCCCACGTTCATACTCCGGAAAACTCGTCGCTGTCGAGGGCCTGGATGGCTCCGGCAAGTCCACCCAGATCTACCTCGTTAAACGCTGGCTCGAACTGGAGGGTTACCGCGTCTTTTTTACCGAGTGGAATTCCTCCATTCTGGTCAAGAAATCGACGACCAAGGGGAAGAAGCGGCAACTCCTGACGCCCACGACTTTCTCGCTGATTCACGCCACGGACTTCGCCGATCGCTACGAGCGGCAGATTTTACCGTTGCTCCGGGCCGGGTATATCGTCCTGGCGGATCGTTATATCTTCACCGCCTTTGCTCGCGATGCGGTCCGCGGGTGCGATCGGGAATGGCTGGAACAGCTCTATAGTTTCGCGGTGCATCCCGACATCACGTTTTACTTCCGCGTGCCGTTGGAGATCTCGCTCAATCGCATTCTCGAGGGGCGACCGGCTCTGAAATATCACGAGGCCGGTCTCGACATGGGATGGACGACCGATCCTTACGAGAGCTTCCGCATCTTCCAAGGGAAGGTATACGAGCAATACGAGGGGATGCGGGAGGGGTTCGATTTCACCACCATCGACGCCACCCGCGAAATCCACGAACAGCAAAGCGAAGTGCGGCGGCTGATCAGCGAAAAAATCAACCTGCCGGAGTTTCGCCGCCCGGCCATGCGCTGACCCATGCCGATCTCCGAGAAAAAATTCTTCGGCCGCCGGCCGCCCGAAATCACCGATCCCAAATTCGCCGGACGGCTGTTTGTGATCGAAGGGGCGGATGGTTCAGGGCGTTCGACGCAAATCGCCATGCTCAGCCAATGGCTGGAGAGTCTCGGCTTTGCCGTCCGGCATCTTGGGCTCCTTCGCTCGAACCTCGTCGCCGAAGAACTCGAGCAGGCCAAGGAGGGGAACGTGCTCACCCACACGACCATGTCGCTTTTCTATGCGACGGATTTCTTCGATCAGCAGGTGCACGATCTCGTGCCGGCCTTGCGAGCGGGGCTCATTGTCCTGGCGGATCGCTACGTTTACACGCTCATGGCTCGTGACATCGTCCGTGGGGCGGATCGAGCCTGGACGCGCAATCTCTACAGCCCGGCAATCATGCCCGATGCGGTCTTCTATTTTCGCGTCGGCGCGCGCCAGCTCGTCGAGCGCAACTTCCTCAAGAATACAACCCTCGACTACTGGGAGAGTGGCATGGACCTCGGGCTGTCGCGCGACATGTTCGACAGCTTCATCAAATACCAGCGCCTGCTCGCCGCGGAATTTGGCGAGATGGAAAAAGAGTTCGGCTTTCAGGTCATCAACGCGAACCAACGGGTCGATCGCATTCAGCGCGAACTGCGCCGCCGCATCGGCGCATTACTCTCGCTGAACAACGAAGCGGCCCTCGCGGCACGGATCGAACCGCCACCTTCAGGCGGCGGGGAGGACAGCACGGCCGAAACGGACCTGTAGGGCCGACGTCCGTAAATGTTTCGATGGGCAGCGCGGCTTTACCCGCGCTTCACCATGAACTTGGTTTGTTCGGCTTCCTTCTGGAGTTCGTCGAGCTTGATCAGCAGCGCCGTCTGCTTCTCGAGGAGCGCAGCGTTGGTCTGCTTCATCTGCTGCAACTGCTGCAGCACACTCCTGGCGCCCGCGACGGATTGACTGTGCAGCCGCATGCCGAAGCTCAGGGCGAGCACGGCGAAAAAGGTGAAAATAATGGAGCGTTTCATGGTGATTACCTCTTACCGGCGCGACCGGCGAAAATACGAGCGACGCGGACTTCCTCGGCCACCGCAGCCACCTTCTCGTCGATCTTGGCCTGATTTTCGGTGATGATTTTCTGTTGGGCGGTGAGTTCCGCAAGAACCTGCTGAACTTGCGCGGCTTCCGCGTCCGCCTGGGCCTGGGCCTGGCCAGCGGATTCGCGCGGGAGCAGCACGGCAGCGGCCAGGACGGCACACCCAGTGAGCGTGAGGGCGAACGACTTTGGTTTCATAGAGAGGCCACGATAGAGCCGAATCAGTGCCGCGGACGAGGGTCAAAAATGGGGCGCTCATTGGCAGGATTACTGCTTGCTCCTTCCGTGCGAGGACGCTACGGTCGCGGGAAATGGCCGGTCTTTCGCAGACACAGACGCTATCCCAGCAGCAAGTCCTCGCTCCGCAACTTCAGCAGAGCTTGCAGATCTTGCAGGTGCCGATGCTGGAATTGCGCAACCTCATCCAGCAGGAGCTGGAGGGCAATCCGACGCTCGAGATGGAGCAGACCGAGCCGACCATCGAGGACAAACAACGCGAGGCGGAGGAGTTCGATGCGGAATTCGAACGCCTGGCCAAGCTCGATGAAGAGTGGCGCGATTACATGGCGCAGAGTTCGGGTTACTCGCACCGTTCCGCGGAGGACGAAGAACGCCGGCAATTTTTCTTCGACTCGCTGGTGAAGGAAGAAACGCTGCAACAACACCTCTTCGAGCAGGTGCAAAGCAGCGACCTGAACGACGGAGATCGCAAGATCGCCGAGCTCATCATCGGCAATGTGGACGATCACGGCTTTTTGCAGAGCAAGCCGGAAGACATCGCGAATAATACCGGGATGGATGTCGCCGACATCACGCGCGTGCTCGAACATGTGCAGACGTTTCATCCCGTCGGCGTCGCCTCGCGCGACCTGCGCGAATGTCTGCTCATTCAGCTCAAGCGGCTCGGCAAGGAACAGTCGCTCGAATATCGCATCGTCGATCGTTTCCTCGAAGACCTCGGCAAACGCCGCTTTCCCGAAATCGCCCGCCGCCTGAATACCACCGCCGAGCAGGTGCAGCGCGCCGCCAATTTCATCGCCACGCTCGATCCGAAGCCCGGTCAGATTTTTACGTCCGATCCGAACAACTACGTTCTCCCGGACGTGACCGTGGAGAAAGTCGGCAGCGATTGGCAGATCAGCCTCAATGGCGATCAGATTCCGCATCTGCGCATCAGCAATACTTACAAGGACCTGATGTCGAGCGACCGCAGCAAGGACGATGTGCGCGAATACATCCGCGAGAAAATCCGGAGCGGAAAATTCCTCATCAAGTCGATCCATCAGCGGCAGCAGACGATTTCGAATATCGCGCATCGCATCGTCGATCGGCAGCGCGACTTCCTCGAATTCGGCCCGGCCGCGCTCAAGCCGATGACGATGGTGCAGATCGCCGATGAAGTCGGCGTGCACGAGACCACGGTGAGCCGCGCCATCTCCGGCAAATACATGAGCACGCCGCACGGGGTGTTCGAGATGAAGTATTTCTTCACCCCTGGCTACCAGACCGCGGACGGTGCTGCGATGAGCAACACGAGCGTGAAGGGGATCATCGCCGAAATGGTGAAGGACGAAGATCCGAAGAATCCGCTGAGCGACAAGGAAATCGTGGAGATGCTTAGCAAAAAGGGCATCCCGATCGCGCGCCGCACCGTCGCCAAATACCGCAGCGAACTCGGCATTCTGCCGAGCAACATGCGGAAGACTTACTGAGCCCGACGCCACGGCTCGCGGCGGAAATCACATCCCGCGTGGACAACCACGCGCGGAACCCGTATGCGGTGACGTTACACGATGTCAGACACCGCTTCGCAGATGGTCGAACTCCGCAGCGTCACCAAACGCTTTGGCAGCTTCACCGCCGTGCAGGAGATCAATCTCACGGTGCGGGCAGGGGAGTTCATGACTTTTCTCGGGCCGAGCGGCTGTGGCAAAACGACGGTGCTGCGCATGATCAGCGGCTTCGAGACGCCGACCGAAGGCGTGGTGCTGCTCGACGGGAAAGATGTGACGCACGAGCCGCCGTATCGCCGCGATGTGAATCAGGTTTTCCAAAGCTACGCGCTGTTTCCGCACCTCACCGTGACGGACAACATCGGCTTCGGTCTGCGGATGAAAAAGGTGCCGCGTTCGGAGATTGGAGATCGGGTGAAGCGCGCGGTGGATCTCGTGTCGCTTGGTGGATTCGAGCACCGCAAACCGGGCGAACTTTCCGGCGGGCAACGTCAGCGCGTGGCGCTCGCGCGCGCCATCGTCTGCGAGCCAAAAGTGCTGTTGCTCGATGAGCCGCTTTCCGCACTCGACGCCAAGTTGCGGCATCAAATGCAGATCGAGCTGAAACGCCTTCAACAACGGCTCGGCATCACCTTCATCTTCGTGACGCACGACCAGGAGGAAGCGCTCACGATGAGCGATCGCATCGCCGTCATCAACAAAGGCCGCATCGAGCAGCTCGGCACGGTCGATGAAATCTATCATCAGCCGCGCACCACCTTCGTGGCGAACTTTATCGGCGAAGCGAACATTCTGCCCGCCACGGTGCTCGAGCGGAACGACGATCTCGTCCACATCAAGCTCGACGGGAAACTCGATCTCGTCATCAAACACACGAATCTTTCGCCCGACGCCGAGTCGCTGCTGGTATCGATCCGGCCGGAGAAAATCCACATCGAGAAGCAGCGTCCGAATGCGGACTACAACATTTTCGAAGCGGTCATCGAGGAGGAGATTTTCAAGGGGGCGACGGATGAACTCACGCTGCGTCATGCCAGCGGGCTGGAACTGAGCGCCTGCGCGGCCAACGAAAGCGCCCATCAGGAATGCTTCGCCAAGGGCGACAAGGTGTGGTGCTCGCTGCATCCGAACGACGTGGTGATCGTTCAGGAAGAATAGCGCACGCGCTTACCCCATGCTGCATGGAAGCCACGCGTCCCATCCGGCGCCGTGACTTGTTTTCGCAACCCCGGAATGGATGGAATGGACGGTTCGGAGATTCCGCCATGGTGGACCAGAAGAGGAGTGTCGTGAACCCACTTCCATTTCTTTCAGCCGAAGGCTCTGGATTACCGCCATCCTTCGCAGCCTTCCAAGATCGGCTTCGCGCGTCGCTGACGCCCCGCCGCCACCTTCATCTTCACCGCCTGCCTCCCTTTGCGCCTTTGCGGTGAATCCCGAACAGACACAATAAACACACTATTCGCCGATCGTGGCATTCGAGACTCCCTCCTCTCGCCCACGCCAAAGCCGCCGCCGCCAAAGAATGAAACTGGCCGCCCCTTCGACATAGCGTTGAAAGAACCCCAGTCACCTGCATCGATAGAGCCCGCTACCTGTGAAACTCCGCCTTCTTCTTCTCGCCCCGTTGCTCGCTGCCGCACAGGCGGCCGATTTTCCGCAGCCTTACAACACCGAAAAAGATCCCGGCTCGCCGATGCCGGCGGAGGAAGCGGCGGCAAAATGGCAGGTGCCGCCGGGGTTCAAAGTGAGCGTCTTTGCCTCGGAGCCGGATGTGCAAAATCCCATCGGCTGCGCTTGGGATGCACGGGGGCGACTGTGGGTCGCTGAGAATTATACGTATGCGGAGCGGTCGGTGAAGTTCGACGAGAAGCTCCGCGATCGGGTGCTCATCTTCGAAGGGACTGACACCGGCCATTTCACGAAACGCACGGTCTTCACCGACGAAGTGCAACACCTCACGAGCGTGGAAGTGGGTCTCGGTGGCGTGTGGCTCATGGCACCACCACGGCTCCTTTTCGTCCCGGACAAAAACGGCGACGATCAGCCGGATGGCGCGGCGGAAGTAGTGCTCGATGGTTTCGACGTGCCGGCGGAGAACTACCACAACTTCGCGAACGGTCTGCGCTGGGGGCCGGATGGCTGGCTCTACGGACGCAGCGGCCACTCGTGCCCGGGGCGCATCGGCGCGCCGGGGACGCCCGACGCGGACCGCGTGCCGCTCGAAGGCACGATCTGGCGGTATCATCCGCAGCGGAAGGTTTTCGAGGCACTCGGCTGCGGCACGACGAATCCGTGGGGACACGATTGGAACGAAGCGGGCGACTGCTTTTTCGTGAACACCGTCGGGGGCCACATCTGGCAGCTCATCCCCGGCGCGCACTACGATCAAAACGGCACGCTCGATCCGAATCCTCACGCCTACGAGACGATCGGGATGATCGGCGACCACTGGCACTTCGACAAAGCGGCGGGTTGGAAAAAATCGATCGGTGACCAGGCGAACGCACTCGGCGGTGGCCACGCGCATTGCGGCGCGATGATCTATCTCGGTGATAACTGGCCCGATTCGTATCGGGGGAAGCTCTTCACGCTCAATTTCCACGGCCGCCGCATGAACATCGAGCGGCTCGAACGTGAAGGCAGCGGCTACGTCGCCAAGCATGACGGCGACGCCTTCTTCTCCGCCGACCCGTGGTTCCGCGGCCTCGATCTCGTCTATGGCCCCGATGGCGGTGTCTTCGTGCTCGACTGGAGCGACACCGGCGAATGTCACGAAAGCACCGGCGTCCACCGCACGAGCGGGCGCATCTACAAGATCACCTACGGCGAACCGAAGCCGCCGGCGATCACCGATCTCACGAAGCTCTCGAACCGAGAATTGGTGAAGCTGCACGAGCACAGGAACGAGTGGTTCGTGCGGATGGCGCGGAGGGTATTGGTGGAAAGGGCGCTTCACGAGCAAAAGCGCGACGTCGAGGCTTGGCGCGAGCGAGGTGGGAGCCTCGTCCTGCGGAACGAGGAAGAGGAAAGCGTGAATTGGCGTTTGCGCGGGGAAGACCTGTCGCCTCTGACGAAGGTCAAACTTCTCGAAACGCGTGGCTGGCTGTTGCCTTACGGCTTTTCGGCTATCGATTGGGGCCGCTTCCTCGCAGATGCCGACGAGAGCATGCGCCGGGTCGCGGTCGAACGCGTCGTATCCGATGCTCCGATTGACACCGTGATTGGGAACCGACCGTCGCCCGATCTTTATCCCTACAACACGGGCGTTCCCCTCCCGGCGCAACTCCTCGCAGAGATCAGTCGAACTGAGGAGTCGGCGCACGTGCGGCTGGCACTTAGTTCCGCGCTGTGCCGCCTCCCGCTCGAAGACCGGAAGCAGATCGCGTCCGACTTGGTCCGCCGTGCTGAAGACACGAACGACCACAACCTCCCGTTGATGCTGTGGTATGCGGTGGAGCCACTCGCCGAATCGCGGCCTAACGACCTCATCGAGATCGCGAGCGTGTGCGAATTACCCACGACACGCCGGCTCATCACGCGCCGACTTTCCAGCGAGATTGAAAAGCGGCCGCAGCTCATCGCGTCACTGCTGCGAATCGCAAAGCACAAACCCGCCGCTTACCAAGCCGACATCCTCGCCGGACTCGCGGAAGGTTTCACCGGTTGGCGCAAGGCGCCAAAGCCGGCTTCGTGGGATGCGTTCGTGGCGGCGGTGCCGAAGGATGATGAGAAGCTACAGGCGCGGGTGCGGGATTTAAGCGCGCTGTTTGGCGATGGGCGGGCGCTGGATGAAGTGAAGCGGATTGCGCTCGATAAGGCGGCGAATCTCGATGCGCGGAAGGCAGCGCTGCGGACGTTGATCGACAATCGGCCGGACGATCTGCGCGGGATTTGTGAGCAGCTCCTCGGGGAGCGCTGGATCAACTCGGTCGCGGCGCGCGGGCTGGCGCTGTTCGACGATGCGGCGATCGGGAAGAAACTGGCGCAGAGTTATCGGTCGTTTCATAACACCGAACGCAAACCGGTGATTGATGCGCTGGTGTCGCGACCGGCGTTTGCGCGGGCGCTGCTCGACGAAATCGCGGCGGGGAAAATTCCGCGCGAAGACCTGAGCGCGTTTCAGGCGCGGCAGATTCGCAGCTTCAACGACGCGGAGCTAAGCAAGCGGCTCAGCGAAGTGTGGGGCGAGTTGCGCGATTCGTCCGACGACAAGCGGGCGCTGATGGCGAAGCTCAAGGCGCAGCTCACACCCGCCGTGCTCGCGAGTGCGGACAAGAGTGCGGGGCGCGTGGTCTTCGAGAGCCTCTGCACGACATGCCACACGCTTTACGGTCACGGCGGCCAGATCGGGCCGGACCTCACCGGGAGTGGGCGCGCGAACCTCGATTACCTGCTGGAAAATATCGTCGATCCCGGCGCGGTGGTGAATGCGGATTACCGGCTGCACATCCTCACGCTTAAGGACGGGCGTGTGCTGAATGGGATGATCGGCGCGAAGACCGATCGCACCCTAACGCTCAAGACCGCAACGGAGCCGGTGACAATCGAGCGCGCGGAGATTGTGAAGCAGGAGGAAATGGCGCAGTCGATGATGCCGGAAGGACTGCTGCTGGCGTTCAACGATCAGCAGGTGCGCGATCTGATCGCGTATCTCATGCATCCTGTGCAGGTGCCGTTGCCGACGACTCCGGCTGGGCGGTAAGCCATGCGTCAATCGTGCAACGCGTCGACGATCGGGGAAGCGATCGAGGCTTCGACCTCACCGACACCGTAACCGGCTTGCTGGATCGCGGCGGAGATACGGCGCTTGTTAATGCGCACGGGATCGTATTCGAGCAGCACCTTGCCGGCAGAAAAGCTGAAGTCGTGGATGCCCTCCAACTGACCGAATAAAGTCGTCAGCACTTGCTCATCCTTGGGTGAGCAGACGCCCTCGACGGCGATCTCCGCATCGACCAATTCCAGCGCCGCTCCGCTGTCCGGCGTGGGCGATTCTGGGGTCGAGGACATGGCACGCGGGTATCGAAACGACCGAGTAAACTGGATTGGTCGGAATGCCTCATCCGAAGTCGGGCAACACGCGTCCGGTTACCCTGAATCATTCATCAGGCCTACACGCTTGGCCAAGTGGGCCAACGATCCAGCGGACGTTATGAACATCAAATCTTATCTCAGCGCGGCAGCCCTCGCCGCTCTCGTTCTCCCGGGCGCGGCGTTGGCTGTGACGGAGAAACAACCTGCCGCTCCTCAGGCGCGCAACACCGGCAATACCGCGCCAGCGACCCAGGCGGACGATGCTTCGTTCGGCTGGCGCATGGCGCGTTATCCGGGCCGGGTCGGCCACACCGTCCTGCGTTCTCCGATGATCGTCGGCGAAACCCTCACCGGCAAACGCACGTTTATCAATAGCCACGGTCTGTTCCAGACGGCGGACGAGCCGACAACAGCAGATCAGCGCAATTCCATCCCGCAGGGGCGCGGTCAGCGCATCCAGCGGTAAGCGTCCACTAAGTCCTTTGGCGGAGGCGGCGGAGGTGCAGCGACGCTTCTGCACCGTTCGCTAAGCCGAAACCGTCTCCGCCACCTCTTAAAGACCAATTTCCCATTTCCATGAGTGCATCACTCGACACGAAGAAGGTCGCTATCCTGGCCACGGATGGCTTTGAACAAGCGGAACTCGAAGAGCCGCTGAAGGCGTTGCTCGAAGCCGGCGCAAGCGTCAGCATCGTCTCGCCGCGCGCCGGCAAAATCCAAGGGATGAAACACGCGGAGAAGGGGGATCGATTCGATGTCGATCTTCAACTCGATGCCGCCAAAGCTGACGACTTCGATGCTGTCGTATTGCCGGGCGGCCTGATGAATCCGGATGAACTCCGCTCTACGCCCGCGGCGGTCCAGTTTGTGCGCGCATTCGCGGAAGCCGGAAAACCCATCGCAGCGATCTGTCATGGGCCGTGGATCCTGATCGAGGCTGGCCTCGTGCGCGGTCGGAAGCTCACGTCGTGGCCCGCGATTCAAACCGATGTAAAAAATGCGGGCGGCAACTGGGTAGATGAAGAAGTGGTCGTGGACGACGGCCTCGTGACGAGCCGCAAGCCGGATGATCTGCCAGCCTTCAACGTCAAGATGATCGAAGAGATTGGCGAAGGCCGGCACTCCGGCATGGCGGCGAAGGCGGCCTGATCATCGGAATTCCCGAAGGCTGCCCTTCAGGGGTAAAACTCTGGAGGGCAGCGCCGGGCTTTTGTGAACCGGATTAGCGCGGTCGAGCCATCGCGGCTTCGATTTCGTCGGCCTCGAGCGGGATGTCGGCCATGAGATTGACGGACCCTCGATCAGTGACGAGGACGGTGTTTTCCAAGCGCACGCCGATGTTTTCCTCGGGGATGTAAATACCGGGCTCGACCGTCATGACCCAGCCGGGGTGGACCGGCTTTGTGGTATCGCCTACGTCGTGGACATCGAGACCGATCGGATGGCCAAGGCCGTGCATGAAATACTTCTTCACGGCCGGCCAGTCGGGGTCCTGTTTCTTTACCTCGCGCGGTTTGAGCAGGCCGAGTTCGAGCAGTTCTTCGGTCATCTGCGCTTCGGCAGCCTTCTGCCATTCCTTCGGTTTCACGCCCGGAAGAAGCCGATCGGTGCTCGCGCGGAGAACCCGCAACACCGCATTGTAAATGTCGCGCTGCCGGCGGGTGAAACGACCGCTAACGGGAATGGTGCGGGTGAGGTCGGAATTGTAATTCGCGAAGGAAGCCGCCACATCGAGAAGGAGCAGGTCGCCTTTTTTGAGCGGAGCGGAGTTTTCCTGATAGTGCAGGCAGCAGGCATTCTTGCCGCCGGCGACGATCGGATCGTAAGCAAAGCGTCCGCGCCCGCGGATGAACTCGTGGGCGAGCTCGGCCTCCACTTCGGTCTCGGTTTTGCCCGGCTCGACAAATTGCAATACGCGCATGAAACCGCGGCGAGTGAGCTGGCAGGCACGATCGATGACCGCGACTTCGCGTTCGCTTTTCACGAGGCGGAGCTGATGCATGAGCGGCGCAAGGCGCTCGTAACGATGCAGCGGATAGCGCTTCTGCACCTCGCCGATGAAACGTTCGTCGCGCGTCTGCACCGGGCAACTCGCACGCTTGTGTTCGTTCGTGTTGAGGAACACCTGCTCAGCCTCGCAGGCAAGCCGGTGAAAGATGGTCCAGAAATCCTGCGTCCATTTGATCTGCTTGATGCCAGTAAGCTTCTGCGCTTCCTCCCGGCGTAGCTTGTGGCCTTCCCATAGTTCGTTTTGCTCGTTGGGTTCGCGGAGAAAAAGGATCTCCCGCATCTTTTCATCGTCCGCGTCGGGGAAGAGCAGCAGCAACGTCTCCTCCTGCTCGACTCCCGTGAGATAAAAGAGGTCCGCATTCTGCCGAAGCGGGAAAGTCCCGTCCGCGTTGGTGGGAAGAACGTCGTTCGCATTCAGCACTGCGATGGATTTCGGCGGAAGGAGCTTCGCGAGACGGGCGCGATTTTCGACGTAGAGTTTGGGGTCGAGCGGTTCGTAGCGCATGGCTGGGCCTTTCGTCGCCGCGCCTTCTCACCGGCTCAAGCGCGAAGTGCACGCCCCCATGGAGGAAGAATGGAGTCGCGAGCCGGCGCGACTCGCGTTATGCCTTTCGTTCACCATGAATCTCCTTCGCCGTCCTCGCCGTCTTCGGGCAACGCCCGCGCTTCGTTCGCTGGTGCGCGAAACGATGTTGTCGAGGGAGGATTTCATCCTGCCGCTGTTTGTCTCGGAAAAGGTGGCGGACCGCGAGGCAGTGGGTTCGATGCCGGGGGTCTTCCAGCTTTCGGAAAAGGCGCTGGTGGAAGAAGCAAAAGCGGCCCATGCGGACGGTGTGGCGAGCGTGATTCTTTTCGGCATTCCGGCGGAGAAGGACGAGCAGGCGACCGGCGCTTATGCGGAAAATGGCGTCGTGCAGCGCGCCGTGCGGGCGCTGAAGCGGGAAGTGCCCGGTCTGATCGTCATAACGGACGTGTGCCTGTGCGAATACATGAGCCACGGACATTGCGGGATCACGCATTTCGACGGCGACCATGCGCATGTGGACAATGACTCTTCAGTCGAGCTGCTGGTGAAAACAGCGGTGTCTCACGCGGCCGCCGGAGCGGATCTGGTAGCCCCGAGCGATATGATGGATGGGCGGATCGGGGCGATGCGCGCGGGGCTCGACGCAGCGGGATTTTCCAACACGCCGATCATGAGCTACGCGGCGAAGTTTGCGTCAGCGTTTTACGGGCCGTTCCGCGATGCGGCAGAAAGCACGCCGAAAGCAGGGGATCGGAAGACTTACCAGATGGACAGCGCCAATGCATTGGAAGCACTCCGCGAGGTGGCGCTAGACGTCGAAGAAGGCGCGGACCTCGTGATGGTGAAGCCGGGGTTGCCGTATCTGGACCTCGTATGGCGGATCAAGGAACGCTTCGGGCTGCCGACGGCGGTTTATTGCGTGAGCGGCGAGTATGCGATGATCAAGGCGGCCGACCTGAACGGCTGGCTCGACGAACGCGCCACCGTCCTGGAGCTGATGACGGGCTTCAAACGGGCCGGCGCCGACCTGATCCTGACCTATTGGGCACGGGATTTGGTGCGTTGGCTGGCGCAGGCTTGATCGACCTCACCATTCTGATACGAAAATTAATTTAGCGCCGCGGTTAGCGTGGCTGCTATCATGACACGGTGCCGATGAATCCACTGGAAGCGCGGCTGCGCTACAAATTCCGAAATGCTCTTTTTCTCGCTGAAGCCCTGACTCACCCGAGTCTCGGCCACGAAACGCAGCGCCATCATTTTGACAATCAACGGCTGGAATTTCTCGGAGACGCGGTGCTACAGCTCGTTTTCACGGAGTATCTTTTCGAGAAGTTTCCCGATCATGCCGAAGGGGTGCTGACCAAAGCGCGGGCGCGCCTCGTCTCACGGGAAGGGTTGCGCGCGCTGGCTGAGGAGTTGGACCTAGGGCGGTTTATGATGCTCGGACGTGGCGAAGAAGCCTCCGGGGGCCGGGAGCGACCAGGGCTGCTTTCGGACGCATTCGAGGCCCTGATCGGCGCGATTTACCTCGATAGCGACTACATCACCGCTCGCCGGGTCGTCTTACATGCGTCTCGGGCGCAGCTTGAAAACATCCGCAGCGACAACGACGACGTCAACCCGAAGGGCGAGCTGCAGGAAATCCTGCAAGCGTTGTCGCCGGTCAGCCCGAAATACACCATCACCGGTCAATCGGGCCCGGAACACGACAAGAAATTTTCGTCCGACGTGACATGGCGGGATCTCCTGCTGGGTTCTGGGGAAGGTCGCAGCAAAAAGGAAGCGGAAGTGGCCGCGGCGCGCGACGCTTTGACCCGCCGCGCGTGGCTTTCAGAGGATGGTCAGGACTCGGCCGCCCTGCCGACAGAACTGTCTTCCGGCGGGGCTGAACAACCTGTGAATAACTTGTCCGTCCGGTCGAACGGCGCTGATTAAGATTTCATCGTCCGGGCTAGCTCGCAGAGGCTTGGGCTTCTTGCAGGGCTTTTTCACAGGGTTCCCCTGATGTGGAACACTGTATTTAAGCCTGTCGAACGACCGAAGGGCCAGTTATTCACGCGCTTAAGAAGAAGAAGAGATATCTGTATTTCAAAAAGCTTCTTTCATAAGCGTGTGAACAAAACCACACCCGCTCAGGCCGAAGCGCGTAGAGCAGTGATCTGAATCTGCGCGGTAACGGAGCCTTGATATTCGTTTCGGCTCAGCTCGAAAGCGATGTCCCACGGGGGCTTGGGGAGGGGATTTGCTGCACTGCCGAACCAGATCGCCCGAACTTCCGCTCCTCTCTGACGCAAAAGGAAACTCATGTGCTTTTCCTTGAGCACCCGGGGAGCCATGGCAGGGGTTATTCCCCGGGCGTAGAACATTGGCTGGCGATGGCCGGTGCCGTAAGGAGCCAGGGATTCGACGCGTAAGAGCAAATCCAGATCAATCTCACCCAACCGAAGCTCAGCCTCAAGATGAAGGCGGGGCTGTAATTGTTCCGCCGTCAGGCTGGTTTGAGCGAGGCTGAGGAAAGCTTCGCGGAAAGGGGCCAGCTTCGATTCGCCCAAAGAGAGACCGGCCGCCAGGTCGTGTCCTCCGTAGCGGTCCAGGTGGGTGGAACACGACGACAGGGCCGAGACGAGCGAGAAACCCGAGATGCTGCGCCCGCTGCCTTTGCCAGCGCCAGTCTCGTCGATACTCACCACGATGGTCGGCCGATGGTGGCGGCGCGAAATCCGGGAAGCGACGATGCCGATGACCCCTTGATGCCAACCCGCGCGACCCACGACGATGGCCGCGTGCAGAGCGGGGTCGAACCAGCGAGCGATGTCGTCTTCAGCTTCAGAGCAGACCCGATCTTCGACAGCTCGCCGTTCCCGGTTCAGGGCGTCGAGTGCGGAAGCGATCGACCAAGCCTTCGCGGAGTCGTCGGTGAGGAGCAGTTCGAGCGCATCGCGGGCGGTGCCGAGGCGGCCGGCAGCGTTCAGGCGAGGGCCGAGGCCAAAGCCGACGTGAGCAGCAGTAAATGGCGCGTCGACGCCGGCGACTTCGATCAAGGCGCGCACGCCAACCCAGGAGGAGCAGGCCAGCCGCAGGAGACCGTGCTTCACGAGGAGGCGGTTTTCGTCGATGAGCGGAACAAGATCGGCCACAGTGCCGAGCGCGACCAGATCGAGCACGTGGCGCAGATTAAAACCCGCCACCGGGCGCCGCTTCAACAAGGCGTGGGCAAATTTGAAGGCGAGCCCAGCGCTGCAGAGATGACGGTCGGAGGAACCGAGCTTCGGATTCACCAAAGCTACGCACGCGGGCAAATTCGCTGCGCATTCGTGGTGATCGAGCACGATCACATCGACACCGTGCTGGCGTAAGAGATCGATCTCCGCGACGGAGGTGGTGCCGCAATCCACCGCGATGAGCAACTGGGGCCGATGTTCTTCGAGGCAGCGAGCAATCCCTTCCGCCGACAAGCCGTAGCCTTCATCGACCCGGTGCGGCAGGAAACACGAGGGATCGGCTCCACAAGCGCGCAGGACGCGGGTGAGCAGGGCGAGCGAGCTGACCCCATCTACATCGTAGTCGCCGTAGAAAACGAGGCGCTCCCTGTTTTCGATCGCGCGGATGACACGATCAACCGCGTTACTCATATCCGGCAGCAAAAACGGATCGCGAAGCGATTTCAGCCGAGGGTCGAGGAAAGCCGCCGCGGTCGGGACATCGCGGAGACCGCGACGCCACAGAATACCGGCGAGAAAAATAGGAACGCCCACATCCCGCGCAAAAGACGCGAGAGCAGGCTCGTCGAGCGGGTCAGGGAAGATCCAGCGCACCGGAATATCTAGCGGTGGGAAGCGTCGCACCGCAACGGGGACATTCGGCCAGTAAATGCCTCTGAGGGAAGGGATGTCGCGTTTTGAACAACGGCGGTAGCCGTTGGCTGGAAATGAGCAGGAGCCAGTGTGGTGAAATTGTCCTCCCCGACATTTTGCCTTCTGTAAATCGCGGCAATTCAACCGCTGGCACAGGCGTTGCTAAGGCGCGCCGCGCGCTTCGCGTCGCCCCTAGGGGAGTCTGACCGAGGTGACATCGTCAAAAAACAACAACCACATCAAACTCATCTGATGAAACTAACCCATCACCTCTCCGTCTGGTGCGCCGCAGCCCTGCTGGTGGCATCCCCTCTCGGAGCCTTCGCTCAAGACGCCGCTCCGGCGCCCGCCCCAGCCCCAGCGGCTGAGCCCGCCCCAGCCCCGGCTCCGCCGCCACCCGCCCCCAAACCGGCGGAAGCGGCCAAGGCTCCGGAACCCGCCCCCGCCCCGGCTGCCGCGCCAGCGGCTGAGCCCGCCCCCGCTGCGGCTGGTGACAAGCTCCCTGACGCGACGCTCGAGCAGCGCGTGTTCGACCTCGAGACCTATTTCAACAACGTCGCTCCGGGTGTGGACGGCGATAAGAAGTGGGCCACCAAGATCGGTGTCGCCGGCCCGGGTCACAACGCCTTCATCATGGTTTGTGCTGCGCTGGTGCTCTTCATGACCCTGCCCGGCTTGGCGCTCTTCTACGGCGGTCTCGTCCGCAAGAAGAACGTCCTCTCCGTGCTGGCGCAGTGCATGGGCATCGCCGGTCTGGTGACGATCCTCTGGTATGTCTGTGGCTTCTCGCTGATCTTCGGCGAAGCGGGCGATCCTTACGGTGGCAATGCATTCATCGGATCGACGAAGTATCTCTTCCTCAAGGACGTGACCGGCGCGCCGAATACGAACTACACCGCCTGGCCGAGCGCCGCGACGTTCTCGATGTATCAGCTTATGTTCGCGATCATCACGCCCGCGCTGATCATCGGCGCGATCGCCGAGCGCATGAAATTCATCGCCGTGCTACTCTTCGTCACGCTGTGGATGTTTGCTGTCTATTTCCCGCTCGCGCACATGGTCTGGGGCTTCGATGGTTACATGAACGGCGTCTGGAATGGTGACGCGAAGATTCCGGCGATCGACTTCGCCGGCGGCACCGTGGTCCACATGAGCTCGGGCTGGTCGGCGTTGGTGCTCTGCATCATCCTCGGCAAGCGCACGGGCTTCGGCAAAGAGAAGATGGCTCCGCACTCCATGGTGCTCTGTATGGTCGGCACAGGCATGCTGTGGGTCGGCTGGTATGGCTTCAATGCGGGCTCCGCGCTCGCCGCTGACGGCGTCGCCGCCAATGCGTTCATGACCACCACGCTCGCCGCCGCCGTCGGTGGCTTCGTGTGGGCAATCGTCGAGTGGGTGCACAAGGGTCATCCGTCCATCCTCGGCTTCTGCTCCGGCATCGTGGCCGGCCTGGTCGTGATCACGCCCGCTTGCGGTTTCGTGAATCCGAAGGGCGCCATGATCATCGGCGTGCTCGCCGGCATCGTGCCCTACATCTCGGTGGTCTTCCTCAAGCCGATCCTCGGCATGGATGACGCCCTCGACACCTTTGGCGTTCATGGCGTGGGCGGCACCCTTGGTGCCATCCTCACCGGCGTGCTCGCCACCAAGGACGTCAATGCGAACCTCGTCGGCAGCTACGCCACCAAGAATGGCCTGGCCAAGCTCGTGACCGAAGGCGGCCTCGTCGGCGCGCAGATCAAGGCTTGCGTGCTCACCATCGTGCTCAGCGTCGTGGCGACCGCCATCATCGCGTTCATCGTGAAACTGATCGTGGGCCTGCGCCCGACCGTCGAAGTCGAAACCGCTGGTCTCGACATCAGCGAGCATGGCGAAGAAGGTTACATCATCTAACGCACTCCCGCCTCATATCCACTCCCTCTTCCGCCTCCTCGCGAGGCCGGAAGAGCGGGGCGGAGGCGAAATCAGTTCAACTCAACACCCCGTCCTAATAACGTGAAGAAAATCGAAGCGATCATCAAACCATTCAAGCTCGAGGAAGTGAAAGACGCGCTGGCGGAAGTCGGCGTGGAAGGCATGACGGTCTCCGAAGTGAAAGGCTTCGGCCGTCAGAAGGGCCACACCGAGATCTATCGCGGCAGTGAATACACCGTGGACTTCCTGCCCAAGATCAAGATCGACGTGGTCGTCGCCGACGCGCTCGTCGAGTCCGCTGCCGCCGCCATCATCAAAGCCGCCAAGACCGGCAAGATCGGCGACGGTAAGGTCTTCGTCAGCCCGGTGGAGGATGCCATCCGCATCCGCACCGAGGAAAAAGGCGAGAAAGCTGTGTAGTTAGTCCTAGTCAGGTCCTTGGTATCTGGCCGGCGCCGCTCCGAGTGGGGCGGCGCCGGTTTTTTTTTCAGAAAGGGCAAAGGATGAAGGATGAAGGTCGAAAGGGTGCGCCGCTCCGGGATGGCGCGGGAGCAAACGTCCGTGTGAGAGCATTTCGACCTTCATCCTTCATCCTCCCAGTTTCAGTTGGAGGTTGCACCTCCCCTCATCCCCGGCTACTCCGCGCCCGCCATGTTTCCTTTCACCCCGCGCCACGTCAAACTGGGGCGCCAGTTCGTCAAAGACGCTCGCAAACTGCTCGCCTACAAACGCGATCTCGTGACCGAGGAAGTGATCGCCGAGGTAAACCAGGAAATCGACAAGCTCGATGCCGTGGTGAAGACGAGCGATCGCGAGGCCATCGAGGCGCAGGCGACTGTGCTCGATAAGGTGTGCGGCAAGCTCACCAAGCCGGAGCCGGATGCATGGTGGCGGGAAAACGTGGAGGTTTTCCTGGTGGCCATCGTCGTCGCGCTGGGAGTGCGCACGTATTATCTCCAGCCGTTCACCATCCCGACCAGCTCGATGTTTCCAACGCTGAACGGCATCATCTTCCACGAGACGAAAGAGCCCCCGCCGAATCCGCTCGTCCGGTTGCTGAGCGTGCCGATTTTTGGGCGGCATTATGTGAATTTCGTCGCGGAGGAAAAAGAGCAGGTGATCGGGATTAGATCGGCAAAATCGCCGCTGCCGCTCGTGACGCGCATCCCGGGAGTCAATCGCGGCATCTTCGATCGTGCGGAAATCGTCACCCGCACCGAGTCGGGACGCGAACGCAGTTATTTCGTATCCGAGGCGCCCGAGACGATGAATTCGCAGTTTCCCGAAACGGTCTGGGGCCGGAAGATTTACGAGCCGGGCGAACCGATTCTGCGTGGCTATTTCGATGCGGGCGACCATGTTTTCGTGGACAAATTCAGTTATCACTTTGTCCGGCCGCATCGCGGCTCGACGTTCGTCTTCAGCACGGCGGATATCGCGCAGATCAAATCACGCAGCGCCACCTCGCAGTATTACATCAAGCGGCTTGGAGCGACCCCGGGCGACACGCTTCAAATTCGACCGCCGGAGTTGTTCATCAACGGCAAGCGCGCCGAAGAGCCAGCCTTCGGGCGGGTGATGAGCGGGTCACGTGAGCAGCCCAACAAGGGCTACCGCGGCTACGGCAACGGCAGCGAACAGAAAGGCTACGATCAGCAGGTCTTCCTCTACAAGATGAACTTCCTGAGCGATCCGGATGAAACCTTCACCGTGCCGGCGCACGAATACTTCGCTCTCGGCGACAACAGCTACAATTCGTGGGACAGCCGCGGTTGGGGGACCGTGCCGGAGAAAGCCATCATGGGCCGCGCTCTGCTCGTCTATTGGCCGTTCTGGCCGCATTTCGGGCTGACGAAATGATTTCGGGATTTCGGGATTCCGGGATTTCGGGATTCGTGTTCTATTGAGGTGTCTGAATCCCGGAATCCGGGAATCCCAGAATCCGAAATTCCCACCATGCCCCGCCGCGCCAGTTCCTCCGCTCACCCGCTGTGGCTTGTTGCCGCCGCTTTGCTGGTCGTCGCCGCGATTGCCGGCGGGTTGCTGATTCGCTCGCAGGGCGATCCGTTCCGCACTGTCGCGCCGCTGCCGGTGAAAGATTACCTCGAAAACTCCAACAGTTTGCGCGGAAATATTTACAAGCTCGACGCGACGGTCGCGAAGTCGATCGATTGGTCGGCCTCGAGCGGCCGACTATTCGCGGTCGAGAGCAACGGCGAGATGCTGGCGATTCTCGTGCCGCCGCAGCTCGGCGCGATGAACATCGAGCGCGGCCAGCGATTCATCTTCAAAATCGAAGTCGGCAATAAAGGCGTATTGCGCGTGCAGGAGGTCCGCAAAGCATGAAGCGGGAAAACACCCAACACTCGGCATCCAACATCGAACCTCCGATGGTCTTCTCACCCACCTTCAGCTTGATTGGATGTTGGGTGTTGAGTGTGGGATGCTGGATGTTCAACGCCTCCGCCCAACTCCCGGCGCCCCCTCCACAACCCGCCCCAGCCCCCGCACCCGGTCCCGGTGCACAAGCCGCAGTCTCTCCTGCCCCGGCTCCAGCCGCAGCCGCCCCGGCTACTGCCCCTCAGGCTTCCACCGCTCCCGGCATCACCCCGCAGAGCAGTTTCCTCGGCAAAGACGTGCCCGCCTTCGATCCTGGCACCGATATGCTGATGTGGGACGGCAAGACCTGGAACATCAACAATAACCGAGTCTTTGCCGCGCGGTTCGAAAAATATCTCAACGCCCCGGCGGCGACCTCGCAGGAAGATCAGCAATACCAGGCCGTCATCTCCGAGATTCTCACCCGTCTTGCTCCCGGCCACGCCACGCGCGAGCAGATCGACTACTGCTTTCGCCTGCTCACCCGCGGTTCGAATTACGACATCGATGCCCGGCTGTGCGATTCGCTGGCCGACGCCATCTACACGGTGTGGTCCGCGCAGCGCCAGCAGCAGCGCCTCGTCGCTGCGAACAACGCGATGCAATACGAGATCATGCAGCTCGAGGCGCAGACTCGCCTGAGCTCGAACGCCGCACAGAGCGCCCGGGCCGCGCAACAGCCTCGCGGGCAGGGCGGCAGCAGTTCGAGCCGGCGTCAATCGCAGCAGCCACAACCTCCGGGTGGCGCTCCCCAACCACCGGCCATTCCGGGCCTCCCGCAGGCGCCCAATCTCAATAGCGAAGACCAGACGGCGGAATCGAAGCGTGCTGCCATCGAAGCCGGCGGATGGAAGGAGCGGCGCCTCGCCGAGATGGTGACCCGGCAAAAAACCAACGACATCAAACGCGAGCTCTCGGAAATTCAGGCGAAGGTCGAATATCAGGCCCTCATTGTGCAGTTCTTTTTCCAGCGGCGTTTTCAGCATGTGCTCATGGCCACGCGCTTCTACCGCGCCATTTTCGCGGACGGCGACGCGAAGCTGAACGTCAGCGACGAAACGCGCCAGATGTTTACCAAGGGCACCGGCTTTTCACCGACCGTCAGCACGCTCGATGCGCTCGCGAATGAGGCCATTCGCGACGTGCGCGAGGGCGTGAAAGCCTTCGATTTTTTGCTCGAGAACAACGAACTTGATAGCGCCAGCAAACGGCTCGCCGAATCGTTCACGGTCGGCGAATACATGCCGGAGATTCGCACGCTCGACCGCGAGAAGAAGCGCAAGTGCGTGGCCTTCGTGCACAAGTCGAATGAACTGATCTCCAAAATGGAGGTAAAAGACTTCACCGGGGCCGAAAAGATCATCGCCGACCTCGCTCCCATGGCGAAGGACTTCGATGCGTCGAAGCCGACTGCGATGATCGAGACGGCACGGCAGGCCTCGCGGTTGCATCTGGCCAAGGCCCGCAATGCTGCGCTGAGCGGCGACAAGGACAGCCTCGAAAAGGAAATTCGAGCCGCCGCGGAGTTGTGGCCGCTCAATCCCGAGCTCGCGCAGATGTCGCAGAAGATCTTCGACCAGGGCGACGTGCAGCAGCAGGCGCTCAACGATCTCCAGCAGCTCATTTCGCAAAAGAATTACCGCCGTATTTACGAGGACAGTCCGCGCTTCATCGCCGCGTCCGCGCAATATCCCGACCGCCAGAAGCAGCTTCAGGATGTGCTGGACAACATGAAAAAGATCGAGGCGGCGACGATGCGCGCCGAGGAGATGAAACGGCAGGGCAACTACGCCGGCGCCTGGGAGAGCGTGGAGAAAGCCGCCGCGGATTTCCCGGACGACGTGAAGCTGAGCCAGCTCCGCGCCGATCTCACCACGCAGGCCGCCGATTTTGTCCGCACGCTCCGCGCCGGTCAGGATCTCGAAAAACGCGACCAGCTCGGCGCCTCGCTCAGCCAGTTCCTCAAAGCCCAGCAGCTTTATCCCGCGAGCGATTACGCGCAGGAGGGCATCGATCGGGTGAAGAAACTGGTGCTGCCGTGACGAGTGGGTTGAGAGATGAGGGCTGAGGGTTGAGAGACCCAGACTTCACAGCCTCACCGCGCGCCCATCACGCGGCTCTCCACCCTCCACTTTCAATCCTCAACCTTTCATGACCACCCGCCGCCAATTCCTCACTCGCACCGCCGCTTTCGCCGCGCTCCCTGCTTTTGCTCGCGCTGCCGAGCCCGGGTTCACGCTTGGCTACAGCCTCTACGGCATGAAGACAGTGCCGCTCGACGAGGCGCTGCGGACGTGCGCGGAGATCGGCTATCGGCATGTGGAACTCGCGCTGAATCCCGGCTGGCCCACGGAACCCAAGGTGCTCGATGTGGCCGCGCGCACGGCGCTGCGCGAGCGCCTCGCCGCGCTAAAGCTCGGCATCTCCGGCCTCATGCTGAACATGAGCCTCGTGGTGAAAGACGAAGCCCACGCCGCAAACCTCGCCGCGCTCAAGGACGCCGCGCAGCTCGCGCACGATCTCGTTCCCGAAAATCCACCGCTGATCGAAACGGTCCTCGGCGGCAAACCCGCCGAGTGGGACGGGATCAAGGACGCCATGGCCGGCCGCCTGCGCGACTGGGGTGCTGCCGCTGCCGCTG
The DNA here is from genome assembly GCA_044226525.1 of Chthoniobacteraceae bacterium. Taxonomy (GTDB): domain Bacteria; phylum Verrucomicrobiota; class Verrucomicrobiia; order Chthoniobacterales; family Chthoniobacteraceae; genus VFJQ01. The sequence goes on along the minus strand of JBGAGV010000020.1, from coordinate 97,985 downwards.
CTAAAATCACCCTCGCCATCAAGGCCCACGTCGGAAGCGCGGTGAACTCTCCCGAGCGCCTGCTCTGGTTGCTCGAGCAGGCTCCCAGCCCCGCGCTGTGCGTGGCTTACGACTACAGCCACTTTGAAGTGCAGGGTCTTCCGCTCGTGCCCACGCTCGATGCACTTCTCCCACGTGCCAGGTTCATCCACGTCAAAGACACGCAAGGCGACGCGAGCAAATTCCAGTTTCTCCTGCCCGGTGAAGGCCGCACCGATTACGCCGCGTATTTCAAACTTTTGCGTGAGCGCAACTATCGTGGCCCCGTCGTCGTGGAAGTCAGTGCCCAGGTTTTCAACAAACCCGGCTACGACCCCATCGCCGCCGCGAAGAAATGCCACGCCGCGCTTTCCGCGGCGATCGCGAAGGCCTGAGCCCGACCGGATTTCGATCAATTTGAATCGATGAAAATTTCGCCCGAGCTGAAGGAGACAGGCGAGGCGACGCGCGCTTTGCTTGCGCCGGTTTTTGCCAGCCTCGAAAGAGTGCCGAAACTTTTTGAACTTGGGGAATGGGATGCTTCCTACAAACAACGCGAAAGGCCTGTTCCCTGGTCCTGCACGCTTGAGGAAGGGCTCATCATGCAGCGGGTCCTCGAAGTCATCGAAGCAAAACAGGCTTTCGAGATTGCGACTGCGTTCGGATTCAGCGGGCTCTTTCTGGCTCGAGCCTTGGAGGCAAACTGCGGACGCCTTTTGACCGTGGACTGTTATATCGAGGAGACCAAAGCGTCGTGTGTCTATTCCCCGGAGGAAATTGCTCACCACGTGCAACAACTCCGCAGCGAACTCGCGCAGGGCAGGTCGCCGGATGGATTACGCCGAGCCAGGGAGGTTGCCCAAGTCGCCGGGCTCGAAGGAACGATCGACTTTGCGGTGGGCATGAGCCCCAACGATGTGGCCGGGCTGGTGGGGGACCAGCGCTTGGACGCCGCGCTGATCGACGGCGGCCATTTTGGTGACCAACCCACGCAGGACTTCGAAGCGATCCTGCCCTTTCTCCAGCCTTGCTGTGCGGTCTTTTTCCACGATGACAATAACGAATGGGTCCGCCGCGCGGTGCAACGAGCGGAGGCAGCTCTCGGCTCACCGGCTCGACACTTCGATACCTATTACTCCCTCACGATGGTGTCGCGTGGTCTCTCCGAGCGGGCCGAGTCGGTGATCAAGAATCTCGGGCTGATCCGCCGCCCTTGGTGGTGGCACCTTTTGAACGGCGCGAAACGAAATGCGGGATGGCTCAAGCCTTACGTGCCCATTGATTTGATCCGGAGGGTCTGCGTTCGGACCTCAACCCGATAGCCCTTTACCGCTGCTGCCGGTATTCGCTCGGGGTGAGGCCCACCCAGCGTTTGAAGGCCCGAGCGAAAACGAGGGCACTGTCGTAGCCGACTTCGGGCGCGATAGCTTCGAGCTTGTCGCTGGTTTTTTCCAGCAACTCCTGCGCACGCTGGATGCGCATGGAGGTGAGGTGCTGCATGGGGCTGCGGCCGAGCTCGCGCAGGCACAGGCGGCGGAGATGTTCGGGACTGACGTGAGCGCGGCGGGCAAGAGTTTCGAGCGACCAATCGCCGGCAAGGCTCGCGGCCACTTCAAGCCACAGTGAGCCGAGCCGGTCATTGTTGCGCCAGGGCTGGGCGAGGCGCTCCGCGGTGGCGTGGAGGAGACTCACCCAATGATGGATCATCCGCGGGCTGTGTGCTCCTTCCCACTCGGCGCGAAGACCACCCACGATGCGGGCGATCTCCCCCGCGCCCGCCGTCGTGCGAACAGGCGAGCCGGCTCCCACGAGCGGGTTCACCCACGGTTGCTCATCGTAGCGCACCCAGGCAAACGCCAGGCGCTGGCCACCGCTGACATGGAAGGCATTGAGAACGCGCGGCGGCGCCATGCAAACGCTTCCTGCCCCGAGCCGCTGCCAGCGCCCATCGAGCAGGATTCGGCCATGGCCTTCGATGCAATCGAGAAAGAAGCTGCCCTCCGGTCTCAGTCGCACTCGACGATAGGGCTCGAAGGCTTCGTCGAATCCCAGCCGCGCAATCCGGCAGGTCGCGAGCTCCGCACAGCCTCTGGCTTCGATGAACCAGCGCCGGGTGCGCGGGCCATCAATGGTTGTCTCGGAGAGTTGCTGGAGATGGTCGGTCATACCCGAATGGGCGGCTGGCTTGTGAAGAAATACTATGCGAGCGCCGCCAACAATCGATCATCTTCCCACCCTGCCATGAGCCCGACCCGGACCGATCTGAGCCGCCGCCGTTTTTTCCAAACCGCTCTCGCGAGCGCCGCCGCGGCGCCCACCCTCACTCATAGCGCGGAACCGGCTCCGGGCCACTTTGGAGAACCCGGCCGCGATGTCCCGCTCTCGGATGACGCTGACGTGATCGTATGCGGTGCGGGCCCGGCGGGGGTGGCGGCTGCAATCACCGCGGCCCGCGCGGGAGCCAGAGTCCGCCTCTTCGAATGGCGCGGCTGCCTCGGCGGAGTGTGGACTGCCGGCTTGCTCGGCTACTTCCTCGATTTCAACAAACCCGGCTTTGCGAAAGAGCTGCGCGACCGTCTCGACGAACGTGGCGCCCGGGCGAATTCGACCAGCACGAGCCGCTTTTGTTATCACCCCGAAGCGCTGAAGCTTTTGCTCGAAGACCTCTGCGTCGAAGCCGGGGTGAAATTCCAATATCACACCCGCGTCGCTGCGGCCTATCGCGATGGACGGCGGCTCACGACGATCGTGACCGAATCGAAATCCGGTCGGCAGGCATGGCGTGCACCGGTCTTCATCGATACGACGGGCGATGGAGACCTCGGCGCGCTGGCCGGTTGCTCGTGGGAGATCGGTGAGGCGCACGATTGCCCCTGCCAGCCGATGTCGCTCAATGCGCTGCTCGTGGTGAAAGATGTCGAGGCATTGAGGGAGTTCGTCCGTTTTGGCACGCCGAAGCCGGGAGAAAACGGTGATGGCGAAAAGAAGAAGCGCATTCGCGATGTCATCGCCAGCACGGGGCATTTCCCGTCCTACGCCGGCTCCACTCTCTGGCATGTGGAGGGCAATTTGATCTTCGCGATGTTAAACCACGAATATGGGATCAAGCCTTGGGACGCGGCGGAGATCACGGCGGCGACCGTTCGCGCGCGCAACGAAATGAACCTGATGGTGAACGGTCTGCGCAGCCTTGGTGGACCGTGGGAAGGCATTCAAATCGTCGCTACTGCCGAGCAGATCGGCGTGCGTGATGGCCGCCGGATCGCGGGCCGCTACACGGTGCAAAAAGACGACCTCATCAAGGGGGTGCGTTATGATGACGCGGTGGTGCGCCCCACCTTTGGCGTGGATATCCACGCCACCAGTGCGGACTATAACAAAACCTCCGCGCCCATTCACGCGACGGACATCAAAGTAAAACCCTACGACATCCCGCTGCGTGCGTTGATCGCGAAGGATGTGGACGGCCTCATGATGGCCGGCCGCTGCATCAGCGGCGATTTCATCGCTCACGCCAGCTATCGAGTGACCGGCAACGCCGTCGCGATGGGCGAAGCCGCCGGAGTGGTTTCCGCTCTCGCCGCGACCAGCAAACGCATGCCGCACGAAGTCGAATGGAAGGATGCGGCCGAGCGGTTGAAAAAGATCAACCAGCGGAGCTGATCGCGTCCTTGGCAATCGTGCGTGCTTGCTGAGGGAGAAGCTGGGCGTTATACCGCGAAGAGGAAACTGGGGGCGATCATCTTTGCCTCCACCGCGGCGAGATTGGCGGCGGTGTTGGTTATGATTACGATCCCGTCCACCAGGTTGTTCGGGTCGGCAAATCCGGCCCAATCCGCGTTGGTGCTGTCGGTCGGTGTGAAACTGCTGTTCAAGTCGGCACCGAGTTTGCCGGTGATGACGATCCCCGCGATCGAGCGCACCGCATTTGCGGCGGTGATGGCGTTGGGAGCAGGCGCGCCGGCGAGGACCGCGGTGATGCTGCTTGCCGTTACATTGGCGATTGCGCCGTTGTGCGCCGGGTCGGCGGATTTTCCCGCGATGAGCCCTCCCATCGCGCCAGGGAATGAAGCGACGAAGAAAGTGCCCGCGCTGTCACCGATGCGGCCGCTCCCCGCCACGGTCACCCCGTTGATGGAGCCGCCGTCGCCGTCCGCGCCCATGCCACTCGCGGTGCCTCCATCACCGGCGGCGATGAGCCGGGCGAGTTGAGTGACGTTGAATTTAAGTCCGCCCAATGAGCCGCCGTCGCCACCGGGGGCATTCCCGGCTACACCATCTCCGCCAGCCCCGGCGTTGACGTTGATCTCGCGACCACTTGCGGTGAGCCCGGCGATGTTTCCTCCCGCACCGCCCAGATTATCGCCATCGCCGCCCGGTCCGCTGACGACGGTGATTGTTCCGACCGTGTCGCCCGGAGCCACGAGTGCGATGGTAGAAATCGAGCCGCCAGCGCCCCCGCGTCCGACCAAGCTGCCGCTGGCAAAGCCAGCACCGCCGGGGCCGCTGACGACTGTGGCCGTGAGTTGCGTTGCATTGACGGTGAAGCCTTGAATGGCTCCGCCGTTTCCTCCATCGCCATCGTCCGCTGCGCCACCGCCCGCGGCCGCTCCGGGACCACTCACGACGGTAACGTTGGCCTGTCCAACCGCTTTGACTTTGACGCTGCTCACCCCGCCCCCGCTGCCGCCGTTGCCGTCGTCGGTTACACTTCCGCCCGGGCCGGTCACGATCGTGGCGGCACCGATCGCCCCGCCAGCCTCGATTACGAGTCCAGACATGGAGCCGCCACGGCCACCGTTGCCATTTCCAGCCGCCACGAGTCCTCCCGCCCCGCTGGCGATCGTGACCGTGCCGAGCGCGTTCGTGCTCTTGATCGTGAGGCCGCTGTAAGTGCCCGCGTCACCGGCATTGCCTGCGGTGGCATTGCCGCCCGTGCCACCTGCGACAGTAAGGTTGATCAGAGTGCCCGCCTTCACAGCGAAGCTGCTGAGCTTGCCGCCATCGCCGCCATCCCCGCTGGAGGATGCGCCCCCCACGCCCACCGTGGATACGACATTCAGCGACCCCGCGGCAGAGAAACTGAAAGTGCTCGCGGCTCCGCCATTGCCGCCTCGCCCGGTAATCGGCGCGGCTCCGCCCGGCCCGGTCGCGGTCGTGATGGTTGGGATGGATCCGAGCGCGCTGACGGATAGCCCGGATATCGCTCCGCCATTGCCGCCGTTGCCGGAGACGGCTCCGCCCGCTCCTCCTGGCCCGGTGTTAATCGAGATGGGACCTGAATCGGTGCCGCATTTGATGCTGATGCCGCTGATACCTCCCGCATTTGCACCATCCGCTGTGCCGATGCCCGTGCCCCCGGGAGCAGTGCTGATGGTGAAACCACCGAGCGACGCGCTCGCGATGGTAATCTTTGAAATGTTTCCGCTGGACGCCGCCGTGCCGCCGTTGCCGCCGCCGCCCGTGTTGGCTGTGAACGGGCCGAGAGCGCCGCCTGTGTAGGTGACACCGGAAATGCTCCCGGCCCGGCCCGCGCTGGCCGCAGCGGGTGCAGTTCCGCCCGGCCCGGTGTTAAGCGATACCAACCCGAGGGACGCACCGGCAGAAATCGCCACACCTGAAATATCGCCGCTCGCCCCCGCCGTGGAGGCCGCCGCGAAAGCGGAACCACCAGGACCGGTTGAAATCGTCGCGCCCACAAACGATTTGGCCGCGACGGTAAACGCGGTGATCGCACCCCCTTTTCCGCCGCTTCCTCCCACGCCTCCTCCAGCGCCCCCCGGCCCGGTGGAAACGTTGAGCAAGCCAGTCGTGCCAGCGCTGATCTTCAGTTTGCTGACCGAACCGCCTGCACCTCCGGGGCCGTTGAGGACTGCTCCCCCCCCCGTGCCTGTCGAGACAAACGTGCCTCCCAGGTTCGCGGAACTGGTGAGCGTCAGGGCGGAAACCGAGCCCCCGGCACCACCCGCGACACCGCCTACTGCCCCCGCTCCCCCGACGAAAGTGGGTGCTGCATTGATCGCTTGGGCAGAAATCGCGACGCCGGAGATACCGCCGCCTGATCCACCCACGCCAAATGGGCCACCGATCCCCCCGCTGCCGCCGTTCAGGTTCAAAGCGTTGATCTGGCTGGCCTTCACCGAGACCATGCCGATGGCACCGCCGCCGCCGCCAGCTTCATTCCCCGCCGTTCCCCCCGGCCCGCCAAACAGCATGAGGTTGTTGATGAGAGCAGCCTGCACAGTGATGGTGCGAATATCTCCGGCCTTGCCAGCGGCGCCGTTCAGGCCCATCGCGCTACCGCTCATCCCCGTGCTGCCGGTAAACATGAGGGTGCTGGCGGAAATCTTCACGCTCGTGAGCGAGCCACTCCCACCGCCGTTGCCCTTGCCGGAAGCGGCCCCACCCGTTCCGGTGCTCAACGTCGCGGACACGGTGCTTCCGCTGGCAATCGCGAGGCCGCTGATTGATCCACCTTTGCCGCCCGTGGCGGTATTCATAAAGTCCCCCCCGCTTGTGCCTCCCGGGCTTCCATTGGCCATCACGGTAAGCACCGGTGAGTCGAACTTGATCGAGGTCTTGCTGATACCTCCGCCGGCGCCGCCCGCGCCAAGGCCGTCACCATCGCCGCCCGCGCCGCCCGTGCCCGTGGTGAGTGTGATACTCGCCGGAGCGGCAGAGCTGCCGCTGATCGTAATGCCGCTGACCGAGCCACCACTGCCACCGGATTTCGTCGTCGCCGCCGGTCCGGCGGCGGAGCCGGGCGCTGCGGAAGCCGTGAAGGTCGAAAATGGGCCTGTGGTTTTCACGCCGGTGACGCTGCCGCCATTGGCGCCGCCGCCATTGCCTCCGAGCAGGAAACCGCCAGGCCCGGCGAAGACATTCGTGTTCACCGTGGCGCGGTAAAACTGAAGCGTCACACCGTTGATCGAGCCACCGGCGCCGCCGGAGTTGGTGTTCGCCATGTCTCCGCCCGCAAACCCGCCTGGGGCTGCCGTGAGCTGCATGCCCCCCGTGACATCGACCATGCTCTTCCACGCGGAGATACTGCCCCCTGCGCCGCCGGCGCCGCGCAGCGCGCCCCCGCCGCCGGGTCCTGCGTTCCCAACTATGCTGGCAACCGTGCCAAGCTGGGCTCCCAATGGGCTGATCGTGATGCCGGACAGTCCTCCGCCTTTGCCGCCACTCGCCGTGCCGCCCACGGCGCCACCGGCGGAACCGCCCGCGCCTGCAGTGATACTAATCGTGCCAGGGATCTGCCCGCCGACCGCGATGGCGAGTGCGCTCGTGGCACCGCCAGCGCCCCCGGCTCCCGTGCCGCCGACATTGGATGTGCCGGGACCGCCGAAGATGTTGAGCAGGCCGAGCGAGCCGGAGACGGAGATCTTCGCGCCGCTCACCGGGCCGCCGTCGCCCCCTGCACTGGTGCCGAACGACATTCCGCCTGGTCCGCCGCTGAGAGCTAACGAGGCGAGCGAACCTTGAACGGCCGCGGCCACTCCCGTGATCGCGCCGCCTTTACCGCCCGCGCCATGGGAGCCCAAGCCGGTCCCTCCTGCGCCGCCGGCCCCTCCGAATAGCGATACATCCGTGCTGCCAAGTGTGCCGAGACAGGTGAACGCTACGGCCCCCGGTGCGACGCCGATCGTGCCTCCCGCTCCACCGTTTCCGAGTGAAGCACCGGCTGATCCGCCGTTACCGGAATAGACGACGATATCGGCTCCGGCGGAGAACGACTCGGCGGTGAATTTCAGCCCGGTGATCGCGCCGCCTTTACCGGCGTTCGCACCCGCAGCGGCGGTCGCCTGGAGTCCGCCGCCATCGCCCGTGTCGATCGTGAAATTGTTGATGCTCCGGTAGTCGCCCATGAGCGAGACGATGGCGCCCTCGATTGGGCCCCCGGCGCCGCCAGACAGGACCCCCATCCCGCCCGTGCCGCTGATGATTGCGCTCGCGCCGACGTAATTGGTGCCCGCACCGGTGCCGTCGTCGTCGAGCCCGAGCGTGCCGTTCACCACGATGCGCGGCGTCTTCACCGCACCGCCTGCGCCGCCTGCGCCTTGGTTTGAAGCCCCGCCGTTCCCTGCCTCGATGTGGATTGATCCGATTTTCGTCAGTGACTGCGTTGCGAGAACTGCGCAGCCCAGAATGTCGCCACCTTTGCCACCCGGTCCTTCGTCTGCGGGCCCACCCGGGCCCGAGGTCAGCGTGACGGCGCCGCCTTCGTCGTTGGCAATCACGTTGTCGCGGCCGACCGAGCCGTGAATGTTGACGATGACATTCGTCAGTCCGCCGCCTGCGCCACCGCTTTTGCCCGGGCCATCACCAGCACCGCCCGGTCCGCCACTGATGCCGACGGTCTGGAATGCGCCGAACAGTGTGAGCTTTACGCCGTTGTAGCCGCCGCCTGCGCCACCGTTGCCGGTTGCTCCGCCCATGACGCTCCCGCCGGGGGCGGCTTGCAGAAGGTCAGTGAGTTCATCGAACTGGCCGGTCATGGTCAGGTCGAGGTTCGTGCCATTGCCCCCGGCGCCCGCATTGTGCGAAGCCCCGGCGAGAGCGACCGATCCGCCCACGCCTGGATCGATGAAGAAGCTCTGGTCCGACGTCGATTTGACGCTGCTGATGTTGCCGCCGTGCCCGCCGTCGTGCGTCATGTCGCCGCCCATCCCATTCCCCGCGGCCACTCGGTTGGTCACACCGTCCGCGAGGACGAGGTTAGTAATGTTACCACCGTTCAGACCCGGAGCAGTGACGGCTGCATCGAGTGATACCCCTGCGGAGACCAACGCCGCCGCGCCGGTGTTGTAGCTATTGAACGGGAACACCGCCTGGTCGCCCGTGCGGATCGATTCCGCGCTGCCGGCCCCGCCCGGTGAGACCCCGAGCAGCGTGAGGTTGCTGATCGACCCGCCCGCGAGCACCGCACCGGTGACTACGCCTTTCACGGTGATGCCGCTCAAGTTGGCGTGCTGAAGATAAATCGTCTCGAATTGCGGGTCAGCGTCGAAATTGCCGAACGTGAAATTCCCATTCCCGTCGAGCGCGGTGATAATCGGTCCGGTGATGCCAGTTTCGATCGTGGCGCCGAAGCCATTCGAGGCTGCGATACCCGTGAACTCGATCGGCTGAAAACTCCCGAGGCCAGGCCCGGCCGCGCGGTTGGTGAAAAAGAACAGGCCGCTCCCGGTCTTCACCGTCGCGATGAGCAAGTCGCCCGGATCGTTCGCATCGTTGTCGCCGTCGAGGTCGTAGAAGAGTTTGTCGCCCGTTGTCATGAACAGCGCGGCGGTTGCGCCGGCTGCGGTGGCTGCCGTCGTTTCATTTGCGGCACCGGTCGCGACCACGCCGGTCGAATCGGTGATCGTGAGATTGTTCCCGTGGAGGAAAAAAGTCGCGGGCGCGATACGCGTTTCGAGAGCTTCGATAAAAGGCTGCGCCAGGAAAAAGGGATTCGTTTTCATAAGGAGGTTCTCGATTTGTCGCTGGCGAGTGATTCGCCTTTGGGAAGTCAAACACCAGACGGGTGTCCCGCTGCGCATCACTTGCCGAAACGTAACCTCCGGTTGCCGAGGCCGCCCGTCGCTTTTCCTCGGGTAAATGTGGATTTTACGCGGCTGCGTTCGGCCAATACATCTGGCAGCTTATTGGTTTCCCCTCCGTCATGAAACGCTTCCTCGCTCTTCTCCCGCTCGCCACCCTTTCGTTTGCTGCCCCCATGCCGATCTTCGACGGCAAATCCCTCGATGGCTGGGAGGGCGACGCCAGGTTGTGGCGCGTGGAAGATGGCATGATCACCGGCGGATCGCTCACGGAGAAGGTGACCCACAACGACTTTCTCGCGACAGTGAAAAGCTACGCGAATTTTGACCTGCGGCTAAAGATCAAGCTCAACGGCACGGAGGGCTTCATTAATTCGGGTATCCAGATGCGCAGCCTGCGCGTGCCGGGCTCGCTGGAGATGAGCGGATATCAGGTCGACTACGGCAAGGGCTGGTATGGTAAACTTTACGACGAGTCGCGGCGCAATCGCGTGATCGCTGAGTCGAAGGACATGCCCGCAGCGACGGCCGCGATCAAGGACGGTGAGTGGAACGAATACCGCATTCGGGCCGAAGGCGCGCGCATCCAGTCGTGGATCAATGGCGTGCCGGCCCTGGATTATACCGAGACCGATCCCCTAGCCGCGCAGGATGGACACATCGGCATCCAGGTTCACGGCGGGGGCAAGGCGCTGGTGCAGGTGAAGGACGTAACGATTGAGGAACTGCCGGCGACGCCAAATGCGCCGACGTGGGAAAAGCTCGGTGGCGTTAGCGGTGTGCGGGCGAGACTGGTTCCGGAAAAGAAGGGTGCCGATGCGAAACCGGCGGGCCGTGACATTAGTTACAACGCCATCGCTTCCACCGCGAAGACGCCAGAGGAGGAGCGTGCGTGCTTCGCGCTGCCGGATGGATTCGAGGCACAGCTCGTAGCCGCGGAAAGCGAAGGGGTTGGCAAATTTGTGCCGCTTGCCTTCGACCAGCACGGCGCGCTCTGGACGACCACCGCGTTTGAATACCCCGTAGATGGCAACGAAAACCCCGCCGCGGCCGATGCGCTCTACGAAAGCAAGGCGAAGGACAACGTGCTCGTCTTCGATCGCGATCCGAAATCGCCCACCGGCCTTGCCAGCAAACCGCGGGTCTTCGCCGAGGGCCTCGCCATTCCGCTCGGCGTGCTGCCTTACAAGACAGGCTGCTACGTCCAGCACGGTCACGACATCGTCTTCCTCGACGACACCGATGGAGACGGTCACGCCGACAAACGCACGGTCATCCTCACCGGCTTCGGTGTGCAGGACTCTCATCTCTTCCCCCATCAATTCATGCGCGCGCCGGGCGGCTGGATCTGGATGGCGCAGGGCGCGTTTAACTACGGCAAGGTTGCGCAGCCGGGACACGAAAAGGATGCGGTGCAGTTCGACCAGACGCGGATGGCGAAGTTTCGCCCCGACGGCTCGCAGTTCACCATCACCAGCAACGGCCCGTGCAATATCTGGGGTCTCGTGCTGAACGGCGAAGGTGAAGCGTTCATCCAGGAAGCGAACGACTTCGGCTACCCGGTGATGCCCTTCCACGAATTTGCGAATTATCCTGGTTGCTCCGATCGCCAGTGGAAAAGCTACGCGCCCGAGTTCCCCGGCACCGCACCGGACTTCCGCATGGGCGGCACCGGCCTCAGCGGCCTCGCGCTCACCGATAAAGCCGGTCCATTCCCGGAGCCGTGGCGCGACATGATGCTCGTCGCCAACCCGATCACCAATCGCATCCAAGCTATCAAGATGCACCGCGACGGCCCGCGCTGGAAGCTCGACCCGCCGAAGGATTTCCTCGTCTCGAGCGACGCATGGTTTCGCCCCGTCGCGATCACCATCGGCCCGGATGGCTGTCTCTACATCGTCGATTGGTATAACAAGATCATCTCACACAACGAAGTCCCGCGAAACCATCCCGACCGCGACAAAACCCGTGGCCGCATCTGGCGAATTGTCGCGAAAGCTGCGAAGCCGTTCGAGGTGCCAGATTTCACGAAGCTGAGCGGCGAAGAACTGATCGCGAAGCTCGGCAGCGAGTCGCTGGCGCAGAGTCATCTGGCGTGGCAGGCGCTGGCAGACAGAAGTAACGAGGCACTTGCTCCCAAGTTGTTCGCTGTCGCAAGCGATAAAACAGCAAGCGCTGCTCGACGGATTCAGGCAGGTTGGGCGGGAGGAGTGGTGGAGTGGTCGCTCGTTGAAGAACGACTCTCGTCGAAGGACCGCAACGTGCGCCGGGAGGCAGTAAGGGCAGCGTGCGATGTAGCAAGACTTCAGCTTCTTCTAAGTGACAAGGCGGACGAACCTATCGCTGCGCTCAGAAAGTTGGCGGCAGACACGGATCCCGAGGTTCGGGCTGCGGCCGCGAAAACGTTTGGGCAGCTGTTGAACGAACGCTCGCCCATTAACCCAGTTGTATTTTTGCATCCGATTGTCGCAAAGACGATCGAAGCTATTCTGACTTTTGCACGCGAACCGTTGAGTGAACCGCTTGCCCCCAGCACCCGCAACGGCAAGCCGATCAAAGTCCGCGAGGCCTACGACCGCGAGTTTGAGCGTTACCTCGTGCGGATGTTTTTGGAGCAGCACCCGGATGCGGTGGCGAAGTTCCTCGATTCTGACGGTGCGGAATCGCTGCCGGTGGAGGCTCGCCTGCTCGCCTCGCTGGCGCTCGAGCCGAAGGCCAGTGCGGCACGGGTGGCGAAGCTGCTGCCGCAGCTTCAGCGGATGCCGGGGCAGGAAGAAGTGCTGCGTCTCGCGCAATTTCCCGGCGAGCCCGGGGTGGGCGAGGCATTGCGGGCGGCGTTGAGCGATCCCGCCACGCGGACGGGGGTGCTGGAATCGCTCCTTGCGACGCGCACGAAACTCGATGCGACGAAGCTCACGCCATTCCTCGCCGATGCGGCAAAGCAACTTCTTGCCGATCCGACCGGGGCTCACCTCGGGGTGCAGCTTGCGGGTGGGTTTCAGTTGTCGGCGACTGAGCCGCAACTGGTGAATCTGGTCACAGCCGCGAATGGCGACGCCAAGCTCGCGGCGCTGCGGGCGCTGGCAAATATCGGCAGTGCGCAGAGCGATCTTTTTGCCAAGCTCGCGGAGACTTCCGCCGATCCGCTCCTGCGCGACGAAGCACTGGCCGCGCTCGCTTCCTCTCGCTCGGCCGATGCGGCGGCTCGCGTGCTGGCGCTCTATCCGAAACTCGCCGCTCCGCAGCGCCGCCTTGCGCTGGATCGGCTCGCCGGCACAAAGCCGGGCGCGAAAGCGATCGTCGTCGCGTTGCGCGATGGAAACCTCGACCGCGCCACGCTCGACGCGGCGGTGCTTGATCGCCTGCAAGCCGTGCTGGGTGACAAGGACGCCGACCTCGCCGCGCTGCTCCCACAGCTCGCGCATCTCTTCCGCCCGGTGTTGGCGCTTGATGGGAGCGACGACGCATGGATTCAGACCAACGTCTCACTCGATGGGCCGTGCACGATCGAGGCATGGGTGCGGCTCGAAGGCGAGGCGACCAATGCCGACGGGCTCGCGGGCGCGCCCGATCAGCTCGACCTGAATTTCTTCGCCGGCAAATTCCGCGTCTATACGTTCGGGCCGCTGCGCGATGTCGCGGTCGCGAAAAAGGCGATCACGCCCGGCCAGTGGACGCACCTCGCTGCCACGCGGGACGCGAGCGGGATCTGGCGCATTTATTACGACGGCGTCCTCGACGCGACCGCGACGAACCCCGCCCCGCGCAAACTCGAAAACCTGCGCATCGCGTGGACGAGTGCGAAGGGCGGCACACTTGGCGCGATGGACGAGTTGCGCATCTGGAATCGCGAACGCACGGCGAGCGAAATCCTCGCGAACTTCGACCGCGGTCTCGAAAGCCAGCCCGGCCTCGTCTTCCGTGCGAGCGGCAGCAATGGCTGGGGCCAGCTCGCCAAGGGCACGAAGATCGCGCGCACGACCGAGTTCGCGCCACTGCTCACGCCGGACGAAGCGAAGACCCTCGACGCGAAGTTTGCCCAATACGGCGCGCTCGCGGCCAAGGCTGGTGACGCCGCGCGCGGCAAGCAAGTCGCGGCGATCTGCCAGGCCTGCCATCTCTTCGGTCCGACGGGCGGCAACATCGGACCAAACCTGAGCGGCGTGGGCGCGATGGACACCGAAGCGATCCTGCGCAATATTCTGACCCCGAATGCCGCGATGGAAAGTGCCTACCGCATCTTCCGCGTGGAGCAGCGCGACGGCAGCGTGCTCGACGCATTTTTCGTGAGTGAAGACAAGGACGCCGTGGTGGTCCGGATGCCTGGTGCGGACGACCGACGCATCGCGAAGAAGGACATCGTGAAGACGCAGTTCATTCGCCGCTCGCTCATGCCGGAAGGCCTGCTCGATGCGATGACTCCCGAGCAGGTGAGCGACCTGTTTGCGTTCCTGAAAACAATGCGGTGATTGCGCAGAGCTTCCCTGCGGGGACGCTTGCGCTATCGCCTCGGTAGTTCGCTCGATTCGACCGGTGCTTCGCTGAGTTCAGCGGTAGCCTTTTGTTCTACGCCATCGCGCATCACGCCGAGTTCCACCCGCTCGCCGGCATCGACCTCATTCAGGCGGCTGCGCAGCGCGGTCATGTCCTTCATCGTGCGACCGTTGAAGCTGCGGATGATATCGCCCGGGCGCAGGCCGGCGCGTTGGGCGGGAGAGCCGGGAACCACGTCGGTCACCAGTGCACCTTCCGTCGAACCAGTGCGGAATTTTGCGGAGAGTTCGGGGGTCAGGTTGGTCATGGTAACACCGAGGTAACTGCGGGTGATGCGGCCTCGCTTGATCACGCTTTCGAGCGCGCGCCGCGCGACGTTCGACGGCACCGCGAAGCTGATGCCCAGCCAGCCCGCGTCTTCGCTGCGGGAATAGATGGCGGTATTGATCCCCACCACTTCGCCGCGGAGATTGATGAGCGGTCCGCCGGAGTTGCCCTGGTTCACGGCGGCGTCGGTCTGAATGTATTCGACCGTCGAATCGCGCATCGCTCGGCGGCTCTTCGCGCTGACAATGCCAGCGGTCACGGTTTCGCTGAGGCCAAAGGGATTGCCGATCGCGAACACAAGCTGACCGACTTTGACCTGGTCGCTATTACCCACCGAAAGCGGGTCGAGATTCGGAGCGTCGATTTTGAGGATCGCAATATCGACCGACGGATCGGTGCCGAGCAATCGGGCGGAAAAATTCCGCTCGTCGGCGAGCTGCACTTCGATCTCGGTCATGCCCTCGATCACGTGATTGTTGGTGAGGATGTGGCCTTCGCGTGAAACGATGACGCCGGAGCCGAGCGAAGTTTCGACCTGCGATTGCGGCTGTTGCTGCTGTGGCTGGCGGGTGCGTTTGCCGAGCAACATATCGAAGGGATTCACCACCCGCGCCGGAAGCTGCGTAACGCGTTTCGAGGTGACGCTCACCACGGCAGGCATCACCTTTTCGACGAGGCGGGTGTATTCCTCGTCGATGGCGGTGAGTTTCGGGACGTCGTGTGGCTCCAGCCGAGGTCCGTCGGCGGGGGTGTATTGCGTTGGCTTCGGAGTGGGCTCCGGGTCGGAACCGACGAGAAGCTGGCCGACGCGAAACGCCCCAAATCCGAGCAGCAGGAGGATGACGAGGATGAAAGCGACGCGACGCATGGATCAGCTCACCTGAGAAAGCACAACCCGCCGTCCTTCGGCGAGCACTTTGCGATAGCGGACGTGATCGGGAGCGGTCAGTTGCGGGTCACGTTCGAAGATCAGAAAGGCGGCATTTCGGGCCAGTTTCATCACTTCCGCATCCTCGAAGACGTCGCCGATCTTGAGGGGCGGCAGTCCGCTTTGTGCCGTGCCGAGCAGGTCGCCCGGTCCGCGAATGCGGAGGTCTTCCTCGGCGATCTTGAAGCCGTCGATCGTCTGCTCGAACACCGCGAGTTTTGCCTTGGCGTCTTCCTCGGCCTTCGTGCCGGTGAGGGCGATGCAGTAGCTTTTGTGCTCCCCTCGCCCAACCCGGCCTCGAAGCTGATGCAACTGCGCCAGCCCAAATCGCTCCGCATTTTCGATGAGCATGAGGGATGCATTGGGCACATCGATCCCGACCTCGATGACCGTCGTGGCGATGAGCACTTTCGTTTCGCCTCGGCGGAACCGTTCCATGATGGCGTCCTTTTCCTCGGGCGGCACGCGACCGTGCAGCAGTTCGCATTTCATCGGTGCAAGCAGCTCGCCCCATTTAGCAAATTCCGCCGCGGCGGCTTTTGCTTCGAGCTTTTCCGATTCGTCGATGAGCGGATAGACAATGTAAGCCTGTCGACCCGCTTCGAGGTGTTCACGGAGAAACTTCACGGCGTCGGGAAGTTTTGACTCCTCACGCACGCCGGTGACGATCTTCCCGCGCCCCTTCGGCAATTCATCGAGCGTGGAGACATCCAAGTCGCCATATACGGTCATGGTGAGCGTGCGCGGAATTGGGGTCGCCGTCATGACGAGCACATCCGGCAGCACACCTTGATCGCGCAACCGCGCCCGCTGCATTACGCCGAATTTGTGCTGTTCGTCGATCACCGCCAGCCCCAGCCGTGTGAACCCGGCACCTTCATATAGCAGAGCGTGAGTGCCGACGAAGATGTGGGGCTCGGAGTTTTCGCCGGGACCGGCCGTCTGAAACAGCGGCATCTCGCTGGTCTCCTCTTTCCGCGTGCCGGTCCGGAGCGCGACACGCAGGCCGAGGGGTTCGCACAGCCGGTGGATATTGAGGAAGTGCTGTTCGGCGAGGATCTGGGTGGGCGCCATGAGGGCCGCCTGGTAACCGCTCTCCACGCAAAGGAGCATCGCGCTCAGGGCGACCAGGGTTTTGCCGCTGCCGACATCACCGTGCAGCAATCGATTCATCGGGCGCGGAGCAGCGAGGTCGGCGCGGATTTCCTCGATGGCACGCAGCTGTGCACCGGTGAGCGGGAACGGGAGGGAAGCGTGAAGGCGGCGCATCAGCTCGCCGGAACCGCAGTGCGATTCGCCGGGTTGTGTCACGAGCTCCGCGCGCCTCGCGCCGACCGCGAGTTGCATGACAAAAAACTCTTCGGCGATGAGATGCCGCCGAGCCTTCGTGAGCGTGTCGGCATTGTCGGGGAAGTGAATCTGATGCAACGCCCAGGCGCGGGGGTGGGAGTCGAGCTCGCGAGGAATGACGGCTTCCACGGTGGCGTCGTCCAGCCGTCGCAACACATCCCAGATGAGCTGGCGCATCATCCGAACCGTGATGCCTTCGGTCGCACGATGAATCGGAGCGAGACGATTCAAGTGCACGGAAACATCGACGCCCTCTTCCACCATTTCGAACTCGGGGTGTGCGATCACGATGTTCGACCCGCTGCGCTTCGGCTTTCCGTAAACGACGAGTCGCTGCCCATTCACGATGGCATTCTCGACCCAGAACGCATTGAACCAGCGACAGATGAGCGGTGTGCTGAGTGCGTGGGAATTTGGCTCTTCGAGGACCACGTCGAACATCCGCTGCCGTCCCCGGATGTGCCGCAGTTGCGTCTTCTTCACCAGGCCGCACACGCATACCGGCCGATCCGATTCGCCATCGGGGAAACGGTCGAACCGCGAGCGGTCCTCATGACGCTTTGGGTAGTGCCGCAACAACTCGCCGACTTTGGCAATTCCGATGCGCTCCAGCGCACGCAGGCGCGTCGAGCCAATCCACTCCAGTTCGCGAAGCGGTGTATCGAGTGTGCAGGGCGTGGGCATCGCAACGTGCAAAGCGCGCCGATGACGGGCTGGCAAGCGTGCGGCGAAAATATTTTGGCGATTTGATGCATCTGGCCCGCATCCTGCGACATGAGGAGGGCAATCTGTGTGACCGCAAATCTCGGGGCGGTGAACACGGCAAAACGCAATACAACATATGAAAATCATGCCGTTGGCGGCGGCATGCACGCTGGCTCTCAGCGCATTCGCCGCCCCCCCGAAACAAATCGATACTCACGCGGGTTCCTGTTACGACCGGAGCACCGCGCGTGAACTCACCGAGGAAGAAACCCCTCGTTTTGGTCCACAAGCCGGCCGGTTCCGCTATGATGCGCGGATGATCCGCGCCGCTGAAATCGCCTCCGCGCGAGCGAACAGACACTCCGCCCGAAAATGCTGGCGTTCCGTGAAGGACGCCTTGGTGGCGGCGAAGGCGCTGCCCACGCGGCCCGACACGGTTTATGCCAAGCAGGCGGCCGCCGAGCTCTCCGGAGAATACGGTTACAAGCGCCTCTCGGTGCGCGATCCTTATCGTGCGCCGGTAGGCTCCGTGCTCGTCTATGGCGGACGGGGTGCAGGCCATGTGGAACTGCGAACGAAGACGGGGTTTGTGAGCGATTTCTATTCGCTGAAACCGTCGGCGCGACCGTTCATCGGTGCGTTTGTGAAGCCCAGGCCCGACGCGTGAGTTGCCGGCTGCGCCTGCGCGTGGTGCCCAACGCGAAAAAGAGTGAATGCGTCGGGCGCCACGGCGACGCGGTGAAGGTCAAAATATCCGCCCCGGCCCTCGAAGGCCGGGCGAACGAAGCGCTGATCGAATTTCTCGCTGAAGCGCTCGATGTCGCCCGCCGCGATCTCACGCTGGTGAGCGGAGAAAAATCTCGCGACAAAATGATCGCCGTCGAAGGGCTCGATGAAGCGGAGGCCCTGAAAAGGTTGCTGTAGAACCGGCCGCGGGCGCTAAGCCGTTTTGAAACGCGGATTCTGTCCGAGAAAACGCTGAGGGTTTCCGAAGATCAGATTGTCGATCGCTTCCGCACTGTGGCCGCGTTTGCGCAGTTCGGTGGCGGCGCGCGGCACAGCGAGGGGGACGCTGTGGCCCCAGTCGCAGGCGCTGTTCATCCAGATGCGATGCTGGTCCGCGTGCTCGATGATATCGACCGCCCGCGCGGCATTCACTTTGGACTCGGGATAAAGCGTGATGCCCGCCCAGAACCCGGCCTCGAGCACGAGATCGACGGTGTGCTCTTCGACGTGGTCGATGATGACGCGTTCCGGCTTGATCCGGCTATCTGCCTTGAGGGCGTCGAGGATGAGCTTCGTGCCCTTCAGCTTGTCTTCGAGATGCGGGGTGTGCACGAGGATGAGTTGATCGTGCTTCGCCGCGAGATCGATGTGACGCTCCAGCACCTTCAGCTCATTACGCGTGTTTTTATTCAGGCCGATTTCACCGATGCCGAGCACGTTGGGCCGGTCGAGGAAATACGGGATGATCGAGAGCACTTCATCGGCGAGGACCGTGTCTTCGCTTTCCTTCGGATTGATGCACAGCCAGCAGAAGTGGGGCAGCGCATATTTGGCAGCGCGCTTCGGCTCGTAATCGGTGAGCTGGCAGAAGTAGTCGTAAAAGCCCTGCACCCCGCTGCGGTCAAATCCGGCCCAGAACGCCGGTTCGCACACCGCCGCGCAACCCGCGGTGACCATCGCTTCGTAGTCGTCAGTCACGCGGCTGACCATGTGGGCGTGGGGTTCAATATAACGCACGAGAAGTAAAGAGTTGAGGGTTGGAAAGAGGAGAGCCGGTTACTTCGATTCGCCCGCGTAAGCGCCGACGGCGCCTTTGCCGGGTGAGCGCTCAATGGGATCGGTCGAGGGATCGCTTAGCGCGAGCAGGACGTTTTTCGCGCGCTGGGGTTCGCCTTTGTTCAGTTCGGCGAGGGCGCGCTTGAAAGTGTCGAAGCGGAAGTCGGCCTGGCCTTCGCCACGGTCGACGCGATCGAGAAAGGCGGCGAGGTCGATGAGCTTCGACCGGGCGTCCATGAAGTAGAGATCGAGGAGTTGCTGGCGGTTCATTGCGGCAAAAGGAACGCCGCCAGAGTCGCTAGACCCTGGCGGCGTCGCAAGCCTTACGCGTGTAGCGCAGGCAAATTTCTTTCAGGCTTATTCGTCAGCGCCGAAGTCCTTGTGGCCCTTCTCCTTGATGTCGCCGAGTTTCTCGAAGACCTTCTGAGCGGCCTCGGCATTGCCGCTTTCAATCGCGGCTTTGAGCTCGTCCACAGCCTTGTCGAGATCGGCCATCTCCTTCTTGTATTTGTCGAGATAAGCGGGCTTCTCGCCGGCCGGCTGATCCTTCGTCTTGGCGGGTTCGAGTTTGGTGCTGGCGGCGATCTTTTCCTTGATCGTCGCGACCAAGGCGAGGTTGTCGGCCTTCTTGCTGGCGTCGGCAGCCTGACGCTTGAGCGTGCGAAGGGCTTTGTTCATGGCCGACATTTCCTTCGAAAGCGGCGTGTCGTCCGCGGCGATGCTGGCAGTGGCGCCAAACGCAAGGGCGATCGCGGCGGTGAGGAGGGTCTTCAGTTTCATGCTGGGTCTGGTGTTGATGGGTTAGATATTGCTGGCGGCCTGCACGGGGCGAAACCGCCTGAGTGCAGGAATGACGCCGTTTCCCATCCGTTTAGTCAAAGTTTCTTTGCTGGCTACTTGAGCTATTCGTTTCGGAGCGCGGGAAGCTGGCTGCCTCGGAGCGCTGCGCGGGTGGCCAGCCAGGTCCAGAAGACGCATCCGATGACGAGAGCGCACAGTAGCATTCCCATCTCCTGCCATGGGAAACCGTCCGCCTTTTGCGCCAGCTGCGGCCAGACCCCGAGCAGAGCGCTGGCTGTGCCAATGACGAGGCCGAGCACGATGAGCCACCGGTGTTCTCGAAAGACGAGCGAGCGCAATTGATCCGGGCGGAAGCCCACCGCTTCAAGCAGGCCAAACTCCCGCCGACGCTCCAGCACATTGCGCGCGACTACGATGGCGAGCCCTGCCGTCCCGAGCAGGAGGCCCAGTCCGCCGAGTGCCTGGAAAATCGACAGGTAGGTATTTTCCACCGCTTGGAATTCCGCGAGCCGGCGGGAAGCCGGCGT
Source organism: Chthoniobacteraceae bacterium (assembly GCA_044226525.1). GTDB lineage: Bacteria > Verrucomicrobiota > Verrucomicrobiia > Chthoniobacterales > Chthoniobacteraceae > VFJQ01. The sequence goes on along the minus strand of JBGAGV010000020.1, from coordinate 77,511 downwards.
GAGTTCGAGGCCGCGATCCTGGAGCGCCCGGGACAGCTCCTCGGAAACCACGCTTGTCTTCTCCGGAGGGCAATCGATGAAGAAAAAGCGATACCCGCCGCTGCCGGGAAATTTCTCGATGAAGTGCCGCTCCGCGATGATGATATTCCCTTGGAGCATCGAGCCGGTGAGTGTCGCCGCGAGCCGCACCTTGAACGGCTGGCCGCGCTCGTCGCGGTATTCGATGGTGTCGCCGAGCTTCATTTGCATGGCCCATTGGAGGGTGTTGGCATCGACGATCCCGGGAATGGCGTCATCCGGATCAGTCGCGTCGAGCAGGTCCCAGCCAGCACCCTTCCGGCCGAAGACGAATCGATCGCGCAATTCGCTCGGCTTTACCGCAAGCAGACGGGGCTGCAACGCGCGATTGAGGTTCAGGCAGCTCGCGTCGTCGCCTTCACGCACCCGCACTGGCACGACGTGCATGTCCTTCATCGCCGTATCGACGATGGCGTAAGTCTCCCAGCCGCTTTCGGAGTTGAGATCTTCGTAAATCGGCGCCGCCGATTCGCCCACGAGCGCAAAGCCGCCCGTGCCGGAATTACGGCGCGGTTTCTCATCGAGCGGGCGTTGCCGGAAAGAATCGACCGCCACGACCATGAACACCCCGCTCGCCAGCACGGCGACGGTTGCCAGGCTGCGCCCCCGGCGCCGGGCGGCATTGCTCGCCGCCAGGGAGTTGAAGGTAAAACGGCTTTCGTTCGGCGCGGTGGTGTTCTTCAGCCACACTCCACCGAAGGTAAGTCCGGCGCCGAGCAGTAACGCTCCGGCGCCGAAGAAGAGTTCGGGGGACCCGCCGGAGGCAAACGCCATCGCCATCGCCAGCACCGCCAGCGCGATCGCAATCGGTGTCCCGAGTCGCCCACGTTTGGGGTTCGACTGGTGAGCCGGTGCGACCTCGCCGCTGAGCAGTTGCGTTGTCGTGCAGCGGAGCAGACGACGACTCGCCCACCACATCGCAATGAACGCCGCGACGACCGAGCTGATCGCGCCTCCGATGAGCGAAACGGGCGACACCGCGAACGCGAACTCGCTCGTGCCCACCGCGCCGCGCCAGACGGTCGAAAGCCCGTGGAGCACGAACTGGGTGTAAAGCAGCGCTCCCAGGCAACCGATGATTGTGCCGATGACCGCAAGCACTACCCCTTCGCCGAGCAACATGCGGCGCACGAGTTTTGGAGGAAGACCGATGGCCAGCAGCGTGCCGGCCTCGACGGCGCGTTGTTCGAGGGTGAAGACGAAAAGCAGGCCTGTGAGCACCGCGGCCGCGATGATGAGGAAGAACGAGAAGCTCACGAACAACTCGCCAAAATCGACGGGCGCATCCGTGGCCGCCAGCGCCTGCTGGCGCAGCGAGGTGAAGGTGAACCCGAGCTGCCCCAGCGACAGACCGGCGCGAATGTCGGACGAGAGCGCGTTCGGTAGCTTGGTCGAGGGATAACGGATCGAGGTGATCTTCCCCCAGCGATTGCCCCACATTTCCTGCCCGATGTGCAGGTTCACGAAGGCCTTGGGTGTGCCGCGATGTTGTTTCCAGTAGGCTTCGTCCTGGTCCCGAATCTTCGAGTTATCGATCGCGAAGCCAGGCTTCCAGTCGCGGCAGTTTTCCTTGTCGGAGAGGCCGGGAAAATCGGGCATCCACTCTCGATCGAGCGCCGGCTCGGTCATCGGCAGAATCTGGATGACCTCGAACTCGTGCGATTTTTCCACAAGTTGCCGGCGCTCCCCCATCACGAAGTATTTGAGCGTCAGCTTTTCGTTCAGCTTGATGCCGAGATCGTCGGCGAGCCATTGGGTGATGACGATCTCGTTATCGGCGAGCTCCGCCGGGAGAAATCCCGACGAGGGCGCATCGACGGCGGTGACCATCGAATAAGGTGCGGCCTTCGTGCCGAAGCGCAGTTCGTTGACGAGGTAGGTTAGTGCATCGAGCCCTTTTGGGACGGAGGAGACGACGCTGTCGTCGATGAACACGCGCGAGCTGCGCAGTTCGCGCCCGCGCTCGTCTGGCAACGGCCGGAGCTGGAGCGCCGCATCGGTCAGGTTCCATTTGGCGCCCACCGCTTCCGCCAGCGCGTTGGGGGGGTGACGCGAGAGGAGCAGGTTCGCTTTCCCGGGAAACTCGAGGCGCTTTTGCAGGTAACCAAGCGGGATGAACACATTGAACGGCGGCACCTGGCTCGCCGCGAGGCCGAAGCGGCCGAACTCCGCATCGCTCACCACCCGCTGCACCTTTGCGCGGATCGCCACCACATCGCTCTCCTCGCCGGAAAGAGGCGCGTCGCGGGAAAAGAGCCCCGGCTTTTCCAGTCGCAGCACCACCGTGTCGCCCGCCTTCACGCCGAGCTGCGCGGCGGCCCGTTCATTGAGCGCGAGGTCTTCACCGGTGAGTGCCGGGGCGCCTTTCGGAGCGAAGGACCAGAACCGGTCATCCACCCCGAGCACCTGAGCCTGATTGATGCGCGCGGAGCCATCGGCCCGGGCTACGCTGCCTCGCAGCATCAGCGCGGAGGCGGTCTCCGCGCCCACGTCATGCCCGAGATCCGAACGGAAGTAGCGGTCACCAGCAGTCAGGATCGACTCGACGTGTCCGACACGGTCCAAGGCCTGGCGTTTGAGCGTCGCTTTCACCGAATCGCCCACCAGCAGCGAACCGACCAGCACCATCGCGGCGAGTGCCGTGCCGAGAATGACTCCAAGATGAGTGCGCCAGTAGAAACCGACGCTCCGAGAAACGACCGTGCGCGGTGTCATGGCCGGGGCGCTCATGCGCGATGCTCCGCAAGTTTCCCGTCCACCAAGGCCAGCACGCGGTTCATGCGGCGCGCGAGATCGACGGCGTGAGTCACCATCACGATGGGCAGGCCGTGGGTGCGATTCATCTCCAGCAGCAGATCGACGAGGCGGGTTGCGTTCACCCGGTCGAGGGCGCCGGTGGGTTCGTCGGCGAGGAGCAGTTTCGGATCATTGATCAGAGCACGGGCGACAGCCGCGCGCTGGCGTTCGCCACCGGAGAGCTGTCCGGGCCGATGATGCAGGCGATGCTTTAGTCCGACGGCATCGAGAAGCTGCTCCGCCCTCGCCCGTCTTCCTTCGCCACTGGACTGCGCCAGCGTGGGCACCAGCACATTCTCGAGGAGGGTGCACTGCGGAAGGAGATGGTGAAGTTGAAAGACGAAACCCACGGTTGCATTGCGAAACCGGGCAAGCGCGACTTCATCGAGCTTCGTCAGGTCCTGCCCGGCGACGCGCACTTCGCCGGAGTCGGCGCGATCCAGTGCGCCCAGAATATTCAGCAGGGTGCTTTTCCCGCAACCGGATGGCCCGAGGATCGCGACGGTGTCGCCGGCGGCGATTTGCATATCGAGATTTTGCAACACCGGCACGGCGTCGCTGCCATCCGGGGCGCGGTAGGCTTTGGTGAGATGGGAGATTTCGACGAGCATGGGAGGTGGAGATTACCTGGCGTGGCCCCAGCGCCTAGCTTTCATCTCGAACTGCGGCAACGTGCCTGCCGGCACACGCGTGACCGGGATGCGCAGGGTGAAAGCGGCGGTGAGCGCGCGGGTGAGTCGGGCGGCGGCGGTGTCGTCGGGTGATTCGATTTCCAGCGCGAGTTCGATCATTTCACCGCGGCGCGTGACTTCGACTCGATACTCGCCAATCTCGGGAATCGTGCGCACCACGGAATCGACCGCGCTGGGATAGATGTTCACGCCACGCACCACCAGCATGTCGTCGGCGCGACCGATGATGCCTCCTTCGAGCGCGAGCCCGTGCTCATCGCGCGACCACTTTACGAGATCGCCGGTGCGATAGCGCAGGAGCGGCCACGCGCTGCGGCCGAGGGGGGTGAGCACCAGCTCGCCGACGCCACCTTCGGGCACGGGAGCAGTCCCGCCAGGTTCGATGATCTCTGCGAAATAGGAGTCTTCCACCACGTAGAGCACACCTTCGCGACCGGCATGTTCGTAGGCGACCGGCCCCACCTCGGTCAGGCCGTAGTGATCGATGACCCGGGCCCCATTCCACGCGTCACGAATGCGTGCCCGCACCGCCGGGACGCTGCCGCCCGGCTCGCCCGCGACAATGATCGTGCGCACACGCGCGGCGCCAAGGTCGATGCCTTCCTCGCGTGCGACCTCCGCCAGCCGCAGCGCGTAAGTTGGCGTGCAGAGCAGCACCTCGGCGCGATGCTCGATCATCGCGCGCACGCGTGCAGCACTGCTCATTCCACCGCCGGGCAGGCACAGGCAGCCGTGCTCCGCCGCGGCCTCAAACGCCGTCCAGAACCCGAGGAAAGGCCCAAACGAAAACGCGAAATAAACGCGGGCTCCGGGCAGCACGCCGGCCGCCGCGAAGCGCAGCCACCAGTTGCGCAGGAGCCACTGCCAGCTTTCGTTGGTGTCCAGGATCGCGAGCGGTTTCGCGGTCGTGCCACTCGTCTGGCAGAAGCGCGTGTATCGCTGGAGTGGGAACGTAAGGTTCGAACCGTAGGGCGGATGAGCGGCCTGGTCCGCGACGAGTTCGGACTTGAGTGTGAAGGGAACGCGGGCGGTGAAATCCGCGAGGTCACGCAATTCGCCAAACCCCGCGCCCAGTTTGCCCGCGACGAAGCGATTGGCGGGGAGGATTTCCTCGAGGAGCGCGCGGAGAGGTGGGAGCGGGTCGGGAATCATGAATCGGGATCGCCTGGTCCCTGAATCCACACGGCTTGCCAGGTCGGGCCTAGTGGGTGCCTTTTGATTCGACGGCAGCGGCGGGTGCGCTGTGAGCGGCTGGAGCGGCGCCGCGGTTCGAAGGAGCGAACTTCGCGACGAGGAAGGCGCCACCGGCGGCCATGATGATGCCGATTACGAAGGGAAGCGGGATCGACTTCATGCCGCCCTCGGGCGGATGCACGCACATCGCGACGATTGCGTTTACGATCGGGGCGCCACCGAACACGATGGGCATTACTGCTGCCGCCGCCGAAGCACCGAAACCGCCACCACCTTTAACCGCGGGTGCTGCCGCCGCGCCGAGCGCGAGGATAAGGGTAAAAGCCCCCAGCGCTCCCGCGACTCCGGCGATGAAGCTCCACGTCATCCCGGCGCCCGCGAAGCTGAAGTTCGACCCGCGCATCTTCAGCACGATCAGGGGTCCGACGATGGCGACGACAAAGTAAGCGATGCCGACCCACAGGAAGGCCTTGAGTCCGGCGTGGGGCAGTTCGGGGCCGGCAGGCATGCCGCTGCGGCCGATGTGCAGGAGCACGCCATAGACGCCCCAGGAGAAGACGGTGAGATAGGCGAACAGAATCCAATTCATAGATTTTGGTTTGGTGGTTGCGGTGGTCATTTGGGAGTGAGTGGTGTGTTCAGGGGGAAAAGCGGATCAGGCATGATGCCCGTCGTGGAGGAGCTTCATCGGCGCGGGCTGGATGGCCGCGCGGATGTCGTCCGGGATGGGGACGGCGGAGAGTTTGCCGGTGGTCTTTTCGACACTCGCACACACGGTAGTTACTTCGCCGCGCGCGACTTCACCGCCGTCGATGACCCTGCGGAAGATGAACGCGTAACGAATCGAGCGCGTGCGCACTTCGGCGACGAGCAGATGAATCTCGACTTCATCTTCAAACCGCAGCGGGGCACGGTAGTCGCAGCTGACGCTCACGCGCGGCCAGCCTGTCGTTTTCTCATCCGCGTGGCCGTGAATGGAGAACCCGAGCGAGCGGAAAAAAGCGTGCTCGGTCACTTCCATCATACGGAAAAAATTCGCGAAGTGGACGATGCCGGCCATGTCGGTCTCGGCAAACTCGATGCGGCGGCTATGTTTGAATTCGTAAGGCATCGGCGCTGAGGTTAGGAGACCGGCGCCGGGGCGTCGATGCTCTCGCGGGTGAGCGTGATGAAGCGCTCGGCCATGCGCGCCATGGTGTAGTCGCGTTCGACGGCGGCGCGGCCTTTCATGCCGAGCGCGTATGCTGCGGCCGGATCGGAGAGAAGCTTCTCCCACTGCTCAACGAGCGAGTCGGTATTCGACGGCTCGAATAACACGCCCGCGCCGGTGTTGTTGACCAGCTCGGTATAAGCGGCGGTGTCCGGCTGAACGACAGGCACCCCTGCGGCCCACGCCTCCGGGATATACATGCCAAACGCCTCACCATAGACCGCCGGCACCGTGAGTGCTGTGCAACGGACCAGGAACGCGGCCTTCTCTTCGCGCGTGACGTTCGCGTGGAACTCAACCTTCTCAAGGCAACCGGCGGCGATCAGCTTTTCCTTGAGCGATTCGACGTAGGATGCATCGCCTGCTGTCTGTGCACCGGCCACGAGGAGTTTCGCCGCGGGAAAATGTCCGCGGCTCTGTAGCAGGATGAAGGCATCGACCACCGTGCCGAGCCCCTTGCTCGCCGTCATGCGCGCGAGATAGCCAATCGCGAGCGGCGGCGGTGCGGGTGCGGGTGCGAAATCTTCGGGCGCGATTCCGTTTGGGATCACGTGAAGCTGGCTGGCCGCGAGCTTCATCCGTCCGCCCATGTAGTCTGCGTAATACTGGCTGGGCGCGACAAATGCGGCGACATCCCTTGCCCGTGCCGCGAGCGTTTCCCAACAGCGCGTCTTCCACGGTTCCGCCAGCGAATCAAGAAAGCTATCCTCGCCCTGGAGTGAACCCAGCACGGGAATGCCGAGTTCATCGCGGATGCGGCGCGCGAGCCCGACGAGCAGCGCGGTGGAGAGCCACACGGCATCGGGTTTGCCATGCTGCTTCATCCAGTCGATGAGTTCGTCGAGCTCCTTTCCCTGTTTGCCATCCTCGCCGAGCAGCATCGAGTGAGTGAGTTCTCCCACGTCGGGTCCGCCGGTCTGGCTGGCGGCGCTACCGGCGACGAGTTTGAGCAGCCAGCGCTGATTAAAGAGCGCATCGAGCCAGCGAGGCGTATGACGGAACAGCGCGAACTTCTGCTGCAGATAGACATTGATGCCGCCGAAGAAGATCGGGGAATCCGGCGACGCTAAGGATTCGTCGAGCGTGAGCGGCAGATACATCGGCAGCATCACCGCGTCGTGCCCCTGGCGGTGCAATTCCTTGGCAAGTGCATTGTCGCGCATGCAGACGCCGCAGTGATAACTGCCCGTTCCGGGTGTAAGGAGGAAGAGCTTCATGGGCTTATTTTCCGCGCAGATCGTAGCAGATCAGACGCGGTTTCGTCCCGCCGCTACCGGGTTGATTCTGGCAGATGAAAAGCCGCCCGTCGCTAACCACCGGTGGAGACCACGCCTCGGGCGCGTGGAAGAGCTTCGCCTGTGCTTTCACCGAGGCCCCTTTCGGGGAGAGATCGAGCCAGGCGAGATCTCCGTTTTCTCCAAGGCAGAGAAACGCGCCGTCCACGCGAATGAGCGACGCTCGCTGGAACTTGCCGCCGAGATCGTCGCGCCACAGCTCCTGGCCGCTCGTCATATCGTAGCACGCAAACTCGGCGTTCTGCTGATGCTGTCCCGCTGAGCCGTAAAGGCGCCCTTCGAAAGGCACCGCCGTATCAAGATAGGTGTCGAACTTCGAGGCACGCCACACAACCTTGGCCGAGAAGTCCGGGGCGATCTCGATACACGCGCCGCCTTCGGTGTAGGCCTCGGCGACAAACGCGCGATTCTCGACGACCACAGGCGATGAAACGCTCACGCTGGCAAACATCTTCGCGCGATGTGGAGTGGCGCTGAGCACAGCGCCGGTCTTGGCATCGATGACGAGCAGGCCGCCAGTCGGCGGATCGTCCATGCCGCCTTGGAAGGCAAGGATGACGTCGCGTCCGTGCACTTTAGCCGCGACGGGTGAGGCGTAACTGGAACCCCACGGATGTTTCGCAGCCCAGAGTTCCTTGCCGGTGGCAGGATCGAGAGAGACGAGCGATTTGCCATCTTCGGTGCCCAGCGGGACGATGAGTTTATTGCCAGATACGAGCGGCGTGCCACCCTGGCCGAAGAAGGTGGGCAGCAGCTTGTAGTCAGCATCCAGATCGTGCTTCCAGACCACCTTGCCGGTAGCGAGATCGAGGCAGTGCAACCCTGCGCCGCTGCCGAGCGTGAAGACGCGGTCTCCTGCGATGACGGGATTCGTGCGCGGCCCGGCCGGCCCGCCATACCGCGCATTTGATCGTGCGGGGTAGCTGAAGCGCCATTGCCGCTCCCCTGTTTTCACGTCGAGGGCATCGACGGCTTCTTCACCGCCAAGCGATTGGAAGAGGACGATGCGTCCCTGGGCGACCGCGGGTGTGGAGTGGCCGTCGCCCTTCGCATATTCCCACAACTTCGCCGGTCCTTCCTTGGGCCAGTCGTGCAGCAGACCGGTTTCGACAGAAGTGTTGTTGCTGGTCGGTCCAAGGAAATGCGGCCAGTCGGCGGCGCTGGCCGTCGCAACGAGCACGAAAAGCAGGAGCCGGCCGCAGGTCACGGCCGCAGGACTTCGACAATCTGCGCGAACACGCGATCATCCGCACCGAGCAAGACGTTACTCCGGCCCCAGAAAGCGGAAACGGCCTCAACGCCGAAGTGCCGGCAAAGCGTGAGATCGGGCAGCACCCGGAGAAAGCCGCGCGGACGGCTGCGATATTGGAACCCGTGAGAATTCAACAGCCCGCCGAGCGGTAACTGGCCCTCGACGATCTGCGAACGCAATGGCTCCTCGAACGCACCGAGATCGATTTCGATCGCGCCGTATTCGACTGGGAGATCGCTGTTCACCGTGCAAAGCAGGACCTCGCGCAGATAAATCTCCGGCGTGTGCGAACGATGCAGCACGCGCAGTTTTAGCGGCGATCCGTAATGCGCTTCGAGCCGTGAAGTCATATCGCCCTGGTGCACGAGCAACGTCCGATAAGGCTCCGGCACCGCTTCCGCCTGGACCGCCTCGTAAACAGGCAGCGGCCGGTGATCGCGCTTGCGAAACACCGTCAGCGGATAGAGCAGATCGGGCGCTTGGGCGATGGTCATGTGTAGCGAGCGTTCTGATGCTGCGGGAGGAAGAACGCATGCAGGATCACGTCGATCTTCAGCAGCGCATCGCGAGTGAGCACGAGCCAGTCGCCCTGCACGCTGAGCATGCCGCGGCGTTCGAGTTCAGCGAATTGCTGCGGGAACCGCGTGAGCGGATCGACGGCGAACTTCTCGCGGAAGTAGCTCTGTGAAACGCGACCGAGTTTGAGTTGAAGGATCAGCTCGCGAATCATGCGCTCTTCCGCTGTGGTCGGCAGAGCGCGGCCGATGGGCAGCTCGCCGCGGCGGACGGCATCCGTGTAGGTTTCGAAATCCGGCAGGTTCTGGAAATGGACGCCGCCGACGTGGCTGAAGCTGGCGACGCCGAGGCCGAGGAGATCGGCGCCTTTCCACAGCTCATCGCGATAAACGAACTTTGTCTTCTGCGGATCGCGCACGGCGGTGGTGGCGCTCGTGACGGTATAACCGACTTTTTCCAGCGCGGTGAAGGCCTCGTTCACCCAGCGGCGCTTGGTGTGCCAGTCGGCCACCGGTGCGACGAGTTTACCCTCCGCTTTCATCTGCTGGTAGATCGTCGTGTTATACGGGATCTCCATTTGGTAGATCGTCACCGAGTCGGGCTGGAGTTCGATGAGTTTATCGATGTTGCGCTGCCAGTTGACATCGGTCTCCTCGATCATGCCGGCGATCAGATCGATATTGATCTGCGGGAAGCCGACGCTGCGGGCGAACTGGTAAGCGCGATAGATCTCGTCTTCGCGATGGGCGCGTCCATTGACCTCGAGGAGGTGTTTGTCGAAATTTTCCACGCCGAGCGAGAGGCGTGTGACGCCGATCTCGCGAATGGCGGCGAGTTTCTGTTCGTTGAGCGTGCCGGGCTCGGCTTCGAAAGCGACTTCTTCCACTTCATCCCACGGCATGAGCGCCTTCATGCGATCGGTCAGCGTCTTGAGCTGCGAAACGGAAAGGTAACTCGGTGTGCCGCCGCCGAAATAAACGAACTTTGGCTTCCGCCCGGCCATGCGCGGCGTGGCGGCGTAACGCTCGAACTCGGTCATGCCGTAGTCGATGTAGCCCTTGATCTCGTCGGCGTTTTTGTCGGTGTAGACGCGGAAATAGCAGAAGTGGCAGCGTTTCCGGCAGAACGGGATGTGGAAATAGACGCCAAGCGCGTTGTCCGGAGGCGCTGGTTGCTGGAGCACTTCGCGGACTTTGGCGATGGTGGCATCGTCCTTCTGCCAGAAGGAAAACGGCGGATAATTAGCCACGAAGTAATTGCCTGCGGTCGTCTCGTCCCCGTCGGCGAGCAGGCGATCGAAGATTTCAGTGTTCATTCGGGAGCGAGGCGATGGTGGCTTAGGGAAAAGGCGAGCGCAACGAAAAAGTATGCACACGTATTATCTCCATCCGGGATGAATCTTTGATGGGTGTTTTTTTTGTGGGGAATTCTGTCACGGGGGCAGGCGCTCCGACCGCCTGCAGGCAACCCGAATCATCCCGCCTCAACTGTGCTCTCCACTACTTTTTCCCGAGCAACGTGCGGGCGTGGCTGAGAGCCGAATCGGTTTTGCCGCCCAGCATGCGGGCGATTTCTTCCACGCGGGCCTTCCCTGAGACCTCAGTCAGGCGGGAGAGGGTGCGCTCGTTAACGAATTCCTTTGTGACGACAAATTGTGCATCCGCTGCTGCAGCCACCTGTGGTAAGTGCGTGATGCAAAGCACTTGATGGCGATCGCCGAGACCTGCCATCTTGGCTCCGACGGCATGGGCGATTTCGCCGCCCACGTTGGCATCGATCTCGTCGAACACGAGCAGGGACACGGTGTCCTGTGCGGCGAGCGAAGTCTTCACGGCAAGCATGACGCGGGAGATTTCGCCGCTGGAGGCGATGGCTTTGAGCGGCTTGGCGGGTTCGCCCGGATTGGGGGCGAAGAAAAATTCAGCGCTCTCCAAGCCATGCGGGCCGGGCTCGGCCAGCGCGGCGAGCTGGACGGAAAATTCGCTGCGTTGAAAGCCCAGGTCGCGCAAATGCCCCGTCACACTCGCTGCGAGCTTCGGGGCTGCGGTCTTGCGCTTGGCGCCAAGCTTGCCGCCGATGTCGGCGAGGGTTTTGCGCGCGGCGGCGATTTCCTTTTCGAGCCGGGCGAGTTCTTCCCCGCGGCCTTCGATCTTGCTTAGCCGTGCGGCAGCACCCGCGTGAAACTCCAACACGGCGGGAAGTGTCGGGCCATATTTGCGCTTCAAGGTCTCGAAAAGGGAAACCCGTTCCTCCAGCGCGGCGAGTTCGCCGGGTTCAAGGTCGAGATCGTCCGCGTAGTGCTGGAGACTGCCTGCGAGATCGTCGAGCTCGGCAAGACCGCGCGTAAGTGCATCGGAAAAGCGGGTGGCGGCGGGATCGATCCGCTCCAGGTCGCGCAGAATTTTCCCGACCTCGCCAAGGCGCGTCAGCACGGCATCTTCCGCCTCATTGAGACGGCCCAGCGCGGCGCCGGAGAGTTCCAGCAGTCGGCGCGCGTTCGAGGCGACTGCGTAGCGTGCATTGACTTCCTCTTCCTCCTCCGGTCGAAGCTGCGCCGCTTCAATCTCCCGCACCTGATGCCGTAGCAAATCTAACTCGCGTTCGGCGGCTGCTTCGCTGGTCGAAAGTTCAGCATGTTCGGCCTCAAGCTGGTTGAGCCGGCGCCACGCCGCACTGTAATCCGCGACCATTTTCTCCGCGCCGGCGTAGGCATCGAGCAGCGCGAGCTGCTTTTCCACCACAAGCAAAGACTGGTGATCGTGCGGCCCGTGCAGATCGACGAGGCCATCGCCCAGATCCTTGAGCACGGCGAGTGTCGTCGCGCTGCCGTTGATGAATTGCCGATTGGCTCCCGCGGCCGTGAAGACGCGCTTCAGCAACAACTGTCCGTCGTCGCACGGCTCGACCCCCTGCTCTTCCAGCGTGCTATTGAGCCCACGCGCATCTTTCACCTCGAAAACGGCCTCCACCGTGCAGCTCTCCGCGCCGGTGCGGATGAGCGTCTTGTCCGCGCGTTCGCCGAGCACGAGCTTGAGCGCGCCGACGATGATCGATTTGCCGGAGCCGGTCTCGCCGGTGATGGCGGTGCAGCCGGGGCCGAGCGTCCATTCCAGTTCCTCGACCAGGGCGAGGTTGCGGATGCGAAGGGATGAAAGAGTTGCGAGCACGGTGCGGAGTATGGAACCCTCTCGTCCGCTTTCAATCCGACGCACATGGGAGACCTCACGATTACTTTTCTTGGCACGGGCACGTCGCAGGGGGTGCCGGTCATCGGGTGCGACTGCCCGGTGTGTCGTTCCACCGATCCGCGCGACAAGCGCACCCGTTCCTCGCTTTACGTGCACACGCCGGAGTGCGCTTTTGTAGTCGATACCGGCCCGGACTTCCGCACCCAGTGCCTGCGGGAGAATCTGACGCATCTGGACGCGGTGGTTTACACCCACGCGCACACCGATCACATCATGGGCTTCGACGACCTGCGGCCCTTCTTCCCCGGGCAGCGGCCGATGCCGGTATATGCTTCGCCGTCGACCATCTCCGATCTCGAACGCGTCTTTCTCTTCGCGTTCAGCGGTGAAAATCGCTTCCCCGGGTATCTTCACCCGGAGGCCCGGGCGATCACGGATGCTTTCCAGCTCGGCGAGACGGAACTCACTCCCCTGCCCGTTCCGCACGGCCGCACCACCGTCTTCGGTTATCTTTTTACCCGCCGGGGCGAAAAGCTGGCCGCTTACCTGAGCGACTGCAAGGCGGTGCCGGAGCCCGTGATTGAACGCATCCGGGGAGTCCGGCATCTCATTCTCGATGCGCTGCGCCACAAACCCCACCCTACGCACATGAGTGTCGATGAAGCGCTCGCGGTCGCCGCCCAGGTTCAGCCGGGGAAAACATGGTTCACGCACCTCTGCCATGAGATCGGCCACGCGCAGGAAGAAGCGCTGCTGCCAGAGACGGTGCGGATCGCCTACGACGGTTTGAAAATCACGCCATGAGGCGGCGCGCGCTGGCGATCTGGATGGTGCTGCTGGGCGTCTCATGTGCCGAGGAGAGTGAGCTCGTGCCTGCGAAAGCCACGCCGGAGTCCCGCGCCACGGTGGTCGTTTTTAATGAGAACGATCCCGATTCGGTCGCACTCGCGCGTTACTACAGCGCCCGGCGCGGCGTGCCCAATGACCACATCATCGGCCTGAAATGCCCGGTGCAGGAAGAAATTTCGCGGGTGGAGTTCGACCGTGAAATTGCGGAGCCATTGCGCGAGGCTTTTGTGAAGAAGGGGTTCTGGAAATTGGCCGAGCAGGCCGACCCGCGCGGACGAGTCGAGCATAGTAAAATTCGCTTCGTGGCTTTGATCCGCGGCGTGCCGCTGAAGATCGCGCCTCACGCGGAGGCTTATGAAGGCGATTCGCGCGAAGGCCCTCCGCAGGTAACGGCGCACAATGAGTCGGCAGTGGATTCGGAACTCGCAGTGCTGGGGGTTTACTCGCGTCGCATTTCCGGCGGCCTGACGAATCCGTATTTTCGCAGCTATCAGCGCATGCTCGACAGTGGCGTGCCTTCGCTTCTGCTGGTGTGCCGGCTCGATGCCCCCACGCCAGAAATGGTGCGACGGATGATCGATGATTCGATCGGCGCGGAGCGCACCGGCCTGCGGGGCTTTGCCTATATCGACGCTCGTGGGACGCTCGATCCGCAGCTCATCGAAGGTGACAAGAGGCTGCTCAACGCCGCCGTTACCGCGCGCAGGAAAGGTATGCCGGTGATCATGGACTCGGGTGCTGGCCTGTATCCCGAATCGTATCCCATGAATCACGCCGCAATCTATCTTGGCTGGTATGCGGAAAACGTGACCGGGCCTTTCGTGCGACCGGATTTCCATTTCGTGCCGGGAGCGGTCGCCGTGCACCTGCACTCGTTCAGCGGCGTCACGCTGCGCGATCCAAGGCGATACTGGTGCGCGCCCCTGCTCGCGGCGGGCGCGGCGGCGACGCTGGGAAATGTGTATGAGCCCTACCTTGGCTTCACGCCGAACCTTGATGTCTTCTACGATCGACTGCGCGCGGGGTTCACTTTTGCCGAAAGCGGTTACATGTCGGTCCGCCTGCTTTCGTGGATGACGACATTTGCCGGCGATCCGCTCTACCGGCCGTTTCCCGAGCCTTCGTCGATGGAGAGCGAACCATCGGAAGATGAATGGTCGGGTTATCGTGCCGGCGCGCAGGTATGGTTTGATCGTGGTCCCGAAGCGGGCGCGGCGGAGCTCAAAAAGCAGGGCGAGCGTTTTGACAGTGGAGTTGTTTTTGAAGGGCTGGGTTTGCTCTGGCTCACGGTTGATCGACCCAAGGATGCGCAGGCCGCCTTCGAGGAAGCGGCCAAGAGGTATCGCGAACCGCAGGACATTTTGCGCGCGACGCTGCATCAGGTTTTTCAACTGCGGGCCCTCAAGCGGACGAAGGAAGCACTCGCCCTCGCGCAGAAGCGCGTGAAGCAATTTCCGACCGCGCCGGGGGCGGAGGCCTTGCGCGGGCTGGCGGGCCATTTGCAGGAAGCCATCGCCGAAAAGCCGTGAACCCTGCCAGCCGCTATGACGGATTGCTCGGCTCTTCCGCCCGCGAAGAGTGCCTGCTGCGTGTGCCGCGCCGGATGGATGAGCACGAACTTCAGGCGCGCTGGTTCGCGGGAGAGTTCGGACGCGAGTTTACCGCACTCGATGGCCGACGGGTCACGATCACGCAATTCGGCGTGTGGAATCGCGAACCGGGGCCCGATTTTGTCGAGGCTGCGGTTTCGTTCGACGGAGGCGAGCCGGTCGGCGGCAGCATCGAACTCGATACCGAAGCGCGCGATTGGGAAGGGCATGGCCACGCGCAAAATCCGGCCTTCGAAGGCACGGTCCTCCATCTTTTCACCCGTCGTGGCGGGGCCGAATTTTTCACCTCCACGGCCGGACATCGTCTCGTGCCGCAGGTGCAGCTCGATCTGTCGCGGCTCGGCGAGGACGTGCCCGGCTCGCAGCCGGAAGCCAAGCCGGGACGTTGCGTGGCGCCGCTGCGCGATCTCTCGGAGGAAAAGGTGCGCGAAGTGTTGCTCGGCGCGGCGGAACATCGCCTCAAGCGCAAGGCGATGGCGCTTTCCAAACTCGTGACCATTCACGGCGCCGATGAAGCCCTCTTTCACGCGCTCGCGGCCACGCTGGGTTACAAAAGCAACAAGCTGCCGTTCACACTGCTCGCGCAGCGGCTCTCGCTGAAGCTGCTGCGAACGTCGAAGGAAGAAGCGGACGCACTGCTCTTTGGCGTCGCCGGTTTTCTTCCCACGCGCGAGCTGCGCGAATTTGCCCCGGACAGCCGCGACTACCTGCGCGGGCTTTGGTCGGGTTGGTGGGCTCGGCGCGCGGAATTCGAGCGACTCGCGCTGGCCCCGGATCTTTGGAAGCTCGGTGGGCAACGCCCTGTGAATCATCCGCAACGTCGCCTCGCCGCGCTGGCGCAAATGGTCCGGCACTGGGCGAAAATTCGCGCCCTCCGCCAGCGTTGCGATCCTGCTTCCATCATCGATTTCTTCGCCACCCTCTCCGACGAATTCTGGGACTTCCACTACACGCTCACCTCGAAGGCTGCGTCGAAACGCATGGCCCTTGTCGGTGAATCGCGTGTGACTGAAATGCTGGCGAACGTTTTCTTCCCGCTCGCTTACGCCGAAGATTCTTCGCGCTGGCTCGGGTTCAAAAATCTGCCTGCGGCGTTGTCGAATCGGCGGGTGGAAATCGCCGCGCTCCGCCTGTTCGGCGCCGACAGTCCGCTTGCCCAAAATTTGCTCCGCTCCGCGGCGATGCAGCAAGGCCTGCTGCAAGTCTATGAAGACTTCTGCATGCAGGACACCAGCGACTGCGCCCGCTGCCGATTCCCCGAGCAGCTCGCGAAGTGGTGACCGTTGGAGCGCTGGCGTCTCGCCGGCCACGATGTCGGGGCGTGAAGCGCCACTCTTCTCTGAGGAAATGATGCTCCGCATGTCGGCATCGTGGCCGGCGAGACGCCAGCGCTCCATGGACTACTCCACTCGCACCAACCGCGCGGCGTAGAAGCCGTCGGTGTCGTCGCGATCGGGGCGGAGGTGGAGTTCGGTGTCGAGCTGCCATGCGGGGCCGGCTTCGGCGAGGAATGCCTGGACCTGCTTTTCGTTTTCGCTCGGGAGGATGCTGCATGTCGCGTAAACGAGTTTGCCGCCGGGTTTCACCATTTTCGAGTAGCGACGGAGGATGTCGGCCTGGAGCACGCGCAAGCGGGTGATTTCCGCGGGCGTGAGTTTCCATTTGGTGTCCGGATTGCGGCGAATGACGCCGAGGCCGGAGCACGGCACATCGAGCAACACGCGGTCGGCTTCGCCGTGCAGGCGCTTGATGGTCTGCTCGCCGTCGATGAGGCGGGTAACGATCGTATCGGCCCCGGCGCGGGAAGCGCGTCGGCGCAACTCCTCCAGCTTCCATTTGTGCACGTCGAGCGCGATGATACGGCCCTTGTTTTTCATCAGCGCGGCGAGGTGCAGCGTCTTGCCGCCAGCGCCGGCGCAGGCGTCGATGACGCGCATGCCGGGCGCGACTTCGAGCATCGGAGCCACGCGTTGCGAGCCCGCGTCCTGCACTTCGAAGAGGCCGTCGTGAAAGGCTTTTGTGCTGAAGACATTTCGCCGTTCGCGGAGCTTCAAGGCGTCGGGCAGGCCGGAGATTTCGTCCGCGTCGATCCGTTCCTCCGCCAGCTTGGCCATCAGCTCGGGCGCGGTGATTTTGAGCGTGTTGGCGCGGAGAAAAACGTCGGCGGGCTCGTTGAGCCGGTCCAGGATGGCGGGCCAGTCGTCGCCGAGTTCCGCCCCGCAGGCGTCGTTCAGCCAGTCGGGAATCGCGGCGCGAATGGGCAGCGCCGGTTTCGCGCTGAGACGTTCGCCGAGGTCACGCGTGTCGATGCCTTCGCACTCGCGCAGATCGGGAAATTCGCGGTCCTTGCGCCACATATACACCGCGAACACGCGCCACGTGCGGCGGGCGCTGATTTTGTCGCGATCGAGGCATTCGGCATCGGGCAATCCGGCCAGCCACCAATAACTGCGCCACCAGCGCACCAGTTCATAAACCGTCTCCGCGACGAAGCGCCGGTCGCGCGAGCCCCACTTGGTGTGGCCTTTGAGCGAGCCTTCGATCACACGGTCGGCGTAGCGGCCTTGCTTGAAGATATCGAGCAGGGCTTCGACCACGGCTTCGGCGACGTTTGGATGAATTTTCAAGGCGACTTGGATGGCACGGGTTGGAAGGACCACGGATGGCACGGATTGCCCGGATGGGACAGGGGAAAGCCGTGCAGCGTGGACATCCCTGCGATCCGTGGTGGCGTTTTGCGCCCGATGGCCTGCCCAATTTGTGCGCAACCTTTCCGCAGCGCGATGGTTTCAGGGCTCGTAACCCTGCCGCCATGAACAACAACGCTCATACCTGTGGAGACATCACGCCGCTGCTGACTCGCCGCGATCTTTTGAAAAACATCGCCTGCGGGTTCGGCTACATGGCGTTTGCGGGGCTGACCCAGCGAACGCTGGCGATGGCGGACAATCCGCTCGCTCCGAAGGCACCGCACTTCCCGGCGCGGGCGAAGCGCGTCATTTTCCTCTGCATGCGCGGCGGGCCCTCGCACGTCGATACCTTCGACTACAAGCCGAAGCTGAACGCCGACACCGATAAGCCCGGCATGCGGCCCGGCACCAAGCTGCTCGGGTCGAAGTGGAAGTTCGAGCAGCGCGGACGCAGCGGCCTGTGGATCTCGGAGCTGTTCCCAAATCTCGCCAAACACGCCGACGACATGACCCTCATCCGCTCGATGCAGACGGACCTGCCGGCGCATCCGCAAGCGTTTGTGAAGCTGCACACGGGCAATTCGCAATTCGTCCGCCCGTCGCTTGGGGCGTGGACGCTCTACGGGCTCGGTTCGATGAACGAGAATCTGCCCGGCTTCATCACCATCGCGCCGTCGGGCCAGGTGGGCGGGGCGCAGAATTACGGCAGCGCGTTTCTGCCTGCCGTTTACCAGGGCACAAAGATTGGCTCGGAAGGACGCACCTTCCGCGATGTGAATGTGAAGAATCTCGAAACCGCGCTCAGTCCCGGCGCGCAGAAAACCGAGCTGGAACTCATTCAGACGCTGAACCGCGAGAAGCTCGCACGCGATCGTTTTAATCCCGACGTGGAAGGCGTGATCGAATCCTTCGAGCTCGCGTTCAAGATGCAGACGCAGATGCCGGCGGTGATGGATCTTTCGAAGGAGAGCGAGGCGACGAAGAAACTCTACGGCATCACCGATGGTGGGAGCGGCGGCGGTCCCGGCAGTTATTTCAATCCGAATGGCGGCACCGACGATATGGGGCGCAAATGCCTCCTCGCCCGCAAATTCATCGAGGCCGGCGTGCGCTTTGTCGAAGTGTGCCACGGCAACTGGGATCAGCACTTCAACCTGAGCACCGGCCTGGAGGCGAATTGCAAGTCCGTGGACCAGCCGATCGCCGGCCTGCTCACCGACCTCAAGCAGCGTCGCCTGTTGAAAGACACGCTCGTCGTCTGGTCCGGCGAATTCGGCCGCACCCCGCACGCCCAGGGTGGCGACGGGCGCGATCACAATAACAAAGCGTTCACCCTTTGGATGGCTGGCGGCGGCGTGAAAGGCGGCTTCAGCTACGGCCAGAGCGACGACTACGGCTACGAAGCCGTCGAAGGCAAAGTGCCGATCCACGACCTGCACGCGACCATCCTTGCCCTGCTCGGCCTCGATCACGAAAAGCTCACCTTCCGCTATGCCGGCCGCGACTTCCGTCTCACCGATGTGGAGGGCAACGTGGTGAAGGCGGTCATGGCGTAACGGACTGCCGATTGAGAGCGGTCGCTTCGAATGCCGCCGTAGGTGGATAGTGTGTTTATTGTGTCTGTTTGGTTGTTCAGTGCTCGCATCGTCTCACAAGGTTTTCGCCGCCTCTTCGATCTAGCTGAGGATTCAGGGTGAGGCCGGCCCCACGAAAGGCCGCTTTTGACCGTTCCAATTAGGGCAAGGGCTGTCAAACGCATGACCTCTCTCAACTTCTGGAGGGCCGAGCTCGGCATGTAACTTGTTACTTCGAAGTATCGACGAACGCACATGGGCACTCAATACTTGAGAAGGGACACACGATCCAAACCACTCATGTCGCATCCGCGCCGTATCGCCACCTTAATCACCAGTCATTTGCGCAGGCGTTATCCAAACTGGGAACGAACCCGTAGCGTGCTGAACTTGGTAGAGATTCTCTTTTATGCGAGCCTGAAAACTGAAGAGTCGCGGGGAGTCTTCTGCACGGTGGTTTTCGTTGGTTCGGAATCTCAGCTTTACGAAGGTCTCGATCCAGAACGCCGTTTGCATCGGTATATTTTCATCCCTTTGGGTAAACCAATTTCGCTCACTGCCAAAAGTTTGGCGAAATTCTCCCAAGCCGCTCCGCCATGGGCATCATGCATTGCGGTCCGGGAAAAGGACGACCGACTCGAAATCTCCGGCATGTTCGACCAAGAAATTCACTACCAAAATGCTCTGAACCGCGCAGGCGAAGGGCGATTTTTTCGTCCTGGATTTATTCAAGTGGAGGTGAGTGGCACTGGAGCGTTGACAGTTTACGATAGTCAAAAGCTACTGGCGAAGTTAAGCCAAGATACGCTGGCGACAGCATTCCATGACGTGCTAAATGAAGGGCCGATCGCGGAGGGTCTTATGCGCTACGTGGACAAGCTTGAGAAGCGTGTGAAGGCACGCCTCCAAGTCCACTTCAAACGAAAGGAGGTTAGTGAATTTTTGGTAGATGCACCCACACTATGGAAACAAACATTGTCACGAATTCTATTAGGGATCCGGCGACTCAAGCACGGAGGCGCAGTGCTGCTAATTCCTTCAAGTCCAACGGAGGATCTTTCGATTAACTACTCGGTGCAGTATAACAAAACCGAATACGTCCTTGAACGGCATCTTTTCGCGTTGGCGCGTTGGCAAACAGCCCGCGCTCAGATGCGATCCGAATTCTCCGAACTCGGAGCATCGATTCCAGCGAACCTTGTGCAAGAAAGACGCGGTGCTTTTAATGAACAGGAGGACGCAAAGAAAGCCGAACTCGGATGTGCAGCGTTTGTTTCCTCACTTGCCGGAGTCGACGGGCTGATCTTGTTATCAGACGGACTACGCGTTTCGGGATTCGGGGTCGAAATAAAAAGGCGCGGGGATCCGAGTAAAGTTTTTAGCGCTGGAAATCCGACAGGAAATTTTAGCCGTTTGAAAAGCTTGGACCTAAGCCAATTTGGGACACGTCATCGCTCTATGATGCGATATTGTGATCATCACCCGGGGAGTATCGGCTTTGTGATCTCGCAAGACGGAGATGTGCGCGCTATCACAAAAACTAAGCACGGATTGCTTGTTTGGGAGAATATTCAACTACAAGAGATCGAGGTGGAAGATCAAGAGCCGAAGAGTAGATTGGCGGTGCGTAAGATATTGGCGCGGCAGCGAGACATGGAGCAAAAACTTGCGAAGTCTCTTTGTCTTGAGCGTATCGTCATGGCTAAGGGCCAAAAGCTAAAGCAACAATTTTGGATTGACCGAAGTGGTGACCCCCTAAAGGCCGTCTTGGAAAGAGAAATTTCTGGTGGAATTGATAGAGTTCAAATTTGCCTTAACGAAGGCTACTACGTTCATTCAGCGGCGAATTACACGGAACGCGTGCAGAGAGATGGTCGGATAAGAGTTGAAGAAGAAATCAGCTTTTTTGAACCGTGGCGCCTCATTCGGAGAACGCGGAAGGTAGCTGATTTTGCGCCTGAAAGTCAGGTCAAAATGGGCAGCGTGAAATCCAAGCGAGTTGACTTGTCACACCTCGACGAGGAAGACACGCGTCCGGACAGTTTCCTACAACAAAGCGAGGCGGTCATTCGGGCGGTGCTCGGCAAGAGGAAGAATATCAAACATCCTCCATCCGGCCCTAAAGGCGATAGCAAGCGATTTTCCTTCATTCAGAGCACTACCTCTCCAGATGGGCGCTATGCTCTTGGGTTCAGTTTAGAGCAACCCACTGTAGTCTGGGAAGCTCGAAATGGAACATTTGATTTTATGCGCCGGCATTACTACCTTGAGAATTTCGAAGACGCTCGGTCAAACTATGTCATCGACCTAGAAACGAACGGAATTGTGGGGGAAACGGGTTGCCACTATGTTGGCACACGGACGAGCCTCAACCACAGCTCGTGTGAGGTTGTTTGGTCACAGAATAGCAGGTTTATGGTGCAACACTTTCATGGCAAGTGGCACACGGTAGAAGCGACGATCGTTCGCGTTGACCATGAAAGCCAGCTTGTTGCGATCAATCTTGTGAAACCAATTAAGAAACGCGCCTTTGAGTTTTTACAGCGGACGAAAAATCGTGCTTTCCGGAAGTATGGTTTTGACCGTTTCGCAGTGTCCATTTCTTGTGAAAAAATCAGCGACAACGGCTACGCCAGCTTCGAAGTTTTGGGCGAGATTCCAAAGTTCGGTGACGGAGACGATACATTTAGTGTTGTCCAGAGGCTTAGAATTATTGAAGGGGCGAGCGGTGTGATACTAAAGTTCCTCGATAGTCGGCTCGGACCGCGCGTCAATTACATGTGATAAGAGGGGTCGGTCGGGGTGCCAAAGGAGCGAAAAAATGGGGCCAGATTTCGAAATAACGTTTTTCGCCCCCCGCCCGGATGCTAGGTGAGTCGCTACAAATTTGGATAAGCTGAGGGCATTACAGCCGCGACAGTCTCCCGCGCTCGTTCATCGTCCCACACCGTGGGCATTGGGCGATGGGTTCGGAACTGCCGTCCGCGAATTCGCAGCCGCACATCGAGCAGCGGAGGACGCCGCGGAAGGCTTGGCGTTCGCGGCGCTGGCGGCGGGATTCGGAGAGCAGCCACGCGCCGAAGATGCCGGCGAGCATGCCGCCGAGGCACATGAAGACGAGCATGCCGAGGCTGACGGAAATCAACGCGGCGTGGGGGTGGGAGGTTTGGCGCTCGGGGTTTCGGCGCGATAAGCGTCGGCACCCCACTGAATGGTCGCGCGGCCCCACGTGATCGGGTCGGCGGAAGGGGCGAGTTCGAGCCGGGAGAGAAGCTCGGAGGCTTGCGCGTCCATCGTTTCGTTGCCGGAAGAGCGCTGGAGCACGACGAAGCGCAACTCGCCGCGGTCGGTGACGCCGATGAGGAATTCCGCGGGTTCCATCTCCTTGGCGCTGCGCTTTTCGAGGGCGAGGGTTTGCTGGCCGCGGACGCGCCGGGCCAGCTCACCGCTGAAGCGCACGAGCGTGGGCGCGGAGGGAGGAAGCGCTACTGGGGCGGCGGGCTTGGCCTCGACGCTGCGGATGAGAGCGAGCGGATCGCGCGGCGGTGGATATTGCACGCGGGTCGTCTCGGGCGGCAGCGTAAGCGGGGCGGTGCGCACGGTGGCATACGAGGGGCGATAGGAGACTTCGAGCAGCCGGTCGGTGATGCTGGTCTGGGTGCTTGCGGGGGCGATGTCTTCGGCATCGGCCCAGCGCAGCAACGCTTGGTGATCCGGGCGCGAACGGTCGAGGACCGTGATCGTGGGGTGCGGCATCTCCAATGAGGCCTGAGGCGGATAGACCACGCGGAAGAGAAAGAAGACGCCGATGTGTCCGAATAGAACGAGCACGATGAATCCCGGCAAAATCACCGGCACTCGCCGCACGCGTTCCCACGCGAAAATGAGCGCTCTCTCCACCTGGGCGACCGGGGCGGCCGGCGCGGGGTTCATCGCGAATCCCGCGCGGTCGCCAGCACGATGGAATAACCCTGCTGCAGGCCGATATTCATGACACTGACCACGACATCGTAAGGCGTCGCACGGTCCGCTTTGATGACCAGCGTGCGATCCTTGCCGGACACTTCCTTCAAGCGCGAGCTGAGTTCCTCAATCGCGATGCGGCGGTCGCCGTGGTAGATCGACAGCACCGGCGTGGCCGTGATGCTGACAAGTTGCGGCTGGCGAGTCGGCGTCTGCACGTAGCTGGACGTCGGCAGCGAAACCGCGAGTCCGGCCTGGAGCAGAAAGCGCGAACTCAGCGCGAAGAACAGGATGACCAGGAACATGACGTTGATGAGCGGCACGATCCCCACCAGCGCGGGGTTGATCTGGAAATTCCGCTCGATCTTCACGGCGTTGATGCCTCGCTTATTCGCTCTGCTGCTGGCGGCGGCCCGGCTTGTCCGCGGGGACGAAGTCGATGATCTCCGGCGATTTGCGGCGGTTGTCGCAGATCAGGTTCACGATCTCGATGCCGGCGCGCTCCATGTCGTGCAGCAGCACATTCACGCGGGAGTTGAGGTAACCGTAGGCGACCGCGCTCGGGATGGCGACGACCAGCCCGGCTGCGGTGGTAATGAGCGCCTGGTAAACACCGCCGGAGAGATCCGTGAGGCTGGTGTAGCCGGTTTGCGCGGAAAGATTCGTGAAGGCGTCGATGAGTCCCATCACGGTGCCGAGCAGTCCGAGCAGCGGGGCGGTGAAGACGACCGTGGCCAGCATGGCGAGGCGACGCTCGAGGCGCGGGACTTCGAGCTGGCCGGCTTCCTGCACGATGTCTTTCAGTTCGGCGCGGGGCACTTCATGCCGGAGGATGGCCGCGTGGACCACCCGGGCAACGGGAGCCCGCACCGTGGCGCACTCGGCGAGCGCATCGGAAAACCGTTGGTTTTCCATCAGCACTGCCAGGCCGCGCAGAAACTCACCCACCCGCAGCGAGACGCGGTGAAAATAGGTGACGCGCTCCAGAAAAATCGCCCCGGCGAGCACGCTGCACGCGAGGATGAGCCACATGATGGGCCCTCCCTTTTGCATGAAGTCGATCATAGGGCGCGAGTTGTAGGCGATTGCCGGGGGTGTGGCAAGGGTTGTGTGACAGGCGGATGTCGCTCGAGATTTCGACTTGCCTGACCAGTTCACACCGTTCGAGGCCACCCGATGGTGGTGGAAAATCACTTTGACCATCGCCGCCGCCAAAGCCATACCAAGAGGCAGGGTTATGGAATCCACGATTCCCGACATTAAATTCGAATGTTCGCACTGTGGGCAGAAAATGGTGGTCGAGGGCTCCGCCGCGGGGCTGGCTACCGACTGCCCCCAGTGCCATACGAGTGTGCTGATCCCGCGCCGGGCTTCACTGCACGACGCGACGGAAATGCCGGTGCGCACGAAGGGTCATGCCAATGGCAATGGCAATGGCAACGGCCACTCTCATCGTCGTGCGGAGGATCGGCACGAGTCGCCGATCGAAAGTCCTGACACCGAGCTGGTGGCGCTGCGCAAAGAACTCGCTGACGCGCAGGTGCAGATTTCGCGGCTCGAGGGCGAAGTTGCCCAGCTCGACAAGCTGCAAAAAGAAAAGCGCCGCCTTCGAACCGAGCTGACACAGCTTAAGAAAGATCTCACGGCCAAGGAAGCCGAGTGCACCGAAACGGCTGAGCGCGCCATGGCCGTTGCCAGTGAACTCAACCGAATCGAGTGCGAACTCGCCTCCGAGCAGGAACAGACCGCCCAGCTCCGAGCGGAGATCGATTCTTACGTGGCAGATCGGCAGGCGCTGGTGCCCCGGCTGGAGGTGGCGGAGCAGGAAGTGACCGCGTTGCAGCATGCTTTGCGCGAGCGTGAAGCCGAGCTCAAGGAACAGGGCGTAAAGCTGACGGGCACGCAGGCGGAGCGCACAACGGCGTTGCGCGATTTACAGGCGCTCGAAGGCCGACACGCGGAACTTTCGACGGCCCACGAGAGCCTTAAGACCACCGCTGCCGAGACGGAGGCCCGCCTGGCCGCCGCCACCGACGAAGGGGCTGCGACGAAAAGGAAACTCTACGATTCCGACGAAGCAGCCAAAGCGCTGTCGATCACGTTGCAGGAGGTCGAGCGAGAGCGTGATGCCCTCAGCAAGAGTCTTTCGCAGGATACCGCAGGGAAGGATCTCGTCGTCGCTCGCGAAGAACTTTCCGCCACGATCAAGGATCGCGACCGGCTGGCCGCGGAAGTCGAGCGGCTGAACCATCACCTCGATGTGGCGGTGGCCCGGCAGCAGAAAACGGAGAGCGACCTGAAGACGACCATGCGCGAGCTGGATGAAGCCCGCCGCCGGGCCGAGGCCGCCAGCGAAGAACGCCTGCGCCAGGACAACGAAGTGCTCCGCGGCATCATCGCCCGGCAGAACACCGAATTGGAGCAGCGTCACGCCGTGATTGTGCGGCTCAAGCGTGCGCAATTCGCGGTGCGCTTCGCTTACGCCGCCTTCGGCCTTGGCCTGCTGACGATCGCGGTGTGGGCCATGAAGGCGGTGCCTGCGCTGCGGCTTGGCAAACTTTTCTGATGCCAGCGGTTCCCTCGTCGCGGGTGCTGGCGATCGATCCCGCTCTCCGTAATACCGGGTATGCCGTCCTCGAAAAGCAGGGCAGTCGCACGGTGGCGCTCACCTATGGCACGATTAAAAATGCCCAGGCTCTCCTGCCCAGTGGGTGCCTCGTGGCCATCCACGAGCGGGTTCGTGATTTGATCGTGGAATTTCGCCCCGCAGAGGCCGCGTTCGAGGCCATCATTTTCGTGCAGAGCATGAAAACCGCGATCACGCTCGGCACCGCGCGCGGGGCCGCATTGCTCGCGGCGGCGCAGGCCGGGCTCCCGATTCATGAATACGCGCCGAAGCGCGTAAAGCAGGGCGTTGTCGGCGTGGGCTCGGCGCAGAAATCGCAGGTCGGCTTCATGGTGCGCGCCCTTCTTGGCCTCACCGAGACCCCGCCTCCCGATGCCGCTGACGCGCTCGCCATCGGGCTCACTCACTTTCAGACCATGGAGAGCGCGGCCCGGGGCGTGGCGGCGCTGGCACGCATTTGAGCATCGAGACCCGCTGGCTCGGACGGATCTCCTACGAAGCCGCGCTGGCCATGCAGGAGGAACTCGTCGCTCGGAAAGTCGCCGACCCGGCCGAGTCCGATCTGCTGCTTCTGCTCGAACACGAGCCGGTTTTCACCATCGGCCGGACGCAGGATCAATCGAGCCTCCGCAACTCGAACGCGCTGCCTTTCCCCGTCCACGTTACCAATCGCGGCGGCCAGGCCACTTACCACGGCCCCGGCCAACTGGTCGGCTATCCCATCCTGGACCTGCGCACGCGCGGGCAGGACTTGCACCGTTATCTCCGCGCCTTGGAAGAAGTCGTCATCGCGGTCTGTGAAAGTTTCGGAGTCGAAGCCTCGCGCCGCGAAGGGCTTACCGGTGTGTGGGCCGATGATCGAAAGATCGCGAGCATCGGTGTCGGTGTGCGTAAATGGGTGAGCATGCACGGCTTCGCCCTCAATGTGTGCGGGCGGCTCGAAGGTTTTGAGCACATTACGCCCTGTGGAATCGGCGGAGTGCAAATGACCAGCTTGGAAGGAGAAGGCGCGAGAGGAGCGACGGTCGAGGCAGCGGCGGAAGCGGCGGCGCAGGTGTTCGAAAAGCTGGACAGTCATCTCTGAGGGAAGGGGAGGCACCTCGCCTGCCTGTTTCTTTGCAAGGGACAGATCGCCCACCGTATCCCACCACGTCTTTCGGGCAAAAAAAAACGGGCCGGCGCCAAATTGATAGCGCCGGCCCGCCCCAACCAAGGAAATAGAAATCTGAAACTTTAGACCGGCTACCTGGCGGTTCGTTCAATGACCGCCCAACTTTTTTTTCCGCTTCTGGAAAATTGCACGAGCGCCCCCTTTTTAGTGTCCTCAGCGAAGGCTTTTTCAATGGCTTGCGTCGCCTTGGCGGCATCGGTGACCGGTTCCGAGCCGACCTCAGTGATGACATCGCCCACGCGAAGGTCGCATCTTGCGGCTGGACTATTCGCAATCAACTCGGAAACAACGACTTGTCCGGTGCCGGCGTCGGCGAGTTTGAGGCCTGGGCCGGAGGAAACGCGAGCGGGAGCTCGGGAGGGTTCGGATGAGGAGGTTGCCTGCTCGGCGATGGTGATCGAGGCCTCGATCTTTTCTCCTTTGCGCACGATGGCGAGGCGAAGGGTCTGGCCGATATTTTTTCTTTGAACGTAGCGAACGAGATCGTGGGCATAACGGAGCGGCACATTGTCCACAGCGATAACGAGGTCCCCGGGACGAATCGCTCCCCTAGCGGCGGGGGTTCCGGCCTCGACGGTATTGATGAACACGCCATGGGAGAATCCGGGGAACTGGTCGCGCAGGCCCCGGCTGGCATTTTCCAGCGATTCCATCCGCAGACCGAGCCAGGGTCGGCGAACCCGGCCGGTTTTGATCAGCTCATCCGCGGCGTCGTGGAGCAGGTTCGAAGGAATGGCGAAGGCGAGTCCGCGCCCGAGGCCGTTGATCAGCGTGTTCATGCCGACAACCCGCCCTTCGACATCGAAGAGCGGTCCGCCGCTGTTGCCTGGATTGATGAAGGCGTCGGTCTGGATGTAATCCTCGAAGAGAGGTTTGATCGATTTGGCGCCGAGGAGATTGTTGCGGCCTTTGCCGCTCACCCAGCCGCAGGTGAAGCTGTAGTCCTGGTTGAACGGGGCGCCGATGGCGCACACGAGCTGGCCGATGCGCAGAGCGTCGCTGTCGCCCCAGGTAACGACCGGCAGATGCGTCGCGTCGATCTTTAGAACAGCGATATCGGTCCGTTCGTCCGAAGCCACCACGGTGGCGTCCCAGCGCCGTCCATCGTAGGCTCGAACCTCGATTTTTTCGGCATCATCGACCACGTGGCCATTAGTGACCAGATACCCGTCGGGCCGGATCAGGAAGCCGCTGCCTTCACTTCGGACGGGAATTTCGGGCACCGTCCAGTCATGCTCGCGTTTGGGTTCGGCCAGATCGTCGCGGTCGAAAAGGTCCGCCGGTGGCTTGTCGGCCCGTTCGGCTTTCGTGGCTTCGATGACGACCACTGCGGGGGCCACTTTTTCGAAAACGGCGGTGAAGCCTTCGTCGAGCTTCTTGAGAATCGTGATGGAATCCTGCGCCGCGAGCGGAAGCGAGCCTGCGCAGAGGAGGGCTGGCACGAGGTGGAGGCGCATGCCGCAGAGCATCCGCAAGCGAGGCCGGGGCTGCAAGGGTTCAGTGGGTGTGGTTGGTGGCCGACAGCGAGAAGACGGCAATCTTCGGCTGAGGTGGATTTTGGACCGGTCTGAAGGTGGTCCCCAACGGAAGCGGGGCCGGAGTGGCGGCCCCGGCGGGGTGGTGCTCACGAGAGGATTCGAACCTCCACGGGTTGCCCCACACGGTCCTGAGCCGTGCGCGTCTGCCAGTTCCGCCACGTGAGCATTTCCCCGAAAGGGGCGCAATTCCTCGCAGATGCCGGGAGGTTTGCAAAAGGTTTTTCGGCCCTTTCGTGGGGTCGATGTTTTTCGCGCGTGGGGACGCAGGTTCGTGGCGCTCCGCTCCGCCCGAAATCCAGCTGGCCGGATCGGTCCGACACCCCGAAACCCGGAAAAAATCAGGGCCGGTTCATCGGACGATGAACCGGCCCTGCTAAATCGTCGTGCCTGCCTGGCACCCTTAGCTGATGCGCATCGGCATCAGCACATACAGGAACGGGGTCTGCACTTTGATGACGCCGGGACTCATCTCGTCGATGAGGTCGAGGAAGACTTCATCGTCCGGGAGCGCTTTGAGCGGAGCCAGGAGAAATTCGGGGTTAAAGGCGATCGCGAGGTCGCGGCCCTTATAATTCACGGCGAGGCTTTCGCGCGCTTCGCCGACGTCGGGCGTGTTTGCGGCGATTTCGAGATTGCCCTTGGTAAAGACGAACTTCACCGAGTTGCTCTTCTCGCTCGCGAGCAGCGCGACGCGATGGACCGCGTCGCGGAAGAGTTCACGCTCGAGGGTGACGCGTTCCTTTGCTTCGCCGGGAATGACCTGGCGGTAGTTCGGGTAGTTGCCCTCGATGAGCTTGGACACGAGCAGCGTGCCGTTCACTTCGAAGGCAACCTGGTTTTCGCCCACCGACATTTTCAGGTCGCCATCAGCACCGACGAGCCGTTGCAATTCGGTCACGCACTTGGTCGGGACGATGATCTCGACTTCCTGACTGCGCGCGAACTCGACTTCGATATCGACCAGCGCCAGCCGGCGGCCATCGGTAGCCACCATGGTGAGCTTGTTATCCTTGAAGGAAAAGAGGATGCCGTTGAGCACGTAGCGGGTCTCGTCGGTGGAGATGGCATACGCGGTCTTGCGCAAGCCGTCGCGGAGGTCGGCTTGTTTGAGCGTGAATTCTTTCGCGCCTTCGAACTTCGGCAGTGGCGGAAATTCTTCCTCGGGGAGGCCGAGGATTTTGAAGAAGCTCTGGCCGCAGCGGATCGAGGCGACGTTCTTGGAATCGACTTCCACGGTCACTTCCGCAGCCGGCAGTTCGCGCACGATATTCGCGAGGCGGCGCGCGGGAAGCGTGGTGGCGCCTTCTTTTTCAACCTGAGCCTCCGTCACCCCGCTGATGCCGACGTCGAGGTCGGTCGTCGTGAGGTGCAACCCGGCGGCATCCGCCTGAAGCAGCACGTTGGAAAGGATGGGCAAAGTCGTGCGAGTGCTCACGACGTTCTGCACGGACTGCAGACCTTCCATGAGCTTCTCTTTGCTGACGCTAAATTTCATAAAAATTGGCTGGGGCTCGATGTGAATGAATGATGCAGCGATGCCGCGCAATCATTTTTGTGTGCTGTTCCTCTGAAACTGAGCGCGGAGATTTAACGCGGAGGCGCAGAGCGCGCAAAGGTCGCAGAGGGGGGCAGGCGAGATCGCGGATTTTACACAGCAGTTCGCCGAAGGGCCGAGACCGTCTGTTTTCGGATCCTTTGCGTTCCCTGTGCTCTTTGCGCTGCCTTAACGGTGCAATTGGGATTCGAGGAAGCCGATGGTCTGGCGCACTTTTTCTTCCTGCTTCATCCGCTCTTTCACAAGCCGATGGGCATGGAGAACGGTGCCGTGATCGCGGCCGCCAAACGCGTCGCCGATTTCGCTGAGCGAGCCTTTGGTCAACTCGCGGGCGAGATACATGGCGATCTGGCGCGGGAAGGCGATGTTGGCAGGACGGCGCTTGCTCGTCATGTCGGCCAGGCGGACGTCGAAGTGCTCCGCAACGCGCTTCTGAATCTGGTCGATGGTCACCGAACGGCGTGCTTCTTCCGCAAGGATGTCCTTGAGCAAATGCTCGATGCGTTCGGTGTTCGGCTGCTGGCCGTTGAGCGATGCATACGAGGCGACGCGGGTGAGCGCGCCTTCGAGGCGGCGGACATTCGTGCGCACGCGCTCGGCGAGGTATTCGAGCACATCCTTGCTGAGCTGAATCTCGAGGGCCTGTGCTTTCTTGCGCAGGATTGCGAGACGCATTTCCGTATCCGGCGGCTGAAGTTCGGCAGTGAGACCCCAATCAAACCGGCTGACGAGACGCGCTTCGAGTTCGGCCATCTCGGACGGCGGGCGATCGCTCGACAGCACGATCTGCTTATGCACGTCGAAGAGCGAATTGAACGTGTGGAAGAACTCCTCCTGCGAGCGCTCCTTGCCTTTCAGGAATTGGACGTCGTCGATCAGCAGCACATCGGCTTGCCGATAGCGTTTCCGGAATTTGACGAGCTGGTTGTTCTGGATGCCGTCGATGAATTCGTTCGTGAACTGCTCACTCGTGACGTAGAGGACCCGCGCGCCCTTCTTCTTCGCGAGGATGTGATGCCCGATGGCCTGCATGAGGTGCGTCTTGCCGAGGCCGACCCCGCCGTGGATGAAGAGCGGGTTGTAGGTTTTGCCGGGTTGATTCGCCACCGCCAGGCAGGCGGCGTGCGCGTATTGATTGGTCACGCCGACGACGAAGGAGTCGAAGGTGTTGCGAAGGTTGAGCCCGTGGCTCGGGGTGCGGACGGGTTTTTCTTCCTCAACTTCTTCCTCCTGCGCCGGGGGGAGCGACTTCCCTTTGGTGAGGGTGGGCACAACGACAGCGTCGAGCGTTTCGGCTTTCTCGCCTTTGCCCGCCTTCGCCGTTTTCTCCACGCGGTCTGCCATCGGCGCGAAAGCGAAGTGAATCTTCCGCTCGCGGCCGAGGACGTAAAGCACCGCGGAGCGGAGCAGGTCCAGGTAGTTGGATTCGATCCAGAGCTGATAGATGTGCGAGGGCACGGTGAGGGTGAGGTCCGTGTCGCTCAGGGCGGTCATTTCCACGCCCTTGAACCAGCGCGCAAAAGCGTCCTCGCTGAGGTCCATGCGGAGCTGATCGGAGATCTTTTCCCAGACGAAGGGCAAGTCCTGTTGTAAGTGAGATTTATCCACAGAGAGAGAAGAAGTCATTTTCTGGCGGGGAGGGAACGCGAAGTGACGGATTTGACGGCTTATCCGCGGGAAAAAACCTGCGGAACGCGCGTCGCGGATTTGTGACAATCGCCTGCGAAGTCTTTAAAACAAAGGCTTTCCGGGCGGGTGTCGTGTGGAACACCGCAAACCTGCACTTCCTCATGGCACCTAGGGGCAAACCCCGATCCAGTGCGGATTGCGAAGGCGAAGGAGGCGATGTTCACGGAGATTTTCACAAGTTATTCACAGCTGCATCCGGCACTTCCGGCGCAGCGCGCGGAGCGTAGTTTTGGGGGGCGATGCCGCAACGATTTTCCGCCGCCAAAGGGGAACTTTATTTTTGCGAAAATGTCTTTTTCGCTTGCTGCGCTTCGGAGCCTAGAAAAATGGCGGTCTCCCGGTCGGAACGCGGTTGTTACGTGTTCGTAGCATTCGCAGATTCGCGGGCGGCAATTCGATCCTCCGGCGTGCGGAAAAAGACGGCCACCCCGAACGTCACGAGAGTTCCGAGCGTGATTCGCCAAGGGAAAGCCAGCACGAATCCCGGGGGGGCATCCGGTGCCGCGAAGAGCTTGGTGAAGACGCCGCTCGCCCATAGCACGGCGAGGATGCCCGCCGCGACGGCGATCCCGTTTCCGCGGTCGTTGCCGCGAGTGCGCGTGACGAGCCCGACGAGGAAGAGCCCCAGCAGTGACCCGAAGGTGAAACCGAGAATGCCCAGCACGAGCGGGATGATGCGGGCATCGGGATGATGCGCCATATACCAAGCGGTCACCACGCCCACGACGATGATCAGCGCGGCGAAAAGAACGGTGCTCTGCCGGAGCACCCGCACCCGCTGCCACTCATCCACCAGGATGCCTTCCGACTCGAGCCGCGGCAGGGCGAAGTCGCGCGCGAAGCTGGTAGCGAGTGCGTTCAGCGCCGTGCTGAGCGAACCCATCGCCGTGGCGAGGATGCCCGCCGTGACGAGGCCGCGCAGACCCGAGGGCATTTGCGACAGGATGAAGAATGGGAAGACCTCGCGTTCCTCGGTGGGCAGATTCGGGGCGGGGTTCGCCTGGTAGTAGACCGCGAGCAGCACGCCGATGAGGATGAAGGCGGAAACGACCGGGAAGTCCACGAGGCCCGAAACGATCGTCGCGAAGGCGCTCTGCCGCCGGTTCTTGGCGGTGAGCATACGTTGCACCGTGTCCTGGTCGATACCGTGGGTGGCCATGGTCACAAACGTCGAGCCGAGCACGGCCGCATAGACGGTGTATTCCTCGGAGAACATCCGAGCCAGCCAGGCGCCGAAGCCTTCGCCTTCTTTCATCGGCAGCATGTCGAGAAAGACCGGCGTCTGGATGTGCTGAGCGACAGTGGCCCAGCCGCCTTGGATTTTGCCGAGCACGAAAAAGATGGTGAACGCCAGGGCCGAGATGAGCACCCCAACCTGGATGAAATCCGTCCAGATGACGGCGCGGATGCCGCCGACCGTCGTGTAGAGCGCCGTCAGCAGCGTCACGAGCACCAGTGCGCCGGTAAAGAGCAGGAACTTCTCGTGGGGCTGCACGGGACGTCCGCTCCAAAGTTGCACCGCGAGCACCACGATGATCGCCGAAACATAAAGCCGTGTGCCCATCGCGAGCACGCGGGTGATCAGGAAGGTCGCAGAGGCCAGCCGCCTCGTGAAGCGTCCGAAACGGGTTTCGAGGAATTCGTAAATCGAGATGACGCCGTGCCGGTAATAAATCGGGATGAAAACGAAGCTGACAAAAATGCGCGCCAGAATCGTCCCGATCGCGAGCTGGGCGTAGGTCCAGTTCCGTTTGGCGTAACCTTCACCCGGCGCGCCGAGGAAGGTCGCCGCGCTGATTTCCGCCGCGAGGATCGAGGCCAGCACCGCCCACCACGCGATCTGCCGGTCGCCGAGCGCGAAGCCTTCCACGCTGTCGCTCTTCGAGCGCTGCGAAAGCCCGACTCCAATGATCGCGCCGAAATACGCCAGCAGCACGAGCACATCGAGGATCAGCGAGGAATTCATCGTCCTCAAGAAAACGCGCACCCCCTGCTCCGGACAAGTATCATCCGCAGATTTCGCAGATTTCCGCGGATTGAATTCGCCCGGGAAAAATTCGGGCAATCTTCAGGTTAGGCGGCGTCTTGATCGGGTTCCGGCAACATCAACCACGTCACGATGGCCGCTGGCAGGAATAGCCAGCTCGCGTAGAACAATGCCAGGCGATGATCGCAGATCGCATTCGTGCCGCTGCCGACCTGCGCAAAGAGGCCGAAGATGACCGTGCCGGCGGCGGCGATGACGCGGCCGATATTGTAGCAGAAGCCCGCTCCGGTTGTCCGCAGGAGAGTCGGGAAGAGAGGTGGCAGGGACATCGTAAAAAGGGCGAACGCGCCCTGTGCCGCGCCGATAAAGGGGAGCCACATGAGCACGGCTTCGGGGCCGCGCACCACGCCGTAGGCGCCGAGCATGAATCCGAGATAGAGAACGAACATCAGCGTGATGGACCGGCGATAACCGAAGAGTTTGGCAATCCAGCCGGCGAGGAAATTCCCCACGATGGAGCCAACCATGAGCAGATAGAGCGCCTTGCTGGCGAGGGCGCTCTCGGCGGCAGGCGTCCAGCCGGCCGCTTTGGCGATCGAGCGCAGATGCGCCGAATGCCAGAACATCAGAGCCCAGTGCGCAGTGAGGCTGAGTGCGCAGACGACGATGACGATGATCGTTGTGCGACGCAGCGAGCCCTTGAAAAGCGCGCGGATACCACCGCGCGGGTGTTCGTCTTCATAAGCGTGCGCCCAGACTTCCGGCTCGGGCACCGCTTTGCGAATCCAAAGCGTAATGAGGGCGGGCAGGATGCCGACGAGGAAAATCACGCGATGGGGTGAGTCCGCGAGCAGATAGCCCGCGAGCGTGGCCAGCAGCACGCCGCAGTTGACGGCGCTCTGCAGGATGGCGGCGAGCCAGGGGCGCCACGGACGTGGCCACGTCTCGGCCAGCAGCGACGCCCCGACAGCCCATTCCCCACCGATGCCCAGCGCGGCCAGGAAGCGGAAGATCATGAGATGCCACCACGTCTGCGAAAAGACGGAAAGCCCCGTGAAGCAGGCATAGGTGAGAATGGTCAGCACCAGCGCCTTGCTGCGCCCGAGCACGTCGCCGATGCGGCCAAAGAACGCGCCGCCCACCGCCCACCCGAGCAGAAAAGCCGCCTGGATGAACGAAGCCTTCTCCGACACCTGCGTGTCCGCCTGCGGCAGATGCATAAGCTGCGCGACAAACGGTAGCGCCACCAGCGTGTAGAGATGCATGTCCAGCCCGTCGAACATCCACCCCAGCCACGCGGCGAAGCCGGACTTCTTCTGCTGGGACGTGAGGTCGGAGTAACGCTGGGGATCGGCGGACATGCCCGCGTCTTTGCGTGAAGACGACGCCGATGTCCAGCAGCGGACGCAAGTCCTCTGCCCCGAGACCATCGACCTGGCGCTAGTGGTGCCTATTCGTCCGGAGGTTCGGTGGTGTTCGGCAGATCCGGGAGATCGGTGGTGCGACCGCCGGGGTTCTGGATGAGATCATCCGCGGTGAAGAGTTTGTGATCGGGGCCGGCGGAGCGGATCTCGAAGGCGCCACGACCGCGAGGGTGGATGAAGTAGGGCGTGCCCCAGCGGTCGCGTAAACGGCCATCCGCCGAGAGGGCAGAATGATTCGTGGGCAGGATCACGAGCTTCATCGGATTGTGGCCGGTGAGGACTTGAGCCAGGTCGCTGTCGTTGCCGATGGGGCGGCCCTGCCGGCCGCGCAGCAGGTGCTGGTATTGGCGTAGCAGAGCATGCAGCGTGGCGACGTCGTGCTGGGCATCGAAGCCGGGGGCGTTGAGTTCGGCGGCGAGCGGCGAGCCGCGCGTGCGAGAGGTGGCCTTCGGGGTGGGTTCTGGCGCGGCGCTTCGTGCCGCAGATTCCGCGCTTCGGACAGCCAAGGTTGCCGGAGAGGTCGCCTCGATGGGCACCGGAGTGGCCGGGAGGCCGGCTGACGGCGAGGGTGTGGCCGCGGGCTGGTTGAGCCAAATGACCGTCCAAGCCGCCGCGACCACGGCGAGCCCGGCGACGATGGCGAGCAGGCGCGTGCGACTCACCCTCGTTACGTCTGCGGCAGGAAGCCGAGCGGCGAGCCGGAGCCTCCGACGCTGTAGAAGTTGCCAAGGTTCGGCAGCACAAGATGAAGGTCGGAACGCGGGACACCAAACCACAGCGCCAGCTCGGCGAAATATTCATCGACCGACACCTGCGGGATGAGCCGCCCACGACCGACGTCGAGCGGGCTGTCAACGTAGAGCTGCGGATATTGGCCGTAGATGCGTTTCCCATTCACCGCGC
This sequence comes from Chthoniobacteraceae bacterium, assembly GCA_044226525.1. Lineage (GTDB taxonomy): Bacteria > Verrucomicrobiota > Verrucomicrobiia > Chthoniobacterales > Chthoniobacteraceae > VFJQ01. Next base: position 41,711 of record JBGAGV010000020.1, on the reverse strand, counting down.
CGCCCACGACGAGGTGATTGCCCCCCCACGCGTGGTCGGCGCCGTCGTTGTCGGTGGTGAGCGTGCGTCCGAAATCGGAGGCGGTGAAGAGGGTGACGTTATTGGCGAGACCGAGAGCCGCGAGGCAGTCGAAGAACGCCTTCACCGCGGCATCGACCTCGGGAAGCATTTGCGCCTGGTTTTCGATGACGCCGTCATGATGGTCCCAGCCACCGTATTCGATGAAGAACGTCTGGCGCGCCTGGCCGAGCGCGGTGTGTCCCGCGATCGCCTTGGCGACCATCTGGAACTGCGCGGCGAGATAGCTATCCGGGAAGGTCACCGTATTGGGCAGGGTCACGTTCACCGCGTCGTTGAACAGGGTGTAAGCATCCAGCGCCGCGACCTTCTTTGTGTTGAAAGCCTGGCTGAGCAAGTGCTGGTATTGCAGCGCGAGCTGGGAATCGACGGCGCGCGTGCGAATGGGCACAGTGCTCCATTCGTTGGTGTCGTTTGGATCGTAGCCTTCGAGCCCGATCGCGCCGTCGGTGCTCACGGTGTATTCGAGGGTGTTGTCGCCGCTCTGCCAGATGTTCGATCCGGTGAGCGAGATGTTCATCGAGACGGTTTGATTCGTATTCTGGCCGTGGATGAGATCGGCGGCCCGCCCGGCCCAGCCTTTGGCAGAGCGCACATCCGTCATGGCCGTGTGCCACTGCTCGACCTGATCGGAGTGCGAGTAAAGGTTCAGGGGGAAACGCTTTGTGCCGTCGTCGGCGTTGTAGTCGTCCTTGGTGACGCGCTCGACGAGTGTGCCGACATTCGCGACGAAGGCCGCCTTGCCACTTTCGAACAACGACTGAATCCCCGGCAGTCCGGGATGCAGTCCGAGGCTCAGGCCGGGTGAAACCGTGGGATTGATCGGCAGGAGAGCGTTTTGCGGCAGCGCGATGCCGCCGCGCACGGTCTTGTATTCGTTGTATTCATCGGTGCCGCGAGGGACGAGGACATTGAACGTGTCGCATCCGCCCGAGAGGAAGAGGCAGACGAGCGCACGGTGATCGCTGCCTGGATCAGCCGCAGCGAGATGGCCGGCGAGCTTGAGGTTGAGCAGGGTGTTGAGCACGGGCATCGCGCTGATCGCGGCGCAATTCATCCGGCCCAGGAAACTACGGCGAGAAATGAGATTTGGCATGGCGTGCGGAGGTTATTTGAGGATGCCGAATTCCGGTGAGGTGGAGATGAGGTAGATGGCCATGCGGACCCGCTCCTGTTTCCACTCCCACATGTCCGGGGTGATGGCTTCGACGGCTTCGCGAATGATCTCGTGCTGTTCCTTCGGGAGGGTGCCGCCCGTGAGGAGAAGATCGAGCCGGCGCATGAGTTCGGGCACATTGTTCACGACCAACCGCAGCTCGGTGGTGAGGTTGGGCTTCACGAGAGCGCGCCGGTTCTCGCTGCCCCAGCGATTGAAGCCGTATTGCAGCGACCAGTAATAGTAATTTGGCACCGCCGTGGCGGTCACGGCGTTGAGGATCTGGAATTCCGGCGCGAGGAGCCCGGCGTCGTTGACCGGTCCGGCGGGAGCGTAGCCGGGCTTGAAAAAGTTGAAGACGCTCGGCGCGGAGAGCGGCTGCTGGAAGTGGAACTCGTCGATGTAGCGCAGGTCGTAAACGCCATTCGCCGCGCGCGCATGGAGAGCACGGACGAGGTTCGCCGTGCGCAGGTAAGGCTCCTTCATCTTGCCGGATTCCGGCGTGGCGAGGAATTGCGGGCTGCGTGCTTCGTCATCGAGCAAAATGGCGCGGATGACCGCTTTCAGGTCACCACGAACGCCGCTGCCGTTGTCGACGAACTTCTGCGCGACGCGCTGCACGTAAGCGGGCGAGGGATTCGACGTGACGAGCTTTTGAATGAGCTGCTTGCAGATGAACGGCGGGCAGTTCGGGTGATTGAACAGCATGTTCACCGCGGCCTTGAGATCTTCCATGGCGGCGGTCCCCTTGTCCTCCATCGTCTCGGGATCGAATTCCGGATGGGCCTCGAGCACGACGCCATTGAGCAGCGTCTTGCGCGTCAGGTCGTGAAACTCGTCATACATCCGCATCGGCGCGGTGAAGTTTTCTTTCGAGTAGTAGAAGTTGTCCGCCTTTTTGCCGCCGAAGCCGAAACCAGTCATCACCTTCGCCATGTCGGCGATCGTGCGATTGTCGTAAGACTGGATCGGCTCGTCGTTCGCATCCAGCTTCACCGTGCCGTCGAGGTTGAGGTCGAACAGGCCGATGGAGAAAAGCTGCATGATTTCCCGCGCGAAATTTTCGTCGGCGAAGGTGCCGGCGGCCGGGTCGCCCTTCTCGTTGCCGAGGTGGTTCAGGTAGATGCCCATGCACGGGTGCAGGGCCACGTTGAGCAGCAGGTCGTGGAAGTTTCCAAACGACCCCTTCAACAGCATGTCGTAGTAGTTCATCATGCCGACAGGCTCGTTCCACAGCTCGTCGAGATGGTCGGACACGACGAAGATTTCGCTGAAGGCGAAGCCGACACGCTGGCGGAGCGGATCGGCAGAGGCGGACTGGTTCATCGCCTGTTTCCACCACGAAAAGATCTTCACATCGCCACCGACGCCGTTTCTCTTTGCGCGATCCATTCGCTGGATGAGCGGCTGCTGCAAACCGACGGGCTTGGTGAACTGGACCTTGATCCACTTGTCGAAGCCGAGCCGCATCAATTCGTTCACATTGCGCAGGTCTTGATTGGGACCGAAGGCGGCTTGGTCGAGAAAGCGGATCGCTTCCTTGGCTCCGGGCAGACCGTTGTTATTCGCCAGCGTTACCGTGGTGGATTGTTCGCTCTTCTCGGTGCTCGGCGTGTAGCCGTCGCCGGGTTGCAAGGTGACGACGACGGTTCTGGTCGGTTTGCTCATCACCGCATTCTTCGGGGCGAATTCCAGCCAGGCCTCCCGGTCGCCGTCGGGAATAGTGATGCTGGCGCCGGCGGGCCCGGTGTAGTCGGTTCCGGCCACCGCCGTCCCACCAATGGAAAAGTTCACCACAAGCGGCCCGGTGGTATTTGTGCGATGGACGGCGACCACGCCGGGATCGGGCCAGTCCTGCCGGACACTGCCATCGATCAGGATGAGAGAAACCGTGTCCGGATCGGCTGCCCGGGCGGTAGCCAGCGGCACCAGAGTGCCGAGCAGCGCGAGGAGCAGGCGGATGCGGGGAGGCGATGTTTTCATGGCGAAGCGCAGGTTTGCGTGCCTACCAAAGCGCGCGGAATGCCGGGTTGAAAATTTATTTTTCTAAGTGGAACTTTTTGCCCTTCGCGGCATGGCGCGTGTCGCGACGGTGAGAATCCAGCCCCAAGGCAAGATATGGAAAGGAGCAGGCATGGAAGGACGAGCCAGCCCGCTCGCGATTGGCCAGACTTTGCGAATTATGTCCTCGCCATCCCTCGCCACCATCGACGGCAAGGAGGCCGTCACACGCATCGCTTACAAATTGAGCGAATTTCCACCGACTAGTCTTAACGGTTTCTTTACGGCTTCGGCCCCCCGTTTGATTACCCACTCCCTGCCGGAAGGAGGAGCATGGTGCCGATGAAACCTCACGATTGGATCCAAGTCTTCCTCTACGTTGGCCTGCTCGCCGGGCTGACACCACTGCTCGGAAAATTCATGCACCGAGTTTTTAGCGGTGAACGCACCTTCCTCTCGCCGGTGCTCGGTCCGGTCGAACGACTGATCTACAAACTCGGTGGAGTGGACGCGAAGCGCGAGATGCGCTGGACGCATTACACCCTGGCGATGCTGGCGTTCAACCTGTTCGGCTTCCTCGCCGTGCTGGGGCTGCAACTTTTCCAAAAGTCGCTGCCGCTCAACCCGCAGAACCTCGACAACGTGCCGTTTGGCCTGGCGTTCAACACGGCGGTGTCGTTCATGACGAACACAAACTGGCAGGCCTACTCGGGCGAAAACACGCTGAGCTACCTCTCGCAGATGCTCGGGCTGGCGGTGCAGAACTTCGTGAGTGCGGCCACCGGCATTGCGGTAGTGATCGCGCTCGCCCGTGGTCTCACGCGCCGTTCCGGAAACTCGATTGGCAACTTCTGGGCGGATCTCGTCCGCTCGACGCTCTATATTCTCCTGCCGATGTCGCTCGTCGTCGCCGTGGTGCTGGTGCAGCAGGGCGTGCCGCAGACCTTCGAGCCCTATAAGACGGTCAAGATTCTCGATCCCTACAAGACGCAGGTGCCGAAGCTGGATGCCTCTGGCCAGCCGATGAAGGATGCGCAGGGTAATGCCGTGACCGAAGAGCAGACCGTGACCGAGCAGGTCATCCCACTCGGCCCGGCGGCGTCGCAGATTGCGATCAAGCAACTCGGCACGAATGGCGGCGGCTTTTACGGCGTGAACTCGGCGCACCCGCTGGAGAACCCGACGCCGCTGACGAATTTCATCGAGATGTTCATCATCCTGATGATCTCGGCGGCACTCACTTACACCTACGGCATGATGGCGGGCGATCGTCGCCAGGGCTGGACCATCTTCGGGGCGATGTTTGCGCTCTTTATCGTCGGCTTCGCGCTGTCGTGGTGGGCCGAAAGCCAGCCTAATCCCGCGCTCGGTCTCACGCAAAACATGGAAGGCAAGGAGACGCGCCTCGGCGTGATGAACAGTGTGCTCTGGAGCACGGCCACGACGTCCGCCTCGAACGGCTCCGTGAATGCCATGCACGACAGCCTCACGCCGATCGCCGGCGGTGTCGCGATGTTCAACATCATGCTCGGCGAAGTGATCTTCGGCGGCGTCGGCGCCGGCCTCTATGGCATGCTCGTGTTCATCATCATCACCGTCTTCATCGCGGGCCTGATGGTGGGACGAACCCCGGAGTATCTCGGCAAGAAAATCGAAGCACGGGAAGTCAAGTGGGCGGCCGTCGCCGCCCTGGCGCCGTGCGTGTGCATTCTTGTCGGCGTCGCCATAGCGTGCGCCGTCTCCGCTGGCTCTGCGACGATCAACAACCAGGGCGCTCACGGCTTCAGCGAAATTCTCTATGCGTTCTCCTCCGCGGCCGGAAACAACGGCAGCGCCTTCGCGGGCATCGGGGTGAACAACGACTTCTACAACTACGGCCTCGGCATCACGATGCTGCTGGGCCGCTTCGCCATCATCGTGCCGGTGCTCGCCATCGCGGGCAGCATGGTGAGCAAGAAGATTGCGCCGCCTTCGCCGGGGACGTTCCCGACGACGGGTCTGACCTTCGTCGCCTTACTCATCGCCATCGTGCTGATGATCGGCGGCCTCAACTTCTTCCCTGCTCTCTCGCTCGGTCCGATTGTCGATCATCTCCTGATGGCCGCCGGCCGCACTCTGTAAACCACTATGAGTATCAAACCTGACTCATCCACGCCTCGTTCTATGACTGCTTCCGCTACTCTCTCACCCAGCCGCAAGAAGCCGGCCTCGTTTACCGATCCCGTGCTGCTGAAGGCTGCAATCATCGACTCCTTCGCGAAGCTCGATCCGCGCGTGCAACTCCGCAATCCCGTGATGTTCGTCGTCTTCATCGGCGCAATCCTCACCACCGTCGCCTGCTTCACGCAACCGAGCGGGTTCAACATCCACATCTCGCTCTGGCTGTGGTTCACCGTGCTCTTCGCGAACTTTGCCGAGGCCATCGCCGAAGGCCGTGGCAAAGCCCAGGCCGCCACGCTGCGCAAGATGCGCACGACCACGATGGCGCGGCGGCTCAAGGGTAAGACTGAAGAAAAGGTCACTGCCGCCGAGTTGCGCAAAGGAGACCTCGTCGTGTGCGAAGCCGGCGACGTCATTCCTTCCGATGGCGACGTCGTCGAGGGCATCGCGAGTGTCGATGAAAGCGCCATCACGGGCGAATCTGCGCCCGTCATCCGCGAGAGCGGCGGCGATCATAGCGCGGTGACCGGCGGCACGCGTGTGATCAGCGACCGCATCGTCATCCGCGTTACCGCCGAGCCGGGCAACACCTTCCTCGATCGCATGATTTCAATGGTGGAGAGCGCCACGCGCGGCAAGACCCCGAACGAAATCGCGCTCGGCATCCTGCTCGTCTTCCTCACGTTCGTCTTCCTGCTTGCCGTGGGCACGCTGCGCCCGATCGCCATGCTCAGTGAAAAACTTGCCGGCCAGAGCGGCGTTATCAATGTCTCGCTCGTGGTGCTCGTATGTCTGACGGTCTGCCTCATCCCGACGACCATTGGCGCGCTGCTCAGCGCCATTGGGATCAGCGGCATCGACCGTATGATCCAGCGCAACGTGCTCGCTACTTCCGGCCGCGCCGTCGAAGCCGCCGGCGATATCGACGTGCTGCTGCTCGACAAGACTGGCACGATCACCATGGGCAATCGCCAGGCCGCGGCGTTCATCCCCGCGCCGGGTGTGGAAGAAAAGGACCTCGCCGTCGCCGCGCACCTTTCCTCGATGGCCGATGAAACGCCCGAGGGTCGCAGTATCGTGGTGCTCGCCAAGGAGCGTTTCAACCTGCGGACTCGCGACGTGGCCGAGAAGCACGCCACCTTCATCCCGTTCACCGCGCAGACGCGGATGAGCGGGGTGGAAATCAACGCGCCCGACGAGACGATCTGCCTCCGCAAAGGCGCCGCCGAATCGGTCTTCCGCTGGGTGCGCGAGAATGGCGGTGTCTGCCCGGATGCGGTCGCCCAGGCGGTCGAATTCGTCTCCAAGTCCGGTGGCACGCCGCTCGTCGTGGCCGAGAAGACCCGCGTGCTCGGCGTCGTGCAGCTCAAGGACGTCGTCAAAGGCGGCATCCGCGAACGGTTCGCACAACTTCGCAAAATGGGCATCCGCACCGTCATGATCACCGGCGACAACCCGATGACCGCCGCCGCGATCGCCGCCGAGGCGGGCGTGGACGACTTCATGGCCGAAGCCAAGCCCGAGGACAAACTCGCCCGCATCCGCGAAGAACAGCAGAAAGGCCACCTCGTCGCAATGACCGGCGACGGCACGAACGACGCACCCGCGCTCGCCCAGGCCGATGTCGGCGTCGCCATGAGCACCGGCACCCAAGCCGCGCGTGAAGCCGGCAACATGGTCGATCTCGACAGCAACCCGACCAAACTCATCGAAGTTGTCGAGATCGGGAAACAACTCCTGATGACCCGCGGCGCGTTGACAACCTTCAGCATCGCCAACGACGTGGCGAAATACTTCGCCATTCTGCCCGCGATGTTCATCGGCCTCTACGCCACCACCCCGGGAGGCAAAGGCCCCCTTGCCGCGCTCGACATCATGCACCTGCACAGCCCGCAGAGTGCCATCCTGAGTGCGGTGATTTTCAACGCGCTGATCATCATCGCGCTCATCCCGCTGGCTCTCCGGGGCGTTAGCTATCGAGCCCTCGGCGCCGCCGCGGTCCTGCGCCGCAATGTGCTGATCTACGGCATCGGCGGTATCATTGTGCCGTTCATCGGCATCAAGGTCATCGACCTCCTCCTCGTCGCTCTTCACCTCGTGTGATCCCATGAAACGATTCGCGCTGGTTCACCCGTTCTTTTCGATCGGCTCACCGTGGTCGCCGCTGATGGTGGAAATCGCTCCCCCGACACCCGCCACACCGGAGCCACCCCAACCAAGGGAGCCCTGCGAAGATCCGGGTGAACCAGACCGCGAATACCCCTTCTGGACTTACTTCATCGACAATCCGCCACCGAAATCCTGAACCGCTTCTTTCCTATGAAAACCATCATCGAATCCATCCGCATCCTGCTTGTTCTCACGGTGCTCACCGGCCTCGCCTACCCGCTCGTGGTGACCGGAATCGCTCGCATCGCTTTCCACGACGCCTCCGTCGGCTCCATCGCCAAACAAGGCGAAGTCGAGGTCGGCTCGAAGCTGCTCGCGCAGAAAACCGAGAGCGCGAAATATTTTTGGCCACGCCCGAGCGCGGGCGATTATGCCACGGTCGCCAGCGGCGCCAGCAACAAAGGTCCCACCAGTGCCGACCTCGCCAAATCCATCGCCGAGCGCCGCGAGAAATTCGGCAAGGATGCGCCGGATGAACTGCTCACCGCCAGCGGCAGTGGCCTCGACCCGCAACTCTCACCCGTGGCGGCGAAGTATCAGGCCCCGCGCATTGCCGCGGAGCGCAGGATTCCGGTCGAGAAGGTGAACCAGCTTGTTGATCGGCTCACCGAGGGTCCGCAGCTCGGTATCCTGGGCGAAACGAGGGTGAATGTTCTTGCTCTGAATCTCGCGCTGGACGCTACACAATAGTCGCGTGCCTGACGACTCACGACCTGATCCCGACGCGCTCCTCGCCTCGCTCCACCGCGACGAAGCGAAGGCGCGGCGTGGTCGGCTGAAAGTCTTTTTTGGCATGTGCCCGGGCGTGGGGAAAACCTATGCGATGCTCGCGGATGCACGGCGGCGGGTCGCCGAAGGGGTCGAAGTGGTGGTGGGTGTCGTCGAAACACACGGCCGCGCGGAGACGCAGGCGATGATCGAGGGGCTGCCGGTCGCGCCGCGCCTCGAGATCGAACATCGCGGCACGAAAGTGACCGAACTCGATCTCGACGCGCTGGTGATGTGGCGGCCGAAACTGGTGCTGGTCGATGAACTCGCGCATACCAATGCCCCCGGCTCGCGCCATCCGAAACGCTACCAGGATGTGCTCGAACTGCTCGATGCCGGCATCGACATCTTCACCACGCTGAACGTCCAGCACGTCGAGAGCGTGAGCGATGCCGTGCGGCAGATCACGGGCGTCACGGTGCGCGAGACGGTGCCGGATTCCGTGCTCGATGCCGCCGACGATATCGAGCTGATCGACCTCACCCCCGAGCAGCTTCGCGCCCGCATGGTGGAGGGAAAAGTCTATCTCGGTGAACGGGCCGCGATGGCGGCGGAGAATTTTTTCCGCGAGGAAAATCTCACTGCCCTGCGCGAGATGGCCCTGCGCGTGACCGCGGAGCATGTCGATCGCGATCTGCGCGCCCTGCGCCAGGGCCAGAACGTGACCGTGCCGTGGAAAGCCAGCGCCCGAGTGATGGTGGCAGTCAGCCCAAGCCCGCATTCGGAGGAGTTGATCCGCTGGGCGCGCCGGGCGGCGTCGGCCATGGAGGCAAGCTGGCTGGCGGTTCACGTCGAGCAGACCGGCACGCCGGAGGACGAAGCGCGGGTCACCCGCCATCTTGCGCTCGCGCGGCGGCTCGGCGCGGAAGTCATCAGCACCACCGGGACACACATTGGCGAAGCCCTGCTGCGGGTGGCCTGCCAGCACAACGTCACGCAGATCATCTCGGGAAAAACGGAGCTGACCGGCTGGCGTGCCTGGCTGCGTCCTTCGCCCGTGCTGTGGCTGCTGGAACACGGCGGCGACATCGACATCCTCCTGGTCGGCGATCGAGCCAAGGCGGCGCGCGGGTTCCCGTGGCGACAATGGTTTGCCGATCGGCCGCGTAGCTATGCCGTGGCAACCGGCATCGTGCTGGGAGTTTCGGTGCTCGGTTTGATGATTTTGCCCATCGCTGGCTATTGGACCGTCGGCCTGATCTATCTGCTAGGGGTGACGCTCGGCGGCTCGGCCTTGCCGCGCGGGCCGACACTCGCTCTCGGGCTCCTGAGCGCGCTGCTCTGGGATGTGTTATTCATTCCGCCCCGCTTCACTCTCTACATCGGGAAGACGGAGGACTGGGCGATGTTCGGCACGTTCTTTGTCGTCGCTATCGTGATCGGGCAGCTCACAGCCCGGTTGCGCGAACGCGAGCGTGCGGAGAGCCAGCGCGAGAGGCGTGCGGTGGCGCTTTACCGGGTCGTGCGTGCGCTGGCGGGAAGTGCTGACCTGGAAACGGGAATGCGTGCAGCCCTGGCGGAGATCGGAAATGAGGCCGCGATTCTGGTGCCGGGTTCCGGAGGCCTGGACCGGCATGCGGCCAGCACGCTTACGATTTCTGCGAAGGAAGAAAGCGTCGCGGCGTGGGCTTATCAAAATCGCCAGCCCGCCGGTCGGTTTACCGACACCCTGCCGGAATCGGAAGCGCTGCATCTTCCGTTGCTCACGGGCGATCGAGTCGAAGGGGTGCTCGCCATTCGATTGACGGATGCACCCGGCCTCGCCCAACGCGAACTTCTCGAAGCCTGCGCCGCGCAACTGGCCATCGCGTTGGGTCGCGAGCGGGCACTGCGAGCGGAGGGCGACGCGCGTCTCGCGCGCGAATCGGAGAAGCTCCAGAAAACCTTGCTCGACAGCGTCAGCCACGAGCTCAAGACACCCCTGGCCACGATCCACGGCGCGCTCGAACAGCCGCAGCCGAATCTCGCGGAAATGCGCACGGCTACCAACCGCCTGCGGCGTGTGGTGGACGAGTTACTCGATGTGGCCCGTATCGAGAGCGGGCTGGTGCAGCCGCAGCGGGAATGGTGCGACGTGCTCGATCTCCTCACCGAAGCGCGCAGCCGGGCTGATCTCTCGGAGAACGCGATCGGCATCGTGCCGCCCGAGGGAGTGCCGCCGGTTTTGGTCGATGCTGCCTTGATCACACACGTGCTCGCGATCCTCTACCGCAATGCCATTACCCACGGCGCCGCGCCGGACCCGCCGATCGTGCGGGCGCAACGAGATGGAGAAAACGTGGTCATCGACGTGGCGGATCGTGGTCCCGGGTTCCCCCGCGGCGACGAAGAGCGCGTGTTCGCCCGATTTTATCGCGCGGCCGATGCGCGGCCCGGCGGGCTTGGACTCGGCCTGGCCATCGCGCGGCAGCTCGCGGAAGTGCACGGTGGCACGATCACGGCGGAAAATCGGCCCACCGGTGGCGCGCGTTTTTCCCTGCGGCTTCCCATCGGCGGAGAGATGCGATTGCCTCCCGCCTCATGAAACCGTGCGCATTGGTCATCGACGATGAAGTGCAGATTCGCCGCCTGCTGCGAGTCGCGCTGGAAGGCGCCGGCTACGCCGTGCACGAAGCGGAGACCGGCCAGCTCGGCCTGCAAGCGGTCGCGCTGGTGCGACCGGATGTGATTCTGCTCGATCTGGGGCTGCCCGATCTCGACGGACTGAGCGTGCTGAGACGGTTGCGCGAGTGGAGCCAGACGCCCGTCGTGATTTTGACCGTGCGCGACGCTGAGGAAGACAAGGTCGGTGCGCTCGATGCGGGTGCGGACGACTATGTCACCAAGCCGTTCAGCACCGGCGAACTGCTCGCCCGCCTGCGCGCCGCCCAGCGCCGCGCGCATCCGCACGATGAAGTGGCCGTCTTCGAAAAGGGTGGGCTGGTGATCGATCTTTCTGCGCATACGGTGCGGCGCGATGGGGTCGAGGTTCATTTCACCGGCACGGAATGGGCGTTGATCGCGCTCTTTCTCCGCCACGCGGGCCGGGTGCTGACTCATCGGCAGATTCTGCGCGAAGTCTGGGGACCGAATGCGGAAGAGCATCGGCAATACCTGCGCGTCTATGTGAGCCAGCTCCGCCGCAAAATCGAAGCCGACCCAAGCCGGCCCGCTTTGCTGATCAACGAGCCGGGCATCGGCTACCGGTTTGTGCCGTGAAACCACCGGTCATGCGCATGGCCTGACAAGCTTGGTTCCGACGATCTGCCTCCGGCAAATAGGAGAAGGGAGGTCGAAGCGATTCGACTCAATCCACCGAAGCGGAAGCGTCCCGAAAATCCCACGCCCCCTCCAACTCCTCACCGCTATCTAATCCACCCCCCAAAAAAACTTCAGTCTAAATTAGTTCACCCGTTGACAACCTTCATGGGGGTAGGCGTTTCCGGCTCGTTGGAGCTTGGTCCCGTGGAGGCGAATGACAAGTAACGCATCGGTCAATGGTGCTGAACTGCGCGGCGCTGCTGAGGAACCAAGGATGCGCCGCACCACGGACAGAAAGCAATGCTGACGAATGAGCTGCCGCCGTCGTGGACGATGAGGCCATACTCGTGAGCGCGCTCGGAGTAATGGATGAGTGCGTCGGGACAGTCGAAGCGGTCGGGATGCTGCTCGCAGGAAGACGACACCTCCTCGGACATCTTGGAGCAGCAATGCGTGGTCACGGCGAGTTACGAAAAACTTGTTTGGGCTTTGTTCACAGAATGCGCGAGGAAGCGCCTAACTTTGAATTCGGCGAATGGGGAGGTTCGGAGGAGGGGAAGAAAAGGGCTCGCATTAAACCAGGGTTCGGCGTCTTCGCTGCGGGGTATGTGTCATCACGTCGATGCGTTGCCAAGCGCGAAGCAGGAGGTGCGAATCATGGCGTGATGCGAAGGGGGCGGCGTCCGTTCGCACCGTGAGAGCGGAAAAATATTCTCGACGGGGACGAGGGTGATGGGGCGGAAAGTCGCGAGTTACCCCACGAAGATGAGAGGCGAGCTTTTCCCAGAGCGCCGTTGGACGGCTTAGGGTTGGTTCCTGCCGGAGTTTCGGTGGGGGCTCCAGGAAACGAGTGGTTTCCTCCAGCCGAAAGGGCGTTTCCTCCAGCCGGAGGGGCATTTCTGGGAGGCGCAGATGAATTTCCTCCAGCCGGGAGCGGGTTTCCTCCCGGTGAAGCGGCGTTTCCTCCAGCCGGAAGAGCGTTTCCTGGAGGCGGAGACTCGTTTCCTCCAGCCGCAGAGGCGTTTCCGGGGGGCGGAAGAGGATTTCCTCCCGGCGAAGGCGGTTTTCCGGGTGGCGAAGGCGGTTTTCCGGGCGGCGGAGGCGTTTCGCCGGTCGGCGGAAGCGTTTCGCCGGTCGGCGGAGAGGGTTCGCCGAGGGAGCTCGGCGGTGGGGTGGGAGGCTTTTTCGACGACTTTGCTGCGGCGTTAGCACCTGAAGGCAAACCTGAGTAAGAAGAATCCCCTTCAACTCATCGAACTCGCGGACCTGCGCCGGTAGTCACGACAATAAAAAACATGCCGATGGCGCTGTTCGGTGGCAGGTTCAAACACATGGGTCACCTGACGTTCGATCAGCAAAACAACGCGGCGCTCGGGAGGATTTTCGTGTCGATGCGGCAACGGCTCGGGTTCGAGACCGATCAGTTCGCGAGTGGAAAAGGTCGTCTGCCGGGGTTGGAGTTCGCATGAGCGAAGCATGGGCGGTGCGGCTGGCGCGGGAGGAGGACATCGCGGAGTTGGAGGCGTTGATCGAGCTTTCCGTGCGCAGGCTGCTGGCGGTTCACTACCCACCCGAGGTGCTGGCCGCTTCGCTGGGGCCGGCGTTTGGCGTCGATCGACAACTCATCACCGACGGAAGCTACTTCGTGATTGAAGACAGCGGACGCATCGTCGGTTGCGGTGGGTGGAGCCGGCGGCGTGCGGCGTATGGCGGTGACCGAGGGCGAGTGGGCGAAGATGCACTGCTCGATCCAGCGATCGATCCGGCGCGAATCCGCGCGTTTTTCGTCCATCCGGAATGGGCGCGGCGCGGAATCGGGCGAACATTGCTTCTCGCGAGCGAAGCCGCCGCACGTGCGGCGGGGTTTTCACGCGCAACCCTCGCGGGAACCCTGGCCGGCGAGCCACTCTACGCCGCATTCGGCTACGAAGTGATCGAACGCTATGATGCCCCTCTCCCCGGAGGCCATGGGCTGGCGATCGTGAAGATGGAGAAGGCGCTATGAATTCACGGCGCCGGTGACACGCTACTTCCCCGTGCTCAACAGCTCCTCGAGTTTGCGCCGATCGGCCTTGCCGTTCGGCGTCATGGGGAAGGAGTCGAGGAAGAGAATTTTGCGCGGGACCATGTAGGCGGGAAGGCGTTCGGCCAGGCGCGTCTTGAGTTTGGCGGAGCGCTCGAAATCGCTGCCAGGGGTGCGTTCGCGCTCGACGATGAAGGCGGCGAGGCTGTCGATCTTGCCGGCTTTTTCCACGGGCAGGACCACGGCATCGGCGATGCCATCGAGCGCGCGCAGGTTTGACTCCAGGTCGCCCAGCTCGATTCGAAAACCGTTCACCTTCACCTGGCTGTCCATGCGGCCTTCAAAGAAGAACTGGCTTTCCCGTTCGCGGCCCCAATCGCCGGTGCGATAGGCGCGACCATCGGGGCTGTCGAAGAAAGCGCGGTCGGTCAGGTCGGGGCGGTGGAGATAGCCCGGGCTCACATTCGGGCCGGCGATGATGATTTCACCGCGCTCCCCGTCGGGCACACGCTGGCCGTCTTCACCGCGAATGTAGAGTCGCGTGCCGGGCATGGCGGCGCCTACGGGTAGCGGCACATACTTCGCCAGCACCTCGCGCGTGACCTGGATGGAAGTCGTGGCGACAGTCGCTTCGGTGGGGCCGTAGGTATTCCACACCTGCGCTTCCGGGAAGCGATCGAGCAGCGCGGCGGCGACTTCGTTCGGGAGCGTTTCGCCGCAGAAAAGGAAACGTTTCAGCTTCGGCAGCATCGGCTGGGCGAAGGTTTTTTCGATGAGACACATCGAGGCAAAGCTCGGCGTCGAAACCCAGGAGGTGATGCCGCTGTGCCGGAGGATTTCGTAGAGGTTCCGCAGGTTCGCGATGTCTTCCTTGGTGACGCTCACGAGCGTGCCGCCGGTGGCGAGGCTGCAGTAGAGATCCATCACCGAGAGATCGAAACTGAACGGTGCCTGGTTCAGGAAAACTTCGCCAGTCTCCACGAGTGGATGTTCGCCGAGCATCCACGCGATGAAGTGCTCGAGATTGGCGAGAGTGATGACCACCCCCTTCGGTTCACCGGTGCTCCCGGAGGTGAACAGAATGTAGAAAGGGTCGGTGCCTTCGACCCGGCGGCGCGGCTGGCCGAGCGTGGTCGAGTGGGTGAGCGCGTCGATAGCCGAGGGGTTGAGCACCTTGGCGGCGCCCGACGTCTGGATGATCCGCTCTGCACGCTGCTCGGGGATGGAGAGATCGATCGGCACGTAGGGGCGTCCACTCTTCACCGCGCCGAGAAAACCGATGAGCATTTCGGGCTCCTTGTGGCCGCGGATGGCGATGGGCGAGCGGTTATCGCCCAGCTCGAAATCAAGCCACGCGGCGAGGGCGTCGGAGCGCGCGGCTAGCTCCCCGTAAGTCATGGTGCGACCGCAGCTCACATGCGCGGCGTGGTTGGGATTTTCGCGAGCCCGGCGGGCGATGCGGTCGAGCAGATGCATGATCAGAATTCCTGATAGACGAAGGGAGGAGTAGAGAAATCGCCGCGACCGTAGAGGAGGATCAGCGCCGCGATGATGGCGAGATAATAGATGGTGAGCGCGATCAGCCGCAGCCGCGGATGATCCTGAAGCCAGTGCTGGATGAGATCGGCTACCACGCGTGGACGGCGATCACGCGTTCAGCCGCCGCTGCACGTCTTCCACGATTTTGCGCGGGGTGGCCCACGCATCGCGATCGAATTCCGCCGGGGAGACTTCGACGCCGGTTTCCCGGCCGAGCTCGACGATCAATTCCACGGTCTTCATCGAGTCGAGCACCTGGAGGTCGAAAAGCGCGAGATCGGGGTTGGTGCGGACTTCATCGGTTTCGGCCACGCGGGCGAGCACATCGATGATTTGTTCAGGAGTAGCACTCATAGACTCAAGTTCCTGCCGTGATAGAAATCGTCCAGCATCTTGTTGTAATAGATCCACCCCTTGGCGCCGAGGTGATCGAGGTGGTCGGCGAAGAAGAGAGGGTCTTCTTCCTCGGCGCGGAAATAGACGAGCGGGACTTGATACTTCGCCGCAACCTGCTGGAGCTGGGCTGGGAAAGCGGCCCGCGCTTTCGGCGAGACACCGACCGTTTCGAGATCGGCTGCGTGGACCGGCATCGAAAGCAGCAGCGGCTGGGCGCCGAGTTCGCGCAGGGCGCGCAAGGTGAGGTCGAAATCGGTCCACTCGGTGGCGCGCTTGAGGCGGGCGAGGAAAAGTTCATCGCGTGAGCCACGCGGTTTTTGCGTGAGCTTCGGGGCGGCCTTGGCCTTGGCGGCCAGTTCCCGCGAGAGCCCTTCGGCTTTGCGCAAATGATCGGGCCAGTTCAGCACGCGCGGTTTGCGCGGATGATCTGGCGTGTCGGGCCGGTCGATAATGTGGAGGGCAGCCTCGAAGTGATCCTGCAACCGCTCGACGGCGCCCTGCAGTTTCCCGAGCGGCCACGCGGCGTAATAGATAGCGCGGTCGAGCGTGTTGCCCCGGGCCAGCCGCCGCGCAGTGGCTTCCAGCAGCCAGTGATCTTCCAGAGTTTCGGGGTAAGAAAGCAACCGCCGCGCGGCGTCGTGCTTGAGGCTGAAGGAGAGATGGTTGCTGAAGAGAAGCTCGCCGGCTTGAAGCGCGGAGAAATTGCCCCCATACCATTCGCTATCGACGTGCTCTTCAAAGAAAAAGCTGGGCGAAAGCGACAGCGCCACCTTGCGCCCGTGCAGGCGATCGCCGACGGCGGCGAGCTTCTGGAGGACCGCGAGCTGCGACGTGCCCGCTTTACCGACCGGGAAGACACGGAAGCCGGTGGGGTAGTCCTGGAAAAACTCCGCGGCCATGAGCGGCACCTGCCGGACGAGTTCCGAGCTACCGTAGAGCACGAGCAGGTCAGGGTGTGAAAACGCTTCACGCTGGATGGCTACCCCCTGCAGTTTCGGATCGGAGAGGTCCGTCGCCAGGTCGGCGATGTGCCGCTCTTCCACCTTTCGGCACCATCCGTAACCAAGCGCCAATGCCACGCAGGCAAGGGCAAGCGCGATGAGGGACGCGGAGAGATGGAGACGGGAGGGGCCCGTTTTCATGGGCGAGGGGTAAGCGCGGACATAGGAGCTTCTTAGCGCGAAAGTCAACTTTGGTGTGTCATGCTAGTCCTGACAACCGAGGTGACACGCCCGTTCGGAAAAATGGCGAGATGCTGACCCGGGCGGCCCTTGTCAAAAGCCTGTCTTGGCCGGAAAGGAGAGGGCTCCGATGCTTTCCGCCGCGCCAGCCGAAACGCCCGAACTCCTCGCCCCTGCCGGGGACTGGGAGTGCCTGCGTGCTGCCGTGGCGAATGGGGCGGATGCGGTCTTTTTTGGCCTGCCACGGTTCAATGCGCGCATCCGGGCGCATAATTTTACGGAAGTCGAACTGCCCGAGGTGGTTAAATTTTGCCACCAGCACGGGGTGAAGGCGTATGTCACCTTCAATACCCTCGTTTTCACGAACGAGCTGAGCGATGCGGAAGACTACCTGCGGCTGCTCAGTCGTGCGGGAGTGGATGCGGTGCTGGTTCAGGACATCGGGCTGGCGCGCCTGGCACGGGCTCTTGTGCCCGATTTGCCGGTTCACGCCTCGACGCAGATGACCCTTACTTCGCCCGAAGGAGTCGAATTTGCCCGGGAATTGGGTGTTTCCCGGATAGTGCTGGCGCGGGAGTTATCGTTGCGGGAACTGGAAAAATTCGACCCGACCATGCCGATCGAGGTGTTCGTCCACGGGGCATTGTGCGTGGCCTACAGCGGCCAATGTCTCACCAGTGAATCGCTCGGCCAGCGGAGCGCCAATCGTGGTGAATGTGCCCAGGCGTGCCGGATGCCCTACGAATTGGTGGTCGATGGAACGGTGCGGGACCTGGGGGACAAACGTTACCTGCTTTCGCCGCAGGATCTGGCGGCAGCGGAGGAAATCCCGGCGTTGCTGAAACGGGGAGTGATCAGTTTCAAGATCGAAGGCCGGTTGAAGTCGCCGGAGTATGTTGCGGCGGTGTGTCAGGTCTACCGCAAGGCGCTGGATGCCGCTGTAGCCAGCCTCGGTGAGGCGGCGGTCAAAGACCTTGCCCACAAAATCTCTCCTGCCGAGAAGTATCAGCTGGAGATGACCTTTTCCCGCGGCCTTTTTTCCGGATGGATGCATGGGGTGGATCACCAGCATCTCGTCTCCGCGCGGTTCGGGAAAAAGCGCGGCCCCTTTGTGGGTCGGATCGAAAACATCGGGCGCGATTTCGTCGAGGTGAATGCCCAGGTCCCGCTCCAGCCCGGCGACGGCCTCGTCTTCGATACCGGCGGCGACACCAATGCGGAACAGGGCGGCCGTCTTTACGAAGTGCGTGGGCGGCGCCTGTTCTTCGAACGTGGGAAGATCAACTTCGGAAAACTGCAACCCGGCGACCGCATCTGGAAAACCGACGACCCGGTGCTCGATAAGCGCCTGCGGCAATCGTTCACCGGCCGAATCGATCCACGCCAGCGGACCTCCGTCGATCTCGTCGTCCGCGGTCGCGCCGGAGAGCCGCTCGTGGTGGAAGCGCATCTTCCGGAGGCTCATGGGAGCGCCGTCCATTCCACCATCTCTCTCCAAACCGCCCGCACTGCGCCCCTGAGCACCGACAAATTGCGCGAGCACCTGGGTCGTTTCGGCGAGCATCCTTACGAACTGGGCGAACTGCGCAACGAACTCGAAGGCGAGGTCATCCTGCCCATCTCCGAAATGAACCGAGTGCGGCGTGAACTCGTCGCTGCGCTCGACGCCGCCCGGGAAGCGGTGCGCACCGAACAGCCGATTTCGTGGCGCGGCTTTTTTGCTCGAGGACAGCACACGGCTGCGGAGAAAACCGTCGTGGAGCCGCAGCTCTCCGTCCTGTGCCGCACGATGGATCAGCTCGACGCCGCGGTGCGCGCGGACGTTTCCACGCTCTACGTCGATTTCGAAGATATCCGCCGTTACGCGGATGCGGTGGCCCATGCGCACTCGGTCGGGAATGCCTCCATCTTCCTCGCTACACCCCGGATTCAAAAGGCAGGCGAGCAGGGCTTTTTCCGCCTGATCGAAAACGCAAAACCGGACGGCGTGCTCATTCGCAATCTCGGCGCGATCGCGCATTTCGCCTCCCGTGGCGAGTTGCCGCTGGTCGGCGATTTCTCGCTCAACGTGGCTAATCCCCTCACCGCCCAGCACTTCATGAGCAAGGGTCTCCAGCGGGTGACGATCAGCTACGATCTGAACATCGAGCAGGTGCTCGATCTTTTGCAGGCCGCCCCGCCGGCGTGGTTTGAGCTGACGCTGCACCAGCACATGCCGATGTTTCACATGGAGCACTGCGTGTTTGCGGCGTTCATGTCGAAGGGATCGTCGTTTCTCGATTGTGGGCGGCCCTGCGAAAAACATCGTGTCCATTTGCGCGATCGCGTCGGGACGGAGCACCCGCTGCGAGCGGACGTCGGCTGTCGTAATACGCTCTTCAATGCGGTGCCGCAGACCGGCGCACGTTTTGCCGCCGCACTGCTCGACGCAGGTCTCCGGCATTTCCGGGTGGAGTTGCTCGAGGAGGACGCGCACGAGACCGCCCGGATCATCGCGGCCTACCGAGCCTTGTTGGATGGCCAGCGCGAAGGGGAGCTGCTCTGGCGCGAACTCAACGCGCAGAGCCAGCTTGGAGTAACGCGAGGCACCTTGTAACGCTGCCCGCCTCATAGCTGTGGAGCGATCACGGTTGCGGGATGGCTTTGGCAGCAGTTCATTAGCGGCATGACGAATTCGGCTCCCCAACTTCTCGTCGGCGGGCGCTGGCTCAGCGCCGCGGAGACACTTCTGGTCACGAATCCTTTTACCGGTGAACGGGTCGCCCAGGTTCCGATGGGAAACGCTGCCGTTCTTGACCAGGCCATCGGCGCTGCGGCAGAGGCCTTCCCGAAAGTGCGCACGGCTCCCGCACATGTGCGCGCCGCGGTGCTGCAAAAAATTGCGCAAGGGATTGAAACCCGGCGCGCTGAGTTTGTGCAGACGATCATCGCGGAAGCCGGCAAACCCGTGACCTATGCGGAGGCGGAAGTCTCCCGCGCGATCATGACCTTCCAGACCGCCGCCGAAGAGGCCCGCCGGGCTCACGGCGAATTGCTGGCGATCGATGCCCTCCCGCCCGGCGAAGGCCATACTGGTCTGGCGCGGCGTTTTCCCATCGGAGTCATCGGCGCGATCACGCCGTTTAATTTCCCGCTCAATCTCGTGGCGCACAAAGTCGCGCCGTGTATTGCGACCGGAAACACCATGGTGGTGAAGCCGGCCACGAAAACGCCGCTCAGTTCCCTGCTGCTGGCGGAGGTGCTGGTTGAGGCTGGTGTGCCTGCCGGTCAGGTGAATTTTGTGACGTGTAGTAATGAAGATGCACACCATCTCATAGAGGACGAGCGCGTGAAAAAGATCACTTTTACCGGCAGCCCCGCGGTGGGTTGGCGCCTGAAGCAGCAATGTGGGAAGAAGAAGATCACTCTTGAGCTGGGCGGTAATGCGGGCTGTATCGTGCATCACGATGCCGATCTCGCGGCCGCCATTCCCCTGATCGCCGCAGGCGGTTTCGCTCAGGCGGGCCAGTCGTGCATCAGTGTCCAGCGGATTGTCGTGCACGAGTCGATCTACGCGGACTTCCGCACGCGGTTCGTGGATCATCTCCGCGCGAAAATCAAAACCGGTGATCCGCGAGATCCGGCGACGGTCGTGGGCCCGATGATTACGGCCGATGCTCTCGAAAGCATTGTGAAACGAATCGACTCCGCCAAGGCAGCCGGAGCCAGGGTGGTCCATGGCGGCGGTGTGATCGGGCAATGCCTGGAAGCGACCGTTCTCGAAGAGGTCCCCTCCTCCTGCGACTTGTGCGCCGAGGAGGCTTTCGCTCCGGTGGTCACGCTCCACTCCTATCGCGATTTCGATGAGGCGCTGACCTTGGTCAACGATTCGCGCTTCGGCTTGCAGGCCGGCGTATTCACCACGGATCTCAAGCTGGCGATGAAGGCTTTCGAGCAACTGGAAGTCGGCGGGGTGCTGGTCAATCAGGTGCCGACCTTTCGCGTGGAAAATATGCCTTATGGCGGCGTGAAAGATTCCGGTTTCGGCCGCGAAGGGGTGCGGTATGCGATGGAAGAGATGACCGAGCTGCGAGCCTTGATTATAAAGATCTAGGGGAATCTCCTGATAGCATCTTCTGAAGAGGAAGTGGTAGGCGTGTCATAAACGGAGCCCGCACCTTGTCGCGGCACGATTCCGTGGAAGAATGAAGACACGCAACCATCAAGAGTGCCGTTATCCAATCGAGACGGCTGCCAACCTGCCGAGGTTCTATTCCCGGAAAGGTGGAAAGCGGCGAGTTGAAAGACCCGCAGCGATGTGCGGCCAGAATTACTGTTCGGGCCGAACCCTTGATGTGTCGGCGGTTTTTACAAGCCGAGGACACGAGTTATGAAACTTAGCATCAGGACCAATACCGAAAACCCAAATCACCATCTGTGGAATAACCACGGCACGTGGTTCGTGCACTACGTCGTTCATCCGACCCCGTTTACCAAAGAGCGGGTCCGGCGTTCGCTAGGCACCAAGGACGTCAACGAGGCGCGCCGCCTGCGCGACGCGATCCTTCATGAGGTCATGGAGTCAGATCAAGGCGACCATTCGGATCTCAGCGCCGCAGCTTGAATTCAAAGCTGTCCACCAAGGCGAGCCAGCTCGCCTCGATGATGTTGTCGCTCACGCCGACGGTGCCCCAGGTATCGGTGCCGTCGGTGGAGACGATGAAGACGCGGGTGCGTGCCGCCGTGCCTTGCTGACCGTTGATGATTCGAACCTTGTAATCTTCCAGCGCGATCGCATCGATCTCTGGGAAATGGGGTCGCAGCGCTTTGCGTAGCGCGGCGTCGAGGGCGTTCACCGGGCCGTCGCCCTCGTCCACGACGTAGGCTTTCTCCTCCCCCAGGCAAACCTTTACGGTTGCTTCACATTTGTCCCACGAGCCTGAGCCCGTGCGGCGGAAGGAGCAGTGATATTCGTCCAGCGTGAAGAGCGGGGTGTGCTGGCCAAGCGTCCGGCGGATGAGGAGATCAAACGAAGCCTCCGCGGCTTCGAACTCGTAACCTTCGGCTTCCAGCCGCTTCACCTCGGAAAGGATCTTGGCCACTTCGGGTGCACCCTTGGCGAATTTGAAGCCGCGCTCTTCGGCTTTCACGATCACGTTCGACTGGCCGCTGAGGTCCGAAATCGTGATGACGCGTTCGTTCCCGACGAGCGCGGGATCGACGTGCTCATAGCTGCTGGCGAGCTTTTGCACGGCGTGAACGTGCTGGCCGCCTTTGTGCGTAAAAGCGGCGCCGCCGACGTAGGGGGCGCGGATATTGTGCGGCACGTTGGCGAGTTCATCGACGAACATGGAGAGCTCGCGCAGGCGCGTGAGATCGGGCACGACCGGCGTGTTCAGCTTGAGCTGAAGATTCGCCATGATGGTGATGAGGTCGCAATTTCCCACGCGCTCGCCGTAGCCATTGATGGTGCCCTGCACCTGCACCGCACCGGCGCCGACCGCCGCCAGCGCGTTGGCGACGCCGAGGCCGCCGTCGTTGTGGGTGTGGATGCCAACGGTATTCGAGCCCAGAACGGCGAGAACATCCCGCGTCGCTTTCGCGATGAACTCGGGCAGCGAGCCGCCATTGGTATCGCAAAGAACGACGAGGTCGGCGCCGGCTCCGTGCGCCGCCTTGAGTGTGGCGAGCGAATATTCGGGATCGTCCTTATAGCTGTCGAAGAAATGCTCCGCGTCGTAGAGCACTTCGCGGCCGTGCTTCTTCAGGTAGGCGACGGTGTCGGAGATCATCGCCAGATTTTCCTCCCGCGTGACGCCGAGCACTTCAACGACCTGGAGCGGCCACGTCTTGCCGACGATGGTGACAACGGGTGTTTCGGCATCGAGAAGGATGCGCACCTGCGGGTCGTCCTCGACCTTGATCCTGCCACGCCGTGTCGCGCCAAAAGCCGCGACCTTGGCATTCTTCCACGTCCGCTTTTTCGCTTCCTTGAAAAATTCGGCGTCCTTCGGGTTCGAGCCTGGAAAGCCGCCTTCGATGTAATGCACCCCGAAGTCATCGAGCCGTTCCGCCACGCGAATCTTGTCGAGCACCGAGAACGAAATGCCCGTGCCCTGCGTGCCGTCGCGGAGCGTGGTATCGTAGATGGTGACTCGTGGTGTGCTCATAAGAAAAAGGGTGCAACCCTTACCCGGAAATCGAGGCCGGACAAGTCGGACCGGTCGGGACTTGTCAGACACAGTCTTCCTTCCGGGGACGCCATCCGCTACAACGACAGCCCATGAGCCTCCATCCGCAGCGCACCATCGACGAACTGAAGGAACTCCGCGCGCTTACTGGCGATGAAAACGGCGCGCAACGCGTCGCCTTCACGCCGACATGGGCCAAAGCCCGGAAGTGGCTCCGGGAGAAACTCGACGCCATTCCCGTTGAAGTTCACAACGACGCGGCTGGCAACACCTGGGCGACGCTGCGCGGTGAGTCCGAAAAGGCGCTGCTCATCGGCGGACACATTGATTCCGTGCCGAATGGCGGCTGGCTGGATGGCTGCCTCAACGTGCTCGCCGGTGTGGAAATCCTCCGCCGGATCGCCGCGCAATATCACGGCAGGCCGCCGTTCACCGTGCGCGTTGTCGATTGGGCGGACGAAGAGGGCGCTCGCTTCGGCAAAAGTCTCTTCGGCTCGTCCGCGTGCTCCGGAAATCTCGATATGGAAGAAGCCCGCGCCCTGGTGGACAAAGCCGGCGTGCGTCTGCCGGATGCTCTGCGTGAGCACGGCATCGATTTCGAAAAGGTGAAGGACGCCGGCCGCGAACTCGTGAATGCCGCTGCTTATCTCGAACTCCACATCGAACAAGGCCCCGTGCTCCTCGACCTCGACCTACCGCTCGGCGCGGTCCTCGGCACTTTTGGCGTGGAGCGTCACGCGATCAATTTCCACGGTCAGGCTGCGCACTCTGGCAGCACGCCGATGAACCGTCGCCGCGATGCTTTCCTCGCGGCGGGGAAAATGAGCGGGGAGATCTATCGCATCGCCGAGCGCAGCGGCAGTGGGGTGTGCACGATCGGTTCGTGCACCACGAAGCCGGGCATCGTCACCAGCGTCGTGGAGGATTGCCGCATCACGCTCGATCAGCGTCATCTCGATCCTGTCGTGCTCGCCCGCATGCACACCGAAGCTCGCGAAGCCAGCGAACGCTTCGCGCACGATGGCGGCGTGAGTGTGGCGTGGGAGCGTCTCTGGCACATCGCCCCACGCCCCTTTCACGATGACCTCGTCGCTCTCTGCGACGAATCGATCCGCGAAACCTGCGGCACCTCGCATCGTCTTCCCAGTGGTCCGCTGCACGACGCCGCCGAAGTCGCCCGTGCCGGCGTGCCGACCGTGATGATGTTCGTCCAGAGCCTCCACGGCATCAGCCACAACAAGATCGAGGACACGAAAGAAGAACACCTCGCGTTGGCCGTCACTGCCTTCGACAAACTCGCCGACAAGACGATGCAGTGGATAGGCCGGTAGTCAGCCGACCGTGAAGTAGCACGTTCGGAACAAACAGCGCCTTCCTGCGGATAAAGATTGGCGCAAACTTGCAAATGCGTTAAGGGGGCCGTCCATGCCTACGCTCGCTACCACCGTAGATGGACTGAAACTACCGAACCCTTTCGTCATCGGCTCAGGTCCTCCGGGGACGAACCTCAATGTGATCACGCGGGCATTCAAGGAGGGCTGGGGAGCGGTGATCGCCAAGACGATTTCGCTCGATGCCTCGAAGGTCGTCAACGTTACGCCGCGTTACGCGAAGCTTTACTCGGACGATCGCAGCGAGGTCATCGGCTGGGAAAACATCGAGCTGATCAGCGACCGGCGCTTCGAGATCTGGCTCGATGAATTCAAGAAGTGCAAGGACCAGTTCCCCGACGGCGTGCTCATCGCGTCCATCATGGAAGAGTTCGACAAGGACGCGTGGATCGAGATCGTGGAGCGTTGCCAAGGCGTCGGCGTCGATGCGTTCGAGCTGAATTTTTCCTGCCCGCACGGCTTGCCCGAGCGCAAGATGGGCGCGGCCATGGGTGAAAATCCCGAGATTCTCGGGGAAGTATGCTCCTGGGTGATGAGTGCGGCCAAAAAACCGGTGTGGGCGAAGCTCACGCCAAACGTGACCCACATCGAAGATCCGGCCCGCGCGGCGTTTCGCGCCGGCTGCCAGGGCGTGAGCGCGATCAATACGATCCGCAGCGTGATGGGCATCGATCTCGACACGTTGCGCCCCGAGCCGAATGTCGAGGGCTACACTACGCCGGGCGGTTATTCGAGCCGTGCGGTGAAGCCGATCGCGCTCCGTATGGTCATGGAAATCGCACAGGTCATCCGCAAGGAATTTCCGGGTCGTTCGCTCTCCGCCATCGGGGGTGTCGAGACTGGCAACGATGCCGCGGAGTTCATCCTGCTCGGCGGCGACACCGTGCAAGTCTGCACGGGCGTCATGAAATTTGGCTACGAGCATGTGAAGCCCATGTGCGACGAACTGCTCGCCTTCATGGACAAGCATAAGTTCGAGACGCTGGCCGATTTCAAAGGAAAATCCCTCGACTACTTCACCACCCATGCCGATCTCGTGAAGCGGCAGACCGAGCGCAAAGCTGCGCAGAAAGCGGCTGCTGCCGCCCCCGCAAAAAAGATGGTTGCCGCTGACGGTGAATGGAGCGGCGACGATTTTGTGAAGCAAAGCGACGCCCTCTCGCGTGGGTAATACCATGATCGCCTGCCCCCAGTTCATCGGCGGGGAGTGGCGCTCGGTCACGGGCGGCACTCCGGTCTTCAATCCTTCCACCGGCGAAGTCATCGCTGAGTGCCCGGCCGGCGGCTCGGCGGAAATCGACGCGGCCGTGCAAGCGGCAGCGGCGGCTTTTCCGGCGTGGCGCGATACGCCTGTGGTGGAGCGTGCGCGTGTCATGTTTCGGTATCGCCAGATCGTCGAGGCGAACTTCGATAAGCTCTGCCAATGCGTTTCCCGCGAGCATGGGAAGACACTCGCCGAGGCGCGCGGAAGCATCTATCGCGGCCTCGAAAACATCGAATACGCTTGCGGTGCGCCGTCGCTGCTTTTCGGCGACACGCTGGAAAACATCGCGCGCGGCGTGGACTGCGAGACGATGCTCCAGCCGCTGGGCGTCTGTGCGGGCATCACGCCGTTTAATTTCCCGGCGATGGTCCCGCTCTGGATGTTCCCGCTCGCGATCGTGTGTGGAAATACCTTCGTGCTCAAACCGAGCGAAAAAGTGCCGCTCACCGCGGTATTGCTGGCCGAATTATTTGTCCAGGCGGGTGCGCCGTCCGGCGTGCTGAACGTGGTGCATGGCGGACGCGAGTGCGTCGATGCTCTGCTCACCCATCCGAAGGTGAAGGCGATTTCCTTCGTCGGCTCCACACCCATCGCCCGCTACATTTACGAGACCGGCACGCGCAACGGAAAACGCGTGCAGGCGAATGGCGGCGCGAAAAATTACATCGTCGTGATGCCCGACGCCGACGTGCCCCGCACGGTCGAGAGCCTCTCCCAGGCCGCTTTCGGTTGCGCCGGTGAACGCTGCATGGCCGGCTCGACCGCGCTCACCGTCGGCGCGGCTGCCGAGCGTCTGCTGCCTTCGCTTGTTGAAGCCGCTCGTGCCATCAAAGTCGGCCCGACCGATCGCCCCGCGCAACCGGACATGGGGCCGGTC
Source organism: Chthoniobacteraceae bacterium (assembly GCA_044226525.1). Taxonomy (GTDB): domain Bacteria; phylum Verrucomicrobiota; class Verrucomicrobiia; order Chthoniobacterales; family Chthoniobacteraceae; genus VFJQ01. The sequence goes on along the minus strand of JBGAGV010000020.1, from coordinate 15,298 downwards.
ATTACTGCGCCGCATCGCGATCGTGTGCTAAGTCTCGTCGCCAGCGGCGAGAGCGAAGGAGCCAAGGTCATCGCCGATGGCCGCGGCGTGAACGTCTCGGAAGCTCCGGGCGGCTATTACGTCGGCGCGACGATTGTCGATGATGTCCGGCCCGACATGACCATCGCACGCGAAGAAGTTTTCGGCCCTGTGCTCAACGTCATGCGCATGGACGACCTCGAGACCGCCATAGAGATGGCAAATCGCTCTTCTTACGGAAACGGTGCGGCCATCTTCACGAACTCCGGCAAGGCCGCCCGCGAATTCAAACATCGCGTCAAGGCTGGCATGGTCGGCATCAACGTCGGCGTGCCCGCCACGATGGCCATGTTCCCTTTTACCGGCTGGGACGAGAGTTTCTTCGGCGACCTGCACATTCAGGGCCGCGAGGCCGTGCAATTCTACACGCAGCAAAAAGTCGTCAGCACGCGCTGGTTTGGCGAGGGTGTGGGCGACGTCTGGAAGAAATAGCCATGCCTCTGCTCATCAAGAACGGTCGCATCGTCACGGCCGACAGCGATTTCATCGGCGACGTCTTCTGCGAAGGCGAAACGATCACGCGCCTCGGGCGCGGGCTCGACGCGCCGCCAGGAACAGAGATCATCGACGCCACCGGCAAGCTCGTCTTCCCCGGGTTCATCGATCCGCACGTGCATATCTACCTGCCTTTCATGGGCACGTATTCGAAGGACAACTACGAAACCGGCAGCAAGGCGGCGCTCGTCGGCGGCACGACCACGCTCATCGAGATGTGCTGCCCGTCGCGCGCGGACGAAGCACTCGCCGGTTTCGAGCTTTGGATGTCCCAGGCAGTCGGAAAATCAGCGTGCGATTTCACGTTCCACATGGGCGTCACCAAATTCGACGACGCCACGGAGCCACAGCTCCGCGAAATTGTCTCGCGCGGCATCAGCTCGTTCAAAGTCTTCCTCGCTTACAAAGGCGCCTTCGGAGTCGATGACGTGGAACTATACCGCACGCTCAAGCTTGCCAAGGAACTCGGCGTCATCGTCACGGCGCATTGCGAAAACGAAACGCTTATCGCTGCGCGGGCGAAGGAGTTGCTCGCGGCCGGCGTAACCGGTCCCGAGGGGCATCACGAAAGCCGCCCCCCGCGGGTGGAGGCCGAGGGTGTGCACCATCTCTGCACCTTTGCAGAACTCACCGGTGCTCACGTTTACTGCGTCCACACGAGTTGCGTCGAAGCGCTCGACGCTGCCATTGCTGCCCGCCAGCGCGGTGTGAACGTGTGGGTGGAAACGCTCATCCAGTATCTTCTCCTTGATAAGACTTACGCCGAGCGCCCGAACTTCGAGGGCGCAAAATATGTGATGTCCCCACCCCTGCGCGACGCACGCAATCAGGACGTAATGTGGAACGCGCTGGCCAGCGGCCTCGTCAGCACCGTGGCGACGGATCACGCTCCGTTCGATTTTGGCGCGCAGAAACCGATGGGGCGTGACGATTTCACCAAGATCCCGAACGGCATCCCCGCCATCGAAGACCGCGTGAATCTGCTCTACACCCACGGCGTAAAGCGTGGCCGGCTGGATCTGCAAACATTTGTTACCGCCGCGAGCACGAACAGCGCGAAACTCTTCGGCCTGTTCCCGCGCAAAGGCACCATCGCCGTCGGCAGCGATGCCGATCTCGTCATCTACGATCCGGATTATCGCGGCAAACTATCGGTGAAGACCCAGACGCAAAACCTCGATTACAACGCCTTCGAAGGCTGGGAAATCGAAGGCCGCCCGAGCGTCGTGACGGTCCGCGGCGAAGTCGCGGTGAGGGATGGTAAATTCGTCGGCACCATCGGACGGGGGCAATTTCTCAAACGCCCGACAACGCACTAAGGACGTCAGCTCTTCGTGAGCGTCGTCATAAACTCATCGACGGTCATGTTCGCGAGCCGAGTTGCATTGGCGCAGAGTTCATGGATCTGCGACACCCGATTCGGTTCAAATTGCGTGGCGAGGTTCGTCTTAAACTTCTCTACCAGCACCGGGATACCTTCGGCGCGCCGTCGGCGGTGGCCGATGGGGTATTCGACTTCGATGCGTGGTGTGCTGGTGCCATCGGTGAAGAAGACCTGCACGGCGTTGGCGATGGAACGCTTGTCGGGGTCAAGGTAGTCGCGGCTGTAGCGTGGATCTTCCTGTGCAGTCATCTTTGAGCGCAGGGTATCGATGCGTGGATCAGCGGCGATTTGATCCTCGTAGTGATCGGCTGTCAGAGTGCCGAAAATCAGGCCGATGGCCGTCATATATTCGAGGCAATGATCGCGGTCGGCGGGATTCGCGAGCGGCCCGGTCTTGTGGATGATCCGCATGGCGGATTCATGCGTCGTGAGCTCGACGCGCGCAATGTCCGCGAGACGCTCGCGAATCTGTGGATGCAGTGCAATGGCCGCTTCCACGGCTGTTTGCGCGTGGAACTCGGCGGGGAAGGATATCTTGTAAAGCACGTGCTCCATCACGTAGCTGCCCAACGGACGGGCGAGTTTGATCGGCTTTCCGCGGAAAAGCACGTCGCAAAAGCCCCACGTCGGCGTGGAGAGCGCGCCAGGATATCCCATCTCGCCACGCAGGGCGATGAAGGCGTGCCACACCGCGCGGGCCGTGGCGTCGCCAGCCGCCCATGATTTGCGCGAGCCGGTGTTGGGCGCGTGGCGGTAGGTCCGCAGTGCGCCGCCATCGAGAAAGGCGTTCGAGATCGCGTTGATCACCTGCTCGCGATTGCCGCCGAGGAGCACCGTCGCGACAGCAGTTGAAGCGATGCGCACGAGCAGCACATGATCGAGCCCGACGCGGTTGAACGAATTTTCCAGCGCGAGCACTCCTTGGATTTCGTGCGCCTTGATCATCGCGGTGAAGACATCGTGCATCGTGATCGGCGAGCCGTTACGGCTGAGGTAATCGGCCACGGCGAGGATGGCGCCGAGGTTGTCGGAGGGGTGACCCCATTCGGCGGCGAGCCAGGTGTCGTTGAAATCGAGCCAGCGAATAAGGCACCCGATATTGAACGCTGCGCCGACTGGATCGAGCACGTAGCCGGTGCCGGGCACGCGTGCTCCATTCTCCATCGCGAGGCCGGGAACGATCGGCCCGAGTAGTTTGGTGCACGCGGGATAGTTCAGCGCGAGGATGCCGCAACCAAGCGAGTCCATGAGGCAATAGCGTGCGGTGTCGTAGGCCTCATCGCTGTGGATGGACGCTTCCAGCGCGTAATCCGCCAGTTCGCCAAGGAGCGCATCGGGCGGTGGACGAACGGCGCTGATGGTCGCGCTCATCGCCGCGCCTCCATGGGCATGAAGGCGCGCTGTGCAGGGCCGGTGTATTCGGCCGTGGGACGGATCAGCTTTCGATTCACGCGTTGCTCCAGAATATGCGCGGCCCAGCCAGCGATGCGGGCGAAGACGAAAATCGGCGTAAACATCGCCGTCGGGACGCCGAGGAAGTGGTAGGCCGAGGCGCTGAAGAAATCGAGATTCGGGAAGAGGTTTTTCTCTCGCTTCATCACCGCCTCGATGCGTTCCGAAACCGAATAGAGATAACCCTCCGGGTGGCCAGCGGAAAGTTTCTTCGACCACGATTTGATGATGTCGGAGCGTGGATCGCAGATGCGATAGACCGGATGCCCGAAGCCCATCACCGTCTGCTTTTGTGCGAGCCTCTCCATCGTTGCCGCTTCCGCTGCGTCAGCGTTCGTAAATTGCTCGATGACCTCCATGGCTGCTTCGTTCGCTCCGCCATGCAACGGGCCGCGCAGCGCGCCAATGCCTGCGCACACCGCGGAATAGAAATCCGATCCGGTGCCCGCCACGACGCGGCAGGTAAAGGTCGAAGCATTGAATTCATGCTCGGTGTAAAGAATGAGCGATACATCCATCGCGCGGGCCTGCTCCGGCGAAGGAGAACATCCGTGCAGAAGCTGCAGAAAATGCGCAGCGACGCTTGGTTCGTTCGTTTCCGTATCGATCCGTTCCCCGCCATGATGAAAGTGATGCCAGTAGAGCAGCATCGACGGAAACGAAGCCATCAGCCGCTCGGCAATCGCCATCCCGCTGCGTGCCGCCCCTTCCTGTTCGATCGTGCCGAGCACCGAGCAGCCGGTGCGCAGGACGTCCATGGGATGTGCATCGCGCGGCACCAGTTCAAGAGCTTGGCGCAGGACCGACGGCAGTCCACGCTGAATCGCAAGCCGGCGCTCGAATTCATCGAGCTGGGTGCGCGTAGGCAATTCCCCATGTAGCACGAGCCACGCGGTTTCTTCGTAGGTCGCGTGGGCGGCGAGGTCTTCGATGGTGTAACCGCGGTAAGTCAGGCCCACGCCTTCCTTGCCGACGGTGCAAATGGCAGTTTCGCCGGCGACAACGCCGGACAGGGCGATTTTCTTTTTGGCTTCGCTCATGGTAGGGAGAGGTGGTCGATTTGTTGTTCGGCCGCGTGGTAGTGAAGGATGTCGTAGAGTTCTTCGCGCGTTTGCATCCGGTCGAGCATCGAACGCTGCGTGCCTTCGTTGCGAATGGTGCCATACGTGGCCACAGCCACGGCATTCATCGCGCGGAAAACGGAGAGAGGATACAGCACCAGCGCGATGCCGGCGTCGCGCAACTGCCCGATCGTGAAGAGCGGTGTCTTGCCAAATTCGGTGATGTTTGCCAGCACCGGCACGCCGACCGCCTGCACGAATGCCGTGTAGTGTGCCAGCTCCGTGCACGCCTCGGCGAAAATCATGTCTGCGCCGGCATCACGATAGTGGCACGCACGGTTGATGGCGGCATCGAGCCCTTCTACCGCCAGTGCATCAGTGCGGGCCATCACGACGAAAGCGGGATCGGTCTTTCCGCTAACGGCCGACTGGATGCGTCCGACCATTTCCTCCACCGGCACGAGTCGCTTGCCGGGCCGGTGGCCGCAACGTTTTGCTTCTACCTGGTCCTCGAGATGAATCGCTCCGGCTCCAGCATCGATCATCGCTCGCACCGTCTGGGTCGCGTTGCTCCAACCCGTGTCGGCATCGACGAGCAGAGGCAGTTTTGTCGCCGCAACGATGCGGCGCACGTCTGTTAACACGTCATCCAACGTGGTGAAGCCGAGGTCCGGCCAGCCCCGCGAGGCATTAGCCACGCCTGCTCCCGAGAGATACAGGGCTCGAAATCCTGCCCGTTCGGCGAGCATCGCGCAGTAGGCATTGATGGCCCCGGGAATCTGCAAGGGACGTTCCTCCGCGAGCGCCGCGCGAAAGCGCGCGCCGGGCGAAAGCGTCGTGGCAGACATGACCGCGAGACTTTCGTTTACCCTTCGTTCCGTCAAGCATCGCGGCTTGCAGCAGCGCTCGATTGCTGCTTTAGGCACGGGCGATGACAGATGCGAGTCACGCTGCCACGGTCGGAGATCGTTTAATCAATCCCGATCTGGCCCCGGTGCCCCCGGAAAAGCGCAACTGGCGGCTTGGCAGCTTTGCGGCGTTGTGGATTTCGATGTCGGCTTGTATTCCGACGTATATGCTCGCCTCGTCGCTCATCGGCGGCGGGATGAATTGGTGGCAGGCGATTCTCACGATCTTTCTCGGCAATGTGATCGTCGTCATCCCGATGATTCTCAACGCGCACGCTGGCACGGCCTATGGCATTCCGTTTCCGGTGTTCTGCCGCGCGTCGTTCGGCACGCTCGGCGCAAATGTTCCGGCGCTGCTGCGCGCGCTGGTGGCGTGCGGTTGGTTCGGCATTCAGTCATGGATCGGCGGCAGCGCGATTTACAAAATCCTCGGCGTCTTCGTGCCGGCGATGACGGCCGCGGCGCCGCTCGGTTGGCTTGGCATCAACGGCGCGCAGCTCACTTGTTTCCTCTTCTTCTGGGCGATCAATATGCTCGTCGTTTACAAGGGCATCGATTGCATTCGCTGGCTGCTAAACATCAAAGCGCCGCTGCTCATCGCGCTGGGACTGCTGCTGCTCGCATGGGCTTACAACAGGGCGGGCGGCTTCGGCCCGATGCTTTCGCAGCCGTCGACGTTCGATCCTGGGCAAGCGAAAGCGGGGCAGTTCTGGTCGTATTTTTTTCCCGCGCTCACAGGTATGATTGGATTCTGGGCGACGCTTTCGCTGAATATCCCGGACTTCTCGCGATATGCTGTCTCACAGCGCGATCAAATTCTCGGCCAGACGCTGGGGCTGCCGCTCACGATGGCGCTGTATGCGTTCATCGGCGTGGCGGTGACCTCGGCGACGACGATCATCTACGGCGAGACGCTGTGGGATCCCGTGGATGTGCTCACGCGGTTCACGAATCCGGCGGTGCTGGTGATCGCGATGCTCGCACTCTGCGTTGCGACGCTGGCGACGAACATCGCCGCGAACGTCGTCAGCCCGGCGAATGACTTCGCGCATCTCGCCCCACGCTGGATTTCGTTTCGCATGGGCGGACTGATCACGGGCGTCGTTGGCTTGCTCTTAAGGCCGTGGATTTTGGTGGCGGATCCCAACGGCTACATCTTTACCTGGTTGATTGCTTACAGCGCGCTGCTGGGCCCCATCGGCGGAATCATGATAGCTGACTACTTTGTTTATCGGAAAACGAAACTCGATGTGGCGGGGCTATATCGGTCGGATGGGCCGTATCGTTTCGTGGGCGGCTTCAGCATCATCGCACTGGTAGCGCTTCTTGCCGGAGCCCTGCCGGCGCTGCCGGGTTTCCTGGTGACCGTTAAGGCGATCAATGTGGCGCATGTGCCGACCTTCCTGATTCATCTTTACGATTACGCGTGGTTCGTCGGCTTCGGCATCGCGTTCGTGCTTTATCTCATCCTCCGCCGTCTCGCCCCAAACTCCTGATTTTATGAACCTGCCTCCGCTGCCGCCCTTCGGTCACCAGCCGCAACCTTATACCGGGCCGAGCGCTGCGGAGGTGCTCGCGTTGCGCAAGGCGCATGTGAATCCGGCGATCTTCCACTACTACAAGGAGCCCATCATGATCGTGGAGGGAAAGGGCCAGTATGTGTGGGATGAAAAAGGGCGGCGTTACCTCGATGGCATAGCCGGTATCGTGACGGTAAGTGTGGGGCATTGCCATCCGCACGTGGTTGCGGCAGCGAATGCCCAGAACGAGCTGCTCCAGCACACCACGACGATCTATCTCAACCCGAACATCGCAGAATACGCCGCGGCGCTGGCGGCGAAGATGCCAGGCGATCTGAAGGTGTGTTATTTCGTGAACTCCGGCTCGGAGGCGAACGATCTCGCCATCCTGATGGCACGGGCCTTCACGGGAAATTACGATGTGGTTGCCTTACGCAATGGCTATCATGGCGGCACGCCCGGCACGATGGCGCTCACCGCACACAGCACGTGGAAATTCAACGTGCCGCACTCCTTTGGCGTGCATCACGCGCTCGCCCCCGATCCGTATCGTGGACCCTGGGGGCACGATGATCCGAACGCGGGGAAGAAATACGCGGAGGATGTCCGCGAGCTGATCGGCTATGCCACGCCGGGAAAAGTCGCGGCTTACATCGCTGAGAGCGTCCAGGGTGTCGGCGGTGCGGTGGTGTTTCCGGATGATTATCTACGCGAGACTTATGCCCATGTGCGGGCGGCGGGAGGGTTGTGCATCGCGGACGAAGTGCAGGCGGGTTTCGGTCGCACGGGCACGCATTTTTGGGGATTCGAGACGCAGGGCGTGATTCCGGATATCGTGACGATGGCCAAGGGCATCGGCAACGGCGCGCCCCTCGCGGCCGTCGTGACCACGCCGCAGATTGCGCAGGCCCTCGCGGCGAAAATTCACTTCAACACCTTCGGCGGCAATCCGGTATGCTGTGCGATTGGCAAGGCCGTGCTCGAAGTGATCGACCGCGAAGGTTTGCAGGCGAACTCGCTGAAGATCGGCAACCGACTACTGAGCGGCCTGCGCGCGTTGCAGGAAAAATATTCCATCGTTGGTGAGGTGCGGGGCAAGGGCCTGATGATCGGCGTAGAACTGGTCAAAGACCGCGAGACCAAAGAGCACGCCAAGGCTGAGTGCGCCCAGGTGTTCGAGACCGCGCGCGAACTGGGACTGCTCATCGGCAAAGGCGGTTTGAACGGCAACACGCTCCGCATTAAACCGCCGATGTGCATCAACGAAGCCGACGCCGATTTTATGCTCGCGGTGCTCGACGAAGCGTTCCGGCGACTGTGAGCTATTTTGGCTCCGCCTCGAAGTAGTCGTCCTCGGCGATATCGGGGATACCCACGACCAGAACGCGCATGCGACCTTTGGCGCCGTGGATGACCCCAGGCGGGATGTGGACGAGGGAACCTTTGCTGACGGATTGCTCGACTCCATCGAGCACGACATTGCCGCTCCCCTCGAGAACGTAGTAAAGTTCGGTGGAACGCTTGTGATAGTGCAGTTTCGCGCCGTCTATATCGACCGCGTGCGCCCAAGCCGCGGGTGAAAGCGGCGCGTCTTCGTGGCTGATGAGACGATCGCGCCAGCCGCAGGTGCTGCGTTCGCGAGGGGTGTGGCCCTCGTGGCGGACCAGGAGCGGGCCAGTCGTAGAAGGGGCGGTGCTCATGAGTGTGCCGTGAATGGTGGGCGAAACGGCGTCGCGCACAATGCAACAAAATGCCGCGGCCATTCTTTCGACTCGTCACGATGCGAAGTTCGTCTGAGATTCCGCCAGATGAAGCTCTTCAACGCCTCGCACTTTCTGAGCCGCGAACTTTCGTGGCTGGAGTTCAATCAGCGTGTGCTGAACGAGGCGCTGTCCGCCCGCAACCCGCTGCTGGAGCGGGTGAAATTTTTCTGCATCACGAGCTCGAATCTGGACGAATTTTTCGAGGTGCGGGTGGCGGGATTGAAACAGCAGATCGAGTCGGAGGTAGTGGAGAGGAGTAATGACGGACGCACGGCGTCGGAAACCTTCCGTGCGGTGCGCAAACGGGTGCGGACGATGATCGACCAGCAATATAAACTGTGGCGCGAGGAACTCGTGCCGGCGCTGGCGAAGGAAGGCATTGTCTTTCACGATCCGCGGCAGCTTTCTCAGCGGGACAGTGCGTTCATTGAGGATTACTATCAATCGCAGGTGCGGCCGGTGCTCACGCCGCTGGGGATCGACCCGGCGCATCCGTTTCCGCAATTGCTGAACAAGTCGTTGAACATTGTGGTGTCGCTCGAGCTCGAGCGGAATGGCGAGGTGGAGCGGCGGCTCGGTGTCGTGCAGGTGCCGCGGGTGTTGCCGCGGCTGGTCTGGCTGCCGCGCGAGGATGAAAGCCACGAATACGTCTTTCTCGGTTCGCTCATCGGCACGCACCTGGCCGACCTTTTTCCGGGCACGCGCATCCTCGGCTGGTGGCACTTCCGCGTGACGCGCAACAGTGAACTCTACATCGACGAGGAAGACTCGGGGAACCTGCTCAAGGCGGTGGAGCAGGAGTTGCACAATCGCCGCCGGGGCGGTGCGGTGCGGCTGGAAGTCGATCACGATTGCCCGCCGGAAATTTTGCATCAGCTCCTCGAGACGCTGGAACTGACGCCAGACGACCTCTATCAGGTCAACGGCCCGCTGAACCCGACCCGGCTCATGGCGATCTACGAAGGCGATCATTCGCCGGAGTTGCGCGATCAGCCTTTCGTTCCGCCGGTGGCGCCGGTGTTTCGCGGCGCGGGTGATTTATTCTCGGTGATTCGCCAGCGCGATGTGCTCCTGCATCACCCTTACGAAAGCTACGCCAGTGTCGTGGACTTTCTCGAGCAGGCGGCGGCTGATCCCCACGTGCTGGCCATCAAACAGACGCTGTATCGAACGGGCGGTGACGTGCGCATCGTCGGTGCGCTGATGAATGCAGTGAAAAACGGCAAACAGGTCACTGCGGTCACCGAGTTGAAAGCCCGCTTCGACGAGGCCAATAACATTCTCTGGGCGCGGAAGCTGGAGGAAGCCGGCGTGCACGTCGTTTACGGCATCGTGAATTACAAGGTGCACGCCAAGATCGCGCTGGTCGTGCGGCGCGACGATGACGGCCTGCGACGCTACGTCCACCTTGGCACGGGGAACTACAATCCATCCACGGCGCGACTTTACACCGACCTTTCGTTCTTCACCTCCAATCCGGACTTCGGCGAGGACGCGACGAATCTTTTCAACCTCCTTACCGGACTCGGCAAATTCCAAGGCGCCCGGCGTTTTCTGATCGCACCCTTCACGGTGCACGAGACGATGATGAAATGCATCGAGCGCGAAACCGCGCACGCGAAAGCCGGCCAGCCCGCGCGCATCATCGCGAAGATGAATGCGCTCGTGGATCGCGAGATCATCGAGGCACTGTATCGCGCGAGTCACGCCGGGGTGAAGATCGACCTGATCGTCCGGGGCATCTGCTGTCTGCGGCCTCGCGTCGAAGGCGTGAGCGAAAACATCACGGTGCGTTCCGTGGTGGGCCGTTTTCTCGAGCACTCGCGCGTTTTCTGGTTTCAGAATGGGAGCACGCCGGAGGTCTTTCTAGGCAGCGCCGACTGGATGCCGCGCAATTTCTTCCGCCGCATCGAAACCGTCTTCCCTGTGGAAGACCCCGCACTCCAGCGACGCATCACCGAACAGATTCTCGCAGCTTACCTGATCGATAATACGAAGGCTAGCCAGCTCGATTCCGACGGCACCTATACCCGCGTAACGCAGAGCAAGGGCAGCGGGCATCACGACAGCCAGGAGGAGTTCATGACGTTGGCCCGGGGCGAAGCCAAAGCCCGGCGCAAGCAGCGGGAAACACGAACCGAACTGCCTACGCAATTCGAAGTCGTGAGGTCGCCCGCAGCTTGAGGGGAAAAAACCGTGCGAATGCACGGCGAGACCGAGGCCGGGTGACCGAATCGCTCCCGTCTTGCCGCCGGCCGCTCCCCCGCTAAACTGCGTGGCTGTTTGCCATGCGTTATCTCGCTCTGTTCATCTGCTTTTTCCTTTCACCGGTTGCCGGTTTCTCCGCCGACACACTTGCCTGGCTGGTGTCCGATAGTAACACCAGCATGGTCCTCGATAGCAGTGGTGCATCGAAGAAACTCCAGGTCGGATCGTTAACCAAAATCGCCACGGCCATGGTGGCTTTTGACTGGTCCGAAGCCTCCAAGGCGGACCTGAACCAGCCGGCCACCGTCCCCGCAAGCGCCATGAACCTTGGCGCGCAAGCTGGCGTGGGATTCACCACTGGCGACAGCGTGACCCTGCGCGACTTGCTCTATGCCGCGTTGCTGCAGAGCGACAATGCGGCGGCCGAGACGATCGCCGACCATGTGGGCCGCGCCATCGATGGCACCGGCACCGCCGGCTTTGTGAAGCAAATGAACGCTTTGGCGCACGAGATCGGGATGAAAAATACCCGGTTCACCAATCCCCACGGCCTCGATGAGGCAAAGCCCTTCCCCTACTCGACCGCGGAAGATCTCTCGAAGCTTACCGCTTACGCGATGAAACAACCAGCCTTCCGCTTCATGGTCTCGCAAAAGGAGCGCAAGATCAGCTATCAGGCCGCGAGCGGTGAGCAGTCGCAATACCTCCTGCGTAATACGAACGAACTTCTCGGCGTGGAAGGCATCGACGGTGTGAAGACTGGCCAGACGCGGAAAGCGGGCGGCTGCGTGATCATCTCCAGCGCCAAGGCTCCCGAAAGCCAGCAGCAAGGCGACAAGGTGATGATCACTCCGCGACGGCTCAACGTGGTGGTGCTTGGGAGCAGCGATCGTTTCGGCGTGGCCAACGGCCTTCTCCAACGCGGTTGGCGCCTGTATGATCAGTGGGCTGCGGCGGGCCGTCCAGCGAAGTGGAAGGCGCCGAAGTAGAAATGTTCGGTGCAGCCGCTGATTGTCTCGGCTTCTGATTGTCTGATAGTCTGCGGTGCCATGGAGACAACCAGATTGCCAGAAGACCAGATTATCCAAGACCTATGACCCAACGCATCGGAGTTCTCACGAGTGGGGGCGATTGCCCCGGGTTAAATGCGGTCATCCGCGGCGTGGTGCGGGCGGCGGCGAACCGGCACTGGGAAGTGCTCGGCTTTCACGATGGCTTCGAGGGGCTTTTGCCCCCTGCGAATTTCGAGGTGCTCGATGTGAAACGATGTGCGGGCATCATGCAACTCGGCGGCACCATTCTCGGCACGACCAATCGCGGGCATTTCGTTGCCAAGGTCGGAGAGGGGTCCACGGCGCGCATTCCGGATGAAGTGATCGAACGCGCGAAGGCCACCGTGCAACAACTCGGACTTGGCGCCCTCATCGCCATTGGCGGTGATGGCTCGCTGAGCACGGCGCTGCAATTGCAGGAAGCCGGTATTCCGATGATTGGCGTGCCGAAGACTATCGACAACGATCTCGAGGCCACCGCGATGACGTTCGGCTTCGACAGCGCCGTGGCGTTTGTATCGGAAGCGCTCGATCGACTGCACACCACGGCGTCGAGCCACAAGCGCGTGATGGTGATCGAAGTGATGGGCCGGCATGCGGGCTGGATCGCGCTTTACGGCGGGCTCGCGGGCGGCGCGGATATTATCCTGCTCCCCGAAATCGGCTTTTCGTATGAAAAAGTCGCGGAGGCGGTGCGACGTCGCGAAGTGGAGGGAGTGCTGAGCACGCTGGTGGTCGTAGCGGAGGGGGCGCACCCGAGGGACCGCAGCGAGATTTATTATAAAGCCGGCTCGGGCGAATATAAACTAGGTGGCATTGGCGAACAGGTCGCGGAAGAAATAGCGACGCGCACGGGCAAGGAAACGCGCTGCTGTGTGCTTGGTCATTTGCAGCGCGGCGGCGCGCCGACTACGCTCGATCGCATCCTCGGCACGCGATTCGGCGTGCATGCGGTGGAACTCATCGCCGAAGGCCGCTTTGGCGAGATGGTGAGCTACCAGAACTACCAGGTTCTCGGAGTGCCGATCAGCCATGCGGTGCACAAGCTCAAGCGGGTGTCCCCCGATTGCCAGTTGGTCGAGACCGGGCGTGCGATGGGGATTTCGTTCGGAGACTGAAGACAGAGCCGTCGGGACGTTTGCGTAAGCCCGCGCGGTGGGGGCAACAATTTCCGATTCGAGCGATGACAGATCAGGCGCAGGGCCGGGACGTCCCGCGCCGCGATTCGGAGACATGAAAACGCGTCCACTGTGGTGGCTGTTCGCAGCCGTGGGACTTTCCGTGCTCCAAGCGGCTCCGCCGGTGATGCAAAGGCAGGGGAAGCCGTCTCAAGCTCCGCGCGGGCCGCTTCCTCCGGCGGCAAATCCGCCGGTCCCGCCCGCGCCGAATCCGCCACGAATCCCGGACCGCCCTCATCCTACGCCCTTCCCGGCACCTGTGCCGCCGGCACCGCCGCTTCCTCCTGCTCCGAATCCTCCAAGTGTTCCACAACCGCCGCGACCGACCCCTTTTCCCACGCCGGCACCGCCTGCGCCGCCAATCCCGCCCGCGCCGAATCCGCCCGTCATTCCGCCTCGGCCCAATCCCACCCCCTTCCCGACACCGATACTCCAGCGCCGCCAATTCGACCAAGGTAAAGACGTGTGAGCACACTGGATCGCCGACTTCGGCTAGAACGTGCAAAACTGCCCAAGTGGAGGATGGATTGCGGGGCGCGGTGCTCCTAGGGTGGGGCGATGAAGTCCCTCGCTTTCCTTCTCACTTTTTTCACGTCTTTCGCTGTCGCGGCGGAGCGGCCCAATATCGTCTGGCTTGTCGGTGAAGACATGGGGCCGGAGCAAGGCTGCTATGGCGATACGCAGGCCATTACGCCAGCAATGGATAAGTTTGCGTCACAAGGCGTGCGCTACACCCATTGCTACACACATACGGCGGTGTGTGCGCCGACACGTAGTGGGTGGATCACCGGGCAATACCCGATCAAGATTGGCACGATGCACATGCGTTCGGTGCTAAAGAATCCGCCCACGACATTCACGAAGGTTTTGCGCGATGCCGGTTATCATGTGGCATGGCCGGGGAAGACAGACTTCAACTTCAAGAACCCTACTGATTTTCGCGACTCCACGGAGAACTGGTGGAAGCAGGACAAGCCGCTGCCGCAGCCGTTTTTTGCTTACGCGAACTTTTTGCAGAGCCACGAATCGCAGGTGCGCAACGACGGGAACAAATATGCGAAGAACACGGAGCGCCTCACGCCCGCACAGCGGCACGATCCCGCGAAAATGGTGGTTCCGCCATTCTATCCCGACGCGCCGGAGGTGCGCGAAGAAATCGCGCGCTACTACGACCTCGTCACGAGCGTGGATTACGACATGGCCGATGCACTTGCGTGGCTCGACAAGCAAGGCCTCGCGGAAAACACGATCGTGTTCATTACCGGCGATCACGGCCGCGGGATGGCGCGTTACAAGCGGTGGTCCTACGAGACCGGGTTGCACGTGCCCCTGCTCGTGCGCTGGCCTGGGCATCTCAAGCCGGGCACCGTAAGCGATGAGCTCGTGACATTTCTCGACCTTTCCGCCACCGCCGTTGATCTCGGTGGTGCGAAGGTGCCGGAGTCCTTCGACGGGCAGGTTTTCGTCGGCCCGCACAAGGCGCCGCCACGCAAGTATGTCTATGCCGCCCGCGATTACATGGACGAGACGTTCGATCGAATCCGCAGCGTGCGCGACTCGCGCTACCGCTACATCCGCAACTACGCGCCCGAGCTGCCTTATGCGCAGATCATCGGTTACATGGAGATCGGCAAGACGATGCAGGTGTGGCGACAGTGGAACGCGGAGGGCAAACTCAACGACGTGCAAAAGCTTTTCTTCGCGCCGCACAAACCGAAGGAAGAACTCTACGAGACGGAGGCCGATCCTTATGAGATCAAGAATATCGCTGCCGACCCGGCTAACGCGGCAAAGCTCGCGGAGTTGCGCGGGGCGTGCGAGGCGTGGGTGGAGAAGATGCACGACATGGGGGCGATCCCGGTGGAGAAGCTGGTCGCGGATGGCGTGATCGAACCGCGCGATGCGAAATACGAGGAGCGCGCTTTAAAGGGTGCAGACGCCGTGAAGAAAGAATTGAAGAAACAGAGGTAACTTGCAGGCGAGCGCGTCGTAGACTGTCCGATTTCCCTCTCGGCAAAAGGCTGCTTGCTTCATCGGTTCCGCCGCATTTCCCAACAACCTAGGGCGTGTCTTCAAAATGGTTTGAGCCAGTCGAGGACTGCGGTCAGGCAAGCGACGGCGAAAAAACAGGTGGAGGTTTTTTCGTAGCGAGTGGCGAAGCGGCGCATGGCTTTGGCGCGCTGAAAGAAGTTTTCGATC
>JBGAGV010000045.1:0-20324 GCA_044226525.1 Chthoniobacteraceae bacterium | reverse complement strand
TTTCACCGTCATGCTCGGCGGCGGCGGGCTGCGCACCGGCCAGTGTGTCGGCACCAGCGACGAACTCGCGATGAACCCCGTCGCCGATCCCGTCAGCGTGCCCGATCTTTTTGCGACGATCCTCGCCACCATGCAGGTGAATCCGAACAAGAACCTCATGGACGGCGAACGCCCCGTGCCGATCACCGACAAGGGCACGCCGGTCGCGAAGCTGTTTGCTTAAGCACACCGCCGCGGCTCAGTGCCGCAGGTGTTCATGCAACAGTTCCTTCACCTTCACCGCGCAGCGTTCATGCTCGGGACCGCTGTGGTTGGAAGGAATGATCGTCTCGGGCACACCTTCGAGGTGGCTGCTCCAGTAGGGCACGACCCCGTCACTAGACATCCACTTATCGCCGCCCGCGCCGCGATCGCCGATGATGCTGTATTTCTTCACGCGTGGACTCATCGGCAATTCGGTCAGCATCGTCGTGAATCGTCCGCCGGGGCTGAGCGAATCGATGCTCGTGCCGGCTTGCAGACTGACATCGCTCACGAGTGCGTCGCCGTTCAGCGTCACCAGGTGCGTGGTGAACTGCACCACCGTGAGCGGCAGGCGCAGGATTGACTGGCCGATGCGTCCGACCCAATTCGTCGCGAGGAAGCTCCCCTGATGAGGAACACAGATGAAGATTACTTCGTCCACATCGGGGTTTGGCTGGAAGAAGAACATGTCGCGCAATGTGCGGCGCCCTTCCGCACCGAGCCGCAGTTCCTCCGGCGGCTTTTTGAAATACCGCGCATAAATCTTGTCGCCCCCACTGACGATCTGCATGCGCGAGAGCAGGCCACCCATGCTGTGACCGATCAGCACCATGTGATTGAAATTCGGATTCCGCCCGCCCGGGTTCATGCGCTCGTGGAGATGCGCGAGCGATTGCCGCAGGCGGGTCGAGGACCACGGCACCGCCATGCTGGTGGGATAATAGAACGCCCAGAATTGATAGCGGCGGCGGATTTCCGGATCGGCCAGCAGCGCATTGTGGAGGAAGCGCCAGTCATTCGGATCGCTAATGAGCCCGTGCACGAAGACGACCGGAATTTTATCCGCCGACGGTTTTTCGAGCGGGTAGAGCCCCATGTCGTTGAAGGTCCGGTCCCCCCGCAGGAATCCGATGATGCCGAGGGAGAGAAAGTTTTGCTGGTTCAGTTCCCGCGCCCGCACGGCAAATGGTGTCGAAAAATCGCCGGCCAGCGTCACATTTTTTCCACCCACCGTCGCGGTGTCGATCTGTTTGCGGTCGTAGAGCGTGAACGACACGCGCCGCACCGGGGCGCGCGGGCCGAAATCTGCCGTCGCGGTCAGCGGCACCCACAGGCCATCCGCCATGGTGAGCGCTTCCGCTGCGGCGTGATTTTCGAGGCCTTTCACCTTCCCGACCATCGGCGTCCCCGCACCTTCCACCAAGGCCAGTTCGCGGGCCCCAGCGACTTCGAACCGGTCGTTCGGCAGCAGCTCGCTATAGTCGTCCGCATGCACTGCCCCGGGCACGTTCGTGCGCATTTCAACGTGGTAGCTCCGCGTCGGCCCCACAATGTCCGGGTCGAGTCGGATGTCGTGTTTCATCGCAACCTGGCGGAGCCCCGCCAGTCGGGCCACCGCGTAGCGGCTCACCGCACGTGAAAAGCGCTGAAATTCAGTATCCCCCTGCCCCGCAGCATCGAAGGCGTGCTCCGCCGCGCACAGATAAAATCCAGCCGCGCCGCGATCCGTGAGGAATTTCGCGTGGGCTCGGATACCTGCCGCGAGCGACACCTCCATGACCACGCGGCGGGCCTGTAAATCGTGCGCTGCTGCGGGCTCCAGCGCCGCAATCGCTGCCACTGGATCGACCTGCCATGATCGGGCTAACTGAAGCGCCTTTAACCGTGCCTGGGTCGAAGCACTCAACTCACCCGCGTCCCAGCCAGCCGTCGCGGCAGGCCGCAAGGGATTCACCGATTTCGCCACGAATTTCGTCGAGCACCCACTGACCGCCAGCGACAACGCGGCAAGGCAGGTCCATGGCCGAAAATAGGAGAGATGGGGCGACATTCTTCGGAAGATGATCCGCCGGGGCGTCGATCAAGTCGAGCGCTTCGGCTTCGACGCCACCACGAGGAACTGGCGCCCTTTGATCCACCACAGCCACGGCAGCGCGAGATAGATTCGCAGCAGGAAGATCGGATACTGCGGCGCATTCACGAGCGTGTAGGGCAGAAACCGACCCCACACGTTTTCGAGTGCGAACCCCTCGACCTCGAGCACTTCGCTCAACGACGCCTCGGTGAGGATGGTGTGATGATCGAAGAAATCCCAATACAGCCCGGGCAGATACTTGATGTTCGGGCCCATGGCGATGAGCCGCCCGCCCGGCTTGAGCGCACGGAAAACCTGCCGCAGTGTCTGCTTCAGGCACGCCTTGTCGGGCAGGTGCTCAAAAAAATTGCTCGTGAACACGGTATCGAGCGAGTCCGCCGGCACGGGCCATTCTTTCGAGCAGTCCTGCTCGAAAAAGGTGATGTCGCTCGCGAGTTGCGCGCGCGCATCGGGGTTGAGATCCATCGCAAACCTTTTCCCCGCGCGGACGTTGTTGATGAACTCGCCATAGCCGCAGCCGAGATCGAGCACTTCGGCACTGGGGGCGATCCAGCGTGAGAAAAAAGTCGAGGTCAGCACCTGCCACACGCGGTTACGATAAGCGGCGGTCTGGCCGAAACGGCGCTGATAGATTCGTTGGAGGTCTTGTGCTTCTTCAGCCATGGCAATCAATCGGGAGAGGAAAGTTCGAGCCAGTGCGGATGCGCCTCGGCGTGTTGGGCGATTTCCTCGAGAATGGCGTCGGTCGGAGTTTGTGGAGCCCAACCCCAAGCAGAGCAAGCCAGCCTTGGATCAAGCACCATCCAAGGCACATCGAAAGGCCGATCTCGCGGATCGCTGGTGACCGGGTGAGGGCCAAAGCGCTCGTCGCACCAGCGCGTGAGTTGCCGGAGCGAACGGGCCGAGGCGCGGCCACCCGAGGCGTGGACGATGCGAGGCTTTGTGCGGTCCTCACCCGCGGCGAATTGCTGCAACAGCAGCGGCACGAGATCGCGCGGATGCAGGCAATCGCGGACCTGATGCCCCTGCCCATCAAACCCGATGTAACGCAGCGGGGCACGGCGCAGGTGGGTGTTGATCCAATACGCAAAGATGCCCTGATCGGCGCGGCCGAACTGCCCGGCGCCAGCCATCACCCCGCAGCGATTGATCCATACCGGGAATCCAAAGGTCGTGCCGTATTCGAGCGCGATGGTCTCGCTGGCGAGCTTGCTTGCGCCATAAAGCGACACCGGCGCAGCGGTGCTGAAGCTCTCCGCCACGCCCTCGGCGCTCACCTCAGCGTCGTCGGCGGGCACAAACATCTCATCGCGCACCACCACCGCCAGACCGGCCAATGGAGGGATGGAATACACGCGGCTGGTGCTGAGCAGCACGAAACCGGCGCCATCCGCGCGGCATTTTTCCAACAAATGAATGGTGCCGACCAGATTGTGCTCCATGAGTTGCCGGCTGCCTGTCTGGCCAGCCGTGCCCGCGAGCACACTGGGCAGCGCAGCGGCATCGACGATCCAGTCGCATTTCGGGAGCTGCGCGAGATCCAGCGGCAGGCGCAGGTCGGCGTGAAAGACGCGGACGTCCAACGCCTCCAGGCGGCGACGGTTCGTCTCGCTGCCGGGTCGAATGAAGTTATCGAAGCCGACCACTTCGATACCGGGCTGATGTTCCCGCAGCGCAAGCGCGAGCGTCGAACCGACGAATCCGCAGATGCCGCTAATCAGCAGCCTCATGCTTGCGGAAGACCGCGTGAAGCGGTGAAAGCGAATGGCGGAAAAGTCGGCATGGCGGGAACGCGATTTATCCGGGCTCTGTTCTCTGGCTTCAACCGCGAATTTGATCCGCCCCGCGCTTGCCATCACCACGTGGCCCCGTTCAGCTTCCGCGCCCCGCATGCGCTGGTTGTTTTACAAATTCACCGTGAACCTCTGCCGTAGCGTGCTCGCCCCCGCAGCGAGCCCGCGCGTCTATCGACGCGACCGCGTGCAAAAAAGCGGTGCGTGGATTCTGGCGGCCAACCACATCAGCCACTTCGATCCCCCGCTCATTTCCGCGCGAATCTGGCGCAAGATCGACTGGATGGCGTTCGCCGAACTGTTCAGCCATCGCTTCGTCGGCACATGGCTGACGTATTGCGACACGTTTCCATTCACCCGCGAGAAGGCGGACACCCGCACCGTGCGCACCGCGCTCGCGCGGCTGAAGGCTGGGCATGTCGTGGGAATCTTTCCCGAAGGCGGGCTGCGCGACGGAGCGGCTTCGGTGCTGAACGCAGCACCGCTGCGCCCCGGCATCGGCGCCATCGCCCAACTCGCCCAGGTGCCGGTGGTGCCGTGCGTGATTCTCGGCAGTGACCGGCTTTATCGCGCGGCCAACTGGCTCCCCTTCCGCCGCACGCCGGTATGGATCGGCTTCGGCGAAACGCTCCCGCCGCCCGAATGGCGTGCGACTTCCAAGGAAGAAGCGCGCGTGGAATTCGAGCGCGTGCTGGGCGAAGCGTTGCGCTCTCTCGCCGCGGAAATGCGCGCTCATTTCCAGCTCGACGATCGCGATTTCCCCAAATCTCCGCAGCAGCGGATGCGCGGCGAATGAGCCGGCTCGCCGCGCTCTCCGACTGGGCCATGTGCACGATGATGGATCTCGTGCAGCGACGTCACAAACTGACCCTGCACGCGCCGCGCGACCTTCGGTTCTACATCGCGGAACACGCAGCCAAATCGCGCGATGAATATTTTCATGCGCCGCGCGCCCAGCCCAATGACTACACCCTGCTCGCGCACCAGCGAACCCGCCTGCGCTGGTTCAGCCCGATCACCACGCCGTGGGCCGACAACAATCATGCGCACGTGGATTATTACCTCGGTCCGGGCGGTCCGCAGGCTCCGACGGTGATCATGCTGCACGCGCTGATGTCCGCGAGTGACCTCGGTTATCGCCGATGGGCAGCGCGGTTCAACGAGCGCGGCTGGAATGCATGTTTTCTGCACCTCCCGTATCATTATTCACGCAAGCCCGCGTGGCGCATGAATGGGGAGCTGGCTATCACGCCCGACGTCATTCGCACCGCAGAGGGTTTGCGGCAGGGCGTAAGCGAGGCGCGGCAACTCATGAACCTGCTGCGCGGACATGGCTGCTCCGAATTCGCGCTCTGGGCAACGAGCTACGGTGGCTGGATCGGGGCGCTGCTGATGTCGGTCGAACAGGGTTTTCGCTGGTCCGCGCTCATGGCCCCAATCGTCGATGTCGATCACGCCATCTGGCGCTCTCCCGCCGGAGCGGCGCTACGCCGGGAATTGCGCCGCGTCGGCATCGATGAAGCGCAAGTCGCACCGCATTTTCGTCTCGTTTCACCGATGGAAGACCAGCCGCTTGATCCGAAAACACGCATCATGCTTTGCGCCGGGGCACATGATCGGGTCGCAGAAGCGTCGGACATCGAGGCACTGCATCGCGCGTGGTCCGGCAGCGAATACTTCGCCGTCGATCAAGGTCACTTCGGCTACACGATGATGCGCGAGATGTGGGACCGCGTGGGGCTATAACGGCCAAGCCAGTCGTTCGAGCGCTGGATTTCCCACGCGTAAAAACCCGCAACCCGGGCAATTACGAAAACCGAGGTATTTTGTCTTTCAACGGTAGGGGAAAACACCTATCCACGCGACTGTGGTGTTGACGATGAAGATGAAGATATTTCGCGCAGTCGTATGTGTTGCCGCGGCGGGAATCGCTTTTGAGCTTACCCGCCGGATTGAACCATTACGGGTGGCTAGTCCCATGACCCTTTTCGTCGCCGCGGTGGCGTGGGCGACTTGGTGGGCCGGCTGGAAATACGGCCTGGCGAGCGTGGTCGCATCGTTTGCGCTCCTCTGGCAGTTGATCGCTCCGGCACAACACAAACTCGAGCTGGGCCCCCACGAACAAACCCGCCTCGCGGGTTTTCTCTGCACCGTGGGCATCGTGTGGTTCGCCGTCGGTTCCAAGCGCGATGCGCAAGGCCTGCACGAGCGGGACCAACGCTGGCTCGAAAAAATTCTGCGCCGCACCGCCGATGGCGTCATCACGACAGACTCCCAGGGCCGCGTGACTTATATGAACCCCGCCGGGGCGAGTCTGACCGGCTGGACACCGGAGGAAGGGCACCGCCGCTTTCTGTGGGAAGTCTTCCGACTCGTCGATCCCGACACCGGGACTGCAGCCGAACCGAATGCGGCCAACCAGCTCCGACGGGAAATCCTCGATACTCGTTCAGGCCGCCGCCTGCTCAGCACGCGGGACGGCACGCAGGTGCGCATTCTCGAAACGTCGGCGCCAATCTTTCTCAAGGACGGCAGCCTCGATGGCGTGGTGGTGGTGTTTCGGCGGGAGGGTGTAGCAGCGGCAGCCTGACACGAAGCGCGACAAACTGCCTTACTGAGCCACTTCCGCGTCGTTCACGGCATCCAGCAGCATCCGGAGCCGTCCGAAATTTCGCCGATACGGGTGCAGGATGAGGCGCGGCAGGTCGGCGATATCCGGTTCGTTCGCTTCCTCGGGAAGCGCCCGCCCTTGGACGATCCGGCCCTTTTCGACGATGTCGTCGAAATCCGCGTTCAGCTTTTCCACGGCAAACTCGCTCAGCGGCGCACCGAGCCGGATGACCATCCGATGCCCGACCCAACGATAGCTGCGGTAGTTCCGATAAAAGCGCGTGATGTGCTCGACGGCTTCATCGATGGAGGTTGCGGAGTGGAAGAGGTTAAAATCCTCCGCAGAAATGAGCCCACGCCGTTCCAGATGATCCTGCAGGAATCTCAGCCAAGTCTTCCAATAAGTGCTGCCGGGTTTGTCCGCCAGCACGATGGGCATGATGCGCGTCTTGCCCGTCTGGATAAGCGTGAGCACTTCGAAGCCTTCATCCATCGTGCCGAAGCCACCGGGGAATAGCACGATGGCGTGGCTCTCCTTCACGAAGTTCAGCTTTCGGGTGAAGAAGTAATTGAAGGTAATGAGCTTGGAGTCGCCGTGAATGGTCTCATTCGCCTGCTGCTCGAACGGCAGCCGGATGTTCAGCCCGAAGCTGTTTTCGCGGCCGGCCCCACGTTGCGCCGCCCCCATGATGCCATCACCGCCGCCGGTGATGATCATGTAATTACGCTCCACCATCTTGCGCGCAAACTCGACCGCCGCCTGGTAGGATGGGTCGGTCTCCGCTGTGCGGGCGCTGCCGAAGACGCAGACCTTCCGCGTGCCGCGATACGGCGTGAAGGTGCGGGCGGCGTAACGCAACTCGTTCATCGAGCGGTTCAGCATCTTGAGATCCGCGACCCCAATCCGGTCTTTCGCGAGCTTGTAGCAGGTCATCACCAACTGCTCGATGAGTTCACAATCATCGCAGTCGAAGGCCGCCACGAGTTCATGAATCCGCTGATCGATCTCGGGGCGCCCGGTGGATTTGCGGACCTTCGCGGGAAGGGCATGGGTCGAGCCAGCGGTAAAGTCTTGCACGGAGTTGAGGGTTTGAGGGTTGAAGGTTCGGGGACGCGGTTTAGTCTGCGCGCCCTTTTCCGAGGGTAAATACGTCCCTCGACTCTCAACTCTCAACTTTCAAACCCAATCCCAAATGATCGTCGTCATTCGTCCCGGCACTCCCCGCCCGCAGATCGATGAAGTCATCGCCGAAGTGCAAAAGCTCGGCTATGACCCCCGGCCGATCTTTGGGACCGAGCAGACCATCATTGCGGCCATCGGCGATGAGCGCACGCATCACACGCTCGAATCGCTCACCGTCCTCCCGCAGGTCGAGCGAGTCATGCCGGTGCAGAAGAAACACAAGCTGGTGAGCCGAGAGTCGCACCCGGCGAATTCCACTGTGAATGTGGACGGCGTCATCGTGGGTGGCGAAAAATTCTGCATCATGGCTGGTCCCTGCTCCGTCGAGACCGAGAAGCAGCTCCTGACCACCGCGGAAGCCGTGAAGGCGGCGGGAGCCACCATCCTGCGTGGTGGCGCTTACAAACCGCGCACGTCGCCTTACGAATTCCAAGGGCTCGGCAAGGAAGGCCTCGCCTTGCTCAAGAAGGCCAAGGAACAAACCGGACTGAAGATCATCACCGAATTGCTCAGCGAATACCACGTCGAGCACGTCGCCGAAGTGGCCGATATCTTCCAGATCGGCGCGCGCAATGCGCAGAATTTCCAACTCATCATCGCCGCCGCGAAAACCGGCAAGCCAGTCATGCTCAAGCGCGGCCTGAGCGAGCGCATCGACGAATGGCTCCTCGCCGGCGAATATCTCCTCGCTCATGGCAACGCGAACCTCATGTTCTGCGAGCGCGGCATTCGCACCTTCGAAACCTACACCCGCAACACCCTCGACCTCGCTGCGGTGGCGATCGTGAAAAAGGAATCGCACCTGCCAATCATCGTCGATCCCAGCCAGGGCTGCGGCCGGGCCGACCTCGTGCGCATGCTTTGTCGCGGCGCTGTGGCCATGGGCGGCGATGGCCTCCTCATCGAGGTGCATCCCAATCCCGCCGAAGCGCTCAGCGACGGCCAGCAGCAGGTGGATTTCAATGGCTTCGCCAGGCTCATGGAAGAGTTGAAACCCTTCCTGGCCGCGGCCGGACGCACGCTGTGAGCCAAACCGGAATGACCGCCACTCCCGAGTCCATCCTTCCCCCCATCCGCGTTCGCTCGAAATTTTTCCACGAGGGCGACAAAAAGTGGTTCCTGAAAGGCGTCACCTACGGACCATTCAAGCCGAATGCCGACGGTGACCTGATCTCTACACCGGAACGCGCGCGGGAGGACTTCAAGCTCATGAACGAGCTGGGAGTGAACCTCATCCGCGTCTATCACGTGCCGCCCCGCTGGCTGCTCGACCTCGCGGCGGAGCATCACCTGCGCGTGCTGATCTCCATCCCGTGGACGCAGCACGTGGAGTTTCTCAACTCCCATTCGCTCAAGAAACAGATCATCGGCGTCATTCGCGCCGCCGTCGCGAAGAATGCGGGGCACCCCGCCGTCTTCGGTTATTTCGTGGGGAACGAAGTGCCGACTACCATGGTGCGCTGGCTCGGCGCACAACGCGTCGTCGAATTTCTGGAGAAGCTTATCGACGTCGCTCGCGCGACCGATCCGCGTCCGCTCTACAGCTACGCGAGTTATCCGCCGACGGAATATCTGCTGCCTGGGAACGTCGATTTCTACAGTTTCAACGTCTATCTGGAGCGACGCCCGGACTTCGAGCGCTATCTCGCGCGGCTGCAAAACCTCGCGGAAGACAAGCCGATGATCCTCGGTGAATTCGGCCTCGATACGATGCGCAACGGTGAGGAGCGGCAGTCCGAAATTCTGGACTGGCATCTCGAAGTCGTGGTGAAAGGCGGCGCGGCGGGCACGATCTTTTTCGCATGGACCGACGAGTGGTTCACGGGCGGCCACGAGATCGAGGACTGGCAGTTCGGCCTCGTCACGCGCGATCGCCAGCCAAAGAAGGCCTTCGCCACGCTGCGCGACAAACTCACCACGCCTTCGATCACGGAACACATCCCGCTGACGAAGTATCCGAAGGTCAGCGTCATCGTCTGCAGTTACAACGGCGGCAAGACCCTCGGCGACTGTCTGCGCGCGCTCGATCAGGTGCGGTATCCCGATTTCGAAATCGTGCTGGTCGATGACGGCTCGAAGGACGATTCGCAGCACATCGTCAAAGACTGGCTGAAGGAACGCGGGACATGGGATGGTAAATATCACAACGAGCATGGCACGCAGATCGTCGAAGGACGCTCGCGCACGGAAACCGGCGGTCCCCTGCCCACCCTCGTCTCGATCATCCAGCCCAACATGGGCCTGAGTTACGCACGCAATGCCGGAGCGGCCGCGGCGCGCGGCGACATTTTCGCCTATACGGACTCGGACTGCATGCCCGACGCCGACTGGCTCTACTATCTCGTCGGCACACTGATTAGCGGTGACTACGCTGGCGTGGGCGGGCCGAATATTTCGCCGCCGGCCGTGAACTGGATTCAGGCCGCAGTCGCTTCCGCTCCGGGCGGCCCGAGCCACGTGCTGCTCACCGACGTGGTCGCGGAACATGTGCCCGGGTGCAACATGGCATTCTGGCGCTGGGCCTTCGAGCAAACCGGTGGTTTCGACATCGAATATCGCAAAGCCGGTGACGACGTGGATTTCTGCTGGCGCCTGCAGAGCAACGGCGGCGTCGTGGCGTTCAGCCCAAGCGCGATCGTGTGGCATTATCGCCGCTTCACGCTCAAGGCCTTTCGCTCGCAGCAGGAAGGCTATGGCGAAGCGGAGGCGATGCTTCGGTTCAAGCATCTCGTTTTCTTCGGCCCGACCGGGCAGGCGAAATGGAAAGGCCAGATCTACGGCGCGCCGCGGTTCACCTGGCTTTTCAACAAGCCGATTATCTATCATGGCATCTTTGGCCAGGGCCTCTTCCAGAGCATTTATCAGCCCTCTCCGAGCGCGCTGGCGGGCTACCTCGCGTGCATCGAATGGGTCGCGCTGACCGCCTTTATCGCGCTGCTCAGCGTGTCGTTCGAGCAGCTCCGCATCGTGCCGTATCTCATGATGCTCGGCACCATCACCGTCGCGCTCAGCTACATGGCCGGCGCGAAAATCGAGCCGAAGTTCGACACGATTTTAGCCCGCCTGCTCGTCGGCTTTCTTGCCTTCACACAACCGCTGGGGCGCGGGTGGGCACGGTATTTCACCTGGCTCAAGTTCAAGCGCACGCCGGCGGCGGTCATTGGCTCGCACGAAGTCGGCGTCCCGGCCGAGGCGTTGCGTGGTAGCAAATCGCGTCTCGATTTCTGGAACGAAACCGGCGTGGGCCGGGAGAAGTTGCTCGAGGAAATCTTTGCCCTGCTGGAACTCGAAGGGTGGCGCTACTCCTCCGATACGGGCTGGAAAGACTGGGATGTCCTCATCTACGGCAACCTCTGGTGGAGCGTCCGCGTCGCTACCGTTACCGAATATCACGGCGGTCCGAAGTGCCTCACGCGAGTCCGGCTCGGCTCGAAGATGGTCGCCACGACCTTCCTCACCAACTTCATCCTCGCCGTCGGTCTGCTCTATCGCGGGTTGTCGCACGGCCATCTCGAATGGTGGTTGTTCGGCCCGTATGCCATCCTCGTCGCCTCACTCGCCTACCGCGCCTGGCGGCTCAAAGCCCGCGTCACCGAACTGATCATCGCCGCCGCCACCCGCTGCGGTTTGACTCGTGTCAGCGGCGACCGGGCGAAGCCGAAAGCGGCGAAGTGAACGGTTGGAGTTCACGCTTTCGCGTGCTGGGATTTAAAACGGCCTGAAGGCTGGACACCAACGATGCGCACTGCGGATTTCGACTACACGCTTCCGGACGACTTGATCGCCCGGCATCCCCTGCCTCGGCGGGATGCTTCGCGGATGATGGTGCTGCACCGGGCGGAGCAGCGGATCGAGCATCGGACGTTTGCGGATTTTCCGAGCTTTGTGCGTGAGGGCGACCTCGTGGTGCTGAACGACACGCGCGTGATTCCCGCGCGGACTTATAGTGATGATGGGCGAATCGAGTTTCTCTTCCTCGAAGCCGTCGCGGAGAACACCTGGAAATGCATGGCGAAGCCGGGGCGAAAGCTAAAGATCGGCACGACGGTCATGATCGGCGGCGTAATCGGGGAGGTGCGCGAGATTCTGCCCGAAGGGGAACGCGTCATCGCTTTTCGCGAATCGGTGGATCTGAAGCGCTTCGGAAAAATGCCGCTACCTCCTTACATGGAACGCGAACCGGAAGCGGAAGATGCGGAGCGTTACCAGACCGTCTTCTCCCGCGAAGCCGGGGCCGTGGCCGCCCCAACCGCCGGGCTGCACTTTACACCAGAAGTGCTCGCGCAGGTGCCGCACGCGTTCATCACATTGCACGTGGGCGTGGGCACGTTTCGGCCCGTGCAGGTCGACGATCTCGCGCAGCATCGTATGCATTCCGAGCGTTTCAACGTGAGCGACGAGACAGCGGTGAAGGCGAACGCAGCGAAGCGCTTGATCGCCATCGGCACCACCACCACCCGCGTGCTGGAATCGCTCGGCCGCCCGCTGCGCGCCGTGAGCGGCAGCACGGATATCTTCATTCACCCGCCCTACCAGTTCCGCGCGGCGGACGTGCTCCTCACGAATTTTCATCTGCCGAAATCCACGCTGCTCATGCTGGTGAGCGCGCTGGCCGGACGCGAATTCGTCCTGCGCGCCTACGAGGAAGCCGTTCGTGAACGCTACCGCTTTTTCAGCTACGGCGATTGCATGCTGATCGTGTGAGCCGCGCCGATTACTGCGGCGCGGGCGTGGCGCTGGTGTAATCGACTTTGTTTTTGTCGCACCAGGCCCGCGCGGGCGCCCATCCGGATTGAGCAGCTTTGCGATACAAATCCTTCGCTTTGTCGAGATTGGTCGGCGTGCCAGCGCCGGTCTCGTAGCATGTGGCGAGGAAGAACATGGACATGGCGTCGCCGCCGTCGGCGCCTTTTTGAAAATAGGTGAACCCGCGACGCGGCTCCTGCGCGACGCCGTCGGGCCGCATGTAGAGCACGCCGAGATTTCCCCACGAGCGGGCCAGCCCGGCTTCGGCGGCCTTTTCGTAGAGGCGCGCAGCTTCGGCGAGGTCTTTGGCGACACCGTTGCCCTTTACGTAGCAGGTGGCGAGGAGGTCAAAGGCGAGGCGGTCGTTCGCGTTGCAGGCTTCTTTCAGCAGCGCGATAGCGCGCGGTTGGTCGGGCGTGATACCTTTGCCAAAAAGCAGGCACTCGGCGAGCGCGCGCTTGGCGGAAGGGTGGCCTTTGGCTGCGGCCGTCTCGAACATGGCGACAGCTTTTTCGAAGCTACGATCGGTCCCCTTCCCGTCCGCAGTCATGAGCCCGGCCTGGGTGAGACCTTCGAGATCGCCGCTCTCCCCGGCGCGATGGAACCACTGGAAGGCCGACTGCGGGTCGCTGCGACGGAGGTTTTCCGCGAGAACCATCATCGCGCTGAGCACGCCGAGATCGGCGGCGGCAGTGAGCGGTTCGCGCGTGACGGCGAGGAAATCGGGGCCGAGACCGTCGGGCCGCGAACGCAACGTGCCACAGACCGCTTCGAGATTCGTTTTTCCCGCACCGCTCTCGGGGAAGTCCTTCGCAACCTGCACCCAGGCGGCGAGACACGGTCCCCAGGCTTCTTTCGCCTCGAGCGCCTTGGCTTCGGCCACGGCTTTATCGAGCGCAATCTTGCGCGACATGTCCGGCGTCGGTTTCGGTGCCTCAGGTGTGGGAACGTCTGCGGTAGTGGTCGTGCTGGTCGTGGTTGACGAATCCGTCGTGGTGCCGCTCGTGTTGTTTACGATCGGCGGTTGCGGCGCAGGGCGGAGCTTCAACCACCAAAATGCACCTCCACCGAGCAAGAGCATGACGAGGACGGTGATGATGACACCTGAGGAAGATTTCTTCGCGGGCGTTTCGACGACAGTGCTGCTCCGTTCCGCGGCGGCGTGCGAGGCCGCCATCCGCGTCGGGCTGGCGGTGCCATAGTGATCGCGGCGCGGAAGATCGGCCGTCTCGGGAGCGCTGAGCGTCTTGATGAAATCGGTCGCGGTGCGAAAGGGCGGCTCGGGCGAAAGCGCGCGGCGCAGGATTTCATTCCCGGCTTCGTTCAAGGCCGCAAGCGGCTTGAAATCGATGCTGCCGGTGGCGAGGGCAGCGGGCGAAAGTTTACCCCCGAGCAGCTCGTAAGCGATCGCCGCCAGCGAACGAACGGCACGGCCCGCCGCACCACCGGTGGCCCGTGGCGATTCAACCTGCGTCTGGGCTCCCGCCCATGTTTCTCCCGCCGATTCCGCGCCTCGACGGGAAAAAGGATTCACTTTCACGGAGTGATCCGGCCACATGCCATGCGGCTGATGCAGCCAATTCTCAGGCGGCTTGCCGGTGAAGGTCACCAGGACACGATGTAGCGCGACCTCCGTTTCCTCCACGCCGCAAGCAAGCACATGATCCAGCCCCGCCGCGGCGGGCGCAAGCAACGCGAGCACTTCGGGGGCGCCCAATTCGCGCCGGGCACGGAGCAACTCGACCAGGGACGCGCCCTCCAACCACTCCAGCACGAGGAAACTCGCGCCTTCGATGGTCTCCAACGCATCGATGCGCTGCACATTCGCATGGGGACGAGGAATAAGCAGCTCCAGCATTCGTTCCAGCGCGGACAAGGCCTCAGTGCTGAGCGTGAGTTGATCGTGGAGCACGACCAGCCGCACGTCTTCGGCGCGGGTCTGATCGTGCGCGCGGAACATGTGGCCTAGGTTGGAATCCCCCAGCGATTCGATGATGCGATACCTTGCGGCAATGAAGGCGCCGGGCTCGAACTTCACCGCTTCCCCGCCAACCAGCGACGGATCCACCATGGTGAGGAAACTTTCCTGCGCATCGCGCGGCGCGAGCGGTTCGCTCGGCGCGGCCAGAGCGTCCGGCGACTCCAACTCGGTGAGGCAACGCGCAATCTCACGGCGCAACTCCGCGGCATTCTGGGGACGGTCGAGCGACTTTTTCTCCAGCATCCGCCGCAGCAGACGCGCCAGCGGCGGCTGCACGTTCAGCTTCTCGAAGGGTGGCGTTTTCGAGAGGTGCTGGCTCATGACCTGCGCCATCGAACCGGCGAACGGGGTCTTGCCCGCCAGCATGAACCACAGCGTCACACCAAGGCTGTAAATATCCGAGCGCACGTCGAGGTCTCGCTCTTCGAGTTGCTCGGGAGAAGCGAAGTGCGGCGTGCCAACAAAGCCCCCCATGGAAAGCGTCGCACTGTCGTCATCCGGCGAGGATGATTTCGCGAGACCGAAATCGATCACCTTCACGAGCACGTTGTCGCCCTCGCGCACGACCATGAGGTTGGCGGGCTTGATGTCGCGATGCACCAGTGCATGCGGTTCCGCCGCGCCGAGCGCCTTGGCGACCTGATCCGTAATCTCCAGGGCGAGTTTCGCCGGCAGGCGCCCGTTGCGCTTGATGAGCGCATCAACGGTGTCGCCGTCGATGAACTCCATCGCGTAGAACCACGTATCGCCCGATTGTCCGAGGTGATACACCGCTGCGACGTTGGAGTTCTGTAAACGCGCCGCGGAGCGCGCCTCGCGAATGAACCGTTGCCGCGCGATCTCGCTGTGCAGGTGCGATGCGGCGATGACCTTCAGGCACACCGGGATGCGCAGGTTCGTATCCATCGCCTTATACGTCACGCCCATCGCACCGCGGCCCAGCTCGAAGAGCGAGCCGTCATCGCGAGTCAGGACTTCGTAGTGATCGAAACGAACCGTTTCAGGCATTGCGGATGTTTAACATGGACCCGGCCCGCAGGAAAAAGAAAGATACAAGCACGCCTTCTTCACTGTCCTCGCTCGATCAACTTCTCGCATTCCCAGCGCAAGGCACGCGCCAGCGGATGCCAGTTCGCTTTATCGTCGAGCAAGGCGAGAGCGCGGCGGCAAAGCGGTTCGGCTTCGCCAAGCGGGACCGTATGGGCGAGGCTCGTGAGCGTGCTGGCCAGTTCAATCGGCGATGTGCCTCCGGTGCCATCCTCGATTTCCAACACCCGGCGCAGCAGGACCGCCGCTTCAGCAAGGCGCCCTTCCAGTTCGAAAAGCGAAGCCAGTTGTTTCAACGGCGCGATGAGTTCGGGATGTTTCGCCCCAAAGGCCTGCTCGTCGAATTTCAATGCGCGCTCGTGCAGCACGATGGCTTCGTGGGGCTGCCCACAAGCCGCCACGACTGCTGCGACGTGATGCAGGCGTGACGCCAGCCGCGCCGGCGGGCAATGCGGGAGCTGTTCATCGATCTCCAGCGCCCGGCGATAATACGGCGCTGCTTCCGCCGGGCGATGCAAAACCTCGAGGAGGCTGCCCAGCGTGTGAGCCGCAATGGCTGTGCGCGCGTGCATGCGCCCGCTGACCTGCTCCTCGAGTTCGAGTGCGCGGCGCAGCACGGGCTCAGCTTCGTTCAATCGTCCCGCCGCGCGCAGGCAGCTGGCCAGGCCAAACAGTTCTCCGACCAGCTCACTCGATCGCGCGCCACGCTGTTTTTCGAGAATGGTGATCGCCCGCCCCCGGAGTTCCGCCGCCTCGGTAAAGCGCCGCGCATCCTGCAAAATGGCGGCCAGCAGACGCAACTCGGGAATCAGGTCCGGATGCCCCGGCTGACAACCACGCTCCGCAATCGCCAAAGCCCTCCGTTGAAAATGTTCCGCGGCTGTGGCTCGTCCGGTATCGCGCAGCCAAATCGCCACCCCTCGCGCCAGCCGCCCGGCATGAGCTTCCAGCGGATGACCGTTGAGCTGCCCTAGCAACACCCGGCAATGCCCCACGAGCCGTGTGCGCACGACGGCGGCGCCGGGCGAGCGTTCCGTCCGTTCGAGCGCGGCTTCGATCAGTGAACGCGCCATATCCAGCGCCCGCGCCATTTCCTCCGGCGACAGCCGGTCGTGCACGATCTCGCGCACGAGCCGATGCACCAGGATGGTCTGGCCTTCGTCCGCGAAAACAATCAGGCCCACCTTTTCGAGATGAGCCAGCCCGTGCCGCGTCTCGCTCGTATCGGCCCGGCTGGCAAAAATCGCCTGCGGCACGCCTGAGGGTTGCGGCGCAAGACACACCAGCATGTGCAGAAGCCCACGCGCCATCGGTTCCAGCCGGCCCACGCTCTGGCGAACGATCTGCGCGAGCACCGGCAGCCACCGGTTCACGCGCGGCATGCGATCGGTCGGCGAAACCTCTGTCTCTCCGGCGAGCGCGGCGAGATATTGCGCGGGCGTCTGGCGCGCATCGACCATCGTCCGAGCGGCGAGATGTAATGCGAAAGGCTGGTGCCCCAACACGTTGGCGAGTTGTTCGAGCACGCGGGTTTCGGGTTCGCTCGGCTCGCGGCCATAAAGCCGCGTGGCCAGCAGTGCGACACAAGCATCGCTGGAAATAGCCCCCACATCCAGATGCTCCGCGCCGCGGATGTCGCGCGGCAGGCGCGTGGTGATGATCACCGTCCCGCGCTCGAACCACGGTAGCATCGCCTCCACCGCCAGCCACGTCACCTCCTGGTCCACCCCATCGAGGATGAGCAAAAATCGTCCCGCATGCGCGTCAGCGCGGAACCAATCGCGCATCGCCTGAAGGCGCACGCGATGACCGGCCACCTCGTCTTTCACCAAGGCGAGTGCGTCCGCGTGCGTGAGCGCCACCAGTTCGCTTTCCAGGTCCGCGCCGCTCACCGCCGGCACCCAAAAGGCGAAGTCGTAGTGTCCCGCTTCGTAAAGACGCCACGCCGCCTCCACCGCGAGCGCGGTCTTCCCCGCACTGGCGGAGCTGGTGGCGAACTGCGCCGGCGGTTCAAGGACGACGATATTCGTCCGTTCGACCGCCTCCTGCACTTCACTCAGCAACCGCTCTCTTCCAAAAAGCTGTTTCCCCCGCGCGGGAAACGGCATCCGAATAAACCGGCGGCGCACCATGATACGAGGCCGCAGAGAGCGAATCAGTTCCGCGAGTTCTTCCGGCCCGGCAAAGCTCCAATGCTCACCATCGCGCTCGATCACGCGGCGATGGTCAAGCTGTAGCATCCGCGCCTCGTCATCCTCTCGCGGCGCGGCACCTACCGGCGTGCCCGCCCGGGCCACAAAGCTCAGCACCTCACGATTCAGGCTTTTGCCCACGTCATATTCGTAGTGGGCGATGGATCGCCGCACCGCGCCGTGATTCCGATCCGGCGGCTCGGCTCCGAAAGCAAAGCCGGTCAGGTGAATCACCACGTCGCATCGCCCGATTGCTACCTTCAACACACCGTCGAGTGGACCGTAGCTCACATCGAGTTCGGTGTGTTCGACCGGGTGCGCGCCGATCTCTCGCAGCGTCGCTTTGGCGACGTCGCGATAAGCGTCGAGCTCCTTCGGCGTAGCCGAGACGAACACTTCGGGGCGGAACACCATACTTTACCGGAGCGTGGAGACAATCCCCGCTACACACAAGGTCCGACTTGTCAGACTTGTCGGACTGGGCGGACTCCCCTATCGATGGCGCCAATGTCTTCTACCAATCGCTCGCTCGGTCTCGCCGCTCTCGGCTGGTGGCTGGCTGCGCGCGGATTGTGCGAGCCCATCGAAGAATCCTTTTTCCGCCTCGATCCCGCCGGGGTGCAGAAGCTGGGCAAGGCCAGCCGTCTCGCCATCCTCGCCGCCACCCGCAAGATCGCCGCAGCCCTCCGTGCCGAGCCCACGTCCGATGCCCCCACCGAGTTGTTTGCGATCGGCGCCTCGTGGCTGGATCGACTCGACACCGTGCTGAATACCCCGCGCATCGGCCTCCGCCTTGAAAAAGCCCTGGTCGGTGACGCCGAAGACTTCGCCGCCCTCATCGAAAGCGATCTCACGGCGGAAGATCGTGCACTCATGATGGCCGCGCGCCTCGCGGAATGGCTGCGAGCCCAGGTCGGCGAAGGTGAAGGACCTTCGGCTCTGGCGGTGTTTCTCGCGGAAGGCTGGCCGGTCGAGCCGGGCTCGAATCGCTACATCACCTTCTATCAGGAATTTCTCGCGCGTTTTAGAGACGAACTTGCCGACGCTTCTTCCGAAATTACGGCACCCCTCGGAGATCCGTCGGAGCTCCTCGGCTGGCTCGCCAACGAGTCCGCCCCCCTGCTCGTGGCGCCAGCTCCCGAACCCGCACTCGAACTCCCCCCTCCAGCGCCCGCGGCCCCTCCTGCACCACCGCTCGATATCACTCCCGGCGAATCAACTCCGGCAGCCATAGTCGAAGCGACTCCCGATCCCGAGTCGCCCAAACCCAAAGACCTCGCTCCGTCCACCTCTCCGACGACACCTCCAGAGCCCGTTCCAGCACCGCTTCAGCCGGCCATGGCCACCGTGCCGGTTACCGTTCTCGAACAAGCCGAGCGCGAACGGACCCGCTTCCGCCGATGGGCGCTGGTGTTCCAGTTTACGTGGCTCATGCTGCTCGTGCTGGCGTGGCGATTCTATCAGGACCATCGTTCGGCCCTCCCTCCCGCTCCGGCTACCGCGAGCACGACAGCCTCCCCGGCGCCGGGCAGCCCCCCCCCGGTCTCGGTTTCAGCCGCTCGTCATTCCTCCACAACACCGTCCGTCGCCCTACCACCACCACTGCCGCCGGAGATGTCGGTTGCGCCGAACGAACTCAACTCGCAGGCCCTCGCCCTCGCGGCAGCGGGACATCATGCGGAAGCCGCAGCCGTCTTCCGCCGCATCGTGCAATTGCAGGCGCAGGACAAAACCATCAACCGCCTCCCACGCGCCCTCGTTTATGCCCGCATGGCGTCTTCTCTCGCCGCCCTCGAACGCTGGGATGAGGCCGACGCCAGCGTCGAACGCGCCCAGGCCCTGCTGGAGGAACTTCTTCCCACGCACGACGCCGAAACCGCCCTCGGCCTCGAAATGGTCGCCGATTATTGGGCCTCTCGCGAACGCTGGCCCCTCGCCGCGCGGCTCTACCAGAAGGCCGTCCAGACCTATCAGGAAACCGAAGCCGAAAACTCGCTCCAGCAGATGTCCGCACTGAACCGCTACGCTGGTGCCTTGCGCCAGATCGGCGAAGTAAAGATGGCTGAAAAATATTACCGACAGTTGGTCAATGCCTTCGCCGGCGGCGGTGGAATTGTCGCCACCGAAGCCGCGTCCGCTTCGCACAATCTGGCCAACGTCCTCTTCGTCACGAATCGCGCTGGCGAAGCACTCAAGTATTACGAGGAAGCCTTCGCCTGGCTGGCCAAAGCTCCCGATGGAGATCTCGCTCACGCCAAGCGCATGGCCATCCTCATGGGAGATAACTACGAACGCTGCCTCACCGCGACCGGCATTCCCGCCGCTGAAGCCGCCGAGCGCGCCCATAAGGCCGTGCCAGCCCGCCTGAAGTAATCGGCTGCCCCAAACCCTTTCCGACAAACGGGTAGTTCGCCCCCCCGAAATCTGGCTTGCCGGGTGCTCTATCGCGCGCGGCTTTCCGCCTTGCGAAAAGCCATCCTGAAGCGACAATAAATTTCCTACCGCACCTACCTATGAACCCCGAACTGAAGCCCTTCTCGACTGAAAAGTATCGCAAAGAACACACGCCGTCGTTTGACGACGTGATCTTTACCCGCCGGCAGTTGCTGCTGCGGACGGGGATGAGCATGGGGGCGCTGTCGTTGGCGTCGGT
>JBGAGV010000019.1:0-176337 GCA_044226525.1 Chthoniobacteraceae bacterium | reverse complement strand
GGCTCTACCTTCTTAATTTTTTAAGCGCCTTCCAGCGCTCGTCCAATAGATGATAGCGATCTCGTGATAACATTCACGCCATCAACTCGCTGACGCCCAGAATGTTGCAGCTTTTTCCATTTTGAAGACACGCCCTAGTGCTTGTCGGCGTGATCACGTTTCTGGCGTATCAGAACCACGAGAAGAAACTGACCATGGAGATGATGGCGAATGAGCAGGCATCCAAGGATGCGCTCCAGCGAGAAGAAGACCTGAAAGAGAAGGTGCGCAAGGCCACCGTGGAGGCTCAGACCCTCAAGCAGGAACGCGACGATGCGCGGCGGCAACTCGTCGCGGCAAATGAGGAAATTGCCCGGCTGACCCGCACCACGCCAAAGCCCGTCACGTGGTTTGACAAGCGGATCGAGGAAAATTCCGGGCGCTTGAATGCGACTCCAGCCCCGGCCGCTTCGGTTCGCCGCCAAGGCATGCCGAATCCAAACCCACAGAACTGACCAGCCATGAAATCGCTTCTCCTCGTTTTGCTAATCCTGATGGCTGGCTTTCTAGCCTACCAGGATCACTCCAAACAACAGGCGATCGAGTCCTTCCGTGAATCGGAACATATTGCCGAAACAGCGCGGCAGGTGGAGGCAGCTCAGCAGAAGGCTCGCACCGAATCGCAGGCCCGCCTCGACGCCGACCACGAGCGCGCCAAGATGCAGGGCGAGCGTGATGCCGCCATCGCGGATCGTGACGCCGCCATTGCCCAGCGTGACGATGCGCGGCAACAGGCGCAAACTTTGCAAAACGAGATTGCCCGGCTGACGAACTCGACTCCGAAACCATTGACGTGGTTTCAGCAGCGCCAGGCAGAAGGCACCAAGATCAATGCACCTCCCACGACCGCGCCGGGGCGGGTGAATCCGCGTCCGAACTACTACTACGTTACGCCTCAGTAAGCGGGCGCGGGGTGTCCCGCATCGCCCGCTGATTCACCGCCAAAAATCTGGCGGCAGCGAGAGAGGGCTTCATCGATGTCGCCGCAGAAATTTTCGATACCGATGAGGTCGGCAATGCCGCTGGTGTGCAGGGTTTTCATCGGTTGCGGCTGGATGCCGGTGACGAAGATCTGGACGTGGTCGCGCCGCATTTTCTCCACGGCAGTGCGGAAGGCGTGCGCACCGGTCGCATCCATGGAGGGCACGTAACGCATGCGGAAGACGACGGCGCGAGGGCGGCCGCCGCTGGCGCGCAGGGCGGCTTCGAGTTTGTCAGCGGCGGCAAAGAAAAACGGGCCGTGGAAGCGGTAGAGCACGACGCCATCGGGGACGCGTTTGCCGCGCACGGTGAAGCCACCGTCCTGCTCGGGGTCGTTGTCAGGCGTGAGCAGATGCACGTGGCTGATCTCTTCCATGCGCTTCACGAACATGACGACGGCCATGACGAGACCGGCGCCCACGCCGATCGTGAGGTCGAAGATGACCGTGAGCGCGAGGGCAGCGAACATCACGAAAAACTCCGTGCGCGAGCTGTGCCAGAGCGCGGGGAAGTTTTCCCACTCGGCCATGCGCAAGGCCACGACCATGAGGATGGCGGAAAGCGTGGCGAGGGGGATGAATTTCGCGAGCGGTGCGGCGATGAGGGCGACGACGAGCAGCACCCCGGAGTGGACGAGCCCGGCGACGGGCGTGCGCGCGCCACTGCGGATGTTCGCCGCGGTGCGGGCGATGGCACCGGTGGCGGCGATGCCGCCAACGAGCGGGCAGAGAAGATTCGCGAGGCCCTGGCCCATGAGTTCCTGGTTCGAGTCGTGGCGCGAATCGGTCATGCCGTCGGCCACCGCAGCGGAGAGGAGGCTCTCGATGCCGCCAAGCGCGGCGATGGTGAAAGCGGGGGCCATCAGTTCGCGCATGGCATCGAGCGAGAAGTCCGGAAAATGCCAGCCGGGAAGACCCGAAGGAAGCGCGCCAAATTTCGAGCCGATGGTCGCGACGGGCCAGCCGAGCCAGGTGGCCAGCATCGTGGTGACGATAACAGCCACGATGCTGGGCGGCACCGCCCTAGTGAGGCGCGGCAGGCCGTAGAGAATCGCGAGAGCGAGAGCGGTGACACCGAAAGTGGACCAGTTGATCTGGGCGAGATGCGAGCCAAGGGCGGCGAATTGCTGCGGCACGTGCTCGGGGAGCTTGAGGCCGAGGCCGAGGGCTTCGTTGAGCTGCGCAGTAAAGATGATGACGGCGATGCCGGTCGTGAAACCGGCGACGACCGGATACGGGATGAAACGGAGCAGACCGCCGAGGCGCAGAGCGCCCATCAACAGGAGCATGACTCCAGCCATCATGGTGGCGAGAGCAAGGCCGCCGTAGCCGTGGGCGGCAACGATGCCGGCGAGGACGGGAACGAACGCCCCGGTGGGACCGCCAATCTGGAAACGCGATCCGCCGAGCGCGGAGATGAGCGCGCCGGCGATGATCGCCGTCCACATCCCCTGCGCGGGTGAGACGCCCGAGGCGATGCCGAATCCGATGGCGAGTGGCAGGGCGATGACACCCACAGTGAGACCGGCGACGAGATCCCGGGAGAAGCTCGCGCGGTCGTAACCTCTCAGCGCATCGAGCAGCGCCGGCCGAAAGAACGATGTGTGCATGATCGCACACAATCAGGTTCAACACCTTCGGGTGCAATCCGCAGCTTGGCGAAAGCTGGCACGATTTTGCTCACGGCGCGCCAGCGGGACGCCGG
Source organism: Chthoniobacteraceae bacterium (assembly GCA_044226525.1). GTDB lineage: Bacteria > Verrucomicrobiota > Verrucomicrobiia > Chthoniobacterales > Chthoniobacteraceae > VFJQ01. The sequence continues at coordinate 173,613 of JBGAGV010000019.1, read as the reverse complement.
CGCGCCATGAAAGCTACGCGACGACGATGTTCACGAGGCGGCCGGGGACGACGACGATCTTTTTGATCGATTTGCCTTCGAGGTGCGGGATGACGTTCGGCGCGGCTTTGGCGGCGGCTTCGATGTCGGCGGCGGGAGCGTCTTTTGGGACGACGACCTTGTCGCGGAGTTTGCCGTTCACCTGCACGGGCATTTCGACTTCGTCTTCGATGAGCAGCGCGGGATCATACGCGGCCCAGGGTTCTTCGGCGAGCAGCGTCGTGCCGCCAAGGCGTGACCAGAGCTCCTCGGTGAGGTGCGGGGCGAAGGGGTTCAGCACGGCGAGCAGGCTGCGGATGGCGCTGACCGGGCGCGGGTTCGCGCCGGTGAGGGCGTTGCAGCAGATCATCATCTGCGAGATCGCGGTATTGAAGGCGAGGGCTTCGATGTCTTCGCTGACTTTCTTGATCGTGGCGTGCACGACCTTGAGCAGCGCCTTGTCGGCAGGGATGTTCTGCACGGCGGACGAGACAACCCATTCGCCGGCCTGATTTTCTTCCATCACCAGACGCCACACGCGGGCGAGGAAACGGTAGATGCCTTCGACGCCAGTCATGGACCATGGCTTGGTCTGCTCGAGCGGACCCATGAACATCTCGTAAAGGCGCAGGGAATCGGCGCCGTATTCGCGGATGACGTCGTCGGGGTTGACGACATTCCCGCGGGACTTGCTCATCTTCTGGCCGTCTTCGCCGAGGATGAGGCCTTGATTGACGAGACGCTGAAATGGCTCGGGCGTGCTGACGTGGCCGAGGTCGAAGAGGACCTTGTGCCAGAACCGCGCGTAGAGCAGGTGCAACACGGCGTGTTCGGTGCCGCCGACATAGAGATCGACGCCTCCCGGTTTGCCGCCACCCATCCAGTAACGCTCGGCTTCCGTGCCGACGAAGCGGGACGAATTCTGCGCGTCGATGTAGCGGAGGTAATACCAGCAACTGCCAGCCCACTGCGGCATGGTGTTCGTCTCGCGAGTCGCCGTGCCATCGCCCGGCGTCGCACCTTCGATGACGCTGAGCGAAGGCAGCGGGAAAGCGCCGGGCTTCGGCTCGCCTCGCTCGTGATGCACCGGGGTATAGCGTAGCCACTCGGTCGCCTTGCTCAGCGGCGGCTCGGGCGTCCCGGTGGGTTTGAAGTCGTCGAGATCGGGTGGGACGAGCGGGAGTTCGGCTTCGGAAATAGCGCGGTGTTTTCCGTTTTCCCACACGACCGGGAAAGGCTCGCCCCAATAACGCTGGCGGCTGAAGAGCCAGTCGCGCAGCTTGTAGTTGATGGTCTTTTTCCCGAGCCCCTGCGTTTCGAGGCGGTGAATGATTTCGGCTTTCGCCTCAAGGGTGGGGAGGCCGTCGAGCGGACCGGAATGAATGGCGTAACCTTCACCGGCAAAACATTCGAGCGGCTCAGCTTCGCACGGTGAAGAACCACCACCGAGACCCAGCGTCGGCGTGGGGCTCACGACTTCGCGGATGGGCAGGGCAAACTTGCGGGCAAATTCCCAGTCGCGCTCGTCGTGCGCGGGCACGGCCATGATCGCGCCGGTGCCGTAACCGAGCAGGACGTAATCGGCGATCCAGATCGGGATTTTCTGGCCGTTGACCGGATTGATCGCAAACGCGCCGGTCCACACGCCGGATTTTTCCTTCGCGAGTTCGGTGCGCTCGAGATCGCTCTTGCGCGCGGTTTTCTCACGATACTCCTCGACGGCAGCAAGCTGCTCCTCGGTGGTAATTTCGTCCACGAGGCGATGCTCGGGGGCGAGCACCATGTAAGTGGCGCCATACAGCGTGTCGGGACGCGTGGTGAAAACGGTGATGCTCTCGTCCGAATCGTGGACCTTGAAGTGCACCTCAGCGCCTTCGCTGCGGCCGATCCAGTTGCGCTGGAGTGCCTTGATCGACTCGGGCCAATCGAGACCTTCGAGTTCGTCGATCAAACGCTGGGCGTAGGCGGTGATGCGGAGCATCCACTGGCGCAGCGGGCGGCGCTCGACGGGGTGGCCGCCGACTTCGGATTTGCCGTCGATGACTTCCTCATTCGCCAGAACCGTGCCCAGCGCGGGGCACCAGTTGACGGGCGCTTCGCTCACGTAGGCGAGGCGGACACTGTCGGGATCGGCACCGGTGTAAGTCGAGATCGGCTCGGCCTTGCCGGTCGCGGGATTCACCCACGAGTGATAGAGCTGCAAAAAGATCCACTGCGTCCAGCGGTAGTAATTCGGATCGGTCGTGTTGACCTCGCGCTGCCAGTCGTAGCCGAAGCCGATGCGCTGGAGCTGGCCGCGGAAGCTCGTGACGTTTTTCTCTGTGGTGATGCGCGGATGCTGGCCGGTCTTGATCGCGTATTGTTCAGCCGGCAGGCCAAAGGCGTCCCAGCCCATCGGGTGCAGCACATTGAAGCCCTGGCGCTTTTTGGCGCGGCCGATGATGTCGGTCGCGGTGTAACCCTCCGGATGCCCCACATGCAGGCCCGCGCCGCTCGGGTAGGGGAACATGTCGAGCACGTAGTATTTTGGGCGCGACGGGTCGAAGCCGGGCTCGCCGGGGTTTGGCACATGAAAGGTCGCGCGGTCGAGCCAGGTGCGCTGCCAGCGGGGTTCGTAGTCGTCGAAGGGAAAAGGTTTGCGGCGCTCGGGCGTGGACATGGTCGGAAAAAATGGGCTGGAAAAGAAGCAGCAATCCCCGCCATGCGGAAGGGCAAATCCGGAGGAAGACTTGCATGCCCCGCGAGCGCTCCCTACACGGGACCCATGAGATTGCTCTTGGTCCTCGCTGTGTTGTGGTTTTCCGCCGGCTTTGCGGTCGCGCAGCAGAAGGCCTCCGTGCGGCTCGAGGTGCGGAATACCGGCACGGCGAAAAAGGGCAGCTCGGGGCCGACGTATTATTACTGGGACGGCTACGGGAGTTACTGGAGCGATTACTTCCGCACCACGCAACTCGAAGCGGACGTCGGCACGTTTTCGGCCACACCGCTGAAAACGAAGCTCCAGTGGTTCTTTCTCGGCAAGCGAACTTCGGGCGGGCAGCGGGTGCTCATCAGCCGCGGGGAGCAAAACATCTCGGTGGTCAATGGGCCGTCGCAGAAGTTCAAGCTGGTGTCGCAGCCGGTGCGCAGCCTGGAAATCCGCTCGTCCTACTATGGCACTCGCTACAGCTCCGGCGTGAAGCCCGACGGCTGGGTGGTGCGGGTGGTCACGGACGACAACACCACTCTGGCCATTCGCTCATCGCCCGTGCCGCTGGCCGACCTCTTCCGCGACCCGGCTTATGTGGAAGCACTCGTCAAAGACGCCAAGGGCGACAAAAAGGACGAGTTTGATAATTAGTGGCAGGTATCGCCACCACCGCGACTTGGCTCTCGTTCCTTGGCTCCGATCTCGTTTTGTGTGGACACTCGGGGGCGCCAGCAGACTAGAACCCTCTTTTCATGCGCCTGCTCATCGCTACGAAAAACGCTCATAAGACCGGGGAAATCCGGGCCATTCTCGGCGACGGCTGGGAGGTCGAGGACCTGACGGCGCATCCGGAGATTCCGGCGCCGGAGGAAACCGGGGCGACATTCGTGGACAACGCCCTCATCAAGGCGGTGGCGGCTTCGCAGCTTTTTCCGGATTACGTCCTCGCCGACGACAGCGGGCTGGAGGTCGATGCGCTCGGCGGGGCGCCCGGCGTGATTTCCGCACGCTACGCGGGGGCCGGGGCGACGGATGCGGACAATCGAGCCCGACTGCTGCGCGAAGTGACTGCTTTCCCCTCCCCCGCTCGCTTCCGGTGCGTGATGGCGCTGGCTCGGGTGGGTAAGGTGCTGGGGACTTTCAGCGGGGCGGTGGAAGGGGCCATCGTGAGCAGCGAACAGGGGGTGGGCGGATTTGGTTACGACCCTCTCTTTGTGCCCGCGGGATTCGACCAGACGTTTGGCGAATTACCCGCCGAAACCAAAAACGGGCTCAGCCACCGGGCCCGGGCGCTGAGCGCCGTGCGCGAGTTCCTGATAAAAATCGTTGACGCACCAAGCGCTCCGCAGCGATAAAGCGCCAACTTTCCAACCAACAACCCCAGCCACTCCAGCCGTGAACAACCGCATTCTCAAAGCCTTCGCGCCGCTCGTGCTCGCCGCCATGCTGCTCCAGACTCCTGCCGCTTTCGCGCTCCAGGGCGGACCTTTCGACGGTGGCCACAATCCCGGCGCCAGTGCCGCGGGCACCTATGTGGGCATCATGACGGGCAAAAATCTCCTCGGCATGTGCCAGTTCGGGGTATCCGACACGGTCGAGAGCGATGGCCGTTTCACCGTCTTCCACGAGGGCGTGATGAGCTACGGCGTGTGCCAGGGAATCGCCGACGCGTCGAATCAGCGAATCGCGGGCTCCCTGCTCGGGGCCGCGCAGCTTCCCGGCGAAGGCACGGCAAACACCAGTGCGATCGTGCAGACGGCCACGCAGACGCTCACCACCCGCGGCACCGCTGAAGGCGCTTGGACGGCGGAAATGAAGGGCTTCCCGGTTCAGATCACTTTCGAAGGCAAGGGTGAACTCTCCACCTCGGCCAACCCGGTGACTGTGACCTCTGGCGTGACGGTGGCCGATGCGGTGACCGTGACCGGCAGCGGCACGGCCGACGGTGTGGGCGCGAACGATCCGCAGATCGTTTCCTCCACGACCGACGCGACCATTTACAGCACCACGCTGCGGGCAACGACTCCTTTCGAGATCCGCGGTTCCCGCAGCTCCCTGACGGGCTTCACATCGATCAACTCGTTCACGAGCACGACGCCGCTCGTCCCAACCAACCCGTAACGCGCGACGCGCCCCGCACCCACGCGCTGCGCGCTCAGCGACCGCTTTGGCTCCATTGCTCATGTCGCGGAACCGCGGTTCCGGTTCGGGTTTTACACTGGTCGAAGTGCTTACCGTGGTGGTGATCATCGGGGTCTTGGCGTTGCTGATCGTCGGCGCGGGCGAACAAATCCGCGCGCGAGTGGAGCGGGCCAACTGCACCGCCAACCTGCGCAACCTGGCAGCGGGCGCTTCATCCTACGTGTCGCAATACGACCGCTGGCCGCAGTGCCCGATGAAGCTCGGTGACGAAGCCTACGACGAGTGGTGGATCAAGGAACTCGGCAAGGTCGGCATCAACGAGAAGACCTGGCATTGCCCCACCCTCCTGCGCGAGATGCAATCGGCCAGCTATCTCGAAGCCCAAGGCGGACAGAAGAAATCGCGGGTGAAGCAGATTCACTACATGCCCACCCAGTTTTCCGATGGTCCGGCTACGCCGCGGAAATGGCCGACCCAGCCTTGGTTCATGGAAATCTACGGCGGCCACGGCAACGGCGCGCTGATGGTCTTCCCGGATGGAACGGTGCTGTCCTTCAACGATTTCGCCAAGGGAGCGAAATGAAAGGCGATTTAGGAGTCAGGATTTCAGCTTTAGGATTCAATCCGCAACGAAAGCTAGAGGAGCGGACGGGCCGACCTTGCCGGAGGGGCTGCCGTCGTTGGTCGAGAGACCGTTCGTCACGGATGCCAAATCCTAGATCGTAAATCCAAAATCCAAAATCGGCGTTGAAGCTTCCTTTCACCCTTTTCCTCGCGCTGCGTTACCTCAAGCCGGTGCGCGTGTCGGTGTCGATCATCAGCGTGCTCTCGGTGCTCGGGGTGCTGGTGGGCGTGTGGGCGCTCGTGGTGGTCATCGCGGTGATGAGTGGGTTCGACCGCGAACTTCAGCGCAAGGTGCTCGGCTTCGATGCGCATCTGTTGCTCACGAATAATCAGCTCCTCAAGGAATGGCGCACGCTCGACGACGAAGTGCAGAAACTCCCGGGCGTCGTGGCCACGGCGCCGTTTGTGCAGGGACCGGTCATCGCGGAGTTCAACGGTCGCGTGCTCACGCCGAAAATTCGCGGCGTGGAAATGGATCGCGAACTGAAAATCGCCGACCTGCGCTCGATGATGAAAGCAGGCACCCACGTGCTGCGCAGCGACCAGTGCATCATCGGTCTGGACCTCGCCGATAGCCTCGGCGCGCGGGTGGGCGACACCATCACCATCTACGCCCCGCGCAACATCGGCGACATCCTCGGCCTGATCGACAAGGTCCGGAAAGATCCCAACGACAAGGGTTCGCTCGATCAACTCAAGGAAGTGGTGCTGCCGGCGGAACTCGAAGTGGTAGGCCTGTTTTCCAGCGGCCGCTATACCTACGACGCGGAATACGTCATCACGCCGCTGCACATCGCGCAGGAACTCTACGGGCTCGGGGACGATATTCACGGCCTGTCAGTGCGCACGGTCGATCCCTACGGGCTTGATCCCATCGTGCGCGGCATCGAGCCGCACCTGCCACCGGGCACGGGCATCTTTTCGTGGATCGATCTCAACAAACAGCTCTTCGACGCCATCCGCATCGAGCGGAACACGATGTTCATCATCCTGTTCTTTATCGTGATCGTCGCGAGCCTCGGAATCATGAGCACGCTCATCACCGTGACCGTGCAGAAGACGCGCGAGATCGGCGTGTTAAAGGCCCTCGGTGCACGGCCCCTCCAGATCGTGGTCATCTTTCTCATTCAAGGCATGATCGTCGGCGCACTCGGCATCAGCCTCGGGCTCGGGATCGGCCTCGCGACGGTGGCGCTGCGGAATCCGTTCAAGGAATTCCTCGCCAACGTGATGGGCATCGAGCTGTTCCCGCCGAGCATTTATCAGTTCAGCCAGATCCCTGCGGAAGTGGTGCCGCAGGACGTCGCGCTCATTTGTGTGTGCGCGTTTGTGATCAGTTCCGTCGCCGCGCTTGTGCCGGCGCTGGCCGCGGCGATGCAAGATCCGGTGAAAGCACTGCGGCACGACTAACAGAAAGCGACGAATGAACTGATGAGAGCTTGCAGCGGGGGCTTCCCATCCGTCCACGAGTCCACTAGTCCATCAGTGCATCAGTCCATTCACTCGCCATGCCTTCCTTCGACATAGTTTCCGAGGTCGATAAGCAAGAGATCGACAACGCCATCAACCAGGCGCGCAAGGAACTCGCGCAGCGGTTCGATTTCAAAGGCTCGAACGCGACCATCGAGCTGAACGCGAAGGACTCGAAGATCGAGATGAAAGCGGAGGACGCCTCGCGGCTGAAGAGCCTGAGCGACATCGTGCTCGGCAAACTCGCGAAGCGAAACATCGACCTTCGCAACGTGGAGCGCAAAGACCCGGCCATCTCTCCGCTCGGCCACGCCACGCAGGATTTCATCGTGAAGCAGGGCCTCGATGGCGACAAAGCCAAGGAGATCGTCAAGGCCATCAAGGCGCAGGATTTGAAAGTGCAGAGCGCGCTCGAGGACCGGAAAATCCGCGTGACCGGGAAAAAGAAAGACGACCTGCAGGAAGTCATCGCTTTCTGCCGCAGCAAGGACTTCGGCGTGGGGCTCGCGTTCGGGAATTTCCGGGACTGACAATTCGCGGGAACGCGGACGCAAGATCCGCAGATGACGCAGATTAACGTGATGAGCCGTGCGGTTAATCAGCGCAAATCTGCGCAATCTGCGGATCACCCCTACGGCATCACCCTCAGATCGTTGCGCAGGTATTCGAGCACATCCTTGAACTTCGCCTGGTTCTCCGGGTTGGCGTGAACGAGGTCTTCGTGCGCTTCGAGCATGGTCTCGGCCCGGGACTGTTTGTCAGCCGGATCCGAAGGGAGGGCTTGCTGCGCCTGTTGAACAGCGGAGGGGCCGGATTCATCCAAGGTCATGAGCTGATCCAAGCCGAGATTAGTCAGCAGGTCGCGGTTGCGGGTGTTGAGATGAACGACGCGGAGTTCGCCGGTGCCCAGCTCACGGAGGCGCAAAGCCATGCCGGTGAGCGTGCCCATGAAAGTCGAGTCCATGAGCGGACAATGGTCGAGATCGACCACAAAATCCCGAAAGCCGCGATTCGTCATCTCCTTGGCGAACTCCTTCAGGCCAGTCGCATTCAGGAAGGACCCCTTGCCCTCCACTCGCACCCAAACCACACGTTCGGCCGTGCCGACGAGTATGCAGGGCGTGGTATTCATGACGCTTCTAGGTTAGTATAACACCGCTTTCGGGAGTGCCACTGACTGAAATCGCGGGTTGACGCGACTCCGGCTGCCCTCGAGCGAGGTCATCAATTCCAGAGAAAAGATTGGTTCAGGGCGACGATTTTACCGTTTTCGATGATGATCGCGCGCCACGCGGTCACCTTGCCTTCTTCTTCGTAGTCATCGCCGATGACCGTAAACGAGGTCTTTTGCGAGCCCTTGATGCCCTTGTATTCGACTTCCTTCGCCTGGACGTAGGAACCGAGGTTTTGCTGGCGATACTCGAACCGGACGGTCACATCCGCCGGGCGACCGGTGCGCCAGAAAAAGTCGTAGTAGTGGCCGAAGCGCGCGCGGCGGTCGAGCTGGTTGACAGCACCGAAAACGATATGAAGCCGCTCAAAGCTGGCCATTTCGTCGTAGGTCTGGGGGTTGAGCCGGGGCTCACGCGGATCGTAAAGGTAGGTCTTCGTCTTGCGGAACTGAACGGTGTCATCGATCGCCAGCGGATAAGCCTTCGCCTTGTCGATCTTGCGAGGCGGCTCCGCAGCGAGGCTCGCCGCCGCTGCAAGGGCCAGCGTGGTGAGCACGAGAATGGAGCGTTTCATATGAGGGTGCAGAGTAGTGTCCGATGCTTAATGATGTCAACCAATGCGAGCACCCTTCGCTGAATCCTTTTTCCCTCTGGGAATCTCTGTAGCTTTGGCTCTCTGGGTCATGGGGAGTTTCCCCGTCATGACCGCTTTCCGGACCGCGCACCTCGCCGCAGAGCGTGGTTAGCTGCCTCCAATGATCAGCGTCCGATATCAGCGCGGGGTGGAATTGCCGGAGCACAGCCTGTGGCTCGACCCGCACGACCCGAAGCCATTTGCATTTGTGTCTCATGCGCACAGCGATCACCTCGGGGCTCATCGCGAAGTGATCGTGAGCCACGGCACCGCGGCGCTGATGCGGGAGCGGCTCGGGGGCAAGCGGATCGAGCATGTGATGGCGTTCGGGGAAACCCGGCAATTCAACGATTGCGCCGTGACGCTGCTGCCGGCCGGACACATCTTCGGCAGCGCGCAGAGCTATGTGGAGAGCGCCGCGGGGAGCCTGCTCTACACCGGCGATTTCAAGCTGCGGCCAGGTCTCAGTGCCGAGGCCACGGAGTGGCGCCATGCGGACACGCTCATCATGGAAACGACCTACGGTCTGCCGCGCTACACGATGCCGCCGACGGCGGAGACGGTGGAGCGGATGGTCGAGTTTTGCCGCGAGGCGCTGGCGGAGGATGCGGTGCCGGTGCTGCTCGGTTATTCGCTCGGAAAATCGCAGGAGATCCTGTGCGCACTCCTCGCGGCGGACCTCACGCCGATGCTGCACGGCGCGGTGCACAAGCTCACCGAAATTTACCGGAAGCTGCGCCCGGGGTTTCCCACGGGCTACCTCCCGTATGTGGCGGCGGACGTTGCCGGGAAAGTGCTGGTGTGCCCGCCGAGTGCGAACCGCACGCGCATGGTCACGCAGATCAAACGCCGGCGGGTGGCGGCGCTCACGGGCTGGGCGCTCGATCCGGGGGCGATCTATCGCTACCAGTGCGATGCGATTTTCCCGCTGACCGACCACGCGGATTACCCGGACCTCGTGCGCTACGTGGAGCTGGTGCAACCGAAACGCGTGCTGACGCTGCACGGTTTCGCCGCGGAATTTGCGCGCGATCTGCGCGAACGCGGCGTGGAAGCGTGGCCGCTGACGGAAGAGCAGTTCGAGCTCGCGCTCACCGGCCCGCGGCGAGCACTCGTTTCGCAGGCGGTGCCGGTCTCTACCGTGGAACCGGAAGCGGCGGGGGACTCGTTCGCACGATTCGCAGCCCTGGGGGAAGAGATCGGCAAAACCACGAGCAAGCTGCGCAAGGTGGAGTTGCTCGCGGCTTATCTGCAGTCGCTCGATGAAAACGCGCTGCCGCTGGCGGCGATCTATCTCACGGGACGTCCGTTCGCACAGTCCGACTCGCGCACGTTGCAGACGGGCGGCTCGATCATTCGGCGGGCGCTGATGGGGGCGGGTGGATTGAGCGAGGTGCGGCTGCGCGAGATTTCCCGCAGCTACGCGGATGCCGGCAAGACGACGTTCGAAGCGCTGCTCGGGCGCACGAAGCCGGAGTCGTGGTCGCTCGGGGAATCGCGCTCGTTTTTCGACGCGCTGGCAGCGGCGCGCGGGCCGATCCAGAAAGGCGCGCTGCTGCAAGGAATGCTGGCGCGGCTCACGGCGCTGGAGGCGAGTTATGTGGTGAAGATTCTCACCGGCGATCTGCGGCTGGGTTTGAAGGAAAGCCTCGTGGAGGACGCGCTGGCCGCGGCGTTCACCGTGGAGGGCGACGACGTGCGCGAGGCGAACATGCTCGTGGGCGACCTCGGCGAAGTCGCGCTGCTGGCACGCCGCCAGGCCTTGCACACCGCAGGCATGCAGGTCTTCCGGCCGGTGAAGGTCATGCTGGCGAGTCCGGAACCCACGGCGACGGCGATCTGGGGCCGCGTGCTGGAAGCGCCCGCGGGAGCGTGGGCGGAAGACAAATTCGACGGCATCCGCGCGCAGGTGCACGCGGCGGATGGGCGCGTCGAAATTTTCACGCGGGATCTGCGCCCGGTAGCGGAGCAATTTGCCGACGTGACTCGCGCAGCGCGCGCCCTGTCCCACCGCGCGATTTTCGACGGCGAAATCCTCGCCTTCGCTGAAGGCCGCAAGCTCACTTTTTTCGATCTGCAAAAGCGGCTCGGCCGAAAAACGGAGGACGATCTTTTTCTCGGTGCAAACGACGTGCCGGTGATTTTCCGCGCCTTCGATTTGCTCTGGCTTGAAGGAGAGTCGCTGCTTCGCACGCCTCTGGCAGCGCGGCGTGAAAAACTCGAAGCACTCACGCTGCCCACGGGAATGGAATTCGCGCCGCGCTACCCCTTTTCCAGCGTGGAAGAACTCGACGACCTTTTCCGCGCCGCGCGCACCCGCGGTAACGAAGGGCTCATCGTCAAAAGCGCTGTGAGCCTTTACACGCCGGGCCGGCGCGGATTGGCGTGGCTGAAATTGAAGAAGGAACTGGCCACGCTTGATGTCGTGGTCGTCGCCGCCGAACAAGGTCACGGCAAACGCGCGCACGTGCTGAGCGACTACACCTTCGCCGTGCGCGACGACCAGACCGGCGAACTGCTTACCATCGGCAAAGCCTATTCCGGCCTCACCGACGCCGAGATCGAGGAACTCACCGCACACTTCACCGCCAGCACGATTTCACAACGCGGCCGTTACCGCGAGGTCCGCCCCGAGATCGTGCTGGAAATCGCCTTCGACAGCATCCAGCCCAGCAACCGCCACCAGAGCGGCCTCGCCATGCGCTTCCCCCGGATCAAGGCCATCCGCCGCGACAAACACCTCGAAGATATCGACACCGTCAGCTACGCGCGGAGTCTGGTGGGATGAGTTGGCGTCCAGCTACGGCTGAGTGGGTTTTGGGACAGCCTAAAGGCTGGACACCAACCGTCGTGCGCGGTCCAAGGACGAGTTCCCGTGAAAGCACTCTTCCTCATATTCTTCGCTTCGTTTGCTCTGGCCGCTGAACCGCACTTCACCGGTGACGGCTTGGAAATCGACGCCGGGAGCCTGGGCACGTTTACGGTCGCTTATCCCGAACTGCTCGGGGCGGACCAACAGCCGGTGCACCAACTGCACGAGAAAACTCCGAACGGAGCGGGCATGGCTTTGAAATACGAAGGGGGCAGCCAACTCGACGTGACGTGGAGCGACGATCACCAGCTCGTGGTGAAATTCACCCAAGTTAGCGCGGATGTGAAAACGATTGCGTGCGAGATGCACATCCCGATCGCGCTGAATCAAGGTGGGCACTGGAAGATCGGCGGCAAGGACGGGGAATTTCCGAAGGAAAAACCGGCGAAGCCGCATTTGTTTCAGGATCATGCCCCGACGATTCGGATCACCAATTATGAGGGGAGCAGCCTGGAGATCGCCGTGCCGGAGTTCACGTTCCAACAGCTCACCGACAATCGCGAGTGGAACTGGTCGATCTTCAACTGGCGCGCGAGCACACCCGTGATGCCGGACCGCAAGGAACTGGCGTTCACTATTCGCCTCTCCACGGTCGCAGAAAACGCCAAGCCGCTGGTCGATCAACTTGGCCAGGCGACGCGCGAGGAGTGGCCGGGGAAAGTGAAAACGGTGGAGGAACTCAAGGCCGACGTCGCCGCGGAGCGGGCATGGTATGAGAGTCTGCGGCCGCCGAAGCTCGACACCTTCGGTGGCCTGCCGGGCAGCGGCGAGAAACTCGGCTTGAAGGCGACCGGCTTTTTCCACACGGAAAAGAAGGGCGAGCGCTGGCTGCTGGTCGATCCGGCGGGGAATGCCTTCTTTCATCTTGGCCTGTGCTCCTCGAATCCCGGCGAAGATTACACGCTCGTGAAAGGGCGCGAGTCTGCTTACGAATGGGTGCCGCCGCAGACGGGGGAATTTGCCAGCGCATGGAAGGCGGATTCGGGCGGCACGGTGGTGTCGTTTCACCTCGCGAATCTCATCCGCAAATATGGCGAGCCCTACACTCCCGACAGCTATGCCACTCGCATGGTGGCGCGCATGCGGCAGTGGGGTTTTAATTCCATCGGCGCGTTTTCTTACGGCGGCGAGGCGGCGTGGGAAAAGGCGCATTTCCCGCGCGTGGCATCCCTGCCGCTGAACGAGTGGAACGGCATCAAGCGCCTGCCGGGGATCGGCGAAACCTTCGATCCCTTCGATGAAAAAACGCGCGCGCAAGTCGAGGCGAATCTTGCGCGGGAACTGCCCAAGCAGGCGAGCGATCCGCTGCTCATCGGCTACTTCATCGTGAACGAACCGATTTACGAAAACATCCCGCACCTGCTGCCGACGCTGAAAAGCGAGCACGCGTGCAAACGCCGCTTCGTGGAATGGCTCACGGCGAAATACCGGACCGCCGCCGCATTCAAAACCGCGTGGAAGTTGTCGGCAGCGAGCTTCGAGGAACTGGGCGACACGGTGCTGCCGGTGGAATCGTCGGCGGCGAAAGCGGACGTGCAGGAATTCACCGGCGTCTTTCTGGAGGAATATTTCCGGCTCATCACGGAATCGTATCGCCGGCACGATCCGAATCATCTGCTCCTCGGCTGCCGGCTCCAGCCGGGGACGATCAACAACGAGCAGCTCTGCCGCATTGCAGGGCATTACGTGGATGTGATGTCGTTCAACTATTACACGAACGGGGTCGATCGAAGCTTTCTCCGCCGCATCTACGGATGGACTGGCGGGCGGCCCATGATGCTGAGCGAATTTTACTTGGGAGCCGCCCGGGAGAGCGGACTGAGCGGCGGGCGTGAGGTGGGCACCCAGCGTGAGCGCGGTCTCGCCTATCGCAACTACGTGGAGCAAGGCGCAGCGCTCGGATTTGTCGTGGGCATCGAGTGGTTCACGCTCATCGATCAGGCGGTGACCGGCCGCTGGTTTCAAGGCTTCGATGGCGAACGCGCGAACACCGGCGTGCTTTCGGTGAGCGATCGCCCGTGGAAGCCGATGCTCGAGGAAGCGATGAAAACAAACTACGACATCTACCGCGTCTGGTTCGGCGAACGAGCGCCGTTCGTCTTCGAAGATCCGCGGTTCAAAAACACGCCGTAAGACTCACGCATTGCGCCGACGCGCAAACGGGGATAACTCCGCTGTCCGATGGACAAAGACCTGTCCAAGATCACCGATGCGATTCTGCACAGCTATGAAAGCTGTGGGGGGATCAATCACGTCGATGGCGCAAACCTGCCGTCGAAGCGGGCGCTGGCGACGTTTTGCGAAGACTTGCTCCAGCTTCTCTTCCCCGGGTTTCACGACCAGGAGCCGATTCGCTCGGTGCATCTGCCGCGCGTGACGAGCTATCGCGTGACCGCGGTCGCGGATCATCTGCGGGCGGAAATCGCAAAGAGCCTGCGGCTGCGCGAGCCAGGCTGCCCGGAAGCGAAGGCGGAACGGGTGCTCTTTGATTTCCTCGAGCGACTGCCGGAGGTGCGTGCGCTGCTGACGACCGATGTGCAGGCGGCGTTCGACGGCGACCCGGCGGCGAGCACGACCGACGAAATCATCCTCGCTTATCCGTATCTCGAAGCCGTAGCGATCCAGCGCGCGGCCCACGTGCTCTACGAACTGTGCGTGCCGATCGTGCCGCGCATCATGACGGAATGGGCTCACTCGCGCACGGGAATCGATATTCACCCCGGGGCCAAAATCGGGCGCAGCTTTTTCATCGATCACGGCACCGGTGTGGTGATCGGCGAGACGAGCGTGATCGGCGAACGCGTGAAACTTTACCAGGGCGTCGCGCTGATCGCGCGATCGCTGGCCGGCGGGCAGGCGTTGCGCGGCGTGAAGCGTCATCCGACGATCGAAGACCGGGTCACGGTTTATTCCGGCACCACCATCATGGGCGGCGATACGGTCATCGGCGCCGGCTCGACCATCGGCGCGAATATCTTCGTGACGCACAGCATTCCGCCACGCTCCCTGGTGATCTACGAAGAGAAACAACTGCAAATCCTGAACAAGGACAAGCGCACCCAGGTCGTCGTGGATGACTGGATGATCTGACGCCCACCGATGAGCGAAACCGATCCCCAAACCGCTTTCTTTGCCCCGCGCGCCGCCACCAGCATCTGCGCGGCCGTGCTGATCGCTTTCGCAGGCGTGGTCGCGTATTCGGTGGTGGATCATCCCCAGGCCGCGGCGCTGGAGCAATTCGCGGAAGTCACCGCGGCCGGCGACAGCCACTACTACACCGTGCCGGTGCCCGCGCTCGCCGTGCCGGAGCCGGTGGTGAAGTGGCAGGGCCACGACTGGGCGCCGGCCAATTACGAGAAGAGCAAGATCGACGATCCGGATATGATTCGCGCCGGGAAGGACGACGCGAACGGGCTGTCGATTTACCATCCTCGCGAAAAAGCATCGGGGCCGTATTTTATCAAACTCGCGGTGGGCGAATATCTGCGCATCGAGCAGCGCTAGGATGGAGAGGGAAACGGCCATGAATTCGATCGCCACCAAGACCGGGGACGACGGCACAACGGCGCTGATGTTTGGCCGCCGCGTGTCGAAGACCGACCTGCGCGTCGCCGCCTACGGTTCGTGCGACGAACTGAATACCGCGCTCGGCCTGGTGCGCGCTTTTTGCGCCGACACCGCCATTACCGAGCCGGTGCTGGCGATTCAGAAAGAACTGGTGACGCTGATGGGTGAACTGGCCGTCGCTGCCGAGGATCGCGAGCGCTACCGGGAGCAGGGCTACCCGCTTGTGACCGAAGCGATGGTCGAAGCGCTCACTGCCCGGATCGATGATCTCGAAAAGAATCACCAGATCAGCTACGCTGGCTGGGCTACTCCCGGCGCCACGCCGGCAAGCGCGCTGCTCGATTCCGCCCGAACCGCCTGCCGCCAGGCTGAGCGCGCGGTGTGCGCCTGCCGCGAACAAGGCTTTCCTGCCAGCGGCGAAATCGTCCGTTATCTCAATCGCCTCAGCGATCTGTGCTGGCTCTGGGCACGCTGGGTGGAGACGCCCAAGGGCGTAAGTGCCTGATCCGCTCAGGGCGTGGCCTCCGCCGCTTCCCGGTCCTTGCCCACGTTGTGCAGATGCAGATTGCGATGGGAGGTAATGAGCGAGGCGACGGCGCCGAGAATGAGCGGGGCTTTCCAGATATGCGTCGTGTAGGCGAGGTTCAGCCACCCCCCCGCGATGCTGAAATACCAGAAGTGCACCGGCACCACCACCTTGCGGTGTTTCTCCGAGGCCAGCCATTGCACGAGGAAACGGGCGGAAAAGAGTCCCTGCGCGAGAAATCCGAGCACGGTCCACCAGACGGAATCGTTCCACATGAAATCGAGCATCGCGGCAAAGATCAGGGCTTGAATGAACATCCGGCTCGTATTCCCCGCCCCTCGCGTTACGGCAAGGGGCAATCCTGAGCGGAAGAGTGGCGCACGAGGGCGACTTGTGGCCTATGTAAGTGCTGATGCCCACCTCCACTTCCATACCACCCCACCGCGTCGCCGTCACGGCGATCGGTGTCGTGAGCCCGCTTGGGGCGGATGCAGCGGCGAACGAAGTCAGCCTCCGCACCGCGCGGGATGCGGTGACGCCGATGACGGTTTTCGATGTGTCGAAGTGCCGCGCGAAAACTGCCGGGCAAGTGGACGACGGGGGGCTCCCGATCGTCGATCACCGCTGGCACCGTGCGAGCCGGTTTACCTCCGCTGCGATGCGCGAGCTGCAGCGGGGCGACGGCGCCTTCACACCCGAGCTGGCCGTCATCGGCACGACCAGTGGCGGCATGAGCTTCGGCGAGCGGTATCATCGCGCACAGATCGCGAAGCAACGCCTGCGGGAGCGTGCCGGATGGCTGGCGAATTACATGCCGCAGAAAGCGGTGCTCGATGGCCTCGACTCCTGCGGCTGGGCATCGGTGTCGATGCAGATTATCGCCAACGCATGCGCGTCCGGCACGAATGCGGTGGGGCATGCGTTTCAACTCGTGCGCGGCGGGGTGCATCGTGCGGTGCTGTGCGGCGGTTACGATGCCATCTCGGAACTGGTCTTCGTCGGGTTCGATTCGCTCCAGGCTTCGACTTCCGAAAAGGTGCGCCCCTTCGACAAAAATCGCACCGGCCTCGTGCTCGGCGAAGGCGCCGCCATGCTCGCGCTGGAGGAATGGGATTCCGCACAGCGGCGCGGCGCTTCGATTCTCGCGGAGGTCACCGGTTACGGCATCGCCACGGACAATCATCACCTCACCCAGCCACACCCGAGCGGCATCGGTCCGCGCCTGGCAATGGAGCGTGCGCTGGCCGATGCCGGGCGCGTTGCGGGCGACATCGATTACATCAACGCGCACGGCACCGCGACGACCTTCAACGACGCCACGGAAGGACTCGCCATCGCGCAGCTCTTCGGAACCACCGTGCCGGTCAGCTCCACAAAATCCATGATGGGCCATTCGCTCGGCGCGGCCGGAGCCGTCGAAGCTGTTTTTTCCGTGCTCGCGCTGCGCGGCGGTTTTCTCCCACCGAATATCAACTACGCCGAACCCGATCCCGCGTTTGCCCTCGACATCGTCGCCAACGCCGCGCGCGCCGCCCGACCGCGGCGCGCACTCTCGAACTCGTTCGGCTTCGGCGGCACCAATGCGAGCCTCGTGCTCGAAGCACCATGAAAGCGGCCATCGCCGGACTCGGCTGGATCACTCCGCTCGGCGCCGATCTCGACGGTGTCTTTACCGCCCTTCGCGCCGGCACCTGCGCCGAGCCCAAGCCGGTGCAAAACCCGGAAACCGGACGCGTTTTCCCGAGCAGCCCGGTGCCGCCGAAGCTCGTCGAACACCTCGCGCGCCAGCCACGACTCCGGCGCTCCAGCCCGATCAGTTATTTCGCCGTGGCCGCTGCACAGGCTGCACTCGCCGATGCCGGCCTCACTGCCGGGCCGCGCACCGCACTGGTGTTCGCCGTAAGCGATGGCGGCGTCATCTACACACGCCGTTTCTACGACCAGATCGTGAAACAAGGCGCCAACGCCGCCAGCCCTCTGCTCTTTCCGGAGACGGTTTACAACGCGCCCGCCAGTCACCTCGCCGCCGCACTCGGCATCGATGGCGCCAGCTACACGCTCGTGGGCGACAATTCGATCGGCCTCGCCGCGCTGCAGTTCGCCGCACAACTGCTCGCCTTGAACCAATGCGATCAAGCCGTCGTTGTCGGCTGCGAAGAGATCGACTGGATCCTGTGCGAAGCCTTCCACGACTGGCGCCTCGCCCCTACCCCGCTTAGCGAAGGCGCCGGCGCGGTCGTCCTCACCCGCGACGCGGCCCTGCCTATCGAAACCACTCCCGGTGTTCCCTTCACCCATCGCCGCGATCGAGCCGCTGCCCTGCGTCAGGCTATCCGTGATCTGGAGGCAGACTTCACCGTCCCCAGCCTCGTCCCGCAACTCGGCGAAGCTCCCGGCGCAAGCGCCCTCTGGCAGGTGATCTACGGCGCGTGGTCAGTCCGCCAGAATTTGACTTCCTCCGCGCTTGTCAGCATCGCCGGCTTCAACCAGCAAGCGGCGGCCACCCGAATCGGCTGAGCACCGGGTTACCGCTTCGGCGGCACCACGACGATGGGCACGCGGGCTTTGTGCCGGACGGCGTCGATCGTGCTGCCGTGGATGATGTCGCCGACCAGCCGATGTCCGTGCGAGGCGAGGGCGATCAGGTCCACCGCCTCGAGTTCCGCTGTCTTCAGGATCTGCACCGGTGGATTACCCAGCGCGAGACGCGTCGAGACCGTGAGCCCGCTTTCCGCGCGCAGTTTTTCCGCGGTGTCTTCGAGATATTTCCAGTCTGCCTGCATCTCTTCCGATTCGGCGAGATTGAGCTGATCGAAATTGCGCGCCACCCAGCCATCGGCCACGTGCACGAGCACCAGCTCACTTTTCATCAGCGACGCCAGCGCGGTGACGTGCGGCAGCAGTTCCCGGTCGGAGGCGGTGGTGTCGAGGGCGACGAGGATTTTGCGATACATGGCAGCGTTTAAAATCCGAGGGCTTTTTGCCAGGACTCGGGGGTGAAGAAGTCGAAGAGGAGCTTGAGATTCAGCACGACGATGATCGATGCGGAAATCCACGCGATCACCTTGATCCAGCCGGGGTTCACGAAGCGTCCCATCTTCGCCCGTTCGCCGGTGAAAAGCAGTAGCGGGATCACTGCGAAGCTGAGCTGCATCGAAAGGATGACCTGGCTCCAGATGAGCAGATCGGTCGTGCGGCTCTCGCCGAAGAATCCAATCACGCACACTGCCGGCACGATGGCGATGAGGCGCGTGATGAGGCGGCGAAGCCACGGAGCAAGCCGGATATTGAGAAAGCCCTCCATCACGATCTGGCCGGCGAGCGTGCCGGTGAGGGTCGAATTCTGCCCGCTGGCGAGCAGGGCCAGCGCAAACAGAGTGCTCGCAACACCCACGCCCAACACCGGGCTGAGCAGATGATAAGCCTCCTGAATTTCCGCCACATCCTGATGCCCGGTGCGATGAAACGCCGCCGCCGCGAGGACCAGGATGCCGCCATTAATGAAGAGCGCAAACATCAGCGCCACGGTGGAATCGATCGTGGCAAACTTGATCGCTTCCGTTTTGCCCGCTTCGTCCCGATTAAAATTGCGCGTCTGCACGATCGAGCTGTGCAGGTAGAGATTATGCGGCATGACTGTCGCGCCAAGGATGCCGATGGCAACGAAGAGCATTTCCTTGTTTTGGAGAATCTCCATCGACGGGACGAAGCCGCGCACGACACCGCCGAGGTCCGGCTTCGCAAAGAACAGGTCAGCCGCGAAGCATCCGCCGATGGTGAGGATGAGCGTAATGACCAGCGCCTCGACGTAACGAAAGCCGCGGTTTTGCAGGAGTAGAACGACGAGCACATCGAGCGACGTGATGACGCAACCCCAGACCAGCGGGATGCCGAAGAGAAGTTGGAGACCGATCGCCGAGCCGACCACTTCCGCCAGGTCGCAGGCGGCGATGGCCGCCTCACACAGGAGCCAGAGCACCCACACCACCGGCTTGGAGTAATGATCGCGGCAGGCCTGGGCGAGATCCCGCCCGGTGACCACCCCGAGCTTCACGCAAAGGTGCTGCAGCAGGATCGCCATCAGGTTCGAAATGAGGATGACCGAAAGCAGCGTGTAGCCATAACGCGCGCCACCCGCGAGGTCGGTGGCCCAGTTACCCGGGTCCATATAGCCGACCGAGACGAGGAACCCGGGACCGGCGAAGGCGAGAATCTTTCGCCAGAATGAAGCCTGCGCGGGCACCGGGACGGAGCGGAAGACTTCCGGCAGCGACACCTGGCCAGCTCGCTGCCAGCCCTCCTGCGGCGCATGATCATTCATCGGTTCAGACATGGTGGACATACAAAATTTAGCTAAGGCTAACTTTACTTCCACACCCTCAAAGAGTGTCAACGGACAAAATTTGAGGCGCGCGCGCCCGGATTTTTGCAGGGGCACCGCCCGGCGGCCGGTAAAACCGCTCTTCTCGCCGACAGGCGGGGCGCCTGCCATCCAAGGAACACCACGAGCGAGCTTGCCTTTGCACGAACGCGAGCACTTCCTCCGCTTGACCGTCCGCGCCGGTCGCGCCAGCGTCGCGCCATGCCCGCCAAGGCTCTCACACGCCATGCTTCCTCCGCGGTCGAGGATTACCTCGAGCGCATCCTCGAGCTCATCAATACGAAGGGCTACGCTCGGGTCGTGGACATCGCCCAGGGGCTGAAGATTTCCCAGGCCAGCGTCACCAACATGGTGCAGCGGCTCGATGCCGGGGGGTTGCTCAAATATGAAAAATACCGTGGCCTCGTCCTGACTGCTTCCGGGGAAGCCCTGGCGCGAAACATCACCCGGCGGCACCAGCTTCTTTCCGATTTTCTGCGGCTCTTCGGGCTTGATGAGGAAATCATCTATCGCGACGTGGAGGGAATGGAGCACCACATCAGCCCGCCGACGCTGCACGCCATCGAGGCGCTCACCGCACAGCTCCAGCGCCAGCCTGCCCTGATCGCCCGCGTGCGCGAGCAGCTCGAGACCGGGAAATAGACTCGCTTTCCGCGCCTGTCCGCGCATTGATCCCGCCTGCCCAATATGCATCGCCGCTTCCTGCTCCTGCTCGTCCCGCTCCTCTTTCCCGCCTGTGAAACTGCGCAGATGCGCTCCGACGCCGAGGCGAAGGAAAAGCTGCGTCAGTCGATCGCGGCAGAGCCGCCGGGCGACTACTACATCGGCCGCCGCTATTATAAGCGCGACTACAAATTCTGGGGCTGGATTCGCCGCCCGCAGCAGCCATGGAGCACGGCGCGCATGGTGATGCTGAACGAGCAGGAAAAACTCGCTCCGGATCGCGCGCAGAACACCATCGGCTCCGACAACAATTACGAATACAAGCTCACCGGCTCCTTCTCCGAGGGGAACGTCTATGAACCGGCGAGCAATGGCTTCTACCCTGAGTTCAACCTCAAGAGCTACGAGCTGATCTCGGTGTCGCCACCGAACATCTATCACGTTCCCGGAGCGACCGATCCTTCCCGCCGGGTGATCGCGAAGCCGGAATAAATCGCGCCCACGCTCAATGGGCGCATTTAGCGAGCAGCTCCTGCTCGCCGTCACGACCCCGATCCTCGGCCTCGCGATTCTGGCGGAAATCGCCGTGAGCGCATGGCAGGGTCGGCGTGCCTACACGCTGCGGCAGACGAGCGAGAATGTTTTCTTTGCATTCTGTAACGGCTCGCTCGACCTGCTCCTGCGTGGCGCCGTGTTGTGGGCGCTCACGTTTTTCTTCACGCACCGGATCGTGACGCTCGAACGAGGGTGGATTTATTGGACGGCTCTGCTCGTGCTCGAGGATTTCGCCTACTGGCTGCTGCATTATGTCGATCATCGCTGCCGCTTTTTCTGGGCGGTGCATGTGACGCATCATTCGTCGGACGAGTTCAATCTCACGACCGGCTTTCGTTCCTCCGTGTTTCAGCCGCTCTACCGCACGGCTTATTTCGCGCCGCTGGCATGGTTCGGTTTTCAGCCGCTCGACATCCTCTTCATGTATGCCGCCACGCAGCTCTGGGGCGTGCTGGTGCATACCGAATGTGTGCGAAAACTCGGCTGGCTGGAGCATTTGCTCGTGACGCCTTCACACCACCGCGTGCACCACGCGTCGAACCCGCGCTATCTCGACAAGAACATGGGGATGATTTTCATCGTCTGGGACAAACTCTTCGGCACCTTCGAGCCCGAGGATGAAGCGGAACCACCCCGGTATGGACTCACCAAAGCACCACTGGCGCGGGACCCGTTCACGCTCATCTTCCACGAGTGGCGCTCGATCGCGCAGGACGTCCGCCACCACGCAAAAAACTGGCGTGAAAAGCTGGCTTACATTTTCGCTCCGCCGGGGTGGAAACCGTAATGAAATCCCCCCTCGCCTCCTTTGTCCGTGCGCTGGCTGCGGTCGTCTTGACGGCTGGCACATTCGCCGCACCGCCACCCGAGCCGCTCTATGAAACGCGGAAGGGCGGCGATCCGAACGGAATCGAAAAATGGTTCATGGGGCGCCAGATTGCGCGGGTGATGGGACACCTGGCTGCCGATTGGCTGGAGCGGCCCGAGCGCGAAGAGGAAGAGAAAACCGAAGCGATGGTCGAGGCGCTGAATTTCCACGAAGGCGAAGTCGTCGCGGATATCGGCGTCGGGAGCGGTTACGTGTCGCGGAAGATCGCGCCGTATCTGGGCGGGAAAGGCTTCATCTACGGCGTCGATATTCAGCGGGAGATGCTCGATGTGCTTGCGAAACGGATGGCGATGTTTCGCATCAAAAACGTGAAAGGCGTCCTCGGCGAAGTGGCCGACCCGAAGCTCCCGCCGGAGTCGTGCGACACCATGGTCATGGTCGATGTCTATCACGAGTTCGAGCACCCCTACGAAATGATCGAAGGCATGATCAAAGGGCTGAAACCGGGTGGGCGGATCGTGTTCGTGGAGTTTCGCGGGGAAGATCCGGCGGTGCCGATCAAGACCGTTCACAAAATGACCGAGGCGCAGGTGAAGAAGGAAATGAGCGTGCACTCGCTCGTCTTCGAAAAGACCATCGGCATCCTGCCTTGGCAGCACATCATCATCTTCCGCAAACCGAAATCATGAGCACCCATTTCAAGTGGCGAAAACTGAGCCCGTCCAAGTGGGACGACGTGTGGCCGGAACGGCTGACGGAATTTGTCGATCGCCTCGCCATCACGACGATGGCCGGGGGCAAGACCAGCCGGCTGGAGATCTTCGCCCTGTCCAAACGCGACGCGGACCGGCTGGTAAAAGAGTTCGGCGGCACGGTGTCGAAGCAGGTGCAGGACTGGCTGAAGGCGCCGGGCAAACCGCGTGCGCCGATCAACGTGCGGGGCAGGCTTTTCGTCGTGACCAGCGAAGCCGAGCGTCCCGCGGACAAAGCCTCGCTGGTGATTCCCGCCGGCATGGCTTTCGGCACGGGCGAGCACGCCACCACGCACAATTGCCTGCGCTTCATCGCCGATTTTTCCGACCAGCAGAGCGGGCGCTGGGAGATGCTCGACCTCGGCTGCGGCAGTGGAATCCTCGCGCTGGCCGCGCGGCATTTCGGCGCGGCCAAAGTGGAAGCGGGCGACTTCGACCCGAACTGCGTGCGCATCGCCAAGGAAAACGTGAAGCTGAATAAACTCAGCGGCGTGGCCGTGAAACGCCTGGATGTGCTCGACTGGGAACCGGCTCGCACCTGGCAGCTCGTGGCCGCGAATCTCTATTCGACCATCCTCGTGCAGATCGCGGGGAAGCTCGCAAGTGCACTCGCCCCGGGCGGGACACTCATCTTCTCCGGCGTGATGCGAAACCAGGAGAAGGAAGTCGTGACCGCCTTTCGCAAGGCGGGCCTGCGCGTGGATGAAGTAAAGCGGCAAGGCAAATGGGTCGCCGGCCTCGCGCGCCGATGAAGCTCCTCATCGCCCCGGATAAATTCAAAGGCTCGATCTCCGCCGCGGCCGCCGCACAGGCGATCGCCGACGGCTGGCGAGAGAGCGTGCCGGACGTGGAATGCGTCGCCGCGCCGATTGCCGACGGCGGCGAAGGCTTTGCGGAAGCGATGTGCCTCGCGCTCGGCGGCAGCTGGATCGAACGAACCGCACAAGACCCTCTCGAGCGCGAAGTGCCATGTCGCTACGCGTGGATCGAAGCGGAAAAACTCGCCATCATCGAAATGGCCGACGCTTCCGGGCTCTGGCGGCTCAAACCCGAGGAACGCGCCCCGCTGCGGGCGCACACTTTTGGCACTGGCCAGCTTATGCGCGACGCCATCGAACGTGGCGCGCGCCAGATTCTCGTCGGCCTCGGCGGTAGCGCGACGACGGACGGCGGCGCGGGGATGGCCACCGCGCTCGGCTACGACCTCCGCACCAGCGACGGTGAAGAACTCGGCCCCTATCCCGGCGACCTCATCGCTCTCACGCGCATCCTGAAAGACGACGCGCTCGACATGCCGGAAATCATCGCCGCGTGCGATGTGCAGAATCCCCTGCTCGGCGAGCGCGGCTGCGCGCGCGTTTTCTCTCCCCAGAAAGGTGCCGACGAAAAGACCATCGTGCACCTCGAGGCGTCCATGAAGCAACTGGCCGACATGGTCAGCGAATCGCTCGGCTGCGACTTTCGCCATGAGCCGGGCGCCGGAGCGGCAGGAGGAATCGGCTTCGGTCTCATGAGCTTCTGCGGTGCGAAAGTGCGCTCGGGATTCGATCTCGTCGCGGAGACCATTGGTTTGGAGGCTCGCATCGCCGCGGCGGATCTCGTCATCACCGGCGAAGGCCGGCTCGATGCGCAAACCCTTGAAGGAAAGGGACCTGCCGGAGTGGCCGCATTGGCTCGCAAACACGGCAAACCGGTCCTGGCGTTCGGCGGGGGCATCGACCCGGCAGCGGAAAATCTTTTTGACGCCACGGTCCCTATCATCGACTCACCGCTCCCTCTCGATGAGGCGATGCGCCGTGGAGCCGAGCTGCTCCGCCGTGCCGCGCGCCGCACCGGGCGGCTTCTCAAGCTACGTAGTCATCCATGAGCAAACGCATCGCACTCCTTTTCGCTGGCCAGGGCGCACAGCAGGTCGGCATGGGCAAGGATCTGGCCGCCAAATACCCGGCCGTTCGCGCCCTGTTTGAAAAAGCCGACACTCTGCTCGGCCGCCCCATTTCCACTCTCTGCTTCGACGGACCGGAGGAAGATCTCACGCAGACGAAAAACTGCCAGCCGGCCCTCTTCGTGCACGGGCTGGCCTGTCTCGCGGCGCTACAGGCGGAAGTCGGCGAATTTCCTGTCCACGCCGCCGCAGGTCTTTCGCTCGGTGAATTCACCGCGCACGCCGCTGCGGGCACGTTCGATTTCGACACGGGCCTGCGCCTGGTAGCGCAACGCGGCCACTACATGCAGGACGCCTGCGAAGCCACCAGCGGCGGCATGGCCGCGATGATCGGCGGCGACGAAAGCGCCGTCCGCGCACTGGCTGCGGAGTGCGATGTCGATGTCGCCAATCTCAACAGCCCCGGCCAGATCGTGGTGAGCGGCGAAAGCTCCAAGGTGAGCGTCGCCGTTTCCGTCGCCAAGGAACACGGCGTCCGCATGGCCAAGACACTCAACGTCGCTGGCGCGTATCATTCGCGGCTGATGAATTCCGCCTTTGAAAAACTCGGCGAAGCGCTCCAGCGGGTCCGCTTTGCGACGCCGAAATTTCCCGTCATTTGCAATGTGGACGCTTGCCGCGTGAGTGAGCCGGATGAAATCCGCCAGAGCCTGCAGGACCAGGTGACCGGCACGGTGTGCTGGACGGAAACGCAGGAGCTCCTCGTCGATGAGGAGAAGTGCGATCTCTTCATCGAGCTCGGTCCGGGCGGAGTCCTCGCCGGCTTGCTCAACCGCACCCGCAAAGGCACGCCCTGTGTGAGCATCAGCGATTGCGCGAGCCTCGAAGCCGCGCTGCCGGCGATTCGCGCCGCCTTGTAGAGGGGCTGCGCCTCGGATAGGACTACGGCCACCGCTCTCGCGACCATGGCCGTTACCTTTCGTTATCGCAGCCGCACGCACCCCTACTGGTGGGTGTTCGTGCTCGGGATCGTCCTGGTCGCCGCAGGTCTGCTCACGTGGCAGCAGCGCTATATTCGCCGTCAATTGCCGGTCATCGCCGAAGCGGTCGCGACCGCCAACCAGGAAGTGGGCGCGATCTTTGAGACCCTCGACACGCCCCCCGAATCGAAACCGAACGGTGAAATCAAAAAACGCACGCTCATGGGCGGAAGGAGGAGCATGTGGCAGGGCGTGCCGATGGGGATCGAATGGACCCGTGAATACGAAATGCCGGGGGACTTCGAAACCATTGCGGCGCGGTATCGCAAACAGCTCCAGCGCCGGGGCTGGAGTTCCTACGACGACATCCCGATCAGCACCGTGCAGCGCGTTTACAAAAAGGGAAAATGGATGGTGACCATCGGCCAGCACGCGTGGTTTGAGCGCCCGCCTCGCACACGGGTCACGGTCGAGCTTTCGTGGTATTACTCCCGCAGCGAAGACAACGCGCGCCCGTGGTTTGCTCGCTGAGCTTCAGCGCGCGAGCAGCTCGCACACTTCCTCGTCGGTGGTCTGGGAAAAATCCGCATAGAACTGGCCGACGGCACTGAAGTTTTCCGGCGCGAGCAGGACGACCACCTCATCTGCCTCCCGCGCCAGCCGCTCGCAGGTATCCGGCGCCCCGACCGGGACGGCCACCACGATGTGCGCCGCCCGGCCCGCTCGCACTCGCGCGATCGCCGCTCGCATGGTGGCACCCGTCGCGAGGCCATCGTCCACGAGCAGCACCGTCTTTCCCCGCAAATCCGGAAACGGACGTGTCCCGCGATAAGCCTCCTCTCTCCGCGCCAGTTCACTTTCCTCTCGCGCGGTGACCTCCTCCAGCGCATCGAAAACCTCCGGGCGCCAGCGGAACACGTCTTCCACGAGCACGCGCACCCCGCCCGACGCAATCGCGCCCATGGCCAGTTCTTCCTGCCCGGGCACGCCCAGCTTCCGCACGACACAAACGTCGAGGTGAACACCCAGCACGCCGGCGATTTCCGCCGCTACCGGCACACCGCCACGCGGCAGCCCCAGCACGATAACGTCCTGGCGCCCAGCCAGATGCGCCAACCGTTTCGCCAGCGCACGCCCCGCCTCGCGCCGATTGGCGAAGCGCATCCCAGATGGATCGTGAGTGATTCCGAGTGGCATCGAGGTCACCTCCCAACACCGAAGATTTAGCGGCGAAATCGGCCGGTGTCATCACGTCAGCCGCTTTGAGGATTCGATTGACCCGCACCCGCCAATCACCAAAGGCTGCCGACAAAAGAGAAGGTATGAAGCAAAGCCTCACCGAACTCCCCTTCAATTCTTTCCTCGGACTTCAGCCGACGACGGATGAAGGACGGGTGCTTCGCCTGCCCGGCGGCGGCCAATTCCTCAACCACCTCGGCACCGTCCACGCGAGTGCCCTGCTCGCTCTCGCCGAAGCTTCGAGCGGGGAGTTTTTGCTCCGGCACTTCGGATCGAGCGGCGGCGTAGTTCCGGTGGTGCGGCGCCTTGAGGCGAAGTTCCGCAAACCAGCCACCGGCGCGATCCAATCCACCGCAGCGGCCACCGCGGAAGCGCTCGCGCAACTCGATGCGAACCTCGCAGGCAAGGGGCGCGCCCTGATCCCGGTCACGGTCGAGCTCTACGACGAAGCCGGCACGCATGCGCTCTCCGCCACCGTCGAATGGTTCATCACGAGGTCATGAACGCCACGCCCGTTACCGTCGTCGAAGCCGACCTCTCGCGGCCGGATCATCAGGAAGCCACGCTCCACCTGCTCAACGCCTATGCGCAGGACCCGATGGGTGACGGCCGTCCTCTTTCGGAGACCGCTTATCGCGAGGTGATCCCCGGTCTGCGAGCTCACCCCACCACGCTCGTCTTCCTCGCCTGGCATGAAAGTGAACCGGCCGGGCTCGCCATTTGTTTTCGAGGGTTTTCCACGTTCGCGGCGCGGCCGCTGGTCAATATCTCCGACTACTTCGTCGTGCCCGCCCATCGCGGCGCAGGCATCGGCCTCCTGCTGCTCGAGGCAATCGAAAGGCGGGCGCGTGAACTCGGCTGCTGCCGGCTTACGCTCGAAGTGCAGGAAAACAATCAGCGCGCCCGGCGCGTTTATGGCGCCGCGGGCTTCGCCCAAGCCGTCTATGTGCCCGAAGCGGGCGGCTCGCTCTACCTCTGCAAGCCGCTGTAAGCCCCAGCCGCATCCTCAGGCATTCGCCGCCAGCCAGAACGCGTCGAGGATTTCCTGCGTGCGGAGCGAGGCTTCGGCGTAAGCAGCACGTGCACTGGCGTTGCCGACCACCGCCAGCGCCGCGAAATCTTCCACCATCGCGACCTCGGCAGCGATCGGCGCGGGCGTGGGAATGAAGGAGAATTCCCGGCGGCTCGCCATGCCGGTGCGGTGAAAATAACCGGCCTTGTTTTCCGCGTTTTTGAACGACCAGCTATCTTCCCAGTCGAGGACGAAATCATCGAGTTGAATGACGCCGCCCGTGCCGAGGAGTTGCAGATCCATCAGCACCGTGCCGGCGGTGTAACCGATGTCGAAGGTGGAGACTTCGCCACTCTCGAACGCGATCAACCCCTCGGCCCGAACGATGGCGTTGGTCTGCGGATCGCGCTCGGGCACGACGATGACTTTGCCGATTCGGCCTGCTGGCCGCAGATACTCGACGATGGCCCGCGCGGAATACCACGCCATGTCGCCCAACGCCGTCATCGGCTCCTGCTGCTGGTCGAACCGGATGTTGTTTCGGTCGGAAAACGGGAAGTAGAAAGTCGTGTGCAGCGAACGCGGCGTGCCGATCCTTTCCGGAATGGCCGCCTGGATGGCCGCGGTGCGCGCGTGGTGCACGAAGTGAGTCGCGTCCATAAAGACCAGACCTTTGGCCATCGCCGCATCGACCATCCGCTGCACTGACGCTCGATCGACAAACGGTTTATCCACGAGCACGTGTTTCCCCGCGGCGATCGCCGCGAGTGCCGCCGCTTCCTTGGCCACCGTGGGAATCGCGAAATAAACCGCCTCGATATCCTCCCGGCGGAAGAGCGCCTCGAGCCCCTCCACAGCATCCACCCCGGGGCGCGGCGCGGTGAATTTCCGCGCATTCTCCAACGAGCGGCTCGACACCGCGCGGAGGCCGGCGGTGGTCGAGCGAGCGAGCGCATCCGCCACCACCCCAGCGATCATGCCCGTGCCAACGATGCCAAATCCGAAAGGGGTCGATTTCATAAGGCTATTCATCCGCTATCCCCGCCTGCGGCGGCAATGACATCTTTGGATCAGACCGCGCGGCGGACAGGAGTTCGATTGGAGAGCGTTCTCCAAAAAAAAATGAACGGCCGGAACGCAGCGACTGCTGGTTCCGACCGTTCGTGTTCCACCCAGAACATCCATCACATCGCGGCTCGCCCGCCCGGTGGTCGTAAAGCGGATGAACTTTTCTCCGCTTTATTTTTGGGCTGCAATCGAGGCGGCTTGGTCCTCGTGGCGAAATTCCCGGATCAACTCCGCATACGTCTGTGCGGGATGGTCGCCCCACGGGTCGATAGGCTGCCGGTCGAGACCGGTGGTGTAGTCGATCGAATAAAGGCCGAAGCGCGGGGTGTAGCTGCCCCACTCGTAGTTATCGAACAGGCTCCAATGCAAATAACCGGCCAAGGGGACGCCATCAGCCAGCATGCGACGGACTTCTGCCACATGAAGGCGCAGGAATCCGCTGCGGGTGATCTTATCACGCCGCGGCGCGAGGTCGCGGTTGTCGGGGCGGCGGCGAATGGCGAGACCGTTTTCTGCGATGAGCACGGGCAGGCCGAAGTCCTGCGCGTAATAGGTGCAGAAGAAATGCAGCCCCGCCGGCAGCACGCGCCAGTCCCACCATTTGCTGGTGATGGTGGCGAGCACCCAGGTGCGGAAGCTACGGTTGCGAAACTCGTGATCCCACAGGACAGGCAGCCGGAACGCATGCGCCGCGAACGGGTCGTAATAATCGAGCCCGATCAAATCGAGCACCGCAGGCTGATCGCCGGAGTAGAGGACATCAAGAGCGAGGGCAAAATCTTCCGCCTTGAACCGGCGGTAACCGACCCAGTTGGTGACCCGCTTCACCATGCTGCCGACGAAATAAGCGGCGTCGTGTCGCAACGGCAGGCGGGCGTTCGCGAAGGTGCGGTCGAACTCCCGCGCCTGTTCCACGATGAAGGGCTCGATATCGCGCCGCGCCACGCCGCGACTCCTCGCCGCACAGAGATCGAGGATGACCTTGTCGCTCCAATACAAGTCGGAGCAGTAGTTATTGAACGTCACGCGCGGCGCAGGCCAGCCGTGCTGGCGATACACTTCGTGGATGGCGCGATAGGCGAGCACATGCGCGCGTAGCAGCAGCCCCAGCCCGCGTGTCACCTGAGCCAGCCCCGACCGGGCGCGCCCCGGAAATTGCCGGCCGAGATACGTATTCAGCACGAGCATGTTCGGCTCGTTGATGGTGATGATCCAGCGCAGCGGCCGGTCGAGCAACGGATTCAGGGCCGTGCACAGGTCGCGCACGTAACGAGCGAAAAGTTCCGGCGTTCCCGGCTCCAGCCACGGATCGGGGCCGAGCCATGCGGGATGGGTGAAGTGATGCAGCGTCACGACCGGTTCCAACCCCGCGCGCTGGCAGGTGCGCAGGATTTCCGCGTAGCGCTTCAACGCCGCGCGATCGAGTTCCGCCCCACGCGCGGGCCACAAGCGAGTCCATTCGATGCCCAGGCGAAACGCATTCAGCCCCAGCCGCACACACTCCGCAAAATCATCGGGATAGCGATTCCAAAAATCCGCCGCCGGTCCACACACCGCCACATCGCCACGCGCTTCCGCCGCCGCCCAGTTCGTCGCCGGCTGACCGGGGCCATTGAGTCCGCCTTCGGCCTGATACGCGGACGTAGAAACTCCCCAGAGGAAAGGTTCACTCGCTACAGATTCAGTCATGGCAGCATGATAGCGCATCCGCGCCGATCCACCCTCCGATGACGCACAATCCCTCCCCCAAAATCCACGCTCCATCACGACACGCCTTCGTGAGCGGAGGAGGAAGAAATAGGGAACCGCCCGGAGTGTCCCGCACGAAATCAGGACGTTATGAAACCAATCACACTCCCCATCCTCATTTCAGCCCTCGCCCTCGCCGCCTGCGACTCGAAGCAGGAGCAGGCTCGCAAGGACTCCCTCGAAAACCGCGCCGACGCGCTCGAAGACCAGGCCAAGGCCACCAAGGACGCCGGCAAAGCGAACGCCGAAGCCACCAAGGACGCCGGAGCCGCGCAGGCCGACGCGATCAAGAAGGACGCCAAAGCCGAGGCCAACGCGGAGAAGAAAGCCGCCGATGCCCAGGCCGACGCCTTGAAGAAGGAAGCCGACCAGACGCGCGAGCAGAAGTAGGCCATTCTTCCCGTCTAACGGATTCCCCGAGCAGGGCGTCTCTTCCGAAAAATCGCGAAGGGGCGCCCCTTCTCTGCGTGTCACGGCGGCTGTTAGACGGTGGATATACGCGCCACCGAACCACTTTCCTCCCATCCACTCCATCCCACCATCCATGAATCAAGTCATCCCCTGCCTGTCGTTCGACGGGCACGCCGAAGAGGCCGTTCGTTTCTACGTCTCACTGCTCCCGAACTCCCGGATCGACCGCGTGATGCATTCGCCCATCGAAACCCCGGGCGGCCCGGTCGGATCGGTCCTCACCGTTGAATTTACCCTCGCCGGCAACTCCTACGTCGCCCTCAATACGCCGGGCTTTGAACACACCGGCGCCGTCTCCTTCCAGATCCTGTGCGCGGATCAGGCCGAAATCGACCGCCTGTGGTCGGCGCTCACGGCCAGCGGGGGCGCCGAAATTCAATGTGGCTGGCTCACCGACCGTTGGGGCGTTCACTGGCAGATCACGCCCGCCCGCCTGATCGAACTGATCAATGACTCCGACCGGGACCGCGCCCGCCGCGCAATGGAAGCGATGGTGAAAATGATCAAGATCGAACTCGCCGAAATCGAACTCGCCGCCGCCGGCGGATAAACCACGGAGCGAACTCTCGACGGCGCGTGCTTAAGACCGCTTCGGCCGAAATGTCGACCGCTCCAGGCCGAGGGTTTTCATGCGCGAGGCAAGGGTTGTTGGTTTCAGGCCGAGCAGGGCGGCGGCGCCTTGGGGGCCGAAGATTTTGCCGCCGGTCTGGGTGAGGGCGGCGGCAAGGTTGTCGCGATCGCGTTCTCTCAGTTCGGCGTTGGTGAAGACGGCTCCGGTTTCGCGTGGCCCGGCGGCAGCGGAAAGAGGCGCAGAGGGGACGGACGGGAGGTCGAAAACCAGCGGCGCGCCGCGCGAGAGGATGACGGCGCGCTCAATGGCGTTTTGCAGTTCGCGCACGTTGCCCGGCCAGTCGCGAATGGCGAGCTGATGCGCGGCGGCGGGGGTGAGCTTCGGCGGTTTTCGTCCCAGCCGCTGGGCGGTGGTGCGGACGAAATGCTCGGCGAGACGCGGAATGTCTTCGCGCCGCTCGCGCAGGGGTGGGTTTTCGATCGGGAAAACGCTCAGCCGGTAAAACAAATCCTGCCGGAAACGACCGGCCTCCACTTCGGCACGGAGGTCGCGATTGGTAGCGGCAACGATCCGCACGTCGATCTTTCGCGGACGCGAGTCGCCGACGCGCTCGATCTCCTGCTCCTGCAAAACCCGGAGCAGTTTCGCCTGCATAGGGAGCGGCACCTCGCCGATTTCATCGAGAAACAACGTGCCGCGGTCGGCGAGTTCAAACCGGCCGGCCTTCTCGCGCAGGGCTCCCGTGAAAGCGCCGCGGGCATGACCAAAAAATTCGCTCTCGAACAGCGATTCGGGCACGGCGCCGCAGTTCACCTTGATCATCGCGCGGTCGCGGCGCGGGCTGCGTTCGTGAATGGCGCGTGCCACGAGCTCCTTGCCCGTGCCGGTCTCGCCGGTGATGAGCACGGTGGCATCGGTCGGAGCTACGAGATCGATCTGCTGAAGCACTTTGCGCAGTGCGGGGCTATCGCCCACCAGATCACCCGCCCCGCCCGCGGCGCTCACCTCCTCGCGGAGATAGCTGTTTTCTTCCTCCAGGCGCTCCTTCAGAAACGCAATCTCCTCGAAAGCGTTTGCATTGACGATGCTCACGGCGGCGTGATCGGCGAAGATGCGCAGCCAGTCGAAATCTTCGCCGCCGAGCACGTCGCGGTCGAAGATGGCGAGCACGCCGAGAATCTCGCCGCGAAACACGAGCGGCTGCGCGGCAAAGGTGCGGATGCCTTCGCGGCGAAACCACTCCCGATCGGCGATCCATTCTTCATCGCCGTGCAGACCCGGCAACAGCAGCGGCTCGCCACTCTGCGCCACACGCCCGACTTTCCGCTCGCCCACCACGAAGCGATGGAAGGCTCCATCGACACGCGTGAGATCGGCGGCGGAATGCTCGGAAAAACCGGCGCTGGCGACGAGGTGCAGACTGCGCGTCTCGCCCTCGTCAAGGTGTCGCGCGTGACAGATCGGACACTGCTGATCGCGCTTCGCCAGCCACATGCGCGCGAGCACAACTCGACGGCAGCTCGCGATGCCCGCAACCACAGCGTGCAACACCTCCGCCGACGACCGAGCCTGAGCCATGGAGATCATCACACGCGGGAAGTCGTTCCGATTCACCGAAGCAGACTACGAAATGTCGTTCCTCCTACAACGATAATTCGTGCTTTACGAAATATCGTAGCAACCAATCAACGCTGTCTTCTCTGTAAATTTCACCTTGGAGACAATGGCACGCTGCGTGATTAACAGGAGCCACCGCAGTTTATGGAAAACGAATCCTTCGACTTCATCCGCCTCAGCTTCAGCGCTCTGTTTGTTCTCAGCCTCCTCGGCGGTGTGTATGCGCTCGCCAATTACGACCGCTTTTTCGGCAGCGACCCGAACGTGCCCAGTGAAAACGGCAGCGCCCGCGCCCTGAGCAAGGTGCAGATTGTCATGATCTGGGTGCACGTCGTGGGGCTGTCCGGCGCATTCGCGTTCCTGCTCCATTAACCACCTGCGGTCCTTCCGCTGAAGGGCCACGGACCACGGGATTTCAACAATCATGTCCACGCCGCGTCCACCGCTCCCGCCTTTCACCGAGGAGACAGCACGGCAGAAGGTGCAACTCGCGGAGGACGCGTGGAACTCTCGTGACCCAGAACGGGTGGCGGGGGCTTACACGACGGAGACGGAGTGGCGAAATCGCGCGGAGTTCATCCGTGGTCGCGAGGACGTCGTGGCCTTCCTGCAGCGGAAGTGGACGAAGGAGCATGATTACCGCCTGCGCAAAACGCTCTGGGCCTTTACCGGAAATCGTATTGCGGTGCGGTTCGAATACGAGTGGCACGACGACAACGGGCAGTGGTGGCGCAGCCATGGCAACGAGAACTGGGAGTTCGACGAGCACGGCTACATGGCGCGCCGCTTCGCGAGCATCAACGATCAACCCATCGCGGAGAACGAGCGCAAGTTTCGCTGGGAGCGCCCGGCCTGAATCAACCCACACGACCATGGCGGCAAAATATCGGCAGATGAATTTCACGCCCGCGGTGCAGGCAGCGCAGGATCGCTATTTCGGACGCCATCAGGTCGTGTCCGGAGCGCCGGAACGCGATCTCCTGACGGCGGAGGAGACCGATTTCATCGCCACACGCGACAGCTTTTACCTCGGCAGCACAAACAGCGACGGCTGGCCCTACGTTCAGCACAAGGGCGGGCCGCCCGGTTTCCTGAAAGTGCTCGGGCCGAATCGGCTGGGGTTCGCGGATTTCTCAGGGAATCGTCAGCTTCTCACCACCGGTAATCTCGATGGCGACGATCGCGTGGCGCTGTTTCTCATGGATTACGTGCGGCGCGAGCGGCTGAAGCTTCACGGCCATGCGCGCGTGCTCGATGCGCGGGAGAATGCCGAGTTGGCCGATCAGCTCTGCCCGATCCCCGAACTGCGCGAGCGCATCGAGCGGCTGGTGCTGATTGATGTGGTGAGCTTCGACTGGAACTGCCCGCAATACATCACGCCGCGCTACACCGAGGCAGAGGTGGAGCGCCTGACCGCGCCGTTGCGCGCGCGCATCGCCGAACTCGAGGAACACCTTGACGCCGTAGCCGATTGAACGGAGCGCGCTAAGCGAAGCGCCTATGCTTCGGCTCAATGGCATCAAGGAAACCTGTCTCACCGTCGCGGATATCGACCGCTCGGAACGCTTTTACCGCGAAGTGCTCGGACTCGCGGTGATGGAGAGCGAGGCGCACTTTCGCGCGCTGAACGTGGCCGATTCCCAGGTCCTGCTGCTCTTCGCGCAAGGGCAGTCCCTGCAACCGATGCCCACGCCGGGCGGAGTCATTCCGCCGCACGATGCCAGCGGGCAATCGCATGTGGCCTTCGCTATCGCAGCGGGTGATTTCGACGCGTGGCGAGCGCGGCTCGTGGAGCACGGCGTGGCGATCGAGAGCACCGTCACATGGCCGCGCGGTGGCACGAGCCTTTACTTCCGCGATCCCGACGGCCACCTGCTGGAACTCGTTACGCCCGGCATCTGGCCGGTCTATTGATCGTCTGCCGGAGATCCCCTCAACCCGACCTTTTTCCAACCATGAGCACCATCAAACTCGTCGCCTTCGCCGGCAGCCTCCGCGCCGGTTCATTCAACAAAAAGCTCGTCGCTCTCGCTGCCGACGCGGCCCGCGCGGCGGACGCAGAAGTGACGACGGTGGATCTCCGCGAACTCGCGCTGCCGCTGTTCGACCAGGACATCGAGGACGCCAGCGGACTCCCGGACGGCGCCAAAAAATTCAAGACGCTTCTCCGGGAGAGCGATGGCTTCCTCATCGCCTCGCCGGAATACAATAGCTCCATCACTGCCGCGCTGAAAAATGCGATCGACTGGGCTTCGCGCACCGAGAGCGACGACGAACCGTCGCTGGTGGCCTTCCGCGGAAAAGCCGCGGCCCTTTTCGCCGCCTCGCCGGGCGCGCTGGGCGGTCTGCGCGGACTGGTGACCTTACGTTCGATCCTTGGAAACATCGGTGTCCACGTGTTGCCCGATCAGGTCTGCATCCCGACCGCCTACGAAGCCTTCGACGATGGCGGCAGACTGAAAGACGAGCGAAAAGCGAAACAGGTCACTGCGCTGGCGCGGACGCTGGTGGAGTTCGCGGCGAAGCTGAAAGGTTAAATTCAGGCGGCCGCTTTCGGCTCGGCCGGTGCCACTGCAACCGGGAGCGGCGGCGGCGGATTCAGTCGCGCGAGGAAGCTGACAGCTTCCATCCGCGCCTCGCCAAAAAATTCCGCCGCGCGGGCGCCCAAGACCTCAAGAGCCGAACGATGATCGTGCCAGACGATGCGGGCCGCCGCGAGGAAGAGCAGTTGAAACAGCCCGGCCCACACGGCCCGTTCGAGCGGAAGCCAGTGCACCTGATCCGCCTTGAACCGGTCGAGATGAAACGCGACGTGCTGCGCTTCATCGCGAAGGATGAGGCGGCAGGCCTGCTCCGTCACCACATCGCGCACGCGCCGGGCGAGGATGCGGTAATAGGCGGTGCCGACGAGTTCCGCGGTGACGAGCACCTGCACCTCGAACCGCACGCCCATCGCCCGGCGCACGTGGCGGAACAACGTGTGCGTCCAGTGCTGCCGGATGAGCCTCCCGCCGAAGCGTTCGACCAGACGCGCGAGCAGGAGGGAGTGCGATTGTTCCTCGGCGACGAAGAGCGCCACGGCTGCCGCGTAGTCGGGGTCGTCGGGATGGCTAGCTTTCGCGCCGCGAATCAAATGCTCGCCATCACCGCTTTCACCGAGTTGGAAATGCGAGAGCGAGCGCGCCAGCAGCGCAACCGTGCGGGCATCTTCCGGGAAGGGAAGCCGCCATTCGGGTTCCGGCCGATTGAGACGATTGCTCTCGAAGTAGTGAAGCCAGGTGGAAGAATTCATAAGGCGGGTGAGTTTGCTTGATTGATTTAACGAACAGGCCACTGGGTCTGGACGAGTTGCTCGGCGCGTCGTTGCCGGCGGGACTGGAAGGAGCGCCAATCGCGCTGCGCCGCGCTTGCCTGTTCCTGCGCGATGACGTGGCGCAGCATGTTTTCCGCCTGCCTGCCGATGGGGCCCGTTCCAAGTGCGACCTGCAGCAGGCCTGGCCAGCCACGCGGGCCGAGGCTCCCGAGATATTCGAGAACCAGCCCGCGGCCGGGATGTGCTTTCCATTGCGACACGTTCCAATTCGCGACCCACGCGCCCACATCGCAGAACTGCAGTGCCACGGCTCCTTCGACGCGGCGTGGAAGTAATCGCAGCTCGCACCACTCATGAAGTAACATCAGCGAACGAAACGGGGCGAGGCACGCGGTGAGCAACCCTTCCGACCACCGCGCCCAGAGACCAGTCAGCTCGGCGTAGTAGGCTTCCCCCGCGACCGCGACGAGAAAGAAGAAAAGGCAAAAGACATTGGTGAGACAAATCTCGATGCCGCTCTGGACCGCCGACAAGTTGAGCGCAGCCAGCGCGAGCGCTCCGGACACGGTGCGTTTTCCGATCGTCCAGATGCCAAAGCCAAGCAACGCAGCGAAGATGCCGAGCGAAAGGCCGGGCGCGTGCGACCAGAAAAGGAAGTCGCCCAGCCAGCCCGTGAGAACCACCGCAGCCGTGGAGATGAAGAGCCGCCGATGATCGCGCCACGCCACCAGGAGAGGAATTTCGATGGAGTTCATCGGATGGCGTGGGCTTCAGTCGTGGAGTAGGTGGCGGCGAAATCGAGGAGATGCTGGTGCACTTCGGCAACCGTTTCCTTGAGCGTGGAAGTCCCTGCGGTGAGGCCGACGACGCGAGCGTGGAGGAACCACTCGGCGCGCAACTCGGAAGCGCGCTCGATGTGAAAGACGGTGAGGCCAGCGACTTCGGCCGCGGCGACGAGCTGGAGCGTGTTGTTGGAATTGTGCCCTCCAACGACGACCATGGTGTCGCACTCGGCGATGAGTTTGCGCAGGGCGAGCTGCCGGTTTTTCGTGGGCTGGCAGACGGTGTCCACAAAGCGCACGTCACTGCGCGGCCGTGCGGCGCGGATGGCGGCGACGAGTTCGAGCACGCGTTCGATCGGCTGGGTGGTCTGCGAGATGATGCCGAGACTGCGCTCGGTCGGCAGGCTGGCGATGTCGGCTTCATTGTGGAGGACGAGGGCTTCCGGAAAATCGCCGATGAGTCCGTTCACCTCGACGTGGCCGCGACGGCCAATGACGACAGGAAAATAGCCCTGTTTCACGAGCTGGCGGAGTTGATCGTGCGCATGCCGCACGAGTGGACAGGTGCCATCGGCCACACCGTGGCCGCTCTGGCGCCAAGCGGCACGCATGGCATCGCTGGCGCCGTGGGCGGTGATCATCACCTGCGGGGTGCCCGAAGGACGTTCGAGCGAACCTTCGCGGACACCCGCGCGGGCGAGGCGTTCGCGGACGACGGGGTTGTGGACGAGTTCACCGAGGACGGTGAGGGGGCCGTGTTGAGCGAGGCGTTCCGCCCCGGCGATGGCGTCGCGGACGCCAAAGCAGAGGCCGTAATGTTCGGCGAGCTGGATGGTCATATTTGGTTTGCTTTGTATGGCAAAGTGATCAGGCAAAAAAACTCAGCGCTGGGTGGCGCGCACGATCTGCTCGAGCACGGCGAGGTATTCATCGAATGCCTTCCGACCGCGCGTGGTGAGCGAGTAGGTGGTCTGCGGGCGATCGAGCACTTCCTTTGTCATCGCCACCAAGCCTGCCTCATGCAGCACGCGCAGGTGGGTGATGAGATTCCCGTCGCTCATGTTCAGCTCCGCTTTGAGATCCTGGAAGGCCCACGAGGGCCGCGTGGCGAGAAGCGTCATGATGCTAAGCCGGGCTTTCTCATGGATGGTCTTGTCGAGCTTGCTGAAATCGATCATCGCGCGCGGCGAGGCCAGGTGCAGGCGGCGTAGGCAAGGTGGAAGATGCCGAAGGTCGAGCCCATGATCAGATGGGCGACGAGTTCTTGATTGGCACCTTGCCACCAATCAAAAGCAAGAGCCCCACTCAGCACGAGCGCAGCCCCCGCCACAAAAAATACGCGGCCCAGCCAGCAAATTGCCTTTGGCGCGAAGTGCGAGGCCGCAAGCAGGCTTATGCCGTAAAACAACACCCAGAGCGAAGCCGTGAGTGCGAAACCTCCCTCGGTTTCAAGGAAAGTGATCACTCCGCCAGCCAGCAATCCGGGCAGCATGGCTCGCATCGCCACACGCATTCCGTTTGAGACGAAAATCTCACCTCGGCGGGTGGCATCTCGCCAAAGCAGGGCGAGATTCGCCACGGTCGCGATGCCCAGGACGGACAGCCAACCTTCGAAAAAGAGGATGCTGAAGCCCGCCAGCGCGGCTGCGGTTTGCGCAACCGCGCAAAGCCCCGCAATCAATGCCCCGGGTGCCGAGATCGCCCGGTAAACGGTCGCCTTCTCCATCAGCGAACGAATGACGCGGAGGTGTTCTTCGGCTTCGGAACGATCGATCATGCGGGGCACTTTGTTCGACAAAGTATCACTTTGCAAGACAAAGTTTAATCGATGATGGAATGCCGGGAAACGAGAATGTCCGGGCAACGCCAACGGCGTTGAAGCATCCAGCCCAAGGTTGGCCACGGGCCTACCTTGGGAAGCGCCCAGCCCGGATGAACGCTGAAGGCGTTCCAGCATACCGCGATCATCGATGCTTCGACCCTTTCAGGGTCGCTCCGAAATAAAATGCAGACCCAGGGTAGCCGCGTCCACGACGCGCCAACCCTGGGCTGGGAGATGGAACACCGTTGGCGTTCAACCGCGCCGTCGGGGGGTTAAAGACAAGGCGCGGTCCGCCCCGCTGTTTCCCTATTCGCCGCCTTCGGCGGGCGGGCCGTCCGGGCGGTCGGGTTTCGGGCGGCGCGGGGCAGAGGGACGGGCGGCGCCGAAAGACTGGCCCCACGGTTTCGGGCGGAAAGGCTTCGGACCGGCGGACGGGCGCTGGCCGTAGGGCTTGCGCTCGAAGGGGCGGTCGTTGCGGAAAGGGCGCTCCTGAAACGGGCGATCCTGCTGGAAAGGCCGATCGTTCCACGGTTTTTCGCGGAACGACTGGCGCGGACGCTCTTCGAAATCACCGCGCCCGCCACCGCCACGGTAGTTGCCGCGCTGGCCGTAGCCGCCTTCGTTGCGGCCTCCAAAATCGCGCCGTTCGTCGCCGCGGAATTTCTGCTCGTAACGGGGATAATTTCCCGGACCGCCCGGACCGCGCTGACCACGATTGGGGTCGTCTTCGAGGATCTTTTCGGCTTCGCGCGAGGTTTCCTGCGAGAGGAGATGCATGGCGGCGTTCGAGATATCGGTGGCGGAATACCCGGCGCCGAGCAGTTCATCGAGCACCGCTTCGTAACGCTGGTAATCGCCCTTTGCGAGCGTATCGCGGAGCGCTTCGAGGAAGTTGGCGCTGCGCTTTTCGGAGAGCTCGGTGAGCGTGGGCACTTTTTCGCGGCGGATGTTGGCCCGCGTGTAACGCTGAATCTGCTGGAGCTTCCAGATCTCGCGACCGGCGACAAAATTGATCGCGCGACCGGCGCGGCCCGCGCGACCGGTGCGGCCGATGCGATGCACGTAATCTTCGGCATCATTCGGCAGGTCGTAGTTGAAGACCACTTCGATGTCGTCCACGTCGAGACCGCGCGCGGCGACATCGGTGGCGACGAGCATCTCGACCTTGTGCTCGCGGAACCGTTTCATGGTGCGCTCGCGCATCTGCTGGCTCATGTCGCCGTGCAGTTTGTCGGCGTTGTAGCCACGAGTGAGGAGCGCGTCGGTCAGTTCATCGCACATCATTTTCGTCGCGCAGAAAATGATGCCGAACTTCACGTCCTGAATGTCGATGAGGCGACAGAGCACTTCGATCTTCGAGCGGCGATCGACCTCGTAATAGACCTGATCGATGGCCGGCGCTGAGACAGTGGAGGCTTCGATCTTGATGTGCTCCGGCTCACGCGAGAAGCGGTCGATCATCGTGCGAATCGGCTTCGGCAGCGTGGCGGAGAAAAACGCGGTCTGCCGCTCGGTCGAGGCGGCGCCGAGGATGTGCTCGATGTCTTCGGCGAAACCCATGTCCAGCATGCGGTCGCACTCATCGAGCACGAGCGTTTTGAGTTGATCGAGCTTGAGCGAACCGCGCTCGAGATGATCGATGACGCGCCCGGGGGTGCCGATGACGAATTGCACGCCAGCATCGAGCCCGCGGAACTGGCGTTCGTAGCTCGCGCCGCCGTAGATGGGCAGCTCGCGGACGCCGCGCTTGAAGAGGGCGAGCTTGGCGACTTCCTCGGCGACCTGCACGGCGAGTTCGCGCGTGGGGCAAAGGACGAGCGCCTGCACGGCGCGATTGGCGGGATCGATTTTTTCGATGGCCGGGATGGCGAAAGCGGCGGTCTTGCCCGAGCCGGTCTGGGATTGACCCACGAGGTCGCGTCCCCCGAGGAGCACGGGAATGGCGGCGGTCTGAATGGGCGTGGCTTCTTCGTAGCCCAGCTTTTCGACGGCCTTGAGAAGCTCCGGCGATAGGCCCAGCTCTGTGAAAGGCTTTTTCTGCATAGCCGACACCCCTACTCCACAACCGCAGGTGAAGCCAACGGTTTCACATGAAACGCCGATGCTCTACCCGCCTCCAGAAGGGACGAAGGTATTGGAATCCGCAGATTGCGCAGATTTTCGCAGATGATCTTGGGGAGGGGCAAACGAGCCACGTGCTGCTCCGTGTCATCAGTGACCTCCGTGATCCTCACAACCCGCCGCATCCGAATGGCACTTAGATAAGGGAGGATATCGCGGACCAAATGCGAGGGGGGGCTTCATTTGATGCCTTGGACGAGTGAGCAGTTGATCGCTTCGGGGCCTTTTTGAATGGCAAGAATGGGCTGCCTGGAAATTGACATCATTCAATATTTTTCTCCCGACCGCTTTTGCATTTTCACTACCCCTTCCGCCGGAAGGTTTCTGCGCATGCCATGATCGGCAAATAGTGTGTTTATTGTGTCTGTTCGTGGGGGGCTGGGTTGAGGGTGGATGGTGGATCTATAGGGCGAATGCGGGATCCTTGGGCGGCTCGACGCACACGTCGCTTTGGTCATGGCCCCGATTTTCGTCCTGAGGGGGGCGAATCTCCAAACCGTCCCTTCCGTCCGTTCCGTGGGTTCAGGTTTTTCGATGCCGGCCGGGTGCACCTGTGCGGAGTGCCTGGAGCCCTTACCAGGTGCAAGGCGGTAACGAGGATCCACCGCGAACGGACGCGCATGAAGCACGCCGGAGGGCTTAGCAACCGCGTTTCAATTCACCTCGTTCCTCCGATCGGCGGCCATGTTCCGGGTTTGCCAAGGCGGGCGGGGTGCGCCTTAGTCCGCGCCCTTCATGGTCGCTTCCCTGCTCACGACCGTTTTTTTCTCGCTGTCGGTGTTTTTCGCCGCGCGGTCGTCGCGCGTGCTTGGGGGGCCGTCGGCCAATCTCGCGCGGCTGATTCTCGCGATGCTGCTGCTGGCGACTTGGGCGCACGGCTTCGGCGGGGGGCTGGGTGGAGCGGGGCTTCCGTGGTTTTTGCTGAGCGGTGTCATCGGGTTTGGCCTCGGCGATATGGCCCTCTTTGCGGCGCTCGGGCGAATCGGACCGCGCCTGGCTATCCTGCTCACGCAATGCCTTGCCACCCCTATCGCCGCTTTCGCCGAATGGGCCTGGCTCGGCACGAAGCTGCACCCGTCCGAGCTCGCCTGCTCCGCGGTGATCCTCAGTGGCGTAGCGCTCGCGCTAGCCCCGGATCGCAGCTTCGAAGGCGGTCGTGCCACGTTCTGGATCGGCACCCTCTTTGGCGTCGGCTCCGCGGCGGGACAGGCCCTCGGGGCGGTCGTCTCGCGCAAGGCGAATGACCTCTCCGCCGCTTCTGGCACCGTCATCGATGGCGGCACCGCGGCGTATCAACGCATCCTCGCCGGCGTCCTCATCACCGCACTCAGCTACATTTTTGTGAAGCGGATGCGGCCGCACCCGGGCGCCATCGGGGCTTCCGAGTGGCGGCGCGCCTGGCCGCTCGTCGTCGGCAACGCCCTCGCCGGACCCGCCCTCGGCGTCGCGTGTTACCAATGGGCGCTCGCCACCACTCCCAGCGGGCTCGTGCTGCCCCTCGTCGCTACCTCCCCCCTTGTCACCATGCTGCTCACCTGGATGTTCGATGGCGAACGCCCCACGCGCCGCTCCGCCATCGGTGGCATCATCGCCGTCATCGGCGCGGCTGGGCTGAAATATTTCACTACCCTCAAATGAACGCCCCGGCGGCGGGTCGTGTCTCTGTAAGACCATGAAATCCCGGCTTCTTCCCGCGCTCGCCCTCGCTCTCGCCACCGTCTCTACCGCATTTGCTGCCGCGGGCTGGGAAGACGACTTCGACAAAGGCCTCGCCAAAGCCAAGGCCGCCGGCAAACCGGCCATTGTCGATTTCACCGGGTCCGACTGGTGCATCTGGTGCAAGCGACTCGATGGCGAAATCTTCTCCAAGAAAGAGTTCAAGGACTACGTGAAGGACAAGTTCCAGCTCGTGATGGTGGACTTCCCGCAGCTCAGGCCCCTGCCGAAAAAGAAAGCCGAAGCCAACCAGGCGATCGCCGAAAAATACAAAGTGGAAGGCTTCCCTACCGTCCTCGTCCTCGATGGCGACGGCAAGGTGCTCGCCCGGCTCGGTTACATGGAAGGCGGGCCCTCTGCCTTCATCGCCGAGCTGGAAAAGGCGACGAAGAAGTAGTCGCCCGCGGCAACGCGCTCGCTGAAAAAA
The DNA here is from genome assembly GCA_044226525.1 of Chthoniobacteraceae bacterium. Classification (GTDB taxonomy): domain Bacteria; phylum Verrucomicrobiota; class Verrucomicrobiia; order Chthoniobacterales; family Chthoniobacteraceae; genus VFJQ01. The sequence continues at coordinate 129,946 of JBGAGV010000019.1, read as the reverse complement.
TCACCATTCCCTTCCGGCGCGGGTCGGCTAGTCCTTCGCGCTCCCAAATTTCCCATGCGCGCCTTCTTCGCCGTTCTCGCCGTCACTCTGCTTCCGCTCGCCGCCGCTCCCAAGCCGGAGGACCCGCTCAAGAACGTCCCTGCCGGTTATCGCGACGCCATGATCGAGGCGATGAAGGTCTTCACCAGCCGCGAGTTCGACAAAGCCCGGGAAATCGTCGAGAAAGCCGACGCTGGCTACAAGCCCACCAGCATGTCGATGAACATCCTCGGCGCCATCTCCATCGAGCAGCGCAAATTCGACGAAGGCCGCGAGTGGTGCAAAAAGGCGCTCGCGATCGACCCGAAGTTTTTCCCCTCCCGCTTCAACCTCGCCGAGATCCCCTTCATCGAAGGCAAATACGCCGAAGCCCGCACCGTGCTCGAGGACCTGCTGAAAGACGAGCCAACCAACGACCTGCTCAAATTCCGCATCTACCTCACCTACCTCGTCGAGAAAAACGACCGCGAAGCCCGCGCCCGGCTCGATGCCATTCCGCTCATCAACGACACGCCCATCTCCTTCTACTCCAATGCGGCCTGGGAATACGCCCACGGCAACCCTGAGAAAGGCAAGGACTGGATCGCCAGCGCCCTCAAGAGCTTTCCGGCGGTGAAGCAGATCAACTTCATCGAAGTCTTCTACGACCTCGGCTGGCTCAAGCGCGAAGGCGGCGGCGAAGCGAAGAGTGCCACCCCGGCCTTTCGTTAAACGAGCGGGAAGTGGAAAGCGCTCCACGAAGATCGAGAGCTTCCACGGTGTGGGATCGCTCGTTTCCTCAAAGAAAATCCGCCGCCCCCTGCTAATCAGGCGTAGCCAAATCGGGCGCGCTTGATCTAGCTTCGCGTCCCTTTCTCTCAGATTCCCAAACTAAACCCGCATGAATCCTCCGTCGTTAATCAAACCCGTCACCCTGTCGCGCCGCAGCTTTCTCAAGACCGGCAGCGCTGTCGCCGCCGTCAGCGCGCTACCCATCGAGCGGTTCGCGCATGCCGCCTCGAATACCGAAACGCTCAAGCTCGCGTGGATCGGCTGCGGTGGCCGCGGCTCGGGCGCGGCGAACCAGGCGCTCAACACCTCGAACCTCGGCCCGATCAAGCTCGTCGCCATGGGCGACGTGCATGAAGATCGTCTCCAGTCCGCCCTGACCAATATTAAGAAGGTCCATGCCGACAGCGTGGACGTCCCGCCGGAGCGCCAGTTCATCGGCTTCGATGCCTACAAGAAAGCCATCGCCCTCGCCGACGTGGTGATCCTGAGCACGCCGCCCGGGTTCCGCCCGGTGCACTTCGAGGAAGCGGTGAAGCAGGGCAAACACATCTTCATGGAAAAGCCGGTGGCGACCGATGCGAACGGCATCCGCCGCATCCTCGAAGCGGCGAAGATCGCCAAGCAAAAGAACCTCAAGATCGGCGTGGGACTTCAGCGCCATCACCAGCTCGGTTACATCGAGACGATGAAGCGCCTGCACGACGGCGCGATCGGCGACATCACCTCCATGCGCTGCTACTGGAACGGCCAGCGTCCGTGGCAGAAAAAGCGCGCCGACCTCAACAAGCAATACGGCAAGGATCTCACCGAGCTCGAATACCAGATGCGCAACTGGTATTACTTCACCTGGATCTGCGGCGACCACATCTGCGAGCAACACATCCACAACATCGACGTCATCAACTGGCTCAAGAAAGGCCACCCGGTCAAAGCCCGTGCGATGGGCGGCCGTGAGTTGAACAACGGCGGCTCCGATGACGGCGAAATCTTCGACCACTTCGCCTGCGAATTCGAATACGAAGACGGCTCGATCTGCTACAGCTACTGCCGTCACCAGCCTGGCTGCTGGAACAGCGTGAGCGAGCACGCCGTCGGCACCAAGGGCCGCGCGGACATCAGCGGCTACAAGATCTACGGCGACAACCAGTGGCGCTTCAAAGTCGAGGGAGCCAAGGACCCGTATCAGCAGGAGCACGACGACCTCTGGGCCGCCATTCGCGACAACAAGGAATATAGCGAGATCGAATACGGCGCGCACAGCACCATGACCGCGATCCTTGGCCGCATGGCCGCCTACTCCGGCAAGGAACTCGAGTGGGACGCCGCGCTGAAGAGCGAAGTGAACGTCTTCCCCGAAGCCTTCTACAACGGCGACCCGAACGCGTGGGCGACCGTGAAGCCGCCGACTCTGCCCGGCGCGGACGGCCTCTACCCGCGCGCCATCCCGGGCAAGACCAAGGTGGTCTAATCCCCACGCCCTGACTCTTCGAGCACCCCGCCTCGCGACTCGCGAGCGCGGGGTGTTTCGTTTTCTGGAAGACACGGTTCGCCGGCCCTGCCCTTTCCTGTTTTCCTGCTTAATGAAGACATGACCGGCATCTGCGCCATCTGCGGCCGCGAAGAAACGCTCACGCGGCATCATCTCATCCCGCGCACGCGCCACGCGAACAAGCGCAACAAACGCGAGTTCGACCGCGCGGTGGTGAAGGTGACAGCCGGCATCTGCCGGCCATGCCATTCGCAGATCCACGCCGTGCTGACGGAGAAGGAGCTGGAGCGGAATTACCGCACCGTCGCAGCCCTCCTCACGCACCCCGAGGTCGCCAAGTTTGCGGCGTGGATGGCCACCAAACCGCGCGGGTTCAAGCCACAGGTGGATGCGCAAAAACGGGGATGACCCGTTGGTGTCCAGCCTTCAGGCTGTTCGAAACCAATCTGCGGCCTCAGCTGCGCAGCATCACCCTCCACCTTTCCACAGCCTAAAGGCTGGATACCAACGGGCTACTTCTTCTTCGGCGGCGGAAGCAGATTGAAGAGCGGGAAGTCCGCGCCTTTGCCGTCGGCGGCGCCGGGGTTTTGCAACTGGGCACGCATCATCTGCATCATCATTTTGATCTGTGCGGGGGGCATGATCGACTGCGTGGTGTCGGCGGTGAAGGCGGTGTCCCATTGCTTCGCGCCGGGAGCGAAATGCAGCTCGCTGGTGAGGCGGCGGGCGATCTGGTCCATGTGCGCGGCCCCGTAGAAAACGGCTACCGTTTGATCCGGCCGCAGCTTGCGCAACTGCCCCTGGAGCTGCCGAATCACTTCCTCGTTTCGCTCGGTGATGATGACCTCGAACAGGTCCTTCATCTCGGGCGATGCAGACTTCGCGAGATCGATCAATTCTCCCGCCTGTCCCAGCGCCTCGACGAGCATGACCTTGGTCGTCTCGCGCATCTGCGGGGTGCTGCCCATCAACGAGACCATCCCCCCGAGCGACTCGGCCATTTCGCCTTCGCCGTGCAGGGCCTGCATGAGCTGGTCGAAAGTCTCCTTCGTCACCTTTTCCGGTGCGGGTTTTTTCTCGGATTTGTCCGACGAATCAGACCGGTCCGACTTGTCCGACTTCTTCGGCTCCGCGGGCGTTTCCGCCCGCTTCTCGATCGCACTGTTCAGCGCCTCGGGAGTGAGGTCGCTGTTGACGAAATTTTTCCGTTTGTAGTCGATGGCATCGAGCTGAAAGACGAGCCCGAGCGCGGTGGCGAGCTTGCCTTGAATCCCCCCGGGCTCAGCTTTGGCGCCCTGCATGAGCTTATCGCCCCCGACACCCTCGAAAAGCACGGTGCTTTGCGCATCGAGCCGCTTTTGCAGCGCGGTATAATATTCTTTTGTGCCGAGATGCGCGACTCCGACCAGCCACACATGCGGTCCCGTGCCGCTTTCGGGCACATACTCCGCGGTGAGCGTCTGCAAGGCGTTCTTTCCATCCTTCCCCTGCTCGGTGCGAATGAAGTCGAACGTCGTCGCAGTTTTCGGCGCTTCGGCGAATAGAGCCGGAACCAGCACGAGCGGGGCGAGGAAGCGGAGGAGGCGCGACATGACGACGGGAAAGGGAGCAGGCTTCAGACGACACGCCCGAACTTTTTCTCCAGCTCGGCGTAGCTCATCTGGATCATGGTCGGGCGACCGTGCGGACAGCAGTAGGGCAGCTCGCACGCGAGCAAATCCTGGATGAGCCGCACCAGCTCGGGCTCGCGCAGCACATCATTCGCTTTCACCGCATGGCGGCACACGGTCTTGGCGATCATCTCCTCGCCGAGTCGCAGTCGCGCGTCGCGCACCGTCGTCTCGCGCAGGTCGTCGATAATATCGCGGAGCAACTGCGCCGGATCGTTCGCGTGGAGAAAGGTCGGCAGCGCATCGAGCTTGAAAGTGTGTTCACCAAACGGCTCCAGACCCAGCCCCGCCCGGTCGAGCAACTCGAGGTGCCGTGAAATCCAGTCCGCGTCCTTCGGCGAAACATCGAGCGTGATCGGCAGTAACAATCGCTGGGTCGGCACGCCTTGCTGCTCCATCCGCCGCCGCATTTCCTCGAACAAAATCCGCTCATGCGCCGCGTGCTGATCGACCAGCACGAGCCCCTGCGCATTTTCCATCAGCACGTAGAGCCGGCCAAGCACGCCGAGGATTTTGAAATCGTTGGCGGGATTGTTTCGGGTTTCGGGTTCCGGGTTTCGGGTTTCGGCACGCCGGACCTCGGGAACGCTTGCCAGTGGCTCGTTGGAGGTTGGACGTTGAACGGCTTGCCAAGCCGAAGACAGGGCCGCCTCCCGTCGCACTGGCAGTTCGCTCCAATCCTTCCGCAGGGTCAATTGTTCCCTCTCTGAAATAAGCGACGGCGTGCTGCTTGCACCCGCTCGCTCCACCGCTTCCGCGGCGGGGGCAAACGTCGCCGACCACCGGGCTCGATCGCTCTCCAACGCCTGCCGCAAGGCGCGCGACACCGCCTCGCGCACGCCCGCCGGATCGCGAAACCGCACCTCGCGTTTTGCCGGGTGCACATTCACATCGACGAGGTCCGGCGCCATCTCGAGAAAGAGGAACGTCACCGGATGCTGCCCCTTCATCAGCGCGGTATGATACCCTTCGCGCAGCGCGTGAGTAAGCGTCGGATTTTCCACCGGCCGCCCGTTGAGAAAGACGATGCTTTGCTGCCGCGTCGAACGGCTCACCCCGGCACGGCCGACAAAACCGCGCACGCTCATCCAGTCGGTGCAAAACTCCGGCACTTCGAGCAGTTCCGCCACCAGTGCGGGGCCGTTCAGATCGCGCAGGCGCTCGCGCAGCGATTGATTCGGCGGGAGTTGGAAGACCACGCGCTCGTCGCGCACGAACGTGAAACCCACCTGCGGATTTCCGATCGCCTGCAATTGCATGAGCTGTTCCACGTGGCTCGCCTCGGTCTGCTCCGTGCGCAGAAATTTCCGCCGCGCCGGCAGATTAAAAAACAACGAGCGCGCTTCGATCTGCGTGCCTTCCGGCTCGCCACAATCGCGCACCGTCTCGATCCGCCCGCCATTCACGAGCACCTCCGTTCCCACCAGTGCGCCTCTCTCGCGCGTCGTGAGGCGAAAACGCGACACGCTCGCGATGGAGGGCACCGCTTCGCCGCGAAAACCGAGGGTGCGAATCGCCGCGAGATCTTCGCCCGTGCGAATCTTGCTCGTGGCGTGGCGCTCAAGGCAAAGCAACGCATCGTCACGATCCATCCCGCACCCATCGTCCACCACGCGGATACCGGAGGAACCGCCGCGTTTGATCGCCACCTCGATCCGTGTGGCGCCGGCATCGATCGAGTTTTCCACCAGCTCCTTCACCACGCTGGCGGGCCGCTCCACGACCTCCCCCGCCGCCACCTGGCTGGCGACGTGTTCGGGAAGAAGGGCGATTCGAGGCATGGTGAGAGGAGACGAGTGTCGGCTGGGGGAAGGCGTTTGCGCAAGGTGGGACGCGCCTGCGTCGGACTGAAAGTTGAGCCTCCAACAGAGCCGCCCCCTGTGATTTTCACCCTCCCAAAAGATTTCCCCACCTTTTTGAAAGATCCCCCACGATGCCACGTATCTCCGGGCATGCTACTTGTCACCCGTCACTTGCCGCACTACCCTGCGGGCATGATCACGCTTACTGAAGCGGCTGTGCGCCAGCTCCAATCGCTGATCGCCGAGAAGGGCGACGGCTCCAAGGGGTTGCGTCTCTTCGTTGAAAAAGGCGGCTGCGCCGGTCTCCAATATGGAATGACACTCGATTCCCCCGAGGAGGGCGACGAAGTGTTTCCGCACGGCGAAGTCAGCGTCATCGTCGATCCCGAGAGCCTGCACCACTTGCAAGGTTCGGAGATCGATTACAGCGACGACCTCACCGGCACGGGTTTCCGGTTGAAAAACCCCAACGCTGTCCGGAGCTGTGGATGTGGCACTTCCTTCGAAACCGCCGAACATCCTCATCAGGAGGAAAACGCGGCGCACTAGCGCACGAACCCACTGAACGATGGCTGAGGACTTCTACGACTACGAGGACGACGTCCTGCCCCGGAAGAAGGACAACCTGTTCCTCTGGACGATCCTCATCCTGCTGCTGATCGGCGCGGCTTTCGCCTGCTGGCTCGGCAGCTTCTACATTTTCGGCCACCCGGAAGAGGCCGAGTCGTATAAGATCCTCAAGAAGCTCAAGAAAATCGAGGTGCCGCGCCGGTTCGACGTGACCGCCGCACCACAGGGCGAATTCATCTCTGCCCAGAAAGCCTACGAGCGCTTCTCGACCCTCACCAAGGGCGAGCTGCAGCGCGAAAACGCGGAACTGCTCCGCATCTACATCAAGAACTACACCGAGACGAAAAAGCTCGTCCCGTATCTCCGCGGCAAATTCGATGTGATGGAGACCCGCGAGCTGACTTCCTCGGACCTGTTCACCAGCGGCGCCGTGTCGCTCATGCAGGCGGCCGACTATGCGCAGGTCGTCGTCGAGCACATCTTCCCCTGCACTGGCTCGAACGTCGAGGCGGGTAAACGCGCCATGGCCGTCGGGTCCGTCTTTCCGATCGAAAAGACGAACGACGTCACCGCAATCATCCACGCCGAGCGCCTGAACGATGGCCGCCTGCTGCTGACCGTCGTGCCGCTGCACTACCCGGTTTATGGGGTCACCGTCGGCGCGGGCAACTTTGCCACCGAGCCGCCGCTGGACCTGAACGTCGGTGCCGGCCTGCCCGTGACCAAACCGACCGCGATGGAAAACGCGCTCAAACAATTTGCCCAACTGCGCGCCAACGAGCCCGTGCTAGACACACCCAAGGCGGCCACGCCCAGCCCGGGCATCGTCCGCGTGGACAATGTGCCGATTGGCCAGACCGCCCCGGAGACCGGCGCCATCCCGGAGCCACCCGTCGCGCGGGCTCAAGCCGTCAGCCCGGTCATGCCGACGCCACGTCCTCGCGCACCTGTGACCGAGCTGACGATGAACAATCGCACCACCCCGGCCTTGCCCGCGGCGACGCCGCTGCCGGTCGCGAAAGCCAGGCCGGTCGCGACTCCGGAAGCCGCGCCCCTCGTAGAGCAGGCCCCCGCGACCCCCGCGCGCAGCGTTCCTCCCGCCAGGCCCGCCGCCACCCCACCGATTGTCGCGATGACCCCGCCGCCACCGGCGTCTTCCCCGGCCATGCCGCCACCGGCGGTTTCACCCAACGGCGTGCCGTTGAAACCTTTCGTCCAGTCGAACCAAGGGGTCGCCCCCATGACCGACAACAGCGGCTCCTGGCGTCTCTACCAGGCCGGCACCCAGCCCCGCGGACGCGTGATTTCTTCCACCGAGGTCGCCGGCATGGTGGACCGGGGGGAAACGGGCGAACGCCTCTACCTCACCGGCAATTTCTTTGTGAGCGCCCGGGGTGACAACAAAGCCGTCCTCCGTCCACGGGGCGACTCGCTGCCATCCGATCAGGAAGTGCGCATCGTGGCCGAATATCCGAACGGAGCCCTTCCGCCGGACGAAGGCGAAGTCTTTGCCCGCGACGCCAGCCGAGCCTTCGAAGTCCGCGCCATCAATCGCGCCAGCGACGGACGCACGATCAACGTGTATGTCCGCGAAGTGACCCGCTAAGCGGTATTTTTCCAGACGGGAAGGCGGGTCAGAGAACTGCGGGGAAATGCTTCGGGGTGTTTTTCCCATCGACTCGTGGCGCACAACTTGCGAATCGCAGCGGTGCGATGCCTCTTTACGACGAACACGGACGCCTGATTCCGAGCCCTTTTTCCAGCTATGGAGCTCGCAAGGATCATCCCTCATCTCCTGCGCCCGCCCCGGCCCCGGCTCCGGCGTCGAGTTCAACCATCGAGATCGACTACGGCGATACGCTCAATCCCCTCTCCGCCGATCCCACGCCCCCATCCCCGTCCGTTCCGGCTCCGGCCGCTGCACCCATTGCAGCAGTTGCCCCCGCTTCGGCTGCCCCCGCTTCGGTCGCCACTGCTCCCACAGCACCCGCAACCACGCCCGCCCCAGCGCCAGCGCCCGCACCCGCTGCCAGCGCGCCCCCGGCCGCCAGTGTCCAGGTCGTCCGCGGCCAGGCCCTCCCGAAGGCCGATCTCGACCGTCAGCTTTCCCACATGCTCTCCGCCGGAGATGGCGTCAGCGATCTCTTCTTCGTCGTGGACCGCCCGCCCCAGGTGGAAGTCTTCGGCGAACTCTCCGCTGTCGAAGGCGGCGTCTTTCCGGGGCTGCTCAAGCCCGAGCATACAGAGGCCATTGCCTTCGCCCTCATCGGCGATAATCCGCGCCTCATCGACGACCTGAACGCCACCGGCTCATGCGACACCGCTTACGCCGTTCTCGGCACGGCGCGTTTCCGGGTGAACGTCTTCAAGCAGCGCGGCACTTATGCCATGGTGCTCCGCAAGCTCAGCACAAAGATCGCCTCGGTCGATGACCTCAAGCTCCCGCCGGTTTTCCGCCGTATCATCAAGGAAAAGACCGGCCTCGTCTTCGTCACAGGCGCCACCGGCTCGGGCAAGACGACTACGCTGGCCGCGATGCTTAACGAGCTGAACGCCACGCATAAATGCCATATCGTCACGCTGGAGGACCCGGTCGAATACGTTCACCCGCACCGCCTCGCCACCTTTTCCCAACGCGAAATGGGGCACGATTTTTCCACCTTCGCCGCCGGCCTTCGCGCCGCGCTGCGCCAGGCACCCAAGGTCATTCTCGTCGGCGAAATTCGCGACCGCGAGACGATGGAAATCGCCCTCACCGCCGCTGAGACCGGCCACGTCGTCTATTCCACGCTCCACACCGTCAGCGCCGGGCAGAGCATCCAGCGCGTGCTCGGCTTGTTTGAAAAAGACGAGGAGAAGCAGGTCCGCGAGCGCCTCTGCGAAGTGCTCCGCTGGGTCGTGAGCCAGCGTCTCGCCCCGAAGATCGGCGGCGGCCGCGTCATGATTCCCGAAATCATGGGGTCCAACCTCCGCACGCGCGAAACCATCCTCCTTGGCGAAAACGACGCGCGAAATCTCCAGGACATCATCGAAGCCGGCACCCAGGACGGCTGGTGCAGCTTCGAGCAGAGCCTCAGCGGCGCCTTCGAGAAGGACCAGATCACCGAGGAAACCGCCATGCTGCTCTCTGTGAACAAGAGCCGCATGCGCCGCCTCCTCGACGTCGTCCTCAAACGCACCGGCCGCGACAACACCACCACCGACGGCCTGCGCCTCAACCACATGGAAGGCGAAGCCAGGCCTGCCCCCGCCCCGGCTACAGCCACCCCGCCTCCGCTCCCCGAGTCCGCCAAACCCGTCGTCCCAATGGAGGGCTTCAAACTCAAGCCCGGCCTCCCGTCGTAGGCTTCCCGTTGGCGTCATTCGCGCCATCTGCGGTTTTATGCCTTCCGTGCCATCCACGAGGCAAAGCGGACCATGCAAAAATTCCCATTGCCCGGCGCGGCTAGCCGCCGAGAATCCGCGTCCGTTTTTTCACGTCCATGAGCACCAAACCCAAAGTCCTTGTCGCCGATCCCATCTCCGAACGCGGTATCGCGGAGCTCTCGTCCGGCGGTGTGCTCGATGTCACCGTCGAGACCGGCCTGAAGGAAGATGCCCTGCTGGAAATCATCGGCGATTTCGCGGGTCTTGTCGTCCGTTCGGAGACCAAGGTGAATGCCAAGGTGCTCGAAGCCGCCAAGAACCTTCGCGTCGTCGGTCGCGCCGGAGTCGGCGTCGATAACGTAGATGTCGAGATGGCCACGCGGCGCGGCGTCATCGTGATGAACACGCCCGGCGGCAACACCATCTCCACCGCCGAGCACGCTTTCTCCCTCATGGTGTCGATCGCGCGGAAGATTCCCGCCGCCGATGCTTCGGTGAAAGCGAACCTCTGGAAGCGCAAAGATTTCCAAGGGGTCGAACTCTACGCCAAGACCCTCGCCATCCTCGGCATGGGCCGCATCGGCACGGAAGTCGCGCGCCGCGCCATGGCCTTCGGCATGCGCGTGCTGGCTTACGATCCCTACCTCTCCGCCAGCCGCGCCCGTTCGCTCCAGGTCGAACTCGTCGAGAACATCGACGACATCGTCGCCCAGGCCGATTTCATCACGCTGCACATGCCGATGACGGCCGAGACGAAGGACATGCTCGACGCGCGCCGCCTGCGCCTCTGCAAACCCGGCGTCCGCATCGTGAACGCCGCCCGTGGCGGCCTCATCAATGAAGCCGCCCTCGCCGAAGCGCTGAAGAGCGGCCAGGTCGCCGCCGCCGCGCTCGACGTGTTCGAAGTCGAGCCGCTCCCGGCCGATTCCCCGCTCCGGTCCGCGCCGAATCTCGTCACCACGCCCCACCTCGGCGCTTCCACCGTCGAAGCGCAGGAAGGTGTGGGCATCGAAGTCGCGCAGCAGATCCGCGCCGCGCTGCTCGAAGGCGAAATTCGCAACGCGGTCAACATGCCGAGCATCGACGCGAAGACCCTCGCCGTCATCGGGCCACACCTCGCCCTCGGCGAGAAGCTCGGACGTTTCCTCTCTCAGATCGCGCAGAAGCGCTGCGATAGCCTCAACGTGAACTACAGCGGCAAGATCAACGAGGTCGATACCACCGCGATCACCCGCGCGATTTTGAAGGGCTTCCTCGAGCAGGCCGGTGGCGCCGATGTGAACATCGTGAACGCTCCCGCCTTCGCCGAAAACCTCGGCCTCAAAATCACCGAAAGCCGCGAAAGCAGCCTCAGCGATTTCGCCGAGCTCATGGAACTGACCGCCGCCGGCGAAACCGGCTGGGTCTCCGTCGCTGGCACCTTTTTCGGCTCGATGCCGCGCATCGTGAAGATCAACGGCCGCCACGTCGAAGCCCGCCCGGAAGGCGTGCTGCTACTCCTCGAAAACAAGGACCGCCCCGGCATCGTCGGCCACGTCGGCACGCTCATGGGCAAGCACGGCGTGAACATCGCCGGCATGTCGCTGAGCCGCGACGTCGAAGGCGGCCAGGCCCTCACGGTCCTCAATCTCGACTCTGTCCCGACCGAAGCGCTCACCAAGGAACTCCACGGCGAAGCCGACATCCAGTCGGTGCAGACGGTGCAACTGTAAGCGCGGCGAGATAGCGAGCGGCTTCAACGAAGGAATTTGCAAAGCAGGCGCTCCGCCTGTGGGGATCGCGCTTTCTCTCGGCAACCCGAGGGTTTGCCTACAGTTCCCACGGGACGCGGTCTCTATGAACCCGCTTTCCCCAACGCGCCCAGATCTGGCGCGTCCGGATGTTCACGTGCCTTCGCTGCCTGACCAGGCAGCGGCGGTTCCAACGCTGGCGCGGCAAGCGGATTCGGAAATTCGAAGCGGGGCGGGCTCACGAAATTCTTCGCGCCCACACCGATCAACGGACTTCCCGCCTTCGGCCTGAAATCCAGCGCGGCGGCATTCCTGAAGCCGGGGTCGTCTCCCCGCAGCGTTCCGACCCACGACGCGGGAATCCCATTCGCCCGATTGGTCACCCAGTTGTTGGCCCCCGCAGTCGCGGCGGGCTGACCATCGATGAGTTGCAGCTTCGCCGTCGTGCAGAAGAACACGTTGTTGGCCGCCTCGATCGTCTGCACTTCCCTCGCTTTCCAGACCGTCACCAGACCGCGCACCTCGGGGTCGACGACGAAGGTGTTGTGGAAAAACCGGTAACGGCCGTTGCTCGCGCCCGTCGTGTCGGTGCCGAGGCGCGCGAAGCCACCGATCGCCTTCGGGCGTTTGAGAAACACATTTCCGACGATGTCCGCATCTTCGCGCACGGCCTGGGCGGGAACGTGCTGCCCTTTCGGATCGGCCCCGATGAGATCGAGCTCATAGCCATAAGCGCCCTCAATCCAGTTCCCATACAGTTCGGTGCGGCTCGCGCGCGATTTGATGTTATTCCCGCCGAGGCCCGCGTGCACGTAACAGCCCTGCATCCGAAACACCGCCGCCGGAAAACGCGCGTTGTCGGTGCCAACGTAGATTTGATGCGCAAACTGCCCCGAGCCGCAGCCGCGCATTTCCACGCGCTCCAGCGTAATCGAGCCGCCGCTGTCGGAGCCTTGAATTCCCTGCGCGATCACATCGCGCACCAGCGTATCGCGAATCGTCACGTCGTCCGCCACCACGTAGAGGCCGCGCCCCGTCGCCTTGTCGCGTTCGCCAGTGATCTCGAAATTTTCGAAGACGCAATGGCCGCCCCAGAACCGCACGACCGCCCCGCCGGGCACGCCGCCCGATGTCGCAATCACGGGCCTCGAAGAACCCACTCCTCGGATCGTGATCGGACGCTCCCGAGTGCCCGAAGCGCGCAGCGTGATCTGCCCGCGGTAAATCGCTCCGCCCTCCACCTCCAGCACATCACCCGGCTTGAGCTTCGCGGCGGCCGCTTCCAGGTCTTTCGCGTGGGCGGGATCAATCCGCGCGGTCGCCGCGCGCAGACTCGCGGCGAGCAGCAGCAAAAAGATGAGCGCGCGGCGCGGCACGGGCGTCAGCGGGTCGGCACCGGTTTCGTGCTGCGCAGGATTTCCTGTTCGCTGGGAAGCTCGGGCGATTTGCCGCCAAAGATCAGCCGGTTCGGCTTCTCAGCCAGGGCCTTCGAAAGCGTCTTCGCGTGCGTGCTCACGACCTTCAAATTTTGCAGCACGACGGAGAGCTCCGCCATGCGCCCGCTAAGCTGTTGATCGGTTCCTTTCACCAGCTTGCTCACGCTCTCCAGGCTGCCGCGCAGATCGTCGATCGCGCTGCTGAATTTTTTCAGGTCTTCTTTGATGAGCGGATCGGCGTCGGCCACGACTTTGTCGATCCGCGTCAGCGCGCCCGACGCGTTGTCCGCCGTGCCTTTCAGGCCGTCGGCCAGCTTGGAAATGCGGGGCAGTGCGTCGGCCAGCCCGGTGTGCAGCGTATCGACCGCATCGCCGGTCTTTGCGACGACCTTGTCGAAGTTCCCCAGCGTGCCTTGAAGAGATGAGATGAGTTTATCGACCGATTGCACCAGCGGCCCGACCGAATCGATAAGAGTCTCGAGCCCGGCACCACTCGCCCCGAGCAGCACGGTGCCGTCGGCGAGTTTGGGATGATCCGGCGAACCTGCCGAAAGGGCGATGAATTTTTCGCTGAGCATCGTGTCGCTCCCGAGCGAGGCGCGGACGTCGTCCGGCAACGCCGGCACTCCATCCGCCAGCGTGATCGTCACCCGAACCGCCGACCAGTTCGTCGCGTTCCGTTCCTCATCGCTGAGGAGACGAAACGCCGTCACCGCGCCCGCCGGCGCACCGGCGTAGCGAACCTGCGAGTGAAGCCGGATGCCGGTCACATCCGGGAAATCGACGTAGAGCACGCGAGACTTCCCGCTCGGTTTCCAGCCGGCGAGGGCAAACGTGAGCGCCGCCAAAATCACAACGCTGCACCCAAGCACTCCCAGGGCGATGATGTAGTCGGAACGGTTCGATTTCACGGTCGACTAAGGTAAGAGGATGAAACGACGAAAGGAAAGGCGGGCAAAATCATGTGCGACGGAAGGGACGGGGGTGGCCGAGCAATCCTTCGACGTAATCGACCTGCGTCATGCGTTTCGGCACCGGGCCGTCGGCTTCACCGCGAATGAATTGCTGAACCGCAGGATCGGGGCTCGCGCGAATTTCCTCCGGCGAGCCGCGCGCGATGATCTTTCCCTGATTTTTTCCAGTCCCGAGCATGATCATCTGCGTGGCGATGCGGAAGGCGCTGGTCATATCGTGCGTCACCACAATGGCGGTGCGGCCCATCGAGCGCGTGAGATCGAGCGTTAATTCATCGACCACCGCCGTCATGATCGGATCGAGGCCGGAGGTCGGTTCGTCGCTGAACAACAGCTCGGGATCGAGCGCCAGCGCCCGCGCGAGGCCCACGCGCTTTTTCATGCCGCCGCTGATTTCGCCCGGTTTCAAATGTTCCAGTCCGGTGAGTCCCACCATCTCCAGTTTCATTTTCACCATCAGCTCGATGATGTTCGGCGCCAGCTCCCGCCCGTGCTCGCGAATCGGCAGCGCCACATTCTCCGCCAGCGTGAGCGATTGGAGCAGCGCTCCGCTCTGGAAGAGCACCCCGAAGCGCCGCCGGATTTTCCCCATCCCCCACTCATCCAGCCCGGTAGTTTCTTCGCCGAAGAGCTTGATCGATCCAGAGTCTGGCGTCAGCGAGCCGATGAGATGGCGCAAGAGCGTCGATTTTCCGCACCCCGAGCCGCCCATGATGACCATGACCTCTCCTTTGTTCACCGTGAACGAAATGCCATCGAGCACCCGGCGCGGGCCAAACGTGCGAACCAGATCGCGGACCTCAAGGACGGGAGTCATGCCGCAAAAAAGAAAAGTCCAGTGAGGATCGCATTGGCGACGATCACCATGAGGATCGACCACACCACCGAGTTCGTCGTCGCGATGCCCACGCCTTCCGCGCCGCCTTCCACCTCGAGCCCGCGCTGGCATGCAATGGTGATGACGATCCACGCAAACACGACGCACTTGATGAGTCCGGTGAAAAGATCCCACGGCTCGGCGCGATCGACCGCATGCACGATGAAGCTCGGCGTATTGAAATCGAGCGTGCCCACGCAGATGACCCAGCCGCCGGCAATCCCGACGCAATCGCCGAAGACCGTGAGTGCCGGAAGCATGATGAGCATCGCCAGCACGCGCGGCACCACGAGAAAACGCACCGGATTGATCGCCATGACCTCGAGTGCTTCGATCTCCTCACCCACTTTCATCGTTCCGAGTTCGGCCGTGACGGCGGAGCCGCTGCGCCCGATGACGATGACGGCGATGAGCAGCGGCCCGAGTTCGCGCAGCAGCGAGAGTGAGACGAGGTCCGGGATGAACATGTCCGCGCCCAGCTTCCGCATCTCACCCGCGCTCTGCATGGCCAGCGTCAGGCCGATGCTGAACGACACGAGCGAGGCCATGGGCAGGGCACGCACACCGATCAGCACCATCTGGCGAAACATCTCCGCCACACTCCAGCGCTGCCCCCGGAACGGCGCGGCCAGCATCCAGTAAAAGATGCGTGTATTCAGCGCCAGCCAGCCTCTCACGAAGCGAGCGCGGCTTTGGCCTCGGCCAGCGTGGGATGAATCGCGAAGACCTGGTCGAGCCGCGCGATGTCGAAAATCGTCCGCAGCCGGGTGCTGACTCCGCCGATGGCAAATCGTCCGCCGTAAGGCAGGGAAAGCTGCACGTATTCGATGAGCGTCGCGAGCCCGGCGGAATCGATATAACTCACGCCGGTGAAATCGACCGCCAGCTTCGGCCGCTTCTGCTCCGCGTGCGCGGCGAGGATTTCACGCAGTTCAACGGCATGATGCAGGTCCACCTCGCCGGAGAGTTCGACGACGTGAAGGCCATCCGCATCGACATGGTCGCGGGCTTGCATGCGCAGGCGGTAGCATCGGGTGAGGTCCGGGACGAGAGGAAAGTGGGGAAAGAGAGTCAGCGCAGGCGCCCGCGGCCGGCGGAACGTTTCGCCACTCGCAGGGCCGGCCCATCCGCGCAACGCCCCGTTCCTACTCGTCCGCCTTTCCCTTCTTCCCCTTTTTCTTCACGCTCTTCTGCGCCTCCAGCGCCGCCTTCGTGGCTTCCGTCGCCGGCCCTTCCTGCGCCTTCAGCCATGTCTCATACCCCTTCGTGCGGCCGCCGACATATTTATAGGTATCGAAGATCGCTCCATTCCCCAGCGCCCGCGGATCGGCTTCCTCCTTCAGCATCTTCATCATCCGATACTGGAGGTCGTTCACCACATCCTTGAACGCGAGATCGTTTGCCAGGTTCTTCACGCACTCGGGGTCGTCCGAGACCCGATACAGCTCGTCCGCCTGCCGCTTCCCAAACGACAGGTCGTAATAATGCCCGCCGAGCGCCTTGATGAATTCCTTCGTCGGGCTCGGGTCGCAGTTGCCGAAATCCGTCTCCGGATTCCCCGCCGGCCAGCGATCGGGGAAGAAATTGTGCACGTAGAGAAACTCCTTCGTGCGGAGCGCGCGCACCGGATACCCCAGATCATTCGGCCGCCCGATGTCGTGCCGCTCCTTACCCGCGAGCATCACATCGCGATTCTCGACCCAGCCGGATGCAGGCGAGCGCAAAATGCCCGCAAGGCTCTTTCCGGTCATCTGTTCATGCGGCGCAAGGCCAGCCAGTTCCATATAAGTGGGCGCGAGATCGCGCACGTTCACAAAATCCTCCACCACTCGCCCGGGCTTGATCGTTTTGCCCCAGCGCATCGCCAGCGGCAGGTGAAACGCGTCCTCATGAATCTGTCCCTTCACAAACGGGAACGGCATCCCGTGATCCGACGTGACAACGATGAGGGTGTTCTCCAATTCACCCGACGCCTCCAGCGCCGCGAGCGCCTTGCCGATCTGCATGTCGCCGTATTCCACCTCGACCGCGTAGTCCGCCAGGTCGCTCCGCACCAGTTCCGTGTCCGGCAGAAACGCGGGCACCTTGATGTCGGCCAGGTTTTTCCCGAGCCGCACTCCGGAGCCGAGCTCGTAGCCGCGGTGTGGCTCATGGAAGCCCATCCAGAAACAGAACGGCTTCGCCTTGTCGCGCTGCGCGAGAAAGCCTTCGAAATTCTTCGCGTAGTCGTTCGGGCTGATGCCGCTTGCCGGCACCTGCGTCGTTTCCTTGTCGAAGCTCGGTCCGGCTGGATTGCGCGTGCGATGCGCCAGTTCCTTGAAATCGCCCGGTCCCCACCCCTTTCCGGTGAGCCCGACAGAATAACCCGCCTTTTCCAGCAGATCGGGATACACCTCGAAGCCATCCGGGAAATATCCACCGTGGCTGACCGCTTCCTTGAGCTGCCAGGTATTCCGCCCGGTCAGAATGCTGGCGCGGCACGGACTGCATTTCGGGTTCGACGTGAACGCATTTTTAAACAGCACGCCTTCGCGCGCGACCCGATCGAAGTTCGGCGTCTTCACCCACGTGCAACCATAAGCGCCCGCATGCGTGCTGCCGTTCCAGTCGTCGAAAATGATGAAGAGGATATTCGGCCGATCCGCCGCGCGGAGTTGCACGGCCAGGATGAGAGCAAGGCAGACGAGGAGACGTTTCATGGTTGGATCGGTGGCAATTGTTTCGCGAGTAAAGCGCGCAGTTCCCGAAGCGTATTAGCGTGTTCGGGGCGGTCGGCGAGATTCGTGTATTCGTGCGGATCCGCGTCGTGATCGTAAAGCTCGACCCCGTTGCGCCCCTCATCCCATTCCGTGCATCGCCAGCGCGCGGTCCGCACGCTACGCCCCCAGAATTCCGCATTCGCCCCGCGCCGGGCCTGAGTAAACGCGGCGTCGTGCACCGCGGCCTTCGCATCGTCCAGCAAAGGCCGCAGGCTCTTCCCCTGCAAACCCGCCAGCGCGGGCACGCCCGTGAGGTCGCAAAGCGTCGGGAACAGATCGAGCAACTCGGCGAGCCCCGCGCTCGCCTGCCCGCGCGTCTTCATCCGCGGCAGGCTCACGATGAGCGGCACCCGCGCGCATTCCTCGAAGAGGCTGCGCTTGTGCCACAGCCCGTGCTCGCCCAGGTGCCAGCCGTGGTCGCTGGTGAAAACCACCATCGTCTTTTCCGTGAGGTGCAGCCGCTCCAGTGCATCGAGCACGCGCCCCGCCTGCGCATCCATGTAACTGACCGACGCGAGATATCCGCGAATCGCCGCACGGCGCTGCTCCGGCGTCGCGGTGACGGTGTAGCCGGGCACCGCTCCATTTCGCGCCGGCGCCGGAATATCCGCCTCGTCGTCCGCCGGCTCCTTTGGCAGCACGATGGACTCGAGCGGGTAGAGATCGAAGTATTTCCCCGGCGCGACCAGCGGCAGATGCGGACGGTGAAACCCGACTGCGAGAAAGAACGGTTTGCTCGCATCCCGATGTTCCAGCCAGTCGATCGCCAGCCGCGCGTGGCCGCCGTCGATGAGGTCATCGTCCGGGCAAGGAATCTCCTGCCAGCCGATCCCACCGAATTTTTTCCCCGTCGCGACCTGCACCGCACTCTCGCGCCTCGGCGGATAGGGCAGCTCGCTCTTGAACGGCTCGCCCACATCCCACGCCTGCGGATCGTCCATGCTTTCGTCGCCCGAGGGCACGCCGAGATGAAACAGCTTGCCGAATCTGGCCGTGGTATAGCCGTTCTCGCGAAAGTGATGGGGCAGCGTCATCACCCGCGGCAGATTCTGGTAGAGATTGTCTGCGTTATTGGTGACGCGCGTCGTGTTCGGTCGCAACCCCGAGAGAAACGACGAGCGCGAAGGATTGCAGTGCGGAAACTGGCAGTAGGCCCGTTCGAACCGCATCCCGCGCGCCGCAAGGGCGTCGATGTTGGGAGTTTTCGCCGCCGGATATCCATAGCAGCCCTCCGTCGTCGCAAGATCGTCCGCGATGAGGAAAAGCACATTGGGCCGCTCCGCTCCGAAAGTGGCAGCGGTGAGCAGGGCGAGAAGAAGGGAGGAGAGGAACTTCATGGCGAAGCGCCCGCGAACGTGCCGCGAGCGCCCGCCGATGATAACTGCCCGGTTAGCTAGGCCGGCATCCGGCTCGCCCTCGACATCAGGCGAGCGAGCGCAGGAGGAAATTCCACATCGGCAGCCGCTCGGAGGTCGCGGGGAGGAGCATGAGCGCGAGCCGGCCCGAGGGGTCGTAAGCCCGGAGCGTCCAGCACTCCGCGCCCCCGGGTGCGAGATCGTGCAGGCACACTTCGCCCAGCGCCTCGGGCCGGTAGTGCAACGCCACTTCTTCGCCATGGCAGTAGGTCCAGCCGCCCACCGTCGAGAGTTTGTGCGGCATGAACCGATGTCCCTGCACCGCTCCGCTGCTGCCGACGATCGCGCGCACGGGCATCCCGCGATCCAGGCACTCGCGCAGGAGCCGCTCGATCCGTTCCTTCCCGGCCACCCGCCACTCTCCTGCGCCAATCCGTTCGTGGGCGATGACATCCTCCGCCGGCGTCGGCACTTCCAGCGGGCCGACGGATTGATTCACGCGCGTCCACTCCGCGAACGCGTCCAGTGACGATTCCGCCACCAGGCAGACACGGTGAAAGCAGACGCCTTCGTGATCGCGAAACTCCGCCGAGAACAAGTGCCCCTCCGCACCGCGCTGATGCCGCGAATACGCGCGTGCCCAGTGGCGCAGGTCGAAATCGAACTCCCCTTCCTCATCCTCGGCGCGTGACTTCGACCACTCCATGTCGGGGAAAGGCCGCCAGGTGCCGAGCGCGGCGCAGGCATTCCGCGTCATGGCCAGCACCGGCCCCAGCCGACGCAGGCCCACCAGCATCCGCGGCCAATCGCGCCACAGGTCGATCCGGAGAGAGGTTCCGGTGTCGCCGATCGCGATATTGGCCGGCAGAATTCCCGGCGTGAGCGGACTCACCCACGCCGCGCCGGCGTCCCACAGCGTGAGGTCCAGCGCACGCTGCCGCGCCGCACAGCAGCGGCACGTGGCCGGTTCGCAATCGGATTCGCCCTCCGAGGAGGACGTAGAGAAGCGGGCGGAAGAGTCGAAAGACATGCGGCGACTCTCGTGCAGCGCAGCGCCGGTTCGCTCCCCGCTGCTTGCCATTGTTTATCGGCTCTTTGTGCTTCCGTTGGTGTCCAGACTTTAGCCCGCGGCAAGGCGGCGGGCGCTCGCCCAGCAGCCCTCCAGCCGAAAAGATTCCGATCGCCAGTTGCCGCCCAAAACCACTGCGGTTAAAATAGCCGCTTCGTTGTTCATCGACCGTGCTTTTCGGAGGGCGGTCATGCGGTTGCCGAGGTCTTTCGCCTCACGGGCCGTTGTGAAGATGAGCGCCCTGTCCCAACAACTCACCCGGCGAGCGTTTGCCGGGCCATCGAAAATCCAGGCCTATGCACCACGCCAACCTCCTCCAAGACCTGGCGGTCATCATGATCGTCGCCGGCTTCGTCACCGTGTTGTTTCGCCGGTTCAAACAACCGGTCGTGCTCGGTTACATCCTCGCGGGCGTCATCATCGGACCGCACACTCCGCCTTTCCCCCTCGTGGCGGACGAGGAATCGATCAAGACGCTGTCGGAACTCGGCGTCATCTTCCTCATGTTCGCGCTCGGGCTGGAGTTCAGCCTGCGCAAGCTGAGTGCGGTGGGCGCGACCGCTTTCATCGGCGCCACGCTGGAGATTCTGCTCATGGCCGCGGCCGGTTATCAGCTCGGCCAGATCTTCGGCTGGAACCAGATGGATAGCGTGTTCCTCGGCGCGATTCTCTCGATCTCCTCGACCACCATCATCATCAAGGCCCTCGAGGAACTCGGCAAAACCAAGGAGCGGTTCGCGCATCTCGTGTTCGGCATCCTCATCGTCGAGGACATCCTCGCCATCGTGATGATCGCGCTGCTCTCTGGTTTTGCTGCCACCGGCTCGCTCGGTGCGGGCGAAATCGGTCTCACCATCGGCAAGCTCGGCGCCTTCCTCGGCGCGCTGCTCGTGGCGGGACTTATCACCGTGCCGCGGCTGCTGAATTACGTCGCGCGATTCAAGAGCAACGAGATGCTACTCATCACTGTCGTGGGCCTTTGCTTCGGCGTATCGTTGCTCGCGGTGAAACTCGGCTACAGCGTGGCGCTCGGCGCATTCCTCATCGGCGCCATCATCGCCGAGGCCCGCCAGATCGCGAAAATCGAAGCGCTCGTGCAACCCGTGCGCGATTTGTTCAGCGCGGTATTTTTCGTCTCGATCGGCCTGCTCATCGATCCCGCCGTGCTGGTGCAGTATGCGTGGCCGATCGTCATCGTCACTCTCGTCGTTATCGTCGGCAAAGTCGTCTCGTGCTCGCTGGGCACCTTCCTCGCCGGGAACGATCAGCAATCCTCCCTGCGCGTCGGCATGGGTCTCGCGCAAATCGGCGAGTTCTCCTTCATCATCGCGTCGCTCGGCCTTTCACTGAAGGCCACTAGCGAATTTCTCTACCCCATCGCGGTCGCGGTGTCGGCCCTCACGACGCTCGCGACGCCGTATCTCATCCGCTTCTCCGACCCCCTCGTGGCCTGGTTCGACAGCACCGCGCCAAAGGCGATCATCGGATATCTCGACGCCTACACGCAGTGGGTCGGCCAGCTCGCCGCGGGCGGCAAACGCACTTCCGTCGGCAAACTCGTGCGGAAATGGACGTGGCAGATCGCGCTGAATCTCCTGCTTGTCGCCGCCGTCTTCATCCTCGCCGCGGCCATGTGGTATCGCGTTCCGGGCACGCTCACCGCAAAACTCGGCGGCAATAACTGGGTGAAGGCCATGCTCTGGCTTGCCGCGCTAATCCTGAGCCTGCCGATGCTCATCGCCGCCTTCCGCAAATTTCAGGCGATGGCCATGCTTCTCTCCGAGGCCAGCGTGAATCGCGCTGTCGCTGGTCCGCGCACCGATGCCCTCCGCGCCATTGTCAGCGCCGTCATCACGCTCGCCGGCCTGGGCGGGTTACTCCTTTTCCTGCTCGTTCTCAGTTCGACCATTCTGCCGAGCACGAAGCTCATCATCGTCGGCGCGCTCGCGGCCGTCGCGTGCGGGATCCTGCTCTGGCGCTTCTTCATTCGCCTGCACGCGCGCGCCCAGATCGCCCTGCGCGAGACACTGGAGCAAACGCCTCCCCATCACGCTCCCGAGCCCGCCACCCCCTCTCTGCCACCGCTGCTGCGCGATGCGTTGCTCGAAACCATCGCCATTGAAGACCGCTCCCCCGCTACGGGCCGCCTCATCCGCGAACTCGGCCTGCGCACCCTCACCGGCGCCAGCATCGTCGGGCTCGAACGCCTGGAGGAAAGCATCGTCAACCCCAGCCCGGATGAAGAACTCCGCGTCGGCGACCGGCTGCTTCTCCTTGGAACCCGGCAGCAGCTCGATTCGGCTCGGACCAGTCTCGCGGCGACCGGAGCGTAGTCCTACTCCACCGTCACCGACTTCGCGAGGTTGCGCGGCTTGTCCACATCGCAGCCGAGCGCGACGGCAGTGTGATAGGCGAGCAATTGCAGCGGGATGCTGGTCAGGATCGGGCTGAGGTAATCCGGGCACGCGGGGATGCCGATGAAATCGTCCGCCACCTTCTCCAGCTTTGTGCAGCCTTCGGTGCCGATCGCGATGATCGGGCCTTTTCGCGCCTTCACTTCCTCGATGTTCGAGATGTTCTTCTCCAGCACGCTGTCGTCCGGCGCGATGAAGACGCTCGGCAGTTCCGGCGTGATCAGCGCGATAACGCCGTGCTTCAGTTCCGCGCTCGGGTGACCGCTCGCGTGAATGTAGCTGATCTCCTTCATCTTCAGCGCGCCCTCCAGCGCCACGGGGTAATTGAATTGCCGCCCAAGGAACATCATCGCCGTGGAGGACGCGTATTTCTGCGCGATCGATTTGATGTGGTCGCTCAGCGTGAGAATACGCCGGACTTTGTCCGGCAGCGCCTCGAGCTCGTCGATGATCGCCAGCCCTTCCGTGGTGCTCATGTGCCGGATGCGCCCGATCAGCATCGCGATAAGCGTGAGAATCGTGACCTGCGACGTGAACGATTTCGTCGCCGCCACCCCGATCTCCGGCCCGGCATGCATGTAAACGCCGCCATCACTTTCGCGCGCGATGGTCGAACCCACATTGTTGCAAATCCCGAGTGTGCGCAGTCCCTTGCGCTGGCTCTCGCGCAGGGCGGCCAGCGTGTCCGCCGTCTCACCGCTCTGGCTGATGCAGAAGACCAGCGTGTCCTTCGGCAGCGGCAGATTGCGATAGCGAAACTCGCTCGCAAATTCCACTTCCACTGGCACGTGCGCGAGCGCCTCGATGACGTATTCGCCGCACATCGCCGCATGGCTGGCCGTGCCGCAACCCGTGAGGATGATGCGATCCACCGCGCGCAATTCCTTCGGCGTCATGTCGAGCCCGCCGAGCTTCGCGGTGGCCTCTTCGCGTGAGAGGCGGCCACGCATCGCGTCCTCGATCGTCTCCGGTTGCTCGAAGATTTCCTTGAGCATGTAGTGAGGGAATTCGCCCTTGCTCACGTCTTCCTCGCTGAACTCGACCTTGCTCACCTCGTAACCACTGGCGCCACCGAGCAGCGAAGTAATCTCAAACCGGTCGCTCTCCACCGCCGCGATGTCGAAGTCCTTGAGATAAACCGCCTCGCGCGTGTGCGCCACGATCGCGCTCACATCGCTGGCAAAGAAATTTTCTCCCGCGCCGACGCCGAGCACGAGCGGACTGCCCCGCCGCGCGCCGACGATGCAATTCGGCACATCCAGGTGCAGCGCCACGATGCCGTAAGTGCCGACCACTTGCTTGAGCGCGGTGCGGACTGCTTCCACCAGCCGCGCCTTGTTGTGTGCGCCACCCGCGG
Organism: Chthoniobacteraceae bacterium; assembly: GCA_044226525.1. Lineage (GTDB taxonomy): Bacteria > Verrucomicrobiota > Verrucomicrobiia > Chthoniobacterales > Chthoniobacteraceae > VFJQ01. The sequence goes on along the minus strand of JBGAGV010000019.1, from coordinate 106,268 downwards.
CGTCGTAGGCTTTCCCGATCAGGTGCGCGAGCACCTCAGTATCGGTCTGCGAGGTGAAGGTGTGCCCTTCGCGCATGAGCTGCTCGCGGAGCGTGGCGTAATTTTCGATCACCCCGTTGTGGCAGATCACAAGCCGTCCGCCTTGGTCCGTGTGCGGGTGCGCGTTTTCATCCGTCACGCCGCCATGCGTCGCCCAGCGTGTGTGCGAAATCCCGACCGTCCCGGCCGGCGGCGATTGCTGGATCATCTCCGCGAGATTCGCGATGCGCCCGATGCGCTTGCGCACCTCGATCTTGCCATCGGCCAGCGTGGCCACGCCCGAACTGTCGTAGCCGCGATATTCGAGCCGGCGCAGCCCGTCGAGCAAGATGGGAACCGCAGGCTTGGAACCGATGTATCCGATGATGCCGCACATGATGAGTAACGTGTTTCGAGAAGCGAGTTACGAGTGAGACTCCGACCGTGGCAGACGTGCGCGGCCCCGGCAAGGGGCGTTCAGCGCGTTTCCGCTATCTCCGTCACGCCAATGATGGGTCCGAGGTCGATTTTAAAATCGCTTCGGCCAAGTTTGGGCGCGTGAAGGCTCGAAACGGTGCCATCGAGGAGGAGTGCGTTCGAGCAATGAAGCACGTCGCGAAAGAAGGTCGCGAATTCGTAAAAGTTCACCGGCTCCTCGCTGATCGCGAAGATCGCGGTGTCCGGCGTCGCCACACCCACGCCATTGCGGAAAAGGCGCGATGTCGAAGCCGCATTGAAGGCCGGATGAATCTGTCCCCGGCGCACGAGCAACGGCCCTGATTGCGTCGCCAGCAGCACCTTCTCGCGCAGAAGTGGATACTGCGAAGTCTCAACTACTCGCGCCCCCAATTCAGTCACGACGAACACCCCGTTCGGCTTGAGGAAAAAATTGCCCGAGCCATCAGATGTGTTGAGCGGCGTCACTTCCAGACCTTCGCCGACAAACAAACCCACCGGCGCGAAATTTCCGTGATACATGCCAGCGTTCATGGCGAAGGCGAGCTTCTGCCCCCTCGCCTGGAGCGCTTTGTCCAGGGAATCGAATCGATTCCACGGTTTCCCGTGATCATCCCGCAGAAACAACTGGAGTTTCTCCGTCTCCACATTCACCCGGCACACCGTGATTCGCTTTCCCGTGATCTGCTCCGAACCAAATTCGACAGCCAGCGCTCGACTGAACAGCGCCACGACCACAGCGATTCGGAAGCAGAGATTCATCGCGTCACGCAGCCTCGTGCCAGACAAGCGGTGCCGGCAAGTCAAACGATGCGTATTCAATGTGGAGGATCCGGCGATGCGCGGAACTGGTCGAGGGACCCGACGCGTGCAGGAGCAGCGGACGCATCAGAAGGGCATCCCCGGCACTGGCACAGCAGAGAAAGTCGGCCTGCTGGACTCGAAATGACTGGATGCGCTCAGAGGAGAGCCGCCCGAGGCGGTGTGTTTCGGGCAGCACGCGGAGCGCGCCATTCGTTTCATCGGTGTCGTCGAGATGCAGGCGAATAGTGAGCATCTTTTCCAGCAACGCGATCGGCGGCTGCACATGAGGGATGCCGTCCTTCGTGCTCCACGGCCCGAACCCGGAAATGTCCGCCTCGGTTTGCACGGCGATCGTCAGGTCCTGATGCCACGCGACGCGCCAATTTGTTTCGGGAGACTTATCAAAATAGATGGCTCGCACCGGCACGGGTTCCGCAGGCGGATGAGCGCGGAGCAAGCGCAGCAGCTTTTCCGAGCGAGCCAGATCGGCGACGGCAGGAATTGCCAGCAGCCCGCCGTCCGGCTCCGTGCACTGGCCCCAGTATCGTGCGCAGGGCTTCCTGCTCCGCCAGGTCGAGCACCTGTGGAATCAATGCAAAACCATCGCGCTCGATCTCCGGCGTCACTCCCCGAGCCGCTGGCGGATGCGGGCGAGCTGTTCGGCCACGCGCCCGCTGCCATTTCCGCCGGTGCTGCCGCTGCCATTACTGGAGGCGGGGGAGCCTTCGGGTTTGGTGATGGTGGTGCGTTTGCCGTCGCCGCTGCCGCCGTAGCTGGTGGCGCCGCTGGTGAGCTGAAGATCGTCGGCCAAGGAACGGTGTGGGGTAGTTTTGAGGGATTGCAGCACGCCGTGATACGCCTTCACCGCCTCCTCCGGACTGATCGCGCCTTCCACGATGCGGCGCAGGAATTCGATGAACGCAAGCGGGTTTTCGGCGTGGTTGATCTTGCGTCCGTAGAGCGCGACGCGGGCGCCATATTTCTGCGCGTCGGCGATGAGCTTGAAGGCGTCGTAGGTCGTGCCGGCGCTGCCGCCGAGAATGCCGACGATGAGTTGCGGATCGTAGGCCACGAGTTCTTCCATCGCGCGCGGGCCGCGCCAGGCGATCTTGAGGAAGAGCGGTCGGCCTTTGTCCGTCACACCCGCGAGGCTGCGGATGATATGGTCGTTGATGAACCCGTCCAGTTTCTCGGGCGAGATGCCCGTATCCACGTTCGGATCGAACACTTCGAGGAAGTAGCGGAAGTTCTTCCGTTCGGCTTCCTCCCGGAACTCCTTGAACGAGCGCAGGGTCTCGTAGTCGCGGTCGAGATTGTTCGTGAAGGTGACGGAATAAAGGCCCAGATCGGCGCCAAGCGTCGGCCCGGCGGGATCGCAATCGAGTTCGCCACATTTGATATGGTCGATCGACGCCGTGCGGAACGGACGCGACGCTTCCTTGACATACTCCGCGCCGCGCACCACCCAGATATCGGTCGCGTCGTTCGCGCGGGCCGCGGGAGTGATGTGCGACCTCTCGAACAGCCGCTCTTTCATCGCGAGTTGCTCCACGTTCGAGGCCGACATGAGCATGATATCCACGAGCCCCTGCCGGATGACCGAGCGGATCTGCTCGCGATATTCCTCCAGCGTCTTCCAGTGAAACTCCGACTTGAGCACACGCTCCGGGTTCATCGGGCGCTTCTGACCGGGAGCGGTGATGCCGAAGGCCATGTCCGCGTCCTTGGCATCGGCAATGATGAAGGCCTTGCTCCCGGAGGGGTTCTTGCGGATGTCGGCGATCTTGGCGTCGAGGGATTTCATGTGGTGAGAAGTAACGGGCGGAGCGGGCATTAGAGCATTTTCCCGGGCCACGACGACACGATTTTATGGCGCGGGAAAGATCGCCGCTGCCGCCGGACGCGCTATGCTCTGGCCTCATGTCCGAAATGCGCTTCAACCCCGTCACGCGCGATTGGGTCATCATGGCCCCCGGCCGAGCCCACCGGCCGAACGATTTTCGCCCCGCTCCCCGGGTCCATGCCGACCGCCCCGCCCACCGCGCCGACTGCCCGTTCTGCGCGGGCAACGAGGAACCCAACGAGATCGCCCGCGCCACGGGTCACGACGGAGCGTGGAGTGCACGCGTGGTGGCGAATAAATTCCCCGCCCTCGCGGGCAATCACGACATGCACCGGGTCACCCGCGGCACGTTTCGCTCGATGGCCGCGGCCGGCGCGCACGAAGTCGTGATCGAACATCCGCGGCACGACCTGGACCTGGTGGACATGGACCCCACGCACATCGCATCGGTGCTGCGCCTCTATCGCGAGCGCTACATCGCGCTTCGGCAAAACCCGGTCATCGAAACGGTCATCATTTTCAAAAACCACGGCGCGCGCGCGGGCACTTCGCTCGAACACGCCCATTCGCAGATCGTCGCTGCTCCGGTCATTTCCTCGAACGTGCGCAGCCGGCTCATGGAAGCCAGCCGCATCCTCGATGAAGACGGCGAGTGCCTTTACTGCCGGGTCCTGCGCGATGAGTGGAGCGATGGTGCGCGCATCGTGGAGGCCAACGACACCTTCGTCGCCTTCGTGCCCTACGCGGCGCTGTCGGCTTATCATCTGTGGATCTTTCCCCGCCGGCACGCCTCGTCTTACGACAGCATCACCGACGATGAAATCCACGGTCTCGCGCAGGTGCTGAGCCGCGTGCTGCGCCGGCTCGACGTAGCCCTTGGGAATCCCGACTACAATTTCACCATCCGCTCCGCGCCGATGAGCGAATGCGGCTCGCACTACTTCCACTGGTATCTCGCCATCGTTCCGCGCATCAGCCATGTGGCAGGCTTCGAACTCGGCAGCGGCATGTTCATCAACGGCCTGCTCCCGGAACACGCCGCGGACAATCTGCGCCAGACGCCAATCGATGGTCCGTAGCTATTCCGCAGCCGGGCGGAAAAGAAATCGGGCGTAGAAATAGGCGATGAGTTCGCTGATGACGGCGCGAAATCCGGCGCTGGTGGTCCACCAACGGTTGGGATCGAATTCGTGCTCCGCCAACGTAACGGTGCCCACGCGGGTGCCGGAGCCGAAGGCTTTCTCATAGAGCAAGCGGCTGCGGCGCGCATGAACCCCCGCGGTCATGACATTGAGCGAAGCCGTCGGGACGCCGCTCGCCTGCATGGCATTTTTCAGGGCCACCGCGGTGGAGTAGGTGCGATCTTTGGCGACCAGAGGACCCGGCACAGCATGCAGCGTCGCCGGATTCGCCCCCAGCCGCCGCAGGACATCGGCAGTGAGTTCGGCGTAGGAACCGAATGAGGCGAGTGGACTCTCCGGTTCGATCGGTCCACCGGTGACATACAGCGCGGTGTAGGCGCCTTTGCGAAACTCCGTCAGCGCCTGCCGCGCATCGCCGGGCGAAATCCATCCTTCGACGACGAGCACCCCGCCGGGCTGGGAGGTTTCGACGGTCAGAAAATGGCAGGCCATCCGAACGCCCAGTGCCGCGAGCCCGCCGATGACGGCGAGCAACGCCAGCCAGCCGCGCCATGTGGGCAGCGTGCACTCACGGCGTTGGAGAAGACCGGCGGCAAAGGTTCGTTTCATTTTGGGGAGATGCGTATGTGGCAGCCGCGAATGTGGCGAGCAAGTTGGACGGGACGCTTGATCCGGTGGCTGGAGGTTCGGGTCGAGCGGCCTAAAAGCTGGACACCAACGGGGCGCTTTCTCTAGCATGCCCATTCCATGATTCGCTCCGCTTGCTTCGCCGTCCTTGCCGTTCTCGCCTTCGCCGGTTGCGCGAATAAAAAAGGAGCGGGCAACGGCCCCGGAGGAGTCGATGGCGATTTTGTGAACGGCACGGCGCTGCCGGACCGCCAGGAAGGCGTCTCCTTCCTCGGCGGCAACGTGGACCGGAACAAGTTTGCGCCCGTGTATTTCGCCTTCGACAGTTATCAGGTGAGCGGGTCGGAACAGGGCAAGGTTCAGCAGGTCGCGTCATTCATGCGCGAGGCAGGGAACACCGTCATCCTCGCCGGATTCACTGATGAACGCGGCACGCCGGAATACAATCGCGGCCTCGGCGAACGCCGCGCTCTCGCCGTGCGCGAGGCCCTCATCCGGGCCGGCGCCGACGGCCACAAAATCCAGACGGTCAGTTTCGGCGCCGAAATGCCCGCCGACTCCGGCAGCAGCGAATCCGCCTACGCGAAAAATCGCCGCGCAGAATTCGGCGTGGTGCGCTGAGCTGCCCTCTCGCCGGCCTCAGTGAGGCCGGATGTCAGTGGCCAAAACCGGCGACGCTGCACCGCGCTACAGCCGCTCCAGCATGGCCTTCATCGCGGCGAACCTGTCGCCGCCGGTGGCGTGCTCGACGGGGGTGTTGAGGATCTGGCCGGCATTGCGGTGGTCGATCCATTCGGGCGGGAGTTCTTTGAGAAAGGAACTCGCGCTGCACGGCATGGCGCTGCCGTATTTGAGCCGCGAGCGGCACCAGGTGACGGCGAGCGTCTTTTGCGCGCGAGTGATGCCGACGTAGAGCAGGCGGCGCTCTTCGTCGATGGTCCCCTCCAGCTTCGAGCGATCGTGAGGTAGCACGCCCTCCTCGACGCCGATGAGATAAACGTGCGGATACTCCAACCCTTTCGAAGCGTGCAGCGTGATGAGCGTGACGCCATCGCCGCTCAGCTCGTCGTCGTCTTCGCGTTCGTTGCGCAGCATCATTTCATCAAGGAATCCGCGCAGCCCCTCGGTGGAACTCATTTCGTATTCGCCGAATTGCTTCAGCATTTCGGTGATGCTGCTTTCGCGCTGGAGCGCTTCCTCGGGCGTCTTGCACGAGCGGCGCAGGTCTTCGAGGTAACCGACTTTTTCGATCAACTCGCGCAGCACCTCGTTCTGCCGGGTGAGTGGCGTGTTCAGCTTGGTCTCGAAGGTATCGAGCAGTTCCGTAAAAGCATCGATCGCCGCGACGGCGCGCGGAGTGAGCTCGGCGCGGAAGTCTGGATCGGACAGCGCTTCGAAGACGCTGCACTTATTCCGCGCGCTCACGGCGGTGGCCTTCTCGACCGTGCCGGCGCTAATGCCACGCGCAGGCGTGTTGATGATGCGCAGGAGGGACACGTCGTCGTCGGTGTTCAGCATCACGCTCGCGTAGGCGAGCAGATCCTTCACTTCGCGCCGGTCGAAGAAACTTTTCCCGCCGATGATGCGATACGGAATCTTGAGCTGGCGCAGATTCGTCTCGATCAGCCGCGACTGCGCGTTCATGCGGAAAAGCACGGCGAAATCCTCCCACTTCGCGTGCCCGGTCACCTGCCGCGTAGAAATTTCATTCGCGATGAACTCCGCCTCCTGCCGGTCGTCGTTCATCTGGATGATCCGCACCTTGTCGCCATCGCCCTTCGCGCTCCAGAGCTGTTTCGGGCGGCGGCGCGGGTTATTTTTGATGAGGATGTTCGCCGTGTTCAGGATGGCGTTGGTCGAACGATAATTCTGCTCGAGCTTCACCACGGTGGGATTGGGGAAGTGTGCCTCGAATTCGAGGATGTTGCTCACTTCCGCGCCGCGCCAGCCGTAGATCGATTGATCGTCGTCGCCCACCACCGCCACGTTGTTGCGCGCATCGGCGAGATGCGAGACGAGCTCGAGCTGAAGCCGGTTGGTATCCTGAAATTCGTCGACCATCAGGTAGCCGAACCGCCGCTGCCAGCGCTCGCGCACGTCGGCGTGCTCGGCGAGGAGCTTCACGGTGAGCACGAGCAGATCGTCGAAATCCACTGCGTTCAGCGTCTTCAATTCGGCCTGGTAACGAGCGAACACCGCGCCCGCGAGCGTCTGTTCATCGGGGCTCGCCTGCCATGCGTTGTTCTTCGCTTTGCTGATGAGATTCTTCGCGACGTTCGGGTCGAGCTTCTCGTCCTTCGCCGCGGTGCGCGTGATCAATTTTTTGATCAGGCCCATCTGATCGCCTTCGTCGTAGATGGAGAAATTGCGCTTGTAGCCGAGCTTCTCGATATCCTGCCGGAGGATGCGCACGCACAGCGCGTGGAAGGTGCACATGGTCACCTTTTTCGCCTGGGGCTTTTCGATCAGGCTCGCGAGACGCTCGCGCATTTCGTTCGCGGCCTTGTTCGTGAACGTGACCGCGAGAATCTGATCCGGCGCGACGCCAATGGAGATGAGATAAGCGACGCGCGCCGTGATCACGCGCGTCTTCCCCGTGCCGGCGCCGGCCAGGATGAGCAGAGGTCCTTCCGTCGTCCGCACGGCGGTATCCTGTTCGGGATTGAGATCGAAAAGTCGGAAGCCAGCCATGAATCGAGCGCGAGCAAAGCGCGCCACGCTGCACGTTCAACGACGCGCTCGAAAAAGTTTCTCACCGCGAGATTTCGCTTGCGCATTCGGAGTGTGCGAAGGGACTCGCCTGAACCCTAACCCGCGTCGTAAATGACGACATGCCTGCCGCTCGCACGATCGCCATTCAACGCCTCGCTCCACGAGCGGGCATGCGTGCGGTGAACGATCAGGTGGCGGTGGAGGAGCCGCTAGAGATTCGCGTGGAGGGACAGACGCTGGCCATCGTGATGCGCACGCCGGGAGAGGATCGCGAACTGGCGGCGGGATTCCTTCTCACCGAAGGCGTGATCAAATCGGCACGGGATCTGTTCGACCTGACGAGCTGTGTCGCGCCAGGCGGGGCGGAAAACTCCAATGTGGTCGATGCGGCCCTGGTCCACCCGGGGAGCTTCGACCTGAGCAAACTCTCGCGGCATGTGTTCACCTCGTCGAGCTGCGGGATCTGCGGGAAGACTTCGATCGATGCCGCGGTGAAGCGGCGCAAAAAGCTGCGCGACCGGGCGCGGGTGCCCGCGAAGACGATTCTCGCCCTGCCGGAACGACTCGCCCAGGAGCAGACGACGTTCAAAGCGACCGGCGGGCTGCACGCCTGCGCACTGTTTTCCAAGACCGGTGAACTCATCGCCATGCGCGAAGACGTGGGCCGGCACAACGCCCTCGACAAGCTGATCGGCTGGGCGCTGCTCGAGAAACGCACGCCGCTCTCGGGCCATATCGCGCTGCTGAGCGGCCGGTCTTCTTTCGAGATGATGCAGAAGGCGCACGCCGCAGGCATCCCCATCGTCGCCGCGATTGGCGCGCCGAGTTCGCTGGCGGTGGATTTTGCCCGGCAAGCCCGGCAGACCTTGTGTGGGTTCGTGCGCGAGCGTTCGATGAACGTCTATGCGGGCGTCGAGCGCTTGACGTAACCTCTACGCCGTCGGAGCGCTCTTCAGCTCCGCAAAAAACAGCCGCCCCGCACTCGTCTGCAGTGTCGTCGTGATCACCACCGACACCGTCTGGCCGATGTGCGCGCGGGCGTGATTGACGACGATCATCGTGCCATCGCTCAGATACCCCACGGCCTGATGCGGGTCGCGCCCTTCCTTCACCAGCGTGATGTCGAGCGGGCGGCCCGGTTCCACCACGGGGCGCAGGGCACGGGCAAGATCGTGGAGATTGAGCACCGACACGCCTTGCAGCCGCGCGATGGCGCTGAGGTTGCCGTCGTTGGTCAGCAGCGGCGCGTTCAGCACCAGCGCGGTGTGAATAAGGCGCGTATCCACGGCGGTATCCTGATCGACCGGACCATCGTGAATCGTCACCGTCAGCGCGGGATTGCGCTGCATCGCTTCCAGATTCCTGAGTGCGAGGTGCCCGCGGTCGCGCTTCTGCGGATCGGAGGAATCGGCGAGACGCTGCACTTCATCGAGCACAAAGCGCGGCACGATCAGCGCCTTGGCCACGAAACCGGTCGCGCACAGTTCCGGCAGGCGGCCATCGATGATGATGTTCGAATCCACGATCACCGGGTCGTCCTGCATCGTCGCCCGGCGAAAACGCACATAAGGGATGATGAGGGAGAATTCGTCCCGGTTGCTGCGGATGGCCAGCATCATGCCGAGATAAGCAAAGGTCGCATACATCGCGAGGCTGCTCAGCCAGGCGGCGTCTTCGTGCAGGTCGCGCAGGATATTCGAGGCCAGCAGCAACCGCGCGAAAATGAAGCCGACGAACAAGCCAAAGGTCGCGGACGAAAAAATCCGGAGCGTGATGCCCTTGAGCAGCCGATCCGCCAGCACCACCAGCAAGCCAAACGCCAGCCCGGCCGAGATCCCCGTCGCCACACCGATGTCCATGTTCGCACCGATGACCAGCCCCATCGTGCCGGTAAACACGACGAACAGAATGCGCAGGAGATTGATCGTCCGCTCGGGAGTCATGGAGAACGCTTAATCCGCAGAGTTAGCACGCGAATGAGCGTCGGAAAGAGTTCATCGGCACAAAACGCTTAAATCTGCACCAGCACCGGCGTGGCTTCACAGACTTCCCGCCAGCCGGGGAAATTCCACCGGTTCGGAAAAGCGATGCACTGCGCCGGTTTCACCGCCTGGAGCCGGCAGTCGTTACCCTCGAGGAAAAAGCACTCGCCGTTCGGCTTGTCGATGAGCGCCAGGCCATCGCGCTGTGGCCGCAGCCGGGTGAAGCGCTGAATGAAATCGTCCTCGTCCATTTCAAGATGCGAGGCAATCCGCGCGATCTCTTCGGCGCTCACTTTCACCTGCCCCGGCCAGCGGCAGCAGGCCGTGCAACGCTGGCATTGGTAGTGGACGTCGTAGGGCATCGCCGCCCGATAAGCCGGGGCCCGCACCCCGGCCAGTGGTAAAAAACCGCCCAAGCGAACCCATTCCGCAGGGTTGACGCGCTCCACGACCGCTCCTAAATCCCGCATTCCCGATGAAACCCACCCGTCTTCTCCTGCCCGCCTTCGTCCTCAGCACCAGCGTGAGCGCCCTGGCCGCCGTTGATTTTGTAAAGGAAGTCCAGCCGATCCTCGAAAACAACTGCGTCCGCTGCCACAACCCGAAAGGCACCGATTTCGAGCAGGGGAACACCGACGTGAACCTCGAATCCAAGGAAGCCGCCTTCGAGGTCTCCTCGACCATCACGCCCGGCAAGCCGGACAAGTCGAAGCTCTATACCACGACTGTCCTGGCCGACGACGCGAAGAAGGTGATGCCGCCGAAGAACAAGGCGACCGGCACCATCGAGCGCCTCACCAAGGCCGAAACCGATACGTTGAAGAAGTGGATCGAAGAAGGCGCCACCTGGCCCGCCGACGTGAAGCTTACCGCCCGCAAGAAGGAAGTCGCCTCCAACGCGGGCGCCGAGGGCGACCTCGTCGCGAAGCTGCACACCAAGATCACCGCCGAGTCGCCGGAGAAAGCCGCCGGCGACATGAAGCCTTACTCGACCACCATCGCCGGCAGCGAAGTTTCCTTCGACATGGTGCCGATCCCGGGCGGCAAATACAAGATGGGCAGCCCGGACAGCGAAAAGGGCCACAAGGACGATGAAGGCCCGGTGCACGAGGTGACCGTCGAGCCTTTCTGGATGGGCAAGACCGAGGTGACCTGGAACGAGTTCGAGCTCTTCATGTATCCGAACGAGGAGAAGAAGCTCCGCGAATCGAAGAAGCTCGACCCGTCGCTCAACGCCCTCACCGACGCCACGGCCCGCCCGACGCAGCCGTATGTGGAAATGAGCTTCGGCATGGGCAAGGACGGCTTCCCGGCCATCTCGATGACCCAGCACGCGGCGAACAAGTATTGCGAGTTCCTCAGTGCCAAGACCGGCCACTTCTACCGGCTGCCCACCGAGGCCGAGTGGGAATTCGCCGCGCGCGGCGGCACCACCACCGCTTACCCGTGGGGCGATGACGCCGCCACCATCGGCGACTACGCCTGGTATGGCAAAAACGCCGATTTCAAATACCAGAAGGTCGGCAAGAAAAAGCCGAACGCCTACGGTCTCTACGACATCATCGGCAACGTGTGGGAATGGTGCATCGATCAATACGATCCGAACTACTACAAGAACAGCCCGGCCGTGAATCCGTGGAACAAGGCCACCAAGCCCTATCCGCACACCGTCCGCGGTGGTTCGTGGGACGATGAAGATGTGGCCCGCCTCCGCGTGAGCGCCCGCAAGGCTTCCGGCCCGGATTGGAAGATTCAGGACCCACAGCTCCCGAAGAGCATCTGGTATCACACCGACGCCCAGTGGCTCGGCTTCCGCGTCGTCCGCCCGCTCAAGGTCCCGTCCGCCACCGAAATGCAGGCCTACTGGAACAGCGGTGTCGAGAAAGACGATCCGAACCTGACCAAGCCGGAATAGTTTCCGGTCCTCGGGGTAGCGCCCCAGCGAGGCGGCGGGTTGATGTCCAGCCTTCGGGCTGTTCCCAAACAACCCGCCGTCAGGCGGCTCTTTTCTCAGCCAGGCTCTGCCGCCCTGCCGCAGGCTCGAGCCTGGGAACCAACGGTTCGCCATGCCGGCGTCCGTTTGGGAGACCGGCCAGGCCTCACTTTCGTCTTTCCCCGCTCCTCCCTCTCCGCCTCTTCCCTTTCGCTGATTTTCCGCTAGGCTCGGCCCCCACTTGAGCCGCACGCCTTCTGCCCTCGCCAACTCGCAGCCCGCCGCCGCACCCGCGCCGGCGAAACGCCGCCTGCACCCTGTGCGATGGTTTTTCCTGTTACTCATCGTCCTCATCGCCTCGCTGGCGGTGCCTCAGGTTTTTCAACTGGTCTTCGGGTGGCTCATCCAGTTCGAAGCGTGGCGGCGCGGTGGTTCCGCCCGGATCGAACGCATCGACGGCTCGCTCTGGGAACCGCTGGTTCTTACTCACACGTATCTGGATCTCTCCACAGCGTCGGGCGCGAGCACGCGGGTGGAGATTTCGCGCATCGAGGCCGTCATGGCGTGGACGAATCTGTTCCAGCGCGGCGGTGAAAGCTGGGTCGAGCGCGTCACCCTGCGCGGCGTGACGGGCAAGGTGCAGATTCCCGTCGATCGCACGCCCAGCCCGGCGCAAGCGAAAGGCTCCTGGTCGCGCTGGCTGCCACTCCCGGCGCCAACCGAACCCGCTTTGCCCGCCGCGATCGAAGCGCAGGACATCGATTTCGTCTTTCAAAGCAATGGCGACTACGTGCGGGTGGAAGATGCGAGCTTCGCCGCCAGCGCCACGTCGTCGGGCGAGCTGAGCATCCCGCGCCTGACCATCAGCCAGCCGTGGCTGCGCCGCGGCTTCCGCAACGTGCGGGGCAAGGCCGCGCTGCAGGACAACCGGCTCGCCCTCGCCGACGTCCAGCTCGAGCCGGGCATCGTGCTGAAAAGCCTCACCACCGCGGCGGTAGCGCTCGCCCGTGGCGACCTGGACCTTGAGGCCACTTTCGCGGCCTTCGACGGTGAATTGCGCGTCGAAGCCGCCACCCAGCCCGCCGGGCGCGGCGTGGTGTTCGAAGCCAGCGGCAAGTTCGGCCAGATCAATATCGCCAAGCTCGCGAGCTTCCTCGCCCTGTCCGAGGCCGCGGGCGGCGTCATCAAGGATGGCAACTTCACCTTCCGCGGCCCGCCGCGCGATCTCACCCGCGCGCAGGCTTCGCTCCGCTTCGACGCCGTGAATTTCCAGTGGGAAACGCGCCAGTGGGATTCGCTCACCCTCGGGCTCACGCTCATGGACCGCCGGCTCAACGTGCCGCAGCTCGACCTTCGCCAGGGTAAGAATGAGCTGCACCTCAGTGGCGAACTGGCCCTCCCCGAAACCGGCAAGCAGTGGTGGCAGGGCGAGTTCAACACGTCCGTCGATGCCCGCATCGAGAACCTCACCGATCTCTCCGCGCTGCTGCTGCCCGAGTTCAAATACGCCGCGGGTCACGCCACCATCGAAGGCTCCATCCGCGGGCGCGCCGAAGAGTTCAACGGCCAGCTCCTCGTCTCCGGTTCCAAGATCACCTGGCGTAACGCTCCGATCGATACGCTGCATGCCGCCGTGAAACTCAACGGCAAGGAAGTGCAGGTCGCGAATGTGGAGCTCGTAAATGGCGAAGATTACCTGCGCGGCCGCGGGCTGGTGCAGTTCTCGAACCCGCCCGTTTATTGGGGCGAACTCCGCCTCGTGGTCGAGGACCTCACCACCTACGCCGCCTTCCTGCAAAAACCGGTGCTCCCCGAACCGCTGGCCGGCGGGGCGGTCATCGACTGGACGGGCGAAGGCTCGCGCGAGGGCAACAGCGGCAAATTCCTCGCCCGCCTGCGCAAAGTTCGCTCGCTGGGCGCGCTCGCCACGCAGCTTCACCCGATCAACGCGGACCTTGAAGCGACGTATCAATCCGAGGCCATGCAGTTCTCGCGCTTCCAGCTCAGCGACGATGACGCCGTCTTCACCGCGAACATTGCGATCGGCGGCAAGGCCATGAACCTGAAAGATCTTCGCTTCGTCTATCGTGGCGCGACCCAGCTCGAAGGCGATGCACTGCTGCCGCTCGATGTGTGGCAGAAGTGGCCCGACGTTTCCTTTGCCCAGCTCCTCGCCAACGATGTCGTCTCGCGCGTGCAGCTCACCGCCCGTAAGCTCGATCTCGGTGCGGCGACGCGGCTCAGCGGCTGGAACTTCCCGCTCGCCGGCATCGTGGACGGCACTTTCTCGGCGGATGGCCCCGTCACCGCGCTCAAGCTCGGCGGCAAACTCGCCCTCGCTCAGGGCCGCCTGCCACTCGACTGGGACGGCACCGTGCTCGAGCAGGCCTCCGCACAGTTCGGCTTCCACGACAACGTCATGGCCATCGACAAGCTCACCGCCCAGCACCGCGTCGGGCCGGTCGAGATCGCGGGCACCATGCAACTGGCGAACTTGCTGAACCCCACCCTGGCCCTCACCGCCAGTAGCGAAAAAGCCGTGCTGCCCGTCACAAAGAACGCCAGCGCCGCCGCTCGGTTCAAGCTCACCCTCACCGGTCCGTCCACCGCCGCGCTGGTCACCGGACAGGCCGAAGTGATTCCCTCCTTCCGCGCCGTCACCCTCGCCCCCCCCGCCTTCGCGCTCTCCCCCCCTCCCTTCCACCTGCCTCCCATCTTCACCCTCACCGGCCAGCCCTGGAGCGGCTGGCGCTACGACCTGTCTCTCTCCACCCCCTTGCTGGACCAGACCACCCTTTCCGCTCCCCAGCCCGGCCACCTCCTTGGCCCCGCGACCACCCCCCTGTTCATCCCGGAAGCCACGGCATTGCCCTAGCGTAAAACTGGCGGGAAGTGTTTTCGGCACCTTGCCGATCCTGCCCACCGGGGTGGGCGAGGAAAGATGATTGTGTCTGTCAGGTCTCACTGTGATCAGGCCGGGTTTGATCGCGATTTTCTCTGATGGATCACGGCCGTGGGCTCCGGCCATCGTCGCCGGGCGAAACGGCCACGGCGCGAAATGATTGTGTTTATTGTGTTTTTTGGGGGCCGGCTTGTGGGGCGCTACAGAGGGGGGGATTGGGGATTTAGGATTTCTCTCGGGTCCAAGTTGCACTTGGACACGTCTGCCTTTGCGAAGTTGAACTTCGCCGACGGGTGGGCTTCCAGGCGCAACTTGGAAACCAGCAAAAATAGTGTGTTTATTGTGTCTGTTTGTTTGAGGTATCGGCGCTTTTCTGGAAACGCTTTGGTTGCGGTTTGAAGCGAATGGATCACCGCTTTCTGTTCGTCCTTGGGGGGCGAATCGACAAACCGTCGGGTCCGTCCATTCCGGCTTTTCAAAGGGGACGGTTTTGAGGGCGTTCTGGGCCTTGCCCCGGCCGTGCGAAGCGCAGCTTCGGCCCTAGGGGCATTACCAAGTGCATGAGCCTGTCCCGATTTTGAGGACATGAACTTGGGAACGAGGGGGCAAAAAGATCGCGCGGCAACGCCGCGCCCATCCGGACGCGAGCCAGAGGCTCGCGCTCCCTGGCTACCGCCTTTCCGTTTTCTGAAATCCCGATCCGCCTGAGGCGGAACCGGCTTACGCCTGCGCTTTGGCCTGCGGGCGGCCGACGGCGTGGTAGTCGAAGCCGAGGTCGGACATCGTCTGCGGGTCGAAGAGATTGCGGCCGTCGAAGACGAGCGGGGTGTGCATCTTCTTCTTCACTTCGCCGAGATCGACGTTGGCGAATTCCTTCCACTCGGTGGCGAGCAGGAGCGCTTCGGCGCCTTCCACCGCTTCGAGCGGGGTCCTGGCGAGCTTCACCTTCGAGGAGTCGATGAGCTTCCACTCGACGGCTTTGTCTGCACCCTTCGGGTCGTAGGCAGTCACGTGCGCGCCCTCGGCCACGAGCTTGTTGATGAGGTCGATGGCGACGGAGTTGCGGACGTCGTCGGTGTCGGGCTTGAAAGTCATGCCCCACACGGCGAGCTTCTTGTCCTTGAGCACCCAGAGGGCGCTGCGGACCTTGTCGATGTAGCGGGTAAGCATCGTGGCGTTGATGCGCTCGACTTCCTCCAGCAGCGCGAACGGCGTGCCGAGCTGGCGGGCGATGGCGATGAACGCCTTCACGTCCTTCGGGAAGCAGGAGCCGCCGTAGCCGAGGCCGGCGTTGAGGAAGTTGCGGCCGATGCGCTTGTCGGTGCCGATGCCGTCGGCGACCAGCTCCACGTCGGCGCCGGACGCTTCGCAGATGGCGCTCACGGCGTTGATGTAGCTGATCTTGAGGGAGAGGAAGCTGTTCGCGGCGTGCTTGATGAGCTCGGCGCTGTTCACGTCGGTCACGAGGATCGGAGCGCGGAAGGGCTCATAAACGCGCTTCATCAAGTCGGTCGCCTTTTGCGAAACGGAGCCGATGACGACGCGATCGGGGTTCATGAGGTCCGGCACGGCGCAGCCTTCGCGGAGAAATTCGGGATTCGACACGACATCGAACTCGGCGCTCTTGTTGTAGCGCTCGATGGTGGCGGCGACCTTTTCACCGGTCTTCACCGGGACGGTCGATTTATCGACGACGACGCGATACTGGCCGGGCTTGAGCACGCCGGCGATTTCGCGGGCGACCTTCTCGATGTAGGTGAGATCGACGGAGCCATCGGCCTGCGGGGGCGTAGGCACGGCAATGAAAACGATCTGCGAATTATCCACGCCGTCTTCGATGGAGTTGGTGAAGCGCAGGCGCTTGGCGGCCACATTGCGATGGACGATTTCCTCGAGGCCCGGCTCGTAGATCGGAATCTCGCCACGCTGGAGCATGTCCACTTTGCGCTGGTCGTTATCGACGCAAACGACGTGGTGGCCGACTTCAGCGAAGCAAGCCCCCGAGACGAGGCCGACGTAACCGGAACCGATGATGCAGAGGTCCATGAATGTGAGTAGTTAAGCGAGTTGAGGAAAAAGGGCGGCGAGGTAACGCCAGAAGCGGGGCGGGAGCAAGGGGTTTTCGGAGCGAGGCGGTTCGAAGCAGTGTGCCGCGTAAACTGGAAAGGGGCAGCCTGGCGACCGGCGGAAAGGGGCCACTACTTCGCCTTCTCCGGCTCCTCCCCGGCGCGCCCTTTCGCCCTCATCTTCAGTTGTTTCTTCAACTCGCGCTGATACGCGGCCTCATCGACGAAGCGGACGCTACCGTCGTTTCGTAGGATGATGCGTTGCGCTTGATCCGCACGATTCGCCGACTGGCCACTTGGGGAAGCCATGACGATCCAGTCGGCCGGAGAGGTTTCGCCAAGTCCTGGGATGTAAAGCCAATCGTATCGGCGCTTGGAATCGGGATCCCGATAGGCCTCGGTTTGAGAGGCTCCCGGGGGTAAATAATCCGGCTCAAGCTCGCCCAGCGCGAAGGGATATCGTCCGCCATGCTCGCTCGCATACATCTTCAGCGCGGGGAAATGGTGCTTCAGCACGAGCAAATTCCACATGCCAGGCGACAGGCTTGACGACCGTTGTCCGGAAATGAGCAACAACAAGCCGCCGAGGATCACGCCGACCAGCACGAGGACGAACGCGCGGGATGGGAATCGCCGTTTGTTCCCGGTCTGGCTTTCGGGGTCGGTGGGGCTCATGGGTGCCGATGGTCAGTTGGGCCTTTGTCGCTCCGCTCATCGGCAGCGCGCGCCAAGACCTTGATCTGTTCATGAAGCTCGCGCTGATAGTCGGCTTCTTTGATGATCAGCGCCTCCCCACTATAGCGAACGACGAGGCGCTTCAGTCGGGTTGGCTCCTTCTCAGTTTGAGCGGTCGGGGAGGCGAGGACAATCCAGCCGGTGGGAAGTTGATCGACGAAACCGGGGTAGTAGAGCCAATCGTAGGCGCGTCGGGAGCTCGGGTCTTTATAACCCAGCTTAGCAAGCGTTCCCTCGGCAAGATAGCGAGGTTCCAGTTCGAGCAAGGCGACCGGACGATGGCCTCCGTGATCCTCTGCATAACGCAATACCGCCGTAAACACCACCCGAGCGTAGGAAAGGTTTTGAACGGCAGTGGCCGTATAGGTCAGCCGATCATCGCCAAAGCAAAGCACCGCCACCACACCCAGCCCACAGCCTCCTAAAATCAGTCCGCAGACGGATAGCCATCCCAGTTTCCTCCTCTTTTCAGGCTCGGCGAAATTCACGGACAAAGCGGATGAAGCTCATTCAAACAGCGGGCCACTCAAGTTCGATCACCGCCCCTCCGCGTAAACCCGTCGCTGCGGCGCGCGTCCCCAAGCACTCCTGGGCGACAACCAGCGCCGTCACACGGTTATTTGCTCTTGCCGGAACTGCCGCCGGCGAGGTCGGACGGGTCGAAGCTCACAGGGAGGCGGACGCCGGGGAGGTCCTTGAGGCTGAAGGTCAGCAGCACGCCGACGTCGTCTTTGCCGTCGCCATTGTCGCGGAAGGAAAGGCCGAGGGTGGCGATCCAGCTCGAGAGGTCGCGGTGCAGCTCGTAGCGCTGGCTTTCCAGCACGCCGGTGTCGCACTCGAAGCTCTCACGCAGGCCGAAGCCCCAGTTCTCGTTGATCCGGTAGTAGGCGCCGAAGTTGACGAGGTTCGAGTCGAGGAAGAGCGGATGGTTGTCGAGGTAACGGTCGCCGATGCTGAAGCGCAGGTCCGCCGTCGGCATGAAGGTGACGTTCGTGTTGACCTCGGAGAAGCCGCTGTCGAGCAGCGGGAACTGCGAATCGAAATCAACCGACACCCACGGAAGCGGATTCCAGCGGATGCGGTTGAAGACGTTCGAGAAGGTGCCGTCGTCGGCCAGCATCGTCTGGCCGTAGCCAGGCCGGTCGAAGTTCACGTCGAAGTAGCTGTTCCACTCCAGCCAGATGATGGTCTGGTTGTCGCGGCGGGTTTCCCAGCGCTGGCGGGTGCCGAGGCGGAGAATGGTGCCGCTGTCGATCGAGTCGATGCTGTTAAACTGCGGGTAGTCGAGCGGCGGCAGGGCGGTGGAGGGATTCAGGCGGTCGAACTGGAGGATGTCGTTCGGACTCTTGCCGGAGTAGGTGTAGGCGAAATTCATGAACGGCTGCACCACGTGGCGCAAGCCGTCGAGGCCCCAGGCGCGGGATTGCACGTTTTCGTAAGCCTTGGAGGCCTTGAAGCTCATCTCGAAACCGGCATTGAAGACCGGACGGAAGAGACCGCCATGCTGCCGCACGTCGCGCGCCGTCTTCTTGAGCTGATCGGACGCCTCGGGCGTCAGTTGGTCGTAGGGATTGAGGCCCAGCTCGTCCGCTTCGTCGGCGAGTGCCCGCTCCACATATTGGCCCGACTCACTGTAGTAGGTGCCGCGAATGCCAATGCGCGGGATAATCGAGACCTTGTCCTTGATCGAAAGCGGCAGCGTCCACTGGTGGAAGGTATCGACGCGCGCGGAGGAGTAGTCGTTGAACCGGATGTCGTTGTAGCCGGACACGTCCGAATAGTTGCGCCGGAGGTAACCGGCGCTGGTCTCGCCCTCGTAAAAGACCGGCAGCTTGAAGAACGGCTGGCGCTTCAGGTCCAGCGCAAGCTCCGGCAGGCGCTCGGTGGCGTCGAAGTTGTCGTCGTTCAGGTTCATCCGGCCCAGCAGGTTGACCGTGAAGTCCTCGTTCCAGTAGGTGAGGTTGACCGAGTTGTCCGGGTTCGGGTTCTTGCGGAAGTTGCCTTCGTCGAAGTCCTCCAGCACACGCGCGTCGGAGAGCTTGTTGATATCGACCGAGGCGTAGATGTCCTCAGTCACGTATTGGCGAGCCTGTAGCGTGAGGCGATAGCGGCCGTGGTCGATCTCTTCGCGGCTCAGGCTGCTCTTGTTCGTGCCGGGCTTCTGGTCGTCGATCCCGTAGAAGCGGAAACGGCCCCAGTCACGCCCGCCCTTACCGTTGGCCCAATCGCTCTCGATGCCGCCACCGACGCCGCGATCGGACATGAGGTCGAGCCGCAGCCGGGCGGACCAGCCTTCGCCCAACGGGAAGGTGTAGCTGGTGAGCAGGTAGGTGCCCCACTTCGACGAATAACCGGGCGCGAGCGAGAAGCCCTGTTCCTTGTTCAGGTTCTGATAGACGTAGGGGAACCAGAAAATCGGGGTGCGGCCCACGTAGAGCGTCACATCCGAAAAGACGACACGATCCTTCGGATACACGCGGATGGTCTTGGCCTTGATGTAGTAGTCGGGCTTCGAGTTGTCCGAAGTGGAGAAGATGCCGTCCTTGATGAGGTAGCCGTTGTTTCCGAGGGTGCTGAGCGAGTCGCCCGCAAACCGGAACGGGGTGAACTCACCGCGAAAATCCGCCGCATCGAGGCGCTTGGTTTCCAGATTGTAAACCGCCCGGTCGCCCGTGAAGAGCTGGCCTTCCCGATAGATGCGGACGTTGCCGTTGACCAGCACGTCGCGGGTGTCGGGGTTGTATTGGGCGTAGTCGGCGTAGATCAGGACCGTGCCATAGCGGATGACCACATTGTGCTCGGCGATCGCCAGGCCATTCTCGGCATGGGCGTCGTCGGCATTAATCTCGATCGGAATATCCGCAAAGCTGCTGAACTGTCCCCGCGCCCCGGCAAGGCCGGCGAACAGAAGCGCGAGACAGAAGAGGAATTTTCTCATGGAAGGGGCGGACCTTAACGGGATTAAGGAAATTATCGCAAGGGAAAAGACCGTGGGAGTCTGGTCCGGTTTACTCTGTAGCCCCTCTGTAAAGGGACGACTCGGCGGCAGAGGCCGCCGGGAGAACTGCCAGAACACAGCACCGAATCTCTTATCGGCCCTCGGCGACCAGTTGGAGGTATTCCCGGTATTCGTTCTTGGGCAAACCAGCGATGACCCGCTCCAGGCCCGCTTGGTCGATCCATCCCTGGCGGAAGGCGATCTCCTCCAGGCAGGCGATCATCAGCCCTTGGCGGTTCTGGATGGCGGCGATGTAGTTGGCAGCCTCCAGCAGGCTGGTTTGGGTGCCGGTATCGAGCCACGCCATGCCGCGGCCGAGGATCTTCACGGAGAGTTTCCCGCGCTGAAGGTAGGCGAGGTTCACGTCCGTGATCTCCAGCTCGCCCCGGGCGCTCGGCTTCATGTTCCGGCAGATGTCCACCACCTTCGAGTCGTAAACGTAGAGACCGGGCACGGCGTAACGGCTCTTCGGCTGCTTCGGCTTTTCCTCGATGCTGAGGACACGCCCGGCCTGATCGAACTCGACCACGCCGTAACGCTCCGGGTCGCGCACTTCGTAACCGAAGACACACGCCCCCTCGGTGAGCGCGAGTGCCTCGCGAAAGAAGTCGAGTTTTCCGTAGAAGATGTTGTCGCCGAGGATGAGGCAACTGGGTTGCCCGGCGATGAACGATTCGCCGATGAGGAAAGCCTGCGCGATGCCCTTCGGCTCGGCCTG
Source organism: Chthoniobacteraceae bacterium (assembly GCA_044226525.1). Taxonomy (GTDB): domain Bacteria; phylum Verrucomicrobiota; class Verrucomicrobiia; order Chthoniobacterales; family Chthoniobacteraceae; genus VFJQ01. The sequence continues at coordinate 85,332 of JBGAGV010000019.1, read as the reverse complement.
CTCGGCGTATTCGATCCGCATGCCAAACTGGGAGCCATCGCCAAAGAGCGAGCGGAAGCACGGGAGATCCTTCGGCGTGGAAACGATCAGCACTTCCCGCAACCCGCCCAGCATGAGCGTGGAGAGCGGGTAATAGATCATCGGCTTGTCGTAAACCGGCAGCAGTTGCTTGCACGCCACCCGCGTGAGCGGATGAAGTCGCGTGCCGGCGCCGCCAGCGAGGATGATTCCCTTGGTCTTCATGCGCGGGCTATACGGGGAATGCGCGCCGGGCTCAACTCCCGACGCGCGTTGATTATAGAAACCGGATGAACCACTCCCGCGTGTCGCGCCCGCTCCGGAAGAGAAGCTGGAGCGCCCCCTGCCGCGGGAGCAGGCGAAAGGCGATACGCCTGCCGCTGGCGGCAAACTCGGCGCGGTGGAGTTCGCGATTGTTCACTTCTGCCGGAATGGCCCGCAGCAGATGCCGGCCAAAGTCTCGCGCGTCTTCCGCGGGCGAAGCCGGCCAGCCCACGCGGGCGTAAGCGGCGAACGTCGGCCAGGCGCGCTCCTCGAGCGTCTTCAGCGTCGCAGGCAGCCAGCGGCGGATCGCGTCGAGCCGCTTGCGCAGAAGCACGGTGGCCTGCGCCTCGACTTCGCCGGCATCAAGCGCCTCGACCGCGGGCCGATCGCCTTCGTTCACTCGCAGCGCAGTCATCGCCGCCACCCGGTCGCGAGCAAATAGATCGCGCAACGCGCCATCGCGGAGCAGCCGCGCCAGCGCCGTCTGGAAGTCGCTAGGCGGCGAAGAGGCGGCGCAGTTTGTCGAGCTCATCGGCCATGGTGGCAGCAGCGGGAAAATCGGCATCGCGTTCGAGGATGATGGCGCGGACCGGGGCGAATGCGATCACCTCACGGGCAAGTTCGAGTAACTCGGGTTGAACCGCGTGGGCGTGGGCGTCGGTGTAGCGTTCACCCTGCTGCGCGAAGCCGACGACGTGCAGTTGCACGATGCGTTTTGGATCGAGCGCATGCAGCCAGGCGAGCGGATCAAAACCGTGGTTGCGGCTGTTGATGAAGAGATTCGTCACGTCGAGCAACAGCCCGCAATCGGCCTTCTCGCACACCGCGTTCAGAAACTCCGGCTCCGACAACTCGCCCGCAATCCGCAGGTGTGAGGTGATGTTTTCGAGAATGATCGGCCGCTGGCAGCGATCCGCCACCGTGCGAGCGTGATCGGCCATGAGGCGGGCACTCTCGCGCGTCGGCCGGATCGGGTTGAGATGTCCCAGATCGGTCTCCGCCGTGCGGGTGAAAGCAACGTGTTCGCTGATCCACTCTGGCTGCGCCGCCTCCACTACTCGCGCAAATCGGCCGAGCCGATCCTCATCGAGCGGCCCCGGCGTCCCAAGGCTCAGTCCCAGTCCATGCACAAACAGCGCAAACCGGCTCCGCAGCTTGCGCAAACGGTCGTGCCCACCGTGGAAAAAATGTTCCGCCGTGATCTCCAGGCAATCGAGCCCATCAGGCTGCGAATCGATCCAGCTGGCCAGCGGTTGACGATAACCAACACCGACCATCGCCTTCAATCGCCTCCACCGCCGCAGCCACCACAACCTCCTCCGCCACCACATCCACCGCCTCCTCCGCTACAACTACTGCTGCCGGAGCTGCATCCCGATGAACAGCTCGAATCGCCGCGCGATTTCCAGTCCTCGAAATGGGAGCAGAGAAGAATTCCGCCGATGAACATGATCCACCACATGCCGTCCCACTTATGCATGCCGCGCGAAGAATCGGCGACGTATCGCAGGAAGCCCAATGCTTCAAAAAGCCCCAAAGCCACCAGGGTCGTGAAGAGGTTGTCCGCTCCGAGATTCCGCACCATGGAAAGCCCGACTCGCAATACGATGAACCACACCACGAGCAGTGCCAGGAAGCTGGGCCCCTTCATCGTGAAGAGCGCCGGGGACCACTGGTAGAGTTGATCGGTGAACGTCAACGGCTCCAGCGCCGGCGTCTCCCGTTCCAGCACCGTCGCGAGCAGAGCGATCATGGCTCCTGCGGCCAGTGGTTCTCGATCCAGCGCACCGCGGTATCGAGCGCGGCGAAAACTTTCGTGTGCCACTCCGCCGCCGCCGTCTCGCGCCACGGCTGTGTGCCGGACTTCAGCGCGAGGAGATCGCGCAGCGTAGCCGCATCGAGGCCGAGTTCCTTTTCCAGCACGGGGACCCGCGCGGGAATTTCATTCGGAACCTCGCCTCCGTTCAGCCGCACGATTTCCGAGAAACGCAGGAACATCGAGGTCACGTTGCGCATCAGAAACACACCATAGTGCTTATGCCGGCTCCGCGTCACAAACGAGTGCGCCGCGCGCAGCCGCAGATTGCGCAGCGCCTGTTCGCACAGGAAGCGCTCGAGCGATTCCGGAATGGTGACGCTGGCGAGAACATCCTCGCCGTAGAGCACGCGATGCCAGCGCTTGATGCTGGCAAACTTCGCCGCAAACGCGCGCACGCTACGCTCAAATCCCGTCGCACCGAGGATGAACGGCTCGATGTTCGGATCCCCGCCCAGCACCTGCGCGATGGCGTCGTGCGCCGCCGCGTCGGACACATTCAGCACGATGAGCAGATTGAGATCGGAAACCCCTTCGATGGTATCGCCGCGCACCGCGCTCCCGTAGAGACTGACCGACCGCAAATTCTCCCCCAGCGCCTCGCGCAGTGCTGCAGCGACCGCCTCGGGGCTCAACTTGCGGGAGGTGCTCATGGCTTCGGTTCTTTGGGGGTAGCAGGGCGGGTGAAAACTTCGACGGCGTCGAACGTGGCGCTCACCTCGTAATGCGCGCGGAGATGCTCATACACCGGCGCCGCCCACACACTAAAGCGCGAAGATTCAAGTTTGTTGATGGCGCGATTGTCAATGACCACCACCGCAGGTTTTTTCTCCTCGATGCGCGCGATGGCCTGGCGCGCCCAGCCGCGCGGAGCCGTCGCGTTGTCCTGATACATCTCACGCTCGTAGGTCGGCCGGTCGGCCATCACGTTGTAGCCGGGCTGGTAGGGATAGCAGACCAGCCATTCGCCCGGCTTGGAGTGCTCGACGACGGTTTTGCGCACGCCTTCGAGTTCGGGATAATCCTTCTCCTTGTGCACGATCACATGCACGCCGTTCGCGCCATTGAAGAGCTGGCGTTTGTTTTTCTTGATGGCCGTCCGCGCCGCAATCGTGCCGGCGGAGTAATGATCGAGTGCATACCAGCCGTAGAATCCGCCCTGCACGACCAGCATCGCCACCAGCAGCCAGCGCCAGCGTGCGCCGATCAAAACGACCGCGCTCGCCATCGCGATCAGGTAACCCGGCATGAACTCGGAGAGGTGCGGCCGGTCCGGGCGGAAGAAGAAAAACTGCGGGAACGAAGCCATCGACGCCACCAGCGCCAGCAGCACGAGCGTGGCCGGCTGATCGAGCGTGAACGAACGGCGAATCATCGCGCCCAGCACATTCCACAGCGCCCAGGCCAGCGCCAGCGCGTAGAGCAGCGGCGGCGCGTAGGTGAGGAGAAAGAGCACCTTGTTATCCGCTTCGTGCGAACTGCTCGCCGTCTTCCAGTCCATCCGCGGAAGCGTGCGCCGATCGGCCTTGGCGATCGGCGAGGCTGTGGCGGCCGAGGCAGGTTTCTTCGCGACCGGCGCGGATTTTTGCACCCCCGTCACGGTGCGAGCCTGGGCGGTGATGTAGTTGACCCACGCGAGGTATTGGCCACCGAATTCTTTTTCATACCCGCCCGCGCGGGCCGCGAGCACCGCCGGCGTTTGCGTGACGACCACGCCCGCGAAGAGAATCGCCAGCGCCACGATCACATCGACGAACCGCGCGCCGATCTTCAGCCGGGAATCGAACAGCCGCAGCGCCAGCAGGCCAAGCCACAGCATCGCGACGAGATAGCCGAGATCAATCCGCACCAGCAGGGTCAGCCCGAGCACCAGTCCCCCCAACCCGAGGCGGCGCCAGAAGACCGGCGTCGAGACCCCGGAACCGAGCGCGACGTTCAACACACAGAGCATGTTCGCGACGCAGAAGAGCGGGTTGTAGTTTTTGAACTGCGAACCCGGAAACACGACCAGAATCAGCCCGACCACGAAAGCGAGCCATTCGTTGCGCGTGAGCCGGCGCACGATCGTCCAGCCGAGCAGCGCGGTGATCGTCGAGAGCGCGAAGAAGTAGGCGCGCATCACGAGAAAGTTCACGCCCGTCACCTTGAACAACATCACAATCGGCCAGAACCAGCCGACGTTGTAGCCGAGGTCCACGTCCCGCACCGGCGCTTCTCCCGCCATCAACCGCATGGCTACCAGCGCGGCCGTGCCGCCTTCATCGTGCGGATTGAACCAGAACCGCAAATAGCTCCCGTAGTAAGAGATCGCAGCGATGACGATGAGCAGCGGCGCGGCCAGCGGGAGCCAGCGGCGGAGCGCGGATGATTGGGACGAAGCGTCGTTCAAAACGCCGCTGTGCTACACGGCGCCCGCGCGGGCGGCAAGCGGCGAGCGCCTCCACCTCCGCACTCGCATCTTTTCCATTCGTGCCGTAGTCGATAAGACTTCCCTTCCGTTTTTCTCATGTCTTCACCCGAAACCCCACGCATCGCGACCGACGTTCAGGTCATGTTCTTCGACACCGACTGCGCGGGCGTAGTGCACAATATCGCGTATCTGCGCTTTATCGAAGTCGCACGCACCCTCCTCGCCGAGCAACTCGGCATGGGCCTGGTGGGCATGGCGGACCGGGGCGTGTATCCCGTCGTGGTGCGCACGGAGATCGATTACAAGCGACCAGCCAAGCTCGGCGACAAGCTCGTCGTGGAAGGCCATCTCGATTCGCTCGATCGCACCCGGTTCTGGATCGCCTTCCAGGTGAAGCGACCCGCCGATGGCGCGCTCATCGTCCAATCGCGCCAGATGCTTTGCGTCATCGAAATGCCGCGTGGCCGGCCCGTGCCGCTGCCAGCCGATTGGAGTGAACGGTTTGCGCATCTGCGCACCGCGAAAGCGTGAGCGAAAAAACGCCCCCCTCGGCATGGTGGAAGCGCCTGACCAATAGCTGGCCGGGTGTGCTGCTCGTCTTTCTGACAGCAGCCTTCCTCGCCTACGCCCCCGCGCTTAAAGGGCCGCTCATGTGGGACGACCATTACCTGGTCGGCACCAATCCCTTTTTCCGCAGCCCCGTCTTCATCGTCGAAGTCTTCCGCCACTGGCTCTACCTCGACTCGACCTCGCACTACTACCGCCCCGTTCAGAACCTCAGCTACCTGCTCGACTACTGGCTGTGGGGCGGCGCGCCGTTTGGTTACCATTTCACCAATATCGTGCTGCACGGGCTTTGCGGTGCATCGCTTTTCGCGCTGCTGCGCCGCCGGCTCGCGGAACTCGATCCCGCCAATCTTCGCGTGCATTCGGTGGCTCTCGGCGTCGCCTTGGTGTGGACCATTCATCCCGCTCACAACGCCGCCGTCGCCTACATCGCAGGCCGCGCGGACAGTCTTGCGATGCTCGGCGCCATCATCGCGTGGCTGCTGGCTGATGTTTGTGGCCCCGGCCGGCGGTTGCTCTTCGTGTTTCCGGCAATGCTGTGCGCGTTGTTCGCCCTGTGCGCGAAGGAGCTGGCCATTTTCTGGTTCGTGCTCTTTGCGCTGCATCGGCTCGTCATCGTGCGCAAGCCACTCGCCCTCATCCCCGCGCTGCTCGTCGTTGGAGCGTATTTCATGCTGCGCTCACTCCCGGAAGCCCGCGCCGCCGTGGAAAATGCCGGACTTCCGGCGGGCGAACGCGGCCTCGTGATGCTGCGGGCGCTGGGAGACTACGCCGGCATTCTCGTCTGGCCCGCACGCCTGATGATGGACCGCTCCATCTCCAGCCCGGTGATGTATCAATCCTACGCGCTGTGGCTCGACAACATCCAGTTCGAGTATCTCTCCGTTGCGGGCCTCGCGGCGCTGCTTTTCATCGTGTGGAAATGGCGCAGTCACGCGCCAGGACGACGCTGGTGCATCGCCGGGGTGGTGTGGTTCGCACTTGGTTTTCTGCCTATCTCGAATCTGTTTCCGCTCAACGCGCAGGTCGCGGAGCATTGGATCTACCACGCCAGCATCGGCGCGTTCATCTTTGCCGCAGGCTGCCTGGAGCCATGGAGCCTCCGCTGGCCGCGTGGCGTGGCGGCGGGCCTCGCCTTGATCGCGGCTGCTTTCACTATTCGCACCGCGGTGCGGGCGGGCGACTGGGCCGATCCGGAACGCTTTTATACGAAGAACGTCCGCGCCGGCGGCGGCACTCCGCGGATTCACACCCAGCTCGCGCAGCTCTACGCCGGACGCGGTGACTACGCGAAGCAGGAAGCCGTGCTCCGCGATCTGCTGGCCCGCTTCCCCGAGCATTCCGTCGCCCGCATCAACCTCGCCACCTGCCTCTCCGCGCAGGGACGAAAAGCCGAAGCCGAAGAGCTGCTCAAACGCGAGGCGGCCAATACCCGCACCCGCTTCCCGCGCTCGTGGACCGCGGCACTGCAGCTCATCAACGTCCGCGTCTCCAAGGGCGATGTTGCGGGCGCACTCCAGGCTTCTGCCGAAGCGCTCCGTCGCTTTCCGGACACCTGGGAGGTGATCGCCGCCGACGCGCGCCTGCGTAGCGCAAACGGCGACCTCGCCACCGCGCGATCGACGGTCGAAGCCTTCGCCGACGCCCACTGGTGGCATCTCGAAGCGTGGCTCCTGCTCGGCGATCTGCGCGCCCGCACCGGCGACGGGCGGGGTGCGATCGAAGCTCTTCAACATGCTTCCCGACTCGATCTCTACGATACGCGAGCCGTGCAGCGCTTGTTGGAACTTCGCCTCAACCCTCCGCGCAGCCAGTAGCGCTACGGCCGGACCGGCGGCACTCCTCCGCGCCCTTACAGTTCGTAAACGAAAACCTTGTTCGCGTTGCCGATGGCAAATCGATCCGGACCGGCCCCTGCCGCCTTCAATGCAATCTTGCCACCGTTGATCGAGAGTGAACCGATCTCCTGCGCCTCAAACCCGCCGGAATCCACGCCGAGCACGCGGCCCTTGATCACGATCGCACCGATCCGCGAAGCGACATTCGCATCGCCACCGCTCATCGCCACGTCGTCGCCGTCAGCGCCAAAGACGCCGCCGATCGCCGCACCCGCCGCAGCGACACTATCGGTCCAGTTCCCGCCGACCGTGATGCGGCCAATCTGGGCATCGGCGTTGCCGTTCTGTTCGCCGATCACGCGCGACCCGGCACCGTAGCCCGCCCCTACGGCGGCATGGATCACGTTACCGGCGATCGACACGGACTTGATCGCTACATGGCTTGCAGGATCCGGGTTGATGTAGCCGGTGATGAGAACGTCGTGAGCGGTGTTACCAATGACGCTGCCACCGATTTTGACGACCCCGAGATCAAGCCCCGCGGAAATGCCGGTCAGCACGGTGCCGCTGAAGACTCCACCATTATCGGGAACATTGTTGGCCACGATGTCGCCCCCGACGGTGACGCTCCCCAACCGTCCGGAAGCGGAGATGTTGCCGGTCACGATGCTGGCCGAGGTCGTCACTTCGCCATTCCCGGCAAGAATGTCGCGGCCAATTTTGACACTGCCGATATTTCCGCCCTGCGCGAGCACGACGCCCGACAGCGTGTTTTTGGTCCCGAGCAGGCTCCCCTTCACGATGACGCTGCCGATGTTTCCCGCCGAGGCGACGATACTCCCCGTAACATTGCCACCTACCGTGATGGTCTGGAGTCCGCTCGAAGTGGCGAGACCGGATTCGAGAATCGAACCACCGATCTTCACTTTGCCCAATCCGCCCGTCCCGATCTGCACCCCCACGAGATCGGTCGTGACCGTCAGCGAGCCGATTTTTCCGACCAGCACGCTGTCGAGTCCGCGATCCGGATCGGCTGCACCTTGTGTGGCGAGGCCAAAGGCACCCATCGAGTGAACCTTCAACGACTTCAGGGCGGGACCACTCAGGGCCGCGTTGCCCGCGTCGATCTGCCCAAGGTCGCCTTGCACGGAGACATTGCCGAGATCCATGTTGCTGGCCTTGATCGCGCCGACCGTCGCGAGCCCGTCACCGGTGGCTCCGCGCTTGAGAACGGAAATGGAAACGTCCGCGCGGGCGAACTCGCCGGAGAAGGTAGTGAGGTCGAGTTTCTGCAAAATCTTCTGCGCGCCACCCGTATCGAATTTGGCGCTGAGAAACAGGCCGGCGCTATTGCCGACGGAGGTCTTCACCTGGATCTTGTCACCATCCGGTTCGGTGTAAAAGAACACCGCGGCGGGAGCGATGCGGTCTTCGAGTGTTTCGACGGTGGCGTGTTTCATAAGTCCGACATGCTACCGCGAACACCCCGTTCCGAAATGCGCCAGCGGGCGTATCGCATTCCCCCGGCACGGAGCCCTCGCCTACGTCTTAAGGCGTAGGCCCACAGTCCGGGTAAACCATGGGTTAATTCTCCGGCGCACTTGCGTCCGTGCTTTCTCCGGCTCAAAAGCGCTCCGCCCATGAAATCCCGCTTTGCTCTCCCGCTCATCGCGTCGCTCGCGTTCTCTGCTGCGTTCGTTGAAGCGGACGCCGCCACGAAACGCAGAAGGGCTCCCGCGCCCAAGGCGACTCCAGTTCCCGCCACGCCCGCCCCGAACGCAGCCTCCGACCCTTTCGCGGCCGCGCGCGAAATGCTGAAGCAGCCACCGCGCCCGGCGCGGCCCGCCCTGCCGGCGAGCACGATCCCGCTGGAGTTCATCAAGGGCGAGCGCATCGCCTTCGTCGGCGGCTCGGTGGCCGAACGGATGAACCTCTTCGGTTACTTCGAGACGCTGCTCCACTCCCGCTTTGCGAAGCAGCAGCTCGTGGTGCGGAACTTCGCCCGGCCGGCGGATGAAGTCGGTCTCCAGATGCGGCCGAACGATTACACCAAGCTCGATGACCCGCTCGCCGTCTTTGGCGCGGACACGTATCTGTGTTTCTTCGGCTACAACGAGTCGTTCGCGGGGACCAAGGGCGTGGCGAAGTTCAAGGAAGACTACGCGAAGTATCTCGACACCATGGCGGAGCGTTATCCGCGCGACGATACCAAGGCCAAACCGCGCTTCGTGATGGTCTCGCCCAGCGCGGCGGAAGGCGCGGACGATGGTTACCTGCCCGACGGCAAGGCGCAGAATGCGAACCTGAAACTCTACGCCGAGGCCGCAGCGGAAGTCGCCAAGGCACGCGGTCTCGCCTTCGTCGATCTCTTCGAAGACACCACCGCGCTTTTCGCGAAAGAGCCCGGGTTGCAATTCACGGTGAACGGCGCGCATCAAAACGAAGCCGGCGACCGCGAGCTCGCGCTGCTGCTCGACCGTGAACTCTTTCAGACGACGAACCCGGCGAAGCTCGGCTCGTCCGCGTTCGAGAAGCTGCGTGCGGCGGTAAATGACAAAGCCTGGGTTCACTTCCAGGACTACCGCATGCTCAACGGCTGGTATGTCTATGGCGGACGCCGCACGCTCGATACGGAGACCTTCCCGCGCGAGTTCGTGAAGATCCGCAAGATGGCGGAAGCACGCGACAAGGTGGTGTGGGCCGCGGCGCGTGGCAGCACGATCAAACCCGAAGATTCGCGCACCGGTGAACTCTTCACGCCAAAAGGCGGCTTCGGAACGAGGCCGCAGACGGAGCCATCCGAGCTGAAATATCTCACGCCGGAGGAGAGCATCGCCACCATGCGCGTGCCGGACGGATACGAGGTGCAGCTCGTCGCCAGCGAGCGCGAATTTCCCCAACTCGCGAAGCCGGACCAGATGAACTTCGACAACCGCGGCCGCCTGTGGGTTTCGTGCATGCCGACCTATCCGCAGTGGAAGCCAGGCGACGCGAAGCCAAGCGATCGCCTGCTGATCTTCGACGATTTCGATGCGAAGGGTCGCGCGAAGAAGATGACGGTCTTTTACGACAAGCTCGCCTGCCCGACCGGCTTCGAGTTCTGGAACGGTGGCGTGCTGGTCGTCGATGAACCGCGCATGCTCTGGCTCAAGGACACCGACGGCGACGACAAGGCCGACGTCGTCGTGCCACTCAACGACGGCTGGGCCACCGACGACACGCATCACACCATCGGCGCATTCGAGTGGTCGAATGGAGGCCTGCTGAACATGCTCGAGGGCGTATCGCTCACCACCGCCACCGAGACGCCGTGGGGTCCGTTTCGCCGGCAGAACGCGAGCGGCGCTTACATCTACGACCCGCGCACGATGAAGCTGCGCCATTACAATACGCCCGGCTACGGTAACCCGTGGTGCTACGTTTTCAACGAATGGGGCCAGGGCTTCGTCGGCGACGGCACCACGCCGCAGCAGCACTGGGACAGCCTGCTGAGCGGCGCGGAGTTTTCGGGCCGCAAAGGCGTGAACACGATTTTCGACGGCATGGGCATGCGGCCGAACGTGGGCAATGAGTTCATCGTCACACGGCAATTCCCGCCGGAAGTGCAGCGGCTCTTCGTTTACGCCTGCGTGAACAACATGCACGGCCTCACGACGTTTTCGCTCGGCGATGACGGCGCCGGGTATCACGGCGAACGGAGGAAGAAGGATGGCAAGCCCTGGGACTTGCTCGATGCCGACGACAAAAATTTCCGCCCCACGGATCCGCAGATCGGCCCCGATGGCGCGCTGTATTTTGGCGACTGGCACACGGCATTGCTCGGCCACATGCAGTATTCGCAACGCGACCCGCAACGCGATCATTCGCGCGGCCGCATCTATCGCCTCGTGTATAAGAACCGGCCGTTGCTGACGCCGGTGACCCAGGAGGGGAAATCGCCGGCAGAACTGCTCGACCAGCTCAAGGAATACGAGTGGCGCACCCGCTATCGCGCGCTTCGCGAATTGCGCGACCGCCCGAAAGCGGAAGTGCTCGCCGCCGTGAAAGAATGGGTCGCGAAGCTCGACAAAAAATCGCCCGACTACGACCGGCTGCTGTGCGAAGCACTGTGGGCTCAGCAGGGCCAGCATGCCATCGATCCAGCTTTCGCGAAGATGGTGCTGAAAGCAAAGACCGGCGACGCGCGTGCCGCCGCCGTCCGCGCTCTTTCGGAAGAACAGGTGCTCGGATTCATCCCCGCAAAACAGTTCGTCAATCTCGTGCAGGACGCAGCAAAGGATGACTTCGCTCGCACGCGGCTCGAAGTGATCCGCGCGCTCAGCTTCATCTCCACGAAAGAAAGCGTGGACCTCGCCCTCGCCGCCGCCACCATCCAACCCAGCGACGCGTGGATCGATTACACCATCGATTGCACGCTCAATGCGCTCGACGGCGTCTGGAAGCCCGCGCTCAAGACGAATGCCATCGCCGCGAATAACGCTGCGGGCCTCGCGTTGTTGCAGAAGAAGGTAAACGACCAGGGGCCAACCAAGGAAGCCGCGGAAGCGCTCAAGAAATTGATCGCCGGTGCGGTCGCCTCACAGCGTCCCCTGCTCCTCGGTCAGGTGGCGCTCGGCAAAGGCAACGCCGACCAGGGCAAGGCGGTGGCCCGGCGCATTTGCGTGGCCTGCCACAGGGTCTTCAACGAAGGTGTCGAATACGGCCCGGCCTTTGCCGGAGTCGGCAAACGACTCAAGAGGGAGGAGATCATCGAGAGCATTCTCGACCCCAACGCCAGGGTGGATCCGAAGTTCGCCACGACCAATCTCGAAACCACGGCGGGGGAAGCGATGACCGGCTTCATCGAGAAGGAAGACGCCGAGACGATCAGCTTCAAGATGCCCGGCGGACTCATTCGCCCATTGAAAAAGAGCGAAATCAAAAAGCGCGAGACGCTGAATCAATCGTCGATGCCGGAAGGCCTCGCCGCCACGATGTCGCCCCAGGAGTTTCTCGATCTCGTCGAGTTCCTCGCGAGCCTGAAATAAACCTCTGCGGGCCGGAACGGTGCACTTGTCCGACTGAGCCCGCGGCGATTAAAAGCTGCCCATGCCAACCGCTGAAGCGAACTCCCAGTTCCCTGCAACGGAGTGGACTGTCGTCCTGCGCGTGCGCGCGGCTCAGGACGAACGCACCACGCACGAGGCACTGGCGAGTCTGTGCGCACGTTATTGGTATCCGCTTTACGCGTTCGCAAGGCGGCGGGGACTTGGCCCGCACGATGCGGAGGATCGCACGCAGGATTTCTTCGCGCAGGCGTTGAGGACAAATTTGTTCGCCGCCGCGGAACAGGAGCTCGGAAAACTCCGCGCCTTTCTCATCGTCGCTTTCGAGCGCCATCTCAACCGGGTGCGCGGGCACGAACACGCGCTGAAGCGGGGAGGCGGAAAGGTGCTGATCCCGATCGATACGATCGTCGGAGAGGAACGTTACGCGCACGAGCCGATGGACCATCGACCGCCCGAGCTGATCTTCGAACGAAGCTGGGCCATGACGATCCTGCAAAGTGCCATTCGTCAGCTTGGCGTCGAGGAAGCAGAGGCCGGACGCACCGCATCATTTCGCGAGCTGGAAGCATTTCTCATCCCCGCCTCGACGGAGGCCGGCAGTTACCTCGAGCCGGCGCGGCGGCTCGGAGTCAGCGAAGAAGCATTCCGACAAGGGGTGAGCCGCCTGCGGCGGAAGTTTCGCGTGCAACTGCGACGTGAAGTCGCGGCAACCTTGCGGGAACCGGACGAGCAGCGCGTGGACGAGGAACTCGCCGCCTTGCGCGCGGCGTTGAGCCACTGACCCATGGCCGCGGACCCTTCGCCCCACGATCCGACTCGCCTGGCCGAGCGCCACGCGATGCCGGATGCGCTGGCCGACGAACTGTTCGCGATCGGACAGGAGCGCGATGCGGAACTGCCAGCCGGAGCCGTCTCTTACGAGATCGGCGAACAGATCGCTCAGGGCAATGCGGCCGCGGTCTTCGTGGCGCGGCATCCGACCATCCGGCGCGAGGTCGCGGTGAAGCTTCTCGCGCCGGGATCGGATGAAGGCGAGAGGCTGCGTTTCATCGCGGAAGCGCAGATCACCGGCCAGCTCGAGCACCCCAACATCGTGCCCGTGCATGAGCTGGCCATCGATGAACAAGGCCGCCCTTACTATGCGATGAAGCTGGTGCGAGGCACGACAGTGCACGCGACGCTTGATCGGCTGGCTCGCGGCGACCGAGGCGCAATCGCGCGTTATCCACTCGCGGTTTTGCTGACGATTTTTCAAAAGGTCTGCGACGCCGTGGCCTTCGCGCACAGTCGCGGCGTCATTCACCGCGACCTCAAACCCGCCAACGTGATGGTCGGCGATTTCGGTGAAGTGATGGTGATGGACTGGGGCGTCGCGAAGGTGCTGGACCGTGCGGAAATCAGCGCTGTGAGTGCGGTGCAAGACCCCATCTCGACCGCGCGGGGGGAAAGCGCCGGGGCGGGCGAGACGCACGCCGGGACCGTCATTGGGACGCCGCACTACATGGCTCCCGAGCAGGCCAGAGGCGAGAGCGCCGCCGTGGACGAACGAGCCGACATTTATTCGCTCGGCGCGATCCTGTTTCACCTGCTCACGCTCCGCCCACCGGTCGCGGGAGAATCGGCTCGTGAGATCATCGACAAGGTGGCGGCCGGCCAGGTGGAGACAGTGGTCGCTTCTCCCCGGCCCCTTCCTCATCTGCCGGAGCAAAAAATTCCCGATTCGCTCGCGGCGGTCGTGCGCCGGGCGATGGCCTTCCGACGCGAGTCTCGTTACGGCAGCGTGTTGGAACTACAGCGCGAGATCGGCGCCTATCAGCGCGGATTCGCCACCGAGGCCGAGCGGGCGAGCTGGTGGAAACACTCCGTCCTCTTCGTCGGGCGCCACAAGACCGCGTCCATCGTAGCCGCCGCCGGCCTCGGCCTGGTAGCGGCGGTCGCAAGTGGCTTGATGGTCAGGCTGGTGCGCGAGCGAAACCGCGCCGAGCACGCCATCGAAAATCTCCGGCGCAACGCCCCCGCCTACTTCGAGCAGGCTCGGCTGCTCGCCACCCAGCAGCACTTCGAAGGGGCGCTCGCCAAGATCGACACAGCCCTCATGTTTCTGCCGGAGCGCGCGGATTTCCATGCTCGGCGCGGCAACACTCTCCAGGCTTTACGGCGCTTCGACGAAGCGGCCGCTTCCTATCACCAGGCTCTCGCGCTCGATCCTCAGATCGCCTACGCGCAGGAGAACGCCGCGCTGTCGCTCACGCTGGCCGATCTCGCCCGGCGCGGTCCGCTCCCTTTCGAGGCTTTGCGGAAGCTCGAGCTGTCGTGGCGCCGCCAGGGCCTCACGGGAGAAGTGCAATCGCTCGCCCAGGAACTGCACGTGCCCATCGAAGAACAGCTTCCCCACTGGCGCGAACGGCTGCGCCTTTGGCTCGGCGTGGAATCGCCGTTCACGCTCGGGCGGGATGGCAGTCTCCTGCTCGACCTCTCCGGGATGCCGATCGAGGATCTCCAACCTCTGGCGGGAATCCCCCTCACCCGGCTCTGGCTGGAATCCACCAGGGTGAAAGACCTCGCACCGCTCAGCGGCATGCCGCTCGAAGACCTGCGCCTGAGCAATACACCCGTGGCCGATCTCTCCCCTTTGCGGCGCATGCCCTTGAAGACCCTGCGACTCTCGCGCTGCCCCAATCTCGGAGACTTGTCGCCCCTGGCCGGGGCTCCTTTGGAAGAACTCAATCTGCTCGGGACGCCGGTGAGCGATCTTTCGCCTCTCACCGGCGCGCCGCTTCGCGTTCTGCACGCGGGTGTGACCCTCGTTTCCGATCTGAGGCCGCTTCGGGGCATGAACCTCGAAGCCTTTTCCTGCGGCGGCCGCACCGTGCCGTTGACCGATATCGGCGTGCTGCGTGGCATGCCGCTGCGGAGCGTGAGTTTCATCAGCGCCGCCACCCTCGTCGATCTGCGCCCACTGGAAGATTGCCGCGAGCTGGAGGAACTCATGCTGCCGCCCAATGCGACGGACCTCGGTTTCCTGCGCCATCTGCCGAAGCTGAAGTATATCGTGCGCCGGACAGCGGGTGAAGGAGACCGCACGCAGACGGCGGCGGAGTTCTGGGCCGAATACGATCGCGAACGTCCCCCGAAACAAAAATAACGGTCCCCCGGGCAGATTTTTTGTCACAGCCCGGCGCGGTTTCGCAATGACAGGGGTGAAATGCCCGTGCCGTCGTTTTCCTTTCTCGCTTTCGCCCACAGCCTCCGCGGCTGCGCGGCAGGGAAACCCGGCTTTTCCATGACTTTGCTCGACACCGCGGGGGTCGAGTCCCGGTCCGTCCGTGTTCGCGTTCTGCTCGAGTTCGGGACACGGCGGGCCGGGGCGGCTCCGGCTCGAGGGTCGCGCCTGTAACCCCATGCTCCCTCCCCGTCCACAACCGGCCGGGCCGCCGCGGATCACCTCCGTGCGGGACCACTCCGAGGGGCAGACCGATCGTCTTACCCCCGGAGGCATGTTCACCATCAGCGGGCACGGCTTCGGGACCTTTCCAGAAGTGCCCGAAGAGGTGGGCGTGTTCGTCAGTTGCGCGTCGGGTTTCGTGATCGTGCGGGTGGAGCGCTACGTCCACTGGCGCGATGACGAAATCCGCGGCTACTGGCCAGCCAAGGTCGGCGGTCCCTTCTGGCTGTTCGTCGAAACGCACGACGAGAACGGAGTGGCGCACAGTGTGGTGCATTTTCGGCTGATTTCGCAGGGGCAGCTGGTCTCGTCCCAGGAATAAGAACCGCCTCAGGACCCGAAAAGCGAAGCGGCAGGCTTGCCTGGAGCAGCGAAGAGCGGGTTGCGCGAGGTGAACCGTGCCGGGCGTCGAGGGTGAGATCACCGCTCCGAAGCGATGTTCCCAATGGGAGCCAACCGACCGGCTTCAGTGAATCCGGTGCGAGTGAACGAACGCGGTCCCATAAGCGACACTGCCCGAAACGATGGCGGCCACCACGATCGCCACGATCAAGTCCGGGCGCGGCATGCCCGCGAGATGGCAACCGATGCCAGTCAAGGTGGTGCTAAGCAGAAACGGAATCGTTGGTTTAAGGAAGGCTTTCATGGACAGATGTTGCGGATGTTACCCGGAAAGACTCAAACGCTTCATTCTCAAACGCCGTGAGGCCGAAATGGGAGAACTTGAGGTCAGCGTTAGGCGCCACCGGTCCACTCCGCGTAGAGTGGCAGGCAGGAGTCAGCGGCATCTTGAATCCGGGGATGAACGCCAATTTCCGAAAAGCGTGGGATATTTCGAATCTCACCTCATCCGTGAGGCCGTTTTTTTGCCAATGCGTAGCGCGGTGTGGGCGCTTCATGAGCGTCCGCTCGCGGTGGCTCCTCGTTGCCGAGTTGCACCTGGTAAGAGCCTCAGGCACGCAGCACAGATTCACCCTGCCGGCATCCAAAAACCTCAACCCACGGAACGGACGGAATGGACGGTTTAGAAATTCGCCCCCTCAGGACGAAAATCGCAGGCCCATGCGCTCGCTCCTGCAAACGTCTCCAGCCGGCTTCACCGCCAAGGCGCAAAGAACGCAAAGAGCGCCAAGGAAACCTCCATTCAGTCCCTTTGCTCCTTGGCGTTAAATTTCCTGCCCCCATCAATCCCGCGCCCCACAGAGGTAATCCAACTTAATCCAACCAATTCCAAGCCACACCCGCGCGCAGCGAACATCCTGGAATCATCCACGGTCCACCATCCGCCCCGTCCCACACCAACAGACACAATAAACACACTATTTGCCGATCGTGGCATGCGAGGAATCCTTCGGAATCCCCGGGGCGAAACCGCCTCTCCTCGCGTAACCGCCTGCCCGGCGAGTGCCATTTCGGTCAGGCGGAAAATCTTGAACCCGCGGCCCCGAACGTTCGGGCTGGTCGCTTTTCCGGCACGGGTTCCTCAAACGAACGCGGTCGGTGTTCGTCGAGCAGACAATCGCTAAGGTGTTACATCAATCACGGATTGACGAAAGTGATTCCACCTCATTTCAATCATTCTCACATGAATTCTTCCTCCCGCCGTATTCTCACTGCCGGTTCTGTTCTCGCTGTCGAACGCTTTGCTCATGCGGCGGGGGGTGATCGGCTCCGGCTGGCGCTGGTGGGGTGTGGGGGGCGCGGGGCGGGGGCGGCGAATCAGGCGCTGACGGCGGATAGCAATCTGCAGCTCACGGCGGTGGCGGACATGTTTCCGGACAAGCTGGAGGTGGGGCTTAAGAACCTGAAGTCCGCGCATCCAGAGCGGGCCAATGTGCCGCCGGATGCGCAGTTTACCGGGTTCGATGCTTACAAAAAAGCGATGGCGGCGGCGGACGTGGTGATCCTGGCGACGCCGTGCGCGTTTCGGCCGATGCACTTCGAGGAGGCGGTGCGGCAGGGGAAACACGTCTTTCTGGAGAAGCCGGTGGCGGTGGATGCGCCGGGGGTGCGGCGGGTGCTGGCGGCGGGGGAGGAGGCGAAGAAGAAGGGGCTGAAGGTGGCGGTCGGGTTTCAGCGGCGGCACAAGCGCGGGTATCGCGAGCTGGTGAAACGGATCCACGATGGGGCGATCGGCGAAGTGCATACGACGCGGGCTTACGCGAACACGCCGCTGCGCACGGGGCTGGTGCGCAAGCCGGAGATGAGCGAGCTGGAATATCAGCTCCGGAACTGGTATTACTTTTCGTGGCTCTCGGCGGATTTCATCGTGGATAATCTCGTGCACGGGATCGATATCTCGAACTGGGTGATGGGAAGTTATCCGGTGCGGGCGCAGGGGTTCGGCGGGCTCACCGAGCCGGATCGGAATTACGGCAATCTTTTCGATCACTTCGCGATCGAGTTTGAATACGAAAACGGCGCGCGGTTGATCGGGCAGTGCAATCGGTTCACGGGTAGTTGGACCGCGGTGAGCGAGCATGCGACCGGCACGAAGGGCAGCGCGGATTTCCTCAGCGGACGCGAGATGTTCATCGTGAAAGGGGCGAACCCGGAGACGATCCGCACCACCCCGCCGGACAATCCTTACCAAGGCGAGCACGACGACTTTTTCTGGGCGATCCGCAACAACGAGCCTTACAGCGAAGTGGAATACGGCGCGAAGAGCACGATGACGGCGATCCTGGGCCGGATGGCCGGCTACTCGGGCAGGATGGTGGAGTGGAAGGATGCCTTCGATTCGCAGCTCCGCCTCGCCCCGGACATCACGAGCATGGACGACAAACCGCCGGTCGTGCCCGGGCCGGATGGATTCTACGAGCGCGCGGTGCCGGGGAGAACCGTGGCGCTGTGAGGGGGCAGCGTGCGGTGGAGTTTAGCAGCTCGCTGCCGCTGCGCGCGGATCGCGGACCGTGCCGCTTGATGCACTTCCGAAAGGCTTTACCCGCCGCTCCCGTTCGTCGCGACAGCCCGCAGGCTCAGGCCGAACGGCACGAAGCGCTCGAAGTCCTTTACGTTACGGGTGGCGATGGGCACCTGGGCGGCAATGGCGGCGGCGGCGATCATGCAATCGGCGTGGGAGCCACGGCGACGGCCGGTGCGATGAAACAGGCGAGAGGCGTCCTCGGCCTGCTGCCAGGTGAAATCGCTGACCCGGCGCGCGAGCACGGCGAAGACGGCGTCTTTCTGCCGGGCGGTGTGCGGGCCATTGCAGAACTCCGACCAGGCAATCGCCGACGCGCCCAGTTCCTCCCCATCGGCCAGCCATTGCCGGATCAACGCGACGTGCGGCGAACCGGCCGTGACGAGGTCGATCAGGAGGTTGGTATCGAGGTGCAGGGTCACGCGACGAGGGCGGAGCGAGGAAACTCAGGCTTCCCACCAGTAGCGTTTCGCGTCGCGTTCGGCGCGCACTTCCTCCCGGAAAGCGTCGGCTTCCTGCTCACTCAGACCGCCCCCTTTCTGGAGCCAATCCAAGGCTTCAAGCGGTTCGGGTTGCTGAGCTTGGAGGTCGGCTTGCAGTTTGGCTTGTTTGACGGCGCGGCGCATGACCTCAGCTTTGGACACGCCCCAGCGCTGGGCGAGTTCCCGGAGAAACCCGAGCGTCGTGCGGTCAAGAGCCATGCTGGTGCGGATGAGTGGGTAACCCATGTGGTAATTGATAACCACATTCAAAACCGCGGCAAGGTGCTTTTTCCTGCATTTCCCTCTCTAAAGAACCTCTGCCGTAACAGCTTGTCTCCGCACTCCACATGAAGCCCCTCCTCCTTCTTGCCCTCACAAACACGCTCGCCCTCGCGGCGGCGCCAAAAGCTCCGGACGCCAGCCTGCCGGAAGGTTTTGAACTGGTGCCGGTCGCCGACGCCCCGCTCGTGCAGCATCCGATCATGGCCGGGTTGGGCGAGCCGGGCGTGCTCTACGTGGCCGATGCGGCGGGCGAGAACATGAACAAAGCGGAGCTGGAGAAAAATCTGCCGAACCGCGTGGTGCGTCTCGCCGATACGGACGGCGATGGGTTTTACGATAAGAGCACGGTGTTCGCGGACAAGATGACTTTCCCGCAGGGGGCGCTGTGGCTGGATGGCTCGCTCTACGTGATGTCGCCGCCGGGGCTGTGGAAATTCACCGATGCGGATGGCGATGGGGTGGCGGAAAAGCGCGAGCAGCTCGTGACCGGCTTCGATTACACGGGCAATGCGGCCGATGTGCACGGCCCCTTCCTGCACCCGAATGGCCGGCTCTACTGGTGCCACGGGCGGAAGGCGACGAAGGTCGTGGGCAAGGAAGGCACGGTCGTGCACGCAGGTCTCTCCAGCGGTATCTGGTCGGCGAATCGCGATGGCTCCGATGTGCGCTGGCATTCGCTGATGTGCGGGGATAATCCGGTCGAGATCGACTTCACACCGGAGGGCGAAATCCTCGGGGTGCAGAACATTTTCTTCACCAATCCACGCGGCGATACGATCGTGCATTGGCTGCCCGGCGGGGTGTATCCGCGACCCGATCAGCTCAAGGCGATCGAAGGCCTGCCGCGCACGCTCGACACGATGCCGGTGGTGCACAACTACGGCCACGTCGCGGTGAGCGGCAGCATGTTCTACCGCAGCGGTGCGTTTAACCCCGACTGGCGCGGGAACTTCTTCGTGACGCATTTCAACACGCAGCGCCTCACCCGCATGGAGATGGTGCCCGACGGCGCGAGCTACAAAGTCACCGAGCGCGAATTTCTCAAGCTGCACGACAGCGATATTCACCTCACCGATGTGCTCGAAGATCGGGACGGTTCGCTGCTCGTGCTAAATACGGGGGGCTGGTTTCGCATCGGCTGCCCGTCGTCGCTCATGGCGAAGCCGGACATCACCGGGGCGATTTATCGGGTGCGGAAAACCGGCCCGGCAACGAAGTGCGAGCCGTGGGGGGCGAACGTGGCGGCGGTGTGGAAGATGGACACAAAGAGCCTGATCGCCGCGCTGGATTCGAAGGAGGCAAGCATCGCCCGCACGGCAGGCAATGCGCTTGCGATGAAACCGACGGAGGAAGCCTTGCCTGCTCTCCTCAAGGCCCTTGATCGGTCGGAACCAGGAGTGCAGCTCGCGGCAGCCCACGCGCTCGCTGCGCTGCCGAAATTGGATTCCCGGACCACCTCAGCCCTGCTCGCCCGCCTCGGCGGGGAAGTGGACCGCGCGGTGGAACATCAGGTGATGTTTGCGTTGCTCACCAAAGGCCAACCCACTCCGATCGCCAACGCCTTGCGTGATGCGAAATCCCCGGCTCTCCAGCGCCGCGCCCTCACCTTGCTAGACCAGCTTCCCGCGGCTTCGCTGACCGATGCGCAAGTGCTTCCGTTGCTCGACTCGCCGGATGCCGCCCTCGCGCAGAAAGCCGCCTTCGTGGTGCTGCGCCACGAAGACTGGACGCGGGCCGTGGCAGCTCATTTCGCGGGTTGGCTAAAGGAGCGCTCAATCTCCGCCGACCGGCTGGCGCTGATCGAATCGGTCGCCGCACTCCGGCTGAGCGAACCGGCCATGGCGGACATTGTCACCAGCCTGCTCGACCGCGCGGCTCCGACGGCCTGGCGAATCATTGCCAGCGGTGCTGGCGCCCAATCGCCCGCCTCGTGGACGCCAGCTCTGCGCAAGGCGCTCGCGACGGCCACTCCCGCCGATCTGCCCCTGGTGCTCGCCGCCGCGGCCAAAGTCGGCACGCCCGATCTGCGGACCGCGCTTCGCGATTTCTCAGACGATGCCAAGCAGCCGCTCGCCTTCCGGCTGAAGGCGTTGGGCGCGTCGCTCGACCGCTCGAAGCCGCTCGCCCCGGAATCGTTCGATCTGCTCAAGCGCGCCCTCGGCGATGCCTCGCCGTCGGCGCGGCTCGAAGCGGCCCGCACACTCTCAGCGGGTCGTGTCACCGACCAGCAACTCCTCTCGCTGACCTCGGTGATTCCGACGCTCGGGCCGCTCGAATTGCGTGAATTGCTCAAGCATTTCCGCCAATGGTTGAAAACCGAGGTGGGCCTGCAACTGGCGCAGGCGCTGAAAAATTCCGTCGCGCTCGCCAGCGTGATGGAAAGCGAGATTCGGACGATCTTCAGCGATGCCAAACCGGAGGTCTTCGCCGAGATCGAACCCGCGCTGAAGGCTCTCGCAGCCGATGATGCCGCTCGCCGCCGCCTGCTCGAGACGTTGCCGGTGCGCGTGGCGAAAGATGGCCGGGCGGCGGAAGGGAAGAAGCTCTTTGAGTCTGGCATCGGCGCGTGCATGACGTGTCATCGGGTGGGCGAGGTGGGCAATCTCGTGGGACCGAACCTGAGCACGATCGGGAACATCCGTGTCGAGCGCGACCTGCTGGAGTCGATCCTCTTCCCCAGCAATTCGCTCGCGCGCGACTACGAAGCGCACGCCATAGAGACCTCGGACGGACAGAGCTTCATCGGCGTGGTGCGCGGCAGCCTGCCGGATGTGCTCGTCTTTGCCGATGCCGGCGCGCAGGAGCACCGCGTCCCGCACGCGCAGATCACCTCCAACGTGACGCTGCCGACTTCGCTGATGCCGCAGGGGCTCGATAAGGCACTGACCGAGCAGCAACTCCTCGACATCGTCGCGTATCTGCGGAGCCGGAAGTAGGCGGTGTCGCGTTGCGGACCTTGACGCCCAGCCGTTTCTCGGTTGCCTGCTCGCATGCCCGTTGCCATCGATTCTTCTGAAGCGCTTCTGGACCGCATGCTCGCCGGCGAGCGGATTTCGCCGGACGACGCCCGCGCGCTTTATGCCCTGCCCCTGAACGAACTCGGGTCGCTGGCGGATCACCGCCGCAAACTGGCGAAGAAGGATGCGTTCGATGGGCGCGGCGAGCGAATCGTGACCTACATCATCGATCGCAACATCAACTACACCAACGTCTGCAACGTCTATTGCAAGTTCTGCGCGTTCTACCGCACGGAGAAGGACGAAGATCATTACGTCCTCACGCACGAGCAGCTCGACCAGAAACTCGATGAGCTGACGGCCAACGAAGGCATCCAGATTTTGCTCCAGGGCGGGCATCACCCCAGCCTCGATATCGACTGGTATCTCTCGATGCTCCGGCACATCCGCGAGAAATATCCGCACGTGAACATCCACGGCTTTTCACCGCCGGAGTTCTGCCACTTCGCGGAAGTGTTCGAGATGCCGGTGCGCGAGGTTTTGCAGAAGTTCATCGATGCCGGGCTCGGCAGCATTCCGGGCGGCGGTGGGGAAATTCTCGTCGATCGCGTGCGCGACCGGATCGCCCCGCTCAAGTGCAAGAGCGACCAGTGGCTCGGCGTGATGCGTGAGGCGCACCGGCTCGGCCTCCGGTCGAGCGCGACAATGATGTTCGGCCACGTCGAGACCCTCGACGACCGCATCGAGCACCTCCAACGGTTGCGCGATTTGCAGGACGAAACCGGCGGGTTTACCGCGTTCATCTGCTGGACCTTCCAGCCCGAGCACACGAAGCTTCGCGCCGAGCCGGTCGGCAGCAGCGAATACCTCCGCATGCAGGCCCTGAGCCGTATCTTCCTCGATAACATCGAGAATGTGCAAAGCTCCTGGGTGACGCAGGGCCCGCGCATCGGCCAGGTCGCGCTCAAATATGGCGCGAACGATTTCGGCAGCGTGATGATGGAGGAAAACGTGGTGAGCAGCGCCGGCACGACCTTCCGCCTGCACAAGGAAGAGATCGAACGTCTCGTCCGCGAAGCCGGCTACGAGCCGCATCGGCGGAACAACTGGTATCAACTCGTCAGCTAGAACGCGGACCGCGACGGGCCTGCCGCGGTTCGACTACCAGCTTCCGGTCTCCGCCCAGTTTCGAAAATGGGCGAAACGCTCGGGCTTGCGCCACACATTGGGGAGATACGTCTCGCCGAGACGATCGAACATCGCTTTCGCCGTCGCGCGGTCCTGCGCCATGGTCGCGAGCATGGCGGCCTGATTCACTACGTCGAGCGAGGTGGGATATTTCTTCAGCATGATCTCGATCCCCTCGCGCGTTTTGGGCCAGGAAGCCTTGGTCTCGCGAAAGACATTTTCGTAGCAACCGCGCATGTCCATCACGATACGGGCGTAGATTTCGGCGCCGAGCCCATCTGGCCGGGCGGCGGCTTGCTCGGCGTAGGCCTCCCAATCTCCGGGCCGGCCATACCAGCGCGGCAACAGGGAATACGCCCGCGCTACGTCGTAGCCCCAGAATTGCGGTTCGAACGCGACGGCCTCGGTCACGAGGGCATCGTAGGTTTTTTTATCCCACTGCTGCCCAAGAGCGAGGGTGAGGGAAACCTGCCACCACATGGGATCTTTTTCCGGCAAAGCCCGGGCTTCATCGAGGACCTTGCGCGCGGCGGCCAGGCGCTCTGCGAATAGGCGCCAGCCATCCTGGGTTACTTTGTCGGCGTAATCGGAACCACGCGCCTGCCAGGCATAGTCAGTGAGGAAATCCGCGTAGGCCACCCGCGCGGTGATCGATTCCGGCTTGGCCGCGATCCAGGCGCGATGGATCTGATCGTGCAATTGCCACATGTTCTCCGGCTCATCCTCGCGGCAGGCCAGCGAACCGTAGAGTTGCCGGATCTTCCACGACCCGTTGCCAAACTGCGGTTTCGCCGCGCGAAGGGCGGCTGCTTCTTTTTCCAGTTCGTCGAAGCGGCGATTGTTGTAGTGCGGCCGCATCTTGAGCCGGTAGGCATAAATCTCCTCGAGGACCGGATCCTTGACCGCCTTGAGCTTCGCCGCGGCAGCGCGTTCAGCGTCATCGATGTGCTCGGCCACTCTGGGCTCGACGTCCGCCGATTGGGAAACGATTGGCTTTCGGCATCCGGCAAACCAGCATGAGCCGAGAAGGAGGGAGACAGCAAAGACAGGGATTCGATTCATAGTGGGGTGAGGCTGGTCGGGACGATTCCGCCCGACGATCATAGCGGCTTTTCCGGTGAAGCCAACGCCGGCTCTCGGACCAGAAATCGGCCCTCCAAAATGCGAGTGCATGAGAGGTTGGACGCGGGGCCGTTAAGCAGTTTCATTCCCCGACCTTGAGTCGCATTCTTGGTCTTTCCGCTTTTTATCACGACAGCGCCGCCGCCCTGGTGGTGGATGGCGACATTGTGGCGGCGGCCCAGGAGGAACGCTTCACCCGCATCAAACACGATCACGAGTTTCCCACGCACGCCGTGGATTACTGCCTGCGCGAAGCCGGGCTCACGCCGGAGCAACTCGACCTCGTCGTCTTCTACGACAAGCCGCTGCTGAAGTTCGACCGGCTGATCGAAACCTACCTCGCGTTTGCGCCGGAGGGATTGCGTTCGTTTATGATGGCGATGCCGCTCTGGTTGAAGACCAAGCTGCATTTGCCGCGTGAAATCCGGAAGGCCTTGGGCGGGCGCTATCGGCGGCGGATTGCGTTCACACGGCATCACGAAAGCCACGCCGCGAGCGCGTTTTATCCGTCGCCGTTCGACGAAGCAGCCATCCTCACCCTCGATGGCGTGGGCGAGTGGGACACGGTGTCGATCGGGCGCGGAAAAGGCCATCGCATCGAGTTGCTCAAGACCTTGGAATTTCCCCATTCGCTTGGGCTGCTTTATTCGGCGTTTACCTATTTCTGCGGCTTCAAGGTGAACTCGGGCGAATACAAGCTCATGGGACTCGCGCCATATGGGGAGCCGCGTTATGCGGCGGCGATTCGCGAGAAACTGCTCGACCTGCGCGAGGATGGTTCGTTCCGGCTCGACCTGCGTTACTTCAACTACTGCCAGGGCCTCACGATGACTTCGCCGGAGTTCGACCGGCTGTTCGACGGCCCGCCTCGCGTGGCGGAGTCGATGATTACCCAGCGCGAGATGGATCTGGCTGCGTCGGTTCAGCAGGTGACCGAAGAGATCGTGCTCCGCATGGCGCGCACCGCGAAAGCGCTGACGGGCGCGAAGTATCTCTGCCTGGCTGGTGGCGTGGCGCTCAACTGCGTGGCGAACGGCGTGCTCCTGCGCGAAGGGATTTTCGACGACCTCTGGATTCCCTCCGCCGCCGGCGATGCGGGCGGAGCGCTGGGAGCGGCATTGTTCGCGTATCACCAACTGCTCGATCGGCCACGGCAGACTCAGCCCGGCGATTCGCTCAAGGGGGCGCTGCTGGGACCGAAATTCAGCAACGAAGAAATTCGGGCGTTTCTCGATCAGCAGCGGGTGCCCTATCACTATCACGAAGACGAAGGGGAACTGTTGGAGCGCGTCGTGATCGCCATGACCGAGGGCAAGGTCGTTGGCTGGTTCCAAGGACGCATGGAGTTCGGTCCACGAGCACTCGGCAGCCGCTCGATCATCGGCGATGCGCGCAGCCCGGAAATGCAGAGCCAGATGAATCTGCGGATCAAATACCGAGAGAGTTTCCGTCCGTTCGCACCCAGTGCGCTGGCGGAAGAGGCAGGCGAGCTGTTCGACCTCGATCGCGAATCGCCCTACATGCTCCTCGTCGCGCCGGTGGCGAAAAACCACTGGCTCCCGCTCACCGACGAACAGCGTAGCGCCATGCGCGATCCCGATTTACGCAAGCGGGTCAACGTGCCGCGCTCGACATTGCCTGCGATCACGCATGTGGACATGAGCGCCCGCGTGCAAACCGTGAGCGAGGCGCGCAACGGACGTTATTACCGGCTGATCCGCGAATTCAAGCGCCAGACCGGCTGCGGCACGATCATCAACACCAGCTTCAACATCCGCGGCGAACCGATCGTCTGCACGCCACAGGATGCCTGGCGCTGTTTCCTCGGCAGCGACATGGATGTGCTCGTGCTGGAAAACTGCGTTCTCTACAAGACCGAGCAACCTGCTCGCAGCGCCGAGGAGCGGAAGAAGTATGTGGAGAGCTTCACGCTCGATTGAGCGCGATGGCGCTCAGCTCTTCGGCGCGGCGAAGATCTGCAGTTCGTGGATGGACCAGTAGAGGCCGCCCACCGAACCGGTCTGCGTGATGCGGATGAACTTCGCTTTCGCGGCCGGGAATTGGATGACCGTTTCAGGGCCATTGCCTTTGCCGGTGGCAACAGGTTTCGCCCACGTCTGGCCATCGGCAGAAAGTTCGACGGTGTAGCCGCGCGGGTAGTCGTTGGGTGACTTGGCGCTGTCGAGTTCGAGGCCCACGATGTTGGTCTCCGCTGGCAACTCGACCTCAAACCACATGCCGGGAACCTGCGGCGTCTTGGTGGTGTAACGCGAATCGCGGCTTCCATCGATGGCGAGCTTGGTGTCGTTGGCAGCGTGGCTGGCGGTGAGTTTCCACTTATCCCGGCCCGCGAGCGGCTGAGGGAGTTTGCCGATGAGTTCCTGCTCGGTCCACGGCTGCGTGCGATCCTTGGTGGCCGAACGAATGCGGGCGACGTCCTTGGCGGTGACGAACCCGGCACGGTTGCCGAAGCTATTGCGCACGTAGCTGAGCACGCTCGCAATCCAAGCGTCGTCATTTGTCGCCATCGATACCATCTGGCCTTCGTATTTCTTGCCGCCGATGTCGCCGGTGAGGCCTTGGAGCAGCACGTGAATACTGCCGTCGCGCCAGCCCATCACAGTTTTCGAACCGGCAAGCGGCGGCGCGAGCATGGCCCCCGGAGTGGCCGCGCCGACCATCGGCATGCCTTTGCCGTCGAGGCCGTGGCAGGCGGCGCAGAGCGTCTGGAAGGTGGTTTCGCCCGCCTTGAAGAGCTTCTGTTCTTCCGCCGACATGGTGAACTTGGGCGCCGCGACCGGCGGATTGAGAATCTGCCCGCCGATTTCCTTCACGCCAGCCATGGAGCTCGCGGCGACCAGCGCCTGCAGCGACTTCTTCCAATCCGGCGCCTCGAGACGTTTCGCGGTGAGGAACGACTGAATGACTACGTTCGGATCGGAATCCTTCTCCATCGCGAGCACATCGGGCAGGAGCGATTTATCGTCTGCTTTATAAAGCGATTCGCTGGCCCGAATCGCCGCGATGCGGAGCTGCGGGTGCGAGTCTTTCAATTTTTCGCGGACGAGTTCGGGCGTGAGGGCGCCGAGGCCTTCCAGCGTCCAGAGCGCGTGCAGACGGGCGTGCGGATTGTCGTGCGTCCTGGCCATGGCGACGAGCATCCGTTCGACCGACTTGTCCTGCCGGAGCACGAGCAGCTTCTGCGCGGTGTCACGCCACCAGCCGTTCGGATGAGAAAGGTGCGCGACGAGTTGCGCGGACGCCTCGCTATTCATGCGCGGCGCGGCGTCGAGCTTCGTCGTGTCGTGCACGAGCCGCCAGATGCGGCCGCGCGCGACCGGTTTATCGAGCGCGTATTGCTGCACGGCTTTGCGCAGGTAGCTGCCTTCTTTCACCCAGTTTCCTTCCTGGATGATGCCGCGATACATATCGACGACGTAGAGCGTGCCGTCGGGAGTGTTGGCAAAATTGACCGGACGAAAGAGCGGATCGGTCGAGCGGATGAACTCGGATTGCTCGAACGGATTGCGCAGATGCGTGAGTCCGTCGCGCACATCGATCTTTGTCTGTCGGACGAGCCGTCCGACCGGTTCGCCGAAAAACAAATCGCCCAGCAACTCCCGCGGCAGACGATCGCCACGATAGATTTCACCACCGCACGTCGCGGTGAAATGATTCAGCGTCTTGTCCTCGGAACGAAAACGATTTGGCCCGCCCTGCACGTCCGCGAGCCCGACGAGTGGCCACACCGCTTCGTAGCCGGGCGCGAACTGATCTTTCACGTTGAAGGCGCCATACACGATCGGGGTCTGGAAATTGACCGGCCCCCGTTCGCCTCCCGCGTTCACGAACCACTGCTTCCCCCAATCATCCTGGGTCACGCCCCACTGCCCGCCATTTGGCGCGGTCGGTTCCTTCTGCGCACCCTGCGGCGACCAGCGCAGGCGATACGCGTTATAGGTTGTGTAAATCCAGTTGTCCGTGCTCCAGATCAACCCGCTCGGCTGGTGCTCCATGTTCCCGCCGCGCGGCCCGCCGTCGAACCACTTCTCCTTTTTGTCGGCGACGCCATCGCCGTCGGTGTCCGCCCACAAATAGATGTCACTCGTGTCCGTCTCGCCGATGAGCGCGCGACCCTTGTCGAGCGGAAGAACCATGCGCGGCAGCAACAGCTTGTCCGCGAAGACGGCATGCTTGTCGTAAATGCCGTCACCCTTCGATGACCAGTGCACCGAGACTCGGCTGGTGGGCTCATGTTCGCCGTTGCCGTCGATGTCCTGCATGTAGGTGCGCATCTCCACGACGAACATCCGACCATCACCATCGAACGCGATCGCCGTCGGTTCCGCGATGTCCGGATCGCTCAGCACCGGCTCGAGC
This sequence comes from Chthoniobacteraceae bacterium, assembly GCA_044226525.1. GTDB lineage: Bacteria > Verrucomicrobiota > Verrucomicrobiia > Chthoniobacterales > Chthoniobacteraceae > VFJQ01. The sequence goes on along the minus strand of JBGAGV010000019.1, from coordinate 56,592 downwards.
CGATAGCCGGGCGGAAGCTGAAAGGTCTTCGCTTCCTCCGCGACCGATCTGCCCTGCACGGGCGGCTGCGGAGGAAAAGCTGGGTCTTGCGCAAAGGCGGTGACGGCGAGGAGCGAGGCAACGAACGGACGGGGCATGGCGATGCGGGGAAAGGCAGAAGCAGGGGAAATTCTTAGCGCGGGAGCACAGGAAATTTCACTGGCGCCGTAAATCTAACGGCGGTTCGGACAAACTTTTACGCTACCGCCACCTTTATGCAGCCGGAAGATCGAACCAGAAGGTGCTCCCCTGCCCGACCTCGCTGTCCACCCCGATGCTTCCCCCGTGAGCCTCCACGGCGAGCCGGCAGAAGGTAAGCCCCAGCCCGGTGCCGTGCGAGCGGTCGGTTTTGACCTGGCCGAACTTTTCAAAGATGCGCTGGTGATACTCCGGCGGGATGCCAGGGCCATTGTCGCTCACACTCACACGCACCTTGCAGTCTTCGCGGGCAATGCGGATTTTCACTTCGCCGTCGAGCGGCGTAAATTTCAGCGCGTTGCCAAGCAGATTTTGCAGGACGCGCGAAATGAGTTCGCTGTCGATCGACATGGGGAGCGATTCGCTGGCGGGGTCGAGGGTGACTCGCCGCTGTCCGCGCATGCCCGCGAGCACTTCCGTGGCGCGCTTGGCGAGAGAGACGAGATCGCACTGGCTACGGTTGGGACGGAGTTCGCCCGCCTCGATCTTGCTCACGTCGAGGAGCGAATTGATCATGCCCAGCATCTGATCCAGCGCACCCTGCGCCATCTCGAGCATCTGATGGGAATTCGGCGAGAGCTTTTCGGCTTCGAGGCCCAGCAACTCGAATGTGCCGAGCACGCCGGTAAGCGGCGAGCGGAGATCGTGCACGATCATCTGGGTGAGGTTGTCGCGCAGTTCCTGCAATCGGCGCAGCTCGGCGTTGGAGCGTTGCAACTCGCGGTTGCGCTGCTCGAGATCAAGCCGGAGCCGGCGCAGTTTGAGGTGAGCGGACACGCGTGCATCGACCTCCTCGAATTGGAACGGTTTGGTGACGTAGTCCACCCCGCCCACCCCGAAGGCGAGCACCTTGTCGATCGTCTCGTTCAGCGCGCTGATGAAAATCACAGGCACATCGGCGGTGCGATCGTCCCGCTTGAGCTGGGCGCAGACCTTGTAGCCATCGAGGTCCGGCATGTTGATATCAAGAAGGATGAGATCGGGCGGGCAACTCCGGGCGGCCTGGAGCGCGAGGTTTCCATTCGGGACCGGGCGCACCTTGTAACCACGCTCCTTCAGCATGCCGGTCAGCAGTTGCAGATTGGCCTGGGTATCATCGACCACGAGAATATCCGGAGGGTTTCCGGTGACAGGGCTCTCGCTCATAAGGTGACGGTTTCCCTTACGAGCACCGCAAGCAAGCCCGGATAGTCGAATTGTTCGACGCGGCGTCGTAACTCATCGGCGACGTCCGGCGCGACCGGCCGCGCTTCTTCAATGATCGAGAGCATCTGGTCGTAGTCAGCGCGAAGGGCTGCTTCGCGGAGACGCGTCCGCAGGTCAAGCGGCAGCGCGGCCTCCACCTGAGCGGGCGACAGCGTAACGATGGCGGTTGGTTCAGGCACGGCTTCGTCCGCATACAAAAAGCTCGCGCCCGTAAGGCGACCGATTTTTTCGAAGAGATCGGCTTCGCGAAATGGCTTGCCAAGGAAGTCGTCACCGCCCGCCTCGATGACTTCGCGCCGGTTTTCCTCAAAGGCGCTCGCCGTCACTGCAACGATGGGAGTGCGCCGATCAGGTTCGAGCGCACGCATGCGGCGGATCGCCTCATGGCCGCCGAGCACCGGCATCCGCAGATCGATGAGAACGATCTGCGGATGCCACGAGGTGAAGACGTCCACGGCCTGAGCGCCGTCGGCGACGGCGCGAGTGTTGAAGCCGAGTGGCTGGAGGAGTTGTTCGAGGTAGTTTCGATTTTCCAAGGTGTCGTCGGCGATCAACACCCGCAGGCCGGTGAAAGCGGGTTGCAAACGCAGCACTCGCCGCTGGTCAGCGGGCCTCGGCACTTCGGTGCTCTCGACCAGTTCGGCCACCACTTCGAACCGGAAAATCGTCCCCTGCCCCACCTCGCTCTCCACGATCATATCGCCGCCCATCAGGCGGGCAAATTCCCGGCTGAGGGCCAGTCCAAGGCCTGTGCCCGAGCCGGCCCGCAGACCGGTTTCGGTCTGTTCGAATTCGCGGAAAAGTCGCGGCAGTTCCTCGGCAGCAATGCCGGGACCGGTGTCCTCAACTTCGCCGTGAAGCCGCACAGAACGGTCGCTCGTCGGCGAGGCATCGAGACGCACCGCGATCCAGCCCTTCTCGGTGAACTTCACAGCGTTACCCACGAGGTTGATCAAGATCTGGCGCAACCGGGCTTCATCCGCACGCACGAACCGCGGCACGACCCCTGTTCGCTCGACGGAGAGTTCCAGGCCGCGGGCGTCGGTGCGCAGGCGAAACATCCGCTCCACGTCGCCGAGGAGAGCATGGAGGTCGAAGTTCGAGCGCTGCAAACGCACCCGCCCGGCTTCGATCTTCGACATTTCGAGGATGTCGTTGATCAGCGCCAGCAGGTGTTCGCCGCTGCGATTGATCGTCTCGAGATGCTGGTGCTGGGCGTCAGTGAGCGCAGGATCGCGCAGCATGAGCTGAGAGAAACCGAGAATGGCGTTCATCGGCGTGCGAATCTCGTGTGACATGTTCGCAAGGAAGGCGCTCTTCGCCTGGTTGGCCGCCTCGGCCGCGCTCTTCGCCACGGCGAGCTCTTCCTCCAATTGCTTGCGCTCGGTGATGTCCATGATGTTGCCGTTCCAAAGCATGCTGCCATCGGGCCGACGTTGCGGTTCCGACTCCGCGCGAATCCACCAGCGACGTCCGTCGGGCTGCTGAATGCGCAGATCCTGCACGTAACGGGTCAGCGTTTCCGCGGAGCGATTGGCCTTTACGACGAGTTCCGCAAGATCGTCCGGATGGATGACTGCCCAGACGGTGTTCACATCGCGCACAGCATCTTCGCTGCGCACGCCCACCATCGTCTCCATGCCTTCGCTGCAAAACTCGAAGGCGAAGGAACCGTCCACTTTGCGGACGAACTGATAGACCGCGCCCGGGATCCGATCGGTCACTTCCCGCAGGCGGTGCTCCGCCTGTTGCAACTCGGCCGTGCGAATGCGCACCGTTTCCTCGAGGTGCTCTTCCTCGCGGCGCAACTGCTCCTCGGCCTCGCGGCGTTCGGTGATGTCGATGCCGAAAGACACGGTGCCCGTTACGCGGTCTCCATCGCGGATGACGCCATTCTGCCAGACGATGTAACGCTCTTCGCCGGACTTGGTGAGGACGGGATTTTCGTAGCGCTTCGGCAGGCCGCTTTTCGAATTCGGCCCGATGGCGGCCCACACCTCAGGGAAGCGTTCGCGCGGCACGAGGACCTCCCACCAGTTGCGATGCGCCAGCTCCTGCCGCGTGTAGCCGGTGATCTCTTCGGCAGCCCGGTTGAAAATGGTGATGTTGCCATGCTCATCCATGCCAAGGACGATGGCGTTGGCGGTCTGGATCAACTCTTCGGCGAACTCCTTCGCCGCCCGGAGCGCCTGCTCGGAGTTTTTGCGCTCTGTAATGTCGGTGTGCGTGCCGACCATCCGAGTAGGCGTGCCGCTTTCGTCGCGAGCGACGACATGGCCACGAGAATGGATCCACCGATAAGTGCCGTCCTTCGCGCGCACCCGGTGCTCGACTTCGTAGTCGGGCGTTTCGCTCCGCAGATGCCGCTGCACGGCATCGAGCGTCATGTCGAGATCATCCGGATGGATGCGGGTAATCCATTCGTCGTGGCGGTTTTCGAGTTCTCCCTCCGCAAAGCCGAGCATGGTTTTCCACCGCTTGGACAGGAACATCTCGTTCGTCTTCACGTTCCAGTCCCATACTCCGTCGCGGCTGCCTTCGAGAGCGAAGTTCCAACGCTCTTCGCTAAGCCGAAGCGCATCGTCGGCCTGCTGGCGCTGCACGATCTCGCGAGCAAGGCGCCGGTTTGCCGCCAGCAGCGTGAGGATGATGCTGCCGACCAGCACCGGCAGCGCAAACATGAGCACATCCTTGAGCGAAAAACCTCCACCTCGCACCGCGATCCATTTGCGCCGGATGGCTTCGTGCTCGTCGGCCGTGATGGTGGCGATGGCTTTGTCCAGCAGTGCGACCACCGTCGGCCAGTCCTTCCGCACCGCGATCCGGAAAGGGAACGAGTAGGGCGAATCGGCAGCCACTTTCAGGTTTCGCACGCCGAGCCGGTCGATGGCGTGTGTCGCGGAGGCAAGGTCGCCGACGTAGGCTTCTGCATCGCCCAAGGAAACGGCGGTGATCGCGCTGCCCACATCGTCACGCGGCAACAGCACGATCTCCGGATGGTCCTGGGCGAGCCGCTCGTGGATGGGCCAGCCTCGGGCTACCGCCACTCGCCGGCCACGGAGATCGGTGAAGTCCTTCACGGTCTTGCTGTCGGTGCGGGTGATGATGGCCGGCGGCAGTTCGAGCAGTGGCTTGGTGAAAAGGAGAAACTCGTCCCGCTCGGGGGTCTGCGCGGTGAGCAGGGAGATGTCGCATTCCCGCCGGCGCAATTGCTCGAGGCTTTCCGCCCATGAATTGGCCGGCATCGGTTCCAGGCGCACTCCGAGCCGTTTTTCGAGGATCGCCCGGTAGTCCGCCCCGATCCCCTGAAACTGCCCTTTGTCGTCCATCCACTGAAACGGAGGTGAAGAGCTGCCCACCATCCGCCAGACCGGGTGCTCACGCAGGAAAGCCTGCTCTTCCGGACTCAAATCCAAGGCGCACGCCCGGGAGACCACCACAGCAAAAGCGAGCAGGAGGAGTAGGATAGACTGGCGGGGCATGGACGCGGCCGTTCGGAGCAGATTACCCACCCTACAGGGTGAAGTCACACTCCGATGCAAAATTCCTTCGCACGCGCGCGAAGGCTGCGCATGATGCGCCTCCACATGCGAGCGATCCTTGCCCTCGAAGATGGGCGCACTTTCATCGGCGAAAGCTTCGGCGCGACCGGCACCACGGTCGGCGAAGCCTGTTTCAACACTTCCATGACCGGTTATCAGGAAGTGCTCACCGACCCGTCGTATCGCGGCCAGATCGTGGCCATGACGGCGCCGCAGATCGGCAATTACGGAGTCAACCTGCTGGATGACGAGAGCACCGCGGTCCACGTGCGCGGCTTCGTGATCGAGGAACTCTCGCCCGTGACGAGCAACTGGCGCGCGACTGGCGATCTCGACGCCTACCTGAAGCGCGCGAACGTGCCAGGTATCCAGGGGATCGACACGCGCGCCCTGACCAAACACCTGCGCTCCGCCGGAGCCATGCAGGCGTGCCTTACGACGGAAGACGTTTCGCCCGAAGACGCCGTGGCTCGCGCCAAATCCGCGCCACCGATGGCCGGCTCGGATTTTGTGAAGGAAGTGACGCCGAAGGCGCCGTTCGACTGGGACCCGGAAGACAAGCTCTCCCGCGAATGGACGATCGTGAAGGGCGACGGCAGCAGCGTGGAAGTGCGCGATGGCAACGAGGTCTTCAAGAAACTGCCGCCGGTGAAGCACTCGATCGTGGCCTACGATTTCGGCATGAAGCTGAACATCCTGCGCCGGCTGCGGCAGCATGGGTTCAAGGTGCGCGTGGTGCCGTCCGACACGACCGCGGCAGACGTGCTGGCGATGAAGCCGGACGGTGTCTTCCTCTCCAACGGCCCCGGCGATCCGGCCGCGCTGACCTACGTGCATGAGAGCATCCGCGGGTTGATCGGGAAGACGCCCATCTTTGGGATCTGCCTCGGCCACCAGATGCTCGGCTACGCGGTCGGCGGGAAGACCTTCAAACTGAAGTTCGGCCATCGCGGCGGGAACCAGCCGGTGAAGGACCTGCGCACGGGCAAAGTGGATATCACCTCGCAGAACCATGGGTTTGCCGTGGACGCCGATTCGCTCCCGTCGAACGTGGAGGTGACCCACATCAATCTGAACGACCACACCGTCGAGGGGCTCGCCCACAAGGAAGCGCCGGTCTTTTCGGTGCAATACCACCCCGAAGCGGCCCCCGGGCCGAACGATGCGACCCACTTTTTCGCCCAGTTCGCCAAGCTGATTGACGAATCGCGCTAAGTTCCCCACCTTCCCGCCATGCCAAAGCTGAATCTTACCCTCCAAGACGGCACTCAACTCGCCCCTGAACTGGTCGATGAGCACATCACGTTTGGGCGCGCGCCCGACAACATGCTCGAGATCGACGATGCGAGCGTGTCGAGCCACCACGGCACCCTGACTTTCCGCGACGGAGACTATGTCATCCGCGACACGGGGTCCACCAACGGCACCCGCCTGAATGGCAAGGACCTCGCGACCGACACCGACTATCATCTGCAGGACGGCGACTCCCTCCGGATCGGCAAGGTCGATGCTACCTACGAGAGCGAGAACAAGACCGGTTCCCGACCGCTGCCCGAGGAAGACGCGCCGGACCTCACACCGGCTTCCTCCAGCGCCGCGCCGCAAAACTTCCAGAACGCTTCGCCTTTCCAGACCAAGAAGAAGAAAAAGGACCCGATCGGAACCGCGATCCTCGTGCTGGGCATCCTGGCGATCCTGGCGTTCATCGGTGTGATCACGCAGGTGATCGCGCTGCAGGCGCCGCTTTAAGCAGCGGGTCTCCCGTCGCACTCTCGATGCAGCCGAACATTCCGGTGTTGGCTGCGGGCTATGGCCATTTTGGCGATGCGGCCTCGTTCTGTGAAAACGGGACGGGCGCCGAGCCGGAACAAGGCACCACGGTGGCGTGTGCGTGGGATGAGCGGGAATTGCGGGTGCGGTTCGTGTGCGTGGATCGGGAGCCCTGGGCGACGATCACTCAGCGCGACGGGCCGCTCTGGGAGGAGGAGGTGGTCGAGGTGTTTCTCGACCCGGTCGGCGACGGGGAGAGCTATTTCGAGATCGAGGTGAACCCGCTCGGCACCGTGCTCGATCTCGTGCTGAGGCGGAACCGGAGCGGCTACAAAAAGGACTTCGCGTGGGATTGCGAGGGGCTTCGCGCCGAAGTGGCCCGCACGGCCGACGGATGGACGGCTGAATTGGCGATTCCCTTCGCGAGCCTGGTGGCGGAACCACCGCGCGCCGGGAGCGAGTGGCGAGCGAACTTCACCCGCATCGACCGGCCGCGGGATCGCGAGCGGGAACTCAGCGCATGGTCGCCGACCAGGTTGGCGACTTTCCACGCGCCCCAACGTTTCGGAGTGCTGCGGTTCGACCCGTAACTGGAGTTACGGCTTCTTGGAGAACTCGAACTTCTCCGCGGCGGACTCGCGCTGCTTGATGCTGAACCTAGAAGGCGAGTCGGTCGCTTCGATGCTCTTGCGTGCCACCGCCCAGACCAGCATCGCCAGCAGCAGGCTCAGCAGTTTGGCCTGCCAATGATGCGTGAGAAGTCGCGCGAGCTTTTTCATGTTTATCGAGGAGCAGCAGTTCGCCAAGGCGGCGCTTGAACGACTCGGGGTCGAAGTTTCTTTCCAAACGGCCCCGGTGGCAAAGCGAAACCGTGCCGGTCTCTTCGCTCACCACCACGGCGATGGCGTCGGATTCGTCGGTCAGCCCCAACGCCGCGCGATGCCGCATGCCGAGCGTGCGGTCGAGGTCGGGACGCTGGATGACGGGAAAGGTGCAGCCCGCGTAGAGCAGACGATCGCCGCGGAGGATCACGCCGCCGTCGTGCAGCGGGGTCTTCGGGAAAAACATGGTGATGACGAGCGCGGGCGAAAACTTGCAGTCGATCTCTTCGCCCGTCTCACCCACCGGCGTGAGGTTCACATCGCGCTCGATGGCGATGAGCGCACCGAACTGGCGATTGGCCAGATCGAACGCGGCTTCCGCGACCTGCTCGACGATTTCGCGGGTGCTCGTGGCAGTGGCGAAAAGTTTGTTCGTGCCCAGCGCTGCAAGCGCACGGCGGATCTCAGGCTGGAAGATCACGATGAACATGAAGAGCAGCGCGGTGGAGAAGTTGCGGAACATCCAGCCCAGCACAGGCAACTCGAGAAAGCCCGAGACGACGACGATGAAAAAGAGGATCGAAACGAGACCCGTGAGCACCTTCGCACCGCGCGTGCCGCGGAGGGAGCGCCACGAGTAGTAGAGGCCCAGCCAAAGGATCGCAACTTCGATCCAACCCCGCCAGTCCATGGGAATGATGGCGTTCCAGTTCATCCGAGAATCGCCTCCGTCATGCGGAGGGCGTGCACATTGGGTTTCACTTCGTGCACGCGCAACACCTGTGCGCCGCGTTCGCAGAGAAGGCTCGTGAGCGCCACAGTCGGCCACGCGCGGTCTTCCAACACCTCGCTCCCGACGATTTTGCCGAGTAGTGATTTTCTCGATCCACCGACCACGAGGGGACGTGCACCAACCCGCAAGGACGCAAGCTCGCGCAGCAGCGTGAGATTGTGCTCCAGCGTTTTGCCAAAACCGATGCCGGGATCGAAGGCGAGGCGCATGGGATCGATATCGCAGGCTAGGCAAGCGTCGAAAGTTTGTCGAAAGGTTTCCCGGATTTCAGCGATTACATCGTTGTAATGGGGCGCCGTTTGCATGGTGCGCGGTTCGCCCTGCATGTGCATGGCGATGGCGGCGGCGCCAGTCTCACGCACCACTTCCCGCATGGCGGGGTCGCGCAGGCCGGTCACGTCGTTGATGATCTCCGCGCCCGCAGTCATCGCCGCACGCGCGACGGCAGGCTTCATGGTGTCGATCGAGATCGTGGGATTTTCTCCACTCCGCGCGAGCCCCTCGATCACCGGCACCACTCGCCGCAGTTCTTCTGCTTCGCTCACCGGCTCCGCGCCGGGCCGCGTGGATTCACCGCCGACGTCGATGATCTCCGCACCGTCGCGCACCATTTCCAAGCCGTGCGCGATGGCCGCATCCACGTCCACCCAGCGTCCGCCGTCGCTGAAGGAATCCGGCGTCACATTGAGCACGCCCATGATCGCTCCACGGCGGGAGAAATCGAAAGCGCGGCGGGAGGTCTGCCAGATCATGCCGCTCCATACATCGACTCGCCAGATCTGGCGCGCGGAAGTTCGCTTTTTTATGTCCCAAAAAAACGCGGAATTACTGACCCTGGCCCTGACGAATGGGCCGGCCCTGCGGGTCCCACTGCACCGGGGCACGATTTTGCATTGCCCCGCCGTTGGGCATAGGGCCGTTACCCTGCATCGGGCCACCCTGCATCGGACCGGCTCCCTGCCCTTGCATGGGCCTGCCGCCGGGCATGGGGCGCTTTGGATCGTTCGGCATGAACTCCGGTGGTGGTGGAGGCGGCGGGAGGATGTAGATGGGTTGCTGCACAACCACCGGCGGCTGTGGCTCGGAAAACGTGCGCAGCACGGGAACGGGAACTGGCGTCGGCGCGGGCGTGGCCACAGCCTTGTGCACGATGGGCGTGGCTGCCGGGAGCGGGCTGATGGCGGTCATTTTCTTTTCCTCGACTGGCCGAATCTCGGGCTCCTTGGGCGCATGGTGCGAATACCACCACCATCCCAATCCTCCGCCGAGCAGCACGGCGAGAACGAGCACGTCCAACACGATGGAACGGGGACTGGCCGGTTCTTCGGGAGGGAGGCGCACGTAGGTCAGCTCGGTCGGCACGGGCGCAGTCGGGTCGGTGTTGATCGTGACCGTGGTGCCGCGCGGGACCGCGCGAGCGGGCGCTTTCTCCAAGCGAAAGGTCGCCTCGTTCTCGGCCTCGGCCTTGGCTCGGTCGAGCGTCTTCGCCGCGGCGGTTCGCTCACCATCGACCACCAAACCCTTGAGCCGCTGCACCACTTCACCGGCGCTCTGCGGTCGATCGGCTGGCTCTTTCGCGAGACAGGCGGCGATCGTTTCCTCCCACACACCAGGAATCGGGCGGCGCTCCGTGAGACCAAATTCTTCGCGGCGCGACATCATGCTCACCGGCGTCTCCGTCACGACCTGGGCGAGAATCTGCCCGCGGAAGAACGGCGGCTTCCCGGTGAGCAGTTCGAAGATGGTGGCCCCGAGCGCATAGATGTCGTCCAGCGGGCTCGGGCGTTTGCCCATGGCCTGTTGCGGGCTCATGTAACAAGGCGTGCCGCTGGTCATCCCGTCCGCAGTGTTGCGGGTCACCGTCTCGGTGAGCATGGCGGAGATCCCGAAGTCGGCGACCTTGAGCCGGCCGGATTTGGTGATCATCAGGTTCCGCGGCTTGAGGTCGCGGTGCACGATCTTGGCGTCGCTGTGCGCATAGTCGAGCACGGCGCAAAATTGTTCGATCCACGGCAGGATTTCCTCGGGATCGAAACAGCCGTCGGGCTGCTGGACCTTGAGTTCCTGGAGCGAGCTGCCCTCGACGTATTCCATCACGATCGCTGCCCCGGAGGCGTCGCGCTCGAAGTTGTGAGTGCGGACGATGCCGGGATGCGTCAGCGCGATTCCCCGCAGGACCTCTTTCTTGATATCGGTCACCGCCTCCGTGTCTTTCACGACCGTGTCCGGAACGATCTTGATGGCGACGGGATGGCCGAGTTCCTCGTCCTGGGCGAGCAGGACCTGCCCCATGCCACCGCGGCCCAGTTCGCGCAGGATGCGATAACGCCCGAAGAGCACACGCTCCGTCGGCGCCGGGGCAATCGGCGCCGGGAGCGTCTCGGCATTCAGGGTGACGTCATCGGACATGCGGGCGAAAGGAGCAACGCCGATGCCGGGGACCACCGGAGAAATGTAAAGGCGGGGTAAGTGCCGACGAGAGACGGAAAAGATGGGGTATTTGCGGTAAAAAGAGCCTTTGTTTTCGCAGGCTGCGCGCTTTTTAAACCCACCTCCAACGCTCACATGAATCCTACCCGCACCGCCCTTCTCAGCCTTGCTTTCCTGCCTTTCACCCTCGGCGCGCAAACGCCCGCCACGGCGCCGGCCTCGACTTACGAACCGAAGCCGATCGTCGATAACATCGAACTGAAGGACGGCGACACGCTCGTCTTCCTCGGCGATTCGATCACCCACCAGTGCCTCTACACGCAATATATCGAGGACTACTTTTACACGCGTTATCCGAAGCTCCGGCTGCACTTCCACAATGCGGGCGTGGGGGGTGATCGCGCGTCGGATGCGTTGCGTCGCTTCGATGAAGACGTGGCGGTCTATAAGCCGAAGTATGTGACCATCCTGCTCGGGATGAACGACGGCGCTTACACGAACTATCAACAGGCCGTCTTCGACACCTACCAGGCCGACATGACCAAGGTGCTCGACCGCATCAAGGAACTCGGCGCCGTCGCGGTGCCGATGACGCCGACGATGTTCGACTCGCGCGCGAAGAAGATGTTCGCGAAGCCCGAGGCGCAGAACCCGGTGCGGGAGAAATATTACAGTGGAGTGCTGGCGCTCTTCGGTTCGTGGCTGCGTGAGGAGGCCTACGAGCGCGGGCTCGGCTTTGTGGACATGAATTCCCCGCTCAACGCCATCAGCCTCCAGGAGCGCACGAAGGACCCGAAATGGACGATGGTCCGCGACGGCGTGCATCCGGGCCAGACCGGCCAGGTCATCATGGCCACGTCGATCCTCTGGGACATGGTGCCGCGCTCGATGGTGTCGTCCACGACGGTGGCGGAGCGGAACGGCAAGCTCGGCGTTTTCGCGGCGAATGCCAAGGCGACGGATTTCTCTGCCGAGGGCGGCAAGATTTCGTTCACGCTGGAGCAGAACGCGCTGCCGTGGGTGCTGCCGGAGGACGCGGCGGAGGGCTTCAAGCTCGCCAGCGCCGGCCATCGCTACAGCAACGAGAAGATCACCTATCACAACCTCAAGCCCGGCAAGTATGAACTGAAGATCGACGGTCAGCCGGTCGGCACGTGGACCTCGGAACAGCTCGACGGCGGCGTGGAGATCGAAGGCAACACGAAGACGCCACAGTATCAGCAGGCCCTGCAGGTCGCGACGCTGAATAAGAAACGCAACGACGAGGCATATCATCCGCTGCGCGATCAATACGGCCAGCTCAAAGGCCAGCGCCGCGCCATTCTCCAGGCGACGGAGGCAAAGGCACCCGACCTCGAAGCGAAGAAAGCCGCCTTCGAGCAATGGTATGCCGGGCAGAAGGCGAAAGTCGCCGAGTTAGTCGCGAAAGCGAAAGGCATCGAAGACGAAATCTACAAGGTGAACCAACCGAAGCCGCACCGCTACGAACTCACGCTCGTGACGGCGCCGGTGGCAAAGAAGTAACCCCGCTCGGAAGCGGCGGATGAAACTCTACCGGTGGGGTTCGCCACCGGTAGAGGAGCCCATGGGAACCCACGGGGCGCGACAAAAGACAGTGCGAAATAGTGTGTTTATTGTGTTTCTTTTCGCGGGGCTGAGTGGGGACCAAGGGCTACCTCGCGGGCGGGTGGGACCCAGCGCAACCTGGTCACCCAGGAGAGGGAAATAGTGTGTTTATTGTGTCTATTGTGTCTTCGGATTACCCAGTGCCACTGGGTCACCCGGAGGGGGAATAGTGTGTTCATTGTGTTGATGGTGTCTGTTGGTGCCTCGGCTTTCAGGCGCCTGCGCCCCTTCTTTCCCGGCGGGTGGTGTTGCGGAGTCCGCGGCGAACAAAAGATCGCGCTCCGGAAACACCCGGCACCGACCCGCAAACTACGACGACACCTCCCCCGGTCGTTTCGACCGCCGCCGCTGCGGCCGTGCGTGGTTGGTCGAGGGAATGGGTTCGTCGCGATCGTCGAGGCGTGGTTTCATGTCGGAGCAAATTTCGGCCGCTTCGCGCGATCGCGCGACCGCTCCATTCCCTTCGTTCCGTCCATTCCCACCATTTTTCGTTACACCGGCTCACGGCGGTCCGGTCGCTCGGGGACACGATCTGCACGCCGGGCCTCCGATCAGGAAGGGAGGCCCTGGCGAAGGGCCACCACCTCGGCGTGGAGGCTGCGGGCGATTTCCTTGCGGTCGCCTTGACGGGGGTGGGATCTGCCGAAGGCGATCCGGAGGCTGATGCCGTTTTTGCTGAGCAGGTTCAGCAGGTGCGGCGCGAAATCGTGATCGCCCCAGTAGCAGACTTCCTCGGAGACGTCGCCGCCGGGCAGTCGGTAATCGAGAGCGCAGGCGGTGACGGGGCAATCGACGTCGGCCACGGGGGCGAAGAGGGAGGCTTTAAACGGCAGGACGGTGTCGCCTCCAGTGCTGGTGCCTTCGGGGAAAAGGACCAGTGGCAGGTTGGCCTCGAGAACGGCACGCATCTCACCTGCCATCGGGCCCACGGCACCGCGTCGTTGGCGGTCGATAAAAAGCGTCCCGCCATAACACGCACACCGGCCAAAAACCGGCCACGCTTTCACTTCCGCTTTCGACACGAAAACCGGCCGCGCGACGGCGCTGAGCAGGATGATGTCGAGATAGCTGAGGTGATTGGCGGCCACGAGACCACCGGCCGGCCGCTCGCCGCTCATTTCCACCCGGACACCGACGATGCGGGCCACACGAGAGTTCAAGCGGTGCAGCCAGTCGGCCCGGGCGCGCAAACTCCGGCGATCGATCACCAGCCAATAGCGAACCCAGGCGAGGAGGATGGACCCGATGATGAGCAGCAGTCTCACCACGCCGCGCAGGGCCTCTACCGGGCGCACCCAGAGCGGCCAGGGCGGGAGCGTGTCCCCGCGGGACTCGGCTTGGATTTCTTGATCTGCTTCTCGCACCGTCATCCCTCCCACCGAAGCAGAAGAAGATGCCAAAGGAGAAGCAGACAAAACGGTGGGCGGCTCAGTCGAGGAAATGATTCCGCACCGCGTCCGGCAGCGCTCCGAGGTCGAGGAAGGTAAGGAAGTCGATGGTCTTGAAATCGCGATCGAGGGCCGGCGGACCACAAATCTTCGCCCCGAGCGAAAGGTAGGCACGGAGCAAACGCGGCGGCAGCTCGCTCGTCTCGATCCGCTCAACCGGCGGCAGGGCAAAATCCGTCAACGGCATGGTGCGAAACGGCTCCGCGACGAGGTGCTCTCCGCGCAGATGCTCGAACATGGCGTGCCCGAGCGCCGGGTCCTGCGAAGTCAGCGAACTGCACCCGATGAGGTAACGGGCACCGCGCGCCGTGGCATAGCGGGTGATGCCGCGCCAGAGGAGGTTGAGGACGGCGAGTTTGCGGTGGTCGCGATGAACGCAGGCGCGCCCCAGCTCGACCAGTTCGCAGCGGATGGGCTCGAACGGCGCGAAGTCGAACTCCTGCTCGCTGTAGTAGCCGTGATTCGCGGCAGCAAACTGCCCGGTTTGGAGCCGGTAAGTGCCGACGACCTCGCCGGTGTTCATGTTCTCGACGATGAGATGATCGCAGGCTTCGTCGAAACGATCCTGGTCGAGACCGCTCAGATAGGCGCTATCGAGCCCTTCGTTGAGTTCGAGGTTAAAGACGTCGAAGCGCAGACGCTGAGCGGCCAGCAGATCGGCTTCGGTGAGGGCCAGGCGCAGTTGATAACTGCCGGCGAGAATGTGCGGAGGCCGCAGGACGGCGGCGGACGAATTCATGTGTGGTGACACGGCACGACCGAATCGCGCCGCGTCATAACTATTCACGTAACGAAGTCCCCGGCAAGGTCACAATCCCGCGCCAATACCGCTACTGTTCCGAGTCGTCCTGGGACTGCGAGTTCACCATCTCTTGGACCGTCTTGCGGCCCCCGTTTCGCGCCCCGCTCCGCCGCGCCACGATGTAGCGTCCGTATTCCTCGTCGGAGATCAACCCCCAGCCATCGTAGCGTTTGTTCAACAGGGTCTGAAGTTCGGCGGCTTCCTTTTTGGTGACTTCATGCAGCTCCTTGTAGGCGTTGGCTTCGTCGTTGAATTTGGCGAGTTGCTCCGGAGTGGCACTGGCCAGCGCCTCGCGCCGCTGCGACATCGAGCCATACCAGGCGCTCATATGCTGGTTCAGCCGTTCGAGCTTCTGTCGCTTGGCGGTCAGCCGTTCCTCGTGCTCGGCTCTCATTTCCTGGAAGAGGTCGTCCCGGCGATCGCCGTCGAGCGCCTTGCCCTCGGCCACGTAGTCCACCGGCGCGGGATGTTTCTCGTCCCATAGCATTTTGCCGCCGAGGAGGAGAATGAGGACGACTCCGAGAACGGAAAGCTGCACGCCCCAGTCCCGGCCATAGACCGCCCGGACAAGGCCGATGCCAGCGATGGAATAACAGATTTTATCGAGCCAACTGACGTCCATCAGGAATAGGGGTTGGATTCTTCAACGATCGACATGCCTTCGCCCAGTTGCTTGTAGAACATGGTGGCCATCAGGAGCATGCCGAGGCCCGTGACGGCGAGGATCACCAGGGCCGGAAGCAGTCCCATCTCCTTCGATGCGACCACGATGATGGTCCCCATCAGCACGGAGACGCCGACGATAAAGGTGCCGGCAATCGAGACCTGATCCGTCGATCCGTCGCGCAGGGTGCGCAGCGTGCGAAAGAAGTAGAGGCACACCAGCACAAAGATGATGATGCTTCCCCGGGCATAGAGCTTCAGCGGCACCGAGGCCATGGAATCGTAGAGGCCGTGCGCCGCGATCGTCAGCGCGAGCGTGGTCAGCAGATGGGTGAACCGGCCGGCGGGCTGCCGAATGAAATCGTAGAGCGCGAGCCCATTGATGCCGGTGAGAGCAAAATGGAAGAAATTGGCGGTCATGAACCGGGGGTAGGCGGCAGCGGGGCCATAGCCTGCGAAATATTGGAGATTTTCCCAGATGGCGAACCCGAGCCCGACGCAGCCCGCACAAATCAGCATCTCCAGCCGGCTCTTCCGCAGCAGGCACAGGGCCACCATCGGCAGGGTGAGTGCCAGCTTGCAGAGCTCCTCGCGCGGCCCCACGCTTGCGAGGAAGAAAACGAAGTTTTTGGCGGCGTCTTCCGAATGCCGCAGCCCAAGCGTTTCCTCCATCCACAGATCGGTCATCAGCGTCGGCAGGATACTAAGCATGCCGAGAAACACCGCGAACACCGGGGCGACCACGCGGAAGCAAATGAGGGAGCGCGGTTGAACGCCTTGCAACGCGATGATGAACCAGACGAGGCCGGCCACGGCCGCGAGCAGGCTGGGCAGGGGTTTGACAACCTCGACCTGAAGATCCCGCAACGGCCCCCACAGCGAGAACCAGCGGTGATCGACAGCGGCGAGATAAAGCTGGTGCACCGGCTTGAGATCCTTGGTGAAAAGTGGGTCCTTTCCCAGTTCGCTCAGTTGTTTTTCATCGTGCTGGGTGATGAGGATTTCGAGCAGTTTCTCGCGCGCCTTTTTCGCCTCCGGCAGCTTCGCCTCGCGCCGGTAGTAAGTCGCGGCGAGATCGAACTGCCCGTGCTGGACGTAGTGGTCGCCGAGGAGCTCATTCGCATACCGCAGGGGACGGACGTAGTGCGCGTAATAGAGCAGATCGGCGCTCGGCTCAAAGCCGAGCCAGTCCTGCAAGCTGTTCCAATAGGCTACAGCCACAAGCCTTTCGGGCTCGGAGAGTTTCGACTGCGTGACCCATTCGACCGCCGGCGCGTTTTCACCGCGCCACGAACGCGGCACTCGTGGGATCAGCGTAAGGACCTTCTCCATCTCCGGCTTCGACTCGGCCAGTTCCGCCTGGAGAGCTTTGCTGGGGTCCTTGGCGTCGTGGGACGACCGAAGCGGCTTCTGGATGAGCCAGCCGATGCCGAGCGCGATCAGGATGATCGTCGCCGCCACGCCCAGGAGCACCCATCGATTCCGGCTGAAAAAGTAGAGTTGGATCGTCCAGCTATCGATATTCTGGCTGCGGTCGATCTTCTGGAGTTGTTCGAGTCTGTCCACGGGTCCGATTTGAGAGAGCAACGTTTTTGCCACGGAAGGGCGGAAATATCTTTTGCCCACCCGCCCGGGGGATCCTAGACTATCTGTCACCTTTCAAACCGACCTAAAAAATCATGAGCACCGCCGTCGCCGAAGCACCCGCCGCCACCGCCCTTTCGCAGCTTGAGCAGCTCAAAAAACTCACGGTCGTCGTCGCCGATACGGGCGACTTCGAGTCGATGCGTGAATTCAAGCCGCGCGACGCGACCACCAACCCGTCGCTGATTCTCGCCGCCGCCAGCAAGGCCGAATACGCCGGCCTCGTCGATAAAGCCGTGGCGGATCGCAAGGGTTCGGGCCTCACCGGTGCAAAGCAGGTGGACGACGTCATCGATCACGTGCTCGTCAATTTCGGCCTCGAAATCCTCAAGATCGTCCCCGGCCGCGTCAGCACGGAGACCGATGCGCGCCTCTCCTTCGACAAGGAAGGCACGATCGCCAAGGCGCGCCAGCTCATCGCTCTCTATGAGAAGAACGGCATCGGTCGCGAGCGCGTGCTCATCAAGATCGCCAGCACGTGGGAAGGCATCCAGGCCGCCGCGGTGCTGGAGAAGGAAGGCATCCACTGCAACCTGACGCTGCTCTTCTCTCTCGCCCAGGCCGTCGCCTGCGCCGAGGGCGGCATCACGCTCATCAGCCCGTTTGTCGGCCGTATTCTCGACTGGTTCAAGGCTTCGACTAAGAAGGACTACGCGCCCACGGAAGATCCCGGCGTGCTCTCGGTCACGCAGATTTTCAACTACTACAAGAAGTTCGGCTACAAGACGGAAGTCATGGGCGCGAGCTTCCGCAACAAGGGTGAAATCCTCGAACTCTCCGGCTGCGACCTGCTGACCATCAGCCCGAATCTTCTCGCCGAACTCGCCGCGAGCAACGACCCGGTGGCGAAGAAGCTCGATGCCGCCACCGCCAAGGACGCCGCTATTTCCAAGCTCGCGCTCGACGAGAAGACTTTCCGTTACCTCGTCAACGACGACGCGATGGCGACCGAAAAGACGGCGGAAGGCATCCGCAAGTTCTCGGCGGATATCGTGAAGCTGGAAGGGTTGATCGCGGCGAAGCTGTAAGGGCTTCGAGGAAACGAACAGGTCAAAACAGAGGTCCTATCGGTCGGATAGGACCTATGCGAACCGCGCTGGGCGCTTACCACGCGTAGTGGTCGAGGCCGTAGATCAGCGCGCTGCCGAGAAAGCCGCTCACGCTGACCAGGAGCGTGCCCACGAGAAGCGTGCCGCGGAAGCGCTGCCGTTCCGGCGAACCTTCGCGGCATTCCGACATCACCACGAGCGCGGCACACACCACGGTCCACGCCGCGGTGAACGTCCCCAGCCAGCGATGCCACTTCAGCACCGACGCGGATGAGCCCACATAGCTGGTGAACGACGCATTGATCCAGCCCAACCCGGCGGCCGCCAGCGCACCCGCGGCGCCGACAATGACCAGAAAACGGACGGTCTGAAGCCACGACTCACGCCGGGTCCACCACGCGAGTCCTTCGGCGAGCACCGCCACCATCATGAGGCCCACCGGAAGATGGGTGGAGACGGGATGAAACCGGCCGACCCAACGAATGGCGCGCTTCCAGAAAGGCATGGTCGGTCCGCCGGTTTCCGCCGTCGAAACGGGCGCTTCTTTCTCGGCGCCCGCGGGCAATTCGCCCGGCGCACCGATCGCCACCCAGCGTTTCACGAGGTCTTTCTCTTCCTTGGTCAGCGCCGGCACATTCGCGTCTTCGCCGGGCATCTCGTCGTCACGCACCATCGTATAGATGTCCGACTTGTCCGGATCGCCCTTCGTCACGTAGTCGGGATTTTCCGCGATGCGCTTGAGATCGAGCACGTAGCCGAATTTTCCTTTCGGTCGCGGGAGTTCGGGGCCGTGACAATCGAGGCACTTGGCTTCGAAGATATCGCGGACTTGACCGGCGATTTTGACTTGTTCTTCCTTCGGCACCACGTCTGCGCCGGCAGCACGCAAGCCCCCCGCGGTGAGCAGAAGCAAAAAGGCACGGGTGAAAAATCGGATCAGCATGTGGGAGACGACGGAGAGAGGAAAAAGAGAGCCGATTCTTAGAACCAAAGGCCGTCCTCACAAATGAAAGCCTTTACATAAAACTGCGCTCACTTTCGCCGCTGGCACCCTAAGCAAAGCGCGCTAGCCTGCGTTACCTCACCGTTGAAACCGAATCCTGGCGCCGATGTCATCACCATCCTGCGCGGCCTGCGCCGGCGATTGGTCGTCCGTGAATCGCTCGATGCGCTGGCGGTCGGAGCCCTCGCGGGATCGGGAATCTTGCTGGCCATGGAGACGGTGCGGCGGCTGGCGGGAAACCGCGAGCCGATCGCTCTCGCGCTCGCCATCGCGATCCCGGTCGGGGCCGCGCTGCTTTTTGCATTGCTTGCCCTGGCGCGCGCTCGTTCGCTCAGGGATGTCGCCGTCCTCGCCGATCGCCGGGGAAAGTCGAAGGATCGACTCGTGACCGCGCTGTCGCTGGCCAGCGACACGGCTGGGGAGATGCCCGCGCTGGCGCGTGCCGAATGCACTGCCTGGCTTGCCCGGGCGAATTTTCGTCCGCTCTTCCCGCTACACGCTCCGCGGCTGGGCGGGTGGCTTATCGTGCCGCTGGTGGCGCTGGGGTTGTTGCGCCTCGACTTCGCGATCGTGCGCGCGAAAGCAGCCGCCAACGCGAGCGAAGCGCAGGCCGCCATCGCCGACACCACGCGGCAGATCGAGGAACTCGCGCGCAAGGTCGAGCAACTGCGGCAGCAGGATCACAGTGAAGAGCTGCGCAAACTTTCCGAACAGCTCCAGCAAAGCGCGGAACGACTGCGCGCGGAGACGAAACCGGTCGACGCCGAAAAAGCCGCGCTCCGCGAACTTTCTTCGCTCGAGGAAATGATGCGGGTGCTTCAACGCCAGCCTTCACCGGCGGAAGAGATGAAGGAACTAGCCAAGGCTCTCGCACAGGTGCCCGGCATGCAGGATGTGCTCAAGGCGCTGAACGAAAAAAATCTGGCGGAGGCGCAGCGCGCGCTCGAACAGGCTCGCGAGGAGCAAAAGAGCGCCGCCAATCAGTCCAACGAGGAGCAGGTGGAAAAGACTCTGCGCGAAGCGATGCAAAACCTCGCCGAGCGCCGGCAACTTTCGCAGGCGCTGCAAAACCTCATGCAGCAGATGAACCAGCAGGGCGGCTCACCCTCGCAGCAGGCCATGCAGCAGCTCCAACAAATGTTGCAGCAAGCCCAGCAGGATGGCGGGCAGCAGGGCGACGGTTCCGGTCAGCGGCAGATGACGTTGAAGGAACTCATCGCCGCGCTGGAAAACATGAAGGCCAACGAGACCGGCAATCCGGAACAGAAAGGCGGCAACGGGCAACCGGGCGAAGGCCAGCGCGTGACGGTGCAAGCCTTCGGCCAGAATCCTCCCGGAAGCCCGCCGCAACCCGGCGATGCGAGCGCTCCGAGCGGAAAACCCGGCAGCGAGCGCGACCTCGGCACGAGCGAAACGCCCTTTTGCGAAAAAAGTGCGGCGCAGGATCGCGGTGGCGACCTCGCTCTCAAGGGCCAGCTCGGCCAGGGCGAAAGTCTTTCCATGATGCTCCCCAGCGCCGGTGATCAATCCCGCTCCGCGCAACGTTACAAAGCCCTCTACGAAGCAGCCGCCGCGGCCGCGCAGGATTCCGTGCAGCAGGAAAACATTCCCCTCGGCTCGCGCTTCCTCATCAAACGCTACTTCGAGTCCATCCGCCCGAGCGAATAAACACTCCTCCCAACCATCCCATCACTCCCACCATGACCGACCCCGCCGCTCAAGTTGACCGCTTCCGCTCCGTCTTCGCCCGTGTCCGCGATGAAATGGGCAAGATGATGGTCGGTCAGCAGGACATCGTGGAAGGCGTGCTCGTCGCGTTCTTTGCCGGCGGGCATGTGCTGCTCGAAGGGGTTCCCGGCCTTGGGAAAACGATGCTCGTTCGCACGCTCGGAGAAGCGGTGAACCTCAAGTTTTCGCGCATCCAGTTCACACCCGACCTGATGCCTTCGGACATCGTCGGCACCAACATCATCGTCGAGGACGAGCACGGGAAAAAGAGCTTCCGCTTCGAGCCCGGGCCGGTTTTCGCCAACCTCGTTCTCGCTGACGAGATCAATCGCGCCACGCCGAAGACGCAGTCCGCGCTGCTCGAGGCCATGCAGGAGCATCACGTCACCGTCGGCGGCACGCAGCATCGGCTCGCGCAACCCTTCCTCGTGCTCGCCACGCAAAACCCGATCGAGATGGAAGGCACCTATCCGCTGCCCGAGGCGCAGCTCGACCGCTTTTTCTTCAAGCTCAAGGTCACCTTTCCCACCGCCGACGATCTCCACACCATTCTCGACCGCACGACAGCGGCGGAGAAACCCGTGGTGGAAAAGGTGCTGCACGAAGGTGCCGAAGTCCTCGCCCTGCGCGATCTCGTGCGACAAGTGCCCATCGCGCGCGAAGTGCAGGCTTACGCCGTGGGCCTCGTGCTGGCCACGCACCCGAACGAGGCCAGCGCCTCCGCCATGGCGAAGCGCTACGTCCGCTACGGCGCCAGCCCGCGCGGCGCGCAGACACTCATCCTCGCCGCAAAAATCTACGCCCTGCTCGACGGGCGCTATCACGTCGCCAAGGACGACATCGCCAAGGCCGCACCCGCGGCGTTGCGTCATCGCATCATCATGAATTTCGAAGGCGAAGCCGAAGGCAAGTCCAGCGACGACGTGATCGCAGAGGTCCTTGGTCGCTAAGTTGCGGCAGCTATTGCAGCTTCACATCGCCAACGAAGAATGGGTCGGCGATGCCTTCGCGGTAGGCGCGGAGGGCGCCGGGGGAGGAGTTGACGCGCAGGTCGCTGTATTTGCCGGCGTTGACGTCGTCCTGGTTGCCTTCGTTGGCGCTGTTCTGCCAGCGTTCGTGCCAATACACCGCCGCTTTGAGGCGCGGATATTTCTTCGTGTTTTTCATCACACGAAAGGCCTCGCGGAACCAGTCACCTTTGTCGCCCTTGTCGGGCAGCTCGGCGACGCCCCATTCGCACAGCATGATGGGTTTGTTCGGGTCGAGCAGGGTCAGCTCGATGTAGGGCCAGTCGAAGCACGACGTAAAATCGGCCCAGCCTTCGTCGCCGGGGAATTGATCGCCGTAGAGGCTGAAGCCGAGCCAGTCCACGTAGTCCGGCCCGGGGTAGTATTGCGCGGCAAGGTTCCACTCCTCGTTCGGCTCGGAGAAATCCATGAGGTGCAACACCCAGAGCACGTTTTTCGCGCCACGCGCTCGCACGCGATCGACCACATGACGCCAGGCGGCCTTGAACATTTCCGGCCCTTCGTAGCGCGGGGGGGCGGAACCGGGCACGACTTTGTCGCCACCGTAATATTTCCCGCTCCACGGGAACCACGAGCCGTTCATTTCGTTGGCGAAAGACACGATCATCGGATGTCCGAATGCGCGCGCCGCATCGCCCCACCGATCGATATACGCATCGTGCTCGCCTGCGACGATGCGGTTCAGCGCGTAGCGATCCGGCAAATGGCCCGCCTCGACATACGGCTTGTCCCATGGCGACCAAAAGACGAGCGGCACCGAACCATGCCGCGCGATGAGTTCCAGATTCGCCGCCGGAAACGTCTGCTCCCCCCAGTAGCTCGATGACGCAATGATCGCCTGGTGCTTCCCCACGAAGTCTTCAAACCGCTCGATCTTTTCGATCGAAACGTCGTCTTCATTGTCCCCCGCCTCGATGTAAGCGCCGGTGTAAAGACCGTGCTCCGGCAGGACGATTTCGCGATTTCGCGTGTCGGGTTTCGCGTTGTTCGCGATGGGGGCGCGATCACAGCCGACCACGAGGAGCACCGCGGCGCACACCATCCTGAATCCTAAATCCCGAATCCTAACTTTCTTCATGCCTGCACCGTCGCCGTGCCCGTGCGCTCCAGTTTTCCCCAACCCACCAGGGCGCCGCGGAAAGCACGCCGGATGGACCGCCACACCACCCACGCCAGCAGCCATCGATACGCAAAGCGCATCGGGAGGATGAGCAGCGATTTGCGCAGCGGCTCCCCCTCCAGCCAGCACGCAAGCGCGGCGAGCAGCAGATCCATGGCGAGAAAGATGGCGAGATAACCAGCGAGCGACATCGCATACCCGGTCGCGATCGACCAGAGCAACACCGCATCGGCAAAGGGCACGATGGCCACCAGCACGATGTGGTAAAACCACACGCTCGGCAGCGCGAACAGACCGAGCGCGCGGTAACGAGGATTGAAGGTCATATCGCGATGTTTCCACAGGCACTGCATCGTGCCAAAGGCCCAGCGGAAGCGCTGCTTCGCCAGCGCCCGCCACGTCTCGGGCGCTTCGGTCCAGGCGATCGCATCATGGGCGTAGGCGATGCGGAAGCCGAGCCGATGCAGGGTCAGCGTCATGTCCGTATCTTCGGCCAGCGTCTCGTGCGAAAACCCGCCGGCTGCCTCGATGGCCGAACGGCGGAACGCGCTTACCGCTCCCGGCACCACCGTCACACAATTCAACGCCGTGTAGGCTCGCCGATCGAGATTGAACCCGCAAAGATATTCGAGCGCCTGGCAGCGCGTCACAAAGTTGCGCGCATTGCCTACGCACGCGTGACCGGACACCGCGCCTACCAGCGGATGCGCCAACGGCTCGACCAACTTCGGAATGGTCGAAGGTTGAAAGAGCGTGTCGGCATCGAGAAAGACGATGATGCCGTGCCGGCTGTGAGCCAGCGCCCGGTCGAGCGCCGCCGATTTGCCCGCATTCGCCTGAAGAATGAGCCGCACGCGCGGGTCGCCCGCGGCAATGCCTTCCACCTCCGCCGCAGTGTCGTCGTGCGAACCATCGTCCACGACGATGACTTCGAGTTCGCCGCGATACTCCGTGTCGAGGACCGAGCGCAACGTCTTCGCAATAACCTTGCCCTCATTGTAAGCGGCGATGAGCACGCTTACTCCTTCCCGACCGGTCGCGGCCGAGGGTCTCGGGTCGGCGCGATGTTTCCACGCCAGCCACGCGATCAACAAAGTGCGCAGGACGACGAGCGCGGTGGCCACAATCATGAAGGTCCAGAGAAACTCCACGAGCCAGTGCCACGCCCGAAATCCGCTCATCGCCACCGCACGCCAGCCCGATTGCGAGTCGGGGCCCACGGGCTGCATGAGATCTTCGCGGGGGATGTTCAGCAACTCGCTGATCGGCACGACGTGATCGCCCCGCTGCTGGAGCCAGTCGAGAATACGCGGTAACGCTTCAACCGTCTGCGAACGATCCCCGCCGGCATCGTGCAGGAGGATGATATTTCCCTCCTTCCGCTGCTCCTTCACGCGCTGCACGATCACATCGGCGCCGGGCCGGGCCCAGTCCTGCGGATCGATCTTTTCCAGCACCACGGTGTAACCCAACTCGCGTTCAGCGAAAGCCAGCGGCGCCAGTTCCGCCACATCGCTGGGCGTGGCGTCGGCGTTATAGGGCGGACGGAAGAGCGTGAGCGAGCGGCCCGCGATCGACTCGATGAGACGCTCCGTGCCGTCGATTTCCATCCGCATGCGCCATTCCGGCATTTCGGCGAGGTTCCCATGCGTGTAGGTATGGTTTCCGAGGATGTGCCCCTCCGCCACCATGCGACGCACCAGCCTCGGGTGGTCCTCGGAATTTCGCCCGATGACAAAGAATGTCGCGGTGACTCCGCGCTCCTTGAGGATATCGAGAATCTTCGGCGTCCAGACCGGATCGGGGCCGTCGTCGAAGGTAATCGAGACCTTGGACTTATCCTCCGCGCCCTGGTGGTAGAGCGCCGGATAAGTCGGCGGATCGGTGTAAACCGCGCGCAGCTTGCCGTCCGGGTCACGCCGGATTTTGCGCATGCCATCGTCGCGCGTGAGATCCACCGACACGATCTCGCCACGGCCGACGTGCGTGACCGAACGATCCGTTTTCAAGGCGCCGAGTTGCTTGAGAAACTCCGCATCGGCCTCGCGGGTTCCGCGTGCCAGCACGTTCCAGAGCTGCGGATCGCCCGAGCCCAGCCGGTAAACGCCGAAGCCGCCCAACTCCGCGGCGCGCACGGCCCGGAGCTGATTGTAGAAACTGATCGCATCGAGGAACCACACCTCGTGCTCGCCATTCGCCTCGGAGTAAACGTAGCGCCCGTTATAACTCGGCGCCGCGAGTTCGATCCCCCCCTCGTTTTCCACCCCGGCATAACTCGCGCGGCTCATCGCATCGCGAAAACTGATCGCCTCCGACTCCTTGCGCGTCGTGTTCCAATCGCACGCATTCGCGCCAATCACCGCGACCCACTGTTCCGGATCGCTGAGGCCCGCGATGACTTCGAGCCAGCCTTCGAACCACTCCTCCGACGCCAGCGGCCCCGGCGCGTCCGCATCGCCGTGCTCATCGAAGAGCAACGCCACAAACCGGTCGATCACTTCACTTAATCCGTCGAAATCGTAAGTCTCCAGTTCGTCGTCCATCGTGACCGCGAGCCACAGTTCCATACTCGCCGCATGAAGCGCTTCGTTCAGAATGCGGCACAGACCCGTGTAGCGCGACTGAAGGGCGGGATCGATTTCGTCGAAGTCGAGAATTACCCCGCTCGCGCCGAGCGAGCGAAGTTTCCGCACGAGGTCCCGGGCGAAATCGCGCTGCTGTGCGAGCCCGCTGCGGGCAAGATTCTCCACCGCCTCCGGCTGCCAGACATCGCCGGCGAGATTGCGGAGAATCGCCATCACCTTCAGCCCATGCGCCGCGCAGAAGGTCGCGAGTTGCGGGTCGGGCTCCGCCGTGAGCCGGCTATCCGGCCCGGACAACGTCAGCCACTCCGTGGCGAGGTGGGTCAGTTCGTTGGCGTGCTCATGCAGAGCCACGACCGAATTCGCGTCCCAATCGACATAATACCCGAGCCGCACCTCCTTCTGCTGCTTGGGCCTTTGCGCGAGGCGCTGGCGCAACCCCGCCAGCCGCTCCTGGGCCGCGCGTGACTGGGCCACGTAGCGCTGCCACGCCTCCGCCTTGAGATCGGTCACCGGCGGCAGATCTCGCGCGGCCTTGAGCTGGCCTTTGAGTTCCCGCACCGGCTGCGGCAGCCGCACAGCGGGCCGAATCCAGACCGCGGCCAGAAAAAGCACCAGCGCCACTCCGCCCGCCACACCCAGCCAGAATACGACACGGCGAACGGTCGGCCACCGCCGGCCGTGCGGATCGAAGAAAATGAAGTCGCGCCGTGAACCGGCCATGTGGAGCCCACAGCATACGCGCCCGCCCCGCCGCTGTCCACGCCACGTCCGATCAGGTCCCCACCACGCTCACCACCAAGGTCCGCCGATGCGGGGCGCGGCGATGTTCGAAAACAAAAATTCCCTGCCACGTGCCCAAAGTAAGGCGGCTTTGCGCCACGGGGACGCTCTCCGACGACCGCGTAAGGACCATCCGGAGGTGAGAGGTCGTATCGTCGCTGCCCTCCGCCGTGTGGATGTAGTAGTCCTCGTCTTCCGGCACCAGCCGCTCGAAGAACTCGTGCAGATCGGTGCGGGCGGACGGATCGGCATTTTCGTAAATGACCAGCGAAGCACTCGTGTGCTGGAGGAAAACGGTCGCGAGCCCGGTCGTCACCCCGCTGGCTCGGACAATGCGCGCGACTTCATCGGTGACCTCGTAAGTGCCCTTGCCTCGCGTCGAGACGGTGAAGGAATCGGTGTGTGCTTTCATGCAGGTGATTGAGTCCCTTTTCGTCGAGGGCATTTCCGGGAGCGAGCGCGCAGTCCCGCAAAAATCGATTCTATTTTGTAAGCCTTGGCCGCTTTTCGGTAAGAGCGAAGTAGATGATCTCTGTCCGCACCCTTTCTTCCGCGATCCCTCCGCGCCCGAGCGTGGCGGAGGCGCGGTCTTCTACCGAAGCCTGAAAGGATGCAAAAGATCGTCATTCTCGGCGGCGGCAGCGCGGGTTTTCTGGCGGCGCTGACATTGCGCGCGGCGCTTCCGAATTGCGCGATCCGGCTGATCCGGAGTTCGGACATCGGGATCATCGGCGTGGGGGAAGGGAGCACGGTGGATCTGCCCCGGCATCTGCACGGGTTTCTGCGGCTCGACCCCGCGCGTTTCCTTGCGGACGTGCGGCCGACCTACAAGCTCGGAATCCACTTTCTGTGGGGGCCGCGGCCAGCCTTCGACTACACGTTTACCACCCAGTTCACCGACGCGATCCCGGGTCTGCCGCGGCCAGCAGGGTTTTACGCATGGGACGACAGCTCGAATCTGGACGTAAGCGCGGCGCTGATGGCAGCGGGCAAGGCCTTCCCGCGCGATGCCAACGGGGCACCCATCCTTCAGCCGACCCTCGCCTACCACATGGAGAACGAGTCTTTCGTGACGTATCTCGAGCGGTGTGCGGGAGCGAACCGGATCGAGATCAGCGAAGGGCGCGTGGCCCAGGTGGAGCGCGGGCCGGAAGGCGTGGCGGCACTGCTCATGGAGGGCGGCGAGCGCGTGACGGCGGAATTGTTCGTGGATGCCTCAGGATTCCGCTCCGAGCTGCTCGGAAAGGCGCTGGAAGAGCCGTTCTTGAGTTACGCAGACGCGCTTTTCTGCGACCGCGCGGTGGCGGGCGGCTGGGAACGCACGGATGAGCCGCTTCTGCCCTACACGACGGCGGAGACGATGGATGCCGGCTGGGCGTGGCGGATCGAACACGAGCGGATCGTGAACCGCGGCTACGTCTTCAGCTCGGCGTTCATCTCGGACGAGGAGGCGGAGGCGGAGTTTCGGCGGAAGAATCCCCGCGTGCAGAAAACACGGACGATTCGCTTTCGCACCGGACGCTACGCCCGCTCGTGGGTGGGGAATGTAGTGGCGATCGGCAACGCGGCGGGCTTTGTGGAGCCGCTGGAGGCGACCGCGCTGATGATGATCTGTCAGGAAGCCCGGCTGCTCGCGCTGGCGCTAGCCGAGGCAGAGGGGAATCCCCAGCCGACGGCGAAGGACTGCCTGAACGCAGTGCTGGCGCGGTTTTGGGACGAAATTCGCGACTTCCTCGCCGTGCACTATCGCTTCAATACCCGGTTGGAGACGCCCTTCTGGCAGCACTGCCGCCGCGAGACGCCGCTGCATGGGGCAGAGCGGATCGTGCGCACCTATCAGGAAAACGGTCCGACCAACCTTTTCGCGATGGAGTTGCTCAACCCGACGACGAGCCTCTTCCACCTCGAAGGTTTTTATGCCCTCCTGATCGGGCAAAAGGTGCCGCATCGCTGCGTGGCCCCGCCGGACGCCCGGCAGGCGGAAATCCTCGCCCGGCACCGTGCGACCTGCTCAGCGGTGGCCAACGCGGGGCTCGACCTGCGGCAAGGGCTGGAGTGGATGCGGCATCCCTCCTGGCGCTGGCCGCGGGAGATTTATCGGGAAGCGTAGGCGGGGTGCCGCCCCCCCCGGCGGCATGATGGAAACTATTTCGGGCACTCCCTGTAAGGATTTCCGGAAAACCGGTTAGCGACAGGCGGGGAAACCTCTCGCCACTTCATGAATCCAAATTTTTCGTCACCCAAACGTCGCGCCAAAGGCTCAGAGCGTCAGAAAATCGGTAAAACGGCCAGGAAGCGGCGTCCCTTGGAGGGGCGGTTTCAACTAGAAACGTTCGAGCCACGCCTGATGCTGGACGCCCAGCCTTTAGCCACGCTCTCCAACGGTGTGTTGACGGTTACCGGCACGGACGTGGCGGATTCCTATGTCGTGAGCCGGGGCGGATCGAGCGCCCAAGGCGAAATCGTGAAAGTGAAAGACCTGAAGACGAATGTGGAGCAAATCTTCGGCACGGCGACGGTCGGGGTGACTTCCATCGTGATCAATGCCAAGGACGGTGACGACGTGATCGATCTGTCCGGAGGTGGTTCGGCGGTCACGGTGCCGGTCACCCTCGATGGCGGCAAGGGGGACAACACGATCATCCCGCAGGCGGCAGCGAACGCCTGGAACCTGACCGGGTCGAAAGCGGGTTCGGTCGGAACGGTGACGTTCACCAACGTCGGCAACCTGACGGGCGGCGCAGGGGACGATCTCTACAAGTTTGCGAACGGCACGCTGAATAGCTTCTTCATCGACGAAAACGCCGGCGGCACGGACACGCTCGACTTTTCCGCGAACTCAGCGGCACTGAAGGTCGATCTCTCGAAGGCGGAGGCGCAGGAAATCCGCAGCGGGCTGACGCTCACGCTCTCCTCCGGGGAGCACTTTGAAAATGTGATCGGCGGTTCCGGAGCCGACACGATCACCGGCAACGAACTGGCGAATCGCATCGTCGGCGGGGCCGGCGACGACACGCTAAATGGCGGCGGTGGTTCGGATCTTTACGTCTTCGACGCCAACAATGGCACCGACAAGATCGAGGAAGGCGGCGGCGCTTCGAGCAGTGGCGGGGTGGACAAGATCGACGTCAGTTCCATTTCCGCGAACACGACCGTCACAAAACTGAACGACGGGACCTACACGCTCACGGCCGGAGGCGTGAGCATCACGTTCGGCAATGTGGAGAAGATGGCAGCTGGCAGCGGCGTCAACACTCTCGACTATTCGGCGTCATCGCAGAGCGTCTTCGTGAACCTTACCACGAACTTTGCCGACGACTTTTATGAGGTGACGGGCTTCCGAAACGTCATCGGTTCCGATTTCGACGACACCATCGTCGGCAATGCGCTGGCGAATGTGCTCATGGGCGGCAAAGGCAACGACCGGCTCTCCGGCGGGGCGGGCGCGGACATCATCGACGGCGGCACCGGCTACGACACGCTGGTGGAGGAGCGCGACGCCGACCTTACCCTGACCAATACCTTGCTCTCGGCGAACGGAGAATTCGACACGCTGAGCGGGATCGACACCGCGACGCTGGTCGGTGGTCTCGGGTTTAACCGGCTCGATGCGAGTGGCTTCAAGCCACTGTTGCTCACGACCGATCTGGCCGGCCTGAACCTCGGCGGGAACGTGGACCTGGCCTCGAACGATCTCCGCATCCAGTCGGTCGAAGGGACCACGTATAACATCGATCTCACCGGTGCGACGACGATTCAGGACCTGCTGAATGCGATCGTCGCAGGAGGGTCAGGCAAGTTTTCGGCAACGCTAAACGCCGCGGGGAACGCCATCGTGGTGACGCAGATATCGGGCAGTGGCTCGAATAACCTGCGCATCTTTTCGGCTTCGACCCTGGCGGCCGACCTGGGGCTGAACGTGACTGGCACCGGCACGACTTTGCAAAGTGCGGTCTCGCTCGCGCGTGGCGTCACGCTCGACGGCGGCTCCACCGTTCTGCTCTCCGCGCTAAGAAACGGAGCCGGGGTGCGGACGACGGATCAGACGAATATCCCGCTGCTTGGCAACGAAAGCACCACGCTGCTTTCCGTGCTCAATCAAGGCGCGGGGGTGCGCACCGTGGCGGGGAACGATCTGGAGATCACCCTTACCGACGGCATCAAAGTGAACGTGGATCTGAGCTCCGGCATGACGGTGAAGCAGATGCTCGACGCCATTACGGCGGCGGCAAATCTGGTCGCGCCCGGGCGGCTTACCGCGCAGATCGAACCGCAGCACGGCACGTCCCTTTTCCTGAAGGATTCGAAGGACGGGGGCGGCGATCTGAAAGTCGCCGCGCTCAACGGATCATTGGCGGCCTCAGACCTCGGCCTGCTCGCTTCCGGCGTTCGGCAGGAACTGGAGGGCAATGACATCGGCGATATCTCGGCGGATCTGCGCGTAACCTACACCGACGGGGAAACGGTGGACATCGACCTCAGCGGCCTGACCTCGCTGGATCAGGTGATCGCCCGGCTGCAGGACATCGGCCAAACACTGGTTGTATCGATCAATTCCGCCGGGACCGGTCTCGTGGTGCGCGACCTGAGCAACGGTCCGGGCAATCTGAAAATCGAGGCGCTCAACGGCTCGCTGGCGGCATCCGACCTCGGCATTGCGGGCACGGGCGTGGGCGGACTCATCAGCGGGCAGAGCATCGTGGGCGGCAGCCTGCGCCTCGATGGCAGCTTTGATCGGGACATTCTGACCGGCAGCGCGGGCAACGATACTCTGATCACTGGCGGTGGAAACGATTCGCTCTCTGGCGGGCTTGGCATCGACACCGTGGTGGCGACGCGCGATGCCAACATGAACCTGAGCAACTTCTTGCTCTCTTTCGGGAGTGACTCTGCCAGCTTGAGCGACATCGAGCAGGCCGTCCTGACGGGTGGCGATAGCGCAAACTTCATCACCGCGAGTTCTTTCACCCTCGGCTCGGTGACGCTCCGCGGGGGCGCGGGCGACGACACGCTGATCGGCGGTCAAGGGGACGATTTGCTTTCCGGCGGTGCCGGGACGGACACGCTCGATGGCGGCCCCGGCACGGATCGAGTTGTGGAAGGTGGACAGCGCATCGCACTCACCAGCACCACAATCGACCTCGGCGAGGGGACGAACGAGGTGGTCACGATCACGCGTGGGGCCGGTGTAAACGGTGGCAGCTTCACGCTGAGTTTCAACGGGCAGACCACCGGGGCAATTCCTTACGACGCGGATGCATTCGACGTGAAGAGCGCGCTGAGCCTGCTCAATGGCCTGGACCGGGAAGATCTGTTCGTCTCACAACCAGCGGAGGGAGTCTGGGTAGTGGAGTTTGTCGGCAAAAAGGCGGGTCTGAACGTGCCGAACCTCACGGCCACGAATGTGGATCTCGTGGGTGGCGGCGTGACGGCGACGGTGACGACATCGGGCACGCAGGTGCTGAATTCGCTGACGAGTATCGAAGGCGCCACGCTCTACGGCACGCGCGGCAATGACCTCATCGACGCCTCCACTTTCACCGGTGCGACTTTGATCCAAGGCTTTTGGGGCAACGACGTGCTCATCGGCGGAAGCGGCGCGGACACGATCCTGGGCGGGGAAGACGATGACCGCATCACAGGCGGGGCCGGAGCCGACTCGCTCGACGGTGGGGGCGGATTAGACACGATCATCGAAGCTCGCGACGCGAACTTCACGCTCACGAATACGGCTCTGATGTTGTCGGGCACCGTGACGGAAGCCGACACGATCGCCGGGTTCGAGTGGGCGATGATCACCGGCGGCAGCTCGGCCAATACGATCAACCTCAGCGGGTTCACCGGGCTGAATCCCGGCACTTATCTGGAGTCGCTGAATGGCGGGAATGGATTCGGCGCGACCTCGGGTTCGACGTTCGACATGACCGGCCTGGAGGCCACGACACCGCTCGCGGTGTTGAACAACGGCGCGGGCGTGCGGCTGGCGACGGGAACGGATTTCACTCTCATCCTGCGCAATGGAACGGCCAAAGCGGTGGACCTCGGCGCGGCGACGACGCTTCAGGATGTGTTCGATGCGATCAAGGCGGCGGCGCCAAGCGTGACGGCGGCCCTCGATTCCACCGGCACGGCGATTGTTCTCACCGACAGCACTGCGGGCGTGCAAAATCTGCGCCTGCAGGCTGCCACGAATACGTCCAACGACCTCGGCCTGCCGCTCGTCGGCGCGGCCGGAGTGCTCGCTGGAAATCCCATTTCCGACGGATCGAGCGACATCTTCGTGACGTTGAGCAACGGCAAGCGAGTGGGGGTCGATCTCAGCGGGTTGCAGACCCTCGAAGAGGTCTTCGTGGTGCTGGAAGAAGCCGACGACACCCTTTCCGCGTCCCTCGATGCCAGCGGCAGTCGCATCGTCCTGACGGATACCGCAGGCGGCGCCGGCGCGATCGTGGTGACGGCAGCCAACGGCTCCACCGCGGGCATCAGTCTAGGGCTCATCGGGGCGGGCGTAGTGAGCGGCACGGCCACGCTGTCCGGAGCACCGATCGGGATCGCGCAGGCAGTCATCGATGGCGGCGACGGCAACGACATCATCACCGGCACGGTGGGTGACGATCGCATCACCGGCGGACTAGGAAGCGACCAGATCGACGGCGGAGGCGGACTGAATACGATCGTGGAACAGAGTAATGCCGACTTCACGCTCACCAACTCCACGCTGTTCATCGGTGGAGAGGGTGACGGTCTTACCTCGATCCAAGCCGCGGAACTCACGGGTGGCCTATCGGCGAACACCATCAATGCTTCGACCTTCACGGGCTCCGTGATCATCACGACAGGTGGCGGGCGGGACACCGTGCTGGCTCCCTTGGGGCAAGGCACTGTCAACGTCACGACCGACGGCCTCACGCGGCCCACCTCGGGCACGGACGTAGCGAACCAGGTGAGCGTCACGCTCAATGGAGCCTACCCCACCACCATCGACGTTGCCCTGCCGGCGTCCGCCAACGGGACAATTACCCAATCGGACCTATGGTGGGTTCGCACCATCGGTGCGCCCACCAGTGCGGAATACAAGCTGAGTGGCGATCGAGTCGTGGTGAATGAGGATCTGGCGACCTCCGGCGGTAACGTGACGATTTCCGCCAATCGCCTGACGATCCTCGGTCACACGATCAGTTCGGCGTCATCCACGGCGAACGGCGGCAATATTTCGCTCCGCGCCAAACAAATCACCATCGGCGGCGGCACCATCCTCGATGCGCGCAGCACGGCCCCTGGCAAAACCGCGGGTGCGATTACGATCGCCGCCGTGGATGACAAGGCGCGGATTACCGGCGGCCCGGTCGGCGCGCAGGCGAATGTCGATCGCCTCGATACGAAGATCGACATCGGTGCAGCCGAAATTCGTGGTGCGACCGTGACGATCAACGCGGTGGCCGACAGCCGGATGCTATTCGGGAATCGGGATTTCTCCGGCGGCCTGGTCAGCGATCTCGGCAAGAAGCTTGGCTCCATCGCGCTCCAGACGCTTACGGAAGCCTTCCCGCTCCTGACCCAGGTGACGCATGCCCGCTCCACGGCGGACATTCGTATCGGCACCGCGGCCACACCCACCATCATCGTGGCCGATCAGGTGAGCGTTCGCGCCGACACGGCGGCTAACATCGCCAGCAAGCCGATCGGCATCGCCGTCTCGGCACCAGTCGCGGTGATGCAGACCTCCTCTACGATCAATATCGCCAACGCCGACATCACCACGACGGGCGATTTGAATGTCCGCTCCAGCACGGACATGCAGGTGAACGTGGTCGCGGCTTCCCAGGCGATCGGCGGCATCGCGATCGGAGCAGCCATCACAGTCGTGAAATCCAACGTTGCTGCCGTGCTCGGGCCGCAGTCGGTTCTGCATGTCGGGCGCGACCTCTTCGTGCAGGGCGATACGATCGATCGCAATTACACCAATGCGACGGCATTTGGCGATCTCTCCGGCATCATCTCAGTCGGGGCCGCGGTGAATGTGACCGAACTCAATTCACTCGCCGCGATCGATGGCCAGGCGACGGTTGGGCGGAACGTCAACGTCACCACGAAAATTCTGAAGCAACCGGTCGAGGGCCAGAAGGGCATCGTCTTCCCGACCTACTACAACGGGGTCTCGGCTTCCGCGTCGATCGATCCGAATTCGACCTTCGGCAATCCGCTGGACGACCTGGCGAACGCGGGGATCGGCGAGGGGGTTTACCAGCTCATTCACCGGGCCAAAGGCTCCAAAGGCGGACGCCTCCTGCATTGGATGCGCGATACCTTCTCGTGGGCGAACATGAAGGACGCAAACAAGTTTCAAGGGGCGATCAGCGGCGCGTTCGTCTCCTACACGACCAATGCGGTTTCACGCATCGGGGATGACAACGGGGCGAGCCCGGCGGTGGTCGATGCGGGCGGCTTTGTGAACGTCGAGTCCACTGTCAATGCGCGGCCGGATATCACCGCTTTCTCGTCGGTTGATTTTGTCGCCGGCGACCGCGTCTTCCAGACCGGAAAAGGATCGAAGACCGTATCGAAACCGATCACCGAAAAAGCGGACAAGGACTTCCTCATCATCGGCCGGCCGAAGCTCATCATCTCGGCCGCAGTGGCGGTCGGCAAATACGACAACAACACCGGAGCTTACCTCTCCGGCGACGCTATCGTGGACGCCGGTGGCGCGATCAATCTGAACGCTTCAACGCTGAACGCGTTCGATCCAAACACCGCCTATCTTGCCAACCTCGCCGCGCCCTTTGCCAAGGCGACACCGAAGTATTCCACGGAAAGCGGGACGCAGGTGCTCAAGGGCGGCGATCTGGTAGAAGTGAAGGACGGTTACACCGGCCAGGGAGTCGGCGGCGGGGCCTATCGTTATATCGGCAGCGATGGCAGTCAGACCAATCTCGGCACGGAGAACTACAAGGACACGACACGCTGGCTCGAAGTGTCGCTCGGCGCAGAAGCCGGGCTCGGATTTTTCCGCACGCTCACCACGTTCCTCGACCGCAATTTCGGCCTGGATAATGGCCTCGTCGATGTCTGGACACAGGCGGTGGCGAGTGGTGCAGAAGTGGCCTCTGTCGCCGGCTCCGTGGGCGTGATTTTCCTGGATCAAACCGCCAACGCCCAGGTGCTGAGTGGTGCCAAGGTCAATCAAAGCCAGAACCCCGGCGACCGCACGGGCGCGCAGGATGTCACGATCTCGGCCTTCAGCGAAAACGACTCGATCGATCTGGGCGGAAATTTCCAGACGCCCGGAACTGGAAACGTCTTCGCTACGGGCGGAAACTTCCGGACCTGGACGTTCAACCCAGTCAAGGCGATCGCCAACAAGATCAAGAAGAAGCCAGTCGCCGGTGCCAAAAAGCTGCCGGGCTTCAGCACGTTTGACGGGTCGGGAGGCGACAGCAAAGGCGCCGTGGGCATCAGCGTTTCCTCGTTTGCCTATCGCAATCAGGTCGCGGCTACGATTGACGACGGGGCGACCCTCTTCGCCGACGAATTGGATCTCGCGGCCGAAAACAAAGTTCTCGGGGTCGCGATCGGAGCGTCGGGCGGGAAGTCCGAGGACTTTACCTTCACCGGCGTGGCGACGGTGAACAAGGTGGACAACTCAACCATCGCGCGCATCGGCGGGCGAGCCAACGTCGAAGTCTTCGGAGCCAGTTCGCTCACCGCGAAGGACACGGCCAACCTCGTCACCGTCGCCGGCGCACTGGCGCGTGGGGAAAAGGTCGGGCTCGGCGCGTCCGTAGCCCTCAATCTGGTGAACCGGCACACCGAAGCCTACATTGGAAATTCGGTGGACGATTTGCTGGCCCTGCCGGGCGGCTCGTTTACTTCCGGTGGAGCGCTTTCGCTGAGCGCGAGTGCCGGCGGTTTCATCGGCGCCTTCGGCGTCGCGGGAGCATCCACGGCCAACGAAAACACGAGTTCCGACAAGACCGCCGTGGCCATTGCTGCGGGTGTGGCGAGCAACATGATCGACGACACGGTGCGATCCTACATCAACCACGCGAAGGTGGATGTCGGTGGAAACATCATGCTCTCCGCCGTCGCGAATCCGACGGTGGAAGCCTTTTCCATCGGTGGAGCGGTCGCCCGCGGTAGCGGCAATAGCGTTGCGCTCGCGGGGGCCGCCTCGGTGAACGACGTCGAAAACGACATCCAGGCCTTCATCAAGGACAGCAACGACACCACGCCCACGGATGTCCGCGGGGTCTCCTCTGGCGGCGCCATCGGCCTCGAAGCGAAGAATTCGACGCAGGCTTTCGCCCAGGCGGGTGCGGTATCGGTCGCGTGGTTCAACTCAACGGGGTCGATTCAGCAGGGCCGCAGCCTTTCCGTGGGCGTCTCGCTCGCGCTGAACCTTATCGGCAGCGATGGCGACAGCAATACGACCAAGGCGTTCATCGATAACGCGGCGGTCACGGCTGCCGACGCCATCAATGTGAGCTCGGTCAACGATGGGCGCTATCACGCGCTCGCCGTCGGCGGTTCCGTATCGGTCGTGGGCGGCAGCTCGCTCCTGCCCAGCGGCGCCTCGCTGTCGGGTGCGGCGGCGGGCGCCTACGCCTCGAACGTCGTTTACAATTCGATCGAGGCGTTCGTCCGCGGGGCGAGCAAGGTAGCCAGCCTCGTCTCGGGGAATGTTTCGCTCAGCGCCAGGGATCTCACCAAGCTGTTGCAGGCCGATGCCTTCGGCGTCGCGATCGCTTACGCGGTCACGCAAAACCCGCTCGGCACGACCGGTGCCGCTGCGATCGGCGTCGGCGTCGGACGCAACCGGGCGCGGAACGGCATTCGCGCCTTCATCGAGAGTTCGAGCGTCACCGCCCAGGACGACATCAATCTTTCTGCCGATAACGAAGCGGACGTTTCGAGCCTCGGCGTCGGCGTGGCGGCATCTGTGGCGCGGGGAAGCGGCACCACCGGTGCCATTGCCGGAGCGGGCTCAGCGGCCGTGAACGAGATCGACAACATCGTCTCCGCCTCGATCTACAACACGGGCAGCAATCCTGTTGTCGAAAGCAAGGCTGGAGCGATCGCACTCACCGCGTCCGACAACGGCGACGTCGTGGGTGTGGCGGGCACTGTTGCGGTGGCCGTGGGTTCCGGCGGAGGCGCCGGTGCGACCATTGGTGTCGCGGCGGGGATCTCGGTGGTCTTAAATGACATCGGCCAGAATGGCGGCTCTTCGGTGAAGAGCTTTATCGATGGCGCCACCGTCAAGGCGGTGGATAGCGTCCTGCTCGACAGCGCCACCAACGGAACGGTGCGCGCCGTGGGCGTCGCCGGCTCGCTGGCTGTCGCGGGTGGAACTGGCACGGGTCTCACGGGCTCGCTCGCGGGAGCCGGGGTCGGCACGCGCAACAGCATCAGCCGGGATGTCGAAGCGACGATTTTCAATGGCAGCACCGTCACCGCGCACGACACAGGGACGAATCCGGAGGACTACATCAAGCTGTCGGCGGTCGATAACACCAGGGTCTATTCCGACGCCGTCGGCGCGGCGGTGGCCATCGCGGCGGGCAGCAATGCCGGCGCCATTGCAGTCGGTTTCTCCGTGTCCCTCAACAAGGTGGACAACGACGTGCTTGCGATGATCGAGAATTCGGTAGTCACCGCGACGACGGGACGAATCGAACTGCTCGCGACGGAAAATGGAACGCTCAGCGCAGTCGCCGTGGCCGCCAGTGTGTCGGTCGGTGCTGCTGCCCAGACGGGTATCGCGATCAGTGGCGGAGGAGCCGTGGCGCTGAACAGCTCCCGCAGCGACGCGCAGGCACTGGCTACACTGAGCACGCTGACGGCAGGTGGTTCGGTAAATCTCAATGCCACGAATACCGGCAAGATTGACGCGGCGGTGGCGACGGTTTCGGCCGCAGTTGGCTTCGGCCTCCAAAACGGCGGCGCGGCCGCGATCGGCGCGGCCGTGGCGCACAACTACATCGGCTACGACGAGAATGGGGACAACCGGCAGGACACGCAGGTGCGTGCCGCTTACGATGGCGTCATCGTGAACGCTGGAGGTCAGCTTGGCGCCTCCGCGCTCTCGACCCAGCAGATCGATGCCGACGTCGCGGCGGTTTCGGTCGCCGTGGGCATCGGCGGCACCAACTCTTTCGGTCTCAGCGGTTCGGGGGTCTCGACGGAAAACAAGATCGCGACCGATGTGAAGGCGACGATTGCCGGAACCGGCAACGGAACCATTTCGGCGGGCAACATCGCTCTCGTGGCGAACGATAGCTCGACGATCAGCGCGGGGGCTGGGGCGGCTTCCATCGCAGTGGCCGTAGCCGGCACGAATGCGGTGACGCTTTCGATCGGGGTCGCTCTGGCGCGGAATCAGGTGGATAGCGATGTGGAAGCGTCGATCACCGGGACGCCGAATATTCACTCCACGCTGGGCGGCTTCCTCCTCAGTGCGACGGATGGCGCCAGCATCGACGCAACTTCGGTGGCCGCTTCGATCTCTGCCGGGGTCGGCCCGGGCGGGATCGGCGTCGGCCTCAGCGGCGCGGGCGCGGAATCGACCAACGTCATTCTCTCGAAGGCCAACGCCTTTGCGACGAACAGCAACCTGATCAGTGCGGGCCCGGTGACGCTTAACGCAACCATGACGGGCGACATCACGGCGCGCGTCGCCGCCGTGTCCGCCGCCGCGGGTGTGGGCAGCAGTGTAGGGGTGGGCGCGTCGATCGGTGCCGCGGTGGCGCGCAATCTGATCGGCTGGAATCTCGGTTCGCTAAATACCGAGGTGGGTTCACAAGCACCGGCTCAGGTGCGGGCTTACCTGCTGAATACAGGAATCGATGCCGCCGGGGCGCTGGCCTTACAGGCAAAATCAACCACGAACATCGACGCCGGAGTCGGCGCCGGGTCAGTAGCGCTGGCCGGGGGCGAAGTGGGGGTCGGCCTGAGTGGTTCCGGTGTGCTGACCGAAAACAAAATCGCCACGGAGATTCGTGCATCGATCGACGGCGGCCCCGCCGGTGGCCTGGACGCACTGGCCACCACGCTCAAGGCGGAGGATCTTTCCACCATCACCGCCAATGCCGGCGCCGCCTCGATTGCGGCATCGCTCGGCGGGCAACTGGGCGTTTCGGTCTCGATCGGGGTGGCGCTCTCGCGCAATGACATCGCCAACTCCGTCACCGCTTACATCAAGGATGTGGTGGGTGGCGTGCGGGCGTCCGGCGGGAACGCGACGATCCTCGCGAGCGAAAAGGCGACTATCGATTCCACTGCGGTCGCCGCTTCGGTAGCGGCTTCCTTCGGCGGTTTCGCTGGGACGGTGGCACTGAGCGGGGCTGGAGCCGAAGGCACGAATCTGATCAACAACAACGTCCAGGCCTATGTGCAGAACAGCGCGCTACAGGCGGGCGCGGTGGACTACAACAGTTTCGAAACGACGAACACCCTGCGCCAAGGAGACGTCGTGGACACGAGCACTGGCGCCTACGTTTACCTCGGGCCCGACCTAACCACTCCCACGCAACTCGGGAATCAGAATTACACCGATACCTCGCGGTGGCAGTCTCTCGGCTCGCAGTTCGACGCCACCATCGATGCGAAGAGCGAGGCGAAGATCACTTCTACGGTCGGCGCCGTCACGGCCGCCATCAGCGGCAGTCTCGTCGGCGCGTCCGGCACGATCGGCGTATCACTGGCGCGCAATCTCATCGGCACGAATGGCGGCACGCTCGGGAACGTCGTCGAGGCCTTCATCAAGGATTCCGCCGTCACGGCGATGGGTGATATCGCCGTGCGCGCCGATTCGACCGACACGCTGGAGACCACTTCGTTCTCCGGCGCGCTGGCGGCTTCCATCAGCATCGGTGGCGCCCTGGCCGGCTCGGGAACGGAAGCCACCTCGCGTGCCACCACCAAGGTTCACGCCACGATCGAAAACAGCTCAGTCTCTGCCGATCGGGATCTTCTGGTGAAAGCCACGGCGGATACGCAGATCAGGAAAGCCGAGGCGATCGGTGTCACGGTGGCGATCGGGCTCGGCTCGGGATCGATCAATGCGTCGATCGCGGACAGCTCGATCGAAAACGACATCCGCGCCGCGATCATCAGCCCGACCTATCGCGAGTTGATTGTCGGTCGCGACCTGGTGGTTCTGGCCGATGGCGAGAACTCGAAGATCTCCGGGGTCACCGCGGTTTCTGTTTCAGTCTCCGGCGGCCTGGCCGGCGTGAGTGGGGGCGGCATTGGAATCAACAACAAGGTCAACAACACTATCCTCGCGACGATCAACGGCCCGATCAGCGCGGACGTGACCGGCAACGCGCAGATCCTCGCGCAGGAGAATGCCTATGCCGCCGCGGATGCAACCGCCGTCACCGCTTCATTCAGCCTTGGCGCATCCGTCGGTGCGGCGGTGGTGAAAAACGAAATCCTGAGCAGCGTCGAAGCAAACGTCATCGGCACCAAGCTGGCGACTGGCTCCACATTGATCTCCGCTCTTTCGATCGCCGCGATTCCGAAGAGCTTCACCGCGGGGGTCTCCGGCTCGGCGGTAGGCGTCATCGTGAATACGGCAGACGCCGCCATCAAGACCGCCACCAAGGCCTACACGCGCGATGCGGTGCTGATGTCGTCGGGCGTGGTGGAACTCCGGGCACGCGGACAAAATCAGGCCAAAGCCGGCGCTTACGGTGGGGCGTTCGGTTCGATCGCCGTCGGAGTCATGGTGG
This sequence comes from Chthoniobacteraceae bacterium, assembly GCA_044226525.1. Taxonomy (GTDB): domain Bacteria; phylum Verrucomicrobiota; class Verrucomicrobiia; order Chthoniobacterales; family Chthoniobacteraceae; genus VFJQ01. Next base: position 15,582 of record JBGAGV010000019.1, on the reverse strand, counting down.
CGGACACCGCGCTCGGCCTCGGCAAGAATGTCGATGAAATCGTGGCTGAAGTCGGCACCGGCTCGAGCGTCGTGGCGGGAGCATTGCTGATCAACGCCAGCACCACGGACGACCTTCTTTCGCAAAGCGTCGCGGCGGGCGCGGCTTTCGGGCTCAGCGTGGCGGGCTCGCAATCGAACACTTACAGTGACAACTCCGCCATCGCGCGGCTGGCGCCGAACGTGGTCGTGCGGGCGAATACCTTCGGCATGTCGTCGATCGCCTCGCGCAGCAACGACGCGACGGCGGATTCCTACACGCTCGCTCTCGGCACCGGCGCAGGCGCCGGGACGAAGAACGAAAACTTCGGCAAGGCCAACGTCGAAATCGGCTCCAATGCTGACATCCTGGCGAACAACATCATCATCGGCACGAGCAACGAGTTCACGAAGGACAAGTTCAACAATACCTCGAACCTGCGTTCGGGCTCGGCCAGCGTAGTCGGCGTGACGGTGCTGGAAAGCCGCACGGTTATCGGTGACAGCACCAACTCCTTCCAGGCGAAAGTGGACATCGGGACCGGTGCGAAGCTAGTGGCCAAGGGCACGAACGCGACGCCCGGTGTGCTGCGCATCGAGACGCACACGGATGTCTCCGCGACAGATTCCGTCCGCCTCGAGTCGGTGGCCGGTTATTCGGTCTCCGTCGTGCGTTCGCTCATCGACGCGACCACCGATGCGGCCATCAATATCTCCAGCGCCCTGGTGGAAAACCAGTCCGGCGACGTTTACCTCACCGCCCGCACTGCCTCCGGCCTGCGACCCAGCGCAAACATGCTGCTGGCCACCACGGTGAGCAGCGCGGCGGGAGCCGACGCGGACGCGCATTCGAACGCGAACGCGGTGATCAACATCGCCAATTCCGACGTGCGCGGCAGCGACGTGATGATCTACGCCGGGCGCGATAGCACGGGCGTGCCGAATCTCCACAACACCTTCGCCAACGTGGAGGTATCCGCTTTCTCACTCCTGCCGAACATCGTGGTGCCGGACCCGGACTCGGTCATCCGGGAAACCAACGCGATCAATCTCACGGGCACGACGAGTATTCGCGCGCTGGAGGACATCAATCTGCTTGCGGTGAAGGGCCTCGTGAACAAGGCCGAGAAGAGCGGCACGGTCATCTCCATTTCGCTCATCCCCTACGGCTTCCCGGTGAAGGGAACCAAGGAGGCGACGAGCATCAATCAGGTAAATATCGGAACAAACGCCGTGCTCGAATCCGGACTGAATGCCGGGAGCGTGGTGCTGATCAAGCCCCTGACCGACCTGAGCGGCCCGGACCTCGATCCAAGCCGGTTGGGCACCGATCTCACCTCGGCGGAAAAGACCGCTCTCTTTACCACGGATGCTGTCGTCATCCCGGGCGAAATCCGTTATCACTACGGTCGCCTCGATCTGGAGCGCATCTCGTTCAACATCACCACTGGCACGATCATCAAAGTGGTGGCCGATAACAACGGCCAGCGCATCGGCGGCGGTGGAGTGATCGGCGGCTTCTACCAGTATCTGCCCGATACCGAGGCCGGCGACACGATCTTGCTCGATACCGAAAACTTCGACGACCCGACGCGCTGGGAACCGCTGACCAACGTGGCGCGCCCGGCGAACGAGAGCACGAACACGCCGGAGCGCCCAACCATTGCAGACGCCGAGGCGTATCTTGCCGATCCCAACAGCGGCAGCGGGAGCTTCACCGTTTACCGCAGCGACGTGACCGAGGGTTTCTCGGATCAACTGAAGGACCTTTTCTACGTGGTGAAGCCGGTCACGCTCGCGGCGCCCACCGTCTCGTATCAGAATCTCGGAACGTTGCTGGTGGGGCAATACGAGAAGCTCGTCAGTTGGATCGCCAGCCACTCGACCAATCTCGAGGCGGTTGCGCGTTACCAGGTGCAGTTGGAGGTCATCGTCGAGTCGCTCCAGAAATTCGGCTTGATCGAAGACGGCTCTGTCGCCGGCTCCCCGGTGAAGGCGGTGAAGCGCGAACTCGACGCGCTGTTCATCAATCTTCCCGCGATCTACTCCGCGCCAGGTTCCATCTTCATCCAGGCCGATCCCACGCAACAGGCGGCGGTCAATATGGCGCTCACGGCTCAGCAGCTCATCACCCGTTCGGGTTCGGGCATCACGATCAAGAATCAGACGCCGTATTCGCTCGTCGTTGCCGACGCCGTGGTGCGCGACAACAAGCGGGTCCAGGTAATCGACGGAGAACTGAAGGTGCTCGCGCCGGGGAATGTCTATTTCAACAGCACCGCGCTGACCAACGCCACCCCAGGCGATGCGCCAAAGATCAACATTACCCAGCAGGCGCTGAACCCGCTCACGCGTTACACCCTGTCCGTGCCGGATGTCGACCGTGCCCTCTACATCGTGGGCGACGTGGTAAACGAAACGGGCGACGTAAAGATTCGCAACCTGGACGGCAGCATCACGGTATCCGGGCAAGTTCGCGGAGCGACGGTCGATATTCAATCGGCGGGAGACTTCACGCTGAACACCGAGGACTGGCTGCACACGAACCGGGACCCGCGGCAATACATCGATTATCAGCAACTGCGAAACAACGTCTTCGCGTCTGCCCAGCCGGCTCTGGATTTCCTCAACGGCGGACCGTTCAGCGCGGCGGTCGTCCCCTACTTCATCAACGGCCAGAAGACGATCCTGGATCAGCAGAGCAACAACCCTCTTTACTCTGCCGCACTCCAGCTACTGAACGCGTCGATCAACACCGATTACTCGCGCATCGTTTCGCAGGGGCGGATCGCCATCACGGCCCGTTACCTCAACGTGAACGGCCTGATCCAAAGCGGGGTGCAGACGGTCACGGTGAAGGTGGACAGCACTTTTAACAGCAACCAGACCGAGTCCTTGCTCGACGACAATGGCAACCCGCGCCCCGGGATCAGCTTCGGCAGCGAGGGCGTGCCGGTCTCCGGTTACTACGACGCCGACAAGAAGGCGATCGTGCTGGACGAGATCGTTCCTTCGGGCGGTCGCATCATCATCGCCGGCAAGATCCTCAGCACCGGCCACGGCGAACTGAAAGTCGCGTATGGTTACGCGAACGTCGACATCCAGAACGACAGCCCTTACCGCACCATCGTCAACCGGATCGATACCACGACACAGCGCGATGGCCGGATCACGGTGATCGACTCGGGGCGCACGGGCGGACCGTTGAAGAAGGAATACGTCGTCGCGTCCAATGGCCAGGTAACCGAGACGACTTATCTCGGCACGACCCCGGGCAGCGGCACCTTCACCGGCACTGACGATGTCGCGGGCGGAATTCTCTACACCCAGCAGGGCCAGCCAGTCGTTTATGCGGCGGGTGCGAATATCCAATTCGCGCCGGAAACCGGTCTTCGCTACATCTGGACGGAAGGCCAGGAAAAGACCCAGACCACCGTTACCAAATACGAGAAGCGCTCCTTCAATCTCCTCGGCGATAACGGGCTCGCCGACCTGCTCGTGAAGGACAAGAGCTGGAAGAAGCGCGACGTCTTCTTCACCGACGCGCAGCCGCTGCTGGAATCGGAATCCGTCACGAACGTGCTGCCTTTCGGGCAGAACTACATGAGCGGTGATCCGTATACCATCGAGTATACGCAGCGCTCCGACGAAGCGGTGAAGGTAACGCCGGACATCACGGTCGTGCGTTATGTGGGCACGGATACCACCAAGGGCTTGTCCGGACATTTGTATCGCTACAAGGGAAGCAGTGAAGCGGACCTCATCCTGCCGAACCAGAACTATAAGGACTCCGATGTCTGGCAGGACCTCGGAGTCAACGGCACCTCCCAATACGACAGCTCCTTCCGTAACTACACGCTGATCTCCAAGACGTGGACGACCGGCGGCGGCTGGCTGCGCTACAAGACGGTTCACACGCTCATCACCGAGATCAAAGGTCTCAAGGATTACTACACCCACAGCCTCGACGCGGATCAGCCGATCAAGATCAACTTCGCCGGCAATCCCAACTTCAACGCCCCGTCGATCTCGATCAAGAGCGTCGGCGACATCGTGGCGCAGGGGAACATCGAGAACCTGCCGACCGGCAGCGTCACGCTGACTTCCTCGCAAGGCTCGGTGACGATGGCGGGCTCCGCCGCGTTCTTCGGCGTCGCGCCGACGATCAATGCCGCGAAGGCCGTCACAATCGCCCTCGCGGGTGAGTCCGGTCCGCTGAATGTGAGCGCGGGCACCGATGTCGTCATCAACACGGTCGCCGACGCCGGTCCGGCGCGGCTGGTGGCGGGCACGATCAAGACCATCGCGGGCAATGTGACGATCACCGCGGTGGACGGCATCCGCATGGCGAACGCCGGTGGGTCGGTCGAAGGCAACTTCATTCAGATCCTCGCCACAAACGGCGCGGTGGGCAGCAGCACGCTGCCCCTGGTCGTGGACAGCGATCTCGCCGAGACCGGCGGCCTCGCGGTAAAAGCAAACGGCTCTGTCTATGTCGTCGAAAAAGACGGCGTGCTGAAGCTGGCGCAGCCCACCTTGTGGACGGGTGCGCTCGGTTCCATCGCGACAAGCAACGGCGACATCTCGCTGACGACGATCAATGGCAGCATCGTCGATGCGTGGTTCGACCAGACCCAGGCCCCGAGTGCGGCGGAGACGGCCGCGCGCGATGCGCAACTCGCGCTGACCGGCTCAGCCGCTGCCAACGCCGCCGAGACGAGCATCCGCACCGAGGAAAGCGCGCGCACCCAGCTCTACCACACTTACTGGCAGACCCAGCGCGGGCTCACGATCGGCTCGGTGGCGAGCACGCTTACGATCAGCGGTATCAATGCCGCGAGCGACACGATCACATTCAGCCAGCCGCACGGGCTGGCCACGGGGTCGCAGGTCTTCTTTGCCAGCGGGGTGGATCTCGCCACCGAAAACTTCTTCGACACCAACCGCTGGAAATTCGTCTCTCCGTCTTACAATCTCGCGTCGCCGCCGTCTGGATCGGTTACGTTGAATCAGGACGATTACGTGCAGTCGGCCAATGGCAGCCTGCATCGTTACGTCGGGGCGACCGGGAGTGTGGATCTCTCCACCACGGATCTTTACGATACCTCGCTGTGGAATGCGGTGGTGGCGGATTACGACGCCGGAACACTCACCAACAAGCAGGTGGACATTCAGCCCGGACAGGTCGTGAAGAGTCTGTCCGGCCTGCTCTTCGCCTATAAAGGCGCGGAAACTGGCCAGACGAACTTAAGGAGCGGGGTAGAATATTACGCGGTGGTCGTGGACGCGAACACCATCAAGCTCACTACGAGCCGTTACGACGCCGCTATCGCCGCCACGCCGGCGACTCTCGATCTGCAGTTCACCGGCTCGGCGACGAACCTTCAACTCCATCGTTATAATTATACCAGCACCGCTTACAACCCGTCGCAGGTAGTCGATCCACAATACGCCGCGCTGCACGCCAGCCTCGGCGCAGCGACCTACCAGCCGGATTACGTTTTCAAATTCAGCACTGCGGAGCGGCAGGCGAAAATCGATGCGCGCACCGCGTCAACCGGCGCCCTCCAGAGCCCGCTTTCGGCCGGCTTGTTCAACCTCATCTATCCGGACGCAGGCTTCCCGCCGGGCTTTGTCCTCGAGCCGACCAATCCGGAAACGGCCAACCTGATCGGCGCGAATATCACGCTCAACGCCGGTGGCACCGGGGCCAGTATCGGCAAGCTCACGCAGGTGACGACCCTGAATCTCTCGCAAGGCTTCGCCGGACTGGCGGCAACCGAGCAGGGCGTCCTCAGCCAGCTCTCGGTTGGCGAAGTCTTCGGCGTCAGCCACGCGCTGTATCGCTACATCGGGACGAACGCCGCGCTCGATCTGAGCGCGCAGGATTACAGCAACACCTCGCTCTGGACGAGGGTGACCCCGGACTTCACCACGGGCAATCACACCGATCCGGTGGCCATCGCGACGGGCAATACCGTGCTGGTGCAGTCAAAGGGAAGCTACGGTCTCTACCGCTACCTCGGCGCCTCGACTTCCGTGGATTTCGCGTCGCAGGATTACAACAACACCGGCGTCTGGCAGAAGATCACCGCGGACCACACGGCGGCGGAAGGTTCGGTGAATCTCACTACCGGTTCGCTCGTCGCGGATCGTTCGAAGGTGGAAAGCATCACCTTCCAGCTCGTGGACGACGTCGATATCACCCCAACTGGTCATGTCTCGGTGGATGCGGCCGATGCCGTCACAGTCGGCACGGGCGGTTCGCTGGACCTCGATCATGTGAAAGCGGGCGGAAACGTGCGCTTGCAGGCGACTGGACCCATCGTGGATACCGGCGCGCCGGGCACCCTGGCGGCGATTACTTCGCTCGGTCACGTGACACTCGTCTCCGGTGGATTTATCGCCGCGAATGCCACCCAACCGATGCGGTTGCAGATCGGCAACTCGGGCAGCTTCTCGGCGGAAACACCCGCTGTGCTGAACGTCGTGCAGGTTTCGGACGACACCACGATCCACGGCAACTTCCAGCCGATCTCCGATCTCCACATTGGGAACGTGAACGCGGGCGGTCAGGTGAAGATCAACGTGACCGAGGGCAACCTCATCATCGGCACGGTGGCCTCGACGCTGGAGGTGGAGCTGACCGCGCAGAACTCGATCCTCGACGCGATCAACGATGCCGCCGCTCCGCGCACCAACGTGGCGGGCAAGTCGCTCGTGATGACCGCGGGCGGGAGCATCGGCACCTCGGGGAACTACCTCGACCTCGACCTCACCGGCACGCTCACCGCGACGACGAACAGCGACATCTTCCTCTACCAGATCCAGGGCACGAATGGAGGCGTGCTGCACGTCGATCTCGTCCGCTCAATCACCGGCAACGCCAGCCTCGATGCCTACAGCTCGATCCTCGCGGTCAACGACGGCGACGGTCTCTCCGGCAAGGATACCGCGGAAGTTTCCGCGGCGAACGTCAGCCTCGTCTCCCGCACGGGCACGATCGGAGAACTGGACACACCATTCGAAGTCGATTCCTCCACCTCGGCTCCGGGCCTGCTCGATTCGCTCTCGTCCGGTTTTGCAGTGATCAATGAAACGAGTGGCGATCTGCGGGCAGGCTCGATCACTTCGCAGACCTCCGACGTTTACCTCCGGAGCACGGCAGCCATTCTCGACGGGGCGGACGACCCGGATGCGGACGTCGCGGGCAATAACATCTCCCTCGTGGCCGCCAACACGATCGGCCTGGATACAAACGATCTCGAAATCGACTCGAGCCTCTCCGGTCCGGGACGGCTCATTGCGACGGCCGGAACGAATGTTTACATCACCGAAACCCAGCAGACGCTGAATACGGCTGCCGTTCTTGCCACAGCGGGCAACGTCCGTCTTACGGTCCGGGAATCCGCCGCCTCGGGCGAAAATCTCGTGATTGAAACCGGCGCGATCAGCGCCCCCGTGGGAACGGTCACCCTGCTCGCCGGCGACGACATCCGGCAGGAAAACGGCACGACCATCGCCGCGCAAAATGGCATCGTCATTCGCGGTGACATCGCCGATGCGGACCCTGGAGTCGGCTCGGTGATCGAGTTGAACGGCGCGCTGAATTCTCCGGCAAACCTCATCACCGGCGGGCGCGATGGCGACTTCATCACCCTGCGCCTCCAGTCGATGATCGGCCACACCGTGGTGCTCGGCGACAACGACGGATTCGGCGGCGGAACCGATACGATCGTGGTGGATCGCCTGCCCACCGTCACCACCGAACGCGACCGCAACGGCGACGCGCTCGGCGTGATTCGCGATTCGCTCGACCTCGACGGCCGCGGTGGCGCAGACGCGTATGTGATCAACGTCTCGGGCGCTGCGGACAATCGCATCAATGTTCACGATACCGGCGCAGCCGAAGATGGGGCCGACGTGCTGACGATCGGCGGTGTGAGCGGCACGGATGCGCAGCGCGACGACTTTTTCCTGGCACGCGCGACTTTCATCGCGCGGCTACAGCCCTTGGTGCCGGGCAGCCTCGACGTGGCGAACGCCTACGAGCGGATCAACTACGACACGTCGATCAATGTGCTGCGCATGGACGGCAACGACGGCAACGACCGTTTCTACGTGGATGACAACAGCGCGCTGACCACGATCGATGGTGGGGCGGGCAACGATCTCATCCAGTTCGGCCAGATCTTCGGCAAGGACCGCGTTGCGCCGAACGTGGCGTTCGGCGACGAAGTGGCGACTGTCGAAACGACCGTCGGCTTCCTGAGCCGCGGCGTAAGCTATGCGGCCACGGCTTACGGCGGCGAGGGCAACGACAACCTCACCGTCTATAGCAACAAGGCGCCGCTAAAGCTTTTCGGTGAGGAGGGCAACGACGACTTCACGGTCCGCGCCTTCGTCATCGCAGGCACGACACAGATCACGACCAGCGACACGCTGGTGAGCGGCGGCGGCGGCGACGATCACGTCGAATACAATATCAACGCCCCCGTCAGCATCGATGGCGGGGCCGGCATCGACACCGTGGTGGTGATCGGCACCGAGGTGAGCGACAAGTTTGTCATCACGGCGAACGGAGTGCTCGGCGCGGGCCTGAACGTGCAGTTCACCGCGGCCGAAAAACTCGAAGTCGATGGCATGGAAGGCGACGACCACTTCTACGTGCTCAGCACCGATCCGGGCGTGGTCACGACCATCATCGGGGGGCTCGGCAACGACACCTTCGACGTGGGCGGCGACGTCACGCAGCGGATCGTGGCGCTTTCCGTGGAAGGCACCAGCGCGTTCATCAACCATGCCGTCACCAGCGACGACGCGAGCTTCAACGGCATCTTCGCCCCGGGCTTGCAGGTCAACGCCGCCACCGGCCAGACCGCTAAAGTCATTCTCTCGAAAGCGAGCAGCACGCTTTACGAAAACGGCCTTACCGGACCCTCGGAGGACAGCTACACCTTCAAGCTCACCGTGCCGGCGCCAGGCACGCCGACGGTCGCTTACGTGACGGTGTCGGCGGCGCTCGCTTCGGCGAAGGACCGTCTCGCCGGCGGCCAGTCGGTGGAGATCTCCACCGACGGCGTGAACTTCTTCAACTCGCTGGTGGTGACCTTCGACTCCACCCAAGTCGGCGCGGCGGCAGCAGCGTGGGATCGCACGCAGACGATTTACGTGCGCGCGATCGGCGACACGGCGCAGGAAGGCGAGCGGACCATTGTGCTGAGCCATTCGATGCAGAGCACGAACACCGCGTTCAATCGGGTCGCGATTCCGAACGTGGAAGTGCGGGTGGTCGATGACGACAAGGCAGGCATCATCGTGACGGAAAATTCGCCGGGCACAGTCCTCACGGAGGGCGATGCGAATGGAAACACCTATCGGATCGGCCTCACGAAGCAGCCGGCTCCGGGCGAGATCGTGAAGGTGAAGCTCGATTTCGATGCAGCTCAGATCATCGCCTCGGCGGCGAACGCCCTGCAGGCCGGGCGCTACGACGCGCTCACCCGGACGATCAGCTTCGACGCGTCGAATTGGAACGATCCGTTCGTCGTGCGGCTCACTTCACCGGAGGATACGGCCCTCGAAAACACCGTTCTCGGCACCATCACCCACACGATTTCGAGCACGGACGCGGGCGGTGTATTCGGCGGATTGTTCGAGCCGGCGGTGCTGAAATACGGCGTGCGCGACAACGACCTCGGCGGCGTCATCGTGCAGCCCACGGGCGGCACCACGATCATCGCGCCTAACCAGAGCGATACCTATACGCTCCAGTTGAACCGGGCGCCGGCCTCGCCGGTGAAGGTGAGCATCCTGCCGGACGGCAAGTCGCTTATCTCGGCCGCAAATCCGAGCGACACGCGTTTTCACGCGGCGACGGAAGACACGGCCGCTTACGTGGAATTCGACAGCACGAACTGGAACGTGCCGTTCACGGTCCAGGTGGACGTAAATCCGAATGCCGAAGCCGCTACCGGGCAACCGGTGCAGGTCTTTGCGGCCCAGCCCCACGTGGTCAACGCCATCGCCGGTCCGCTCATTCTCGAGGGCGGCATTATCCCGACGAAGGATCGCACTTTGCGCCAGCCGGTCACGCTGCCGACGGAGGAACACTCCGCCGGCACGCTGGTCGGCGTCGCTGATCCAAATGCGCCGCAGACCGACCGGTTGAACGTCTTCAATGACGGCAGTGTGCAGGACGACATCGGCGAATTGCGCCAGGCGGTGAGTGCCGATGGACTGGCCGCGATTTACGAAGTGCCAACGGCGGCGATTTCCTCGCAGATCGCCACCTTTACGAACCTCAAGGGTCTCGGGATGGGGCTCGATCTGATGCTGGATTTTGGTTCGCTCGGCGATCCCGACATCCGGACTTTCGACGGCGGTCTCACCTATCACAGCCTCGAAATTGTGAAGGTCCTGCTCGGCTCGGGGAACGACACGTTCACCGTGAGCTACACGCCAGAGGATTCCATCACGGCGATCCACGGCGGCGGCAACACCGTGGTCGGCAATGTGGTGGGCGGAGACACCATCACCGTCACGGGCGGCGGTGGCGCGACTTCGCCGCTGGTCATCTACGGCGATACCTCGCAGGACGGAGCCGACTACGCAGGGACGATCGGGAAGAGCGCAACGGGCCGAGCCTTTGCCCTCTCCGGCAACGACATTCTCGACGCCAGCGCGGCGCTGAAAACTGTGACGCTCTACGGCGGCGCGGGGAACGACACGTTGCACGGCGGCGCGGGTGACGACCAGCTCGCCGGCGGTTCGGGCAACGACGAAATTCACGGCGGCGACGGGGTCGATCACATCTACGGCGACTCGGGTTTCAACGTAAATCTCGCAACGCGGTTGCTCACCGTGCCGGTGTCGAATGCCAGCACGGCGGCCAACAGCGACTCGCTCGCGACCGGTGACGACAAGCTCTTCGGCGATGCCGATACCGGGATCATCTTCGGCGACCACGGCACGATCACGCAGGCGGCCGGAACGGTGCGGCTCGTAACTACGGGCAACGTGACGCGCATGGAAACGGTGCGTCCAGCCGATGGAGGCGCGGACCAAATCGTCGGTGGTTCCGCAAACGACTACCTCTTCGGCGGCGCTGGTGCAGACACAATCGATGCCAACCACGGCGACAATGTAATCATCGGCGACAACGGCCTCGTCGATCTGCTCTACAACGACAGCAACGCAACCACGATCGATCTGGTGCGCTCCACCGATCCTGAGAATGGCGGTGACGACGACATCGAGGCTGGCAGCGGCGTCGATCTCGTGATCGGCGGCAGCGGCGCGGACAAGGTCACTGCCGGCGACGGCGGAAATCTCATCCTCGGCGACAACGGCGTGATGGAGTTCATCACCAGCGCGAGCAACCTCGTGATGCTGGCACGGATGACGACCACCGACGTGACCTACGGCGGCGATGACGACCTGCGTTCGGGCGCAGGCGCCGATCTGGTGATCGGGGGTTCGGGCGCGGACATCATCCATACCGGCGCCAGTGTCGATGTTGTGCTGGGCGACAACGGGTTCATCGACACGGTCGTGAACGACAGCAATCCCGGCACGGTTGATGTGGTGCGCAGCACCGACCCGATCACCGGTGGAGACGACACGATCGATGGCGGGGACGGAGACAACATCATCTTCGGCGGCACCGGCGCGGACAAGATCACGACGGGCGCAGGCAGCGACATCATTCTGGGCGATGCGGGCCTGTGGACTTCGCTGTTGCCCGTGAACCAGCGCTTCCAGTCGATCTTCACCACCAGCGCCGACGGCGGCGGGAACGATGAGATCCACGCCGGAGCAGGCGACGACTTCGTTCTTGGCCAGCAAGGCGACGACACGATCTACGGTGGCGCGGGTCAGGACGACCTGACCGGCGGCCACAACGTGCTCTACGGCGCGGACGGCAATGACACCATCGATGGCGGCGACGAAGCGGAGTCAACCGCAGGCGACGGGGCGGATGTGATTCTCGGCGACAATGGCACCATCACTCGCCAGATCGTGGCGGGTGCTCCAGCGACGTGGGCCACTTATACCGGCACGTTTGCGGGTCTCACGATTCGCGACGTGGTGCGTTTCGACAACATCGACCGCGTGAGCGGCAACGACACGCTTTCGGGCGACGATGGCCAGGACATCCTGATCGGCCAGCGCGGCGCGGACGTGTTGAATGGCGGCGCGGGCGATGACGAACTGATCGGCGGTCTTGGCGACGATTCGCTGAGTGGCGGAGCGGGCCGCGACCTCCTGCTCGGCGACGAAGGCCTGATCGTCCGCACCTTCAACAGCGACGGCACACCGAAACTGAATACCGATGGTTCGTGGCACCGCGACGTGCTGCTACAGGATTTCGGCACAATCACGGGCGTGCTCGACATCGCGAACACGCCGCTCAATCCGGCGGAAACATCGCTCGCGGAGAAAGTTTTCGGAGCTGATCTCATCATCGCAGGCGCGTCGTTCAATGCGAATGGCAGCAAGGTGCTGACGCATGGCAATGGACCGTGGGATACGAGCCTGACCTTTGTGGACCTCGTGGCCGCGAATAACGACGTGCTCGACGGCGGCGACGGCGATGACGTGGTCTTTGGCCAGCGCGGCGACGACCGGTTGCTGGGCGGCGGTGGAAACGATCTGCTCGTCGGCGATTCGATGACGAACTCGGTGACGTTCGAAACCGATCTGCCGAAAGTCCTGACGGCGCTGCGACTCTTCAGCCCCGAGCATCGACCGGACGGAGCGGCGTTGACGGGACCGGATGGCGATGTGGTGAATCCAAATGCGCCTTTTGCCCTGACGGATGACGGGGTGGTGATTCGCCCCGCCGTCACGATGAGCCCGCAGGAACTGGTTTCCGGTGCACCGCAGTATCCACTCGATACGAACCCGGTTGCCTCGCTCGCGCCGTTAGTCAGCGAGGGCCTGCGGAAGACGAATGTGGCCGGTGTGACCGTGGTGCCTTACATGGCCTTCGTCCCCGATGTCGTGCATCACGCCGATGCACTGCCGGGCAACGATGTCTTCAACCGCGATGCCAACAACGCAGCGGTCGATGATCCGGGTCATGACGTCATCTTCGGCGACAACGGAACAATCTTCGCCCCGCTGGTGACCGGGCTGACGGCGATCGACAACGCGGTGGTGACGAACACGACCGAGCTGACCGGCGCGCTCCGGGCCTTCCACTACGCGGGGCTCGACCTCGACCAATATCTCCACACCCACACCAATGGTTCGGGTGCGGTGGGAGAGACAAATAATGTGCGAGTCGGCAACGACGTGATCGACAGCGGAAGCGGCGACGACGTGATCTTCGGCGACGAAGGCCGCATCGCGGTGCCGACGTTGCTCGGCCTGCCCGTGCCCCAATCGGAACTCGCGGCGACCGCCGTGCGCTACTACGATTACCTGCGCGACTTCCAACAGATCACAGTGGATGTCGAGTTCGCCGTGCTGGAGGCGCACGCGCAGATCCTGACCAAGCTGGTGGCGGACGCGAAAGCGGCGAGCACTACGACGACCGCGCCGCGCACGGTGCTGCCGGATCAGCACTACCACACGCTGACGATCGGCAACGATGAGGTGAACTCCGGGACGGGCGGCGATCTGGTGATTGGCGACGCCGGCACGGTGCTCTCGCCTTTCATCACCAGTCAGGAGTTGAATCACGGCGGCCAGGACATCACGACGGTCACGAAGACCGTCCTCCGGGCGACCAACGCACAACTGGCCGCTCGCACCCTGGTGCGCGACAAAGCGATCGCGGCGCATATCAAGCTCGACCATCTCCAGCCGGCCAGCCAGAGCGTGAAGCGTCACTTCCCGCGTCCGGAAGACATGCGCTGGATCGCGCCGAACTACGAATTCACTCTTTCGATCGGCAACGACACGCTGAACACTGCGGCGGGTGACGACGTCATCGTCGGCGATACCGGACTTCTTTACCTGCCGGCGGTGCTCTCGAATGCGGCGAACAACGCCCGGACGGCTCTCTCCATCGAAGCCGAGCTCAACAACCTGACGACAGGGCTGGCTGGTTACGTCAGCCAGGGGGCGAGCAGTCTCAACAAAACGGCCTACGGGCAGGTCGCGCGACCCACTTATCAGGATCGCGGCGGCCGGTCGCGGGTGGCGGATCTCAACACTGGCAACGACCAGATCGATGCGGGCGAAGGCGACGATCTCGTGGCCAGCGATCACGCGGCGATCTCCACCCCGTTCATCGCGAAGGAAGCGGAATCGCAACCGGGGACGTTCACCGGCCGGTTCGATGTGAAGTCGCTGGTGCGGAATTTCGGCCATGCGCTCCCGGGTGAAACGCTCGGCCGGAAGTTGATCGTTAACACGAGCAACACGGTGCCGGCGAGCAATCGCCAGTGGAGCGGCACGCAGGGTCACGACACAGTGGCCGGCGGCGATGGCGCCGACGTGCTGTTTGGCAGCACCACCGACGCGCTTTCCGACACGAGCGGAACGAACTACGTGGATACCGACCCCGATCAGCGCAGCAGCCCACGCCTGACCGACGCGACGAATTATCAGCTCGCGCGCACCATCAAAAATTACCTGCAAACGCTGTCCGGCAATTCGCTCAACCTGAAGCAAAAGGCCGGCAAGGACGCGCGGATTTCCGCGCCCATCCGGGATGCGCAAACGGCCGTTGACGTCATCAACGATCCGACTGCTGGTTCCGCCGCGACGGTGCTGCCCACTCCCGACTCGCTCCCAGTCGTGCCGAGCCTTCCCACCGCGACCGGCGTCACCCCGCCTCCCGCTCCTTCCGCTGTCGAGCCCCCGGAGGGGAGCGTCATGGCCGGAGCTTCGCTGCTCGCCGAGACCACGACTCAGCCGGTGAGTGGATCGATTCCGACGACTGGACTCTTCAGCAAATTACTGCGGAAACTGAAGCGCTGAGTTCCCCTCGCCCTGCAAAAACCCAACCCAAAAAATCCAAACATGAAGAAAGAACCAACTCCCGCTGCCGAAACCGAAACTGCACCCGCCGAACCGGCGGCATTGGCCGCTCCGCGCATCCGTCTCGACGAGTCGAATGCCAAGCTGTCCTACGCCAACTTCTTTAACGTGAGCAGCACACGCGAAGAAACAGCTCTGCTCTTCGGCATGATCCAAGTCAGCGCGAAGCCCGGGGAAGAGATCGTCATCCAGGTGAGCGATCGTGTGATCCTCACTCCCCACGCGGCAAAGCGGCTGCACGCCATGCTCGGGCAGGTCGTA
The DNA here is from genome assembly GCA_044226525.1 of Chthoniobacteraceae bacterium. Taxonomy (GTDB): domain Bacteria; phylum Verrucomicrobiota; class Verrucomicrobiia; order Chthoniobacterales; family Chthoniobacteraceae; genus VFJQ01. The sequence goes on along the minus strand of JBGAGV010000019.1, from coordinate 310 downwards.
ACGCAATACGAGTCCCGCTTCGGCCGGCTCAGCGAAGAGACTCGCTAGCCCCAGAGTCTGTCCGCCGCCCACGCCACCAACCACCAACCACCGCACACCCATGAAAACACTCCGTAAATGCTCGAACTCTCCTGTTGTTTCCACGCCTTTCCCGGGGGGCTTCCGCGGGGTCGAGTGCCTTGAAACCCGCATTGCACCGGCCTCGGTCGTCACGCCGGCCACCTTCACCTACACCGACGCGGATGGCGACTCGGTGCAGGTGCAGATTTCGGGCAAGGCGGGCGAGGTGGAATTTCTCGATGCGTTGGGT
>JBGAGV010000018.1:0-177408 GCA_044226525.1 Chthoniobacteraceae bacterium | reverse complement strand
CCCGCCGCTCCCCAGATACCCGCACCCGCCCTCGCGTGTCCTGCTTCAATAATTTCGGCTCCGAACTCGTAGATGTCATACCGCCTATGCTCTGACATCTATGAACCCGACTGCTAGAGGTGCTCCAGCGGACGCTTACCTTCGCTCGGCGGCAGGCGTGCAGAATATTGGCGGAGGTCCCCATCCGAAGTTCATCCGCCAACCATTGGAGCGGCACGGCCGTCCGGCTTCGCACCTCGGCGGCGATCCGGGCCTTGCGCGCATCCCCTTTCGCCAACCCGCCCAGTTCCCCGCGGCTCAGTCCCTCCCGCGCCAAGCCGCGCGCCATGATCCTTCGCGCCTCCGCTTCGCCGTGATCCCGCAGTTCCGCTCCGTGATAATTCTTCTTCTTTCGGGCACGTAACCGCAGCGCCCGGTCGGCCTGATCCAGCAGCCAGTTGCGAAAACTCTCGCGCCCGTAATACCAGCCAACAATTATGATTGAACTAGATGACCTGAAGCAGGCGTTTTGCGACTATCCAGAGGTGGTGCGAGTTGACGCTGCCCATGTGGAGCAGGTGCGGGCGGAATACCCAAATTTGCCGGAGGAATACTTTGCGTTTATGGCGGCTATTGGCCTCGGTGGTCTGGGGGCGCTGAACCTTTATAGCGGCCCAATCCCGGCGGCGGAACTGCGGCCACAGGCCTCCGGGTTGGACCACGTGCTCGCAATCGGCGATGATGGCCAAGGCTACTGTTTAGGTTTCGACACCCAGAATGGTCACCGGTTGGTCGAAGTCGATCCAGACGGGGAAATCGATCTGTTGGAGGAATCCCTGCTCGATAGGGTGCGAAAATCCCTGGGGTGACCGACGCTCCACCCGCGCACACTGCAGTCCTTCGATTCCGAGGAGACGGGCGAAAGCAGGCATTCATCAGGAGCCGACCACGAAAATTTTATTTCCCTAACTGACAAAAAATATGGGCAAGTTTGACGATCTGAAGGCGAAAATTTCGGAATATGGAGGAAATCCTGCGCGACTTGATCCCAGCCAAGTGCAGCAGTTGCGGGCGGAATACCCGGATCTGCCGGAGGACTATTTCGCGTTCCTTGAGGAGATTGGTTACGGTTTTCTAGGAGGGTTGTCCACCCCGTCAGAGGGGTCAACTCTTGACACTTGACGCGAGCCGTCTTTCATAGGCACTCATTTTCTGATCCAGCGCGAGGTCTTCCCGCCTCCTAGCTTGCAGGCGTTTGATCACTTGCGTCACGGCGCTGCCATCGCGCCAGCCGAAATCCCGTGCCACATCGACGCCGCGCTCGCCTCCCCATCCCACGCGAAGCCACACCTGCAAACGCTGGTCGGCTTCTTGACTGGCCAGCTTTGCGGCTGTTGCGGTTTTGTCGTCGCTCCTATATCTTTCCAGCCACCGCAACTCTTCGTCTCCCGCGCGTTGCTGAATCCGTTCACGCAACTGCGCCAGGAACCCTTCACCCCCCAGGGCGAGGCCACCGCGCACCAGCGACGACAACTCAATTTCACCCTCCTCAAACCAGGCCCGAATCCTCGCGCGGTATTCCTTGTGCGCCTCCTGGCGCCGCCGGCCAAACAGCCCCAGCCAGTCCAGGCGCAGCCAAGCCGGCGCCTCCTCCTGTCCCGCATAGGCTCGATGGCTGCTCCACCTGAATTCCCGCAGCCTCGCCCACCCTTCCTTCGGCAGCGGCCTGCCTTTTTGCGACCGTGGTCCCGCCACCGGATTCAGGTGAATGTAGCGCACCAGCACCGGCGCGTATCCGTCCGCCTCCACCACATGGGCCTTGAATCGCCCTTGGAAAAGGTGGCCGCTGCGGCGATGTCGATGGTTGAATCGAACCGTGTAGGTCGTTTGCAGCCATCCCACCGCCCGGCTCAAATTCCCCCGCGGCGTCCCGATGGCGAGGTGATAATGATTACCCATCAAACAATAGGCATGCACCCGCAATCCATGGATTGATACCGCCTCAGCCAGCGTCTGTAGAAACAGGCGCCGGTCCGCGTCGCTGAAAAAGATGCGCCTCCTCTCGTTCCCTCGCGCGGTCACGTGGTAGATTGCTCCTTCGTATTCGATTCGAAGTGGTCGAGCCATCGCAGCTTTTCACTTGAGGGCGGCCCGTTTGTCAAGTGTCAAGAGTTGACCCCTTCAACAAAGGCGCAACTCGGCCCACCCTCACTCCCGGTGCCTACGCGAACGAGGCTTTACGGGATGCCAGTGCCTCGCACCACAGTCCCTCCGTGACGCAACGCGATGGATTGGACGCGCGCAGCGAGGCGCGTCGCAAGCTGCTGCCCGTCGGGGCCGCGGAGCCGGTGCCAGTGAAAATGCACACCCCGCAAGGTTGATGCCGGTGACGTCGCGAGAAAGCAGAGTAGGAACTCACCATCGCCCATCTCGGGGGTGCCAAGGCGGGCGAGGCATTCTCCCACCTCCAACTCGAACGGCTCCAGACAAAGAAAGCCGTCGCGCTGGATGTCGGAAAAAAACGCTTCGCAGCGAGCCGTGGGAATCTCGAACTCGGTTTGATACGTGCCGCCCATGTGGATGCGTTAAGTGTCGAGACTCATCTTGCGATCGAGGTGGAAAGGTGGCCATCCATCAACCGTCGCAGTCGTCTGCATCCGGCGCATCGATGGGCCAGCAATAGAACTCGCACACTTCGCCATCCGCAAGCGCCTGCTGCACCAGCTCGCGCGGTGAGGCTGCGTCGGGAGCCTCAGGGTCGCGGCTGGCAGATGCACACTCGGCGCAGGTAAGCTGCCAGGTATCGAACCGCGTCGGCTGCCAGCCGTTCGCTTGGATGAGAGCGACGGCGCGTAGTTCGGCTGTCCGAAGATCGTCGGCATCGATGTAGCAGTTGACGTAAGCACCGCCGGAACTGCCGAACTCGTCGGAGCCAGGCTCGGGGCATGCCTCGAGACGGACGAAAAACACCTCTCCCGGTCCCGAGCGATAAACCGGACCGATGGTGTCGGCATAAAGATTACTTGGATCGAATTCCACGGTAGTTGCGAGAAAGGCCAGCCACCCCCCGCTTAACAATGCGTCATGGCAGCATCACGGCCAAGGGGCAGAAAAGGGAGGAAAATCTTGAATCAGTTTCCAACGCCGAGCCGTTCCCATTGTGCCATTCAAGCTTCTTCTCCTGACCCCTTCGGCTTCCTGTCTGGAAGCGCATTGGGTGATGCACGAACCCGGTAGCGCAGGACTTCGATCTTCAGCGGCTGGTCGCGCCAGTTTGGAAAATCAGCAGTGAATTCCTCGCGCAGTTTTCGGAGTTTTGATGACGCTAGCCAAACTGTTCTCCCCCCTTTCAAATGAACACCGAAAAATTTGCTTTGGATCCCGAAAAGGTTGCCCGGTCGCCAGTAAAGTTTGAGCTGAATACCACGTCGAGCGGGAACCTTAAAGTAACCTCGATCGAGTTCAGCGCGCCATTCCCGCGGGAAAATCCGATACCACCAGCCGTTCTCCATGACCAATGCGGATACAGTGACCTCCTTGTCAGTTTTGTTGCGAACGACGAAGAACGCAAACTTCTCAAGGACGTGCGGATCATCGGCGCTCTCCGCAAAGTTCATATAGTAGTCCAAGGTCACTCTATTGCGGAAGCGCTGCCAGACGAAGCGAATCGCATCGACTGCCAATTTCAGTAAGCCAATAAAGCCGCTGCTAATGATGATTTCGCGCCATGTCATCGCGGCCAGTTGTGGCACGCTTCGACCGGATCGGCGATTTCTTTCCGCGACGTCAACAAAACGGGACCGCAAATTTCCTGCGGCCTTTTCCGCGGTGGCGCGACTTAATCCGAGAACAAGTCAGCGAGCGTTGTGAGGCGGTGGCTTGCCGGAGGATCTGGCGGAAGGGACGGGCCCTGGGTGGCACCCAACGCGGTGGCAATGCCAACAGTGTTCATCCTTATTAAGTCGGTAGCGGCGCTACTCAGCCCGATCGAGCGATTTGCGACGCCCGTGAGCAAGAAAGAGAAAGGGGTCAGGAGATTCTCCTGCCCCCTTTTGCTCCCTCCCGCCCCTTCCCGCGGGGGAGCCGTTTCGTTCATTTGGAGTCCTTTGGAAGCTCCCATTTCGGGTCAAGCGCGTCTGCGTCGAGTTGCCTTTCGCTGACGAAGTATTTGACGGCTCTAATGATGCCGTAGCCAATGCCTGCCGCCGCAATTGGGATTGCAGCAGCAACGGCTACGCCGGCGGCCATGCCACCGCCGACGAGTGCGCCCATGGCTGCCAAGCCAGAAGAAATACCTGCTGCAGAAAGACCGGCCACAGAACCCATTGCCCCGACGGCAGCGGTAACGGAGCCAAAGCCGATTGTGCCTCCGCCGATAGCTCCGAGGGCGTCTGATAACTTCTCGCGCTCGGCTTCAGTAAGCTTGGAGTAGCGGTCGAAACCAAGTTCTATGAGAATGGCACCCTGCCGGAGCATCTCGTCTGACGCCAACGTGATACTAGCCAGCAGTCGATCGAGCGAAGACTCGGAACACGTAATTGCACCGGCAATGCGCCTGACGGGAAGCTCGTGCTGCTCTATGAAAGCAGCCATGAGGATCGGGAAGTTCTCTCGGTTAAGTTCGTTCATTGGCTTGGTTCCTCAGTGTGAATGCGGAAGGGGTAGGAGAACGCCATTTGGGTTAGGCCAGAAATCTGAAATACGAAGTTCGGACTTCATTGAAGATGGAGGTATTTAATACTTTTATCTTAACCCGCGCCGCTCACTGCCCCCCTTCGCTCAGTAGGTTCAGGAGGTATCTTTGCTGTCGTGTTCGTCAAGTGCGTCGTTGAAGGCGACAACGATATCAGAGCTGTCGTAGCCGGACTGACTCGCTGCCGCAATGACGGCGCCGAAAAGCGGACCAAGCTCGAAGCGTGGCGGCGGTGCAGCGCGGCGCTGCTGAGGACGGCAATCCTCGCGGGTTTGGGCGTTGCCTCGGGCAACCTCTAAAGCGTCGTTGAAGTTGAGAAAAGGGGTCAGGAGGATAATCTTGAATGGGAGGAACTTGCCAGCAGGAGAATTCCGATCATCCCTGAGCAAACGGCAGAGCGGTTCCGATCTTCAGAACCTGCGAAACATTGGGGAACGAAGGCGTGAGGGCGCGCCCGCCTTTCACGAGCACTTTGATCTGCGGCTCGGAGGCCGCGCGTCCGGCACGCAGGGTCTGTATGAGAACAATGGTCAAGACGTGGGCCGGAAGCGACCCTTCCCCCCTTGGCGCCTTGGCGGTTCCGATACCGTCCCCCGGTTAACCAAAAATGAAACCGGAACCCACGGAATGGAGGGGATGGACGGTTCGCGCAAATTCGGGTCGGAGGCGAAATTAGGCGTCTATGAAAACACTCACGCGGTCTTGTCCTCCTTCCGAAGGCGCGGTCTCCTCGGCTCCGCAGCGCTCGAAACGTTCGGTGAAAAAAGATCCCCCTGATCCGCTCCATCCACCGCATCCGCTTGGGCTGGCGGCGGACGCCGGCAGCATCGCTCTGCTCACGGGCCGCAAGGTCCGCTCCGATTGTGTGCTCAAAAATCTGCCTCGGGCCAGACAGGAAGAAATCATGGCCTGGTGCGAAGCGGGCCGCGACGGTTCGGGCTCGGGACGCGGCGGGGTCGCCTTTGCCCGGGAACAACTCGCCACCGAAGGCATCGAGGTCGCGATCACTTCCCTGCGCCGGTTCTGCGCCTGGTTCCAACTGCGCGAACTCCTCGAGCAGGCCCGCGACAGCGAAGAGCTGATCGACCTCGACCCCGCCGAAATCGCCCGCGCCCACGCCTCTGCCCAGAAGCTGCTCCTCGACCTCGCGCTGGCCGAGCGCAACGCCCGCCTGCTCGCCCTGGCCACCGCCGCCGTGGATCGCCAGCGCCGCCTCGATCTGCAATCCGCCCGGGACACCTGGCGCCAGCGCCAGCGGGAACGTCAATGGACCCAAACCGTCGCCCTGCGCGAGAAGTCCCTCCAACTCGCTCGCGACCGCTTCGAGGATTCCAAGCTGCGCTACGAACGCGCCCATCAGCCCCCACGCAAACCCACCGGCCTCACCCCCGAAGTCCTCCGCCAGATCGAAGAAGCCGCCAAACTCCTCTGACTCATGGAGCGCCGGCGACCCGCCGGCCACGACCCCACCCACGCGCAGCGTGCATTCTCAAAACCATCAACTCTCAACCATCAACCCTCCTCCCCAACAGACACAATAAACACACTATTTCTCAATCGCGGCATTCCAGAAAATAATCAGCAATCGGCCCTTCCCTCTTGCGTTGGGGAAATGGAGTTGACGACCACAATGGGGCGAATACATATCATCCCATCAAGATGCGTCGATATGTGGCGCATCGTCTTTTTCCTCACCACCTCACACCACTACCTCGCACATGAGCACCGCTACTCTCACCAAGACCACCGGCGACTTCGCCGTTCGCGACCTTTCGCTCGCCGATTGGGGCCGCAAAGAAATCGACATCGCCGAGCAGGAAATGCCGGGCCTCATGTCCATTCGCGAAAAATACGCGAAGGAAAAGCCGCTCGCGGGGGTGCGCATCACCGGGTCGCTGCACATGACCATCCAGACGGCGGTGCTCATCGAGACGCTCGTCGCCCTCGGCGCCACGGTGCGCTGGGCGAGCTGCAACATTTTCTCCACGCAGGATCACGCCGCGGCCGCCATTGCGCAGGCCGGGGTGCCGGTCTTCGCCTGGAAGGGCGAGACGCTCGAAGAATACTGGGACTGCACCTGGAAGGCGATCGTGAATCCCGAAGGCAAAGGCCCGCAGCTCGTCGTCGATGACGGCGGCGACGTGACGCTCTTCCTTCACAAAGGTTACGAACTCGAAGAAGGCGACAAGTGGGTCGATAGCGAGAGCGGCTCGCACGAAGAGAAGGTGATCAAGGACCTGCTCAAGAAGATCCACGCCGAGAATCCCTACATCTTCCACGAGCTGGTGAAGGATTGGCGCGGCGTCTCGGAAGAGACCACCACCGGCGTGCATCGCCTCTACAAGCTGCAGGAACTCGGCAAGCTGCTCGTCCCGGCGTTCAACGTGAACGACTCGGTGACGAAGTCGAAGTTCGACAACCTCTACGGCTGCCGCCACTCGCTGGTCGATGGCCTCAATCGCGCGCTCGACGTCATGATCTCCGGCAAGGTCGCCGTGGTCATCGGTTACGGCGACGTGGGCAAGGGCTGCGCGCAGTCGCTCCGTGGCCAGGGCGCCCGCGTCATCGTCACCGAGATCGATCCGATCAATGCGCTCCAGGCGTCGATGGAGGGTTATGAAGTGACCACCGTTGAGGAGACCCTTGGCCGCGGCGATATCTATGTGACCACCACGGGCAACGTGGATGTTATCACCATCGAGCACATGGCCCGCATGAAGGACCAGGCGGTGGTCTGCAACATCGGCCACTTCGACAACGAGATTCAGGTCGATAAGCTGGTGAACTATCCCGGCATCAAGCACCTGAATATCAAGCCGCAGGTGGATAAATACACCTTCCCGACCGGCCAGAGCATCTACCTGCTCGCCGAAGGACGCCTCGTGAATCTCGGCTGCGCCACCGGCCACCCGAGCTTCGTGATGAGCAACAGCTTCAGCAACCAGACGCTGGCGCAGCTCGATCTGTGGAAGAACAAGGACACCTACAAACCGGCCGTCTATGTTCTGCCGAAGAAGCTCGACGAAGAAGTCGCCCGCCTGCACCTCGCGAAGATCGGCGTGAAACTCACCACGCTCACCGCCAAGCAGGCTGCCTACCTCGACGTGCCGATCGAAGGCCCGTATAAGCCGGCGCACTACCGCTACTAAGAGCTTCGCTTTTTCGACTTAGCCGAGCGCACCTTAGGTGTGCTCGGCTTTGTCGTATTGGAGATGCGAGCGACTTTCGCTTCATAGAGGGCTTTTGCTTCCTCGCGGAGCCGCGTGAGAAAATCGTCGCCAAAATGGCGTTTGATCTCCCGGAGCATGGCTTCGTCGTAGGCGCTTGTTTCCGCGTCCAAGCATACGCGTTCTGCTTCTCCAAAAGGACGGCACGTCATTTTTCGAAGATTGAGGCCTCGCTTGCTCGCAAGTTCGTCCCACTCGTTTCCCCACGGAAAATCGGGCACTTTCCACAAACCAAAGTCGCCAGCCTTCGCATCGGCCACCGCAGCCGCTGCCCCATTCTGGCGGGCGGTCTCCAATTCTGCCGCCGTCGCGTGCACCGACTTTGGTGCTTCCTGGCCCGTGACCGGTAGAACGACGTAGTCGATGAAAACCATGGCAGGAAGAAAAGCCTGTTTCATGAACGGCAGCTTTCCTCCCCCGGAACGAGTTCGTCAATGAGGCGCTGCGATCGGCATCCGTTGCCGACTGTGGCGGTTATTCGAGAGCTTTACAGAGCCGGGCTACCCCGATACGCGCTTGAGGTCTATGGAAGCACCGGCGACGACTTATATCCTCATCGACCACGAAAACGTTCCCGCGCTCGATTGCGGTGATATCGATGGGAAATCGGTCAAGGTGCTCGTCTTCCTCGGAAAGCAGACGACGAAACTGGCGATCGGCGACGTGCAGAAGCTCATGGCGCACGCGGGGAAAATTCAGCTCGTGACCATGTCGGGGCAGGGCAAGAATGCGCTCGATTTCCATCTCGCTTACTACGTCGGGCGAATTGCAGCGCAGGACCCCTCGGCGCGCATTCACATCGTGTCGAAAGACACGGGCTTCGACCCGCTCATCGCCCATCTACGCGATGGCGGAATTCAGGCACAACGTTCGGCGACGATCCCCCGGGTGGCGTCTGCGCCGCCGCCAAAGAAAAAGCCGAGCGGGAGCACGGCGTCCCAGCCCGCGGCGGCCGACGCACAACTCGATCGACTCATTACCATCCTCACCAACAACGCCAAGGCCCGGCCGCGCAAACGCAAGACGCTGGCTTCGAGCATTGCGTCGCATTTCAAGCAACTCAACCTGGAGCAAGTGGACGTGCTGATCGAGAAACTGGCCGAGCGTGGGAAGATCGCGTTCGGTGCACAGGGATCGGTCACCTACCAGCTTTAGCCTCCGCTCGTGAGGGCGGGCAAAGGCATATCGAGGCGTGACTGAGGAGATCGCAAAAGCAACAGGCCGCAGGAGCGTGTGCTCGCTGCGGCCCGTGAAAGAGCGATTATTTAAAGGGGACTACTTCTTGTCTTCCTTATGGTCGGCGTGGCAGGCTTTGCAGCCGACGGCGGCCTTGTATTCCTCGGCGGCGCCGGGTTTCTTCGCGGCCACGTCTTCGGTGGCGGCGATCAACTTGGCCATCTTTTCCTTGAAGGCGGCCGGGTCGCCCTTCGGCGGCTTGGTGTCGCCGATGGCCTTGTAAGAGGCCAGGGTCTTCTGGACTTCTTCGTCGGTGGCGGTGCCGGCGACGATCTTTTCGCAAATCTTCTTTTCGCCCTGCGGCGCCTTGTGGGCGAGCTGCATGGACTTCTTGATCGGGTTGTCATCGGACGCGGCGAACGCGAGCGAGGCAAGGCCGAGGGCAAGGACTGAGAGGATGGTGGTGCTGGGTTTCATGCGGTGGAAGGCGGCGCGTGTAGGCGTGGGGATGCGTGTTGGCAATTGCGAAGTTGTTTTGTGCAAAGGCGGAGAAATAAGAACCGGTTGAAGTGCAGTCTTCAGGCCGTTCCGGTTTCAGTCGCCGCCTTTCCGCAGGCTAAGGCCTACTGGCCCGGCAGGGAAATGCCGCGGACTTTTTTGTAGAGCGAAACGGCGTAGCTGTCGGTCATGCCGCTCACGAAATCGGTCATGCGCAGCAGGCGTTCGTAGGGTGTGCCGCCGGGCGCGAGGAATTGCGCGGGCACGAGTTTGAGCAGCTTTTTGCTTTTCGGCGCAGCGCCGTCGCCGTGCCGCGCGATGTCGTCGGCGGCGCCGAAGAAAACGTCGAGCAGCCCGCCGAGCACCTCGTAGCCAGCGGCTTCGATTTCGACTCCGCGCGTGGTGGAGTAGATCGTCTCGCGGCTGCGGCGCTTGATGTCGTCGAGCGCGTCGCGCGCGGGCAGGTCTAGGCTGAGCAGTTCTTCGTCAAACTCGCCGTTGAGGATCGCCGCTTCGTTTGCGATGAACGCTTCCGCGACCTGCCGGATCGACACGCCAATGGCCTGCGCGCGGAGGAAGGCGATCTGATCTTTCGGGTCGCGATTACGCTCGGCGCGCTCGCGGTCTTTCGGGTCGCCGGTGACGCCGAGGAAGGCTTCGCTCACTTCGCCGAACGAGAGGAACTTCAGCCGGTAGCCGTCCTCGAAATCGACGAGCCGGTAGCAGATGTCGTCGGCCGCTTCGACGAGAAAGGCGAGCGGGTGGCGGCACCACCACGTCACGCCTTCGCCGCGCGGCACGAGGCCGGTTGCTTCGGCGACGCGGACGAAGAACGAGCCCTCGGCGTTGAAGAACCCGAACTTCTTCGCGCTGATGCCGCTCGTGGGCACGCCGAGGCGCGCGGTGCGCGGATATTTCGTGAAGGCGCCGAGCGTGGCGTAGGTGAGGCGCAGGCCGGGGTTATCCGGCATCTGTAAACGCGTGATGATGCGGAAGCCCTGCGCGTTGCCTTCGAAGCCCTCGAAGTCCGCGCGCTCGTCTTCCGACAACTCCTCACGCGTCGCCGCAGCGACCGGCGAGGTCTTGAACCAATGCCGGATCGCGTCTTCACCGGAATGGCCGAAGGGCGGATTGCCGAGATCGTGCGCGAGCGCGGCAGCGGAGACGATCGCGCCGAAATCCGACGCGTGAAATTCCGGTGCGAGGCCGTGCTTTTCCACGATCGCCGCGCCGACGCGCGCGCCGAGCGAGCGGGCCACACTGGCGACTTCGAGCGAGTGCGTGAGCCGCGTGCGCACGTAGTCGTTGTCGGCGAGCGGGAAGACCTGCGTCTTGTCCTGCAGACGTCGGAACGCCGACGAAAACGTGATGCGATCGGAATCGACGACGAAGGGTGAACGCAGGGGATCGGCCGGCGTGGGACGATCGGAGCCGAGCCGGTGGGGGTTGAGGAGTTGCGGCCAGTTCATGGGGTGGAGGGGGGACAGCGAAAGCTCACGCGTTCGCCTCCAAGGAAGCGGCTTCCCACTCGGCGGTGGTGCGTTCGAGTTCGTCGGTCACGCTCATCAGCTCGCGGTTGAGTTCCATCACCGGGCCGCCGGGCGCATAGACCTCGGGCTTCTCCAGCTCGGCAGTGAGCTCCTTTTGCCGGCTTTCAAGGTGAGCGATGCGCATTTCCAAATGCTCGACCTTTTTCTTTCGCTCACGCTCGGCCTGCTGCGCGGCTTTCCGCTGCTCAGCTTCGAGGCGGCGCTGCTCCTTGATCTCGCGCCGGCCGGACGCGGGGGCGTCCACCACGGTCGGCTGAGCATTGCCGAGCTTAAGACCGCTGACGAGCGCGGCGCGTTCGTTTGTCGCGCCGGACTTTTGCAGGTAATAGTCGTAATCACCCGCGTAAGGCGTGAGTTTGCCGGCGCTGACGTGCAGCGTGGTGGTGGCGATGGAGCGGATGAAATGGACGTCGTGGCTGATGAAAATCAGCGTGCCTTCGTATTGTTGCAGTGCGCCGATGAGCGCATCGATGGAGCCGATATCGAGATGCGTCGTCGGTTCGTCCATGAGGAGGAGATTCGGCGGATCGAGCAGCAATTTCACCAGCGCGAGGCGCGACTTTTCGCCCCCGCTGAGCACGGCGACGGGCTTGAAGACATCGTCGCCTCGGAAGAGGAAGGAGCCGAGCACGGTGCGGGCGGTTTGTTCGCCGACGGGATTGGGCGAATCGAGCACGCTCTGCAACACAGTGTGCTTCGGGTGAAGCTGCTCTACGCGGTATTGCGCGAAGTAACCCACCTTTACGTTGTGCCCCAGATCGCGCTCGCCCGCTTGCGGTGTGAGCACGCCGCCGAGCAGCTTCAGCAGCGTGGATTTACCCGCGCCGTTGGGCCCCACGAGCACGGTGCGCTGGCCGCGCTCGGCTTCGAAGTTGAGGTCGTTGTAAATCTCCAGCGTTTCGTAGGCGAAACGCACATTCTTGAGCGTGATCGCGCGCACGCCGGAACGCGGCGGCTGGGGAAAGTTGAACTTCGCCACTGTCTTATCCGCGGCGAGAGGCGCATCGATCTTCTCCATCCGCTCGATCTGCTTCAGTTTGCTCTGCGCCTGCGACGCCTTGCTGGCCTTGGCGCGGAAGCGGTCGGCGAAATCCTGCAGCTTTGCGATCTCACGCTGCTGATTCGCGTAGGCGGCTTCGTGCTGCGCGTCGCGCGCGGCTTTCTCGCGCACGAAGTCGTCGTAGTTCCCCACGTAACGCAGCAGACGCTGGCGGCCGATTTCAATGACACTATTCACCAGTCGGTTCAGAAATTCGCGATCGTGCGAGATGACGAGAATTGCGCCGCGATAATTGCACAGGTGCTGCTGAAACCATTGCAACGATTCGAGATCGAGATGGTTCGTCGGCTCGTCGAGCAGCAGCAGATCCGGCTCCTGCACGAGCAGCCGCGCGAGATGTGCGCGCATGACCCAGCCGCCGGACAGCGTCCGAGCTGGCTTGCTGTAGTCGGCTTCCCGAAACGCCAGCCCGGCGAGGATGCGTTTGGCCTTCGGCTCGATCTCCCAGCGGTCGTCCTCCGTCGCGTGGCTGGTGGCAATCTCCAGCACCGTCTCGTCCCCGAGCGGCTGCGATTCCTGTGGCAGAAACCCAAAAGTGATCCCGCGTTCCATGCTGATGGTCCCGGAATCTGGCGAGTCTTCTCCGAGAATCAGCGAAAAGAGCGTCGATTTGCCTGCGCCATTCGGTCCCACCAAGCCGATCCGCTCGCCACGGTTAATCTGGAGCGCCGCATCCTGAAAGAGCGTGCGCCCGCCAAACGACTTGGAAACTTGCGAAACGGTGAGCATGAAAAAAGGAACCGGCCGTTGCCGGGCGCCGACAGTTGCGGTCCTCGTGCTCTCACGCAAGCGGCGGCTTTCAGCAAGGAACTCCCTTTCGTTGGCACGCCGCCCGCTCTCTCAGGCGGGGCACATGGCCCAGATCGACTCTTTCTTTAAGTTCATGAAGGAACAGAGCGCGTCGGATTTGCACCTCTCCACGGGCAATCCGCCGATGCTCCGTATTCATGGTGAACTCGTCCGCATCGACATGCCTCCGCTGGAAAACGACCAGCTCAAGGCGCTCGTTTACGAGATCGCCCCGGAAAACAAGATCAAGCAATACGAGGAAACGGGCGACGTCGATTTTGGTTACGAATTTCCCGGCTTCGCCCGGTATCGCGCCAACTTCTTCAACCAGCGCAGCGGCATCGCCGCCGTCTTCCGTCTCATTCCGAGCAAGGTGCTCACCTTCGAGGACCTGAACCTTCCGGCGGTGCTGAAGCGGTTCACGATGCTGAAAAAAGGCATCGTGCTGGTGACCGGTCCGACCGGCTCCGGCAAATCGACGACGCTGGCCGCGATGCTCGATTACGCGAACCTGCACCGCAAAGACCATATCATCACGATTGAGGACCCGATCGAATTCGTGCACCGCTCGCAACAATCACTGGTGAACCACCGCGAAGTCGGCCTGCACACGAAGTCGTTTTCGGCAGCGTTGCGCGGTGCGTTGCGTGAAGACCCGGACATCATTCTCGTCGGCGAAATGCGCGACTTGGAAACGATCGACCTCGCGCTCACGGCGGCGGCCACCGGCCACCTGGTGTTCGGCACGCTGCACACGCCGAGCGCACCCAAGACCATCGACCGCGTTATCGATGTGTTTCCGGCGAATCAGCAGAACCAGGTCCGCGCGTCGCTGTCGGAATCGCTCAAGGGCGTCGTCGCTCAGACTCTGCTCAAGCGTGTGGACAAACCCGGCCGCTGCGCCGCCATCGAAGTGCTGGTCTGCGATACCCCGATTGCGAACCTCATTCGTGAAAACAAGACGCACCAGATCCCGGGCATGATGCAGGTCGGCAAGAAGAAGGGTAACCAGCAACTCGACGAAGCGATCATGGAGCACCTCAAGGCCGGCCGCATTTCTCCGGAAGAAGCCTACGACAAGTCGGTGGATAAAAAGAAATTCCGCGTGTTCCTCAAAACGCCGCCGGACGACTGGGAAGATTAATCGACCAACATGCGCCGTTCCGAGCTCGACCACCTTCTCGCCGCGATGCTGTCCACGCATTCCGGCATCAGCGACCTGCTGTTCACCGCGGGCCGGCCTTACCAGGTCGAAAGCTTCGGTGTGCTCTATCCCGTTGATGTCGAGCCGCGGGTCAAAAAGCTCACCCGATTTCAGACCGAGCGGATCGCGCTGAATATCATCGGTCCCGACCGCCGTCTTCTGCGCGAACTCGTCACGCGGGGCTCCTGCGATTGCAGCTATCAGCTCGGCGACTACGCGCGCTTCCGTGTGAACATCTTTCGCCAGCGGGGTAATCTCGCCATCGTGATGCGCAAGATGCAGGAGGAAATGCCATCACTTACGACGCTCGGCCTCCAGCCGATCTTCAAGGAAATGTGCCGCGAAAAGACCGGGCTCATTCTCGTCACCGGCGCCACCGGCAGCGGCAAAACCACGACGCTCTCGGCGATGCTCAACGAGATCAACGAGACGCAGCCGGTGCACATCGTGACACTCGAAGATCCGATCGAGTTTCTGCATTCGCACAAGAAAGCGACGTTCAATCAGCGCGAGCTTGGCAGTGATTTTACCAGCTACCCGGACGGTCTCCGTTCCGCGCTGCGTCAGGCGCCGAAGGTGATCCTGGTCGGCGAGATGCGCGACCGTGCGACGGTGGAGATCGCGCTCACCGCGGCGGAAACAGGCCACTTGGTGCTCTCGACGATTCACACCATCAACGCGGGTCAGTCGATCAACCGCATCCTCGGTCTTTTCGAGCGCGGGGAAGAACAACAACTGCGGCTGCGCCTGGCGGAATTGCTCCGCTGGGTGGTGAGCCAGCGTCTCGCGCCAAAAATCGGTGGTGGTCGCGTGCTCATCAACGAAATCATGGGCTCCAACCTGCGCACACGCGAGGCGATCGTGCATGGCGAAGGAGAGGGACGCAGCTTTTACGATATCATCGAGGCGCAGGCGACGTTTGGGTGGACCACGTTCGACCAGTCGCTCCAGCATGCGTTCGAAGCCGAAGTGATCACCGAGGAGACCGCGCAGCTTTACTCGACGAACAAGGCTCGCATGACGCGGTTCGTCGATGACGTTAAAAAACACCAGGGCTTACGCGATGAAAAGCCTACCGGCTTGCGCCTCGACTCGGACACGGCGCCCCCGCCTCCGAAGCCGCCTGAGCTTCCGACGCAAGGCATGCGACTCAAATGAACCCGCTGCAACCTTCCTCTACTTCGCGGTTCGATATCTTCGAGCCGGGCGACAAAACCGCGCTCGTGTGCATGGACGTGCCCGAGATGGAACGGCTCGTGTGCGAGCAGTTAAGCGGCATCCAATACAAGATTCACACCGGCATTTCCGTCGAAGACCTGCTCTTTAAGATGCGCGCGCACACCTACGATGTGATCGTCATCGCTGAGAACTTTGGAGCTTCGACCATCGCCGACAATCCGCTGCTACTGGAGACGATTAACACCCCCGCCTCACAGCGACATCAGCAGATCGTGGTGCTCATCGGAGCGAGCCTGCGCACGTCGGACGAAATGCAGGCATTCCAACACAGCGTCGATATCGTCGTGGGCCTTGCGGACATCACTAATCTGCGCCCGGTCATTCGCCGTGCCGCGTTGCGCCAGCAGGAGTTTTACGGTCGTTATCTCGAGGCGATCACCGCCGCCGACGTGGCGTAGTTTGAGAATGTTGGTGCCCAGCCTTCAGGCTGCGGAAAGGCGGAGGGAGTTCAGGCTACCTACGCCGCCCGCCGCACGCACTGAATGGCGCGGATGGAGCTGGTCGTGTGCGTCATACGCACGCCTTCCTGCAGGAAGTTGAACTCCAGGTTTCCTCCGCAGAAAAGCCGGTCCGGACTGATGGTCGAGGAAAGGCCAAACGTGCAGCCCATGATTTTCACCCGACCCGATGGCCGGTCCGCGCGATCGGTGGTGAGCTCGGCGAAGCGGTCGGTATCGACCAGCTTGAGCGTATAGAGGGTGTTCTTCGTCTCGACCCGCACCATATCCCCGGCGCCCAAAGCAGCGAGGTCGAGCTCCGCGTGCTCGGACTCTGCGTGCTGTTTGAGGCGGCTGAGCCAGTCGATGAAGACTCGCATGTCGTTTTCGAAAATGAGCCGAGAAGGCTCGCTTTGACAAGAGCGAGCTTTACCCGTGCCGCCCACCCGCTACACCGGGGTGGTGCTCCCAAACGCCTCGCCTGCCCCCATTGACTGTCACATTCACCTCGTGGGGAATGGTCGCCGCGGCTCGGGTTGCTGGTTGCGGATCGGGGCAACCTGGTGGCAGAAGCCGCTCACCGCTTTCATGCTGCACCATATCGGCATGGGGGCCACTTCGCTGCACGGATGGGATTTCGATGAGCTTTACGTCGAGCACCTGCTGCGGCTGGTGCGTGAGTCGTCGATGAGTGCCGCCTGCGTCCTGGCCCAGGATGAGGTGTATGAGCCTGATGGCACGAAGCGACCGGACCTCGGCACCTTCCACGTGCCGAACGATTACGTTCTCGGGCTTGCGCAGAAGCATCCGGAGTTTCTCCCCGTCGTGAGCATTCATCCCGCGCGACACGACGCGTTGGAGGAACTCGAGCGCTGTCTCGCAGCCGGTGCGGTGATGCTCAAGCTGTTACCGAACTGCCACGGCGTGAATTGCAACGATGTGCGTTTTCGCCGGTTCTGGGAACGCATGGCCGAGGCGCGCCTGCCGTTGCTCGCGCACACTGGCGGCGAGCACACCGTGCAGGTGATCGACGAGGCATATTCCGACCCGCGCACCATGACGCTACCGCTGGAGTGCGGGGTCACCGTCATCGCCGCTCATGCCGCCACGAAGAGCGGCCTGGGCGATCTGGAATACTTCCACGTGTGGGCCGGCATGCTCACGCGCTGGCCGAATCTTTATGGCGATACGAGCGCCTGGCATGTGCCGCTGCGCGGACAACATGCCGGTGTTTCCACGCGGGGATTAATCTCCGAGCGGTTGCTGCACGGCAGCGATTTTCCAGTGCCGGTAAACGGCGTCTGGGCGCGATTGCGCGGATTCATCAGCGATGCGGAGTGGCAGCGCTGCCGGGCGATCAAAAATGTGATCGAGCGGGATTATCAGCTCAAACTCGCGATGGGTTTCGGGCCGGAGCATTTCACGCGGGTGCGAGGGTTGCTGCGGCTCACGTCGTAGATCGGCGAGTCACCATGCGGTCCACCCGCCATCGACCACGAGGTTGTGGCCGGTGAGGTAGCTGCTGGCATCGGAGGCGAGGAAGACGATGGCGCCTTTGAGTTCATGGGGCTGGCCCATGCGTTTCATGGGAGATTTTGCCTTCAGCCGGGCGACCATTTTCTTCGGTGCCTTTTCGGAGGGAAACGGACCCGGGCTCAAACAGTTCACGCGCACTCCATCGCGTGCCCAGTAAACCGCGAGATGCCGCGTGAGGTGCACGACGCCCCCTTTCAACGCGTGATAAGCGGCGGGACTGGCCGGACAAATGCCTTCGTAAGCCTCGGGATAGGAACCGACCAGTCCATACATGGAGCCGAGCATGATGATGCTCGCGGATTCTCCCGCCCCCACGGCGGCATCGCGCACCGCGCGGGCGAGGAGGAAGTAGCCGGTAGCATTTTGCAGATGCCGGCTGAATTGCTCGCCTGTGACGCTGCGCCAATCGGCGGGCTGCGCTTCGTGGCCGTTGTTCACGAGCACGTGAATCGCGCCGACTTGTTTCGTGATTTTAGTGATGGCGCGGTCGATGGAGCGTTCGTCCATGTGATCGAGTGCGACGCCGAAATGCCCCTCACCCGGAAGCGATGCGGCCACGCGCTGCGCGGTGTCGAGCTGGCGGCTCGCGGCGATGACACGTGCGCCGGCTTCCGCCAGGGCGGTGGCCATCGCGGAGCCGAGAAATCCACTCGCGCCGGTGATGAGCGCGACGCGGTCGCTGAGATCGAAAAGGTCCTGCACGGTCGGGGCGTTCTTTTTCATGGCGTGATCCAGCGACGCTGCTCGGCGGCGGCGAGAATGGCGAGATTGACCCGCAGGGTCGACTCCGCTTCGGCGATGGTGCAGAGGACCGGCGCTTTGCCTTCGAGGGCATCGAGAAACGCATCGGCCTGCCGGGTGAAGAGGGTATCGCGCTCGAGCGGCGCCCCGGGTTCATCGTGCCACTCGCCGCCAGGCTCCGTCATCCAGCGCCAGCGATTGAGCGTAAACTCGAAGCGCGCCGTGCCGCGTTCGCAGATCACGGTGAGCGCCATCTCATTCGGCGCCTGGTGCTGATTGAGGCTGAAGCTGCCGAGCACTCCGCCGTGGCGGGTGATGACGTGCGCGGTGTCCTCGACTTCGACTCCGGCGAGCACCTGATGTGCGACATCGGCGGCAAGCGCATCGACCGGTCCCACCAGCCATTCGCCGGCATTCATCACGTGTGTGAGTGCGTCCTGCACTGCGCCGCCGCCGGTCTTGCGATCCTTGTAGTAAATCTCGCGATAGGCAGGCCGGTAGAGCGGAAAGTGCTGCCCGCATGTCGCGACGATTTGCACCGGCCGGCCGAAGCGTCCGCTGCGAACCACTTCACGCATCGCCGCGAGCGCCGGATGTGCACGATAGACGTAGGCGATTCCCGCCACGAGCCCGCGCTGCCGCACGCTCGCGATCAAGTCGGCGATGCCGTCGCGCGTGGTGCTGAGCGGTTTCTCGATGAAAAGATGGACCCCGGCCTCCGCGGCCTGTTGAGCCATGGCGATATGAAGGTGCGCGGGAGTGCAGATGACGACGGCTTTCGGGCGGGCGGAGAGTGCTTCGGCGTAGTCTGAAAAACTCCGTGCGATGTCATAGCGTTCGGCGACCTGCTCGCGCAGCGTGGGATTCACCTCGCAAATCGAGACCGAAGCGCGGCCCGTGGCCCCGAAGCAGCGCACGTGGCGTTCGCCGATCGAGCCGCCGCCGACGACGAGAATGGAATGAGTGCTCATGGGTTACCGAAATATTCCTGCTGCATCTCCGTCACGCGCCGTGCGTGTCGCCGGTAAAGTTCTTCCCAGCGGCGGGCTTCTTCTTCCGTGTAGTTGAAGAAACCGCGGCCATTAGCGATGCCCCGCGCGCCGGACCGGGAGAGTTCCTGCAGGGAACGAGGCAACTCGTCGGCTTTGCTCAGGGTGGGCAGCACATGTTTCATGGCCCGGGCGTAGAGTTCGGGGCCGCCCGTCAGGTCGATCCAGCGGAATGGACCGCATACCGTGGCCCAGAGACCGAACGCATTGCGCACCGCACGATCGATGGTTTCGGCATCGGCCACGCCGGAATCGAGCAGGTGCAGCGCTTCGCGATAGATGGCGTAGCCGATGCGATTCACGATGAAGCCCGGCACATCCTGCTGGCAGATGCAGGGATCCTTGCCGAGCCGTCGTGCCATGGCCTCGGCGGTAGCGAGCGTTTCCATGGATGTCTCGTCGCCACGAATCAGCTCCATGAAACGCGTGAGATGTGCCGGCTCCGCCCAATGCATGCCGATAAAACGTGCGGGATGCGTGCGCCGCTGCTGGAGCTGGCTGATCGGGATGGCCGAGGTGTTGCTGGCGATGACGGCGTCCGCGCTCACCACGGCTTCGATCCGCGCGAGCACGTCGTCTTTTGCCGCGACGTCTTCGGTGATGCTCTCGACCACGAAGGCACAATCGGCCAGCGGCGCGTAGTCTGTTGCGGCGTGATAGCGGTCCTCGGGTAAGGCGCCGAGTAGGTGGGTGATTTCACTGCGAGCGCACTCGTGCTGTTCCGCACTACGATCGACGGCTACGACGTGAAAGCCGTGCTTTAAAAAGCACGCGACGATGCCACGCCCCAGCAAGCCGAGTCCAACGACTCCGACGCGCTCGCTCATGGCAGGGCCCCTTCCAGGCCCAGCAGGCTGAGGCTATCGCGATAGATAAGCGCTTCGATCTGCGCTTCGTCGAGCCGCGGCAAGCCGGTCCCGCGCGTGAAATCGTTCAGCTTCCGCAGCCCTTCGATCGTCGCATTCACGGTGGTGAAGGGGTAGTCGGTGCCGAAGAGCAGCTTGTGCCACACACCGTATTCCTGCGCGAGCATGAGGCTGTGAAAAAGCTGCCACGGGCGGTAGTGCAGCGCGCTGATGTCGGCGAAGACGTTCGCATGTTTGCGCGCCGTGACGAGACACTCGCCTTCATATGGATGGCCGAGATGAGCCATGATGATCTTCACCTCGGGAAAACGCGCTGCGACGACGTCAAGGCGCCGTGGCAGCGTGCATTCCAGCGGTGCCTGAGCGACGAAAGTCGTGCCGGTGTGGAGCAGCACCGGCAATCGATTTTCCGTCGCATAACGCCACAGCGGATCGAGCCGCGGTTCGTCGGGGCGGAAGCCGGCATACATCGGGAGCAACTTGATTCCGCGCAGGCCGAGCGTTCGATGGCCGTGCTCGAGCTCCGCTTCCCAGCCCGGCTGCGTGGGGTCCACGGAGAGAAAACCGATGAGGCGATCGGCGTGCGCGTCGCAGAAGTCCGCTACGTAGCGATCATCGACCCACACTCCGCTGAGGCGAGCCTTGCCGCCGAAGCAGATGGTCTTTGTCTCCGGTGGCGCCGTCGCAGCGTAATCCTCGAAGCGCACGCGCAGGTCGATCTCGTGTCCGGGGCGGGCGCGATTCGCTTGCCCGATGAAATCGGGTGAGAAATCGCCGGGGAAATTCCAGGCGTGGGAGTGAACGTCAACGATCATGGTTCCCAGATGACCACACCCATCTGGTAGCGGTCGAGTTCCGTGCTGCGCCGCGCGTAATAAGCCGTGACGATCTTCCCGTCCGCGCGCTGCACGCTGCTCGGGTAGCCGCAATCGCCATCCAGCGTGTGCGCGAGGCGAATGGGTGCGCCCCACGTTTTGCCTTCGTCGCTGCTGAGCTTTGCCAACACGCCGAACTGATCCTTGATTCGATTCCCGTAGCTGAGCAGCAGCCGGCCATCCTTGAGCCGAACGAGGTGTGCGTTGATTTCATTCTTCGCCGTCACCCGCTGTGGCCCGGTCCACGTGGTGCCGTCGTCGTCACTGCGGAAAAGCTCGACGGCATCGATCCTGGCCGCGGCCATCCAGCGTTTTCCGCCGAGGTGGAAGAGAGACGTCTCGTTGTGCTTCTCGCCGATGACGGAGCCGACCTTCCACGTGGCGCCGTCATCGTCGCTGCGAAAGTGCCACGCGCGATAGCTCTTCGTTTTTGTGCTCTTCGCCGGGTCGGTCCATTCGCCCGCGTAACACGACGTGTGCAAAGCACCGTCTTCGCCGACGAAGATGTCGCCGAACGGAATGAACTCGGTCCAGCCGGGCAACGCGGCGGGAAATGCCTTGCTGATCTTCCAGGTGCGCCCGCCGTCGCTCGAGCGGCTCACCCAGGGGCGCAGAATGTCGTCGCGAAATGCGCCCTGCTTGGGGCGCTGCGGCTGTTTCAGGTTCGTCCAGCCGGAGCAGAGCACGAGCAGGTCGCCGTTCTTCGCGAGGCCGGCGGCGAGGTTCATGCGGTTCGTGTCGGGCTCGTTTGGCGCGGGCACGCCGCGTTTTTCCCATTTCACGCCATCGGCGCTGGCCCAGCATTCCGGATCGCCCGCGACCTGCCCGTGGCTCGGTTCGCTGAAGATCGTCGCGACAATCGTGCCATCGCGAAGGGTGGTGAGGTTGGGCCATGCGCAGACATTCTCGATCGCGATGTGCCGGGTGGTGGCTTTCGGTGCATTCTCCGCGACCGTGGGCGCACCGGCGAAGCGGAGTGCGTAAAGGTCGGCATCTTTCATCACGAAGCGCAGCCGCACCGGCTGGCCCGCGAGCTTGCGCACGTCGTCGCCAGACTTCCACCGCGCGGCGCGTTCGATCTCGTTGCCGATCGTCTCCACGCTCTCGCTGAGCGCGAAGCCGGGGATCGGCGCGCCGGCCCCATCCTGCACTTCGACGCGAATGCCTCCCGCGGCCGACGTGGAGAAATTCATCATCAACCGCGCGCCTTTGAACGTGAGTGGTTTCGTGACGAACTCGCCTCCCTCATACGGCGCACGCACCGAGGCAAAACCATCGAGTCGCATGGAGTAGCGGCGAAGGTGGGAAGTCGGCTGCGCGTAGTCCTGGTTTGTGTAGCACGACATTTCCGCAGGACCGGTCTGGACGACGCCGAGCGCGGGATAGGTCGTGCGTGAAACCCAGTTTTGCGGGCCGAGCCCCGGTTTGATGAAACCGCCGAGAAACGTGCGGTCGTAAGTGTCGCCCCCGCGAGTGGTCTGGAAGATCGCGTCCGAGGTGTCGTTGAAATACTTCGGGTTTACGTTGATTGCCGCCGCTTCGGCATCGGTCAGCACACGCCGGCCGGGGAAAAAGCGCGCGGCAAGAGAGACGTAGAGTTGCGGTGCGCGGAAGTAGGGGTTCGTCTGGTTGGTGTAGAGGTGCTCGATCGGCGCCGGGCCGCCGTCGCTGGCGCGGTAGTTCATCAGGGAGAGCTTCGTCCAGTTCACGAAATCCGTGCTCTCCGCGCGGGCGATGCGGCGGATCTTTTCGTGGAAGACGCGGAAGAACATCACGTAACGTTTCTCGGTCGCGGACCAGAACGCGAGGTTCTGGGAGTCGAACATGTAAGGATACGGGACCTGCGCCTTCGCGAGCACCGGTTCTTCGCGCAGCTTTTTCCAGTGCAGTCCGTCGGGCGACGTGAACGCGATCAGTCCCGTCTTCATCGTGCCACCGAGCGCCTTGTGACGCTGATCCGCGGGTGTGGCAGGATTCGCGTCGACGAGCGGACTGAAGTTGTGCGCGAGGTCGTCCGCCGCCAGGACGATATTGTTTTCCTTGCTGCCCTCGAATTCGACGAGGCCGATCTTCGGCCGCGTCCACTCCCTGCCGTCGCGAGACTCCGCGACGCACGTGACCTCGCCCTGCCCGTCGGCCTTGCCCACGGGCTTGCCTCGATAGTAAGCGCGGAGTGTGTCTCCATCGCGCAGAACGGTGCAGTAGCCGCAAAACGGCCCCTCCCAAGGCTGATCGAAGCGAAGAGCCACCCCTTCGTTGCGTGGCTCGTGGAGGTGGAGTTGGGCGCCCTTGATCGAATCGATGAGATGGTGGTCGATAAACAATTCACGCTGTTCTCCGAGGAGAATCGGTTCTGCGGCGACGGTGCGCATGCCCAGCGCTGCGATGATCAGCGCCATGGAAAGGCTGGGGAAATTGTTCATATAAGGTATAAACAAATTCGTGTCCAGTCTATTAGCTAAAAAGGTGAAACTATATCTAAAAATTTGCTGGAGATATGATTGTTCCTATTTGTTCATACTTGATGTCTCGAATTTCCGATTTCCAAGGCCAGTCTGATCTGGAGGCGCTCCCGAAGCACGAGCGCTTGCGCGCTTATCTGCTGTGTGAACTGGATGCGGGCCGGCTGCGCCCGGGGGATGCCTTGCCGACCGAGTTGGAGCTGGCCAACTCCGCAGGGATGGCTCGCAATACCGTGCGGCAGGCGTTGGCTGGGCTGGAGCGGAGCGGACTCATCAGCCGGGTGCGCGGCCGGGGCACCTTCGTGCACGAGGCCGCGCGGCAGCGGTTGAAATCCGGGCTTGATCTGTTCGCGCTGGTGATCCCCGAGGCGCGCGGCGGATTTTACCCTTCGCTCCAGCGCGGCTTTCACGACGCGGCTGCAGGTCTGCACAATCAGGTCCTCGTGTGCGATACGGACAACGATCCCTTCCGCCAGGCCGACGCGCTGTTGCAGATCCTCGACAAGAAAGTGGCGGGTGTCGCCATCGTTCCGACGGTCCTGCCCGCGACGCCGGCGCATCAGATTCGTCCTTTGCACGAGCGGGGGGTGCCGGTAGTCTTTTGCCATCGGCGGGTGGAAAATATTCAGGCCCCCTTGGTCAGTTTTTCGGCCTTGGAAGTGGGGCGTCTGGCGGCGAAAGCGATGCTCGAACGTGGTCATCGGCGCGTGGCTCTTTTAGGCACTCTCCGGGCCGGGCTTGCGGAGCTTTATGAACAGGGTTTGCGGGAAACTCTTCACGCGGGTGGCGGCGAATTGCGGCCGGAGTCCGTGCACTACGACACGACCCATCGCCTCGCGGAACACGAGCAGTTTCTCGAAGCCAGACTCTCGGCGTTGATGCGGCACCCGTCCCGGCCAACCGCGATCTTTTGCGGATTCGATTCGGAGGCGGAACTCGCCTACCTGATTCTGAGTCGGCTCGGCGTCAAAATTCCGGAGGATATTTCGCTGGTGGGTTTCGGTGGCGCGTGGCGCGAAGGTGCGATCACACGGCGGCTCACCTCCGTGACGGTTGATGAAGAAGAGCTAGGCCGCCATGCCGTGCGATTGCTGCACGAAATGCGAGTGCGCGAACGCCCTCTCGACGATGGAACGGAAATTCTGCTTCCCCTCGGTCTGAGTGGCGGCGAAACGCTGGGTCTGGCGCCTCACTAGATCCCCTCCATGAACGCACCTCTTCCCCAGAATTTCCCCGTCGCCGGGTTGCCGGCGCGTGCCTGGCTGATCGTAGCCCTGCTTTGGGTGGTGGGGGCATTGAACTACCTGGATCGCACAATGATCACCACCATGCGTGGTTCGCTGGTGGAGGCGATCCCGATGACCGACACGCAGTTTGGATTGCTCACGTCGGTATTCCTGTGGGTTTACGGCGGGCTCAGCCCGTTCTCGGGTTTTCTCGCCGATCGATTTGACCGCGGACGAGTGATCGTGGTGAGCCTGCTGATCTGGTCGATCGTGACTTGGCTGACGGCTCACGCAAACTCGTTTGAGCAGCTCTTCATTGCCCGCGCGCTCATGGGAATCAGCGAAGCGGCCTACATTCCCGCGGCGCTGGCGCTGATTGCCGACTATCATCGCGGATCAACCCGTTCGCTCGCCACCGGCGTTCACATGACGGGGATCAACATCGGAGCCAGCCTCGGCGGACTAGGTGGATGGCTCGCGGAAAACCATAGCTGGCAGTATGCGTTTAATCTCTTCGGGATCATCGGCATCATCTACGCGGCTATCCTGGTCTTCCTCCTCCGCCCGGCTCCTTCGAACGAAGACGGGCAAGGACTCGTGGCGGGTGCGGCTACGCCTAAGCCGCGTCTCGACGAAGCGGTGGTGGGGTTGTTCAAGAGTGGCTCCTTTACATTGCTCGTCGTTTTCTGGGGATTGCTGGGTTTTGCCGGATGGGCTCTGGCTGGCTGGTTGCCCACCTATTTCGGCGAGCGCTTTCACTTGAAGCAAGGCGAAGCCGGGCTCTCGGCCACGGGTTAC
Organism: Chthoniobacteraceae bacterium; assembly: GCA_044226525.1. Taxonomy (GTDB): domain Bacteria; phylum Verrucomicrobiota; class Verrucomicrobiia; order Chthoniobacterales; family Chthoniobacteraceae; genus VFJQ01. Next base: position 152,003 of record JBGAGV010000018.1, on the reverse strand, counting down.
TTATATGTCTCGTCGGTAATCGGGTTAGTGATTGGAGGGGCCTTGGCGGATCGTTGGAGTCGCACCAATGAACGCGCGCGGGTATTGGTGCCTGCCATCGGCTTGTGCATCGCGGGCCTCGGTGTGCTACTGCTTGCAACGACGGGCCATCTGACGTGGGCGATTGCCGGAGTGGTTCTCTACGGTTTGTCGAGAACGTCCACCGATGCGAACCTCATGCCGATTCTTTGCCAGATCGCGGATTCGCGTTATCGAGCGACCGGTTACGGCATATTGAATATGTTCAGCACGATGGTTGGCGGGGTTACGATTTATCTCGGTGGCGTCATGCGGGACGCTCAACTCAACCTGAGTCATCTTTTCCTCGGAGCGACGGCTTTCCTTCTTCTCTGCGGAGGCCTGCTCTTTCTTGTGAAGCCCGCCAAGCCGTGAACCTGCGAACAGCCTCCATTTTCTGTCTCCTGTCGATTGGTATTAGCCACGGTGCGGAACTTTTCGATGAAACGAAGGTAACGACGCTGTTCGCCTTCGATCAGGTCTCGATTCCCTACACGCAAAATGTGCGGCTTGAAATGCGAACGCCCGAGCGGCATCCGGCCAATCCAGTTGTGCCGCGTGGAGCACCGGGGACGCCCGACGCGATGGGAGTGCAATTTTACGGCTCGATCCTCCGCGAGAACGGGAAGTATCGCCTGTGGTATGTGGCCTACGACGATGACCAGTCGAACCGCGTGGCTTCAGCCCGCTGGCGGCCGGCTTATGCCGAGAGCGAGGACGGGATCAAATGGACCAAGCCCGTCCTCGGGCTGGTGAAATATGGCGGCAACAAGCATAATAATCTCGTCGCGATCGATCCCGCGCTGGGTTTTGTGAACTTGAAGGTGATCAAAGACCCGGATGATCCGAACCTGGAACGCCGGTATAAGATGTCCGCACATGTCTATTTTCGGCACAATACGCGGCTGGGAACCCTGGCGCCTTATGCGAGTCCGGATGGGCTGACGTGGAAGCTCCTCACCGAAGCAAAGCCATTGAAAGCGGAACTGCAGGAGAAAGATCTGGTCCTGCCGGCGGTGCATTTCGAGCCATGCGGCGGCCTGTATCGGTGGGATGGGATGTTCTATATCAGCGGCCAGAATGCGATGAATGCCCCCCGTCCGTATCACGGGCGGGTGACGCGACTTTACCGCTCCGCTGATTTTGTGAACTGGTCGCAGACGAGCAGCATTAGCTTTGTGCGTGAGCCACAGCACACGATCCTCGGTCCTGGGCATAGCCTCGAAGCGGAGCAGTGCCACGAAGGGTTCAGTGTTTGGAATCGAGGCAATGTGTTATTAGGTATCTATGGGCAGTGGCACGGCGCGAAAGAATGGAAGGATATCACCATCGACCTTGGTTTTGTCGTGAGTAACGATGGACTGAACTTCCGCGAACCGGCGCACGAGTGGACCTTTCTCCGCCGGGGCGAGGACGGTGCGTGGGATCAGGGTGGCGTGATCCAGGGACAGGGCTTCGAAAATATCGGCCATCAGACGTTCATCTATTACGGCTCGTGGGACCCGCGGCACTCCAAGGATTCACCCGCGCGAGGTGGAGTAGGCATCGCCACGCTGCCCCGTGATCGGTTTGGCGATCTCGTGGTGGAAGAGGTCGGCAAAGGGAAGGGGGATTATCAACTGCCGGTGATCCAGAGCGAATTCATCACCGCTGCGCTCATCCTGCCTCCGCAGGCGCGAATTTATCTCAATGCCGATGGGCTAAGCGAAGCCTCCGCACTGAAGCTCGAACTCCTCGACGAACATGAGCGTCCGCTAGCGGGATTTGCGGGGGCGGATGCGGCGGTGATCACGCAGGGCGGATTTCAAACCCCGGTCGTCTGGAAAGGTCAACCGGTCGTCTCTGGTTTCCCCGGACGAGTTCATATCAAGGGGACCTTCGTCGGGGATCAGAATACCAAAGCGCGTTTCAGCGCGCTCTACATCGCACCCTGAACTCCCCTCAAAGTTTTCATCCATCATGTCCTGGCCTCAATCCGAACAACTCCTCCAACACAACGCCCGCCTGATCCCGGGCGGGCTCGCCTCGCTCAACCGCAAAGCCGATCCGGTGATCGCTTTCGTCCGCGCCAAGGGTTCGCGGCTTTGGGATATCGATGGACACGAATACATCGACTATCATGCGGGCTTTGCGCCTTATCTGCTTGGTCACAATGATGATGACCAGATCGCCGCAGTGACGAAGGCGATGCAGGATGGGCTTTCCAACTATGGCACCGGTCCGACGCGCGAGGAGGGTGAACTCGCAGAGCTCTTCCTGCGTGCCGTGCCTCATGCGGACAAGGTGCAGTTTTTCAACACGGGCTCGGAAGCCACACAGCAGGCCATTCGCGTCGCACGGGCCTGGACCGGTCGTTCGCACGTCATCAAGATGCAGGGCGGCTACAACGGGCATCACAACGCGGTGGCGATGAATCTGATGACGCCGCGCGTGGAACTGGGTGAAGTCCAAAACGGGGAATATCCGCGGGCGCCGATCACGGCAGGGATTCCACCGGAGGAGCTGGTGCTCACGCATGCGGTGCCGTTTAATGACCTGGAAGCGGTCGAACGCGTCGTCAGCAAACATCCGATTGCCGCCCTCATCACCGAGCCGGTTCTGCAAAACATCGGGGTGATCAAACCGGAGCCCGGCTATCTCGCTGGGCTTCGTGCACTCGCGGATCGCCACGGCTTCGTGCTGATTTTCGACGAGGTGAAGACCGGCTTCCGGGCCAGCCTCGGTGGCTATCAAGCAGTCGCCGGTGTCACGGCCGATTTGTCAACGTATGGCAAGGCGGTCGCGAACGGCTTTCCCCTCGCGGCGCTCGCCGGAAAGGCCGCGCTGATGGATCTCGCGGTCGATCCCGATCCGAAGCGACGGGTTCTCATCGCAGGCACTTACAACTGCCATCCGGTGCCGGTAGCCGCGGCGGTAGCGTGCCTGCGCAAACTGCTCGATCCGAAGCTCGATGTGTATGGGCACCTCGAACGCCTCGCGCGACGACTCGAGGAAGGACAGCGGGAACTCTTCTCCAAGCATGGCGTGCCGGCGATCATCTCCCGCGTTGGTAGCGCGAGTTGCGTCTATTTCACCGGGACGGAGCCGCGTGATTGGGAAGATATTCTCGATCACCACGACGCCGGGTTCGACACCCGCTATCGCCGCGCACTCATCGAGCGCGGTATCTATCATTTCCCGGTCATCGTGAAGCAGGGCAGCATTAGCTTTGCGCACAGCGAAGCGGACATCGATCGAACGATCGAGGCGACGGACGACGCCTTGCGCGAGTTGCTGCGCTGAGGCGGAAATCCACGGGGAGCTTGTGATGCGTCTTGCCGCCGGGCGGGCGGTTTTATAAATCACCTTAATGCCTGGCGTCCTTCCGCGCACAGAATCGCTTCTCATCGAAGCGGCCATCGTGCCGCTGGTCTTCGTCGTGCTGGTCATCCTGGGGCGATGGCTGAAGCGTGACCAGCAGGTGCGAATCGGGCCGGCGTATTTGTTCTTCAGCATTGTCGTCGCGGCGTGGGCCCCTCTCGAACTCTTCCAGGTCGAGTTTGCGCGGAGGCAGACGGTCATGATGAATCTCCGCGCGGCGATGATCGTGCTGGGATCGTTTCTGGTGATCGCGCTGGTGCGGCGTTTCATTTGGGAGCTTTGGTTTGAGAGAAGGCACCATTCGCAACCGCCCAAGTTTCTCAGCCAGGTCCTTGCGCTGGTCATTTTCGTGTCGGCGGTGCTGCTGGCGCTCGGTGGGGTTTACGGAGTCTCTATCCAGGGTGCAGTGCTTGGTTCCACCGTCGTCGTCGGCGTCATCGGTTTTGCGATGCAGGACTTGCTGGGCAACGTCATCGCAGGCATCTCCATCGAAGTCGGCAAGCCTTTCCGGATCGGCGACTGGCTCATCGTCGATAATAAACACGTGGAGGTCATGGAGGTGAACTGGCGCTCCACCCGCTGCCGCGATAACGACAACATCTATTACGACATCCCCAACCGGCACATCGTAGGCACCACCATTACGAACCTGACCTATCCCGATCGCGTTCACGGCATCCGGATCCAGGTGGGATTCGAATACAGCACGCCGCCGAATCAGGTGAAGGACTGCCTCAAGCACGCGGCGGCGACGGCGCAAGGGGTGCTCGCCAATCCAGAGCCGAGAGTTTTTCTCCGCGACTACGGGGAAAGCGCCATCATCTACGAGATCCGCTTCTGGATGGAAGATGAGAGCAAATACAACCCGATCTGCGACGCGGTGCGGACGAACGTCTGGTATGAAGCGCAGCGAGCCGGGCTGAAAATTCCCTTTCCCATCCGCACAGTGCAGATCGAACGGCCGAAAAAGGAAGGGGGCGATGCGCTCGCGATCGCGCACACCTCACTACGCCGGCAGCCATTCCTCCAGCTCCTCAGCCCCAGCCAGCTCGGTCGTCTGCTGGCCGATGCGCGGCTGCTCCGGTTTGGCCGCGGTGAGCATATCATCAATCAAGGCGATGAGGGTCGCTCGATGTTCATCCTCGTGCATGGGCAGGCAGAGGTTTACCTGCAGGTTGGCGGGGTGGAAAAACACGTCGCGACGCTCCGCGATGGCGACTACTGCGGCGAAATGAGCCTGCTCACCGGCGAGGTGCGCACCGCCACGGTCCAAGCGCGCACCGATTGCGAAATGTGGGAGATCGGCAAGGAAACCCTCGCGGACATTCTGGCAGAAAATCAGAATCTGCTCGAGCGACTCTCCGAGATTCTGGCGAAGCGGAAGATGGAGGTGGACGGCATTATTGAGTCCACGATGAGCGAGAGCGAAAAGACGGAGACCGCCGCGCGTTACAAGGAGAGCTTTCTGCGGCGGCTTTACGGATTCTTCGAGTTGTAGCTACGCCGCGTAGTGGGAGGCCACTTCGGAGAAGGAGGCGAGCTGCGATTCCTGCCACGCGGCTTCGCGGTCGAGTTCCGTGGCCAGCAGTCGTGCGACGGTGGGGGCCATCGCGAGCGCCGCTTCGCGATTGAGAAAGAGAGCGCGGGTCCGGCGGGCGAGGACATCTTCCACGGTGCGAGCCTGCTCGTGCCGCGCCGCCCAGATGACTTCCGCGCCGACGATGGGCAGGGCGCTGTGCAGCGGTTCGCCGAGTGCGGGGTTTTTGCGAAGGAGTTCGCGGATGCCGATGGCGTCGGAGCCGTAGATGCCGAGTGCGCCGAAGTCGGCGGCATGGCGGTGGAAGCCGTGGATGTGCAGATCGCGCGTCACGCACGGTCGCTCGGTGAGCCGCGCGAGCACGATGGCGTGATCGACCGCATCCTCGGCCATCCTCCGATAAGTCGTCCACTTTCCTCCCGCGATGGTGAGCAGGCCGGACGAGGAAATGTGAATCGTATGGTCGCGGGAAAGAGTCGCGGTGTTCGAGCCTTCGCCCGCCTTCACCAAGGGCCGGATGCCCGTGAACACGCTGAGAATATCGGCCTTGGTCGGCACGCGGGAGAGGTAGCTGCTCGCCGTCTCGAGAATGAAATCGACTTCCTGTTCGAGCGGCGCCGGTTCGAGGGAAACCTCGGGGATGGGCGTGTCCGTAGTGCCGACGAGCGCGTGGTCGTGCCACGGGATGGCGAACATCACCCGCCCGTCGCGCGTATGGGGGACCATGATGGCGGTGTGGCCGGGAAGGAACTCGCGGCTGAGCACGATGTGGACGCCCTGGCTTGGCGCGATCATCGGCGCGGCACCGGGCTCGTCCATGGCGCGCAGGGCGTCGCAAAACGCGCCGGTGGCATTGATGACGCAGCGGGCGGCGAGCGTGTGAGTCGCGCCGGTTTCTTCGTCGCGGAAAGCGAGGCCGGAAACGAAACCTTCAGGGTCTTTCACGAGCGAGGTGACACGCGTGTAGTTGAGCACGCAGGCACCCTGTTCCGCTGCGGTCTGGGCGAGGTTGATGAGCAGGCGCGCGTCGTCGAACTGCCCGTCGTGATACTTCACCCCCCCACGCAGGCCGTCCTGCTCGAGCGTGGGAATCCGCGCGAGCGTTTCCTCGCGCGAAAGCAATTCCGATGGGCCGAACCCATATTTGCCCGCGAGGAGGTCATACACCTTGAGGCCGATGCCGTAGAAGGGCGCCTCCCACCACGCATAGTTCGGCACGATGAATTCGAGATCGTGCACGAGATGCGGCGCATTTTGGAGGAGCAGTCCACGCTCCTTCAGCGCCTCCATGACGAGCGATACGTTGCCCTGCTGGAGGTAACGCACGCCGCCGTGCACGAGCTTGGTCGAGCGGCTGGACGTGCCCTTGCCGAAGTCGCTCTGCTCGAGCAACACCACGCGGTAGCCACGCGAGGCGGCATCCACCGCGATGCCCATGCCGGTCGCGCCTCCGCCGACCACGGCGAGGTCCCAGGGCTCTTTCCGATCGGCGAGGCGTTGGAAAAAGGCGTCGCGGTTCATGCGAGGTTTAGATGGACGGCGAAACCTTCACCGTCGTGCGTTCTTCCCAATCCGAGGCGCGGCGCAATGCCTCGGTCCAGCGCGAGCGCCGATGCGCGGCTTCGTCGATGCTCATCTGCGGCTCAAAGGTGCGCTCCACCTGCCACGCTCGCTCGACTTCAGCGCGATTTTTCCAGAATCCGACCGCGAGCCCGGCGAGATACGCGGCGCCGAGCGCGGTTGTCTCGATAACCGTGGGGCGCACTACCGGCACCTGCAGCACGTCGGCCTGGAATTGCATGAGCAGATTGTTGGCGCACGCGCCGCCATCGACGCGCAGGCCATTCATCGCGATGCCGGAATCTTGTTTCATCACCTCCAGCACATCGGCCACCTGGAAGGCGATGCCTTCAAGAGCGGCCCGCGCCAGGTGCGCCGCCGTGGTGCCGCGCGTAAGACCGGTGATCGTGCCACGTGCATATTGATCCCAATGCGGTGCGCCGAGACCAGCGAAGGCCGGCACCAGATAGACGCCGCCGCAATCCGGAACCGTCGCGGCGAGCGCTTCGATTTCCGAAGCGGACTTGATGATTCCGAGCCCATCGCGCAACCACTGCACCACTGCGCCGCCGATGAAGACGCTGCCTTCGAGGGCAAATTCGGTCCGCCCGCCCTGCTCCCACGCGACGGTGGTGAGTAGCTTGTGCTTCGAAATCATCGGCTCCGTGCCGATATTCATCAGCATAAAACAACCGGTGCCGTAGGTGTTCTTGGCGAGGCCGCGGGTGAAACAATTCTGACCGAAAAGAGCGGCCTGCTGATCGCCCGCGATGCCTGCGATCTTGATCGGTCCGTCGAAAAGGCCGGGGGCGGTCTCGGCGTAAACCTCACTCGAAGGGCGCACTTCGGGTAGCATCGAGCGTGGGACGCCGATGATCCGCAGCAATTCGTCATCCCACCCGTTGCGCAGATGGTAGAGCATGGTGCGTGATGCGTTCGAGGGATCGGTGACATGCCGTGCGCCACCGGTGAGATTCCAGATCAGCCAGGAGTCGATCGTGCCGAAAGCCAGTTCGCCGCGTTCCGCGCGTTCACGCGCACCGGGCACGTGATCGAGGAGCCAGCGCACTTTGCTGCCAGAGAAATAAGCGTCGATGACAAGACCCGCACGTTGCTGGATCGCCTCGGCGTGTCCCGCCGTTTTCAATTCGTCGCAGAAACCGGCGGTTCGGCGGTCCTGCCATACGATGGCATGGTGAATCGGCTCGCCCGTGCGGCGGTCCCAAACCACGGTAGTCTCGCGTTGATTGGTGATGCCGATGGCCGCGATGTCGGCGGCCTTCAGTCCCCCTTTGGCCAACACCTCGCGCGCTGTGTCGAACTGCGTCTGCCAGATTTCTTTCGCGTCGTGCTCGACCCAGCCGGCTTGCGGAAAGATTTGCCGAAATTCCTGCTGCGCCACGGCGCGGATGGAACCTTCGTGATCAAAGACGATGGCACGCGAACTAGTCGTGCCCTGGTCGAGGGCGAGGATGAAAGGCATGGGGGGAGAGGGGGCTTTGGAGGAGCTGGACGCTAGCGCACGCCGGGACGATCCGTCCAGCGTCGCGCGCTTGCGATCGTGTTGTGCATCAGCATCGCGATCGTCATGGGGCCGACGCCGCCGGGCACGGGTGTGATCGCGCGGCACTTCGGCGCGACTTCGGCAAAAGCGACATCGCCGACGAGCTTGCTGCCTTTCGGCGAAGTCGGGTCGCTGACGCGGTTGATACCCACGTCGATCACCACCGCGCCTTCGCGCACCATGTCGGCCTTCACAAACTCCGGTTGCCCGATCGCGGCGATGAGAATATCCGCTTCGCGGCAGACCGCGGCGAGATCGCGCGTGCGGCTGTGGGCGATCGTAACGGTCGCGTCGCCGCCCGGGCCTTTTGCAGAGAGAAGCAGTGCAAGCGGTTTGCCGACGATCATCGAGCGCCCCAGCACCACCACGCGGGCACCGCGCGTCTCGATGCCGCTCTCCACCAGCAGGCGCTGACAGCCCAACGGGGTGCAGGGCACAAAGGCGTCCGCATCGCCGAGCGCGAGCTTGCCGACGTTCACTGGATGAAAGCCGTCCACATCCTTGCGCGGATCAATGGCTTCGACCACCGCACGCTCGTCGATGTGCGCCGGTGGGGGCGATTGCACGAGGACGGCGTGGACGAGCGGATCGATATTGAGGGATTCGACGAGTGCGATCAGCGCTTCCTGTGTCGTGTCGGCGGGAAGCTCGTGCTTCACCGAATGCAGACCCAGTTCCTTCGCGGTCTTGTCCTTGTTGCGCACGTAGGCCTGCGAAGCGGGATCCTGCCCGACGAGCACGACGGCAAGCCCGGGCTTTACTCCGCGCGCCGCCAGTTCGGCGATGGCCGCGCGGTTCTCCTCGTTGATCTTGGCTGCGATGGCTTTTCCGTCGATGAGTTGCATGGGGGGCAACGTGGACCGGCTTCCAAAAAAATCGAAGCTCGAAAAGCGTCGTAGCTGAACGTAAAACGAAACTCATGCCCAAAACCCTCCTCGCCACCGGCGCGCATTACGACGACTGCGTTTTTGGAATTCCCGGCATTCTCCTCCAGGCCGTCGCGAAGGAATACCGTGTGGTGGTGTTATCGCTCATCGGCGATTACACCAACTGGCCGCCCGTGAAGGGTCGCGAGCAGCAGTTGCTCGAAGTCAGTAGGGAGCTTGCCCATTTCCACGGCATCGAGATGCGGTTTCTCGATTACGCCTCGGGCCGCTTCTCGTTGAATGAGGAGACGAAACTCGCGGTGGCGAAAGTCGTCGCCGAGGTGCAGCCGGATGTCGCGTTCATGCTGTGGAATCGCGACAACCACCCCGATCACGAAGCGGCCGCGGCGATTTGCAAAGCGGCCATCCCGCAGGCGGATCGCATTCTCGGACTCGATAAGATCAAGCTGCCGTCCCGCCTTTATAGTTATGACAATGGGCCGGGCCACACCATTGGGTTCGAGCCCAATACTTTCGTCGATGTGACCGAAACATGGCCCTCGGCCATGGAGTGGCTCGGGCAACTGATGGCCTTCGTGCGCAACAAACCTTACGATGAGTTGGAGGTTGATGCGTCGCAGATCGCGAAAGCCAACATCGCCCGTTATCGCGGCGCGGCGTGCGGAGTGAAATACGCCGAAGCGCTGTGGTCGCCCCGTGCGAGACCGGTGGAAATCTTGTAAGGCTTGCTAGCGGTTGTGATGCCCGCTAGCTGAGGCATTCTCATGAACCCTCCCCGCGCGTTCCTTGTTGCCCCCTTCGTGGCTGGTAGTCTCTTCGCGCAAACGTCGGCACCCACTCGCACGTGGACCACGACCGAGGGTAAAACTTTCCAGGCCGCCATGGTGAGTGTGCAAGGCTCGCAGGTGACACTGCGTCTCTCGAACGGCCAGCTTGCCGCCATCGCCCTCGCGCGGCTTTCGCCGGGGGATCAGGCATTCGTGACGGGTGGTGGAAGCGGGGGAGCGGGCACGCGGACGCCAATCGCCAAACGCATCTGGCCACAGAAAGTAGAGGTCGATTCGCGCACGATCGAGGTGAAGGTCGTGAAGGAAGACCCCGCCATGCAGGACTGCGTTTACCGGTCGAAAAATTTCGAGTTCGCCTCGCAGGACAAAGTCGCTGTGAGCGTGATGAAAGAAATCGCCCGCACCTTCGAGGCTACTCACAGCCTTGTGGAAGCGTTGCCGTGGGGCATTGAGCCCAAACCGCCGGCGGACCTCGGTTATTACAAGGCGAAATTCTACGTGAGCCGGGACAATTACATCCGCGCCGGCGGTCCCGAAAATTCCGGCGGCGTTTACATGAGCAAGGATCGCATTTTTCGCGTGCCCTTCCAAAGTCTCGGCCTCGAGCAGCGCGGCAAGACGTGGTTCAAGAACGACAACTATCGCAACGACACCATCGTGCACGAAATCACGCACCAGATGATGCACGATTTCCTGCCGTTTCTGCCCACGTGGGTCATCGAAGGCACCGCGGAATACACCGAGATGCTGCCGTATCATGCGGGCGTCTTCACGGCCGGGGCTCATGAGCGGGGCATCAAGGAATACATCAAGGAATCGGCGGCTTACGGAATCAAGCCGTCGGACATCGGCCCGGTGCTTGAGCACATGTCGATGACGGGCGAGCAGTGGCACGCGAAGGCCGACAGTGGTGGCATCGCGCAGCACCGGCTTTATTTCGCGTCTGCCATGCTTGTCTATTATTTCTGCCATCTCGATGGAGATGGGAATGGCACCCGCTTTCTCAAGTATCTCGACCAGATGGCCGAGGCGCGCGATGCATGGGCCACCTTCTTTAAGGACCCTCGCGTGACGCGAAACGACAACGGCAGCTTCAGCTATCGTGGCATTGAACTGCCGAAGTATTCCCGCAAAGGCGACTATGGGATCGAACAACTCGGCGTCCTCCTCGATAATCGCAGCGCCGACGAGATGATCAAGGCGGTCATCGATGGCTACAAGAAGATCGGTGTGCGATGGTAGCCGGACGATGACGAATAGCCGATGGCAGGGACTCGAAGCATATCTGCATGAACAAATCCCGCTCACCCGGGCGATGGGGGTGCGCGCGGTTTCTTATGAAGGAGGCGAGATCGTGCTGGAGTCGCCGCTGGCCCTCAATCGCAATCATCTCGGCACGGTGTTTGGCGGTAGCCTGAATGCCTTGGCTACGCTGGCGGGTTATGCGTGGCTCTGGCTGGAACTGCCGGAGCCGGGCTGCCACGTCGTGATTCGTGATAGTTCGATTTCGTTCCGCAGACCGGTGCGGAAAGATCCGCGGGCGATCTGCCGCCGACCGGAAGAGGCCATGCTGACGAAGTTTCATCGCGATTTCGCTCGTGCCGGCAAAGCGCGCCTGCGGCTGGAAGTGACCATCGAGGAAGACGGCGCGGTCGCCGTGGAATTCGCGGGAACCTTCGTGGCGGTTCGCTGAACGTCAGGGCGTCGTCCCGGCTCGAATCGCTTCCAGTTCTTCCCAGCGCGCGTAAAGCCGGGGCACCTCTTCGCGCGCGGCGGCGAGCTGGGTGTCGAGGGCAGCCGCTTCGTGGCCGTGCTTCTGGTAAAAATCCGGCGCGGCAAAGAGCGCTTCCAGCCGCGCGACTTCCGCCTCGGCGGCCAGGATCGTTTCCTCCATCGTTTCCAGCTCGCGTTCTTCCTTCCACTTCAACTTGCGCGCCCGCTCGGCGGCAGGAGCGGCTTTTGGTGCGATGGCCTTTGGCTTTTCAAACGCGGAAAGATGAGCATCCTGCTCGGCGCGTTTCTCAAGGTAATAGTCGTAGTTCCCCACCCAGCGGTTCACGACGCCGTCACCCTCGAAGGCGAGAATCGAAGTGCAGACGCGATTGAGGAAATACCGGTCGTGGCTCACCACGATGACACTGCCCGCGAAGGCGACGAGCGCTTCCTCGAGCAGGCGCAGTGTGCCGAGATCGAGATCGTTGGTGGGTTCGTCCAGGATCAGCACATTACCGCCGCGTTTGAGAATCTTCGCGAGGAGAATGCGGCTGCGCTCACCGCCGCTGAGTTGGGCGACCTTGGTATTGATCCGGTCCTCGGTGAACAGGAAACGACGCAGGTAGCTGCGCAGCGTGATCGTGTCCTCGCCGAGCCGAACGACTTCGCTGAGACCGCCGACTTCCTCGTAAACCGTCTTGCTTTCGTCGAGCTGCAGGCGGTCCTGATCTACAGAATTGATCTCCGTGCGGGCACCGATATCAACGCTGCCGCGTGTCGGTTCGAGCTGGCCGAGGATCGCGCGAAGCAGGGTGGATTTGCCAATGCCATTGCGGCCCACGATTCCGAGTCGTTCACCGGCGGCAAGATCGAGTGAAAGATCGCGCACCAGCCAGCGTTCGCCGACTTCGATGCCCACGTCCTTCAGGGTGATGACACGATTCGCGAGTTTCGGCGCGGGTGGGATGATGAGATCGACATCGAGTTCCGCTTCAGGCCCTTCCTGCGCAGCCATTTCGAAGTAGCGGTTCATTCGCTCGACCGATTTGGTCCGTCGGGCTCTCACTCCACTGCGCACCCAGAGCAGTTCGCGTTTGAGAAATTTCTGTCGCTTCGCTTCCTGCGCTTCCTCGGCGGCCTGGCGCTCGGCGCGGGCGAGCAGGTAGTCGGTGTAGTTCCCTTCGTAGCTGTGGAAGCGGCCGCGCGAAAGCTCTACGATCCGCGTCGCGACCCGGTCTAGAAAATAGCGGTCGTGCGTTACGAAAAGGCAGGTGCCGGTGTAGCGCGCAAGGAAATCCTCGAGCCACTCGATCGAGCCGGTGTCGAGGTGGTTGGTCGGCTCGTCGAGGATGAGGAAATCGGGCCGGGAGACGAGTGCGCGGCACAGCGCCACACGGCGCCGCTCGCCCCCGGAAAGCGTGCCGACGACCCGGTCTGCCTCAGGCGCGTGCAGATTCCCGATCAGTGCGGTGAGCCGGCTCTCCAAGGTCCATCCGTCGAAGTGATTGATCCGGTCGAGCAACTGCACACTGCGCGGGCTCTCGGCGGGCACGCGTTCGTATTCCGCAATGAGTTCGAGGATGTGCTTCGCGCCGGCCAGGATATTGTCATGCACGGTCGCGCCGTCATCGAGACCGAAGACCTGCGGCATGTAGCCAGTCACCAGATCGCGCTGCCGCGAAAACGTCCCGCTGTCCGGCTCAAGCACGCCTGCGGCGATTTGGAGAAAGGTGGACTTGCCCGTGCCGTTGCGGCCCACGAGACCGATGCGTTCACCCTCGTGGATTCCGAGGGCCGCATCCTCGAGCACTGTCTGCGTCCCAAAACGGACGGCGAGCTGATTGGCAGTGGCGATGGCGACGGGATCGGGCATGGGCCGTTCCTTTCGTGCGGACCGCCTGCCTTTGTCCAGTGCCGGCGTGTCATCTCCTGAGAAAGGCATCGGGGGGCACCCGGTAGTCTTCCCCATGGGATATACACAGCCCCCCTTCGGGCACAGGGCGCGGGGGAGGCTTATTAACATGCCGACCATGAAACCTCCTCGCCTCTCACAATTCCTTCCGTCACTCTTGACCGCTCGCAAACGCATCCTCGTGCTGGATAGCGGCAGCGGTGTCGCCCTGCTCTGCCGCCGTCTCCTGGAGCGGTCGGGCGGATATCTCGTCGGCACCGGCGAGTTTGGCGACCACACCATCGAAAGCGCGGTCGGTTTTGCTCCCGACCTCATTCTGCTGGATTTCGATCAGCCGACTGCGGCGGCCCGTGACACGGTTACGAAACTGCGAGCTACCGAAAAGCTGGCGCACGTGCCAATCGCGCTGGTGACGGGCGATCCGGAAGGGGAAAGCCGCGATTTACCCGCCCTGCTCGATCGCTTTTCGGCGGCGCAGTTGCACACCTTCGCCAGTGGTCTGCTGACCTCGGCCCGCTCACAGCAATCCTCGCCGCAAAGCCGGCGCCATCACCGTGCGTTCACTTTGGTCGAGATCATGATCGCTGTCACGATCCTGGCGCTCCTGACGATGATCGCGACGCCAAATATCCTGCGCTCTCGCAAGCGCGGCCAAGCCACCGCCGTTCTGAATGATCTGCGGATGCTGGGCGACTCGCTCGATCGCTGGGCGATTGACAACGGCAAGGCCCCTAGCGACACCGCTACGATCGATGACCTCCGGCCTTATCTGAAAAAGGGCAGCCCGCTTTATGAGACGGGTTGCGACACGCTGGGCAATGCATTCGGGCCGAAATTCGTGGTGGATGAAGGTCCGAAGCTTCCCGACGCAACCTGGCAGGCGCTATCCGAAGTGGCCCCGGCGGAGTTCTGGTCGCCCTATCGCTGATCGACGCTACTGGCGCGCGGGCGATTTGCGGGCAGAATGAGCGCGTGTCCGCGATCGTCCTCGCTACTCTCAACGCCAAATACATCCACGCGGCCTTTGGGCTGCGTTACCTGTTGGCAAATCTCGGCGAGTTGTGCGAACAGGCGGTGCTGGCGGAGTTCGACATCAACCAGCGTCCGCTGGAGATTGTCGAGCGTCTGCTGGCCCACGAACCAAAGATTATAGGGCTGGGCGTTTACATCTGGAATGTGGTGCAGACTACGGAGGTCGTAGCACTGCTGAAGCGGCTCCGGCCCGAGGTGCGAGTGGTGCTAGGTGGGCCGGAAGTAAGTTACGAGTCCGATCAGCAGGAGATTGTCCGGTTGGCGGATCACACCATCACGGGAGAGGCGGATTTGAAATTCGCCGAGGTCTGCCGGGGACTCCTCACTGGCGAAATTTTTCCGAGGATCATCTCCGCCGAGCTTCCGCAACCCGGGCAACTCGCGCTGCCCTATGATCTCTATTCCGACGACGATATCGCCCATCGCGTGCTCTATGTGGAGGCGTCGCGCGGGTGTCCATTCACCTGCGAGTTCTGCCTCTCGTCGCTCGAGGTTCCGGTGCGAGCGTTTCCTCTCGATACTTTTCTGGCCTCGCTCGAGCGCCTGCTCGCGCGTGGGGCGAGGCAGTTTAAGTTCGTCGATCGCACCTTCAACCTGCACCTCCCCACCGCGCGGGCGATCTTGCAGTTTTTCCTCGATCGCTGGTGCGACGGCTTGTTCGTGCATTTCGAAATGGTGCCGGACCGTCTGCCGGCCGAGTTGCGCGAATTGATCGCCAAGTTCCCGCCAGGCGCGCTGCAATTCGAGGTCGGCATCCAGACTTTCGATGAAGGCACATCGAAAAACATCAGCCGCCGGCAGAATCTCGCCCGACTGGAAGATAACTTCCGCTATCTCCGCTCTGAGACAGGCGTCCACATTCATGCCGACCTGATCGTGGGACTGCCGGGGGAGGACCTCGGCAGCTTTGGGCGCGGCTTCGACCGGCTCGTGGCGCTCGCCCCGCAGGAGATTCAGGTCGGCATTTTGAAGCGCCTCCGTGGCACACCGATCATCCGGCACGACGCCGAGTATCGGATGGTTTACTCGCCGCAGTCGCCCTATGAAATTCTGCAGAATCGCGATCTCGATTTTGCCACCATGCAGCGGATGCGCCGGTTCGCGCGCTATTGGGATCTCGTGGCAAACAGCGGGCGCTTTACTCATGCGTTGCCGCTGCTCTGGCGGGAGGCGTCGCCCTTCGAGCGGTTTCTGCGCTTCTCCGACTGGCTCCATGGCCGCCTGCGTCGCACCCACGAGATTGCGCTGCATGCGCTGGCGGAGTCGTTGTTCGTGTTCCTCACCACCGAGGTGGGCGTCGCTGAGGAGGAGGCGACCGCCGCCCTCACGAGTGATTTTGCGCGCTGTGGATTGAAAGATCGGCCGGCCTTTCTCCAGCGCGAACCGGCGGAAGTTCGCAATCGCCAGCTTCGCCCCCGGCGCCAGGCCCGCCACGGCGCATCGGTCGCGGAGTGACACCGGTCTTCGAGTGGTTTCACCGCCGCTACGGCCAGCCGACGCCGGTGCAGCGGACCGCCTGGCCGCGAATCGCAGCGGGCGAAAACGCGCTGATCGTTTCGCCCACCGGCACTGGCAAAACCTTCGCAGCCTTTCTCTCCGTGCTCGACGTGCTGGCTCAACTACACGCGGCTGGACCGCTGCGCGATACCATTCAGTGCGTGTATGTGTCGCCGCTCCGTGCGCTGAGCTACGATCTGGAGAAAAATCTCGCCGGGCCATTGCGCGAGCTCTTCGGGGAAAAGTCGCCGATTCGTGTGGAACTCCGCACCGGCGACACGACCCAGCATGAGCGCGCCCGGCAATACACCAAGCCACCGCACATTTTGCTGACCACGCCGGAGAGTCTGTGCGTCCTGTTGAGTCAGACCAAATGGCTGCCGCTGCTCGCCGGCGTGCGGTGGATCATCGTCGATGAAATTCACGCGATGGCCGACAACAAACGCGGCGCGCATCTCGCCCTGAGTATCGAGCGACTGGCGTATCTGGTGGAGGGCAGCGGCGCGCATATGCAACGCATCGGTCTTTCAGCCACCGTCGCTCCATTAGATGAAATCGCGCGTTTTCTCGCCGGCACGCGGGGCGAATGCGCCATCATCGACGCCGTGGCGGATAAAAAGATCGAGCTGCGCGTGCATACCCCGCTTCGTAAAAATCCGTATCCCCCGGCGGGATTTACCGGCGAGCGATTGGTGAAAGAACTTGGCCAGCTCATTCAAAAATATCGCACGACGCTGGTCTTCTCGAACACGCGGTCCGGCGCAGAGGCGGCGACGTTCTGGCTGAAGACCCAGTTTCCCGACATGGCGGATCAGATCGAGTGTCATCACGGTTCGCTGGAGCGCGATGTGCGGCGTGAAGTGGAGGATCGGCTCAAACGTGGTGAACTGCGGGCCGTAGTTTGTTCGACCAGCCTTGAGCTCGGGATCGACATCGGTGCGGTGGAACTGGTCGTGATGCTGGCAACTCCCAAAGGCGTCAGCAAAGCCCTGCAACGAGCCGGTCGCGCCGGGCACAATATTCACTCGATCAGCCGTGGAGTGCTTATGGCGACAAACATGGGTGACCTCGTGGAGTGCTGCGCCACGGTGCTCCTCGCGCGCCACCGGCAGCTCGATGAAGTGCGTCTCGCGCATAACGCGCTCGATGTGCTCGCGCAGCAACTCGTGAGCATGGGCTGCACGCAGGAGTGGAACCGTGCCGAGGCGCTCGCTCTCGTGCGACGCACGTGGTGCTTCCATTCGCTCATGCAGGAAGATTTCGATGCCGTGCTCGACTACCTTGCCGGTGGCGGCAAATCCCTGCGCCAGCAATACAGCGATGTTTTCGGCAAGATCGATCTCGACGACGAAGCCTTCCAGACGAGGCCCGGAAGAGTGCGTCGCGACTTCCTGCAAAACGTCGGAGTGATTGCCACGATCGGCTCGGTGAGAGTGCGGTCCGGCGCGCGTCAACTCGGCACGGTGGATGAGGGTTTTGCGCGTTCGCTGCGGATCGGGGATGTCTTCGTGATCGCGGGCCGGCCTGTGCGGCTGGAGAAAATGGCGCAACTCGAAGCATGGGTCGCGCCGGCCGATGGCGAGACGCCGACCGTGCCGACGTGGAATGCGAACAAGATGCCGCTGAGTAATCGTGTGGCCGAGGAGATCGTGGGGTTTCGGGGGGAAGTGCGGGAGCGCATCGAAGTCGGAGCCGATCTTCCTGAATGGATCGCCGAGCGTCTCGATTGCGGGAAGGCGAATGCGGACGTGATCGCGCAAATGCATCTCGCCCAGGCGCAGATATCGGAAATCCCGACGGATGATTTTCTGCTGATCGAAGAACTGCTGCCACAACCGGAAGAGACCGCCGCGCCCGATCAGCCCCGGAAGCGCCGGAGCAAGAAGGCCGCGCGCCCGCCAGCACCAGCGGCGGCGGTGCACTACATCTTCCACTCGCTCATCGGCCGTGCGGCAAACGACGCGCTCGCTCGCGTCGTGAGCAGCCGGCTGAATGGCTTGCGCGGAGGGAATGCAGTGGCCACGCCGCACGATTACGGCTTCGTTCTCAGTGTTACCGAGAGCCAGCGAATCGCGGAAGCGGATCTCGCGTCGCTGCTTAATCCCAATGGCTTCGATGCGGCGCTGAACGAAGGGCTGCGGCAAAGCGAAATGCTCCGCTACCATTTCCGAAACGCGGCGCAGACCGGCTTGATGGTGTATCGAAATTTCTTCGATCAGCGCAAACCAGCGCGAAAGCTTGCCTGGTCATCGGAAGTGATCTTCAATGTGCTCCAGCGTTACGAGCCGGATCACGTGCTCATGCGGGAAGCGCGGCGGGATTCGCTCCGCGTGTATGTGGACGCGGAAGGTGCGGAAGCCTTTCTGCGGCGCCGGCTGCCGGTGCGGCTGCGGCGGGTAGATGGCGTTCCTCCACTGGCTTTCCCGATGTATGCTACGAAAATTCGCGAGGCGTTGTTGCTCGACGATCCGTTTGCGGTCCAGGAGCGGCTGTTCCACTTGTGGTGGCAACGCTTGAATGACGAACCGAACGCAACTGGAGCTTGAACCCGGGCTGGTGCTCGATGCCCGCCGCGCCTTATGGCTGGCCCGGGAGCGCGTGCTCGTCGTGGCTGACTTACATCTTGGCTATACGTGGACGCATCGTCATGCCGGCCAGCTCCTGCCGCTCGTGCCGGACACGACGCAGGCACGGCTGGACGCATTGGTGAAAGAATTTGTCCCTGAACAACTCGTCCTTCTTGGTGATGTAATCCATGGCTTCACGTCCAACGAAGAAGCGCTGGAGGAAATTCGGGAACTGGTGAGCGGGATCGGCTCCCGGGTGCGGCTGAGATTGGTGGAGGGTAACCACGATTTTGCGCTCGCGAAAATGTTGCGGCGGCTCGGATTGAACCTCAAAATTGAGTTGCAGGTTTCCGCCGGGCCTCACCTGCTGCTGCACGGCCACATTCCGGACGACCTCAAGGCGGCTGCCCTGATCGCGGCGGCGAGTGAGCGGGGCGGCCGGGTGATCGCGGGCCACGAGCATCCAGCCGTGCGTCTCTCGGATGGCGTCGCCAGCAGCGCGCGGTGTCCGTGTTTTGTCGTGGGAAATGGTGCGCTGGTGCTGCCGTGCTTTACGGAGTGGAGCGTCGGCGGAAGTGTCGGCGAGAGCTGGCTATCGGCGTTGGGGAAGACGATGAAGGTCGAGCGCCGGATCGCCATCATCGCCGGCAAGCTGCTCTCACTGCCGGCGACTTGAGTGGATTACATGACCGGTCCGCTCCACGCTTTTGACAAGCGGGCGGTGGGCATTTCTGGAATTGCGAGCCCGGTCTCGGTGTAGTGCGACGTGTCGTTGAAAAGGGTGAGCCGGGCGTGCACGGTGTCCTTGAAATCAACGATGTTCAGTGCACATGGCGCCTGGTCGAGATTATCGCGGAAACGGCGCGGGTCGAAGCCAAGGAGCGAACTGAGCAGCAGTCGGATGGTCGCCTTGTGTGAAACCACGAGCACATGTTTCCCGGGGTGCGCACGCACGATGTCGAGCAGAGTTGGCAGGGCTCGCGCCGTCACCGCCAGTCCGCTTTCGCCACCTACCGGCGCGGAGGTGAAAGGATCTTCGTCCCATGCTGCGGCCTCGGTGGGGAACTGGGCTTCGACCTCGGCACGCGTCATCTGCTCCCAGCGACCATGCGAAATTTCCCGCAAGCCATCACGCGGTTTGGGATTAAGCCCATGCGGTTCGGCGATCAATCGCGCCGTTTCCATGGTGCGATCGAGGGGCGAGGCATATACGGCCTCGATCGGTTCACGCCGAAGCCGCGCGGCAAGCCGTCGGGCCTGGCCGCGGCCTTCGTCGGAAAGCTGCACATCGGTGGCCCCGGCGAAGCGATCTTCCGCGGTGAGAACGGTGGCACCGTGGCGGACGAGGAAGAGGCGAGTCGGCGGAGTCTTCATGGCGGTGGAGAGTAAAAAGAAGCGACCGGCGGGTAAAGCCTCCCGACCGATTTACTCAGTGCGGCGGACGAAAAGGTAATAGAATACCGGGAGCACGAAAAGAGTCAGCACGGTGGCGACGAGCAGTCCACAAATGTGCACGGCGGTGAGCGGGCGCCAGAGTTCGCCGCCTTTCAGTGCCAGCGGAACGAGGCCGCCAGCCGTGGCGAGCACGGTCACCAGCACCGGGCGCATCCGCACAAGGCCGGCGCGGATGAGGGCCGAACGCAACGCCAGACCTTCGGTGCGACCTTCTTCGATGGCGTCCGAGAGGACGATGATGTGGCTGACGATCACCCCGGCGAGGCTGACCACCGCGAGCATGGCCATGAAGCCCAGCGGGGCGTGGAAAAGAGTGAGGCCAATCAGCGCACCGATCAATCCGAGCGGGACGGTGAGCATCACCGCGAGGGATTTTGCGAGCGAGTTGAATTGGATGACCATCGTCAGCGCGATCAAGGCGAGCGATACCGCCATCACCCGGCTCATTTCATCGCGGCTTTGTGTCAGTTCCTTCGCTTCGCCAGCGTATTCGAGCGTGTAACCAGCGGGAAGTGCGATGCGGTCGATCGCGGGTCGCGCGCGGTCAAGCGCCTCCGCCGGCAATTCGCCGAGCATGGAATACGCCTTCACCGTGACGGCGCGGCGCTGGCCGAAGTGCGGGATGGAGGCGAAGCCGGTGCGGCGTTCCACGGTGGCGAATTCGCGCAGCGGAACGAGCGGCCCGGTCAGCGATTCCACTTTGATCTCGCGAATCTTTTCCACCGTGCCGGTTTCCTCGGGCCGCAGCCGAAGCATCACCGGCACGAGATGCGCGCCTTCGCGCAGTGCGGTGAGCTTGAGCCCGGCAAAGGCGGAGCGCACGATGGCGCCGATGGCCGGGGCGACGACGCCGAGTGCGCTGGCGCGGTCCTGATCGACGGTGAGGTCGAGAGTTGGTGTGGGGCTGCCGAGGTCGTCGTGCACGTGGTAGGCCCGGGCGTCACGCAGAGCCGTGGACACCTGCGCGGCAACCGAGCGCAAGGTTTCGAGATCGCCGCCGGTCAGCCGGATCTGGATCGGTGAATCGACGGGCGGGCCCTGTTCGAGGCGCATCACCACACAGCGCACACCGGGAATTTCGCGGTCGAGTTCGTCGCGCAGCTTCGCCACCAGTGCGGGGACTTCTTCGGCGGTGCGGGTATTGATCAGGACCTGTGCGAGATGATTGGCCGGGGCTTTCGGCGTCACGTTGTAGTAAAAGCGTGGCCCCGATCCGCCGATGAAGATCGCTCCGCTTTCGATTTCTTCGTGGCCCTTCAGCAGACGGAATACATCGCCGCAGATTCCGTGGGTGCGAGTGAGCGGGGTCGATTCCGGCAGGGCGATATCTACCAGCAGTTGATGCCGCTCCGCTGGCGGAAAGAACTGCCGCCCCAGCCGCGGCGCGATGGTGAGGCTGGCGGCGAGCAGGCCGTAGGCAAGAAGCACCGCGATCCACGGCCGGCGTAGCGCGTCTTCGATGACGGGCCGATAGAGCCGCGCCAGCCACCCGCCCCGATCGAATCCGCGCTGGCCACGCAGCACGTAGTAGCCGAGCAGGGGAATGAACGTCATCGACACAATGCGCGACGCGATCAGCGAAATCGTGACGACCACTGGCAGGGCGTAGATGAACGACTTCTTGTCGCCCGGCAGGAGCACCAGTGGCAGGAAGGCGAAGATATTGATGAGGGTGGCGAAGAAAATTGCGCGGCGGAGCTTGAATGGCCCGAGCCACGCCGCGGTTTCGGGCGGCCTGCCCTGCGCGAGTTCTCGATTGATGCCATCGGCGGCAACCACGGGGTCGTCCACCAGCATGCCGAGAGCGATGATGAGCGCGGCGATGGAAATCTGGTGCAGCGGGATGCCGGCCAGCGCCATGCCGCCGAGGGTCATCGCGATGGTGAGCGGAATGGCGAGCGCGACGATGAGGGCGGCGCGCCATTCCATCAGCAGCAGCGAGACGAGGATGACTACGAGCACCGCTTCGCCGAAGCATTTGTCGAATTGATCGAGCCGGCGTTCGACCGATTTCGGCTGATCGGAAACGGTGATGATGCGCAGACCCTCCGCGAGCTGTGGCTGCACCCGGTCGATGGCGGCACGGACGGTGCGCGAGAATTCGCCGATCACCTGGCCCGATTTCATTTCCACGGCGAGCAGCACCGAGGGGGCGCGTTGCAGTTCGCTGTGCTGGCGATCGAATGCCTCGATATGGAAAGGGCGCGGTTCTTCGTAACCGCGGCGCACTTCCATCACGTCGCCGAGCCGGATGGACTGTCCATCCGGCGCCGCGCCGACGATGGCGGAGCGCAGGTCTGCCTCGTTGTGAAACTCGCCGGAGAGCTGCACGGGAAGGTCTTCGGGGCCCGCGTGAAAAGTGCCCGAGGGGACGAGTTGATTGCGCTGTTTGAGCGCCTCGACCACACGGAAAAGTGAAAGTCCGTGCTGATTCAGCTTTCCGGGTGAGAAAAGCAGATGCACCGCGTCGCCCACGACGCCGAGTTTGCGAGTGCGGCCCACGCTGGGGATCTGCTTCAGCTCATCCTCAAGCCGGTCGGCGGCGACCTCAAGGGCCCGATCGTCGCCCTCCGCCGCCCCGGTGAGACCGAGCAAAAGCGTGGTCACGTCGCCAAAATCGGTCTGGAGCTGCGGTGCCCAGGCGCCTTCCGGCAGCGCGACTTCGGCAAGTTTGGCGCGCAACTTGTCCCACTCCTGCTCTGTGCGGGCGAGCGAGGCGGAGCGCTGGCCGAGCGTGACGATGACGACGCCCTCGCGGGTTTCGGAACTCATTTCCTCGATCGTCTCCAGCTCGGCGATCTTCTTCTCGACCGGTTTCGTGATGAGTTGTTCCACCCGCGCCGCTGTCGCACCCGGCAGCACGCAGACGACCCGCGCGATCCGGCCAGGAAGAGTGGGGTCTTCCTGCTGCGGCAGCATGCGATACGATAGAAATCCCCATACGAGCACCGCCACCAGTGCGAGCCAGCCCACTTCGCGATGCTCCACAAAGTAACGCGCCAGACCTCCCTTTTCGGAATAAGGATGTGGACCTTCGGTCGGGTGGTGCATGAAGGACGCGTTCATGCCGCAGACCGGCGCTGCTGGCAAACCGAGCCTGTGCGAAGGTCTGGTTTCCGAAAGATGGCGAAGTAGCTTGGTTGGCGAACTCCCATGCGCTGGTTCGTTTTCTCATTAGCCATCATTTCCTGCATGCCCGCCGCGCGTGGGGGAGGAATTGTGATGTTTGGAGATTCAACCACGGCGTTGCGGCCCGGGGCAGTGCAGAAGGTTTATGCGCAACGGGTGGAAGAGGCCCTTGGAAGTGAGGTGGTGCACAATGCGGGCGTGGGGGGCAATACGACCACGATGGCGCGCCGGCGGTTTGAGCGCGATGTGCTCGCGCACCAGCCGCGGGTGGTGGTGATTCAATTTGGCCTGAACGATGCCGCGATCGATGTCTGGAAAGAGCCACCTGTGACCACGTCACGCGTATCGCTGGCGGATTACGAAGCGAACTTGCGCTGGATGATCGCTTCTCTGCGTGAGCATGGCGCGGCGCCCATCCTCATGACGACTAATCCCGCGCGCTGGACACCGGTGCTGAAGGAAAGGTATGGCAAGCCGCCCTATCGGCCCGACGAGGTGGATGGCTTCGAGACGCCGGCGCTGGTTCACTACAATGAAACGGTGCGAAAGATTGCGTCCGACCTTCATGTGCCGCTCGTCGATGTGCGGGCGGCCTACGATGCTCGGGTGAAGACGGGCGAGACGATCGATCCGTTATTGCTGGACGGCATGCATCCGAATGATCGAGGGCATCAACTCGTCGCCGATCTTTTGCTGCCAGTGCTCCGCGAACAACTCCGCTGACCCGCGCAACGGTCTAGTTCCTTGGGAGCATGGTTTGGCATAGCCGTGATCCCATGCGTCTCCTTGCTGTTCTCCTCGCCCTCTCGTTGGCTGCCGTCGCGGCGGAAAAACCGAATATCCTCATCATCGTCGCGGACGACCTCGGCTATGCGGATGTCGGTTTCCAAGGCGCGAAGGATGTGCCCACGCCGCATCTCGATACGCTGGCGGCGCGCAGCGTGCGCTGCACGAGCGGTTACGTGTCACATCCGTTTTGCAGTCCGACGCGGGCGGGGCTGATGACGGGTCGCTATCAGCAGCGCTTTGGCCATGAAAACAACCCGGCCTGGCTGCCCGAGAGCACCGTCGCGGGGTTGCCGCTTTCGCAGGCCACCCTGCCGCAGGTGATGAAAACCGCTGGTTACGCCACCGGCGCGGTGGGCAAATGGCATCTCGGCGCGCATCCGCAGTTTCATCCCAACCGTCGCGGATTCGAAGACTACTTCGGCATCCTCGGTGGCGGGCACGTGTATCTGGCAGGTTCGACCAAGGGGGTAGAATACAATATCCCACTTGATCGGAACGGATCGCCCGAAACGCACACGAAGTATCTCACCGAGCACTTCGGCGAAGAAGCACCGGCGTTCATTCGACGCCATGCGAAGGAACCATGGCTGCTTTACCTCGCCTTCAATGCGCCGCATACGCCGCAGCAGGCGACGGAGAAATATCTCGGGCGGGTGAAATCCATCGCCGACGAAAAACGGCGCACGTTGGCCGCGATGATTTGTGCGCTCGACGATGCGGTCGGAGCAACGCTGGCGGCGGTCAAGGCGAGCGGTGCGGAGGAGAACACACTGGTCTTTTTCATCAGCGATAATGGCGGCCCTATCACGGTGGTGCCGTGCAGCAATGGGCCCTTGCGCGCGGGGAAGGGCTCGGTTTACGAGGGTGGAATCCGCGTGCCCTTTCTGGTCTCGTGGCCGGCAAAGCTGCCGAAGGGGAAAGAGTATGCGCAGCCAGTCATTCAGCTTGATTTCTTCGCCACGGCGGCAGCTGTTGGCGGGGCGAAAGTGCCCGATGGCGTGAAGCTGGACGGTGTCAATCTCATCCCGTTCCTCACCGGAGAAAAAACCGGTGCGCCGCACGATCACCTTTTCTGGCGGAGCGGCGGTGGCGAGCAACTGGCCGTGCGCGCGGGCGATTGGAAATGGGTGCGGCAGAGTGGGGCCCAGCCGCAGCTTTACAACCTTGCCGAAGATCTCGGCGAAACCACCGATCTCGCTGCGCGGGAGATCGCGAAAGCTGCGGAACTTGAAAAGGCGGCTTTGGCGTGGAACTCGGAGCTGATCGCACCCCTTTTCGAGAGCCCCCGGCCGGCAAAGAAGAAGGCCGCGAAGGAATGATTCCCGAGGCTAAGGAAACATCCGCTGGATGATCGGCACGCCATGCTCCTCCGACCGAGCCTCCTGAACCTGCCTGCTCTTGCCGTGCTGGCGCTTGCCGTGCCGGGGCGCGCGGCGATCATGGGTGTGACGTTCGAGCGTGACGTCCGGCCCATTCTGAAAGCGCATTGTTTCCAGTGCCACGGCGAAGACGGAAAGCTCAAAGGTGCTCTCGACGTGCGGCTGAAGCGGCTTTTGGAAGAGGGTGGTGAAAGCGGCCCGGCGATCGTTCCCGGTAATCCGCACGACAGCCTGCTGCTCGATCTCATCAAGGAAGGCGAAATGCCGAAGAAGGCGAAGCCGCTCAAGCCGGAGGAAATCGCGATCATCGAGCAATGGATCCTCCAAGGAGCGAAGACGCAGCGGCCCGAGCCGGAGAAGGCCGAGGAGGCCGGCGGAATCACCGAGGAGGAACGCGCGTGGTGGGCGTTTCAACCGATCGCCCGACCGAATCCGCCCGGCCCCGAAGCTAATCCCATCGATGCTTTTATCCGCGCGAAACTGAACGCGAACCAACTTACCCTTTCTCCCGAAGCGGACCGCGCGACGCTGATCCGCCGCGCTTGTTTTGATCTGGTCGGCCTCCCGCCCACGCGTGCGCAGGTCGAAGCCTTTGAGAAGGATGCGCGCCCGGATGCCTGGGAGCGTCTCATCGATGACCTGCTGGCTTCCCCGCAATACGGCGAGCGGTGGGGCCGCCACTGGCTCGATGTGATCGGCTACGCCGATAGCGAAGGCTACAACGACGACGACACGCCGCGCGATTCGGCATGGCGTTATCGCGATTACATCATCAGGTCGTTCAACGCAGACAAACCCTTCGACATGTTTATTCGCGAACAACTCGCGGGCGATGAAATGATCGCCTACCCGCACCCGGGCGATCTCTCTCCGGATGAAATTGAGAAGCTCACGGCCACCGGGTTCCTCCGCATGGCCCCCGATGGCACTGGCACGCGCAACATGGACCAGAAAGTCGCGCAGAATGCGGTCATCACGGAGACGGTGAAGATCGTTTCTAGCTCGCTGCTCGGCATGACGGTCGGCTGCGCGGAGTGCCACGATCATCGCTTCGATCCGATCCTGCAAAAAGACTTCTACCGGCTGCGCGCGGTGCTCGAGCCGGGACTCAATTTTGCGGGCTGGATCGAACCGCGGAAACGCGAGATTTCGCTGATCACCAAGGCCGATGCCGCGCAGATCGCCGAGGTGGACAAGGAGATCAAAATCCTCGATGCGGCCTATGCGAAACAGCTCGATGAGTTTCGCGCGTGGACGTTGAACAAGGAGCTGGAATCGATTCCCGAGGCCGAGCGCGAATTTGCCCGCACCGCCGCGCTGCAGTGGTGGACGAGCCGGCAGAAAAAAGGCGAGGGGAAGGAAGAACTCCCGGCGGAGCAGTCGAAGTATCTCTTCGATCATCCTTTCCTCAAAATCTCGAACAGCGAGCAGCAGATCAATCTCTTCATCCAGCGTCACAAGGAGAAGGTCGGCGAGTTCGAAAAGGCGTCGAAAGACTACAAGGAAGCCAAGGAAAAGCTGGCGGCGAAGAAGCCGGTGGTCGGCAGCCTGCGTGCGCTCACCGAGATGCCGGCGCGTCCGATCCCGGTTACGAATCTTTTCCAGCGTGGAAATTATCAGGTGCCCGGCGAGCAGGTCGGCCCGGGCGATCTTAGCGTGCTCAGCCACGTGCTGCCGGTGGATGTCGCGAAGGACGATCCTGCGCTCGCCACAAGTGGCCGGCGCCTGGCTTTCGCCAAACATATCACCAGCGGCCAGCATCCTCTCGTCGCGCGGGTCCTGGTCAATCGATTCTGGATGCACCACTTCGGTCGGGGCCTCGTCGGCACGGCGGGTGATTTTGGGCGGCAAGGAGAGAGGCCGACACACCCGGAATTGCTCGACTGGCTGGCGAGCGAGTTCATGCAGCAGCGCTGGAGTGTGAAGAAGTTTCATCGCCTCGTGATGACTTCCGCCACGTATCGCCAGTCTTCGACGCGGCGACCGGACGGCGACCGTTCCGATGCGATGAATTCGCTCTATTGGCATGCGAATGTGCGGCGGCTCGAAGCGGAAACCATTCGCGACGCGACTCTCGCCGTCACCGGCAAGCTGAACCTGACGCCCTTCGGGCCACCGGTCGGCGTGATGGAAGATGCGAATGCCCAGGTGATCGTGGGTGGAAAGGAACCCTCGAAAGATGGGCAGGAATTTCGCCGCAGCGTGTATGTGCAGCAGCGCCGGTCCGCGCTGCCGTATCAGCTCGCGGTCTTCGACGAGCCGCAGATGGAGCCGAATTGTGAGGCGCGCAATTCGAGCACGGTCGCGCCGCAATCGCTGTTGCTGATGAACAGCGCGTTCGTGGTCGAGCAGTCGCGCACGTTTGCGCAGCGCGTTCTGAAGGACGCTGGGGCCGACGCAGATGTCGCGAGGCTCGTGCGCCGGGCATGGGAACTCGCCTTTTCTCGTCCACCTGCCAGGGAAGACGAAGCGGACGCCGCTGCTTATCTTGCCGCACAAAGTAACGCGTTCGCCAAACTCCCCGACGGTCGTGAGAAGGCGCTCGCCAGCCTCTGCCAGGCGCTGCTCGGCGCGAACCGATTTCTCTACGTCGATTAATCCTCGTGACTAACGTATGAACACCGGAACCTGCTGCTCCCGCCGCCATTTCCTCGGCACGAATGCCTTCAATCTCGGTGCCTTCGGCCTGCTCAATCTTCTGCGTGAGGACGGTTTCACCGCCGAAGGACCGGAAAAGCCCCTGCTTGCGCCGGTCGTTTACGACACCGTGCCGAAGAAGCCGCACTTCGCCCCTCGGGCAAAGGCGATGATCTCGCTTTTCATGGGCGGAGGGCCGAGCCACATGGATCTCTTCGATCCCAAGCCGCTGCTCAATCAGCACGACGGCAAGCTCTTTACCGGCGGGGAGATCAAGTTCGACAACACGGGCGGTGCTACACGCGTGATCATGGGCAGCCCGTTCAAGTTTACCAGGCACGGGCAGAGCGGCATCGAAATGTCCGAACTCGTCCCGCACATGGGTGGCATTGCGGACGACCTCTGCATGATCCGCTCCATGAATTTGAAGGGCATTCGGAATCATGTGGCGGGCATGAAAGCGATGGATACGGGCAGCGGGCTCAGCGGACGTCCGGCCCTCGGGAGCTGGCTTACCTACGGGCTGGGCAGCGAATCGCGGGACCTGCCGGCGTTTGTCGCGCTCGTCATTCGCAAAAATCCGCCGGGTTCGCCCTTCTGGGGAAGCGGGTTGTTACCCTCGATTTATCAAGGAACACACGTGCGCGAGCAGGAACCTCGCATCATGAACCTCGACGCCCCCGATTTCCTCAAGGGCGAGCCGCAGGAGCGTCAGCTCGGGTTCCTCGACCGCATCAACGAGCGTCACCTCGCGCAGCACGAGGGAGAGCTCGATCTCCAGGCGCGCATCGCCAGCTATCAACTGGCCGCTCGCATGCAGACCGCTGCCACCGACGCGCTTGATGTGCGTAAGGAAAGCGCGGCCACCCGCGCTCTCTACGGTGCCGACAACGACACCACTCGCCCGCTCGCGGAAGCCTGCATGATTGCCCGCCGCCTCGTGGAACGCGGCGTCCGTTTCGTGCAGATCTGGGATTACTCGTGGGACATGCACGAGAACATCAACGAAACGCTCGTGAAGAAATGCGCCCAGGCCGACCGCCCGAGCGCCGCGCTCGTCTTGGACCTCAAAGCGCGTGGCATGCTCGACGACACGCTGGTTTTCTGGGGCGGCGAAATGGGACGGCTTCCCGTCATCCAAAGCCGAGGCAAGAACAGCAAACCGGGCCGCGATCACAATACCGACGGCTTCAGCATCTGGCTCGCCGGCGGTGGCGTGAAAGTGGGCCACGTCCACGGCGCGACCGATGAATGGGGCCTCCAGGCCGTCGATCAGGTCGTCCACCACCACGACTATCTTGCCACCGTCCTGCATCTCTTTGGCCTCGATGCCAACAAGCTCGCGTTCAAGCGTAACGGCCGCGCCGAGACCATCCTCGGTGGCGAACAAGGCAACGTGGTGAAGGGAATTCTCGCCTAATTGAGCCGCACCTGACCAGGAAAAGACGGGCAGAGTTTGGAGCTTTTCTGCCCACGCGAACTGGCGCCGACGTAAAACGTCATGCGCCCATCCAAGGCGCAGAACCAGACCTCCTTCGCGCCTGCCGCAAAATACAGCGCCTTTTTCTCCGCCATTTCGGCGCGGGTGTTGTCAGGCGAAAGCACCTCCACACAGATCTCCGGCGCCTTGGTGAGGCAGACGTTTTCACCGATGGCGGTGAGGCGAGCTTGCGAAATCCACGCAACGTCGGACGCCTTGACCCCATCGGCCGTCGAGATGGGACATTCTGTCGTCACCCGGCCGTCGGAAAGGAAAGTATGCAGAAGATGACTGATCGCAGATTGAAAACCGCCGTGGGAAAAACCGGGGGGAGGAAGCATAATGATATGCCCGTGCCGATCGGTCTCGATTCGACCTTCGTAACGGGCCAGGTCCTTGGCCAGTCGCGAATCGCCGAGCAACTCGCTCCAGCGCCGCAGGTTGAATGCGGTCTGGTCACGTTCGACCGGTAGCTCGATGGACAGCGTGGCCATGGTGGAAGCATACGTCTCTGCGCTTTTCTGGCAATGAACATCGCCGCGCCCTTTGTGACTGTCCGATGGTAGAGGCGAATTGGCTGGGCTTGCCCGCGTAGGGTGGCGAGCTTTGCCGCTCTCCATGATTCGTTTCCTGCTGCTTCTCGCCTTTTCCGCCGTCGTCGCGTGTGCCGAACAAGTCGGCCCGTGGAATCTCGACGAACTAAAAAAAGCGCCCGCCATGCATTGGGTGAACCAGAGCGGACCGGTGCATTCGCTCCTCTACTCGGGGGAGGTCTATCAGGATCACCCGACCGAAGTCTTCGCTTTCTACGCTTCGCCGATCACGCTTGGTGAGGCGAAGCCAGGGGCGAAGTTTCCGGGGGTGGTGCTGATCCATGGCGGGGGTGGAACGGCGTTTGCCGAATGGACGTGGCTCTGGGCGAAGCGCGGCTATGCGGCCATCGCGATGGATCTGGCCGGCGCGCGTCCGCCCGATCCCGTGCTCGACCCGAAAACCGGCAAGCCGATTTCCAATGCGCACGATGCGAGGACCCGCACGCGACTCCCCAATGGCGGCCCCGATCACGGGCATCCGCAGAAGTTCGACAGCATCGGCGGCACGACTTCCGATGACTGGCCGTTTCACGCCGCGGCGTCCGTCATTCGCGCACACTCGCTGCTGCGTTCCTTTCCCGAAGTCGAAGCGGATCACACGGCGGTCACGGGCATTAGCTGGGGCGGTTACACGACGTGCCTCGTCGCGTCGCTCGACGATCGTTTTAAAGCCGCGGTGCCGGTCTATGGCTGCGGTTTCCTGTTCGAAGGTGAGTCGGTCCAGAAGCCGGCGATCGATGCGCTCGGCGATCGCCGTGCGGATTGGATTCGCGAATACGATCCCTCCAGCCTGCTCCCGCGCTGCCGGGTGCCGATCCTCTGGGTGAACGGCACGAACGACGTCCACTATCCGCTCGATAGCTACATGAAGAGCTTCAACCGCGTGCCGGGCGAGAAGCAGATTCGCATTCAAGTCAACATGCCGCACGGCCACCCACCGGGGTGGGCGCCGCAGGAAATCGGCTTGTTTATCGATTCCAAATGCCGCGGAGGAAAACCGTTGCCGGTGCCGGGGAAAGTGACGATCGAGGGCGAGCAGGTGAAGGTGCCGGTCGAGGGCGCGGTGGCCTTGAAAAGCGCCGAGCTCAAATACACGACCGACTCCGGCCTGCGCTCGAAACGGGCGTGGAAATCCATCCCTGCTTCCATCGAAGGCAAGATCATTACCGCGCTCAAGCCGCCGACGGAGGCGAATACGTGGTTTATCAGCGTCACCGATGAGCGCGATGCGATGGTCACGACGACTATTCAGTTTCAGCCATGATGCGTGCCGCGTTTCTGGCCGCTGCCTGGCTGCCGCTGGCTGCGCTGGCTGTCCAAAAGCCTTCGCAGGAAAACACCGATGACATGTGGGTGCAGGCTCCGCCTGCGGAACTGCCTGCAGGTGTGACGCATCACACCTATCGCAGCGAAGTAATGAAGCGGGAGGTAGGCTACTGCATCTATCTGCCGCCAAGTTACCGTGCGGCCCCGACGCGTCGATATCCCGTCATCTACCATTTGCACGGGGCGGGGGGAAATGAATGTCGGAGCCTTTACTCGGCCAAGGTTTTGCAGGAAGGAATCGGAGCAGGACGCTGGCCGGAAATGATCATCGTGTTTCCGAATGGCGGGCGGAGCACGATGTATCAGGACTCGGGCGATGGCCGATTCATGGCGGAAACGACGGTGATCAAGGAACTCATCCCGCACATCGATGCCACCTATCGCACGATCGCAGATCGGAAAGGGCGTTGCATCGAGGGTTTCAGCATGGGGGGGCGCGGCTCCACGCATCTCGCGATGAAATATCCCGGGATGTTTTGCTCGCTCTTCAACCAGAGCGGCAATGTCTATCACGTCTCGGATGTCTCCAAATTGCCGAACCCCTATCTCGGCGATGATCCGCAACGGCTGCGGGCAAACGATCCTTACCTGAATCTGGAGAAGAATCTCACTTTCATCCGCGAGCATCTACGCATCCAGCTCGCGTGCGGCACCGCGGATCCGGATCACCTCATCACGGTGCGCGAGTTTCACGCCGCGCTGACGGAAGCAAAAGTGCCGCATGGTTATTTCGAAGTCGAAGGCCTCGCGCACAACCAGCAAAAGATGATCGATGGCCGCAAGGAGACGTGGTTCGACTTTCAAGTGGAGTCGCTCCGGCGCGGTGGAGTCGAACTTTTCTATCAACAGCCATGAAGCATCTCCTCCTCGCATTTTTCACCGCCCTTCAGGTTGCCGGGTGGGCGGCGGATCGTCCCAATGTGTTGTTCATCGCCATCGACGATCAGAACGACTGGATCGGGTGTCTCGGCGGTCATCCGCAGGTGAAGACGCCGAACATCGACGGACTCGCCGCGCGCGGTGTGCTGTTCACGAATGCGCATTGTCAGGCGCCGCTGTGCAATCCTTCGCGCTCCAGCCTGCTCACGGGCCTGCGTCCGTCCTCGACGGGCGTTTACGGACTCGCGCCCGGCATCCGCGATGTCGATCAGCTCAAGTCCCACGTCACGCTGCCGCAGACCTTCACGCAGGCGGGTTATCACACGTTTACCTGCGGGAAGATTTATCACGACGGCTCGATCAAGCCGAAGGATCAGCCGAGGGAATTTGAGACGTGGGCAAAAACGGGCGGCAGAAACAAGCCGCCGAAGCCGTTTGCGAATCTGCCTGAGCCGCGGCACCCCGCGATGGACTGGGGTCCGTGGCCGGAGCGTGATGAAGATGCGCCCGATTACCTCATCGCCAGCGCTGCGGTGGACGCGCTGCAAAGTGCCCCGAAGGACAAGCCGTTCTTCATCGCCGCTGGTTTTCGCCTGCCGCACGTCCCGTGTTACGCGCCGCTGAAGTGGTTCGATCTTTACCCCGACGCCACGCTGCAGATGCCGCCGGTGCTCGATGGTGATCGCGGCGATACGCCGCGCTTTTCCTGGTATCTGCACTGGAGCCTGCCGGAGCCGCGCCTGCACACTCTGAAGGAACGAAACGAATGGCGCCCGCTCGTGCGCGCCTATCTCGCCAGCACGAGCTTCATGGATGCGCAGGTCGGTCGCGTGCTTGCCGCACTGGAAGCCACGGGACGTGCGAAGGACACGGTCGTGGTGCTGTGGAGCGACCACGGCTGGCATGTCGGGGAAAAAGCGATCACGGGTAAAAACACGCTCTGGGACCGCTCCACTCGCGTCCCGCTGATCTTCGCCGGGCCGAATATCCCGGACGGCGCGAAGTGCGGCCACGCCGTGGAGTTGCTCGATATTTTCCCGACGCTGCTCGACCTCGCTCATTTTCCCGCGCGTCCCGATCTCGAAGGCCACACGCTCGTGCCGCAGCTCAAGGATGCAAATGCCCCGCGCGAGTGGCCAGCCATCACGACGCATAATCACGACAACCACGGCATCCGCACTGACCGCTGGCGTT
Source organism: Chthoniobacteraceae bacterium (assembly GCA_044226525.1). Lineage (GTDB taxonomy): Bacteria > Verrucomicrobiota > Verrucomicrobiia > Chthoniobacterales > Chthoniobacteraceae > VFJQ01. The sequence goes on along the minus strand of JBGAGV010000018.1, from coordinate 118,668 downwards.
ACATCCATTATGCCGACGGGAGCGATGAGCTCTACGACATGCAGGCGGACCCGAACGAATGGAAGAATCTCGCCAGCGATCCGAAGTTCGCCGACGTGAAACGCGGCCTGGCAAAATGGCTGCCGAAGACGAGCAAAAAACCCGTGCCCGGCAGCGCGAGCCGCATTCTCCTTTACGATCCCGCTACCGGCGCGGTGAATTGGGAAGGCAAGGACGTTGGCGCCAATGATCCCATTCCTGACTGACGCCGATTGACCCTTTACCTCATTTCCACTCCATGAAGCGCACCCTCATTCCCATTACTCTCGGCCTGCTCTCAGGCCTTGTTCCCGCCATCGCCCAGCCAGCCAAACCGGAAAAACCAAAACGCGCGCAAGCGGTCGGTCCGGCCATTGGTGAAAACAAAGCGACGCCGATCGACCGCATCAAAGTCGCGAAGGATTTCAAAGTGGAGCTGCTCTATTCCGTTCCCGGTGGGGATCAAGGGTCGTGGGTGAACCTCTGCACCGACGACAAAGGCCGCATCTACGCGAGCGATCAATACGGTGGATTGTATCGGTTTGCCGCGCCTCCTGCCGGGCAACCGCTCGACCCGGCGAAAGTGCAAAAAGTGCCTGCCAACATTCGCGCGATCAACGGCATGCTCTTCGCCTTCGGTGCGCTCTATGTCGGCGTGAACGACTACGAGGGCCAGATTCCGTGTGGCCTCTACCGGATCACCGATAGCGACGGCGACGATCAACTCGACAAGGTGGAGCTCCTGCGCGCCATGGATGCGAAAGGCGATCACGGCGTCCACGCGGTGCTGCCCACGCCGGATGGCAAGGCACTCTATCTGGTTTGCGGCAACGGGACGAAACGGACGGAAATCACGCCGAAGTCGCCCGTGCCCTACATCTGGGGCGAAGATCATCTGTTGCCGCGCATGCCCGATGGGCGCGGCTTCATGCGCGACGTGATGGGGCCCGGCGGCATCATCTATCGCGTGACGCCGGATGGAAAAGAGTTCTCCATCGTCGCATCCGGCTTCCGCAACATCTTCGACGCCGCGCTGAACCATGAGGGTGAACTCTTCACCTACGACGCGGACATGGAATACGACTTCAACACGTCGTGGTATCGGCCTACGCGGATCTGCCACGTGGTGAGCGGCGCGGAATTCGGCTGGCGCAACGGTGCGGGCAAACGCCCGACTTTCTATCCCGATAATCTCCCGCCGGTGATCGACATCGGCCCCGGTTCGCCCACCGGCGTGACCTTCGGCTACGGCGCTAAGTTTCCCGCGAAATATCAGCAGGCACTCTTCGCCCTCGATTGGAGTTGGGGCAAGCTCTACGCCATTCACCTTGAGCCCGATGGCGCCACTTACAAGGCGACCAAGGAAGAATTCCTCAGCGGTTCGCCGCTGCCGCTGACCGATGCGATCATTCATCCGCAGGATGGAGCGATGTATTTCTCCATCGGCGGACGCCGGGTGCAGTCCGGCCTCTATCGCGTCACTTACACCGGCGGCGACTCGATTGCGCCGGTCGACGCGACGGAAGCCGATCCGATGGCTCCCTCGAGCTTGGCGCGAAGGAAACGCCATGCGCTTGAAGCATATCACGGCGTCATCGATCCGAAAGCAGTCGGTTTCGCTTTGGGGGAACTCACCTACAAGAAGGACTACGATGACCGCTTCATTCGCTGGGCAGCGCGAACGGCCCTGGAACATCAACCCGTCGCCACGTGGGCGGACCAGGCGCTCAAGGGTATCAACCCCGATGTGCTGATGGCGCTGGCACGCGCCACCGGAGTGTGCCCTCAGCATCGCAAGCCCGACACGGCACCCGTGGATACCGCCATGCGTGCGAAGCTATTCGATGCGGTGTTCATATATCCCATCGCCGAGCTGCCGCTCGATCAGCAGATCACCTTGCTCCGCACGATCGAGATCGTGCTGAACCGCTTCGATGGCTGCGACGAGGCCACGAGGCAGAAGCTCATCGCCAAACTCGACCCGCTCTTCCCGGCGAAGACTCGCGAACTGAACTGGCTCCTTTGCGAAACGCTCGTCTATCTCCAGGACCCGGCGGCAGCGAGCAAGGGCATCGCCCTGATCGCGAATGCCGCTACCCAGGAAGAGCAGATCGAATACGCACGCAGCCTGCGCATGCTGAAGGCGGGTTGGACGAACGAGACGCGCACCGCCTATCTCGAATGGTTCCTCAAGGCCGCCAACTTCCGCGGCGGCGCGAGCTTCGATAAATTCATCGAATTCATTCGCAACGACGCACTCGCCACGTTCACCGATGCCGAGAAGGCGTCGCTTGCCGCATTGATCGAAAAGAAACCGGAACGGAAATCGGCCATCGAAAATCTCGGAGCGATGTTCGCTGGCCGCACACCGAAGAACTGGACGCTGGAAGAACTCAGCGCCGCGGCGAGCACGGGCTTGAAAGGCCGCAGCTTCGACAACGGCCGCAAGATCTTTGGCGCCGCCGCCTGTTTCACCTGCCATCGATTCAACAACGAAGGGGGCATGACCGGGCCCGATCTCACGGGCGCGGGAGGCCGCTACAGCCCGCACGATTTGCTCGATCAGATCATCAACCCGAGCAAGGTCATCAACGAGCAGTTTGTGCCGATCGAGGTGACGAAGAATAACGGTGAAACGGTCACCGGCGTGGTCGTGAATTTGAACGGCGATTCCGTGCAGTTAAACACCGACGCTTCCGACCCGAACCAGCGCGTCGGCGTGGATCGCAAGGAAGTGAAAAGCATCGAATTGAGCACCATCTCGCCCATGCCGCCGATGCTGTTGTCGATGCTTACGCAGGAAGAAATCCTCGACTTGGTGGCCTACGTTCTCAGCGGTGGCGACCGCACGAACGCGGCGTTCAAACAATAGGCCTCGCCATGTTTCGCGCTCTCGTTCTCCTCTGCGTGCTGGCTGCGACTACTTCGTTGGCCGCCGACGCGGTGGAGAAGCGGACGGTGACCATCTGGAGTGACGGCACACGCATGGTCGGCGATCTGTATCTGCCCGCCCAGCGTGTGGAAGGTGCGAAGCTGTCCGCCGTTATTTTCTGCAACGGCACCGGCGGGACGCGCAAGGGACCACCGGTGCGGCTGGGCTCGCTTTTTGCCGAGAAAGGTTTCGCCTTCCTCGCCTTCGATTATCGCGGCTGGGGCGAGAGCGAAAGCCAGCTCATGGCCACGGAGCCGCAACCCAAACCGGACGAAAAAGGCGAGATGACCATCCGCGTCCGGGCTCTGCGGTGGCAGATGAATTACACCGACCAGACGGAGGATATCCGCGCTGCAAAAATCGGAACCCACGGAACGGACGGAAGGGACGGGTTGGAGATTCGTCCCCTCAGGACGAAAATCGCAGCCATGACCAAGCGACGTGTGCGTCGAGTCGCTTAAGGAGCCAGCATTCACCCCGCAGAGGTCATTCAACCCATTCCACCCCCCCACGCGCCGCGGGCATCCTGAAACGATCAACGAGCAACCTTCCGCCATCCACCCGTCCCCCACCAACAGACACAATAAACACACTATTTGCCGATCATGGCATGCGCAGAAACCTTCCGGCGGAAAGAGGCATTGAAAATGAAAAAAAGAGGTCGGAAGAAAATCTTGAATGATGTCAATTTCGAGGCAGCCAATTCTTGCCCTTCAAGAAGGCCCGACAGCGATCCACTGCTCACTCGTCCACGGCATCAAATGAAGACCTCCCCCCATCGCAATGGATCCGCGATATCCTCCCTGGTCTAAGTGCCATTCCCGCCGGTCCCAAAATCCGTGCGTGCCTTTGGGCTGCTGGCGGTTCATCGTGCTCTTCCCCGCATGAATTCCTCCCGTCTCTCCCGTCGCCGTTTCCTTACTGCTGCCGCTGCCGCCATCGCTGCGCCGTGCGTGCTCACTGCGCAAAAGTCCGATAAGCAACTCGTCATCGGCGATGGCGAGCACCGCTACGAAGTGCAGCACTACTGGCCGCAGCTTCCCGACAAGTATTCCTGGCAGACCACGCACAATGTTGCCGTCGATCGCGAAGGCTTGCTCTACGTCATTCACGAAGGCCGCGAGAACCTGCCGGATCATCCGTCGATTTTTGTCTTCGACGGCGAGGGGAAATTCATCCGCGCGTTCGGACAACAATTTCAAGGCGGCGGGCACGGACTCGAAGTGCGCACCGAGGGAAACGACCAGTTCCTCTACGTCACTGCCTATCAGCAGGTGAAGACGATCGCAAAGCTCAACCTGACCGGTGAGCGCGTGTGGGAAAGGCGTGCCCCCATGGCCTCGGGCATTTATCTCAAAGGCGAAGACACCCAGCCCGAAAAACGCTGGGGCCGCGATGCTTTCATGCCGACCAATTACGCCTTCCTGCCCGATGGCGGATTTTTTCTCGCCGACGGTTACGGTTCCTGGCGCATCCATCGCTACGACAGGGACGCCAACTGGGTCTCCAAGTTTGGCGAGCCGGGCAACGGCCCTGGGCAGTTCAACACGCCGCACGGCCTGTGGCTCGACACTCGCCCTGGCAAGGAGCCGTCACTCGTCGTCGCCGATCGTGCAAACAAACGCCTCCAGTGGTTCACGCTCGAAGGCAGGCATCTCAAGACACTCGAAGGCTTCATCCTGCCCGCGAATATCGATCAGCGCGGCGACGTCCTCCTCGTGCCCGACCTCAGCGCCCGTGTCACGTTGCTCGATAAGAACGATCAGGTCATCACGCACCTCGGCGAAGATCCCGAGTGGCGTGCTCAGGTCCTCAAGGACGGCATGAAGCTGCGCAAAGAAGAGAAGCGCGAGGGCTGGGTCTCCGGCAAATTCCTCCACCCGCACGACGCCTGCTTCGACCAGAGCGGAAATATCTTCGTCGCTGAGTGGGTCCAGACCGGACGGGTAACGAAGCTGCGGAAGGTGAGTTGACCTTGTCATTGATGGTGGTGGATGTAAGATTTTCCTACCTTGACCACCGTGCTTTCACAAAAAGGGCAGCTTGTTCTGCCAGTGCCAGTCCGACAGCAACTGCACTTGCTGCCCGGCGATGACTTCGAGGTCGCGATCGAGGACGAGGATACCATTACTTTGCGTCGGGTATCGCATCCGGCGAATCGAGGGCTGGTCGATTTGCTGCTGGCCTGCCCTTCTTCTTTCGAGATCCCGCCTCGCGAAGCTGACGATACGCGGCCTGTCGAGCTGTGAATTTCCTGGTGGATACGAACATTTTTAGCGAGCCGGTTAAGCCTGAACCGGACGCGAAGGTGATTGCGTGGCTTCGTGAACACGAGAGTGCGCTTTACGTCAGCACGATCACGATCGGGGAGATTCGGCGCGGCATCGAGCGGTTATCCAACGGGAGGCGAAAAACACAGCTTCGCGCGTGGCTGCAAGCAATCTGCGATTGCATGAAAGGACGAATCCTGAGCTTCAACACAAGCACCGCGCACGTATGGGGCCAATGGAAGGCGAAATGGGATCGCGCTGGCGTCGTGGTCCCATCGTTGGATAGCCAACTCGCTGCGACCGCCCATCGACATCAATTGATTTTGGTGACGAGAAACACCGCCGATTTTCAACGGACCGGGGTAAAGCTGCTGAACCCATTCACCTCCTGACCTGCGCAAAGGTCGGGTTTCCCAAGAGACGCTGAACCCGCTTTACTATCTGCCTCTTCGCCATGCGTTTCCTTGCTCCTTTTCTCGCCCTCGCTGCCATTCTGTCGTCCGCCTCGGCGGCGGAGCGGATGAACATCCTGTTCGTCTTCGCCGACGATTGGGGGCGATACGCCAGTGCTTACGCCAAGGTCGATGGCAAGCCCTCGCTCAACGACATCATCAAGACGCCGAATGTCGATCGCGTCGCGCGGGAAGGCGTGTTGTTTAAGAATGCCTTCGTGAATTCGCCGAGCTGCACGCCTTGCCGGTCGTCGCTGCTTTCGGGGCGCTTCTTCTTCAATTGCGGCCGGGGTGCGATTCTGAACGGTGCCGTGTGGGACCCCGCCATTCCGAGCTATCCGCTCATGCTGCGCGACGCGGGTTATCACATCGGCAAGAGCTACAAGGTCTGGAGCCCGGGCACGCCGGCGGATGCGCCCTTCGGCGAGCAGAAATACGCGTATGAAAAATCCGGGCGCATGCCGAACAACTTCTCGGAAGAGACCGAAAAGCTCATGGCCGGCGGGCTTACCGCGGAGCAGGCGCACACGAAAATCCTCGATCAGGTGCGCGGAAATTTCGATGCCTTCCTTGCCGACCGAAAACCCGATCAACCGTGGCTGTATCAATTCGGCACCACCACGACGCATCGCGTGTGGACCAAGGGTTCGGGCAAGAAGCATTGGGGCATCGAGCCCGAAGGGTTGAAGGGAAAGATGCCCTCGTTCCTTCCTGATGTGCCGGAAGTTCGCGAAGACGTGGCCGACTATCTCGGCGAGTCGCAGGGCGTCGATGCCTGCCTCGGAGCGCTGCTCGAACGGATCGAGAAAGCGGGCGACCTCGAGCGCACCGTCATCGTGGTAAGCGGCGATCACGGCATGCCCGGCGTGCCTTCCGGCAAATGCAACCTCTACGACCACGGCGTTTCCGTTTCGCTCGTGATTCGATTCCCCGGAACCAAAGCCGGTCGTGTGATCGACGATTTCGTGCGCCTGCCGGATCTCGCGCCAACTTTCATGGAAATCGGTGGCGTAAAACCGCCCGAGGGACTCTACGGCCGCTCGCTTCTGCCGCTTCTGAAGTCGGAGAAGCAAGGTGTCATCGATGCGACACGCGATTGGGTCATCACCGGCCGCGAGCGGCACGTCGCCACCGCGCGCGAGGACAATCTTCCTTATCCCATGCGCGCCCTGCGCAAACCGGGCTGGCTCTATATTCGCAATTTCGCCCCGGACCGCTGGCCGATGGGCGCGCCGTATTCCGCGGTCGGCACCAGTTCACCCACGCAGGAGGAACTCGAGACGAGCACCTACGTCGCCTTCCCCGACATGGACGCCAGCCCGACCAAAGCATGGCTCGTCCTCCACCGCGACGAGCCGCAGTGGAAGCCGATCTTCGACAAAGCCTTCGCCAAGCGTCCTGCCGAGGAGCTTTACGACCTGAGCAAGGACCCCGACCAGATTCACAACGTCGCCGAAGATACCGCCTATGCCGGGCAGAAGAAAAAGCTCTCCGACGAATTGATGTCCCGACTCAAGGAAGCGAACGATCCGCGGCTGGCTGCCGATCCCATCTTCGAGCACTCGCCCTTCACCGATACCGGCGAAGGAAAGGGCAAACGGAAGCAGCAGGCCCAGCCGCAGTAGATCGCCTTGCGGAACTCCTTACGGCGTCGGGAAGACACGGCTGAAGAACGTCGTGCCGCCCTGGCTGACGACGATCTCCTGGCCTTCGACATCGAAGTTGAGCAGCAGATCACCCGCTTCGGGTTGAGTCTCGAACTCGATTTTCCCGCGAGTGCCGCCTCCGTTCGAGACGACGTTGATCGTCCCGCGAAGATTACCCGCGACAATCAGATCGTAGGAGCCTGCCGCGATATCTTCGATTTCGACTTCGAAGCAGACTTCACCCGAAGCGCGTTGCTTGAGCTGTGCTTTGGCACGAGCGCTTCCCGTGGCGCCGGAGCGGAGCAAGGGCACCTGGACTTCAAACGGAATCGCCGAACTCGGGCCCGGGGTGGTTGCAGAACCGTCGCCGAGGACGTGCGAGAAGAACGTTCCGGCGGCAGACGTGATTTCGATCAACTGGCCGCGCGGATCAAAATTCAACGGGCGGTGGCCGGGTTCGACTTTGCTGTCGAATTCAAGCTCACCCTTCACACGGTTAGAGCTGAAGGTTGCGTGGATTGTTCCCCGCACCACACCCGCCACGACCAGGTAATAGTCGCCCGCTGCGACATCCTCGATCTCGACGCTGAACTTGTGCCGGCCCTGTGCATCCACGGCATAATCAGCCGACGCGCTCGCGCCCCCGTCGAGCCCCGTGCTGGCCAAGTCTTCGGAAAGCGTGGACGGCGGTTCCGGTGCGGGCGTGCCGCTGCCGTTGCCGCTGCTGGGCGCAAAGGCGCCGCTGAAAAAGACGACGGCTCCTTGCTGCACCGCGAGGGTCTTGCCCACCGGATCGAAGGTCAGCGGCAGTTCCTCCGCATCGTCATCGCCACTGGTGAACTCGATCTCGCCTTTGGTTCCTCCGGTCACCGCGGTGACGAAGATATCGCCGACGTCTTCTCCATCCACGAGCAGATCGTAAGTGCCGGCAGTCACATCCTCGATCTCGACGGAAAAATGTTTGCGGGCGCGATCGTCGATGCGGAGCCTGGCTTCGGCGTGTCCGTCCGGATCGGCGCCAGTGGAGGCGATCGCCGATGCGGACAAGCGGGGACTGGCCACGTTCACCCCAAGTGCCTGGGCCGCCAGTTCGCTGGAGAAAACAATGGCGCCGTCTCCGATCACATCGATCACCTGGCCGCGCGGATCGAAATCGAGCGGCAGCACGTTTGGATCATCGCTGCCGACCGCGAATTTGATTCGCGACACTCCCCGCACCGTGGTGAAATCGCCGCGCTTCACGCCCGCGACGAAGAGTTCGAAAGGGCCGGCGCCTGCGCGCTGGAGTTCCGCCTTGAAGGTGCGGCGGCCCTTCTTATCGAGCCGGTATTCGGCGGTCGCTTTGCCCGTCGCCCCAGTAGCCGGGCCAAGTGGCAGGTTCACGCGCTCGAGCGAGACCGCACCCGAGGGTTCGCCGTCGGCGGAAAGAGTCGCTTCGAGCACGCTCTGCCCGCTTGAGAGCACTCGCAGCAGTTTGCCGCGTGGATCGAAGTCGAGTGCCGCGCCTTTGCCCGGCTTGGGTGCTCTGAATTTTACCGTGGCGCCGCCCTTCGCATTGGTCGTGAAGTCCGCTTCCGCGACTCCGTCAACTTCGATCTGATGAGCTACGCCGGGGGCCAGCTTGCTGACCTGCACGGTGAGCTGCGATTTCTTCGCGGTGAGCGAGGAGAGCACGCGGCCGGTGGCGTCGGCATCTACGCCGGTGTTGGTGAGCGGCGACTGAATGAGCGATGAATTCGCGCCCAAAAGCGGAGCGGCGAAAAGGCAGGTGGCGAGGAGAGGGAGCTTGGTTTTCATATGAGGTTGCGAACTTCTCGTTGCAACCGTGATGCCGGACGGCCTCGCTACCAACCGGCCAACTGTATCTGCCTTGATACATTGCGTGGCCCGCGATTTCTTGAGTGTGTGGTTGTTTCACGGCAGAGATGAAAGCGCCATGCGTGTCCTCATCATCGAAGACGAAACCGAACTCGCCCGTCACCTGACCCGGGCGCTCTATCGCAACGGGCACGAAGCCGAGGCAGCGCACGATGGTGAAGCCGGCTTGCGCGCGGCCTTGGATCAGTCTCCGGAGATCATCGTGCTCGACCTGAACCTCCCCAAACTCGACGGCCTCGATGTGTTGCTGCACCTCAAAGCGGAACGGTGTCCCTCGCGTGTGATCATCCTGACCGCTCGCGGCGATGTCGCGAGCCGGATCGCGGGATTGAAAGCGGGCGCGGACGATTATCTGCCAAAACCCTTCTCGATGGATGAACTGGTGGCGCGAGTGGAAGCGCTCGGTCGCCGGGCCGCCGCGCCGCAGGCCGCGGATCGGCTGGAGGTAGCCGATTTGCGGATGGATGTGCAGAACCGGCGCGTGACGCGCGGCCCCCAGCCGCTCACCCTTTCGCCGCGCGAATTCGATCTGCTCCACGTCCTCATGCAGGAACCCGGCCGGGTTTTCTCGCGCACCGAGTTGTGCGAGCGAGTCTGGCAACGTGAGCACCAATACGACATGCGCACGGTGGACATCCTCGTGGGACGGGTGCGGAAAAAGGTCGATTCCGGTTTCGAAGAAACGCTGATCCACACGAGCCGCTCGGTTGGTTACAGTATCGCGGCTCCGGTGCGAAAACCGCCCGTGGGCGTCGCGTGAAAAGGACCGCGGCATTGCTCGCTTCCACGGATGGCGAGGCAGGCGTCACCCGCTTTCGTGCCAAGCTGCTCACCGGCATGGCGCTGGTGGTGATCGCGCTGACCGGCACGGCCATGTGGCTCATCGAGCGTTCGGTGCGGGCGGAAACGCGGCATGATTTGCAGGTCGAGTTTGCCGCCGAGCTTGGACTGCTCCGCACCGTGCGCGAGATTCGCTACGCGACGCTCGCCGAGCGCTGCCGGGTGCTGGTGCGCAAACCGCGAATCCGCGCTGCGCTTGAGGACAATGCCCTCGACCTCCTTTATCCGAGCGCCAAGGACGAACTCGGCGATCCCTTGCCGGATGCCGCCGGCGAAGATTCCGAGCTTTCGCTCAGACCTCGCTTTTATCGGTTTATCGACAGTCACGGTGCGGTGATTCGCCCTTTCAATACCGCCGAGTTTGGCGTCCTCACGCCGGAGGAGGAAAAACGCCTCACTTTTGCAAGTGTGCCTCAGGAGCAGCAGCACGGCGGTTTTGCTCGCGGCGCGGAAGTGGTGGAAATCATCGTCACACCCATTCTCTCGGTTGAAACCGGCGAAGCGATTGCGGCGTTGGTCACTGGATTTCCGGGCATCATGCATCAACGTCCCGCCGCCGGTCTGCAAAGCGGCCTGTGGCTGGATGAATCGCTCCACCTGCCATCGCTCGATGAAGAGACTCGTCGTTCGCTGGAGGTCGATGTCTCTCGAACCCTCGCCCGTGACGACGATGCGGCGGGAAAAGGCATTCCTGTGCGGGTGAATGGCGCTGAACACATGCTCTTCTGCGAGCGCCTGAATCCCGGTTCCACCCTGCCGCCTGTGCATGAAGTTGGTATCTACTCGCTGGCGGATCTGTTGAAGCGGCAGAACGAACTGCGCTGGCGTGGGCTGGCCGGCGGCGCGGCGCTGCTTGGACTTGGGGTGATGGCGAGCTTTTATATTTCCGCGCACCTTGCCCGGCCCGTGCGCGAAGTCGCCACCGTGTCGGCGGAAAACCGTGTGTTGCGCGAGCGTGCAGAGGAGGCATTGAAGGTTACGAAGGATGAGCTGGCCCGCTCTGCCCGCTTTTCGGCGAATGCGTCGCATCAATTGAAGACCCCCGTCGCAGTCTTGCGAGCCGGGCTCGACGAGTTGCTCGCCCAGCCGGGGCTCACCGATGAAATGCGTGAAGAGCTTTCCGTGCTCGTCCATCAAACCTTCCGCCTTTCATCGATCATCGAAGACTTGATGCTGCTCTCCCGCCTCGAATCCGGGCGGCTTCAATTCGACCTCAAGCCGGTGGATCTTCAGCACCTGGTGGCGACATGCATGGATGATCTGGAGCTGCTGCACGATCCTTCGCCGAAAATTCGCTCCGAACTCCCGGCTACTTTGCTCATCCTCGGAGAGTCACGTTACACGCTGCTCATCGTGCAAAATATCCTCGAAAACGCCTGTAAATACGGCCGGCCCGGCGAGCCGATCCGCGTGCGCTCTCATCAGGCCGGCGAAACCGTGACGCTGGTAGTGGCCAATCGCGGCGAACCAATTCCCGAAACCTCGCGCGAGCAGATCTTTGAGCGCTTTCATCGCGCTGCCGCGGGTGGGAATATTCCGGGTCACGGCCTCGGTCTCAATCTCGCGCGTGAACTGGCGCGTCTGCACGGCGGGGATATCCGGGTCATTCGCTCCGATGAAGAGTGGACGGAGTTTGAGGTGCGTTTCCGTTCCGCGCCGGGTCTGAGTTGATCCTCAAAAAGCAAACCACCCGCGGGTTTTCCGCGGGTGGTTGCGTTTTGGGTTGGGGGCTTGGCGAAAGAGGAATTACGGATTGGGAACCCACATCACCGCATGACGGGAGCCGTCGGCTTTGCTCATCACCCCGGCGACATTGCCGTCCGCATCCACGGCGTAAGCGACGGAGCTGATGAAGCCTGCGGGCACAAACGCTTGCAGGTCGGTGGCCTGGTAGTTGGAGTCCCAGATAATAGCGCGGGCGAGACCGATCGTGTTCGTGCCCGTCGCGACGTTGGCGTAGCCCGCGATCCACGAACCGGAGACGGCGGTCGCGTAGCTGTGGTCGAGCAGAACACCGTCAGCATTCGAAGCGTAGGGATGGATGTTCAGCGCGCTGGCGGCCGTGCCGGTCCAGACGTGCGCGTAGTTGAAGCGCCTGTCTTTTGCTCCCTTCACGGCTTCCACACGCACGCGAATATCAAAGCCGGCGTAACCGACCTGTCGGACGCCGTCCGTGGCGTTGGCATAGGAGACGACTGCATTTTTCGGATGAAGCGAAGTGTAGGCTTTCGTGCCGCGCCAGAGGACGGCGTTTGCACCGGCTTTCGTAATGATGCCGACCTGCTGTCCACGAGCGACACCGAGGATATTGGCATCGGTTCCGATGTCCACGGCTGCTCCCGTGGCGACGTTCCAGATGAGTGCGTGGGTGCTTCCGAGAGTCGTGCCGTCGCGATCGAGGCCGACCGCGTAGCCGACGATTTGAGCGCCATCGGTGGCGTTGGCCTGCCCGCCGGCGTTCACGAAAGGAATGTTGAGCAATCTGGCGCTGGCCGCGCTGTCTCGCCAGGCGGCAGGAAAGTTACGGTTGCCGGTGAGGACGCCGGCGGCGGAGCCGACCTGTAAATTTCCCGCAAAGCCGGTGACGGTGGAGCGACCGTCCCCGACGAGTGCCCCGGGATGAAGATCAATCGTGCCGTCGCCGGTCCAGAGGGTGGCGTGTCCGGTAAACGAGTTCGCCAATGTGGAAGCGTAACCGGCGGCCTGACCGGCACTGGCTGCTTGCACTGATCCGGAGCCGGTAGGCGTGAGATCGACGGCGGTGTAGGTCGTCTGCGCGACGAGTGGTGAGGCGATGACAAAGGCGAGGAAGAAGCTGCTGGTCCAAAGTGCGCGCGGCAGTTTGCGGGTGGATGATGTGGTGTTCATTTGGGTGGTTGATGTTGGGTTTTGACGACGGACGCCGCGTTGATCGCGACGCCTGATTCCTTCCGCATGCTGCGCGCCCGTGCCACGGTTCTACCGTATCAGCCGTGATACACGGGCCGCTTGAGCCAGACGAAAGCCGAGTGGCGAGTTGGCGCCCGTTCTCGTAGTGCTTGGCATCTCTCCCACGATGTTTGCCAAGACCCTGACTCTCCTGTTCGCGCTGGCCTGCACTGCGTTCGCCGCCGCGGCGCCGCCGAATATCCTTTTCGCCATCGCCGACGACTGGGGCGCGCACGCGAGCGCCTACGGCACGCCATGGATTGCGACACCGCACTTCGATCGCGTGGCGCGTGAGGGGCTGCTGTTCAATCGTGCCTACACGCCCAACGCGAAGTGTGCGCCGTCGCGCGCGTGCATTCTCACGGGGCGTAATTCGTGGCAGCTCAAGGAAGCCGCGAATCACATCTGCTATTTTCCGCCGGAGTTCAAAGGGTGGGGCGAAGCGCTCGCCGAACACGGCTGGAACGTGGGCTACACCATGAAAGGCTGGGGCCCCGGCGTGGCGAACGATGCGAATGGCAGGCCGCGCGCGATGACCGGCGTGCCCTACAATAAGCGCAAGGCCGAGCCACCCACTCCCGAGATCAGCAACAACGACTACGCGGCCAATTTCACCGATTTCCTCGATGCCGCGCCAGCGGGCAAACCGTGGTGTTTTTGGTATGGCGCGATCGAACCGCATCGCGGTTACGAGTTCGGCTCGGGGGTAGCGAAAGGCGGCAAGAAAATTGGCGACATTGATCACGTGCCCGCATTCTGGCCCGACAACGAAACGGTGCGGAACGACATACTCGACTACGCGTATGAAGCGGAACACTTCGACCGGCACCTCGGGCGGATGCTGGCGGAGCTGGAGAAACGCAGCTTGCTCGACAACACGCTGGTGATTGTAACGAGTGATCACGGCATGCCGTTTCCGCGGAGCAAGGGGAACGCTTATGAAATCGCGAACCACGTGCCGCTCGCGGTGATGTGGAAAGGTGGCATCGCCAAGCCGGGGCGAAAGATCGATGACTTCGTGAGTTTCGTGGACCTCGCGCCGACGCTGCTCGAAGTCGCGGGAGTCAAATGGAGCGACAGCGGCATGGCCGACACCGCCGGGCGTAGCCTCACGGATATTTTTCGCTCTGAGAAATCCGGCATGGTGAATCCGGCCCGCGATCATGTGCTCATTGGCAAGGAGCGCACCGACATCGGTCGCCCGCACGATTGGGGTTACCCGATTCGTGGGATCATCAAGGGCGACTGGGCCTATGTGGAAAACTTTGAGCCGACGCGCTGGCCGGGTGGAAACCCCGAAACGGGATACCTCGATTGCGATGCCGGTGCGGCGAAGACCTTTATCCTCGACGCGCATCGCAAGGATGCGGCGGATGCTTCGTGGGCGCTGTGTTTCGGTCTGCGGCCCGCCGAAGAGCTTTACGATCGCGCACACGATCCCGATTGCATGAAGAACCTCGCGCTTGGGATGCAGTCTTCATCGCAGCAATCCGCGTTGCGAGAGCAGATGCATGCCGAACTGCGCCGGCAGGGGGATCCGCGCATGGAAGGCAAGGGTGCGATCTTCGATGAATACAAACACGCGAGCCCGGCAAACGTGGGCTTCTACGAGCGCTTCATGGCGGGCGAAAAATTGAAAGCGAACTGGGTGAACCCGACCGACTTCGAGCCCGCGCCGATTCCCTCGAAATAGGCTCAAGGAGTCGGCGCCGCACGGGTTGGTGAGAGAGCCTCCCGAACGATGAGCCCATTTAGCTTTCTTCGTCTGGTCGAGTGCCGCGTTGATCTTCACCTCGATCAATTGTCGCGGCGCGATCTGCCTGCGGCTGGGCAATCGCGGTGTGGTGTCGGGCAATTTCATCATTTGCACCGACGGCGCACCGGGAAGTGGCGGGGTGAAACTCTGGGTGGAGTTTGGAGACTTACCGAATCAAACACCGCCTTCGACGATGCGACGAAGGTCGATGAAGATATCTTCGGGCGCGCTCGCAGTGGTGCACGGGACGTCGGTGCAGAGCAGTTGTGCTCAGCGCCAGCCGCCCGCGGGCTACTTTCACCCGACGCGGTAGGTCCCGATGCGTCCGAGTTGCGATAGGCTTTTCCACCCCGAGCTATGAAACCGTCGATCCTCCCCTTTTTGCTCAGCGCCTCTCTTGTGCAGGCAGCCCCAACGACCATCGTTGAAAACGGTCAGCCGCGCGCGGAGATCGTCATTTCGGCTGCGCCCACGCGGATGCAACGGGTCGCGGCGCACGAATTTCAGACGAATGTCGAAAAGATGAGCGGGGCGCATCTGCCCATCGTGACTCAGCCGACGGGCAAAGCGGTGAAAGTGTTCATTGGCGGAAGCGCGCTTTGCCCGGTGAAGGCGACCGATCTGAAAGATGGAGCGTATCGCCTCAAGTCAGGGCCTGACTGGCTGGCGCTGGTGGGCGACGATACCGATTTTACGCCGACTCCGCCGTGGGCGAGCAATAACGGCGACATCCCTCGTGCGCAGACTGATTGGGAAAAGATCGTCGGCGCACCCTATGGTCTGCCGAACATCGGCTTGTATAAAAACCGGCTCCGGCTGCCGGGCGAAACCGGCAAGCCGGATGGAGTCCCGGCGGAAAAAAACGAAAAATTGGAGGTCTGGGGTCTCGATGAACGCGGCAGTTTCAATGCGGTCACCGCCTTTTTTTCCAAACTCGGCGCACGCTGGTATTTGCCGGGTGAACTTGGCGAAGTGATGCCTTCGATGAAGACCATCCCGCTCGCGCCGGTGGACGAAACGGTGCGTCCAGACTTCGCCCTCCGGCAGTTCAATTTTCGCTTCAATGTGGTGGGGCCTGATACCGCGAGGTGGATGATGCATCTCGGCACGCGTAATGACGACAGCATGCTCATCGCTCATGGTATGGCGACGATGACGAACCGTGACGCCGTCTTCGCGAAGCATCCCGGCTGGTTTGCGATCTACGGTGGCAAGCCTGACTTCAAGTCTGGCGATTCCAAATGCCAGCTCTGCTATTCGAACGACGAACTCTTTCGAGAAACGGTGCGCTACGCGCGCGCATTGCTCGACACTTATCCGCTCCAGACTGTGTCTATCATGCCGCCTGACGGATACACGGCCATCTGCCAATGCGAGAAGTGCAAGGGCAAGGATTCGCCGGAGCGTAACGAGCGCGGGTTGCTCAGCGATTATGTGTGGGATTTCGTGAACCGCGTGGCGAAGGAGATCGGCAAGTCGCATCCCAAGGCGAAGGTGCTGAATTGCGCTTACGGTGCGTATACGTTGCCGCCGCTGAAGATCGACAAGCTGGCGCCGAATGTAGTGGTGTGCATCGTCGGTGGCCGACGCCCGATCAATCGGGGAGGCGCCAAGGCTGAAGGGGAGTCCGCCCCCGAAGCGCTTCGCGCGGCGTGGGCGAAGAAGACCAGTAATCCGATCCTGATTTTTGAAAACTATCCGTTCACCGATCGCGGTTGGTATCTGCCTTCTTTCGCGGCGCATGCGCTCGGCGATTCGGTGAACGCGACCAAAGGCCTGTCGCAGGGTGAGGACATCTGGCTCACGGTTCGGTCGGACTTCGACAAGGTCGGCATCGGTTTCAATCACTTCCTCGTCTATTTCACCGCGCGAATGTATTGGGGCGGAGAGGCCTCGGATGCGGATGCGATGCTGCGCGAATACTGCCGCCTTTTCTACGGTCCGGCGGAGCAGGAGATGCTCGCCTTTTTCACCTACTGCGAAGCGAACTGGAGCGAGATGGAGGACGACAAGGCCAAGGCCGACGAAGCACTCGCGCTCTTTGCCAAAGCGCAGGCGAAAGCGAACGCCGCCAGCATCTACGGAAAGCGCCTTGCGCTTATCGACGACTTTCTCAAAGGCCTTCGCATGAAATCGCAACAGCTTGGCCAGAAACGAGGTCGAGTGCCCGTCGTGCGGCTGGTGGGTGATGCGAAGGGTGTTGTCATCGACGGTGAGCTCGACGACGAGTATTGGAAGAACTGCCCGGTCGCTGCTTCGGGCCGATTTTATGAGATCGAAACTGGTCGCGTTCCGACCTTCGGCACTTCCTACCGGGCGGGCTGGCAGGGAAATAGCATCGTGCTGGCGATTCGCTGTGAAGAGTCGCGTGGTGAGAAGCCCATTAGCTCGGCGACGCGCGACGACGATCAAGCGATCTGGCACGGCGATGCCATCGAGATCGAGATCGCGACCGAGAGCCACTCTTACTATCAGATCGTGGTCAGTCCGGATGGCCACGTCGTGGATCTCGACCGCGGAGCGCCGCGCGGGCAGTGGTTCACTTGGGACGCGAAAGCGGAAGTGGCGACGCAGATCGGGGAAGATCATTGGGATCTCGAGATTCGTATCCCCGTCACCGAAGACGAAAATGACCCGCTGCATCAGGTGATCGGTCGCAAGCCAACGCAGAGTCTGCCGTGGCACGTCAACCTGTGCCGCCAGCGCATCCGGGACGATGGTTCGGAGTTCAGCGCGCTGTCGCCGACCGGCACCGCGAGCTTCCACGAGCCGATGAAGTTCGCCCATTTCTTCGACGGCCGTTCGCATCAGTTCGAGGCCGATCCCGTCGTCACCGATTTCGCCTTCGCTTATCGCGAGGTGACGAAACCTGGGAAATCAAAAAACCTGCTGGCCACCAGCCTCAAGCTGGCCGAAAGCGCGCTCAGCAACCTCCAGAAATCGGTCGCCTTGGAGACGGCGGCAGGGGCGGCGATCAACCAGCGAGACTTTCCCCAAGCGAAGTCGATCATTGAGAGAATCCCCATCGATGCGGTGAAGAAAACCGCGCGAATGCAAATGCTCCTCGCGCAAGGGAAAGCTGGGGAAGTCGTCGCGATCTTCGGCGGCGAAGACCTCGGAAAGTGGCCGTTCTGGCAGCGAGGCGCGGGTTATCGGGCTCGTGGTCGCGCTTACGCTGGCGCGAAAGCCGGCACCGAAGCCGTGACGGACCTTCAGCATTCGCTCGCTTTCACTGGAGATCCTCGCATGCGGCAAGGGGTGTATCTCTCACTCGGCGAGGCGCAGGAAACCTTGCTCAAGGACGACGCAGCGGCGCTCGCCTCGTATCGTTCGGTCTTCGAACCGCAGGCGCAGGTTGGTGGGTTCGAGGAATTCTCGGCCGTCCAAGCCGCTGCCGGGCTGCTGACGCGGCAGAAAAAAATCGACGAAGCGCTCGCCATGCTCGGCCGGATCAAGATCGATACGCTGCGTGGCGCCTGGCGCGACTCGACCCTGCTCGTGTTGGCCGACACGCTGGCTGTGGCCGGGAGAAAACCCGAAGCCATCGCCGCGTGTGAAAAAATCCTCGCCGATTCAGCCGCGGAAGTGCGCCACCGCAAAGCGGCTGAAGAGAAACTCAGGCAATGGAGAGATCAGTGAAGTCGTCAGGCAATTCCCGCAGCCGGTGCGGGCGGTTTTCAGAAGGTCTCCCAAGCTGAAGACTCACCGCTCACCCCCAAACTCGGACCTCTATGCGACACTCCTTACTCAACCTCATCGCGCCTCTTGTGCTCCCCTTCGGCCACGCTGTGCTGGCGGAAGATCTCGTCATCGTTTCGAAGGGCGCGCCTCCGTTGCCGATCATCGTTTATGAAAATGCACCGCCGCGCACCCGCGACGCTGCAAATGAACTGGCGATCTGCATCGAGAAGATCAGCGGTCAGAAACCGGCCGTGATTGACGGTGCGCCGACGCCCACGCCGGAGCGTGCGATCTGGGTCGGCGTCCAGCCTGCGGTGAAGGCTCTCTTTCCGAAAACGGATTTCGATTTAAAGCAGCCGGAAGAAACGGTTATCGCGGTGAGCGAAAACCATGTCGTCATCGCGGGGCGTGATCGGTGGGACTCAGCGAAGGCAGACATCCGGACGAAGGACGGCGCGGTCAAAGGTGTGCAGCAGGAGTATGGCAGCATCAATGCAGTCTATACCTTCCTGCAGGATGTGCTCGGGGTGCGATGGTTCTGGCCGGGCGAACTGGGAGAGGATGTGCCGAAGCGGGACGCCATCGCGCTTGTCCCCATGGAGCGGCGCTACGTGCCGCAGATTCACTCACGCGGCGGAGCGTTTGTGTTTTCGCGCCTCGGAGCGAAGGGCTACGGCCATTCGCAGGACTGGACGCGGCATCAGCGCCTGCAGCTTGATGCGTTTGAAATCCACGGTGGTCATGCCTTCAAGGAATGGTGGGAGCGCTATCACGAAAAGTATCCCGAGATCTTTGCGCTCCAGCCCGATGGCACGCGCAGCGGATACCCTTCGCCGGAAGGCGCGAAGATGTGCATGTCGAACCCGAAAGTGTGGGAGCTCTGGCTTGAGGAGGTGGCGCAGCAACTTGCAGCCGATCCCCACAAGACAGTCTTCAGCGCTTCGTCGAACGATGGCTGGAACGTGGGCCACTGCGTGTGCGAAAAGTGCTCCGCCTGGGACCATCCCGAGGGCGAGCCACGCGGCTTTGGCTGGAAAGGAAGGACCGCCACACGACCCGCCCTCAGCGATCGCGATGTGACTTTCGCGAACACCCTCGCGGGTTTGCTCGAGCAGAAGTATCCGGGCAAGGGTTACCGCGTAGAGATGCTCAGCTATGGTCACTCCCGTCCGGCTCCCATTGTCGCGCGCCCGGCGAATAATGTGGTCATGTCGCTCGTGGCAAATTTTTTCGGCCGCGATGGTCTCGTCGATCGCGGTTCCACGCGCGGCATGACTTATCAGCAACAGTTCGACGCCTGGGCGAAGATGGTGCCGACCCTGTTCTGGCGGCCCAATACCGGCAGCCCGGCGGGTTGGCAGCAAGGCTTGCCAGACATTTTCGTGCAGCAGACGATTCGCGATTTCAAACACGCGGGCGCCGCCCATTGCGAAGGCGTTTTCATCGACAGCACCTGGGAGCACTGGGCGACTCAGGGGCCCGAATATTACGTGATGGCGCAGCTCCTATGGAATCCCGCGGTCGATGCCGATGCGGTCATGGCGGACTACTATCAGCGCGCCTTCGGTGCCGCCGCGCAGCCGGTGCGGGAGTATTTCGAAGCGATCGAAAAGGAGCGCATGCCCTTCACGGCGAAAAACGAGGAGGCGGGTGTTTTCACCTTTCCAAAACTATACAACGAGGCCCTGCTGGCGGCTTCGCAAAACCGCCTCGACCAGGCTGCAGCAGCCGTTCCTGCGGACTCGACTTTTGGGAAACGCGTCGCCTTCGTCCAAGCTGGACTGACCCACACGAAGCTAATGATGGACACCATCGTGCTGATGGAACGCTACTGGCAAAATGGAGACACCGTCATTGGCGAACGGGTGAAAGGAAACTGGGCGGCAATGGAGAAGAACGCGGCCGATCATCCCCACGCGATCAATTGGGGACCGCTCAGGCCCGCGACGCGTCGCATGGTTGGCTTGCATCCAGACTTCCCGATGAAGAAGGCGAAGAAGAAACAAAAGATCGAGCTGGACCTTAAATGAATCTTTTTACCGACTGCGAATGACTAAAGCGTTGTTTCTCGTGTGTGTCCTGGCCGCCAGCGCCTTGGCGGCGGCGAAACCAAATATCATCGTTATTTATTCCGACGATCACGGCTGGGCCGATCTCGGTGCGCAAGGTGTGGATCGCGACATTCGCACGCCGAATCTCGATCAATTCGCGAAGGACGGGGTTCGCTTCACGCGAGGTTATGTCTCCGCGCCGCAATGTGTGCCATCGCGCGCAGGGTTGATCACTGGCCGGTATCAGCAGCGGTTTGGCGTCGAGGATAACAATCGCGGGCCGCTGCCGCTGGCGGAGGTGACGATCGCCGAACGACTCAAGTCTGCGGGTTATCTCACCGGGCAGGTCGGCAAGTGGCACCTCGACCTCGGCGCGAAGGGCGGTGGCAATCGGGGGCAGCGCGTCAACCCCGAGCACATGCCGCACGCGCAGGGCTTCGACGAATACTGGCGGGGCGAGATGCGGCAGTTTTTCGCTTCACACGATCTGAGCGGAAAGCCGTTTACTGATGCGCCGCATCTGGTTTCCGACAATCGCTTTCGCATCACGGTGCAGACCGAAGCCGCGCTTTCGTTTCTCGACCGCCGCAAGGCGAAACCGGAGCAGCCGTGGTTCCTTTATCTCGCCTGGTATGCTCCGCACGTGCCGCTGGAATCGCCCGAGCCGTGGTTTTCTCGCACGCCGGAAAGCCTGCCGCTGCCTCGTCGTCAGGCGCTTGCGATGATTGCAGCGATGGATGAGGCGCTGGGACGGTTGCGCGCGAAATTGCGCGAGATGGGGCAGGAGAGGAACACGCTTATTTTCTTCATCGGCGACAACGGGGCACCGCTCGGGAACGCGTGGGACGGCTCGCTGAATCTGCCGATGATCGGCCAGAAAGGCATGCTGAGTGAGGGCGGCATTCGCACACCCTTTCTCGCAGCATGGCCTGGGACGCTGCCCGCGGGGGCGACTTACGATCAGCCCGTAATCAACCTCGACGTGGCCGCCACGGCCAATGCGCTCGCCGGTCTGCCGCGCGATCCAAAACTCGACGGTGTGAACCTCGTGCCCTTCCTCACCGGTGAGAACAAAGCAGCCCCGCACGACACGCTCTACTGGCGCTGGGGTTCGCAGGCCGCGGTGCTGGAGCTGCCTTACAAGCTCATTGCGTTGGGCGATCGGGAGCGGCTGCTGTTCGATGTCACCAAGCCCGAGGGGGAAAACATCGCGCGCAATCTTGTTGCTCAGAAGCCGGAAGTGGCCGCGCGTCTCGAAGCCAAGCTTAAGGCATGGACGGGCGAGTTGAAACCGCCGGGCCTGCCCACATCACTCGATCCGCATCACGAGGGGCTTTTCGCCGAGCACGATCTCATTCCGAAAGCGACGGTTCCAAAAGCCGCCGCACCCGGTGCCGTGCAGGGCTGGCTTTGCCGCAACGGCACGATTGCCGTGAAAGACGGCGCACTCGCGATCACGGCGGAGGCAAAAGAGCCGAACGGGCGCGCGTTCATCACGACCACGGATGTCGATCTGTCTGGCCCGGTTTCCGTCACCTTGCGCCTTCGGGCGAAAACGGGTGGATCGAGCATGATCACCTGGCGCACGAAGAAGGCGGGCTTCGAGCCGACGCAGACGGCGAAATTCGACTGGCCCGTGTCGGCCGAATGGCAGGAAGTGAAACTCGAACTGCCGGAAGCGGATCGAATCATTCACGTGCGGATCAGCCCAGCCAAGACTGCTACGGCCATGGAGGTCCAGTCGGTCGAACTTCGGGACGCTCGAGGTGATGTGAAGTCTTGGAACTTTGCCCGACTCACTCCATAAGGCGTCTTCCCGTTTCACTCCCCAATCCTTCTCCCCATGCATTTTTCCAAGTTCGCGTTTGTGCTGTGTGCTGCCGCTTTCATCGCCGGCTGTAACAAATCCGCCGAGTCCACCACCGGCTCCGCGCCCAGGCCGGATGCGCAAAACATCGCGGTGATTCCGAAGGGCACGACACACGTTTTTTGGAAATCGATCGAAGCCGGCGCGCGGAAGGCCGGGGCGGAACTCGGCGTGAACATCCTGTGGAAAGGGCCGCTCAAGGAAAACGATCGCGCGCAGCAGATCTCGATCGTGGAGCAGTTCGTCTCGGAGGGTGTCAACGGCGTCGTGCTCGCGCCGCTCGACGACACCGCGTTGCGCCGTCCGGTGCAGGGGGCGATGGAGAAAAAAATCCCCGTGGTGATCATCGACTCCGCGTTGAAGGGCGAAGTGCGCAAGGACTTCGTGAGCTATGTCGGCACGAACAATGCCCTCGGCGGACGTCTCGCCGGGGAGCATCTGGCCAAGCTGCTCGGGGGCAAAGGCAAGGTGGTGCTGCTGCGCTATATGGAAGGCTCCGCGAGCACGACCGAACGCGAGACGGGTTTTCTCGAGGTGATGAAGCAGAATCCGGGCATTCAGATGCTGGTGGAGAATCGTTACGGCGGCGCCACGGCGAGCGAAGCACAGACCACCGCGTTAAATATCATCGACCAGATCCGCGAAGCCGACGGCATCTTCTGCTCCAATGAATCGCTCACCTTCGGAATGTTGCTTGCGTTGCGGCAAAACAACCTCACTGGCAAAGCGAAGTTCGTCGGATTCGATACCTCGGGCCCGCTGGTTGAGGGCTTGAAGAAAGGCGAGATTCGGGCACTGGTCGCACAGAACCCGACGAAGATGGGCTACGAAGCGGTGAAGACCATGGTGGCGGCGCTGCGCGGTGAAACGGTGCCGGAGAATGTCGATAGCGGGGTGGCGTTGATCACGCCGGAGAATCTGAACACGCCCGAGATTCAGGACCTGCTCAAATAGCATGCCGACGGAACTGCTGCGCATGGAAGGGGTGCGAAAGCGTTTCGGTGCGACCGTGGCGCTCGATGGCGTGGACCTCACCGTGCAGGCCGGGGAGATCCTTGCCCTGGTCGGCGAAAACGGCGCCGGCAAAAGCACCCTCATGAAAGTTCTCTCCGGTGCGCATCGGCCCGACGAAGGCCGCATGTCGTTGCGCGGCGAATCTTACGCTCCCTCCCATCCGCTCGAGGCGCGTCGTGTGGGCGTGGCGATGATCTACCAGGAGCTTGCCCTCGCGCGGCACCTGAGCGTGATGGAGAACATCACGCTCGGCATGGAACCATCGCGCGGGCCGTTCGTCCAATGGGCGGAAATTCGGCGCCGCGCGGCCGACGCAATGGCGCTACTCGGGCGTGGCGACATCGCACCGGAAACGCCGGTCCACCGGCTCTCCCTCGCCGAGCAGCAGTTCGTCGAAATCGCTCGCGCCGTCGCCATCCGCGCCCGGCTGCTCGTGTTGGACGAGCCGACGAGCAGTCTTGCGCGCGACGATATCGAGCGCCTCTTCGCCCTCGTGCGACGGCTGAAGGCGCAAGGCTTGGGAATCATCTACATTTCCCATTTCCTCGAGGAAGTCCGCGCCTTAAGCGATCGCTTCACGGTGCTGCGCGATGGGCGTAGCGTCGGCTCGGGTGAAACGGCCTCTGTCACCAATGAACAACTCGTCGCGATGATGGTCGGGCGCGATGTGGACGACCTCTACCCGCACTCGGCCCGGTCGACCGGACAGCCGGTGCTCGAGCTGAGTGAACTCGCGGGTGAGAAAAGACCGTTGAGCGCTTCGCTTACGCTGCATCGTGGTGAAGTGCTCGGTATCGCGGGACTGATCGGTGCGGGGCGCACGGAATTGCTCCGCGCGATTTTCGGTCTCGAACGGGTGCGCCGTGGGCGGATCAAGTTGAAGACGCACATCGGCCCGGCCTCGCCTGCGCAGCAGTGGTCGCGTGGCCTTGGAATGGTGAGTGAGGACCGCAAGAACGAAGGCCTCGCTCTGTCGCTGAGCATCGCGGACAACCTCACCCTCTCCAGTCTCGGCCGATTCATCGGCCCGGCGGGGCAGCGGGACGCGAGCCGTCGGTGGATCGAGCGGCTGGGGATTCGCTGCCGTGAACCGGAACAAACGGTGGGCGAACTTTCGGGAGGAAATCAACAGAAGGTCGCCATCGCGCGGCTGCTGGAACACGGCGTGGACGTGCTGCTTCTTGACGAGCCGACGCGTGGAATCGATGTCGGTTCGAAAGCGCAGATTTATCGCCTCATCGACGAACTCGCCTGCGCTGGAAAAGCCGTGCTCATCGTGAGCAGCTATCTGCCGGAGCTGCTCGGCATCTGCGATCGCATTGCCGTGATGTCGCGTGGCCGGCTGCATCCGGCGCGGCCTGTGGCCGAGATCGACGAACACCAGATCATGCTCGAGGCTACCGACACGAGGGCGGCGGCATGAATCCAAACCGCGTTTCCTGGTCTCGCTTGCCCGCAAAACTCGGGCCACTCATCGGCCTGGGTTTCGTCACCGCCCTCTTCGGATTCCTGCGTCCCCACACGTTTCTGACCGCGGACAATTTCCAGATCATGCTGCTCCAGACCGCGGTAGTCGGCACCGCGGCGCTTGGGATGACGCTCATCATTATCTCCGGAGGCATTGACCTTTCGATCGGCTCGAATATCGCGCTCTGCACCGTGGCGATTGCCCTCCTGCTGAAAGCGGGGGCAACGGCCACCCTCGCGGCTCTAGGCGGAGTCGCGGTTGGGGCCGCCTGCGGGGCGATCATCGGCCTGCTCATCACCCGGCTGAATCTGACGCCTTTCATCGTCACACTTGGAATGTGGGGCGCGCTCCGGGGTGCGGCCAAGGGGCTGGCGAACGAAACGATGGTCGCCGCGCCGTCGAGCTGGCTGAATGACCTGCTGCAAAGTCTGGGCCTTAACAATCGCTGGATGCTCGTTCCGCCGGGCGTGTGGCTGATGATTTTTCTCACGCTGATCGTTGCCGCGCTGCTGCGTTACACGCGCCTTGGACGGCACATTTTTGCGATCGGCTCGAACGAGCAGACGGCCCGGCTCTGTGGCGTGCCCGTGCGGCGCACCAAGTTGCTCATCTACACGATCGGTCTCGCCTTCGCGGGAATCGCGGGAGTATTGCAATTTTCCTATCTCACCGTCGGCGATCCCACTACGGCATCCGGCCTCGAACTCGCGGTGATCGCTGCCGTCGTCATTGGTGGCGCCAGTCTGAGCGGCGGCGAAGGCAGCGTCTTCGGTTCCCTCGTCGGCGCTCTCATCATGACCGTCGTCGCCAACGGCTGCACCAAGATGAATCTTGCGAACTGGGTGCAGGAGATCGTCACCGGCGCGATCATCATCGCCGCGGTCGTGCTCGATCGCTGGCGCCACCGCAGCACCACCTAGCCATTCCTCCATTTCATGAAACGCCTCCTCGTCTTCCTCTCCCTTGCCGTCAGCGCGTTCGCCGTGGACAAGCCGAACATCATCATTTTCCTCGTGGACGATATGGGGGTGATGGACACCTCGGTGCCGTTCCTCACCGACGAGGCAGGGAAGCCCAAGCGATATCCGCTCAACGATTTTTACCATACGCCAAACATGGAGCGCCTGGCCGCACGTGGCATTCGCTTCAACCAGTTCTGTGCCATGAGCGTTTGCTCGCCCACGCGCATCTCAATCATGACGGGCCAGAACGCCGCGCGGCATCGCACGACGAACTGGATCAATCCGGATACCAACAACGCCGGTCCCCAGGGTCCGACCGATTGGAACTGGCACGGGCTCACGAAAAACGATGTCGCGTTGCCGCGCCTGCTCGCGGCAAACGGCTATCGCACGATTCACGTCGGCAAGGGACACTTCGGGGCACGCGAATTCGATGGGGCCGACCCGCGCTCGATCGGATTTGAGATCAACGTGGCCGGCGGCGCCATCGGCGCGCCGGGCAGCTACTATGGGATGAAGAACTTTGGCAACCCGCTCGATGGCACGCCGCCAAAGAAACCGGGCAACGGCGTTCCCGGCCTGGAGAAGTATCATGGGCAGGATATCTTCCTGAGCGAAGCGCTGACCACAGAAGCGAAGGCGCGAGTGGCCGATGCGGTGAAGGATGGCCGGCCGTTCTTCCTCTACTTCGCCCATTACGCGGTGCACGCGCCGTTCAATTCAGACCCGCGGTTTGCGGACCGCTACAAAAACTCCGACCGGCCCGCCGCCGCGCAGGCTTTCGCCACCCTCGTCGAAGGCATGGATAAATCACTCGGCGACATGCTCGATCAACTCGACCAGCTCGGCGTCGCGGAGAACACGCTCATCTTTTTCCTCGGCGACAATGGTTCCGACGCGCCGATGGTCGCCCCCGGCACGCCCGGCGTCGGCGAGGGGCAGAAACTGGGCGCACACATCGTGGCGTGCGCGGAGCCGCTGCGGGGGAAGAAGGGCTCGCACTACGAAGGCGGCATGCGCGTGCCGTTCATCGCGGCGTGGGCCAGGGGGAATGCGGACAACGCCTTTCAAAAGCGCCTGCCGATTTCCGCCGGGATGATCCAGCATCAACAGGCCGCCGTGTATGACATGTTCCCGACGCTCCTCGCACTGACTGACACGAAAGACCCCGCAGGACACATCACGGACGGCGCGCGTCTCGACACCCTGCTCACCGGCCAGCCGGACCCGAGTCGCCGGGAGGCATTCCTGATGCACTACCCGCACTCGCCACACCGCAGTGATTATTTCACTAGTTATCGCAACGGCGACTGGAAGGTCATCTATCACTACTTCCCGAGCGAAGTCTCCGAGGGTTCCCATTACCAGCTCTTCAATTTGAAGGCCGATCCCTTCGAGGGGAAAAACCTCGCCTCCACCGAGGCGAAGGAACTTCGCCGTTTGATGGAAGGCCTCGTTGCCGAGCTCGATCGCGATCGGGCGGTTTATCCCGTGGACAAACCCGGCGGCCTGCCGGCCAAACCTGAACTGCCCTGATTCCAAACCGACTAACATGAGCGAAAAAATCACCCGGCGCACTGCGCTGAAATTGGTCGCCGCTGGCGCCGTGGCGAGCGTAGCCGCGCCAACCGAAACCGTCGCTGCTCCCGTGAATCAAGGTTCTGCGACCGATACATGGAGCCGCTCGCATGACCGGGTCTGGCTCGGTGGCGGGTATTGGGCGAACCCGATGGAGGACTGGCGGATCGTGGATGGCGCGGCGGAATGCCAGAGCCTCGGAGGCAATCGCAGCATTCATTCGCTCACGCACCAGGTGACTGACCCGGTGAAGGGTTTTGCGATGTCTGTGCAGGTCGCGCAGGTGGAATCGAAAGGGAAGGATTTTGGGGCGGGATTTCGCGTTGGCATTCGCAGCGAGATTAACGAATACCGCAGCAATTGCCTTGTCGCCCGGGGCGTGAACGCCGGCGTGGCCGAGGGGCAACTACTGCTCGGCCCCAAGACGATGCCGCTGGATGCCGCCGCGGGTTGGAGAAACGTCGAGCTGCATCTCTCGGGTGTGGCGAATGGCGGGGGCGTTACGCTCACGCTTGAAGCGCGCACTCCTGGCACTGGCGCGAGTCTTGGGAAGATCACGCACGAAGTCTCGGTGGACGCGCTCCTCGGCAATGTGGCGTTGGTCAGCAACTTCGGCGCGGAAGGGGGGCGCAATGGAGGGAAGAAAGCTCTGCAGACCGGATCGCGTCATCGCTTCCGCAGATGGACGATGTCGGGCGACGCATTCACGATTAGCCCCGGGCAACGCTTTGGGCCGCTCTTGTGGGCGATGTATTCGCTGAGCGATTCGCGGACCGACGAAGGTTTCGTGATGAAGATCAGCGCCCTCACCGGGCCGATGGGCGAGCGCGACAGCCACGTTGTGGAACTTTACGTGAATCGCGGCGGTGAGTGGCGGTCGCTCGGGGAGGCGAAGCTCGATCCCGACGCATGGGTGGCGACCTTTCGCATTCCGAAGTGGGATGAAAAAACGGCAACGCCTTACAAACTGACTTATCGCGAGAAGCACAAGGACGGCACGGAAACGACGGATGAGTGGACCGGCACCATCCGCGCCAATCCTGCCGATCGTCCGCTCCGCATGGCCGCGCTGACCTGCCAGAACGACTACGCCTTTCCGTATGAACCCGTGGTGAAGAACGTCGCGAAGATGGACCCCGATCTCGTGTTCTTTTCCGGCGACCAGATCTACGAAAACCACGGTGGATTTGGCATCATTCGCGAACCCGTCGGGCCGGCGATCCTGAACTACCTCCGAAAGTTCTACCAGTTCGGCTGGTCGTTCCGCGAGGTGATGCGCCATGCGCCCACGCTTTGCCTGCCGGACGACCACGATGTCTTCCAAGGCAATATCTGGGGTGAGGGAGGTGCGAAGATGAAAGACGGCGACGCCGGGGCTTCCTCGGCGGGCGGTTATCGCGAACCGGCGCAGATGGTGAACGCCGTCCATCGCACGAATGTCTCGCATCATCCGGACCCGTTTGATCCGAACCCCTGCCTCCAGGACATCAGCGTCTATTATGGGGACATGGTTTATGGGGGCGTGGGCTTCGCCATCATCGCGGACCGGCAGTGGAAAAGCGGGCCGGACCGCGTCCAGACCGGAAGTGGACGTGCTGATCACGTGCCGGACGCCAGTTTTGACACGCTGACACTCGACAAGCCTGGACTGACGCTGCTCGGCGAGCGCCAGGAGGAGTTCCTGAAAAAGTGGGCGCAGGACTGGCGCGGGCATACGCTCAAGGCCGTGCTCAGCCAGACCGTCTTTGCCAATGTGGCCACTCATCATGGCAGCTACGATGGTTACTTGAAGGCCGACCTCGATTCCGGCTCCTGGCCGCAGACACCGCGCAACCGCGCTGTCGAAATCCTGCGCCCATCGATGGCGCTGCATATCAATGGCGACCAGCACATCACCACACTCACGCAATACGGCGTTTCGACGCAGCGCGACAGCCTCTGGTCGTTCTGCACGCCGGCCATTGCCGCCGGCTACCCTCGCTGGTGGAGGCCCGACGAGCTCGGCATGCCGCACCAAAACCGACCGAAGCACGGTCACCCGAACACCGGCGAATTTCTCGATGGTTTCGGCAACAAGGTTTATGTCTATGCCGTCGGAAATCCAGAGGTCGGCAAGGCTCCGAATCGCTACGACAAAGCCCACGAGAAGGGCAGCGGCTTCGGCTTCGTGACCTTCGACACGAAGAAGAAAACCTACACCGTCGAGTCATTTCGCTTCCTCATCGACTCCGCCGACGGCAGGCCGTCGAATCAATTCCCCGGGTGGCCGGTGACGATTCAGCAGGCTGAGAACCGCGGTGAAAACGTAATCGGCTGAACTGTTCCCGCGGCTGGCTCCGCAAAAGATTCTGTGCCCCCGCTCCTATCCATGATCAAACACCTCCTTCTCTTCCTCGCCCTCACCGGCGGCGGGTTCGCCACTGACCAGCCGAACATTATTTTCGTCCTCAGCGACGACCTCGCGCAGGGCGACCTCGGATGCTACGGGCAGAAGCTGATCCAGACGCCGAACCTAGACCGGATGGCCGCTGAGGGCACCCGCTACACGCAGGCGTATTGCGGCACGACCGTGTGTGCTCCGTCTCGCACGTCGCTCATGATCGGGCTGCACTCCGGTCACTCGCCGATTCGCGCCAATCGTGAGATCAAGCCCGAGGGGCAGATGCCACTGCCGGCGGGAACATTCACCGTCGCGCAGCTTTTGAAGAGCGCGGGCTACGCGACGGCGTGCGTCGGCAAGTGGGGCATGGGCATGTTCGATACCACCGGGAGCCCGCTGAAACTCGGGTTCGATCACTTTTTTGGCTACAACTGCCAGCGCCACGCACACTCGTATTTTCCCACCTATCTCTACAACGACGATCAGCGCTTCGATCTCCCCGGCAACGACGGCAACACCAAGGTGAACGGAAAAGGGGCGATCTATTCCCAGGATCTTATCGCTGACGAGACGCTGAAGTTCATCCGCGAGAACAAGGCGCGACCGTTCTTCCTCTATTACTCCATCACACTCCCGCACGGCACCTTTCAGATCAACGATCAGGGCATCTATCGGGAAAAGCCCTGGACCGAACAGGAAAAGAACTACGCCGCGATGGTGACACGACTCGACACCGACGTAGGCCGTATCCTCGCGCTGCTGAAGGAGCTGAAGCTCGACGAAAAGACGCTCATCATGGTGGCGGGTGACAACGGTTCGTCGTTCTCGCCAAACTCACCGCTCGGCAAACGTTTCGAGCAGGCCGCCAATGGCCTGCGTGGCTTCAAACGTGAGCTTTACGAAGGCGGCCTGCGCAATGCCGGCCTGGCTCGCTGGCCCGGGGTCGTGCCCGCGGGGCGCGTGAGCGAGGAGGCGTGGGCGTTCTGGGATTTCCTGCCGACGTGTGCGGAGCTCGCAAACGCGAAGATTCCCGCCGCGGCGCACACCGACGGCCATTCACTCGTCTCTTTTCTCAAAGGCGGTCCCGCACCGAAGCGGGACTACTTTTACTGGGAACTCCACGAGGGGAAACCTCAGCAAGCGATCCGCTTCGGTGATTGGAAGGCGGTGCGCACCGGCCCCGCGGCGTCGCTCGAACTCTACGATCTCAAGACCGACGCCGGCGAATCGCACAACCTCGCCACCGAGAAACCCGAGCTCGTTGCAAAAGCCGAGTTGCTGATGAAGCAGGCCCACACCGACAATCCGAACTGGCCGCTGACCGGTGTGAAAATCAAAAACAAATAAAGCTCTCCCCATGCCCCACCAATCCATGCGCCACACCCTCGTCCTCCTCGCTCTTCTTGGCACCACGGCTTTCGCCGAAACTGGGAAGCCGCTCATCGATGAAACCTTTTCCGCGGCTTCTCTGCCGTCGAACTGGCAACCCGGCGGTCGCCCCGGGTCGTTCACCCTTGCGGAGGGTGCGTTGCGCGGTTTGGCGCAGCCGGACGACTCGCACGGGCCATCCATCGGTGTGCCGATCGAGGGGCACAATCTCGGCATACAGTTTCGGGTGAAGTTCGCCTCGAAGGGTTACTTCCTTTTCCTCGTTGATGGCGACAGCCAGTTTGGTGGCCAGGCGCATTTGCTGCGGTTTGCACTCGATGGAAACTTTATGCAGCTCGCGCAGGATCGCGGCAGCCTCGAGTCGAAAGCCGCACAGAAGGTCGAGAAGGACGCTGCAGCGAAAGCGGGCACGAAGCCGCCGGTGCCGACGAAGGAACAGCTCGCGGATCCGAAGTTTTACCGCACGGAATCGCTTGCGCGGCAACCGGCGAAAGCCGGTGAGGAATGGCACACGGTGAAGATCGAGTTGCGCGGGAACGATGTGACTGCGCAAGTCGATGCGCTGCCGGCGATGAGCGGGAAGGGCACCGTGCTCGATGTGAAAAAAACGCGGGTCGTGTTCCTCGTTGGGCAAAAAGGTGATGTGCGCATCGATGACGTAAAGGTCGACACGCTCACGCCATGAGGAGGGCTGCGCTCATCGTCGCGCTCTGGGGTGTCGCGGCTTCGGCGCAGGTCGCCCCACCGCCGCACAAGCAGTGGAAGTTCTCGCGCGAGCGCGTGACCTTCGACACTCGCTTTCCCTGCTCGCGGCTGAATGAATGCACGGCGGTCGCGCCAAACGAATTCCGGGTGATCGTCCGGCCCGAGAACAAGCCGATCAACAACAGCCCGTGGTTTGCTTTCAAGGTGTCGTCCGCCGCCCGGCGGCATATCGTGGTGCATCTGCGCTGTGAAGATGGCTCGTGGCGTTATCGCCCCAAGATCAGCACCGATGGCGTGCGCTGGGTATCGATGCCGGCTGAGGCGTTTGAAAAAGGCGACGAGAAGACGGAGGCCACGCTGCGCCTCGAAGTCGGCCCCGAGCCGATCTGGGTGGCCGCGCAGGAACTGGTATCGGTCGAAAGCATGGAAGCGTGGATGCGCACACTCGAGCGCCTGCCTTACGTTACGCAGCGGACCATCGGTGAATCTCGCCAGGGCCATCCGCTTTACCGGCTCGACATCGGCGATGAAAAAGCCTCGCGGCACCTTGCGATCATCGGCCGGCAGCATCCGCCGGAGACGACCGGTTCGCTCGCGCTCATGCGGTTCGTGGAAACCATCGCTGGTGATTCCGATCTCGCCCGTTCCTTCCGTGAGCAATTTCATGTCATGCTCGTGCCGCTGCTCAACCCCGACGGCGTGAGCCGCGGTCACTGGCGGCACAGCACTGGCGGCATCGACCTCAATCGTGACTGGGAAAACTTCACTCAGCCGGAAACGCGTATCGTGCGAGACCAGATCCTCGGTCTTCGCGATGCGGGTCGTGTTTTTCTCCATCTCGATTTTCACTCCACGTTTCACGACGTTTTCTATACCCAGCGCGATGACGAGCCGACCTCACCGCAGGGTTTTACGACCCCATGGATCGAATCGATCCAAAAGCGGTTCCCCGACTATAAGGTGAACCGCAGCGCGAGCCCCACGCCCACGCCAAATACCTCGGTCTATTGGGCGCATCACGCCCTCGGCATTCCTGCCATTACCTACGAACTTGGCGATGAAACCGACCGCGCCCTCCTCGCGCAGATCGCGGCCGGCGCGGCGGAGGAAATGATGAAGCTGCTGCTGACGCTCAAGGACGCGCCGTAGCATCCGCGTAGATTCGCGCCATCTGCCGCCAGTAGCGGAAGCGGTGCGCATTGCCGCACCAGACGTGCAGGTCGTGTTTGATCCTCTTCTCGGCGAAGATCGTGCTGAGTTCGACATTGTTGGCGTAGAAGGCGTCATCTTCACCGATCACCATCGTGAAGTGCAGCTTCCGAAGTTTGCGCAGGCGCGGTGCCGCCGTGATTTGCGGCAGAAAATGACTCGGCATGATCGCGCGCAAATCGTCGTTGTAGAAGCCGTGGAAGAGCGTGTGGTAGTCGCCGACATTGAGCGTCAGATCGTAGCGCCCGCTGAACGCGATCGCGCCGGCGAAATGCTCCGGGTGGCGCAACGCGATCGCCACCGCATGATACGCGCCGAAGCTGCATCCGTGCGACACGACCGGGGTGCGGGGGTTCAGCCCTGCGGAAAACGGAAGCACCTCCTCGATGATGTAGCGTTCGAATTGCAGGTGCCGGTCGATGCGCTCTTGCGGCTGCTTGTCGAAACAGTAGAGGCTTTCGTCGTCGAGGCCATCGACGCAGATGACCTGCAAATCGCCGGTCTCGATGCGATGACGCAACGAGTGAATCATCCCGTGATCTTCGTATTCGAAGAAGCGATTTTTGCGCGAAGGGAAGACGAGGAGCCGTTTGCCGGTGCTGCCGAAGACCAGCAACTCCATGTCGCGATCAAGCGCCGGGCTGTGCCACTTGTGATATTCGCGCGTCATGACATCAGCCCCGGTTCGGCGAGCGCACCGCGCACCGCTTTGGCCCAGAGTCGATAGCCCGCCGCGCTCAGGTGCAGCCAATCGGGATCGAACAGTTCCATCCGCGGTCGGCCATGTTCGAGCATGGCGGAAAATACATCCACGAACCGCACCTGCGGGAGTTCCGCGATGGCTGCGCGAAGGAGTGCATTCGTATGGCTGATCGACGCGATATTTCCCATGCGCGCCGGGCTGGGTTTGATAGAAATGAAGAGCACTGGCAGTTGCGGGCCGAGCCGTTCGCGCACGCGTGCGACGAATTGCTCAAACCGCTCCATCACCTGCTCCGGTTGCGCCCCTTGCTCGAGATCGTTGTCGCCCGCGTAGAGCACGAGGGCGCGCGGCTGAAGCGGCAAAATCATCCACTCCATCTCCGTCAGCGATTCCGCGAGTGTGGAACCACCGAAACCGCGATTGATCACTGGCCATTCGGGAAAATCAGTCAAAAGACTGTTCCACAGCCGAATCGACGATCCACCGCAAAACACCACCGCTCCTCGCGGCACGGTGCCCGCCGCATCGGCCTCCACAAAGGCGCGCAGTTCTTCCGCGAACGGAGAATCCACATCGTATGGCGCTAGCTTGAACATCGGACCCGACTGTGCCGAAGCTGCGTCCGGATTGGAGCAAAATCTGGCGCGAACTCTGCCGGGCTACTTCACTTCTGCAGCGGCCTGCTGGAAAGCGCCGCGCAAGGCGGACGCATCGCCACCCGGCGATTGGCCAGTGATTTGCACCATGAGGATGTAAACCCTTCCGCGGACCGGATCACCCCAGCTTTGCGTCGTGTAGGCGCCGCCGTGGCCGAAACTGCCGGCGGACAACCCCGTCGTCACACTTTGCGGCGTTTTCAGGACCTGGAAACCATAGCCCCAGCTCATCCCTTCGGTGAACCCTGTCTTGATATCCCCGCTCTGCGTCGTGATGAGCGTCTTCGTCATCTCCGGCGATAGAATCTTTTGTCCATCGAGCGAACCGCCGTTGAGCATCATGCGATACACCTGTGCCACGTCGCGTGCGGTCGAGAAGAGCCCGCCGGCCGGCTTGGGCGTGCGCTCACGATCGGTCACCTCCGCGCCATCGAGAAAATAGACCGGGGTTTCTTCCAGCTTCCCGGTTGCCTTGTTCGTCTTGTAACTCTTCGCCAATCTCGCCGCCTGGGCCGGACTCGGCCAGAAGGTCGTGTCCTTCATTCCGAGCGGATTGAACAACCGCTGCTGCATAAACTCCGCATACGGTTGCCCACTCGCGACTTCGACGATGCGACCGAGTGTGTTGATGCCCGAGTTGCAGTATTGCCACTTCGATCCAGGCGGGAAAAGCAGCGCCTCTCGCGCATACCCCACGCACAATTCCGCCAACGACGAGTGCGGGCGCGGCTGTTTCATATCGTCCAATCCGCTCGTGTGGGTGAGCAGGTCGTGAATCGTGATCGGCCGGGCCGGCCGCACCAGCGTCATGCGATCGTTCGACTTCGACTCGACGAGCCACTGCCCGGAAAACTCCGGCAGGTATTTCTCCACCGGATCGGTGAACGTGAGTTTGCCTTCCTCCACCAGCATCGCCACCGCGACCGCCGTCATTGGTTTCGTCATCGAGGCGATCCAGAAAAGATCGTCGGTCTTCATCTTGCGCCCGCTGGTGAGGTCCGCCTTTCCCACGGCCGCGAGTTGTTTCACCCCATCCTTCGTCGCCACGAGCGTCACGGCGCCAGCGATCGTCCCCCTGTCCACCTCCTCCTGCATTTTCGCGGTAAGCGCGTCGGCGTGGGCGAACGCGGTGAACAGCGACAGCGTGACGAGAACGGAAAGAAAACGACAACGGGAGGGCGAGGTCATGCGCCGTTTTTGCAAGACTGCTTCTGGCATCGCAAGTCGCAACCTGTTCGGGATCAGGGCGCCGCCGCCGGCACCTGCACTTCCACGGACTCAAACCAGCCGTCGGACGCGACGATGCCCCACTGGCCGGGGCCAGGGCAGCGCGAGTCCCGGGTTTCGATGGCTGGGGCGCCGTTGACGAGGACTGCGATGTGGTCGCCGCGGAGGCGCACTTCGAGCAGCAGCGTATCGCCGGGCTGAAGGTGTTTGGGCAGAGGCGACAGGTCCATCTTTTCGCTCGTGGCGCCGTCCGGTGGAAAATAACCCAGCTTCACCGTGGTGCCGTTTTCGGTCAGTTCGGCCTTGTAGTAGCCATGCTCCGGCGTCTTGCGCAGCACGAAACCCACCCGATTCGATCCCTCGTGAAACTGAATGCGGCCGCGGATGGCGCCATCGGCCGCGGGCTGCGGTTTGGTGATGCTGGGGCCTTGCAGGTGCATGCGGCCATCGACGAAGTCGCGCTTGCCCGGGGAGGTCTGCCTCCATTCTTCGTCGGTAAAGAGCGGTTGCCAGGCAGCGGACGGCGCCGTGGTCGTCGGGCGCGTGTCTTGATGCGCCGCGACCGGTGAGGATACCGGCGCCGTTGCGGGCTTTGCTCGCTTCGCCGAGGGCTGGGAGACCAAAAGAGGGAGGGACGCGAGCACGAGGATGACGCACGAACCGATGATCCAGAGACGCCACTTCGATGTCCCGCGAGCGGCGGGCGCGGAAGCGGAAGCCGCGCGCGGCGCTGGCACCACCGGGGCCACTGGCGGTGCGGGTGTCGCCCGCGGTGCCGAAGTCGCTGGCGGGCGAACCGGAGTCGCTGGCGGGCGAACCGGAGTCGCGGGCCCTCCGCTCTTCAACGCCTTCCGCAGCCCTTCGATCTCCGCGATTAATTCGTCGTAGCTCTCGTGCCGCTCGCGCGGGTTTTTTTTCAACATCCGCCCCACGAGCCGCGCCACGGGCATCGGGCAGCCGGGCAGTTCCTTGAACAGCACCGGCGGCGGTGCGTTCACATGCTTGTTCATGATGGAGAGCGCGCCCGCGCCATCATACGGAGCCCGCCCGGTGAGCATCTCAAACAGCATGCAGCCCAGCGAATAGACGTCCGCCCGAAAATCGATCAACTTCTCGCCATCGCATTGCTCCGGGCTCATGTAACGCGGCGTGCCCATCATCATGCCCGTCATGGTGAGGTTGGTGTGCTCGGAGAGGAGACTCTTGGCGAGGCCGAGGTCGCCCACCTTCACGTGGCCATCGCGGGAAAGGTAGATGTTGCTCGGTTTGATATCGCGGTGGACGAGCAGCGCGGCCTCCCAGCCACATTGCAGGCCACGCGCGACGTCGGCGGTGATGCGCAACGCCTCGTCCATATCCACCCGCCGTTGGCGAAGCAGTTGTTGAAGGTTTTCGCCCTCGACCAGTTCCATGGCGATGAGGTGGCGGCCGCCGACGATTCCATAGCTAAAGACGCTGACGAGGTTCGGGTGACGAAAGCCGGACGCGATCCTGGCCTCGCGCTGGAAGCGGCCCACCGTTTCGGGGTCGCTGCCGAAATGCACGGGCAGCACCTTCAGCGCGACGAGACGGTCGAGCGAAACCTGCCGGGCACGATAGACCGCCCCCATGCCGC
Source organism: Chthoniobacteraceae bacterium (assembly GCA_044226525.1). Lineage (GTDB taxonomy): Bacteria > Verrucomicrobiota > Verrucomicrobiia > Chthoniobacterales > Chthoniobacteraceae > VFJQ01. Next base: position 81,443 of record JBGAGV010000018.1, on the reverse strand, counting down.
CCTGCCCGAGTTTTTCGACGATTTCGAAATCGCCGATCACGGTGGGCTCGTCGGAGGAAAGCGAGATCCCGACAAGCGCCTCCGCGGCTTTCTCGCACTCCGGGCAAAGCATGCCGTCCCGTGCGTCGTCTGGCAACGTGGCGGCACACTGAGGGCAGGTCTTGGCAAAACTCATGAAAGCCGGCGCTGATGTAGGGGTGAGCTGGGTTTCCGGCAAGGTGAACGATGGAGCACTTGGCGCACCAAAAAAGGCGCGGGAGTGTCACATACGCTCAGCCCTCTCCATCGGCCGGGGTGGAAACGCTCGAGTTCAGCGCTTCGCGGCAGCTTTCACCGCATCCACGATGGCTTGGTCGTCGTCGCCCTTGTCCCAGACGAGCTGTAGAAATTCGGGCAGCGTCATGTGGTGCCGGCGCAGGAAAGGGCGGTCGCCGCCGCAGCCATACATGAGGTCGGGGTCCATCTCGCCGCGCAGTTTAATGCGTGCTTTGACGATGAGCCGCGGGAGCCACGAGATGCCGTCCACGACGGCAGACTTGGGCGGGAGCGTGGACATCGGGATCACGCGGCCGGTCGGCGTGCCCTTCATCACGTCGAGAAAATAAGCGCGACGGATCGCGGTGACGGCGAGGACGGTTTCGTAATCGAGGTCGTCCCACCCGAGCGAGTCGTCCACGAAATCGAACAACTCCTGCGCGGTGCAACCGATGCCCGCGAGGAAAGCGACATCCGCCGGCTCGAACATGGTGCGCGCCGAGCGGCGGCCCGCTTGCCAAGCCGCGACTCCACGGTCCCACACGTGGTGAAATTCCAGCTTCCAGTTATCGTTGTTCATCATGCGAGCGCGCATTCGTAGCGAGCCGCGGGTGCGATGCAATGGCCGCGCCGGGTGGCAGGGCTCAGGAATGCGGAATGCCGATTGCCGATGGTTTTCTGCAATGCCGCGGTTGGGAAATAGTGTGTTTATTGTGTCTGTTTGGGGTGGAATTGGTTGAGTTAGGTAGGATTGCCTCTGTGGGGCGGTGGGGGGCAGGGGGCGGGAAATTTAACGCAAAGGCGCAAAGGGCGCGGAGGGATGAACCGGGAGCTTTCCTTTGCGCCTTTGCGGTTAAGCTGAAGATCGCCCCGCTATTCTCATCCGGAGGGGGAGAAGGGCCAAACCGTCGGTTCCGTCCATTCCGTGTATTCAGGCGTTTTTGCTTTCTCGCCCGTTTGGAGTGCGTGCGGCTTGCCGCCGCTTTGTGCGCGTAGCCGGCAAAATCGCGCTGGCAAAGCGGGAGCAAGCTCCCGCACTCGGCTGCGCGCTCCGCAATCCGCACTCGACGCCTTTGGCTGGGCGCGCTTCTCTCCCCGCGTCATGCCAGACCCCGCCGAACTCCAAGCCGAAGCGAGCCAGTTCCGAGAAGATTTCCTCCTCCTGCGCGAAGCCGTGGGGCAGGTGATCGTGGGGCAGCAGCGGGCGGTCGAAGGCGCGCTCACTGCGATCATTGCCGGTGGAAACGTGCTCCTCGAAGGTGTGCCCGGTCTCGGCAAGACCGAACTGGTCAAGACCCTGGCCCGCACGCTCGACCTTGAGTTTCGCCGCATTCAGTTCACTCCCGACCTCATGCCCGCCGATATCGTGGGCACGAATGTGATGACGACAGGGCCGGATGGACGCTATTCGTTCGAGTTTCGACGCGGGCCGATCTTCACGCAGATCCTGCTGGCGGATGAAATCAATCGCGCGACACCGAAGACGCAGTCCGCGCTGCTGGAAACGATGCAGGAAGGCAGCGTCACCGCCGCCGGCACCACGCACCATTTGCGGCAGCCCTTCTTCGTCCTCGCGACGCAGAATCCGCTCGAGCAGGAAGGCACTTATCCCCTGCCTGAGGCGCAGCTTGATCGCTTCATGTTCAAGATCGACGTGCCTTTCCTCAATCGCGCCGAGCTGAACGAAGTTGTGAAGCGCACCACGCTCACGCGCCATGTGGACGTGCCCAAAGTCCTCGATGGCGACCGCATCATGCAACTCCGCGGCATTTTGGAAAAAGTCGTCGTCGCTGATCCGCTGCGCGACTATGCCGTGCGACTCGTCCTCGCCACGCATCCCACCGCCGAAGAAGCGGGGGAGAACGTGCGCCGCTTCGTGAAATGGGGGGCGAGCCCGCGTGCCGTGCAGGCACTCATCCGCGCGGCCCGCGTGCGCGCCCTCGCCGAAGGTCGTGCCCACGTCGCTTTCGAGGACATCCGACATTTTGCCGGCGAAGTCCTCGGCCACCGCGTCCTCCTCAACTACGACGGCCTGGCGGAAAACCTCAGTGTTCCTGCCCTCGTCGCGGAGTTGGCGAAGAGTGTGCCGGAAGAGGCGGTGGGGTAAGAAAAGCCGGGGCGCAGATTGTCTTTTTGCGCTGTGAATTTCCTTTATCCTCGGATCCCCCGCCATCGCTGGCCTGCGATGCTCGGGGTGGCGGCCATGGGGGCGATCGTCGCGGGGCTTTACGGCATGGTGCACGATGAGGTCACTTACTCCATTTCGCCGGAGTATTTTACCCGGATGAAATTCCAGCAGTTTTCCTATGCGGACTTCGGCTGGCCGGAGCGGGTGTTCGCTGCGGAGATCGGATTCCTCGCTTCCTGGTGGGTGGGGTTTTTCGCTGGCTGGGTGCTTGCGCGGGTGATGGCAAACTACGCCGAACCTTGCAGGATGTTCGCGCTCGCTTTGCGCGGTTTTGGATTGGTCGTGGTGGGTGCGGTAGCCGCGGCCGGCGCAGCCCTGGCGTATGGGCAAATTCAGAATCCCACGCCGGACACCTCCGGTCTCGCGGCGCTGGCCTGCACGCTCGGCGCGTCCGACATTCCTGCGTTCGTGCGGGTCGCCTACATCCACAACGCGACTTATCTCGGCGGCTTGCTCGGCACGGTCGTTGCGGCCATCGTGCTCCGGCGAAAGGCCCGCGGCCTTTTGTAAGCATGCCCGACGCTACCCAACTCACTACGCTCCTCACCAATCGCGAGCTCGACCGCCTCGCGCGGCTGCGGCTGAACGCGGCGCGGCGGTTCACGAATCGCGCACGAGGTGAGCATCTCGCCGCCAAGGGCGGGACGAGCACGGAGTTTTGCGATTACCGGGACTACGCGCCGGGAGACGACGTGCGCTTTGTGGACTGGAACATCTTCGCGCGAATCGAGCGGCCGTATCTGAAGCAGTTCCATCACGAGGAAGAGTTGCACGTGGCCATCGTGCTCGATGCGTCGAACTCGATGCTGTTCGAGGGCAAGTTCGAGCTGGCACGGAAGTTTGCGGCGGCGTTCGGGGTGATCGGTCTGCGCGGCCAGGAAAAGGTGAGCGTGTCGCTGGTGGGCGGACCGAATGTCTCGCGCCTCCGCCCGAGCAGCGGCCGCCTGAACCAGCGCAAGGTGTTTGGTTTTCTGGAAGGGATCGAACCGGGTGGCGATACAGCCTTCGACCGCGGGATTGAACTTTTTCTCCGCCAGCACAGTGGCCGCGGCGTCGCCATCCTGCTCAGCGATTTCCTCTCCGCCGACGATTTTCTTCGCCCCTTCAATCTCCTCCACGGCGCCGGGCTTGAAGTGATGGCGCTGCAAATCCTCGGTCCTGGCGAATTTGCGCCCGAACTCGCCGGTGATCTGCGCTTCGTCGATAGCGAAACCCAGGCGACCCTCGACATCACCTCCGCCGGCGACCTGCTTGCGCTTTACCACGAATACCGCGAGGGCCATGCCGCCCGGCTCGCTGAGCTCTGCCGTCAGCGGAGCGGGCGCTTCCTGAGCGTCAACACGGCCGACTCGTTCGAAACGCTCCTGTTCGATACTCTGCGCCGCCGCGGCTGGATCGTGTAAACTGGACGACTCCACTTTTCATCCCCGTCTCATTCCAAGATGCCCGACTCTCCGCACCAGCTCGCCCGCCACGCTCTTCTCAACTGGCAACGCGGGCAGCAGTTTGCCGACGAAATTCTCGACGAGTTATTCGAGCATGCGCAGCCCTCGCCGCATGCCCGGGCCTGGACCCGCGAAGCGCTCTTCGGAACGATTCGGCATTTGTCGGAGATCGATTTCATCATCGACCGCCTTCGTCAGGGCGAGCTCGATGCCGACACGCGGGCTCTGCTCCGGCTCGGCATTTACCAGCTCTGGCACATGCGCATCGCCCCGCACGCGGCGGTGAACGAAACGGTGAACCTCGCCGGCCGTGCGCGCAGCATGGTGAACGCGATTCTGCGCCGAGCGTTGCGCGAAACGGGCGCGCTGAACAATGCGCTCGTGAAAGCGCCGTCGTTCATCCGGTTGTCGCATCCCGAGTTTCTGGTGCAACGTTGGGCGGATCAATTCGGCGAAGAAGCCGCGCTGAAGCTGTGTGAGTTGAACAATCAACCGTCGGAGGTCTATGTGCGGGCCAATGGTCTTCGCGCCACCGCGATCGAACTCGCGCAAAGTGTCCCTGGCGCCGAGGTCAGCGCCTTTCATCCGAAAGCGGTGCGGACGCCACGTCTGCCGGATTCGTGGCTTACCGGTGGGATGTGCTACGTGCAGGACCCGAGCACCCTCGTCGCCTGCGATCTGCTCGATCCCCAGCCGACCGACCAGGTCCTCGACGCTTGTGCCGCGCCCGGAGGCAAAACGACCTACCTCGCCGAACTCATGGGCGACCGCGGCCACATCATCGCGTGCGACCTGTGGAAATCGCGCGTCGATTATCTCCAGCAAAACATCCGTCGTCTCGGCATCCGTAATACGCAATCCATCGTTGCCGACCTGATGAAGCCGAACGATCTGCTCAAGCCCGCGAGTTTCGACCGTATCCTGCTCGATGCGCCATGCTCGAACACCGGGGTCATCCGCCGCCGCGTCGATGTGCGCTGGCGTTTGAGCGAGGAAGATTTTGTGCGCATGCCCGAGCAGCAGTTTGCGTTGCTCCGGCGCATGGTCGAGCTGCTCAAGCCCGGTGGCGTGCTGGTGTATTCCACCTGCAGTCTCGAGCCGGAGGAGGACGAAAAAGTCGTCGAGCGCGCCCTCGCCGAACTGCCCGGTCTCATCTGCACCGAGCAGCGCCGAACACGCCCCTGGATCGACGGAGTGGACGGTGCCTTCGCGGCCCGCTTGGTGAAGTCGTAAAAAGACCGTTAAAAGAAGCGCCTTTCCGGAACTTACAGGGGTGAAACCCCATGACTCCCGACGAGAGGCAACATCATCAGCGTTTCCTGCGCGCCTTCACCGCGCATGAACCGGCGATTCGCGCGTTTGTGCGACGGCTCGTCCCCTCGCGTGCGGACGCGGATGATGTGATGCAGGAAGTGGCGATCGTCCTGTGGGAGAAATTTGCCGACTTCCGCGAAGGCGCCGAGTTTCGACCGTGGGCCTTTGGCGTTGCTCGTTTCAAAGTCCTCTCGTGGCTGCGCGATAAGGGACGAGACCGGCTCGTGCTGGATGAAGATGTCGTCGGACGGCTCGCGGAGGAAGCCGAGGGCGATGAGCCGCGATTGGACCGCCAGCGGCGGGCACTGGAGACGTGCGCGGAAAAGTTGGCGCCCGGCCAGCGTGAGCTGTTGATGGAGGCGTATCAACCGGAGGTCCGCATTCAGGACGTCGCGGCTACCAGCGGGCGCACCGTGCCGGGCTTCTATCAATGGCTGCATCGCATTCGCCGCGCTTTGCTCGATTGCGTGCGGCGCGAACTTTCGAAGGAGGCCATGTCGTGAGTGCGCCGGATTTTGAAGCGCTCGTGAATCGCTACCTGGACGGGACTGCGACCGCGGAAGAAGTAGCGCAACTGAATGAACGTCTGCGCGAGGACGCAAACGCCCGGCGGGAATTTGCGGAAATCCTGAACCTGGATGCGGCGGTGGCCGATCTCGCCGCCGGCTGGGCGCCGCCGGCGCAAAAGGTCGTGGCTTTACCAAGCCATCTCCGCTGGCTGGCCGCGGCGGCGAGTGTCGCGCTGCTCGCCGTGGCTGGATGGTGGTGGCAGACTCAGCGACAGGTCTTTGCCACGGTGGCGAATGCGATGGGCGTGAGCGAATTGACCGGTGGTTTGGCGCTACGGGACGAGTCGCACGAAATCACCGCGGGCACGGTGGAGTTCATCACGAAGCGCGGCGCACGGGTGGTCATCGAAGCCCCGGCTGCCTTCCGCTTCGAGTCGGCACAACGCCTGCGCATGATGCACGGTCGCGTCGCCGCGGATGTGCCGCCTTCCGCGAAAGGTTTCACGGTGATCACGCCGACGGGAAATGCGGTGGACCTCGGCACCAAGTTTGGCGTGGATGTGCCCCGCGAGGGGAATGCCGAGATTCATGTCTTCCAAGGTGAAGTCGTCGCCCAACCCGGCGGAGGCACGAAGGGCCACAGCCTGCGTGATGGTCAGGCGCTTGCGCTGCAATCCGGCCCCGGGGCCGCGCGGGAAATGCGCGACGCCGCCTTCATTCGCCCCGATGAAATTTCCGCGCTCAGCGCGGGTCTGGCGAAGGGCCAGCAGTCGCGTGCCAACGCTGCCCTGGCCGCTCTTCGTCAGGACTCCGCGCTGATTGCGCTCCTCGATTTCGAGTCGCCCACCAAGGCGCCGGGCACGTATCGCGTGGTGCAGGGCCGCTGGCCGGGGTCGCATGCAGGCGAATTTGTAAATGTGGGCGATCACATGAAGGTCGATGTGGGTGGCGAGCATGAATGGCCGCAATTGACCATGGCGGCCTGGGTGCGCATCGATCGGCTTGGCGCCCCCTATCAGTCGCTTTATCACACCGACGGCTGGAATGCAGACAAGGCGGGGCAGGTGCACTGGATCATCGTGGCGAATACGACCATGCGACTCGCCCTGCGGCAGAATACGCTCGCCCCCGGTGCGACGGAACGAGACGGCTATCCAGATTCGTTCACTCCTGTGCTGCCCGAGCAAGGCCGCTGGGTTCACCTCGCAGTCGTTTACGATGCCGAAGCCAGGACGGTGCGCTTCTACCTCAATGGCGAGTTCGACAAGGAAACTCGTCAGGAGATCGCCTATCCCGCGCGACTCGGCCCAGCGCAGATCGGGAACTGGGATTCGAAAGATCGCAAACTCAGCGGCCGGGTGGATGAAATGATCATCCTTGGCCGCGCCATGAGCGACGCCGAGGTGCACGCGCTCTATGCGGCGGGAAACCCTTATCTCTAATTCGTGAAACGGCTGCTGTTCCTCCTCGCCCTGTGTCCACCCGTTCTCGCCAGTGCCGCGATCGATTTTGTCCGCGATGTGAGGCCGATTTTCGAAAAGCACTGCTACGAGTGCCACGGTGAAAAGAAGCAGAAATCCGGCCTGCGACTCGACGTGAAAGCCGCGGCTCTGCGTGGGGGTGAGCAGCAGGCGCCAAACATCATCCCGGGCAAAGGGAAGGACAGTCCGCTCATCAAGCTCGTCATCACCGACGACAAGGACGAGCGGATGCCCCCGAAAGGCGAGGGGCTGTCCGCGGAGGAAGTCGCCAGGCTTACGGCATGGATCGACGAAGGTGCGAACTGGCCGGACGGCATTGACGCAGTGAAGCTGGTGGACAAGCGGGAGCACTGGTCGTTCAAGCCGGTGAGCAGTCCCGCGCCGCCGCCCACGAAAGGACAGGCGTGGGTGCGTGGCGATATCGACCGGTTTATTCTCGCCCGACTGGAACAGGAAGGCCTTCACCCCGCGGCGGAAGCTGATCGAGTGACCTGGTTGCGCCGGGTTTATTTCGATCTGATCGGCCTGCCGCCCACACCCGAGCAGGTGACCGCATTCACCGAAGACGAAGGAGACGACGCCTGGGAGCGCGTGGTCGATGGCTTGCTCGCTTCACCACGCTACGGCGAACGCTGGGCGCAGCACTGGCTCGATGTGGTGCGCTATGCCGACACGCACGGCTTCGAGGTGAACACCGAACGGCCCAATGCCTGGCCCTATCGCGATTACGTCATCAACGCCTTCAACCGCGATACGCCTTACGATCAATTTATCCGCGAACAACTTGCCGGTGATGCACTGGGACAGGATGCCGCCACCGGTTTCCTTGTTACCGCTTCAGTATTGCTGCCCGGCCAGATCGGGAAAGACGCCCCATCGATGCGGCTGGCGCGGCAGGACTCGATCGACGAAATCGTGGTGAATGTTGGACAGACGTTTCTCGGCCTGAGCGTCGGTTGCGCACGGTGTCACGATCATAAGTTCGATCCGATCTCGCAGCGCGACTACTACGCGATGCAGGCGTTTGTTTCGGGGGTCGCATATGAAGATCGAGATCTGCATACGCCGGAAGCGGAGAAGCAGCGGGTGGAAGCGAAACGCCTTCGCTCGGAGATTGATGGGATTGACCGCACACTTGCCGGACTTGTGCCGCTCGCAAATGCGGGAGCGAAACGTCCTTCCGTCAACGCTCGCATCAACACCGATCGCTTGGCGCCGGTGAAAGCGAAACGCGTGCGGTTCACGATTCGCGAGACAAACAAGCTCGAGCCGTGCATCGATGAACTCGAGGTGTTCGATCTCACCGGGATGAACATCGCGCTGGCCAGTGCGGGCACGACGGTCACTTCGTCTGGAGACATCGTCGTCGCGGATCGGCATGAACTGCGGCATGTCAATGACGGGCACTACGGCAACTCGCGTAGCTGGATGTCGAACGAGAAAGGGAAAGGCTGGGTGCTGCTCGAATTCCCGGAGGAGCGCGAAATTGAACGCGTGGTGTGGGGACGCGATCGCGAAGGCAAATTTACCGACCGATTGGCGACGAACTATGTTGTCGAAGTGAGTGATGCAGCCGGGAACTGGCGCAAAGTGGCGGATTCCAGCGACCGAGCGCCGATGGGCCGCGAAGAAAAAAAATCTGCGGCCTTCTCGACCAAGGGTCTGAGCCGCGAGGAAGCGAAGCATGCCGGGCAGTTGCTGGCACGAAGGAAACCGCTGGAGGCAAAACTGGCTCAAGCTGAAAACGGGCTCAAAGCCTTCGCGGGCACGTTTCGCACGCCGGATGTCATTCACCTGTTAAGCCGCGGAGATCCGGAGCAGCCGAAGGGCGAAGTCACGCCTGCGGTGCTCAGCGCGCTTGGCGACGTAAAGCTGCCGGGGGACTCCTCCGAACAGTCGCGTCGCCTTGCATTGGCCGATTGGATCGCGAGTGGAGAAAATCCGCTTACCGCTCGCGTGATGGTGAATCGCATCTGGCAGGGACATTTCGGCAATGGACTGGTCGAGACGCCAAGCGACTTCGGTCACAACGGTCTGAAACCGACTCACCCCGAATTGCTCGACTGGCTGGCGCAGGAATTCGTGCGGTCGGGTTGGTCGATCAAACATTTGCATCGTCTCATCATTCTCTCGGCCACCTATCGCCAATCCACCCGGAGTGATCCCGATGCCGCTGCTCGCGACGCGGATGTGCATCTGCTCTGGCGTTTTCCTTCACGGCGGCTCGAGGCCGAGACGATTCGCGATTCCATCCTCGCTGTCGCCGGGCGGTTGAACCTGAAGATGTATGGCCGTGGCTTCGATCTTTTCGATAAGCGAGGTGGCTTGAGCGGGTTCACGCCCGTGGAATCGTTTACCGGCGACGGCCTGCGACGGATGGTTTACGCCCACAAAGTCCGCCGTGAACGCGAAGCGGTTTTCGGGGCGTTTGACTGCCCCGACGCGGGGCAAAGCACCGCGCGCCGTCGCGAATCGACCACCCCACTCCAAGCGCTTAATCTTTTCAATAGCCACTTCACGCTCGAACAAGCGGATGCTTTTGCGACGCGCGTCACCAAGAGCGCCGGAAGCGACATCGCGCAGCAAGTTCGGTCCGCGTATCGGCTGACGCTCAGCCGGGAGCCCAGCGCAGCGGAACTGGCCGATGCCGAACCGATCATCCGGGCAAGTGGTCTCGGGGCTCTCTGCCGTGCGCTTTTTAACAGCAACGAATTCTTGTTTTGGCCCTAGCTTAAAAGCAGTTGACGATTGTTCATATGGATATAAATATAGTTTCATATGAAACGAAAGCCCATTCGCTATTCAGAGGTGCTCAAAGAGCAAACCACGGGCAAGGTCCAGGAAACTGCCGAGGGAGTGGTGCGGCGGTGCATGCGTGGAGCGGAGAGCTTGCGAGCATTGGCGGCACCGCGATTGATTGCGGCACTTACTCGTGGCCTGGCGGTCCAGGAGCTTGAAGATTTGCGGGGCAGCCTCGATTTGCCGATGGAAAAACTCATTCCGCTCCTCGGCATGTCAAAGGCGACGCTGCATCGCCGGAAAATTCAAGGGAGACTGGAGCCGGACGAATCGGACCATGTGCTGAGGTTCGCCCGCCTGATGGGCCACGCCGTCGAAGTTTTGGAATCGCCCGAAAACGCCCGGCGCTGGTTGAGTTCGCCCCAGGTCGGACTCGGGGGAGCAGTCCCGCTCGAATATGCGCGCACGGAAGTCGGGGCTCGGGAAGTCGAGGATCTGCTCGGTCGCATCGAGTATGGGGTTTACGCCTGATGCCGACGGTCTGGCGGATCGTGAAAGAGCGCCATGCCGCCACCGCGTGTTCGGGTGAAGGCGCGGCGAAGTTCGGAGGGCGTTGGAACTCCCGGGGAGTGTGGGTCGTTTACACCAGCGGCACCCAGTCGCTTTGCGCGCTGGAAACCCTGGTGCACTTGAATCCGCCGATTCTGTTCCGCTACGTCGCCATTCCGATCGAGGTGCCGGACAAACTGGTCGAGGCACTGGCCCCCGCATCGTTGCCGCCGGACTGGCGCGAAGAACCGCCGCCCCCTTCATGCCAGGAGATTGGCGACGCGTGGGTCAGCAGTGGGAATTCAGCGGTTCTGAAAGTGCCGAGTGTCATTGTGCCAAGTGAATCGAATTACCTGTTCAATCCTGCGCACCCCGATTTCAAAAAAATCGCGATCGGGCGACCTGTGCCGTTCGTGTTCGATCCACGGCTTCTGGCGTAGGCGAAAGGGCAAAATTTTCCGTTAAACAAGTCCGCTTGTGGGAAAGTATTCGGTGAAATCAGGCACCTTATGAGTCACCCCGAATCCCTCTCCGCTGCTGGCCACGTCCTGCTCGATCGGCGGCAGTTTCTTTCGAACGCCGCGACCGCGCTTGGTTCGGTGGCGCTCACGAATCTGCTCGGGTTCGATGGGCTGCTGGCGGCGCCGGGATCGATGATCGATCCCGCACGACCCTATGCGCCGAGACCGTCGCATTTTCCTGCGAAGGCGAAGAATGTGGTGGTGATCTTCTGTGCCGGCGCGGTGAGCCAGTTGGAAACGTGGGATTACAAGCCGGAACTCATCAAATGGGATGGAAAACCGCTGCCCGGTGGGCCGGAGGTCACCTTCCAAGGGCCAGCCGGAAATCTCGCGCGACCGCAGTATGAATTCCACCAGCGGGGCCAGACCGGAAAGTGGGTGTCGGACATGATTCCGCATCTCGCGGGACTGACCGATGAACTTGCCTTCGTGCATTCCCTGACGAGCAAAAGCAATACACACGGCCCGGCGGAAAATTTCCTCTCCACTGGTTTTGTGCTCGATGGATTTCCGAGTCTGGGCTCGTGGGTGACCTACGCGCTCGGAAGCGAAAATCAGAACCTTCCGGCGTATGTGGCGATCCCCGATCCACGTGGGGTGCCACAGAATGGTTCGAATAACTGGGGCCCTGGATTTCTGCCCGCAGCCTTCCAAGGCACGACGATGAGCGCGAAAGAACCGATTCGCCATCTCGTAGCTCCTGGTGTTTCCGCGGAGGCGGATCGCGCGGCGAGGACACTCCTGCAGAAGATGAACGCGCGGCATCTCGAGCAACATCCGGGCGATGGAAAGCTCGCGGCCCGTATCGCCAGCTACGAACTCGCGGCCCGCATGCAGTTGAGTGTGCCAGAGATCAGCGATTTGAGCACGGAACCCGCGCACCTGCTCAAGGCCTACGGTGCCGATGACACGACCAATGCCGACAAGGCGGGGTTTGCGCGCAATTGTATTCTCGCGCGCCGGCTCATCGAGCGAGGTGTGCGGTTCGTGCAATTGTTCAACGGCGCTTACGCCAGCGGCGGCAAGCTGAACTGGGATGGGCACAACGCGCTCAAGGAACAATACGACGTGCATGCGGCGATTCTGGATCAACCCGCCGCGGCGCTGATTCGCGATCTCAAAGAGCGCGGTTTGCTGGAGGAGACCCTGGTCGTGTGGTGCACGGAATTTGGCCGCATGCCCTTTTTCCAGAAAGGGGCGAAAGGCCGGGACCATAACCCCGACGGCTTCACCGCGTGGATGTCCGGCGCGGGCGTGAAAGGAGGCGTGAGCCACGGCGAGACCGATGACTTCGGCCAGAAGGCGGTGAAGAATATTCATCCGCTCTACGACTTCAACGCCACGATCCTGCATCTGCTCGGGCTCGATCACGAGCGCCTGACGTTCGAGCACAATGGCGTGCAGCGCCGGCTCACGAATGTGGAAGGGCACGTCATTCGCGAACTGGTGGCCTGATAGGGAAACCGCCCGCGAACAGGGCTAACGTTCGCGCTGTTTCGAGGTGAATGTGGGCACCTCCATGAATCGCCTTCTCCCCGCTCTCGTTTCGTTGTTGCTCGTCCTTTCTCGTTTCGCTCACGCGGGTGAATTCAAGGTTGGCGCGGCGGAGGTGGACATTACGCCGGGGAACGGAACGCCCATGGCCGGTTACTACAATTATCGCGCCGTAGCCGGGGTGATCGATCCGCTGTTCGCCAAGACGATCGTCGTCGAGCAGGATGGCCAGCGCGCTGCTTTCATCGTGTTGGATCTCGTGGGCACGACCCAGTCGATGGTGGCGGCCGCGCGGCTGGAAATCGAAAAGCAGTGCGGCCTGCCGGCGGAGCGCGTGATGATTTCTGCTACGCACACGCACACAGGGCCGCAATTTCCCCGCGGGTCGATGATGGACGACATCAGCAAGGTGAACCTCCCGCCCGGGGTGGCCTACAATCAAAAGCTGCCGGTGCTCATCGCTCAGTCCGTCGGCGAAGCCATCGCGAAGCTCGCCCCAGCCAACGCCAGCGCGACCGTCGGTAAAGTCGAGGGGATCAGTTTCAATCGCCGCGTGATCGATCAGGACGGCAAATGTATCTGGCAGCCGAAAAAAATCGATCCCGCCACGCAGCGGCCGGCGGGGCCGATTGATCCAGACCTCGGCCTGCTCGTTTTCAATTCGACCGGTGCGTCATCGAAACCGCTCGCGGCTTATGTGAACTTCGCCATGCACCCGACCAGCGTGGGTGGCGGAGTGCGCGTTTCGGCGGATTATCCCGGCGCGCTCACGAAGCTGCTGCGCGAGCGAAAAGGCATGCTGACGGTCTTCGCCAACGGCTGCTGCGGGAACATCAACCACAACGACTACCTCAGCGGAAAACCGAGCCGCACAACCCTGCAGATCGGCACCGCCCTGGCGGATGTCGCGGTGGATTCCTGGCCGAACTTGAAAGCGTTGAAGACATTCGCGCCGCGCACGCGCGTGGCGAAGGTCACGCTGGAGCGCCGCCACTTCAGCGAAGAATCCATCGCCAAAGCCAAAGACGTCGCCGACCGCATGTTCTCCGAAAAGCTTGGCACGGTGCCGATGGCGGAAGCGGTTTGCATCCTCGAAACGGTCGCCAAGAAAGACGTCCCGCTCGAAGTCGAAGTGCAGGCGATCGCGTTCAGCGACGACCTGGCGATTCTCTCACTGCCGGGGGAAGTTTTTGTCGAACTTGGATTGGGGATCAAAGCGGCTTCTCCTTTCAAGCACACCTTCATTGCCGAACTGGCAAACGGGAGCATCGGTTACATTCCAAATCGCGCGGCGTTTCCGCAGGGAAACTACGAAGTCGTCAGTTCCCGAGCGGAGATCGGCTCGGGGGAAAAGCTCGTGGAAACGTCCCTGACTCTTTTGCGCGAACTGGCCGGTCGCTAACTTCCAGCCGCGCGCTAAGATTCCGCGCCGCCTCAGGTCAACGCAGCGTCGCCCCATGCGTCTTTTCCCTGCCAGTCTCATCGCTTTCGGTTCTGTCGCGTTCGCCGCGGCCGCCCCGATCGATTTCAATCACGACGTGCAGCCGATCCTCTCGGAGAATTGCTACCACTGCCACGGGCCGGATGCGAAAAAGCGAGAGGCGGATCTGCGGCTCGACCGCAAGGACGGTCCGCAGGGCGCCTATCGCACGAAAGACGACGTGACGGTCATCAAGCCCGGCGACAGTGCGCACAGCGACGCAATCGCGCGCATCTTCAGCGCCGACAAGGACGACGTGATGCCGCCGCCGAAGTCGAACCGCTCACTGAACGACGCGCAGAAACAGACGCTCAAACGCTGGGTCGAGGAAGGGGCCAAGTGGGGCGAACACTGGGCCTTCGTTCCGCCGAAACGGTCGGAGGTCCCGAAGATCGAGGGGGCGCTCAACCCCATCGACGCATTCGTGCGCGACCGGTTGGCGAAGGAAAATCTGTCGCCGGCGCCGGAGGCGGACAAGGCGCGGCTCATCCGGCGCGTGACGCTCGATCTGACCGGCCTGCCGCCGACGCTGCAGGAAGTGGACGCCTTTGTCTCGGACAGCTCGCCACAGGCTTACCAAAAGGTCGTGGACCGTTTGCTTGCGAGTCCTCGTTACGGCGAGCGGTGGTGCTGGGATTGGCTCGATGCGTCGCGCTACGCCGACACCAATGGCTACCAGGGCGATCCCGAGCGGACGATGTGGCCGTGGCGCGACTGGGTAGTGAGGGCGATCAACGAGAACATGCCCTACGATCGATTCACGATCTGGCAGCTCGCGGGTGATCTCCTGCCCGGCGCGACAAACGAGCAGAAGCTCGCGACCGGCTTCAACCGCAACCACATGATGAACGGCGAAGGCGGGCGGATCGCCGAGGAGTCGCGCGTGGAAAATGTCTTCGATCGCGTGGAGACGGTCAGCACCATCTGGCTCGGCCTCACTTTCGGCTGCTCGAAGTGCCACGATCACAAGTTCGATCCGCTCACGATGCGCGATTACTTCGCGCTCTACGATTTCTTCAACCAGACCTCCGAGACTGGCCAGGGCCGAGGAGGGCAGGCCGCGCCCGCGCTGGACATGTCCACGCCGGACGAAGTCGAGCGGAGCAAGCAGGCGGAGGAGCGCGTCACGAAGATGGCCGCGGAAGTCGATGCCTTTGAGCTGAAGAAATTCCCGCGACCGGATGGCAAACCGCTCGCCGAGTCCGACGCCATCAACCTCCCTGGCAACCTCCCCGCGACGCTGGCAAAAACGGAGCCGAAGAAGCGCGGAGTGGACGCCCTGCTCGAAGCCATCGCCTATTTCAAGGACCACGACGCCGATTACTCCGCGGTGCTGAACAAGCTGCTCAAGGCGGTGCGTGAACGCGATGCGGCGGCGAAGAATGTCACCCGCGTGATGATCATGGACACGCTCAAGGAACCGCGTCCCACGTTCATCCTGACCAAGGGTGCTTACGACAAACCCACCGAGGAAAAGGTCACCGCGGGCACCCCTGCGAGCCTCCCCGCGATGGAGGCCAGCTCGCCGCGCAATCGCCTCGGCCTCGCTCAGTGGCTGGTGTCGCCGCAGAATCCACTTACCGCCCGCGTGACGGTCAATCGATTCTGGCAGGCCTTCTTCGGGACCGGGCTCGTCAAGACGGTTGAGGATTTCGGTGTGCAGGGAGAAAAACCGTCGCACCCCGAGCTGCTCGATTGGCTGGCCGCGCTGTTCATGGAGAGTGGCTGGGATGTGAAAGCACTGCACCGCCTTATCGTCACGAGCGCGACGTATCGGCAGTCGTCGCACGTCACCGGGGAACTCTTCGAGCGCGATCCGGAAAATCGCCTCCTCGCCCGCGGGCCGCGCTTTCGCCTGCCTTCATGGATGCTTCGCGATCAGGCTCTCGCGGCTTCCGGTTTGCTGGTGGAAAAAGCGGGCGGCCCGGCGGTCATGCCGTATCAGCCCGAGGGCATCTGGGAAGAAGCGACCTTTGGCAAAAAGAGCTACAAGCAGGACCACGGCGAAGCGCTCTACCGGCGCAGCCTTTACACCTTCTGGCGCCGGATTGTCGGCCCGACCATGTTTTTCGACAACACCTCGCGGCAGACCTGCTACGTGCGCGCCATCCGCACGAACACGCCGCTCCACGCGCTCACCACGCTAAACGACACCACCTTTGTGGAAGCGGCCCACGCCCTCGCCCAGCGCGTGATGCTCGCCGAGCGCGACGATACCGCACGCCTGCGCCTGCTCTACCGGCTCACCGTCACGCGCGACATCCGCCCCGAGGAAAACACGCTGCTCCTTGCACGTCTCGCGACGTTGAAGGCACAATTCGCCGGGGATGCCGAGGCGGCTCGCAAGCTTCTGACGGTGGGCGAATCAAAGCGCGACCCATCGCTCCCAGCCGCGGAACACGCGGCGTGGGCATCGCTCTGCCAGCTCGTGCTGAACCTCGACGAAGCGCTTTCCAAATAAGCGGCGGATGTCGTCCCTGTCGAAATCGCCCACCATCGAAACCGCTTTCCCTCCCGGTGCTTGGACTGTTTGGTCGCGCCTGGTCTGGCTCGCCGTGTTTTCCATCGCGATGGGGCTGCTCGAAGCCATCTGCGTTGTCTATTTGCGGCGACTCCTCCCGATCGAAGCGACCGTTCCCGTGTTGCCGCCGAAGCATCACCACATCGAAGTAATCCGGGAAGCCTGCACCATGGTGATGTTGGTAGGGGTTGCGTGGCTGGCGGGTGTGGGCGGGTGGTCGCGCATGGGCTGTTTCTTTTTCGCCTTCGGCATCTGGGATATTCTCTATTATGCGGGTCTGTGGTGGTTTGCCGGCTGGCCAGATTCCGTGTTCACGTGGGATTGCCTCTTTCTCATCCCGGTGGCGTGGCATGGCCCGGTGCTCGCGCCGGTGCTGATCAGCCTCTACTTCGTGCTCGGCTGCTGCTGGCTTCACGCGCGCGCGATTCGGCGCGCCCCGCCGCCGTTACTCGTGCCGATGGTGGCGTCGCAAGGATTGGCCTTTGCGATCTGGTATGCATCGTTTGTAAAAGACTCTGCCTGGATCGCGAAACACCGTTACGACGGGGTCACCTACTCGTGGCTGCTCTTCGGCCTCGGCACGGTCATCGGCGTCGTCGGGGGGTGGTTTTCCGGACACCGCGCTGAGTGGCGGATGAAAGATTGAGCCGCCGAATTGACGATCGGTGTTGCCGCTGGCCACTGGCCCCACGCATCGTGCGCGGATGACGATTTCCACACCCCACGCCATTGTGCTCGTTGCCGCCCTGCTCTACGCGGTCGGAGCCCTCGTGGTGAAACGTTCCGCGGATCTCGGGGCCGGGGCATGGCGCACGGTGTTCATCTCGAACGTGGTCACGGCGATCCTCTACCAGCCGCTGTTTGTCCTCGGTGGACAGTGGCATCCGTCGCTGTGGTGGCAGCCGCTCATCATCGCGCTCGCCTTCATCGCGGGACAATGGCTCGCCTTCGTTTCGCTCGAAATCGGCGACGTCTCCGTGGCGACGCCGGTGCTCGGGCTCAAAATTTTGCTCGTCGCGTTCTTCAGCACTCTGCTGGGGGGGGAACATGTTCCCGGCAAGCTCTGGTGCGCCGCCTTGCTGGCCACGCTTGGCATCGCCCTGCTCAATCGCCGCACCGGCTCGGAGCATCATCACGTCGGGCGAACCATCCTGACCGCCGGGCTCGCCGCGGGCGCATTCGCGCTCTTCGACGTGCTGGTGCAAAAGTGGTCGCCGGGTTGGGGACTCGGCTATTTTCTCCCGCTTACCCTTGGCCTCGGCGGGCTGTTGTCGTTTGCCTTCGTGCCGAAATTCAGCGCGCCGCTCTCCGCGCTTTCCGGTCAGGCGTGGCGCTGGCTGCTCGGTGGCACCGCGCTCATCGCCGTGCAATCGCTCCTCTTCGTCACCACGCTGGCGCATTGGGGCCGGGCCGCGTCGATCAACGTCATCTATGGCTCGCGTGGCCTGTGGAGCGTGCTGCTGGTCTGGTGGATCGGCCGCTGGATGCAAAGCCGCGAGTCGCAGCTTGGCGGCCGCGTCCTCGCCTGGCGCCTCGCCGGCGCGACACTCATGATGTCTGCCATCGTGTTGGTGCTGACCTGACGTTGCTCGGGGCCCGCATTTCCCCGGCGGACACGGGGAGGAGTGAGTCATTCGCCGCGAGTCCGTCCGGTTGAGCTTAGATCTTGCGGGTGCCCGAGCACTTGGTTCGCGATGACGAACCAGTGCTGTCGTTAGAAACACGACAGACATGGGCGATTTTCAGCAGGCTGTCTGGTTTTTATCAGCAGCCATCCCTCTGGCGGCGTCCGGGGAAATCCCCCGCACAAAAGGCGCAAGGACCATGATACTGTCCGCAAAATTTTTACGTCGTCCGATTTAAATGATTGATCTCCAGGAATTTGCCCGCTGTGAATGCGTTCATCTGAACACTCGGTGAAACTCCCATTGCCACCAAAATGTTCCCGCACTCTCCGGCTGGCACCGGAGGTGCTAGCGGCTCCCCGAATGTTACGACCCCGTCGCTCAACCGTCGCGCGTGCGTCAAATTTCGCCCGCGCCCTTTTACCGGCGATGTGCTGAAAGCACGCCAACCCTGATTGCCTCCGCTCGTGGCGATCGTCGTGAAAGACCAGCGCCACCGGTCCGGCTCTCCGGAAAGGCCACCACCTCCCCCCCTTGCGTTTGGAACACGGCGGGTTCCTCGCGCCCATTCCATTTCCACTCCGCTGTTTATTTCTACACCAACAAAGACGCTGATCAAACCATGAATACGAAAAACAAACCGCCCGCCTTGTTGGCGGATCATGCAAACTCCTTGGCTGCCACGCCGTCCATTGCGCGTTTCCTGAGCCAATTCGCGGCCCTAATGGCAGTTTTAGTGATAGCGCTATTCGCTTCGAATGGGCGTGCGACGACGCTTTATACAGAAGACTTCAGCTACACTGCGGGTGATCTCATTACGGCGCACGGGTTTACGGCGCATAGCGGTGGTGGCACGAATGCCATCGCCGTCGTAACCCCGGGGTTGACCTACCTTGGCTACGCAGGCTCAGGAGTTGGCAATGCGGCGTCCATGACAACGAGTGGTGAGGACGACAATAAAGCACTCACCGTGACAGCCTCGGGGAGCATCTATGCGGCCTTTATGGTGAATGTGAGCGCGTCACAAACGACCGGCGATTATTTTGCTCACTTCGGCAACGGTTCATTTTTTAGCCGTCTCTACCTTAAGAAGGATTCCGCCACGACCAACTTTGCTTTCGGATTAGCCAAGACAACTGACACTCCCACTTACACGGGTTTCAACTATGCAATCAACACGACCTATTTGGTTGTAATCAAATACACGTTCAATACGGGAACTACGACGGACGATACTGTTTCTCTCTTTGTGAATCCGACCTTGGGTGGGACTGAGCCGGCAACTGTCATCGGACCCATCACAGGAACAGCCACGGACGCGACGGCATCCACCCTCAACGCGATATCTCTGCGGCAGGGCGGCAATACGGCGGCGGCCACGCTCAAAGTTGATGGGATTCGGGTTGCAACAACTTGGTCGGAAGCAGCCGCAGCAGTCACTTACACTGCCACCTATAATGGCAATACTAGCGACGGCGGAGCAGCGCCGACCGACGGCAGTAGCCCCTACCTTGCTGGATCGACGGTTACGGTGTTAGGTCCGGGAACACTTACGAAGGCAGGCTACACCTTCGCGGGATGGAACACCGCAGCAAATGGCAGCGGCATCAGCTATACCCAAGGTGCGACGTTCACGATCGGAGCTAACACGACCTTGTATGCGCAGTGGACGCTTGCAGGCTACTTGGTTTCCTACGACGGAAACACGAACACTAGTGGCACCGCACCAGTAGATGGCGGTAACCCTTATGCTCCTGGTTCGAACGTAACGGTGCTGGGAGCGGGCACCCTGACCAAAACAGGATACTCATTCGCGGGCTGGAACACGGCGGCAAATGGGAGCGGCACGGCTTACAGCCCAAGCGACACCATCACCAGCATCGCGGCGAATGTGACGCTGTATGCGCAGTGGACGATCAATAGCTACACGGTGACCTATGATGGCAATGGGAACACGGGGGGCACGGCACCGGTGGATGGCAGCAGTCCTTATACTTTCGGTTCCACGGTCACGGTGCTCGGGCAGGGCTCGCTGGAGAAGGCAGGTTATACCTTTGCGGGCTGGAATACGGCGTCGGACGGCACGGGCACGAGCTATGCGGCGGCGGCGACTTTCGCCATCGCGGGCAATACGACGCTTTATGCGATCTGGACGACGGGGGCATCGATCAGCGGCGCGGCCACCGCGTCGGCGTTTACGACCACTTACGGAACGCCTTCCGCGGCGCAGACGTTCTCGGTTTCCGGCGTGAACCTAACGACCGATCTCGTGGCCACGGCTCCGGACGGGTTGGAAGTGTCTTCGGATGGATCGACCTATGGCGGCACCGCGACGTTTGTTCAGACCGGCGGCGGTGCGAGCGGCACGTTGTCCGTGCGCCTTGCGGCGACGGCGACGGTCACCGGTTCCTACCACTCGGTGAGTGTCGCACTCACCAGCACGGGCGCTCCGCCGGTTTACATCACGACGGCGGCGAGCGGAAATAGCGTGAGTCCGAAAGGCCTCACGATTACCGGGCTGACTGGCGACAACAAAGTGTATGACCGCACGACTTCGGCGACCTTCTCCGGCACGCCGGCTTATGCAGGTCTGGTGAATAGCGAAAGCTTCTCCGTGACGGGCACCGCTACCGCTAGTTTTGCGACGAAGACGGTGGCCACCGCCAAGACGATCACCGTCAGCGGCTATACCGCTCCCACGACGAACTATACCGTCACGCAGCCGACGCTCACCGCCGACATCACGGCCCTCTCGCTGACGGTCACGGGGGCGACGGTGACTTCCAAGGTCTATGACAATACCACCACCGCGACCATTACCGGGGCCACGCTGGTCGGGGTGATCAGCGGCGATACGGTGACGGTAAGCGGAGGTGGAGCCTTCGCCGACGCCAATGCGGGCACGGGCAAGTCGGTGACCGCGGCGCTGACTTTGGGAGGTGCGGACGGCGGAAACTACTCGCTGACTCAACCCACCCTGACCGGCGATATCACGCAGGCGACCCAATTCATCAGCTTTGCCGTCCTGCCGGATAAGTTGACCACCGATGCGCCGTTTAATCTGACTGCGACGGCCGGTTCGGGTTTGACCGTGAGCTTCGCGAGCGACAATCCGTCGGTGGCGACGGTTTCGGGGGCCACGGTTACCATCGTTGGCGCGGGGGTTGCGAATATCACCGCATCGCAGGCGGGTGATGGAAACTATGGCGCGGCCGTGGATGTCGTGCGGTCCCTGACCGTGAGTCCGCCAGCTTTGGCATCCTGGGATTTCACCGGCCCGGGCAATCTGGCGACGCAAGCCGCAACCGTTTCGGATGCCCATCTGGCCTCGGTGCCGGTCCTGGGGCGTGGCGCTACTGCAGCAGCGAGCACGGGAGGCAATTCCTTCCGGACCACTGGCTTCAAGAACGAGGGCATCGCGACCTCCAACACCGATTACTTCGAGACCAGCTTTACGGCGGCGACTGGATACACGCTCTCCTTGAGCACGATCGACGCACGATTTGCCGGCACGGCTTCCTTTGCCAATGCGCCCGGCGTTTCGCAGCAGTTTGCCTATAGTCTCGATGGCACCAACTTCACCCTGATCGGATCGGCGGCCAGCGTGATCGGGAGCCCGGCGACGCTCGCGCAGATCTCTCTCGCGGGCATTCCGGCTCTGCAAAACGTCCCGTCGTCCACGACCGTCACGATTCGCTACTACGCGAGCGGCCAGACCACCACGGGAGGCTGGGGCTTCACCTCGGTCGTCGCGGGCAGTTATGGCCTGAACATCGTCGGCACCACTGCCGTTGCTGCGACCCCGGTCATCACCGGCACAGCGACCGCAAGCGCCTTCACGACGACCTACGGCACGGCCTCGGCGGCTCAGACTTTCCCGGTGTCGGGCAGCAATCTGATCGCCAGCATCACCGCGACCGCGCCAGCGGGTTTTGAGGTCTCGAACAACGGCACGACCTACGGCAGCACTGCGGCCTTCTCGCAGACGGGCGGAAACGCGAGCGGCACGCTGTATGTGCGTCTCGCCGCGACGGCACCGGTGAGCGGTTCCTACAACGCGATGAACATCGCGCTCACCAGCACCGGGGCCGTCGAAGTGGATATTACGACGGCAGCGAGCGGGAATAGCGTTTCGGCGCTCGGCCTCACCATCACCGGTCTTACCGGCGTGGATAAGGAATACGATGGCACCATGGCCGGGAGCGTGAGTGGCACACCGGCCTTGGTCGGAGTCATCGGGGGCGACACCGGTAATGTGACGGTTTCTGGCACGCCGGTGGTGACGTTCTCCTCGCCGGCGGTCGGTGCGCATTCCCTCACGGTGAGTGGCTACACGCTGTCCGGCACGGCCGCGGGGAATTACTCGCTGACTCAGCCGACCGGACTCACGGCATCGATCACCGCGAAGGAGCTCACTATTCCCGACGCGGTGGTGGTTTCGAAAGTTTATGACGGCACGACTGCGGCGACCATCACCGGCACGCTCGCGGGCGCGATCGGCGGCGATGATGTGAGCTTCGTCGGCACCGGCACTTTTGCCAGCGCCGGACCGGGCCTCGGCATCGCCGTGACTTCCACCTGCACTCTCGGTGGTGCGGCTGCGGGCAATTACACGCTCACGCAGCCGACGGGGTTGAGCGGCGACATCACCGGTGGCACGGGCGGCGCGATCAGCTTCGTCTCTGCATCCACGACGGTGAACCCCGTGGACGGCGCTGGCGTCGCGACGGTCATTCCGGTGCAGATCAAGCGCGAAGGGCTGACGGCAGGGACCGTTTCCGCCACCTTGACGGCGAAGCTGTCCGCGACGGTTCCGACCGGTCAGATCAAGCTGGTCGCGGGAACCGACTACACGTTCACCACTCCGCAGACGGTCACCTTCAATGGAGGTGAACTGCTGACGACGGTTTACGTGACGCTCAAATCCACCGTTCGGTTTGGCCAGTTCTACCTCGAACTGAGCGCCCCGAGCGGCACTGGTGCCAGCCTCGGCGCGCAGACCACGTTTAACATCGCGGTGAACAAGAAGGACACCTTTGCGCCGTCGCTCACGGTGACCTTCCCGACGTCACCCGCGAGTTCGGCTAATGTCACGGTGAGCGGGTTGGCGACTGAGCCTGGCGCAGTGGTCACCGGGATCGACCGGATCGAAGTCACGCTCGTGAATATCAACACCACTGGCACGACCTACACGACGACGCAGACGGCCACGACATCGCCGGGGTTCAATACGCTGAGTCTCAGCCAGGGCATTCACCTCGATAACGGCAGCAACAAGATCACCGTCACCGCCTTCGACAAGAGCGGGAATAAAACCGCCAAGACAGCGACTATCGCCTTCGCGGATTCGGCGATTACAGCACTGGCCGGCACTTATACCGGCCTGCTGATTCCTTCGTCGTCGCCGACGAATGATAACTCGGGTTTGCTCACCCTCACGGCCACGGCATCCACGGCGGTGAGCGGCAAACTCACGCTCGGCGGCGTGGCGGTTGGCTTCACCGGTTCGCTCGACAGCAATGGCGCGGTGCACTTCAAGCCGTCCATGGCCAAGGCGCTGGCGGTGATCGACAAGACGGAACTCGAGTCCTTCCTCGGCTCGCTGTCGATTGTCATTGCCGGCAACACAGCTACCGGCACGCTGTCCACGACCGTGACTGGGGGCACGACGATCGCGGTGGCCTCGGCGGCGAAACAAGCGACGGCGGTTTCACCGGCCACGGCGGCGAACCCCGGCCTGCTCGCTCCGAGCACGCTGGCCGCGCAGAAATACACGGCGGTATTCAAGAGCACCGCGCAGGCGCCTTCGGTGACCACGCCATATCCGCTGGGCGATGGGTATGCCTCCATCACCGTATCGCCGAATGGCTCGGTGTCCGCGATCGGCTCGCTGGCCGACGGCACGAACTACAGCGCGGCGGGCAAGCTGAACGTGGTCGATGGCGCCACGCAGACGGTCTCGCTCTTCTCGGTCCTCTATCGCAAGGGCGGATCGTTTGCCGTGCAGTTGGTGTTCGATACGAACGCCGCCACGCACGCGAGCTACGACCTCGTGACGGCGAACAGTCTGTGGATTCGGCCGAATCTGCCGCACGCCCGCTACTACGCGGCGGGCTGGCCGTCGGGTATCGTGATCGATGGCGAAGGCGCACGCTACACCGTGCCGACCGGCGCGAGCGTCCTGCCGGGTCTTGGCATTACGAGTCCGAATGCGCAGCTCACGTTTTCCGACGGTGGAGTGGCGCCGGGCACGACCCGCAACCTCGATATCAGCGTGAAGAACGTCTTCACGAACAAATCGACCGATACGGCGCTGAAGCTGAGCATCGCAGCGGGCACGGGCATCTACAAAGGCACCTTCGGGCATCCCGATGGGGCGACGGCGTTCCAAGGCATCATCCTGCAACCGAGTGGCCAGGTGTCGTCCGGCTACTTCCTCGATCTGCCCGCGCTGACCTACGGCGCGAGCGGCACGAGTGGGAAGGTGACGCTCGGCGTGCACCCGTAAGCGGGTTGGCTATTTAATCAGGTGGGTTCAAGACTCCGCCGCGGGAAACCGCGGCGGAGTTCTGCCTTTTGTCACCCGGCTGCTCCGCGGCGCGAACGGCCTCATGCCTGCTCCGAGTAGGCGAATGTGCGTTCCGGTAGCTTCCGCAACGCGGCTGGTGAGGCTAGGTATCGCTTCCACTCCCGCCATGTCCCCGCTCCGCTTCCTCCTCGCTGTCGCCGCGCTCGCGGCTGTGACGCTCCACGCCGAACCGGCGAAGCGCCCAAACATTATCGTCTTCCTCGTGGATGACGTCGGCTTCTCCGACCTCGGCTGCTACGGCAGCGAAATCCCCACGCCGAATCTCGACAAGCTTGCGTCGGAAGGGGTGCGCTTCGCGCAGTTCTACAACACCGCCCGGTGCAGCACGACGCGCGCCTCGCTCATCACCGGGCTCTATCCGCACCAGGTCGGCATGGGCTGGCTCGATGGCAAGGTAGAGCCGCAGTCGAAGGGCTTTCACGGCAAACTCCTGCCGCGCTGCGTGACGATCGCGGAGGTGTTGCAACAGGCGGGTTATTTCACCGCCATGACCGGCAAATGGCACATGGGTCAGCAAAACGGCACGCCACCGTGGACGCGTGGGTTCATGCGCTCGCTCAACTCGAAATTCGGCGAGATTTATTTCCCCCACGAAGATGATAAGCCCGGCACGAAGATGCTTTATCTGAACGGGCGCGAGATCCCGAAGGACTCGCCCGAGATTGCGATCGGTGGCAAGACCGACTGGTATTCGACCGATCTGTTCGTCGATTGGGGGCTGAAGTTCATCGACGAAGCCCGCGCCGAGAAGAAGCCCTTCTTCCTCTACCTCGCCCAGGGTGCCGCGCATTTCCCCCTGCGCGCGCCCAAGGAGATCATCGATAAATACCGCGGCAAATACATGGCCGGCTGGGACAAGCTGCGCGAGGCCCGTTACGCGAAGCAGAAACAACTCGGGGTCATCGATCCCAAATGGGCCATGACTGAACGCCCGGTGGACGTGAAAGCATGGGACAGCCTCTCTCCCGAGGAGAAGGATCGCTTCGACCAGATCATGGCGACTTATGCCGCGATGATCGATCGGATCGATTACTCCATGGGCACGCTCGTGGCGGGGTTGAAAGAGCGCGGCGAACTCGACAACACGCTCCTCCTCTTCCTGCATGATAACGGCGGTAACGCCGAGAGTGGCCCGAACGGCCAGACGAAAGGAACGGGACCGATCGGCAGCCCGCAGAGCAATGTGTGGCTCGGCATGAGCTGGGCGACGCTCAATAACACACCGTTCTTCCGCTACAAACACTTCACGCACGAAGGCGGCATTAGCACCCCACTCATCGCGCATTGGCCCGCGGGCATTGCTGCTGCGCGGAATGGCTCACTCGAAAAACAGCCCGGGCATCTCGTCGATATCATGGCCACCTGCGTCGATCTCGGCGGAGCGAAGTATCCCGCCCAGTTCAACGGCAACAAGATCGAGCCGATGCAAGGCGTGACGTTGCGCCCCGCCTTTGCCGGCCAGCCGCTCGCGCGCACGCAGCCCATTTTTTGGGAGCACGAAGGCAATAAAGCCGTGCGCGACGGGAAGTGGAAGCTCGTCATGCGCCATCGCCTGCCGTGGCAGCTCTTCGACATGGAAGCCGACCGGACCGAGCTGCACGACCTCAGCAAGGAGCACCCTGAAATCGCCTCGCGCCTCGAAGCCGCCTGGAATGCCTGGGCGGAGCGCACCTACGTCGATGAGTGGAACGGCCCCGACCACACCGACTGGGGCCAGGACATCAAGCACGCGAATCAGTAGCGCGCCGGTCTCGCATCGGAAATTGCTTTCCAAGAGTTGGGCAACCGCCGGTTTGTTTTCCTGAATGAAACTTCACCCGATTCTCCCCGCTCTCCTTTTTCCGGTCTTCGCTCACGCGGGCGATCTGCCTACGGTGATGACGACGCGCGGCAAATTGCTCGTGGATGAAAAGTTCGATCACCCCTTCGCGCCGTCGGCGGGGCCGGTGAATAGTTTTGCGAGCGGGTTCAAGGCGTGGCGCTACAACGTGGCGGCGCGGGGCGGGCATTGGGAGGTAAAGGACGGCACCTGGACTGGCGTGGAAAATCCGGCGGCGAAGCATCCGGCGACGACGAGTTACGGATTCGACTTCAAGAATGTCGTCATCCAGTGCGAGCTGCGCATGAACGATGTGCCGCTGGAAGGGCGTGCCGCGCGGTTCATGGCTGTGCGCACGACCGACGCGAAGGACTACGTGTGCAGCATTACGATTAAAGAAACCGGCTTTCGGATTTCGAAAGATGACAACGATCACGGCGGCCCCGACAAACCGGTGCCGCTCGGTGAATCGAAAGCCCCGTTGAAGCTCGGCGAATGGCACACGGTGGTGTTTGAGATTCTCGGCGAAGAAATGGTCGGCACGGTGGACGGCATCAGCCTCACGGGGACACACCAACTAATCGGCACCGAGAAGTGCTCGGTCATGTTCGTAGCTGGTGTCGAGGGAAGCGTGCGGAACTTTAAGGTATGGGAAGCTCTGCCGAATCCCGACTGGGGAACGAACAAAGCAAAACTTGCCCCGATTAAATAGCGGCCTGATTCCTCCCATGAAACTCCGTTTCCTTCTTCTTTCGGCTATCACGGCCACGAACTTTGCGCACGCAGATCCGGCGCCCGAATTTTTTCCCACCGACTCCCGGCAGCACTCTCGTGTCGCGGAGGTCGTGGTCCTCACCGATCTTTCGAAGGTCGAACCGGCCTCCGCACTCGTGGCCGGGAAACGTGTGAAAGGGAAATGGAAGGTGATTCCTTTTGCGACCGCGGAGATGAAGGGCACAGCACTCTCCATTTATGGCGCGACCAATCCCGCTCCGGTGAGACTACCGCTCGCGCAGCGCGGCTGGCACGCGGTGTATATCGGCCTCGCCACGACCTCGGGCGGATTTAACATTGGCCCAAACGGGATTCGCGCCAAGTTGAGCGATGAGCCGGTGTTCCGCCGCATGGCGTGCAATCTCGGCCTGCTCCCGAACCGGCGTGGGGTGATTCAGGAAAACTATCTTACCACCGCGGAGCTGAACGGCCAATCAATCGAGATCGCGCCTTTCCCGGGCCGGCCCGCCAATGTTTGCTACGTCAAGCTCGTCCCGCTCAGCGAGGCCGAGGTCGCGAAATGGAAAGCGCGGCAGGGTTCACCGCGCTCCGGCAATACCATCGCGACGTTCGACGGGCACAGCTGGATCTGGCCGTTCAAGCCGACGACCGCAGAGGAACTAGCCGAGGAGTTTCGTGGGTTCGAGGATTCAGATATTGGCAAATGGTGGTTTCAAGTGACGGGCGCGGATCTGGTTTGTTATCCCTCGAAGGTGGGAACTTATGCGGGGGAGGGGACGACAGATTTTCCGACGGGTGCCTATGCGACCTACACGCGCTCGCTGGAAACGTTGTTCAAGAAAGGCGTCAATCCGCTGAAGGTCGCGCGCGATGCCGCGAAGGCGCAGGGGGCCGAATTTCATGTGATGCTTCGGCCCGCTGGGTGGGTGGGGTCGATGCCGTATGAAGAGACGTTCAATAGCAAGTTCTTCTACGCGCATCCCGAGTGGCGCTGCGTGGATCGCGATGGCACGCCGACTTTTTTCATGAGCTACGCGTTCTCGCAGGTGCGGAAGCAGTTGCTCGAGATTTTCCGCGAGACGCTCGAACTACAGCCGGAGGGGGTGGGGTTCCTGTTCAACCGCGGCATGCCGCTGATGTTATGGGAAGAGCCGTTCTGCGCCCGTTTTCGCGAACGCTATCATGCCGACGCAAAAGAAGTGCCCGAGAACGATCCGCGCATCCACGAATTGCGGGCGGAGTTCATGACTCAATTCATGGTCGAAGTGTGGACGCTGCTCGACGAAACGGCGCGGGTGCAGGGACGGAAGACGCCTTACAAAATCTCGCTCGGCACGTTTGCGAAGGAGGAGGACAATCGCAAGTGGGGCCTCGATTTGCCGACATGGATTCAGCGCGGGCTGGTGGATGAACTGGCTGTGACGTGGTTTGCCTATCACACCTCGTTTGCGCAGCCGGATATGGCCTACTATCAGCGCATCACGAAGGGAACGAAGGTGAAGACCTATCCCGTCATTCCCGCGTGGAAGAGTGGGAAACCCCAGGAGTTTTGCAAGAAGGTCGCCGCCTATTATGCCGGGGGCGCGCCTGGGGTGGCGATGTGGGACCCGCAGGTGGATAAGGGTTGGCCGGAGGGAGCGGCCGGAAATCAATTCGACGTGCTCAAGCTCCTCGGTGATCGCGAGTCGGTGGCGCGGTGGGCGAAGAATGGCATCCCACAGCCGCTCACGATTCCGCTCACGCGGCTGGATGAAAACTACTTCAGCCGCTGGTTCCCGAACACCGGATTCTAATCCTCCCGAGCGCGGGCGGCCATATTCACGCACCGCGTGATGAGAGCGGTCCAGCCGGTCTGATGGCTCGCGCCGAGACCGCGGCCGGTGTCGCCTTGGAAATATTCGTGGAACTGCACGTAGTCGCGCCAGTGGGCGTCGGCGGCGAAACGTTCATCGTCACCGTAGCAGGGCCGGCGACCGTGTTCGTCCCGGAGGAAAAGACGCGAGAGGCGAGTGGCGAGTTCGAGCGCGACATCCTGCAAATTCATATAATTGCCCGAGCCGGTGGGACACTCGACTTTCAAATCGTCGCGATAGAAATGGTGATACTTTTCGAGCGCTTCGATGAGCAGATAGTTGATCGGGAACCAGATCGGGCCGCGCCAGTTTGAGTTGCCGCCGAACATGCCGCTGCGGCTTTCGCTTGGCTCGTAACCGATGCTGTGCGTGGTGCCGTCGAGCTGGAGAAAGAACGGCTTGTCCTTGTAGGCGGCACTGAGCGAGCGCACGCCGTAGGGGCTGAGGAATTCGCTTTCATCAAGCACATAGCGCAGCACGCGGATGAGGCGGTCTTTGCTCGGGATGGCGAGGATGCGGAATTCCTCTTCGGGGGCGCCGGGTTTCGGGCAGCGTTCCATATAGGTCACATGCCGCGCAAGTTCGGGCCGATTGTCCACAAACCAGCGCATGCGCTTACGAAATCCCGGCAGCGATTTCACCACTTCCTGGTCGATGACTTCCACGGCGAGCAGGGGAATGATGCCGACGAGCGAACGGACGCGCAGCGGAATTTCGGTGCCGTCGTCGAGGAAGAGCTGGTCGTAATAAAAGCCGTCTTCCTCATTCCACAGTCCATCGCCGCCGAGATTATTCATCGCGTCGATGATATCGACAAAGTGCTCGAAGAACTTGCTGGCGATGTCTTCGTAAGCGGGCCGCGCGCGAGCCATCTCGAGCGCCATCGAGAGCATGGTGGCGCAGTAGAACGCCATCCACGCCGTGCCATCGGCCTGTTGCAAGGTGCGGCCGCTGGCGAGCTGGGAGGAGCGATCGAAAAGCCCGATGTTATCGAGCCCGAGGAAGCCGCCTCCGAAGATATTTTTCCCGTTCGGATCCTTGCGATTCACCCACCAGGTGAAGTTGAGCAGCAGCTTTTGGAAGCAACGCTCGAGGAAAAGCGTGTCGCGTTTCCCGGCAGGCGCGGAGATCTTGTAGCAGCGCCAGCAGGCCCACGCGTGCACAGGCGGATTCACGTCGGCGAAGTTCCACTCGTAGGCCGGGATCTGCCCGTTTGGGTGCATATACCACTCGCGCAGGAAAAGCTGGAGCTGCCCCTTCGCGAAGTCGCGATCGATCCGCGCGAAAGGGATCATGTGAAACGCCAGATCCCACGCCGCATACCACGGATACTCCCACTTATCCGGCATCGAGATGACGTCGCTGTTGTAAAGATGCTGCCAGTCGAAGTTGCGCGACTTCGCATGGCCCGCGGGTGGTTTCGGCTGGTCCGGGTCGCCTTCGAGCCAGTTCTTCACCACGTATTCGTAATACTGCTTCGACCACAGCAACCCGGCGTAGGCCTGCCGCACCACGTTGCGCTGATCGTCCGAGAGGTTTGCGGGCAGGCGCGATTCGTAGAAGGCATCCATCTCCGCGGTGCGCTGATTGAAGACCTTGTCGAAATCAGCCCACGGGCCATGGGTCGCGCATTCCTCGCTGCGCAGGCGCAGTTCGATCACGCGCTCCTCGCCACCGGAAAGATCGAGCACGCAATGCAGAGCGCACTTCGTCCCGATCATGGCGGGATTCACCGCCTCGCAATTTCCGCCCACGACAAATTCGTGAAAGGCGTCCTTCACGAAAGGCGAGGCGTTGGGTGCCTTCCAGAGCTTTTCGCAGTTCGTCTCGTTTTCGGTAAAGAGCCACGGGTAAGTCTGCGCGCTCTCGAAATACATCCGCCCCAGGCTGTGATGCGTCGCCACCGCGCGATCGCCATCGCAAACGATGGTTGGCTTTGGGTGCTTTGAGGGTGCCCATGACCAGCCGTTGCGAAACCAAGTCGTCGGCAGCACGTGAATGGTGGCGGCATCCGGTCCGCGATTCGCCACGGTGATGCGGATGAGGGTGTCGTCCGGCCCCGCCTTTGCATACTCGGCGAAGACATCGAAATAACGCTCTCCCTCGAAGACGCCGGTGTGTTCGAGCTCGAACTCGCGCTCGTGTTTGGTCCGCTTCGCATTCTCCTCGATGAGCCGCGCGTAGGGAAATTCGGCCTGCGGGTATTTGTAGAGCGCCCGGGCGTAGCTGTGCGTCGGCGTGGAATCCAGATACCAATACCACTCCTTGACGTCCTCGCCGTGATTGCCTTGCGGATTGGTGAGACCGAAAAGGCGCTCCTTCAAAAACGGATCGCGCCCATTCCACAGGGCGAGCCCAAAGCAGAGGCGGCATTCGCGATCGGTCCAGCCCAGCAGTCCGTCCTCGCCCCAGCGATAGGTGCGCGATCGAGCGTGGTCGTGCGGGAAGTAGTTCCAAGCGTCGCCATCGGGCGAGTAGTCCTCGCGCACCGTGCCCCACTGCCGTTCGGAGAGGTAAGGTCCCCAGCGTTTCCAGTTCTTCTCGCGCCGGGCGTCTTCATCGAGGCGCAATTGCTCGGGCGTATGGTGCGGTCGCATAGCGTGAGACTAGAAGCCTGCCGTCGCCGTGGACAAGAACGCTCTGCTTGCTCACTGAAATCCCGGTTTTTCGACCGGAAAACTAAGGGAGTTGCCGAGGTCGAAGGCTGCGGGAGGAAAAAGATCCGGAAGGCCGGAGAAATTTTTACTCTGTTGGGATGGGTTGAACCCCCCGTAAAAATGCAGGCGGGCTGAAAAAGTTTTAAAATACGCTTGCGTATCATTCGGGGATGGAGCATTGTATCAGCGTTCTGGGGGGAACAGCGGCGCTCCGGTCACCATTCGGTGCCGGGGCGCCGCACTTTTTTTGCCCGGATTTGTCGCGCGGCTGCCACGGAAGGCGCTGGATATTTTTCCCGATGAGCGGACCTTGGCTTTATGAAAACCGGTCGCTTGTTCATTGGCGGCGAATGGGTTGACGCCGCCCAAGGGGGCACCAGGGAAATTTTCAACCCTGCGAACAATGAAGTCATCGCCACAGTGGCCGACGGCACGGAGGAGGACGCGCAGCGCGCCATCGCGCACGCCCGCCGCTCTTTCGACGATGGTCCGTGGCCTCAGATGCGCGCCCAGGAACGCGCCGGCTATCTGCTGCGTCTCGCCGACCTCATCGACCGGCATGCCGAAGAACTCGCGACACTCGAAACACGCAACAACGGCAAGCCGTTGCGGGAAGCGAAATTCGACGTGGGCGATGCCGCGAATTGTTTTCGCTACTACGCCGGCCTCGCCACCAAGCCGCTCGGCCAGACCTTCGAGGTGCCCGACCCGAATATCCAGACTCTCGTCGTGCGCGAACCGATCGGGGTGTGCGCACAGATCATCCCGTGGAATTACCCGCTGCTCATGGCCGCGTGGAAACTCGCTCCGGGTCTTGCCGCGGGAAATTGCTGCATCCTCAAGGTCGCCGAGGCCACCCCGCTCACGGCGATTCGTTTGTTCGAGCTGATTGCCGAGGCCGGATTTCCCAGTGGGGCGGCGCAGTTGCTGATGGGCGCGGGTGGAGTCGTCGGAGAAGCTCTCGCCGCGTCGCCGCTCGTGGACAAGATTGCCTTCACGGGCGGCACCGTTACCGGCCGGAAAATTCTGCACGCCGCCGAGGGGAACCTCAAAAAGGTCACGCTCGAGCTGGGCGGCAAATCTCCCTGCATTGTCTTCGGCGATGCCGACCCGGATATCGCGCTCGAATACGCCATGTTCGCCATCTACGCCGGGCAGGGTGAGGTGTGCAGCGCCGGCTCCCGGCTCATCCTCGAGCGCCGGCTTGCCAGCACCTTCCTGCCGCGCCTCTCCGAAGCCGCGAACCGCATCGTGGTGGGTGACGGTCTCGCTACGGATACTGAAATGGGCCCGCTCATCACCCCTGCTCACATGGAACGCGTGCTGGGTTATGTCGACGCGGGCAAGGCCGAGGGCGCCGAGTTGCTCTGCGGTGGCTATCGCCTTACCGACGCCGGGCGTGAAAAGGGGAATTTCGTCGCGCCCACCGTCTTCAGCCAGACGCGGCCCGACATGAAGATCGTCCGCGAAGAAATCTTCGGTCCGGTGCTCGTGGTGCAGCTTTTTGACACAGAAGACGAAGCGGTGCGGATCGCCAACGACACACCGTATGGACTCGCCGGCGGCGTCTTCACCGGTGACACGGCGAAGGGACTCCGCGTCCTCAAGCGCCTGCGCGCCGGCATCACGTGGCTGAACAACTACCATCCCACCTTCAACGAAGCCCCGTGGGGCGGTTACAAGCAGAGTGGCTGGGGGCGCGAGCTCGGCACCTGGGGGCTCGACGAATATCTCGAGACCAAGCAGATCAACATCACGCTCCAGCCTGCGAAACTCGGCTGGTTCAAGGCGGTGTAGGGCGCCGGTGTTTCACGCGATTTCGACGAGCAATGCGGTCACGTTGTCGCGAGAGGCCGGCACGGCGGCGGTGACGATTTGCGGAGCCGTGGCTTTTGGAGCGCGGGCAAGATCCTCCAAGGTGGCGTTGAAGAGCCCGTCGATCACGCCATCGGTGCAGAGGAGGAACCGGTCGCCGGGTTCGCATCCGACGGCTCCGACCTGCGGCTCTACAAATTGGTGTCCGGCCCCGAGCGCTTTCTGGAGGGAATTGCGACCGGGATGCTCGCGAGCCTGGCGTTCGTTGAGCTGACCCTGTCGGAAGAGCCAGCCGACGTGCGTATCGTCGTGGGTGACCTGCTTCATCCCGCCGGCGGCGGGGAGGTAATAGATCCGGCTGTCGCCCACGTGGCCGAAATACATCCAGCCCGGCGTGAACCATCCGAGGCTCAGCGTCGCTCCCATCCCCGAGCACTCGGGATAATGCCGACCGTAATTCGACAGCTCCTTGTGAATCTTGTCGAACACCTCCGCCATCACATCCGCAAACCCGGCGGCCATGCCCATGGCAGCGCGTTTGTAAGCGCGGGGCAGCAGACGAGTCAGCGCATCGACCGCGAGCCGGCTGGCAAATTCCCCCGCCAGCGCGCCCCCCATCCCATCACTCACCGCAAAGGCGAAATCGAAGTGCCCCAGTGATGCCTCGCCGAGTTTGCCGAGGTAGTGCACTTCGCGGGCGTCAAATTGGAGCCCGAGGAAGGTATCTTCGTTGTTTTTGCGGACTCGGCCGCGGTCGGTCTGGCCGGACCAGCGAATCTGGCGTGGGGGGACGGCTTCGGGGGCGTCATGCATTGGCAGACGTTTCGAAGCCGGGGAGGATGGTGGCAAACTCAAAATCGATGAGGCAGAAGCGTCCGTCGGATCGGCGATAGGTCACATTGCGCATTTCGGGGTCGTCATGCCTGACGCCGAATTTCTCCAACTCGGCGAAGAGTTCCTTGGTGCGTGCGTCGTCCAAATGCTCTACGCGAGAGCCGCAACTGCTGGTCACTATTTTCAACTCCTCCGGATGGGCCTCGAGCAATCTGGGCACAAATGGACACCCCTGAGCCTCCAAGTGTCTCAAAACGCGCACTTCGTTGGCGAATCGCTCCTCCGCTTTGGGACCCCGAAAAGTTTTATGCACCCGGCCATCGAAGCCGATTCGGACGGTCGCACGAAGGGTATCCTTCACTTGGAGCATGCCTGAAAATGCCTGCCTACCAGAAGCGCGGCAACTCCGGATGTGCAAACTGCGCACTTTTCCCCATCCTCGCCCACCTGCCCCCGTTGCAATTCGCTGCGCACGACACTCGACGAGTGGCATTTCCTTTGCTAACCCGCGTCCGCGCCAAAGCCGGGCCAATCCCCGGCCCTTAAACCTCACCCGCGGTCAAATCGGCGCACACCGCAAAACCACTGACACCACACCGCTACCAAAAATGGCGAAGTATAAACTCGAATACCTCTGGCTCGACGGCTATGAGCCCGTCGCGAACCTCCGCGGCAAAACGCAAATCAAAGAATACGCGAGCTTTCCGACGCTCGAAGAACTCCCGATGTGGGGCTTCGATGGCAGCTCGACCCGCCAGGCCGAGGGCCACAGCTCCGACTGCTTGCTCAAGCCCGTCGCCGTCTATCCCGACACCACCCGCAAGAACGGCGCGCTCGTCATGTGCGAAGTCATGATGCCGGACGGCACGACCCCGCACCCGAGCAATGGCCGCGCGAACATCCCCGATGATCCCGGCGCCTGGTTCGGCTTCGAGCAGGAATATTTCCTCTACAAGAATGGCAAGCCGCTCGGCTTCCCGGAGAGCGGCTTCCCGTTCCCGCAGGGCCTCTACTACACCGGCGTCGGCTACGACTCCGTCGGCTGCATCGCCCGTGAGATCGTCGAGAAGCACCTCGACCTCTGCCTCGACGCCGGCATCAACCACGAAGGCATCAACGCCGAAGTGGCCAAGGGCCAGTGGGAATTCCAGATCTTCGGCAAGGGCTCGAAGAACGCGGCCGACCAGATGTGGGTCGCCCGTTACATCCTCATGCGCCTCTGCGAACAGTATGGCGTGGACGTGAACTGGCACTGCAAACCGCTCGGCAAGGACGTGGACTGGAACGGTTCGGGCATGCACTCGAACTTCTCCACCACCTACATGCGCGAGGTCGGCGGCAAGGAATACTTCGAAGCACTCATGGCTGCCTTCGACAAGTATAAGAACGAGCACATCGCCGTCTATGGCCCGGATAACCATCTCCGCCTCACCGGCCTGCACGAGACGCAGTCGATCGATAAATTCAACTACGGTGTCGCCAACCGCGGCGCCTCGGTCCGCGTCCCGCACAGCTTCGTGAACAACGGCTACAAGGGCTATCTCGAAGATCGTCGTCCGAACTCCCAGGGCGATCCCTACAAGATCGCCGGCAGGATCCTTCAGACGATCCAGACCGTCCCGACGAAGTAACTTTTCGTCTCCACTCTGCAAACGCCGCCCTGCCATCTGGTGGGGCGGCGTTTTCTTTTTAAGCGGTAGTTGGTGCGATGCCAGGCCACTCGTTTGAGCCTCGCTCTGGCCGCATAGACCTGCTCCACTTCGTGCCATGCGCTCGCTCTGGCTTTCGCTCTTCATTCTCTGGGCGGCTCCTGCCGTTTTGAAATCCCAACCACCCCGAGCGAACGAAGGCTGGCCGGATGGTCACGTGATCGCCGAGAACTCCACCTCGCCCGATGGCCGTTACGGCGTCCTGCTTCCTTCCCATGCCCCCGATTCAGATGACGATACGCAGGTCGTTAACACCTTGGTCGATCTCCAGACCCATGCCCGGCTCGGGGTGATCGAGAAAGCGCACTATTTTCAGCCTTACAATCACCACGGCCTGAAGGTGCAGTGGGCTTCCGACTCCGCGTGGTGCATCGTCACTTTCGAGGCGCGGTATGGATTTGCCTCGATCACCCTCGTCGAGTTGCACGGTGCTACCTGCGCTCAGACCGATCTCGGCGAGCATATCCAGAAATCCCTCGATGCCGTCATCGCTCGTCAGGGAAAAGGTCACCGGGGTGGGTGCGGCGCCGCTCACTTCCGGCCGGCAGGGGACCAGCTCATGGTTCGTGCGACCGACCAGACGAACCCCAAAGCCTTCATCGAAGAGCCCACCTGGCGTGCGCTTTTCCAGGGCACTTTCGACCTGAAGACGAAGAAATGGACCCGTTCCGAAGGGCGCAAAACCGACCTCGACGAGATGACGCTGCTGGATTCCGTCTTTAGCGATGATCTCGAGGACAACCGGGTTTTCGACCGAGAGGCCGATCGTCTCAAATTCTACGACGACGAACTGAATGAGGTTTATCGCGCCATCCGCCGGCTTCTTCCCGTCACCCGTTTCGCTGCCTTGAAGAAACAGCAGATCGCCTGGATCAAAACGCTCGAAGCGGCGGAAACCGACGCGGGGAAAATTAAACTCATCGCCGAGCGCATCGGAGAATTGCAAAAGCTAGCGTGGGAGCCGTGACGCTACCGTAGCGTGCCTGCTCCTACCTCACGTCCTTCTGCTCCCGCCATCATGGATGCCGACTGCAAACTCTACCTCTCCCTCATCGTTCACGAGAAGCCGGACGTTGTTCTCAACCAACTGCGCAACTTCCGGCACTTCGCTCCCGAGGCGACGATCGTTCTGCACGTTTCGAAGATGATGGAGGTTTCGCCGGAACTCGCCCGGGAGATCGAAAAGATAGGGCAGGTCCACCTGAATCCCGTCCGGGTTGCGACGACGCTACAGCCTGCAGGGCCCCCATCACGAGAATCTCCGCCTCATTCTCGGCTTGAATCCAGCGGCCACGGACCGGGTGGCGTTCCACGCTTCGAACGACATGCTCGTGCGGAAGGGCGTCGAAAATTACGTGCGATCTCACGAGGCCGGTTACTTTGGCGATGGAATCTTCACCCCCCCCTCCAGACTCACCGATTTTCGAAGACCGCGAATTAGAGGTGTTGCGCTCGCGGGCCGGAAGTAATGTCCTTATTTACTCTCAGGTCGAAGGCAGCTTCTACCAGGTTCAGCACCTCAAAAGCGCTTTCGCCTTGATCGAGGAGATCGGGATGGATTTCACCCAGCCGCGTCCCTATTTCGCCGAGGAAATCGTCCTGCCCACTCTCATTCACGGTTTTCTCAAGGGCCGTGGAGAGGCGGTCGGAATTCCCTACATTTTCTCCGAGGCCGCCTTTCTCGGCAAATACATCGAGATCGCGGCAAGATGGTTCGGGCACAGCATTCTCGCCAAGGTTTTCTGCCGCCTGCTTCGCTCCGTTGGTCCGATCCGCATCTCCACCGGCCTCGTCGATGGCCTTCGAAAGGGCGACATTGGATGGTATGAAAAATTCCGCGTCTCCAACGGGGCCGTCCGCTTCAACACCCGCGACTCTTACGGCGTCAAACGCGTCCCCCGCGATATCGCCGACCCTCTCCGGCGCTACATCTCACAGTTGGCCTGAGTCCCGGTTGGAAAAGAGATCGATTTTACATTCAGGAATTCTTTGGCGCTAAGCCGCACCGGCCGGCGCTTTCTGGGCGCCGGCCGTTTCCATGGAGCTACCTCGGTTTTCGCCATGCAGCAAAGGTGAGACCTTATTCCGCCGTTCGATCCCGCAACGTCTTGACCCGATCGTGCGCCGCCTGCACCGCTGGGTATTGCCGCTCGATCACGTTCCGAATTTCCACCGGCAGCTCGTCGTGCCCCAGCGCCTCCCGATATTCCGACACCGCCGAATCCTCCCCGCGCTCGCACTCCTCCAGGATCGCGTGGTCATCCCCCTTGGTCAGCGCCGCCTTGATGTCGATCCACCCCCGATGGAGCGAACCCATCACGCTGCCCGAATGTTCCGTCTCTTCGCCAAGGCTGTTGACCAACACTTGCAACTCATTCTTAAACTGCCCGCGCTGGACCGACATCTCATGAAAGAAAGCCTTCAGGTCCGCGTCCTTCACCCCATCCGCCGCAGCGCGGAATCCTTGTTCCCCGTCTTTGCAGGTCTCCACCAATGAATTCAAAATCGAAGCGATAGAAGAAGTAGTCGTGCTCATGCTCTGGTTTCGCTCCTGCCCGACTCGCCGCGCGTAATGATATCGCCTTATCCCACCGTCGCGAGGTGCCGAAGTTTGTCGGGATTACTGATGATGTAGATGCTTCGCATGCGGTCTTGGGCGAAGTCGAAGGAGCACGCCCCGAAAATGCCGCCCTGCGAAACCATGAGCAGGCCGGGGCGGCCATTGATGGTCGCGGGCCGCCAATCGAGGTCTTCCGGCAGGTTTCGCCGGATGCCGAGGAGAAACCGGCTCACGTGATCCGCGCTACTGATGGGCCGTCCCGCGGCACGCACTCGTCCGCCGCCGTCGCTGTAGATCGTGGCATCCTCCGCCAGCAGACCGAGGAGTTCCTGCACATTGCCAGTTTGCACGGAGGCGAGGAATTGATCCACCAGCAGGTCGCTGAATTTGCTCGCCGGCCCCGGCGATTTCGGATGGGCCTGCAATTGCGTCCGCGCCCGGTGCACGATCTGTCGGCAATTCGCTTCGCTCTTCCCCACCATCGTCGCCGTGTCGGCGTAGTCGTAGTCGAAGACTTCACGCAGGAGAAACGCCGCGCGTTCGACCGGCCCGAGCGTTTCCAGCAACAGCATGAACGCCATTGAAAGCGAATCCGACAGGCCCGCGGCGTAATCAGGTGCGTCCTCTTCGCTCGTCGCCATCAAAGGCTCCGGCAGCCACACGCCATAGTATTCCTCGCGCTCGCGCCGGGCCGAGCGGAGTTGATCGATACACAGCCGCGTCATCGCCGAGACCAGCCACGCTTTCGGCGACTGAATGTCCGCATTCTCCTGCCGCTGCCAGCGCAGCCACACTTCCTGCACCATGTCCTCCGCCTCCGACACGCGCCCGAGCATGCGATACGCGATGCCGAACAGCGTTTTGCGATGAGCGTTGAAGGCTTCGATCACGGTGAGTTACTTGTGCTCGTGCTCTTCCAGCGGTGTGGAGAGCGGCGCACCTTTCGGATTCACCACAAAAGCGATCACCACCGTCTTCGTCGTGGCATCGGGATTTCGCGCCACGAGATGATGACTCCCCGGCGGTTCGAAAAACACGTCACCCGCTTTAAACATCCGCAGCGGTTCTCCCTTCAACTGAAACTCCAGCGTGCCGCTCTCGACATAACCCGTTACCATGCCCGGGTGCACATGCGCCGGCGCCGATGCCCTCGGCTGGAGCTCGATTCGTTTCACCAGGATCTCCTTGTCCGCGAGTTCCGGATGATCGTGTTTGAAAATCTCCGTGATCGCCACGGGCGTCTCTTCCGCCGCTGCGAGAAGGCCGGACAGTGCAAGCGAGAGAAGCGGCAGCGCGATATGCAGTTTCGTCTTCATGAGTGGGGCTTGGTTATTAGAGCAGTTGCGTCCGTTGGCACGGCGGGCGGGATTTTTTATTTCCTCCCGCCATGCCTCACGGTCGTTGAAGTCGCGCTTTCTACTACGCCGCGACGGGTTGCGGCAGCCAATCGGCAAAGCGCGTCGGACCGAGAATCGGATTTGCGCCCGGAGTCAGGCTTTGATCGTTCACCGGTGTGCCGAAGTAACCCGTGCTCGGATCGGTGATGACCTGGCGCGGATCTTCGTTCGCCGCGAGGAACTGGCGGACCAGTTCATCCATGCGAATCGGCTCCGGTCCCGCGACCTCCACCATCCCATTGCGCGGCGCCGCCAGCGCCGTCTCCGCCACCACCGCAGCCACATCGCCCGAAAAGATCGGCTGCATCATCGCCGGCGAGATTCGCACGATCTGCCCCTGCGTAGATCCCTGCGCGATCGCACCGACAAATTCGAAGAACTGCGTCGCACGCACGATCGTATAGGGAATGCCTGACCCCTCGATCAGTTTTTCCTGCGCCATCTTCGCGCGGAAATACCCGCTCGCGAGCAATCGCTCCGTCCCGACGACCGACAGCGCCACGTGATGCTTCACGCCCGCCGCCTTTTCCGCTGCCGCGATCTGACGCCCCGCCGCCTCAAAAAACTCCATCACCGCCTTGTCCTCAAACGAAGGTGCATTCGCGACATCGACGACGACCTGCGCCCCGCGCAGCACCTCCGCCAGTCCTTCACCGGTGACGGTATTCACGCCCGAAGAACGCGACGCCGCGACCACGTCATGCCCGAGCCCGCGCAACGTGCTCACGACCTTTTTCCCGATCAACCCGCTGCCCCCGATCACCACGATTTTCAGCACTCCCGCGCCCTGAGTAGTAGTAGATTTTGTATTCATCACCCAGTCAGGACGAATGACCACCCCCGTCCTGTGACAGCTCGCGAAAATTTTCCATCCCGAACTTTCCCCCTTTCAGATTCGCTTCGGAAAGTTCGCCCACGGGTGATTCTTCCAGAAGCTCGCCCCGGAGGGCCCGAGAGATAATAGCCCCGGGTAACACCCGGGGTTACCCCGCCCCTCTCGCATGCCCCCCGCGACGGGGTGCCATGAACTGTATCCGATTCGCGACCCTTCAAGTGTGAAGACGCAATCCCGTTCGCTGCGGAAAATCAAAATTGAAGCGATAGAAGAAGTGGTCGTGCTCTTGCCTCTGGTTTCGCTCCTGCCCGACTCGCCGCGTAATGATGTTCCTTTTCGGATGTTCCTGGTTGGCCAGGCTGGGTTGACTCGCCGGTAAGTGCGCATGCGGACTCGCTGAGGAAAAGGATCGAAAGAAACCGACGCCCATGGAACCGAGGGGCGACCTCTTGGTCGGGATAGCTTTGGTCGTGGTGCGCCCTCTCGTCCCATCCCGCGATCGTTGATGGCCGATGCTTTGCAGGGCGACGAGGTCACCCTGCGCCACCAGCCACCGTGCACCCAGTGGGCTCGATCTTCAGCGGCGGACTCAGATGAAAATCACCGGCATGAAGAAGGTAGTCTTCGGATCGGCCGTATAGCTGGCGGTCTTGACAATGACGAGGCCATCGCCCGGGACGTCGTCGAAGTCCGTCGTGCCGGTCGCGCCGGGGAGTTGGAAACCGGTTTGTGTGGCGGTGTTTTCGATCCAGTCGAACTGCCGATCCCCATCCCAATCGGCACCGATGAGTGCCGCTTTGAGGCTGGTGATCGCTTTGACGGCGTTGAAGTTGGAGACGTCGAGGCCGGCCCCTGCGCCGGCGAGCACGGCAGCAATCCGGGTCGCCGTCACGCCGGTGATGCTGCCGTTGCGATCGATATCGAAAGAACCATTCACTGAGCCGCCCTGACCAGCCACCAGTCCCCCCATGCCGGTGTCCGCGTCCGCGTTTACGAGGAAGTGCTCGCTAAAGTCGCCCACGACGCCGCTGCCCGTGATTTTCACGTTGGTGATCGAGCCACCCAGGCCTGCCGTCCCGCCCGCACCCACCCACCCTCCATCGCCCGCCGCGATGATGCGAGCAAACTGCGCGACGCTGAAGGTGACGTTTTCGATCGAGCCACCCGCGCCGCCGACCCCGTCGGCATCTCCACCGCGATGCGCCGCGATGCGGAGCGTGGCGGCAGTGCCCTTGATGCCGCTGATCAGCCCGCCGTCGCCGCCGGACGAGAACGCGCCATCGCCGCCGTCGCTGTCACCCGCGCCGACGGTGCCGAAGACGACATGGGATTTCGCGCCGGTAAAAGTGACCGTCTTCAAATCGCCGCCGTCGCCACCCGCAGCGCCAGTCCCGCTGCCGCTACCTCCCGGTCCCGCGGAGATGAACCACGTGCCGCGGGTGCCGAACTTGTCGTTGACTTTAATGTCCGTGGCGTCGCCGGCGTAGCCGCCGTTGCCGGTGCCGCCATCGTTGGAAGCGCCGCCTTCGGTGCCGATCTGGATTTTCTCCGCGATGTCGGCAGAGTTGTTGACCGTGACCTTCGAAAGGTTGCCGGAGTCGCCACCGGAGCCTCCGCTCGTGCCGGAGTCGGAACCTTCCCCACCGAGGATCGCGAGTGAAGCCATGCCGCCCTTGTTGGTGACGGTGATGCCGGTGGCATCGCCGCCGTCGCCGCCGGTGCCCGATCCCTCGCCCGCGCCGCCGAGGCCGCCTTGGATTTCCACTGTGGTATCAATGTAGCCGAGATTCGTCGTCGAGACGGTGAGCAAGTTGCCTCCTCGTCCACCGAAACCGCCGACTGTGCCGCTGTTGCCGCCGACACCGCCGTTGATTCTGAAGGCATCGCGCACGAAGAGCGCCGACACGGTGATCTTGCTCACGCCCCCGCCGGCCCCGCCATCGCTGATCCCGATGCCACCCTGCCCTCCCCCTCCCCCGTAAATGCCCATCTCGGAGTTGATGCCGCCGAGCGCCTTGACGATCAGGCCAGTCACCGCGCCGCCGCCGCCCCCCGTGAAACCGTCGCCCCCGCTTACGTTGCCACCCCGTCCGCCCACGAATCGCATATCATCGGCCGCGTTGCCGGTGGCCGTGGCGTTGACATCGGTCACGTCGCCGCCCTTTCCGCCGTCGCCGCCGCCGCTCCCGCCATAGCCGCCGTTGCCACCGAGGATCATGAAATCGTCGACACTGTTGGCACCGCTGATGGACGATTTGCTGACGCTCCCCCCACCGCCGCCCGCGGCCGTTCCGCTCCCGCCCCCACCCCCGGCCCCGCCTTCCAGCGTGAGCCCGTCAGTATAGCCCGCGGCGGTGATTTTCGCTGAGGTCACTGCTCCACCGATTCCGCCGACGGTTCCGCCGCCGCCGGCAGTGCCCCCGTCACCGCCATTCATCCACAAGCCGCCGCGGTTCCCCGCGCTGCTGATCGCGGCTTTCGTGATTGCGCCGCCCGCCCCACCGTTGGCCCCACCGGCTCCGCCATCGCCTCCTCGGCCAGCCTCCATGTAGATGCTGTCGTCCACCCAGCCGAGAATGGACACAGCGGAATTGCTGATGGCACCGCCGATGCCACCCGCGCCAGTCCCACCGCCGTTGCCACCTCCTCCGGCCGTGATGCCGATTTCCCCGTCGAGGATCGTGCTCGACTTGATTGCCACCTCCGTCGTGGCGCCCCCTGCGCCGCCCGCACCGTTAACGCTGTTTCCGCCATGCCCGGAGCGCACCAGCACGTTCCCTCCACCATCGCTGGTGAGGTTGAGCGTGATCTTGCTCACCGCACCACCGCCGCCGCCGGTTCCACCGACGCTCACGCCGCCACCATCGCCGCCACGGATTTCCAGCCCGAGCGCTCCGGTGAGCGTGACGTTGCTCACAGTTCCACCCGCGCCGCCGTTGCCGGTTGTGTTCGCGCCCCCATTCCCCGCCACAATGCTCTCCACATACCGTCCGAGCTTGAGGTTCGAAATATCGCCCGCGTCGGTGCCGGGCGCCTGAGTGAAGGTGGTGGCCAGCGTCGTGGCTTCGCCGTCCCAGCTCAGATTGTTGTCCGCTGCACTGCCGGTGAAGATACCGCCACCCACGTCGTATGTCTTCGGCGTCCCCTTCGGCGCGGTGAAGGTGACGTTGCTGATGTTCCCGCCAGCTTGGATGTTCGTGTGGATGCTGCCGGTGATCTTGAGCTCCGCGATCGACCATGGCTGCCGCACGGTGCTGAAGGTGCCGTCGCTCTTCAACAGCGTGTCAATGCTGCCGAAGACGTCGCTTGTGATCGTTGCCTTCGCATCCTGCCCCAGCGCGAGGCCGGTGAACTCACCCACGTCGAACTTCGGCGTCTGGCCGATTGTGGCGTCGGTATTTCGGTCGGTGAAAAAAGCCATCGCCGCCCCGGCGGTGATCTTCACCAAAGTGATGTCGGTGCCCTTGTCCACCGTGTGGTCGCCATCAAGGTCATAGACGACGCTGTCTCCTGCATTGAGCAGGACCACTTTGGTCGCGCCCGAGAGGGCTGCGGCCGCCAGTTCATCCACCGAGTTCGCGGCGTCCGCGCCGGTGTTGTCGGTGATGGTGAGATTCGTCCCGTTCACAAAGAAGACTGCGGGGGCGATGCGAGATTCCAGAACTTCGACCGAAGAGACAGAGTGTGAGTTCATTTTTTAAACCTGCCGAGCGTTGGCCGTCGCACTCGCCAAGGATTGCGAAAGCCTGACCTCAGCTTGCCGGTCGAAAACGTCGTCCACCTTTAACGACTCACATTGCGTTCACAGTGCTGACAAGCGGGCTTCTCGGGTCCACCATAGCCGCGAAG
Organism: Chthoniobacteraceae bacterium; assembly: GCA_044226525.1. Classification (GTDB taxonomy): domain Bacteria; phylum Verrucomicrobiota; class Verrucomicrobiia; order Chthoniobacterales; family Chthoniobacteraceae; genus VFJQ01. The sequence goes on along the minus strand of JBGAGV010000018.1, from coordinate 36,670 downwards.
CCATGACCGACGAAGAACTCGATGAGCAGTTTTACCGCGACACGGAGAGCGTGGCGCATGTGGAGTTGGACGATCACCAGCTGGCGATGCTGGAATCGCTGGGGACGCGAAGGATCATTCGCGGCGGCGAGATGATATTCAAAGCGGGGCAGCGCGACGTGCCGATGCTCGTCGTGCTGCGCGGGGAGATCGATGTGTTCGAAACGCGGGAGAACGAGGAGCAGATCCTCGGGACGGCGGGGCCGCGCGAATTTCTCGGCGAAGTGGGGATGCTGACGGGGACGGCGGCGCTGGCCAGCGGGCGAGGCAAGGCCGACGAGAGCGAAGTGCTGGAAGTGCCGGCGGCGAGTCTGCGGCGGGCGCTGGCGGAATTGCCGGGCGTGAGCGAGATCATTGTGCGTGCGTTCATCATGCGGCGGAAACGTCTCATGAGGGACCGTGAATTCGCCGGGCTGCGGATCGTGGCGCAGGAAGGCGAGCGCGAAGGTCGGCGACTGGACGATTTCCTCGACAAGAATCACGTGCCGCACCGGCTGATTTCGATGGAAAGCGAGGCCGGGCGAGCGCTGTGTGCCCGGCTGCATCTGGCGTCGCGCGATCTGCCGGCCTTGATCACGACAAATGGGATGCCGCTGCGGCGTCCTTCGCTGCGCGAAGTGGCACGCGTGGCGGGGTTGCTGCGGGCGCCGGCAGGCGAGGACGAATCCGAAATCTTTTGCGACCTGGCCATCGTCGGTGCGGGCCCGGCGGGGCTGGGTGCGGCGGTGTATGCGGCATCGGAAGGGCTCAAGACGATCGTGCTGGAGAGCTATGCGCCGGGAGGGCAGGCCGGGGCGTCGTCATTGATCGAGAATTTCTTCGGATTCCCTACCGGCGTGAGCGGCGGGGAGTTGACCTATCAGGCCCACCTGCAGGCGAACCGCTTCGGCGCGAAGTTTTGCCTGCCGTCACAGGCGATGACGCTGAGTTTCACCGACGGCGAATATCGCGCGGCACTGCAGGCGGAGAGCTGCCATGCGATCCTGCGGGCCAGGTGCGTGATCATCGCGACCGGTGCGGACTATCATCGGCTCGAGGCAGAAGGGCGTGAAGACTTCGAAGGCGCCGGTGTTTATTACGCTGCCACGGCGCGCGAAGGCCGGCTGTGCCAGGGCGCCACGGTGGTCGTGACCGGCGCGGGGAACTCCGCCGGCCAGGCCGCGATGTTTCTCTCCGAATGCGCGGCGAAAGTCGTGCTGGTGATCCGCGGCCAGGGCCTGGGGAAAACGATGTCGAGCTATCTCTCGCGGCGCGTGGAGACGAAGGAGAACATCGAGATGCTCACGCACACCGAAGTCCGCAAGATGATGGGCGGCAAGGTGCTCGAAGCCGTGGAACTCGAGAACACGAAAACCGGCGAACGCCGCACCGTGCAGACGTGCGCGCTCTTTTCGATGATCGGTGCGAAACCTTGCACCGACTGGCTGCCACCTGAGATCGAGCGGGACGAGAAAGGCTTCATCAAGACCGGCCACGCCGTGGCCGGCGCACCCGCGTGGAAAAATGCCGGCCGCGCCCCCGGCCCGCTGGAAACGAGCTGGCCGGGAATCTTCGCCGCTGGCGACGTCCGCTCCGGCTCCGTCAAACGCTGCGCCGCCGCCGTCGGGGAAGGCGGCATGGCCGTGGAAGGCGTGCACGATGTCCTGCGGACGTATGCTTGAGGCGCCGGGCCTCCACCGGCCTCATTTTGAAAAATACTGAGCACAGAGTCAGAGCCAATGGGCTGTTGCGCGCTGGACCGTTTTAAACGATAATATCGGATGGTGAATCCGGTTCGATCGTCCCTCCCTTTGCGGTTGCTTAAAGCAAGGTGTTTTGCCGATGTCTCACAGAGAAATCCCCACGCGAACAGACACAATAAACACAATATTTTGTTCCCGCTTTTCCGCACCCCGACCGCCCAAATCCGGGTCAGCTCCATCGGGTCCGTTCCCGTCCACAAAAGGCCCCATTAATTAACGGCCTAAAATATTTTTGAACTTTCTCCTAACGGATTCGCCCCCCAGCGGTCTTACTCAGCGTTCTGGGGGGAACAGCGGGGTCGCTCCGTCATTCGACGGGCGGCCCCGCACTTTTTTGCCCAAATCCCAGCGGCCGGCCCACCATCCACTAGCCCCGCAGTCCCCCGTCCCTCCGTCACTGCTTCTCGTATTCCCCTTTGCCGACCTTCTTCAGGATCGTGAACCCCGCCTTCTTCGCGTCGCTCACCGAAAGAGGCTTCGATGCCTTGGGTGTGTTGAAATTGGAGATCACCTTGCGAACCGGCTTCCGGCACAGTGGGCACTTCTCCAGTGGCGGACGGCTCGCAGGGCGGTTCAGTTGAAAATGCCCGCCGCACACTTTGCAGTCTCCTTCGCAAAGCTCGTATTCGTAGATCGGCATCGGATCCAATCTATCGTGCCCCACCCACATTCCGCAACTTTTCCTCCCCGGCGCGGTTGATGCGAAAGGCGCTTTGCGCCCTTTTTTTATGAATCGCACCCATTGGTTGCTTCTGACCGTCTTCGTCCTCGCCGCGACCAGCGGCACCTATCATTGGTGGCGCGGACGCGGACTGGTGACCATTCACTGTGAGGACTGGCCAGCTACGAAGGTGGCGCACGAGATCGAGCGCCAAGGTGGCATCACCCTCAGGACGAATCTCACCGACGCCGTCAAAATCCGCATGCACGTGGATAAAGTGCCTGTGGCCGAAGCGCTGGAGACCTTCACCACCGTGGCCGAAGCGCGCTGGCGCCTTGCCTACGTCTTTGCCCCGCAACTGCCGCAGGCTCATTCCGTTCTCACCAGCGTGGTGAGTGGTGAGCGGCCGGAGGGCTGGAAGGTGCTTCACATTCCTGCCATGATGTCACCCATGGACGACGGCGGCATCGAACCCGACCCGCGTGCCGATCCGTGGACTGTGAAGCCCGAGGAAAAACCTGAGTTTCAAGCCTACGCCGGGCAGGCAGCCCGGTCGGTCAATGTCGCCATTCTCTTTCCGGAAAACTGGAACCCGCCCGTCAGCAAGCCTCCCGCGTCCGCCCCGATCCACCAATCCGCCCCGGCACTCGCCAAGGCCGCCGGCGGTCGCGTGCTCGAAGTGTTCGTCATCACCAAACGCGAGCGCGAGGAAGGCCGCCCGGATCGCGAAGGACCACCCGGCGAGGATGGCGGGCGCTTTGCCGGATTTGGGCCCGGCCGTCGCGGCCCGCGCGATCCGAACCGACCCGAACCGACCGATGAAGAGCGCGAACGCATGCGGAAAGCCTTCGAGGCGCGGCAGCAGGCCGAGATCGAAAAACTCCCGCCCGACCAGCGAGCCGCCGCCGAGGAGCGTCACAAATTCTTCACCAGCCTGCGCGATCTCTCCCCCGAGGAGCGCCGCGCCAAGATGGAGGAGTTTTTCAGCAACCCGGCCAACCAGGAGCGCATGGAACAGCGCATGAGCGAGCGCGACGCCCGCATGTCGCCCGACCAGCGGGTGCAACGCGCCGGCCAATATGTCCAGCGCAAGGCCGCTGCGCGCAACCAGGCCTCTGGAAATTGATACCGATGACTACGATTACGCCGGTGACGAGCCGCCCGCGCCACGCGTTCACCCTCATCGAACTCCTCTGCGTCATCGCCATCATCGGCCTGCTCGCCTCGCTGGCCATTCCGGCGGTGGAGACCTTTTTCGAACGCGGCCGCGAAGTGCGGTGCACGCAGAATCTCAAGCAGCTCTATGTCTTCACGAGCAGCGCCGCGAACGACAACGAAAACCGCTATCCGCAGATCGAGATCGACAGCGATCACCCTGTTTACACGGACGGGCTCGTGGCCAAACCCATCTACGACACGCTCAAGCCCTACGGCTGCACCGAGAAATGTCTCCAGTGCCCGAGTGACCTCTCTGGGCCGAACTGGTATGCTAAAAAAAAGACCAGCTACATGTGGCAGCCCTACAGTGAAGACGAGCCGACGAGCAACATCACCATCTACACCCCGCGTGGCAGTTTCCCCGGCCGCCTCAGCCGCGTCCGCCTCTGCCAGGATTGGGACCTCGTCCACGCCGCCCAGGACATCGGCATGCGCAAACGTATGAACGTGCTCTACGCCGACGGACACGTGGTCCTGCGCTGAAGCGAAGAGGCCAAACATCTCGACTACCGCGCAACGGCCACCGTTCGGATTTCGAGTTTCCGATTTTTCCTCGCTTGCCAACCTGCAAAAACCGCCGACTCTCCCGACCCGCTACAAAAAGGATAGGTGCCGGAGCGGTTGAACGGGCACGCCTGGAAAGCGTGTTGGGTCTAAAAGCCCACGCGGGTTCGAATCCCGCCCTATCCGCCAGCTTTTGGTTAAAGCAGTTCACGTAGCTCTCAAACTTAAAGGGGCAGCTTGGTGAGCGTAGCTTGTAGCTCAGGGCGTGACGCTCTCGCCGAGTTTCTCGAACTGAAAACGCCCGCGGATTTGGTGGGTGAAGAACTGGCCTTTAGAGGGAGCGCGGAGCAGGGAACGGTAGGTGCGATGGGGGACGTAGAAATAGCGGTAGGTGCCTCCATGCCGGAAGGTGATGGTGAGAGATTCCTCCTCCGGCCGGTAGTAGGCTGAAGCAAGGCTTGTGGAGTCCATACCAAGGATTCGGATGAGAGGAAGTGCTTGCTCCTATTGACCTGAATTGTGTTCAGGTGAACAGTATTTCCGTGACCGATTCCAAGATCATTTCCATCGCCGATGTGCGGCGGCTGTTGGAGGAGCGCTTTCCTCAGACGGCGCCTCAGCGGGAACGATTTTGGGAGACACTATGGGGGAGGCTGGATGAGAAGGAAGGCGGTCTGCCGCTGGGCTGTGTAAGCGAGGTGTGCAGCGGGCTGGCCTGCGGGCGGATGTTTCTGGATGGCGTGCTGGAGACGGCGCGACGGCGGAGCGAGTGGATCGGACTCATCGAAGAGCACACGTTCGATTTCACCGGTTCGAGGAGTGAAGGCTGCTCGCGCAGCGCGGGGTGGGAGAAGCTGCTGGTGGTGAGCGTGCCGAATCCGGAGCAGGCGGTGAAGGCCGCGGACCTGCTGGTGCGCGATGGGAACCTGCCGGTGGTGTTGCTCGATTTGCAGACGACGACGCTGCGCACTCTCGGGCGCATCCCGGCGAGCACGTGGCATCGATTCCAACGGTTGGTGGAGCGAAGCGGCACGGCGCTGGTGGCGCTCACGCCGCAGCCGATCATTGAAGCGGCGCGGGTGCGCGTCGTCTTGCAAGGGCGCTGGAGCCTGGCGGATCTCAAGCGGCCGCGCCGGGAATTGATCGCGAAGATCGCTGTGCAGGTTTTCCGCCGGGGCCGGCAGACGCAACCGAGCGCCGAACCCTTCGTGCGCACCGCCTGATCTTTCCCGATGCCCTGGTTCGCCGCCATTTCGCTTTCCCAATTCTCGCTGCAGGCGGCGCTACGCCTGCGGGGAGAACTGTGGACGCAGCCGGTGGCGGTGCTCGATGGGGAGTCGGAGAAGGGCTTCGTGCTGGACGTGACGGAAGCCGCGGCGTGCTACGGCGTGCGACCGGGGATGCCGGCCACGCAGGCGTTGGCGCGGTGTGCGGACTTACGGCTGCTCTCCCGCGCCCGGGTGCAGGAAGAAGCGCTGGCCGCGCTGCTGCTGGAGGCGGCGATGGCTTCCTCCGCTTTTGTCGAGGCCACGCGCGAAGGCTGGTGCGTGCTCGATCTGCGGCAGGTGAAAGCGGAGGATTGGGAGGCGTGGGGAAAAGCGGTGATCGAGCGTTGCGTGGCGATGGAGTTGCGCGCGCGCGTCGGGATTGCCGCGAATCCGGATCTCGCCGAACTGGCTGCGCTCCGTGCAGAGCCCGTGCTGGTGGTGCGCCATGCGGCGGCGTTTCTCGCCGGCATTGCCATGGCGGAGATCGATGCGCCCACGGAACTGATCGCGGTGTTACGCGACTGGGGCATCAGCCATCTTGGCGAACTCGCACGGCTGCCGCGGAATGATGTGATGGAACGGCTCGGCGTCGAAGCAGGCACGCTGTGGGAGCGCGCCAGTGGGCGGGCGCATCGTGAATTGCAATGGGCGCGTCCAAGCGAGCTGTTCTTCGAAGCGTTCGATTTTGAGCATCCAGTCGAAACAACCGAGCCCCTGCTTTTCATCCTGCGCCGCCAACTCGATCTACTCACGTTGCGGCTGCGCGAAGCATTGCGCGTCGCCGCACGCATGACGCTCACCATCCCGCTCGACAACGACACGGTTTACGAGCGCGTCTTCACCATTCCCTCCCCCACGCGCGACACGGAGGTGCTCTTCCGCATCCTCGAGACGCACCTCGAAACGCTGCGCCTCGAGCAGCATCCAAACGGTGTGCGCCTGCTCATCGATCCCGGCCTTGCTGCCTCGAGTCAGTATCGCTTTTTCGGAACGGCACTGCGCGACCCGAATCGCTTCGGTGAAACGCTCGGCCGCCTCGCCGCGCTGGTCGGCTCGGAAAATGTCGGGGTGGTGGAGTTCGCCGACACGCATCGCCCCGACAGCTTCCGCCTGGTCGCGCCATCGTTCGACGATCTTTGCGAGAAGCCGGCCCCTGCTCTCTCGGCAGACCGCGTGCTGGGCTTGCCGCTGCGGCGTTTTCGCCCGCCTTTTCCGGCGCAGGTCGATCTCCAGCGTTACATCCCACTGCGGGTTTCCTCGCAAATCGCGCACGGCGAAATTATTGACGCCGCCGGTCCTTACCGCGCTTCGGGTAACTGGTGGGATCGCGATGTGTGGAGCGTCGAAGAATGGGACGTCGAACTGTCCGGCGGCGCACTCTATCGCATTTCAAAACTCAACGGCACCTGGTGCGTGGAGGGCTGTTATGAAGCGCCCGTATGTTGAGCTCCACGCGCGCAGCGCGTTCAGTTTCCTGCGCGGTGCCGCGTTCCCCGAGCACCTCGCCGAACGGGCAAAAGAGCTGGGCCATTCCGCCGTGGCGTTATGCGATCGTGACGGCGTCTATGGCATCCCGCGCTTTTATTCCAAGGGCAGGGAGCACGAGGTCCAACTCATCGTCGGTGCTGAGTTGACCCTAAGCGACGATGCCGTCCTGCCCGTGCTGGTGAAATCCCGGCAAGGTTATCAAAACCTCTGCCAGCTCATCACCCGTGCGAAGCTGCGTGGCACTAAAACCAATGCACCCGTGCATTGGGAAGAGCTGGCCGAATTTTCCGAAGGTTTGGTCGCTCTGACCGGTGATGAAGAAGGTCCGGTCCAGCGTTGCCTCGAAAAAGGTGACCTCAGCGCTGCACAAGATCGTGTCGCGCGACTGCGCCGCGCGTTTGGTGCGGAGAATGTTTTCGTCGAAGTGCAGCGGCATTTCCAGCGGGGCGAAGAGTTGCTCCTCGGTCAGCTCAAAGATCTCGCCGCAACCGAGGGCCTGCCGTTGCTTGCCACGAACGGCGTGCTCTACGCCACGCGTAAACAGCGAACCGTGCTCGACGTCTTCACCTGCACACGCCACCACACGCACCTCGACGCTGCCGGCCGTTTACTCGCGGTTAATGGCGAACGCCATCTCAAGTCCGCCGAGGAAATGTCGCGGCTCTTCCAGGATCTCCCCCAAGCGATCGACAACACGGTTGTTCTCGCGGAACGGCTCGAATTCCGACTGAAAGATCTCGGCTACACCTTCCCCACGTTTGAAAAGACGGACGGCAAAAGCGAAGCGGCTTTCCTTCGGGAGCGGACCTTCGATGGCGCCCGCAAACGTTATGCCGGCCGCGTGCCTGAGAAGGTGGGCGCGCAAATCGAGATCGAACTCGCACTGATCGAAAAGCTCGGTTTTTGCGGTTACTTCCTTTGCATTTGGGATCTCGTTCGGTTCGCCAACCAGCAGGACATCATGATCCAAGGTCGTGGCAGTGCGGCGAATTCCACCGTCTGTTTCTGTCTCGGCATCACTGCATGCGATCCGCTGAAATACGAACTGCTCTTTGAGCGTTTCCTCGCTAATGGACGCAACACCTGGCCGGATATCGATCTCGATTTGCCCAGCGGCGATCGTCGCGAGCGCGTGATTCAGGAAGTCTATCAACGCTACGGCAAACACGGCGCCGCAATGACCGCGAACGTCATCACTTATCGCGGTCGTAGTGCGATGCGTGAGATCGGCAAGGCGCTAAATTTTTCGCCCGAAACGCTGGGTCGTTTTTCGGCGCTGTTTGCGAATGGCGACTTCCCGCATACGCTTGATCTTCAAGCACAGCTCACTCAGGCGGGAGTGCCCGTGAGTCATCCTCGGGCAGCTTCGGCATGCCAGCTCTATCAATTGATCAAAGGACTGCCGCGCCATCTCGGGCAGCACTCCGGAGGGATGATCATCTGCCAGAATCAGCTCAGCTCGTTCATTCCACTGGAGAATGCGTCGATGCCCGGCCGCGTCGTCGCGCAGTGGGACAAGGACGACTGCGAAGATCTCGGCATCATCAAGGTGGACCTGCTCGGGCTCGGCATGATGTCGGTCCTGCAGGAGACCATCGAGCTGAGTGCGCAACGGGGCCGCAAGGTGGAGTTGTATGAAATTCCGGCAGACGATCCGGAGACTTATCAGATGATCCAAAAGGCTGAAACGATCGGCCTTTTTCAAATCGAAAGCCGTGCGCAGATGGCGACGTTGCCGCGTCTGAAACCGAAAGAGTTTTACGATCTCGTCGTCGAAGTCGCCATCGTGCGTCCCGGGCCGATCCAAGGTGGGCTCATGCATCCTTACCTCAGGCGTCGCTGCGGGCAGGAGGAAGAATCTTATATTCACTCGAGCGTGGAAGAAATTCTGAAACCCACTTTAAAGCGCACGCTCGGGGTGCCGCTTTTTCAGGAACAGATGCTGAAAATGTCCATGGATCTGGCCGGATTTACCGGTTCGGAAGCCGAGGAATTGCGCCGCGCGCTGTCGTTCCACCGCTCGCACGAGCGAATGGATAAGGCGTGCGAAAAATTGCAGATGCGCTTGGAGGAGAAGGGGCGTCTTCCGGAGGTCATCGAGCAGATTGTGAAGGCTGTTCGATCGTTTGCGGTCTATGGTTTCCCCGAGTCGCACGCGATCAGCTTTGCGATCCTCGCTTACGCTTCCGCCTGGTATAAGGTGCACCGCGCGCCGGAGTTTTTTGCTTCGCTGCTGAACAACCAGCCGATGGGGTTCTATTCTTCGGCGACGCTCATCAAGGACGCGCAGCGGCGTGGACTGCATTTTTTGCCGGTGTCGGTGATCGAGTCGGAGTGGAACTGCGCGGTGGTCGATGACTCCACGGTGCGACTGGGTTTGTGCATGGTGAATGGGTTGCGGCGCGAGCATGGTGCGCATCTGCTGCTGGAGCGCATGCGAGCGCCGTTTACCTCCGTGGCCGACTTCACCGCGCGCACGAAACTCACCAAACCCGAACAGCGCACGCTCGCGCGGATCGGGGCGCTCCATGGGCTGAGCGAACATCGGCGCGAGGCGCTGTGGTGGGTCGAAGCGCCGCACGATGCGGATGGCCTCTTTGCTCTCGAAGAAATCGAGCCGCGCGTGGTTCCGCTCGCGCCGATGAAACCGGACGAACGGCTGGCCGCCGATTTCAACGGCATGAACCTGAGCATCGGCGCACATCCCATGGCGCTGCTGCGCGAGCGGGTGCCGCAGGCGTGGCGGGCGGCGGACCTTCCCAAGGTTGCCAATGGCGCATATATCCAGATCGCCGGCCAGGTCATCTGCCGCCAGCGTCCCGGCACGGCGAAGGGGTTCGTGTTCATAAGCCTCGAAGACGAAACAGGCGTGGCGAATGCGATCGTGCTGCCGCAATTTTTCGAGCGGCATCGCTTGCTCATCACCTCGGAGTCGTTCCTCATCATCGAAGGCCCGCTGCAAAATTTTCAAAACGTCATTCACATCAAGGCGCAACGCATTCTGCCGATGCCTGCGCCAGCGCTCGCTCTCGCGGAGTCGCACGACTTTCACTGACGCCCGATCAATGCAGCATCGGCAAAGAGTGGGGCGTGCGAATGAGCTGGGCGTCGAGGTCGAGAAAGTAGTCGAGGCGGCGTTCGGTTTCGGCGAGGTCGATGTGACGCGCCATGATGAGATAGGTCGCGTAATGGTTGCCTTCGCTCTCGACGAGGCTGCCGTAGAAAGTCGCAAGCTGCGGGTCGAGATCGCGCACGCCTTCAGCGAGGAACTGGAACTTCTCGCACGAGCGGCCTTCGATGAGTGCGCAGACGACGAGATGATCGATGACCTGCTCCTTTCGTCCCTTGCGCACGGCGCCCATCATGCCGCTGATCCACGGGCTCTTTTTTGGGCTGGTGAAGGCCACGCCGCGTTCTTTCAAAAGACGCAGAACGAGCTCGAAGTGCTGGAGTTCTTCGATGGCGATGGCGTTTAGCTCGGAGACGCGGTCGTGCAGCTCGACGTATTTTTCCAGGTTCAGCGCGGTAGTGGCCGCCTTGCGTTCCAGATGGGCGTGATCGATGAGGACCTCCGGCAGGTTCGCGCGGATCTTCGGCAGCCATGAATCGGGAACTTTTTCGCGCCAGAGAAGCATCAGGAGATGGGCGGTTGCCGATGGGCGATCGCCGATTGAAGCAAGGCGATCGCTTCACGTTGCAGTTCGTCTATCGGCAAGGCAGCGTCGAGTTTGCGAATGAAGGGACGGTCGAACGCGAGGAAGTTGCGGCGCACTTCGGCGAGGTAGGCGGCACCTTCGAAATCGTCGAGGCCGCCACCGCGTGCGTCGATACGGGCATGACCCGCGGCGGGAGCGAGGTCGAGGAGCAGCACGAGATTGGGCACGGGGGCGAAAGTTTCGTTCTCGGAGACGATGGCCATGGGATCGCTGCCCCGTGCGCCCTGATAGGCGGCGTTCGAGAAATAGTAGCGGTCGAGGATCACTACCTCACCGCGCGCGAGAGCAGGAGCGATGAGCTTTTCAACGTGCTCGCGGCGGTCCTTGAGGAAGAGGTCCAGCTCTGCTTCCGGCGAGAGCCGGCCGGTCTTGGCCGATTCGCGCAAGGCGCGGCCGTGCGGGCCATCGGTCGGCTCGCGATCAACCACCACGATGCGGCCCTGCTCGCGCAGCCACGCCGCGAGCGAGCGCGCGAGCGTGGACTTGCCCGCGCCGTCGATGCCTTCGATGACGAGGAGGAAACCGGGTTGGTTCATGAAATATGGGCGCCGCGCATACACTGACCGGGCTTGTCCCGCTAGAAGAAGACGAGCTTGAGCGGAATGACCGGTTGCACCGCGAAGCCGCCGGTCCTGACCAGCACGAGGCCGTCGGTGAGGACATCGCCATCACCCGAGTTGATGTCGGCGGCACCCATGTTAGTGAAATCGAAAGTGCCATTGTTGTTCACGTCGGCACCGAGGACACTGGCGGAGAGGCCGGTAATTTTCGGAACCGCGTTGGCGGTGACAATCGCATTGGCCAGGGGCGTGCCGGCGATGATGGAGGCAATGCGTGTGGCGGTGACGCTGCTGATCGTGCCGGTCTTTGCGGTGTCCACATTGCCGCTAACCGAACCTCCGAGTCCGGGGCTGAGACCGCCCATGCCCGTGGCGGCGTCCCAGCCAAACGCGCTCCCGAAGTCGCCGATGTCGCCGGTGATTTTCACGCCGGAGATGGAACCGCCGGCCCCCGCTGCGACCGCTCCATTGCCGCCGCGCCCCCCGGCGATGATCCGAGCGAAGTCGGTCAATGTGGCAGTGATGCTGGAGATTTTTCCCGCATTGCCGCCACTGCCTGCGGCCGCGTCGCCGCCCGCGCCGGTCTCGACACGCAACTCCCTGACGAGACCGCTGAGCTTGCTCACGCTGCCACTGTTGCCGCCCTTGGTAGTGGCGCCGGAACCGGCGATGCCGCCGGCATTGCTGTAAATGTGGAGCACGGCGTTCGGCGCATCGAACACGACATTGCTCACGGCGCCACCGTTGCCCCCTTTGCCATTCGTGCCACCGCCGGTGCCACCCTGCGCGCCGTAAATGTCGAAGCGATTGTCGTTCGTGGTGGTGGAGTTGTCGTTGATGGTGAAGGTGTTGATGCTGCCGCCATTGCCCCCGGCGCCGCCGTTGCCGGTGGAGCCACCATTTCCGCCGCCTTGGAAGTCGCCGATCCCCACGTAGGGATGGTCGCCGATGGAGTTGATGACGAGGCGAGAGAGGTTTCCGCCATTGCCACCCTTGCCCGTGCCGAGGCCGTTCCCGCCGCCGAAGGTATTGATGTAGGCTTCGCCATTGGTATCCACCCCACCGAAGTTGTTCCACGTAAGATCGCTGAGGGCGCCGGAGTTGCCGCCGTTGAAATTTCCCGCGCCGGTCGGGTCGATCGATTCGCCGGCATAAATTTCGACGCTTCTCGCCGTGCCGTTATTTGTTACCACCGCTTTGCTGAGGCTGCCGCCGTTGGCACCGGTTGCATTATGGCTTTGGCCGCTCGCGCCAGCGTGTAAAGCGATCTTGTCGTTCACGTCTCCATTCACGGTAAAGGCCGTGCGCGAGACGTTCCCTCCTGCGCCGCCTTTTCCATTCGGACCGCCATCGCCGCCTTTGCCGCCGAGCACAGAAACATCCGCCCCGGCGCCGCTGGCTGCACCAGCACTGACGATGGCGAAATCGATCGCACCGCCGGCGCCGCCCGCGCTCGTGCCGGTGCCTCCATTGCCACCTTTGCCGGCGGTGACCGTCGCGCCACTGGTGGTGCCTCCGAAGGAAGCGCTCAGTCCAAGGATCGAACCACCCTTGCCGCCGGCAGCGCCACCGGTGCTGAGGCCGCCATCGCCTGCGGCGATCGTGCCGATGCTGCTGCCGCCGCTTCGCGCCGTGAGCCGGGTAAACGATCCACCCGCACCGCCGCCATTGCTGCCGCTGCCGCCGTCGCCCGCGAGAACCGAGAAGGCATTCTGCGCCGCGCCAACGGCGAAAGTCGACTGCGAGACACCGCCACCCGCACCACCTTTACCAATGCCGGTAGCGTTCGCTCCGTCGCCAGCCCGAAGATCGAAACTCGGCGCTCCTTTCGAGTCGAAGCTGCTGAGGCTGATCGATCCACCCGCCCCCCCGGCAGTCGCGCCCTGTCCGCCGGAACCGGCTTTGAAAGTCGCGCCGCCATAAAGCGTAGCATGGGCCGTGTGGCCGATGGCCGCGTCGATATGCACATTCACGCTGCTGACTCCGGCGCCGGTGCCTCCTTTGCCCGCAGTGCTCGCGCCGCCATCGCCTGCGCTGATCGATACGCTTGTGATTCGGGTGGTCGGATTAAGGGCTTCGACGGTCAGGCCCGAGAGAATGCCTCCCGTGCCGCCAGTGCCGGCAGTCGAACTGCCGCCTTTGCCCCCCTGAACGTAGAGCGAACCGGCGGTGAGATTACCCGCCGTGATGAAGCCGATGCTATCGGTGGTGCGCAAGGTAGAGCTTTTCACAGCGCCGCCAATCCCACCGGAGCCAGTCCCGCCCGCTCCCCCGGCGCCGCCGAAAAGGCTGATATTTTCCGTGACCGTAAGCACCTCGACGGTCGCGCCGGATACTGAACCACCCGCTCCGCCCGTCTTCGCTCCAGTCCCTCCGTCGCCAGCGCCGATGGTGACGCTTCCAGCCGCAGTCGGGCCGGCGGTGAGCGTGATCGTGCTGGCCGAACCTCCTTTTCCTCCGTTGCCGGTGGCGCTCCCGCCACCGTTGCCGGCGAGAATGTAGGGCGCGCTGGCGGTGTGAGCCACCGTCACCTTCGAGATGCTGCCGCCGGCCGCACCTTCCCCGCCATTGCCGGCGAGGATGAAGCTGACTCCACTGGGCAGGACGAGATTGGAAATGTTGGGGCCCGCCACCCCTGCTGCCGAGGCAAAGGAGGTGGTGAACGCGGTGGCATTTCCCGCATAGCTGAGCGGAAAATCCGCCGCGACGTCCCCAGTCGCGACGCTGCTTACGCTCTCTCCTCCGGCACTCACCCCGGTGCCGAGCGTCACGTTGCTGATCGAGCCGCCAGCGAGGATATTCTGCACCGTGCCGGTGCTGGTCAGGCCGCTGATACTGCGGTTGCCCAGGGCCTTGAGATCGCCAACTGTCCCATCATCGAGCAGAGTGGTGGCGATCGGGCCGTTGATGTCTGTGCCGAGGGTGGCCTTGAATTTATCTCCCGCCGCGATGCCGGTGAGTTCGCCAAGATCAAAGCCGCCATCGGAGTTCGTGTCGCGCGCGAAGATCATCGCGTTTCCGCCGGTCACGCTGACGAGGGTAAGTTCCCCCGCGTCTTTCACGTGATCACCATCGAGGTCGAAAATGAGCGAATCGCCCTTGTGCAGCAGCGCGGCGATGTCGGACGTGGCAAGCGTCTGGGCGGCGCTGACGTTGACCGAGGCACCTGCGGCATCGACGACGGACTTGGCGGTGGCACTGAGGAAGAAGACTGCGGGTGCGACGCGTGTTTCGAGGGCTTCCGGTGCGCAGGCGATTCGAGTCATGACCGCCGAGGGTGCGAGACGCGCGCGGGCTTGGCAAGGCGCGGGTCCGGGCGCAGCACCTCGCGCACATGCTGTCGAAAAGTCTCCGCGGGTCGGTCGAGCGCCCGCTGTTTCAGCCACACCAGTCCGATCATGCGCTCCGGACGCGGCTGGTCGAGCGAGCGGTAAACCGGTTGTGCTGCACACGCCCCATTTACGGCCATGGCCGGCACGAGCGAGATGCCAAGCCCTGCGTGGACGAGCGCCTGGATCGTCTCGACCTGGGCACTGCGGCAGCTCACTTGCGGGTGAAAATCGCGCCGGGTGCAGAAATTAAGCGTCTGGTCGCCGAGACAGTGTCCTTCCTTCATCAGGATGAAACGCTCGCCTTCGAGATCGGCGAGTTGCACCCGCTTGCGCGCGGCGAGCGGATGATCTGGCGGGAGCGCGAGCAGCAATTCCTCGGTGAAAAGCTCCTCCACGCCGAACCGTTCATCGCGGATCGGCGGGCTGGCGAGCGCGAGGTCGATTTCGCACGCGGCGAGCATCTGGAGCAATCGTGCGGTGGTGTCTTCCTGGACGATCAACTCCACGCGAGGGTTCGCATCGATGAAACCGGGCGCCAGCCGCGGTAGGAGATAGGGAGCAATGGTCGGCAGCGCACCGAGGATGAGCGGTCCGCTAGGCGCGGCCTGAGCCTCCCTCACTTCTCGACTCGCTGCTTCGACTTCCTCGAGAATGCGCGCGGCTCGCTGCACAAACGCGGTGCCGGCAGTGGTGGTGCGGATGCCCCGCTTGAGCCGCTCGAAGAGTGGCTCGCCCAATTCGCGCTCCAGCTTCTGAACCTGCTGACTGAGCGATGGCTGGGCGACGTGGCACTGCGCGGCAGCCTGGGAAAAATTACCCGTGCGGGCGACGGCGACGACGTAGCGGAGTTGATGCAGCTCCATAGGCTTGGCCTATGCTGGCGGTAGGAAAGAAGTATTTCAACTATCGACTACGCTGGGCATCCTCCAACCATCAAGTCAGAATCCGGTTCACTTTCCTGAGTGGAGAAGGTCGCGTTTCGCAAGAGGCGCGGCCTTCTTTTTTACTGGGCCAGGGTGAGGCGCAGAGTCGGCGGCGCGAGGGTGGGATGATGATTGCCGGCGAAACCGTGGACGGCAGCGTTGTTGCCCGGCTCGATCGTTTCGCGAACGACGATGAGGGTGGCACGGCGGTTGGCATCGCGATTCAAGAAGTCTGCCAGCGCGGCACTCTCCAGCGAAAACGCACCGCTCACCACGCCACGCGGGGTGGCAAAGGAGCCAAGCTTTACGGCGCGGGTGGTGTCCACGGTGCCGGCTTCGGCCGCAAAGGCGGGGGCGCTTTCCCACGAAAGCGTCTCGGGCGACCAATCATCCTGCGTGTCGTCGGACAAGCCATAGACGGCAAAGACGCATTCGCCGGTAAGCGAGGCGTAGCCGAAGCCGCTCGCTTCGAAATTGAGCGTAAGCGAAGCATCTGCGACCTGCCGGTTGCGGAGCGGACCGAGATCGAAGCGCAGGATGGCTTTGCGCAAGTAGGCTGCGGTGGGGGCGTTTTTGACGAGGAGCAGCGTGTCGGAATGGTGGATGCGGCTGCCAGGCGAAGCGACGTAAGCGGCGTCGCCTGCCCCGCCAGCGGTGGTCAGGGTAAGCACCGGCTGCTGGCGGGCTTCGTTGGGCCGGACAAACGCGTAGCGGTCCGGTTCGCCATCCGCTTTTTCCTTCGCTTGCGCGAATTTTTCCGGGGTCACGGCCGCGGATTCGCGGGTCTGAAGCGTGAGCTTCGCGCCGGTGCGCCCGTGCTGTAGCTCGACCTCGCCCTTGAGCACCTGCACCTGCGCGCGGCCGGCTACATCGGTGCTGATGCCAAAGTCGGTGCCGTGGTCGACGAGACGCGCGTTGGTCGTCCCGACGACAAAACCGCGTGCCCGCTCGGGCACATGGGCGGTCAGAGCGCCGGAGTGGAGAAAGCAGGCATTCGGCCCGGTCAATTCGAGTTCGGCAGCGCCTTCGAGCGAGACTTCGGCGCCGCTCTGGAAAACGATGCGCGCGACGCCGTCGGCGAGGCGCAGACGACCAGCGCGCAGATCAGAACCGGGAGCGGTGGGTAGCGAGGAGTTGTCCCAGCGCGCGCCATTGGTCTCAACCAGCTTGGCGAGGGGTTTTTCTGAGGGGCGCGGCGTGAACCACCAGGCAGCGAAACCGATCGCGATGGCTGCGGCGACCTGCAGCGGCCAGCGTGGGAAGCTCACGACATTCGACGGCACGTCGTCCAGCGCACCGATCACGTCGGCGAGGGGGAGATTGCCGAGCTGATTCGAGTTCAGCCGCAGGGCGGCGTGCAGGTGCATCGTCTCGACGTAGAGGCGGCGCAGGGCGGCGTCGCCAAGCACGAGCGCTTCAAGTCGGGTGCGGTCCTCGGTGCTGAAGTCGCCGTCCAACAGGCGGTCGCAAAGTTCGAGCAGCTCGGTCTTCGGATCAGGCGGGTTCATTTTCGGGACGGCTCAGGTTTTTTGTGACGCACTCGTGAAGGACCGCCCGCACGCGGCTCAGCAACCGATAGAGCGCTCCGACGGTGCGCCCGAGGCGGGTGGCCATGTCTTCGAGGGAAAGGTTTTCCTGATAGCGGAGATTCAGCGCGTCGCGGTGATCGGTGGGCAGCTTCGCCACACACTCGTGCAACAGGCGCTCCCGCTGCTCCAGCCGGTCGGCGCTGGACTCCACTTCATCGGCCACGGCACGAAGAAAGTCTTCGCTGAAGTCGAGTCGGTCGCGATGCTTGCGCTTGCGATAGGCGAGCACCTGGTGAAACGCGACCTTGCGTGCCCAGGCGCCGAAGTTCGTCCCCGACTCGAATTTGGCAAAGTGCCGCCACATCACGACCTTCGCCTCCTGCAAAATATCATCGGCGTCCTGCGGGTGCGGGACCATCGTCATGACGTAAGCGCCCAGCAACCGCTCGTGGCGGGCGAGCAGGAACACGAATTCTTCGGCGCGGTCGGACGGCGTCATGGGAGTGATCTTCTATCCGATAAAGTCCGCTTTAGTCGAATTTGGACGGACTTTTCTCTGGCCAGGCGGGTAGACGGGCGGCTTCAAGTCGGGCATCCGTTTATGAAGCTTTCCCTCCTTCGGACTTTCGCCGCCAGTTTGGCCCTCGCGACCGCGTCGCTGCACGCCGGGGTGAGTGATCGCACGCTCGATATTTATTGGGTCGATGTCGAAGGGGGCGGGGCCACGCTCATCGTCACCCCGGCGGGCGAGTCGGTGCTCATCGACTCAGGCAATCCCTTCGAGCGCGATCCGGGACGGATTCACAAGGTGGCGACGGAGGTGGCTCGGCTGAAAAAGATCGACCACCTCGTGACCACCCATTTTCACGTCGATCATTTCGGCGGCGCAGCAGAGCTGTCCGCCCTCATCCCGATCGGGCGGGTGCACGACAACGGCATTCCGGAGACCAACCCCGACAACAACCCGAGCGACACGCGCTGGCCGATCACGATTTCGCCTTACCGGAATTTCAACGCCGACGGGCGAAGCGTTCTGAAACCGGGTGCGGAGATCGCTCTCAAACAGGCGAAGGGCGCACCGAAACTTTCGCTGCAATGTCTGGTCGCGAAGCAGCAGTTCATCGCGGCACCCGAGGGAGCGACGCCGAATCCCCTTGCCTCCCAGAACGTGGAGAAGCCGGCGGATGTGAGCGACAACAAGAATAGCATCGGGATGCGGCTGAACTTCGGTGGGTTCCGCTTTTTCGACGGAGGCGACCTGACGTGGAACACGGAAGCGGGGCTGGTCATCCCGGTGAACCGCGTCGGGTCGGTGGATGTGTATCAGGTCAACCACCACGGGCTCGACGTGAGCAACAATCCCGTCTTCATTCACAGCCTGGCGCCGACCGTTTCCGTGATGAACAATGGGCCCAAGAAAGGCACCTCCGGTTCGGCCATGGCGGCGCTGAGGAGTTCGCCCGGCTTGCAGGCGATGTATCAGGTGCACAAAAATGCGAGGCCGGACGGTGCCGAGAACAATACCACGGATGAATTCATCGCGAATCTTTCCGAGCAGTGCGCTGCGAACTTCATCAAGCTCAGCGTGGCGCCGGACGCGAAAAGCTACACGATTTTCATCCCGGCGACGGGCCACATGCGGACCTTCCAGACGCGGGTGCCCTAAGAGGCGCACTACAGTCCCACCAAAAAGTTTGTCCAAATCCGGCGGCGTCGGAGCTTATTGACGGTAACAAGACCCATGGTTCCCCGCCTTACCATCCTCACTGCCGCCGTGTTCGCATCGCAGGCGGCTGCCCTTGCCGACGAAGGGATGGACTTCTTCGAGAAGAAGGTCCGGCCGTTGCTGGCCGAGCGGTGCATGGAGTGCCACAGCCCCGACAAGAAGGTGAAGGGGGGACTACGGCTCGATTCGCGCGAAGGTTGGGCGAAAGGGGGCGACACGGGTCCGGCGGTGGTGCCGGGCGAACCGGATAAGAGCCTGCTGATCGAGGCGGTCCGCTACGGGAATCGCGACTTACAAATGCCGCCGAAGCAAAAACTCACCGCGGAGGAAATCGCGGTCTTCGATCAGTGGGTGAAACTTGGCGCACCCGATCCACGAACGGGCATTGCGGTGGCGAAAAAGCAGACCGGACTCACGGTCGAGGAAGGAAAGAAATTCTGGTGTTATGTGGCCCCCGTGAAATCGGCTGCCCCCGCAGTGAAAGACCCTGCCTGGCCGCGGACGGAGATCGATCGCTTTACGCTTTCGCGAGCCGAGGCAGCGGGCGTGAAACCGGCTGGCGATGCCGCGCCCGAAGCGCTCGTGCGGCGGATCTATTTCGACCTGATCGGTCTTCCCCCGACTCCCGAGCAAATCGACGCCTTCGTAAAAGCAACGGCTACCGACCGACAGAAGGCGATTACGTCGTTGGTGGACGAACTCCTCACCAGCCGGCAGTTTGGCGAGACGTGGGGACGGCACTGGCTGGATGTCGCGCGCTTTGCGGAATCAAGTGGCGGTGGTCGCACGTTACTCTTCAAGGACGCGTGGCGTTACCGCGACTACGTCATTGAAGCGATCAATGCGGACGTGCCGTTCGACCGTTTCATCCGCGAGCAGCTCGCTGGCGATCTGCTCCCTGCGCAGACACCAGCGGAGAAGCGGCGCAACATTACCGCCACGGCCTTTCTTGCGCTCGGGCCGACGAATTATGAGGAGCAGCAGAAGCAGCAGCTCCGTTTCGACATCATCGACGAACAGCTCGAAACGCTCGGGCGCGCGTTTCTGGGCCAGACCATTGGGTGCGCGCGCTGCCACGATCACAAATTCGACCCCATCTCGCAGCGTGATTATTACGCGATGGCGGGCATCTTTGCGAGCACCCGCACGCTGTTCAACTACACTGACAACGTGGCCCGCTGGATTATCGCGCCGCTGCCAGGCGAGGGCGATGAAGAGGCGAAGCTGCATGAACACGAGGCGAAGCTCGCCGCGCTCGAAAAAGATCTGACCACAGCCAAAGCCGAACTTGCGAAGCTGTCCAAATCAGTTGCGGAAGAGACGCCCAAGGCTGGCAAATCGATCCCGACCGCGTCCTTCCCCGGGATTGTGCTCGACGATGCCGATGCCAAAGTCGTCGGTTTTTGGAAGCAATCCACCTTCACGCGGAGCTTCATCGGTGAAGGTTATCTGAGCGATAACAACGTCGAGAAAGGCGAGAAGACCGTCACATTCACGCCGATGCTGCCGAAGATGGGGCGCTACGAAGTCCGCTTCGCCTACACTCATTTGGAAAACCGCGCCAAAAACGTGCGCGTGACTGTTTTCCATGCGGATGGCGAGGACAGCATTTTCGTCGATGAGACCGAACCGCCTCCGATCGACGGGCGTTTCATTTCGCTCGGCAAATTCCGCTTTGAGAAAGACGGTGCGAGTTACGTGCTCATCAGCAACGAAGGCACGAAAGGATTCGTAACGGTCGATGCGCTGCAATTTTTGCCGGAAAACGAAACGAATGCCGCGGAAGCGGTGGCCGAAAAGGCGAATCCCGAGCGGAATGCGATGGCGAGAAAGGTGAAGGAACTGGAGAGCGAGATGAAAAAGCTCACCAAGGGAGGCCCGGTGCGCGCGGCAGCGATGTCCGTGCGCGATGGCGATGCCGACGAAATCACGGACACGCAGATCCGGGTGCGAGGCATCGAGAAACAGCGCGGTGAAGTAGTGCCGCGGGGTTTCTTGCAAGTGGCATTGAGCACGCAGCCTACCTTGCCGGCAGCGGAGAGCGGACGACGCGAACTCGCCGATTGGATCGCCAGCGGAAGCAATCCACTTACCGCACGCGTGTTGGTGAACCGGGTGTGGGCGTGGCTCTTCGGCACCGGCCTCGTTCGCACGGTGGATAATTTTGGCACGACGGGCGAGAGGTCGTCGCATCCCGAACTGCTGGACCACCTCGCGACGCGTTTTGTTGAGGAAGGATGGAGCCTGAAGAAACTCGTGCGGGAAATCATGCTTTCCCGCACCTGGCAGCTTGCGGTCGTGAAATCGAGCGCGACCGATCCGGAGAACCGTCTCTTCATGCACGCCAGCCGCCGCCGGTTCGATGCCGAGCAGATTCGCGATGCGCTCCTCGCCGTGAGCGGCGAACTGAAGCTCGACTACCTCGGGCCGAACATCGCCGGCGCTGGTGAGATCGACGCAAACAACTTCACCGCGCAGAATATCGAATACGGTTACGTCTTTGCCGACACCCGGCGCAGCGTTTACACGCCGGCGTTTCGCAACAAACGGCTGGAGCTGTTCGAGGCGTTCGACTTTGGCGACATCAACGCGTCGATCGGCCAGCGCAATACGAGCACGGTGGCTCCGCAGGCGCTCTTTTTCCTGAACCATCCGTTTGTCGTCGAGCAGGCGCGCGCGGCGGCGGAACGGACGCTGGCGTTGCCCGAAGAACAGCGGCTGGAGTCGGCCTTTCGTCGGACGCTCGGGCGCTTGCCATCGCCGGCGGAGCGGGAGAAGTGCGCGAAGTTTCTCGGGGCCTCGCCTTCGCTCGAGACCTGGGCGCAGATTCACCAGACGCTGTTCGCGTGCGTCGATTTCAGATACCTCGAATAAGACTTAACAGGACTACTACGACCGATGAACCCACTGAACTTTACCCGCCGCCATGCGCTCCATACGCTGGGATGTGGTTTCGGTTATCTCGCGCTTGCCGACATGGCCGCGCGAGCGGCGGTAAATCCGCTCGCGCCGAAGCAGCCGCACTTCCCCGCCCGGGCGAAGCGGATCATCTTCCTTTTCATGTCGGGCGGCGTGAGCCACGTGGATTCCTTCGACTACAAGCCGCGCCTCGCGCAGGACGACGGCAAGATGATGGATTTCGACGATCTGCGCAGCATCGCGAAGACAGGCAAAAGCCCGCAGATGCGCGTGATGAACTCGCTCTGGAACTTCGGCCAGCATGGCCAGAGCGGGCTGTGGAGTTCGGATCTTTTCCCCGAAATGTCGAAGCACGCCGACGATCTCTGTGTGATTCGATCGATGCACACCGAAGGCATCGCGCATGGGCCGGCCACGCTTTTCCTGCACACGGGCACGACGAATTTCATCCGCCCGTCGATGGGTTCGTGGGTGAATTACGGACTCGGCACCGAGAATGAAAGTCTCCCCGGCTTCATCTCGCTCGCTCCGGCGCTGGGCAACGGCGGCCCGCGCAACTACGGCAATGCCTTCCTGCCCGCTGTCTATCAAGGCACGCCGATCGGGCGCGCGGGGATTCCGGCGAAGGAATCGAGCATTCGCAATCTCCAGCCCGCGCGGACGCCGGAAGAAGCGAAGCGGCAATTCGATCTCCTGCGCGATCTCAACGCGGAACAGCTATCACGGAAGCCCGGCGAGAGTGAACTCGAAGCCGTCATCAACAGCTACGAACTCGCCTGGCGCATGCAGGGCGCGGCGCCGCAGGTGCTCGACCTGAACGGAGAATCGCCCGAGACCCTCGCGCTCTACGGCATCGGCGAGGAAAAGACCGACAACTTCGGCCGCCAGTGCCTGCTCGCCCGGCGCTTGTGCGAATCCGGCGTGCGATTCGTGCAGGTCAACTACGCGGACAACTCCAACAACCCGGCGTGGGACCAGCACTCGAATCTCAAGAAACACGGCGATCACGCCAAGGCCGTGGACAAGCCCGTCGCCGGCCTGCTCGAAGACCTCAAGCAGCGCGGCTTGCTCGACGACACCATCGTCTGGTGGGGTGGTGAATTCGGCCGCACGCCCTACGCCGAGAAAAACGGCACCGGCCGCGATCACAATCCCGCCGGCTTCTCCATCTGGCTCGCGGGCGGGGGCTTCAAGCGCGGCGTCACCTACGGTGAGACCGACGAATTCGGCCACCACGCCGTGGTGAACAAAGTCCACATGCGCGACCTGCACGCCACGCTGCTGCACGCTCTCGGCCTCGATCACGAAAAACTCACCTACCGCTACGCCGGTCGCGACTTCCGCCTCACCGACGTTTACGGCCACGTCGTCCACGATCTTTTTGCATGAAACACCTCCTATCCCTCGCCCTCTTCACCTTCCTCACCGTCTTCGCCCGCGCCGAGCTCACCGAGCAGCAAAAACAGGTTCCACTCGAGAAAGATTCGACCGATCCGAAGCTCGCCAAGATCGTGCTGATTGCGGGGAGCGTGAGCAGCAAGCCGGGTGGGCATGAATACTTTGGGGGTTGCGCGCTGATGATGAACTGGCTCAAGCAAGTGCCAGGAGTCTGGCCGGTA
The DNA here is from genome assembly GCA_044226525.1 of Chthoniobacteraceae bacterium. Classification (GTDB taxonomy): domain Bacteria; phylum Verrucomicrobiota; class Verrucomicrobiia; order Chthoniobacterales; family Chthoniobacteraceae; genus VFJQ01. The sequence goes on along the minus strand of JBGAGV010000018.1, from coordinate 13,426 downwards.
ATGGCGGCGGAAGGGTGGCCGAAGAATGAAGCGATCTTCGACGGCGCAAAAGCCGTGGTGATTTATGCCGATGGTGGGCCGAAGCTGCCTTTCCTCGACGAAGCGCGGTGGGCGAAGATCAAATCGCTCGTCGATCAAGGCGCGGGCTTCGTCATGCTGCACCAGTCGGTCGATGTGCCCGAGGATCGAGCGCAGGAAATCAAAGCATGGCTTGGTGGCGTATTTCAGAAAGACATCGGCTGCCGCGGACATTGGGACATGGAATTCAGCGAATTTCCGAAGCACCCGATCACGCGTGGTGTGACGAAATTTGCAGCGCCGAAAGACGGATGGCTTTTCAACCTGCACTTCGCTCCCGGCGCCGTTCCGCTGCTCACGGGGCAGGTGCCGGACAAGGCGCGCACTTCCGCCGACGCCAAGGCAAACGCGGGCCGTGCCGAGACGATGGCGTGGGCTTATGAGCGCCCGAATGGCGGTCGCAGCTTTGCCTTCACCGGCGCCGACTGGCACGCGAATTGGAGCGTCGAAAGCCAGCGCCGCCTGGTGACGAATGGGATCTTGTGGAGCGCGAAGGTCGAGGTGCCCGAAGGCGGCGCCGCCGTGCCCGCCACGCCTGAACAGCTCAATGCGAACCTCGACGACAAGTCGAAGCCCTCGGCGGCCAAAGCGGTCGAGAAATAGCGACGAGCGTTTGCTGCACGATCGGGGAACGGCGACATGCCTGTCGCTGTCGCCGGTTCTGCGCGGAGAGCGCGTCCTCTGCGCCGAAAGACTGCGGCCTGAGCCCAGGCCTGAGTTGGTCGATGCCGCCGTTCCGTGATGTCGCCGAATTTCGCACCCAAGAAATAATACGTGTAAGTATTATTTGACTCGCCAGCGTTGTCGTTGGTATCCCAGCCTTCACTTCGTTCATCTCGCGAAATTTCACGCCCCTCCTCTTATGCTGAATCGCTCTCGTTTCATCCTCTGCGCATCTCTCGCGCTCCTGCTCACGCCGGCTTTTGCGGCGACCAAGAAGAAATCCGCCGCGGCGGCGCCGGCCGAAAAAGGCAAGGCTGCGGGCGAAGTCTCCGGTTGGCTCGACTGGCGCGGACCGTTCCAGACCGGTGTCTCGCTGGAAAAGGGGCTGCCGGATAAAGTGGACGCGAAGAAACCGCTCTGGACGGCGGATTTCCCGGGACAGTCGGCTCCCGTGATCGCCAATGGGAAGCTCTACGTCATGGGTTATCTTGGCGAGGGGCCGGAGCTTCAGGAAGGTGTCGCTTGTTTTGACGCGGAGACGGGCAAGATGCTGTGGAAGCACCTCTTCAACGACTTCCTGAGCGACGTCGTTTACCTGCGCTACGCGAACTCCAGCCCGAGCATCGACCCCGAGACGGGCAACGTGTTCATTCAGAATAGCTCGGGCCTCTTCGCCGCCTTCACGCCGGACGGCAAGCTGCTTTGGAAACACTCGATGATGGAGGAGTTCGGGCGCATGACTTTCCCGAACAACCGCACCGCCTCGCCGCTCCTCGACAAAGACCTGGTGATCACCCGCGGCATCACCGGCGCGTGGGGCGCTTACGGACCTCCGGGCGATCGTTTCTACGCCTTCGATAAGAAAACCGGGGAACTGGTCTGGTCGAGCGCGCCGGGCGATCTGCCGCAGGACAATACGTTCTCGCATCCGTGGCTGAGCTTCCTCAATGGCAAACGCGTGCTCTACTCCGCGGCGGGCGACAGCAGCCTCATTTGCATCAATGCCCGCACTGGCGAACCGCTCTATCGCACAGCGGTCGCGAAGGCCGGCGCGAAAGGTGGCATCAACGCCTCGGTCGTCGAGCACAAGGGCAAGATTGTGGTAGTGCACATGAGCGAAAACATCGACACGAGCGATGTGGGCCGCATGGCGGCGTTCAAGATCCCCACCGAAATCACCCCGCCGAGCCCGCAGGCGCCGCAGGTTTTTGAAAACAAGACGCTGGAGCAGTGGCGCAACACAACCGGTTCGCTCGCCAGTTCGCCGGTGCTCGTAGGCGATCGCATTTACGAGGTGGACGAAGGCGGCGAACTCACCGCCATCGATGCCAACGACGGCAAGGTCATCTGGAAAAAGAAAATCGGGATCGAGCAGCGCCAGAGCAGTCCGTTCTATGCCGACGGCAAACTCTACGTTGGCATGTATGTCGCCGCAGCGGTGGGCAAGGGGGAGAACGCCGGCGGCGGCGGTGGTGAAGGCGTGGGTGATGGCGAACTTTTCGTCATCAAGCCCGGCGAGAAGGATGCGGAAATCCTCAGCCGCACGATCCTCACCGGCAAGTGCTACGGTTCGCCCGTCGGCTACAACGGCAAGATCTACATCCAGACCGAGAAGAAACTCTACTGCTTCGGCAAGGCGGGCAAAAACCCCGGCCTCGCCCCGGCGCCCACGCCTGAAAAATGGCCGGCGGCCGGCGAGAAGAAGAAGCTGCAGGTCGTGCCTTACGAAGTGTTTCTGAACCCCGGTGAGACGCATGAGTTCCGCGTCCGCGCGCTCGATGCGAACGGTTTCACGGTGGACGAACACGTCGATCCGAAGTCGCTCAAGTGGGAGCCTTTCGTCCCGCCGACGGCGCTCGTGAAATCGACGATGAAGGCCAGTTTCAACGCCGAAGGCAAGCTCGTGGCCGATGCGGAGAATGCGCCAAGCGCGGGCCAATTCCAAGCCTCGCTGGGTGAGCTGAAAGGTTACTTCAAGGGCCGCATTCTTCCCGGTGTGCCGCTGATGCAGGATTTCGAGAAGTTCGAACTCAACCAGGATACGTCGAAGCCGCCGGCGCCCGCCGTGCCGAACACGCTCGAACCGCCGACGCCGTTCGCTTACCCGCCGCTGCCCTGGAATGCCGCGCGCTTCCGTTTCGAGATTCGCGACAAGGACGGCAACAAGGCGCTCGTGAAGACGATCGACAATAAACGCCTCCAGCGTGGCATGGTCTTCATCAACCGCCCCGACCTGCACAACTACACCGTCGAGGCCGATGTGCTCAGCGAAGGTAACAAGCGCAAGATGTCGGAAGTGGGCCTCGTCAATCAGCGCTACCTCATTGTGCTCAAAGGCAACGCGCAGACGATCGAGGTTTCCTCGAATCAGGAATTGCTCGTCAAATCCGCGCCCTTCAAATGGTCGCCCAACGAGTGGTATCATCTTAAGACGCGCGTCGATGTCGCTGCCGATGGCAGCGGAGTGGTGCGTGGCAAAGCATGGAAGAAAAACGATCCCGAACCGGAAGCGTGGAGCATCGAAGTGCCGGTCAAAGAAGCGCATCAAGAGGGTTCGCCGGGCATCTTTAGCTTCACGCCGCAGGAACAGCGCGCCTGGCTCGATAACATTTCCGTCACTGCCAACAAATAAGCCTCCACATGAAACTCACGACCTCACTCCTCGCGCTGACCGCGCTCGCCCTTCCCGCCGTCGCTGAAGACTGGCCCAGTTGGGGTGGCAGCGATGCGGGGCGCAACATGTATTCCCCCGCGAAGGGATTCCCGGCAAAGTTCAACCCCGGCAAGTTCAAGCCGAACTCCGAGGAGATCGACATGAGCACCACCGAAAACGTGAAGTGGGCGGTAAAACTCGGTTCGCAGACCTACGGCAATACCGTGGTTGCGAACGGCAAGGTGCTGGTCGGCACGAACAACGCCACGCCGCGTGACGAGCGTTTCAAGGACGACAAATCGATCCTGCTCGCCTTCAACGAATACAACGGTGACTTCCTCTGGCAGCTTACCGTGCCGAAGCTCGCCTCGGGCAAGGTGAACGACTGGGAATACCTCGGCCTGCTGGCTTCGCCCTTCGTCGATGGCGACAAGGTGTATGTCGTCACCAGTCGATGCGAGGTGCTCTGCCTCGACCTGAACGGGCAGTCGAATGGCAACCAGGGTCCTTTCATGGATGAAGGCCAATACATGGTCGGCCCCGGCAAGCCGAAGGTCGAAGTCGGCCCGAAGGATGCGGACATCATCTGGCGCTACGACATGATGGATGAACTCGGCGTCTTCCCGCACAATGCCTCGAACTGCTCGGTCATCGTGCTTGACGACAAGGTCTTCGTCTGCACCTCGAACGGCCAGGACTGGACGCACGTGAACATCCCGTCGCCGAATTCCCCGAGCTTCATCATGCTCGACAAGAAGACCGGCACGCTCCTCGCGGAAGACGACGCGCACATCGGGACGAACATCAAGCATGGCCAGTGGACCAGCCCGTCGATCGGCACGGTCAATGGCAAGAAGCAGGTCTATTTTGGTGGCGGCGACGGCATCCTTTACGCGTTCGACACGGTGCCCTCGAAGGAAGGCGACACCGACTACATGAAGAAGGTGTGGTGGTTCGACTGCGTGCCGGACGAATACAAACACGACGCCTCCGGCAAGCCGATCAAGTATCCGGCCGCGGAAGGCCCGAGCGAAATCAACGCGACGCCCGTCTTCTACAAGAATCGCGTGTATGTGCCCATTGGTCAGGATCCCGAGCATGGTGAAGGCGTGGGCCGCCTCTGCTGCATCGACGCCACCAAGACGGGCGATGTGACGAAGACGGCGCTGATCTGGGACTTCAAGGAAATCCATCGCTCGATTTCGACGGTGTCGATCGATCCGGAAAAAGGCCTGCTCTTCATCGCGGACTTCAGCGGCTTCGTCTTCTGCCTCGATGCCGAGACCGGCAAGAAATACTGGGAGCATGATATGCAGGCGCACATGTGGGGCAGCACCTTCGTGGTCGATGGCAAGGTGTATGTGGGTGACGAAGACGGCGACGCCGTGGTGCTCGCCGCTGACAAGGAGAAGAAAGTGCTGAGCGAAGTGAACGTCGGCGCACCGATCCTGAGCACCGTCGTCCCCGCGAACGGCACGCTCTACCTCGCCAGCCAGACGCATCTCTTCGCAATCGCCGAGGGCGCCAAGCCCGTCGCGGCGGAGAAGAAGTAACGGCCGGTTCGCGAAGGAATCTTACGCCGCAAGCGGGCGGCGTAAGAACAGGGTGGGGTGGTGTTGTCCAGCGGATGGCTTCACAGAAATTTGGGGCGAAGCACGAAAAGGGTGAGGATGATCAGGACAGCCCACGCACACGTCGCGAGGAAAAAGCCCGCGCCATATCGGGAGATCGCGGTGGCCGATGGGGTTTCGTGCCGAAGGAGCCGCGCACCGATCACCCCGGCGGCCAGGGGAATCAACCAACTGAAGTGGAGAATGGCGTCCACGAATTGCACGATCGGAGGCAAACCAAAGCGGTGTTCGTGGTGCTTGAATTGACCGATCTCGCACCCAGCTATCAGCCACGAAATGAAGACGACCAGCGTGGCAAAACCGGTGACTGCGATGACGAGTGGCTTGGCGACGGATCGATCCATGGTCGGGCAGTCTCAGCGTTCGTGCCGTTCGCGAAGCGAGCGGAAGAACTCCTCCGTCAGCACGGCATCGAGCTTCTGGTAGAAGGCCATCGCCAGGCCGGCCTTGGTTTTTACTTTCGGATACTTTTCGACCGCGCTCCAGAGCTCCGCGTCGCCCATCCAAAGCCGGCCCGCGTAGGAATTGAAATCCTCCTCCATACTGGCCTGGCCGTATTGGTTTACAAAGCCTTCCGCGTTCAACACCGCATCGATCCGCAGCGAAGCCTGCCTGGTTCTCACCGCCTGCACGCCGGTCCCTCGATACGTGAAACCCGGCGGGTTCAGTTTCAGCCAGGCTTCTTGATCAAACTCCGGCGCGTGGTTTCGGAGCAGGATGCTCGAAAACTCCGCGTGAATATTCCCCTCGATCTTGTCGGCGGGAAATTTCGGATTCCACACCACATACACCGCATCCCGTGAATTCGTGCCGCCGGTCGCGACGCCGCTGTATTCCAAACGACCGACAGCATAGAGCTTCTTCATGTTCGCGCAGAGCACGGCGGGCGGATATTTAGCGAGGGCTCTGTCCACGATGGCCTTCGCTGCTTGTCCTCCGGTTTCGTCCAGTGATTCCGCGTTCGCGTTCACTTTCGAGCTCCGCCAGCTTTCGGGGAAGATTTCCAGATCGGCCCGGTCGAAGATTAACTCCGGCCCGGCCGCTCGCAGCGGAGAAAGCGTCAGAAACGGCAGGGTAAAGGAGAGGAGGAAGGAGGCGGTGGTTCTCAAGAGTTCGGGAGAGTTTTTTCGAGAGCGCCGACCATCAGATAGTCGGTGGCCCGGCATTTCACGCCCAAAAAACGACTCGGCGAGGAGGTGAGAAGAGACAGGCGGTCCCGAAAATCGCGCCTGCGGTTGAGAGAGGTGAAGTTTGTCCTTTCCCTTTGCCGGACAGGCACTTATCTCCGCGCCGCGCATCTCCCCGGGTGCGTGCCCCACCAACCCTATTTGACTCCAACCATGTCCCTTGCCTCCCGCTTCGGACGGTGCACCGGCCTTGCCGGCGTGCTGTTCTTTGCCTCTACCCTCGTGGCCCACGCCAGCGATGCGCCGAAGATTGATTCCGGAGATAATGCCTGGATGCTCGTCAGCACCGCGCTCGTGCTGATGATGACCGGCCCCGGCCTCGCGCTCTTTTACGGCGGCCTCGTCCGCACGAAGAACGTCCTCGCCACGATGATGCACAGCTTCTTCCTGCTCTCGCTGGTGAGCCTGCTGTGGTTCCTCTTCGGCTACAGCGTCGCCTTTGGCGAAGGAAACGCGTTCTTCGGAAATCCGACACAATACTTCCTGCTCAAAGGGGTCGGTAGCGTGCCGAATGCGGATTACGCGGCCACCATTCCGCACCAGACCTTCATGCTCTATCAGATGATGTTCGCCATCATCACGCCGGGGCTCATCACCGGCGCCTTTGCGGAGCGCATGAAGTTCAGTGCCTATGTGCTGCTGATGATTGGCTGGGTGACGATCGTTTATTTCCCGCTGGCTCACATGGTGTGGGGCAAAGGCGGTTACTTCAACTGGGCGCTCGGCGGGACGATTCCCGTGCTCGATTTCGCGGGCGGCACCGTGGTGCACATCAGTTCGGGCGTCTCGGCACTGGTGTGTGCAATCGTGCTCGGTCCGCGCCGTGGCTTTCCGAAAGAGCCCATGCTGCCGCACAACGTGGTGCTGAGCCTCATCGGCACCGGCTTGTTGTGGGTCGGCTGGTTTGGCTTCAATGCCGGCAGCGCGCTGACCAGTGGCACCCTCGCCACGAGCGCCTTTGCTGCCACGCACTTTGCCGGAGCGATGGGTGGACTCGCCTGGTCGCTCGTTGAGTGGATCGACAAGGGCAAGCCGAGCGCGCTTGGCGCGGCTTCCGGCATGGTCGCCGGTCTGGCGACGATCACCCCGGCGTCGGGATTCGTCACCGTGCCATCAGCCGTCATCATCGGGCTCGCGGGTGGCGTCGCGTGTTACCTGTGTGTCACGCGTGTGAAGGCAAAGTTTGGCTACGACGACTCGCTCGATGTCTTCGGCGTGCACTGCTGCGGCAGCGTGGTCGGCATGTTGTTGCTCGGCTTTCTCGCCAGTGCCGACGCCAATTCGCTTATTGCCACCACCTTTCGCAAAGGCGGCGCAATCGTCTCGCTCGCGGGAGGCCCGGCGCAGTTTCAGAATCAGCTCATCGCCGTGCTCGCCACTGCGGCCCTCGGCGGCATCGTCACCTTCGTGCTGCTCAAGATCATCGGCGCCCTCGTCGGCTTGCGGGTCGATGCGGAATCGGAACACTCCGGCCTCGACGTGACCCAGCACGGCGAAAGCGCTTACAACGAATAAATTACCCATGAAAAAAATCGAAGCCATCATCAAGCCGTTCAAACTCGAGGAAGTGAAAACCGCTCTGCAGGAAGCCGGCGTGGAAGGCATGACGGTCTCGGAAGTCCGCGGCTTTGGCCGGCAGAAGGGTCATACCGAGATCTATCGCGGCAGCGAATACACCGTCGATTTTCTGCCCAAGCTCAAGATCGAGATCGTGCTGGGCGACGCCATGATCGAGCCCGCCGTGCAGGCGATCATCAAAGCCGCGCGCACCGGCAAGATCGGCGACGGAAAGATCTTCGTGAGCGCCATCGACGACGCGGTCCGCATCCGCACCGAGGAGCACGGCGACGGCGCGGTGTAAGGGCGCGTGAACCTCTGAATTTTGCGGAGGACGGGGAAGGCCGCCGCTACAGGTGCAGCTCAGGGTATTCCCAATCCGCCCACGTGCCGGGACAATCCCGCGTCGGGCAGCGGAAGTCGATCTGTTCGTCGTCACATTCCACCAGCTTGATGTCGTGCCCCGTAAAGAGATGTTCGCAGCGCGTGCAGACTCGCATTTCGCCGAGCGACCACCAGCGCTTGAACGGATCGCTCTCCTGAAAAAGCACCAGCTTACGACCGGGTGTTTCGGGCTTCGCGGACATGATGCCATCATGCCATGAGCACGCCTTCTGCACAGCCCAAATTGCTTGGGAGAAACCCCTGATGACACAGCCGGGGGTGCGGCCAGCGGCGCGGTGGGCCGCGAACCCGTAAGCAAATGAATATTGAAAATAGCCTCCTCCCCAATCCGGTCATCCCGCCGGACATGCCGACTTCTGAAATCATCGGCGCAGCGGGCTCGAGCGTCGAAAAGGCCGTCAGCCAGCCACTCGCGTATGTCCGTCAATACGCGCGCTCTCCCTGGTTTCAAATCATCGGCGGAATCGCCGGCGTCGCCGCGCTCGCCGCGCTCGCCGCTCTCGCCGCTCTCGCTGTGCCGATGTGGAAAGCGCACGAGAAACCGGGCCTCGGCCGCCGGTTGATGGCGGCCTTCCGCTAATCGCGGCGCATCTGGGTTCCCGTTCATCAGCGACTGACTCACCCTCGGCCGCTGATGCGACGGTAACGCAGCGGCGTGTAACCGCTCGCGACGAGTTCAGCGATGGTGCGCTCGGATGCGCGAGTTTTGCTGAACGGATGGGATTCGTAGAAAAGGGCGCGAGTTTTCTCCGCATCGAGCCAGCGCACGAAGAGCAGCACATGACCTTCGGCGGTGTTCATCACATCCGCCGGTTCAAGCGCAGTGGGCGAGGCGAGGCGTTGGGAGATACCAAAGAGCATCGAGGTGGAGTGTTTGCGCGTAAGTTTCCAACAGCGGGAGATGAAGCCCGAGCAATCGATCCCGACCGCATCGCCGCTTACGGCGGCTCCGCCCTGGCGTCTTTTCTCCGAGCTATAGACGTCGCCCGCTGCTTTCCCCGCGCGCAGGCCGCTCTCGAACTTCTCCAGCGTATCAAAGCCGCCCCATTTGTAAGCGACCCCGGTATTCTTTTCGCCGGCCACCCAACATTCGCCCACCGGGTCGCCATGCTGGCCGGCGCGATCGGGTGTGTGAATTTCAATGCCGGCAGAATCCTTGCCGTGGCGGACGTTCTGGCCCGAAGCAGTCCAGCGATAGTTCACGTAACTTTCCGCGATCTTCAGCGCCTCGGCACGGGTCACCCCATCAGCAAAAGCGGGAGTAAGACTGAATTTCCACGCGAGAAAGGCGGCCAAAATCGACGGAAGGAGTGAAGTCAGAGGGGTGCGCGCAGACATGGCAGAGGGTCTAAAGTTCGTGGTAGTGGAAGTAAGTCTCGCAGGACTGGAAACCCCACTCGGTGATGATGCCCGCTCGGTTTACCGAGGTTGGATTAACTTGGATCAAGTCGGATCTACAGAGAAGCGGAGGTGTAGTCTGTAAACCAAAGTAGAGCCCACTGATGGTCTCGTCAGACCTCTCAGAGTGCCCGGAAACATGCCGATGACGGTTCGTCAACATCGCGCGATATTTCTATCGAATTAGGTTGGATTAAGTCGGATTGATTTGGATTCCCGGCGCGACCGTAAAATGAAAATCAAGATGGAGAAGGCGGCTTCGCCGAAGGGGACCGAAGACAGGGCGGGCCGATCTGCTTTCTCCTCGAAGTCGCCCGATGAGGCCTGCCAATTCGAGTGCTCGTGTTCACTGGCAGCTTATACGATATCTCGGCGAATTTTCAAGCGAGCTTCCGCTCTCGTTCGTCCGCTGTCTCCGCCTCTCTATGTTATTAAGTTGCATTCGGTGACGTGACCGCGCTGGCGAAGTTCCACTTCGCAGTCATCTCATCCGTTTTGGCAATTGTCATGAGCCCTGATCTGGTCTGCACTCCTCGCAGCCATGAAGACCCGGATCTCCTTTGCTCTCCTCGTCGCCCTTTCTGCTGGCTTTGCCCAGGTGCCCGCCGCACCGAAAGCGACGCCGAAACCTCCGCTCGGTTCCGCTTCTCAGGTCAAACGCTCCGGCAAAACCTTCTTCGAAGTTTACCTGCAGGAAAACTTCAAGGGCCACGCCATCCGGGTGGAAGTGCCGTGCGAACTCATCAACGACGCGCAGCTCAAGGAACTCGGCATCCCGAACGACAGCATCATGTCGCTAAAGGCTCCCGATGGCGTATCGGTGACGCTCTTCGCGGCCGCAGGTTATGGCGGCGCGAGCAAGTCCTTCACTGGGAAGGCTGCGACACTCGGTGAACTCAAAGGCCAGACGAGTTCGCTCAAGGCCGAGATGAAGAAATAGGCGCAAGCCTCTCTTCCTCGTTACCAAACCGGGAAACCGATCCCTCGGCACAGGCGACAGTCGCCCCCGGCAGGCTAAGAGCGTGCCGATGAAAACCGAGAAAGAGAAGATGCTGGCCGGAGAGCTTTACGACCCGCTGGAGGCTCAGCTTTGCCGTGAGCGGGACCGGTGCCGGGATTTGTGCCTGCTTATGAATGCCACCCGCGAGGACCAGAAGGAGGAGCGTAAACATCTGCTCGCGGAGTTGTTCGGGAAGGAGACCGACGCATGGATTCAGCCGCCGTTCTTCTGCGACTACGGCACCAACATCAAACTGGGAACGAAAGTCTTCTTCAACTTCAACTGCGTAGTCCTCGACTGCGCCAGGGTCACGATCGGCAACAACGTGCTCTTCGCCCCGTCGGTGCAGATCTACACTGCCACTCACCCCATCAGCGCCCGCGAACGTCGCCAGTGGCTCGAATCCGCCCGCCCGATCACCATCGGCTCCGACGTCTGGGTTGGCGGCGGCGCGATTATCTGCCCCGGTGTGACCATCGGCGATCGTGCGGTGATCGGGGCCGGAGCCGTCGTCACCCGCGACGTGCCCGCCGACGTGATCGTCGCGGGCAATCCAGCCCGGGTCATCCGCGAACTGCCGCCGGAGGGCCTGAGTAGCTGAGCTTGGAAGAAGCGAGGGGACTGCCGCTTCGTGCCGGCCAGTGAAAGCCTGCCGGCTCCCGTTTTAATAATCGTTCTTCCCATCGCCGCAGCAGACCGTGAAGGGAAGCAGGGAACCGCAATAGCACGGCCACGCCACTCGGGGCACCGGTTGGGCGGCGGACTGCGTGTCTTGCAGCTTGGACAAAGGCAGCCAATCGGAAGTCCGCTCGTCGTAGAACAAATCCGTCGGCAGCGAATCCCCGCTCTCGAGGCGCGCGAGGACCACCTCCGACGACCAGTCGCCGATCACCTGATTATTCCTCGCAATTCGCATTTCCCGCATCCTCCGCCAGCGCCAGCCCCATGGCGAACGATTTCTCTGTCCGAACCTGGCATCATTTGCGGGAGCACGGGCGCGTGGCGGTGAAGCCCTGCCACCGCACAACTTACGGCACGATCATGGGCGCCTTGGTGTAGAAGAAAAACTCGTTGCCGGCGGTGGTGGTGTCGTTCGTATTGCCGCCGGTGCGGATGGTGACGGAGTCGTGGTAGTGGATGAACTGATTGGCGTCGAGCGCGCCGCCCACGCGCACGAGCGTGTCATCGCCGGCGCCTTCATAAATGGTGACGCGGCCACCGAACGTCGTGCCGAAGACGGTCCCGGCGGTCGTCTCGAGCTTCAGGGTATCGGCGCCTTTGCCGGTGGTGGAGGTGAAAGCACCGCTGAAGATCGAGTCGTCGATGGTGATGACGTTGTCGCCGTCGCCAAGGCCAAGCTTCGTCGCGCCGAGGACGGACAGATTGTTGAGCGTGATCTTGTCCGCCGCCGTGCTGGCCGACGCGATCGTGAACGCCTTGCCCACAATCATCCCGAATTTGGCGTATTGGATGCCGACATTTACTTCCAGAGCGCCCGTGCTTTTGACGGTGAAGTTGCCGCGGATCAGGTTCGGCTGACGGCTGGTGTAGTTGTCGAAATTGACCACCGCTCCGCCCGAGCCAAGATTGAGCAAGACATTGCCGCCGACTTCAAGGTCATTGATCGTCGAATCGGCGACCGCTTCATTGCGGTAGGTGAGCGTCAGGTTGCCGCCGATCACCGTGCGGGAGACCAGCTGATTGTAGATCTGGAAGAAGCCAGCGGTGCCGTCGCCGGCGCCCAGGCCGTTGTTGATGGTCACGTTGTGTTTCACGCTGAGCCCGGCCAGGATCGCTATGTCGTAGCCTTTGCCGTTGGTGATCGTGACGCTCCCACCGACCGTATTGAGAACGCTATTTACGGAAGAAATGGACGAGTCTCCGTCGCCGTTCTTGATCGTGAGCGAACCGCCGACGTGGAAATATTGGAGCGTGTTGGTGTCGTTCCCCAGGCGGTTGGTGATCGAAAGATTTTTGCCGACGGTCAAATTCGTGGCCGTGAAGGTGTTGTCGCCATCACCACCATCGACGGTGATGCTGCCCTTGAGGCTGATCTGCGCGACCGCATCGCTGAAGGTGACGGAGTCGCTGCCGGCGAGCAGCTTCATCTTGATGTCGGTGATCCCGCTCGGCGTGGTGAAGGTGGTGCCACCGTGATTGATGGTATCGGTGGTGGCGGTCACCTTGAACTGGGTCGGATCGCCGACCGTGCCGTCGATGGTCAGGGCGTTGCCGTCGGCATCGCCGGTGATGACGAGCGCGTGGCCGATGACGGCCACGGTGAGATTGCTCGGCGCATAGCGTTCTTCGAGCGGTTCGATGCGGCAGGATTCCATGAGGCGAGTGCGTTTCATAGACGGTGCTGGATTGGAGTGTCTCGATGCGGCGCAGGTGAAAAGAGATGTGCGCCACCGCCCCGAACCCTATGTGCCGGTCCGAAGCACGGCAAGCAATCGTTCCCTGTCACCCGACCTTGGATCTCCTGCGAGGCTCGATCGATCTGGCCAATTAAACCTCTCTCGTCACCGTCACGCCCGATACAAGATCGGGCAAAAAGGAGAGCCGGACCGCGGCGAGACCGTGGATTGCCATTTGCCGCGCTTTCTTGCGGAGAAGCGCGCGAAGGACGTCGCGCAGCTCTTGTAATGAGAGCTGTTCAAGTAGCAAAACGCAGCAGAGTCCGCGTCATCGATTACCCCTATCCCTCGTTACGAAGGTGCTCTTAGCCACGAGCAAGAAGAACCCTGAGCCAACGGAATGGACGGAATGGGCGGTTCGCCGAATCCACCATCGTGGACGAAAAGAGAGAGGTGACGCATTCGCCGAGCACCGCAGCCAAAACGTTTCGAGAAAG
>JBGAGV010000017.1:0-191630 GCA_044226525.1 Chthoniobacteraceae bacterium | reverse complement strand
TTCTGGGCGGTGATGGCTTTGCCCTCGAAATGCGTCTGGAGGACGGCCTTCACGTCGGGCAACGAATTGAGCCAGCGAACGAGATCCTTCTGCGGATCGCCTTCGTCGAGGCGGTGGTTGAGTTCTTCGCGGATGGCGCGGGGCAGGCGCGCGATTTTGCCTCGACGGGTCGGTTCCATGGTGTGTGAGTTGATGATGGTTGATGGCGGATGGCGGATGGAAAACGGTGCGCGGCGACGAGGCCGGATCAGGTCGGATTAAGTTGGATTACCTCTGTAACGGAGGGAGGGAACCAAGCTGGGTGCGGGAACGTTGGGGGTCACCTTTCAGCGGAGCGGAGGCAGCCGTGGGGGTTGAAGCAGGAAACAGGAAAACAGGAAAACCCACCTTCGGGGCCGCTCTCGTTCCTGTTTTCCTGTTTTCCTGCTTCATCTTCGGCGCCGGCGAATCGGGTCCCCTTTTTACCGCCGAATAAGTCGGATGACCTCGGTGCGTCGTGTTTGCCGCACTCCACGGGTCTCGCGTTCCTGATCGCCAACATCGGCTGGAGCGGGAAAGGGCGGGAGCAAAGCGCATGGCTCTGCTTTGTCGTCTTCGCAGCCCGATCCGACCAACCGCGCATTCCCCTCGTTCCGTCCATTCCGAGATTTTTAGTCGAGCCGCTTCCAAAGAATGTCAGACCGTGCAGACGGCTTGCATCAGCCCCCGCCTGCCCTCCGGATAAGAGGTGGACAGGTTAACGATTTTTTGTAGATTGGCGAATGGCAGACGTTATTAAAGCAGGGATCGATCTGATGACGGAACTACTCGAAGCAGGCGTTCACTTCGGCCACCAGATCAAGCGCTGGAATCCGAAGATGAAACCCTATATTTTCGAGAAGCGGAATGCGATATATCTCATCGACCTCGCCCAGACAGCCGCCCAGCTCGATGCCGCCAGCAGATTTCTGCAAAACACCGCCGCGAAGGGAGGCAAGGTCCTTTTTGTGGGCTGCAAGAAGCAGGCGCAGGACGCGATCAAGGAGGCCGCGCAGGCGACCGGCCACTTTTGGGTGAACCAACGCTGGCTGGGGGGCACGCTGACCAATCTCAAGGCCATCCGCAAGAGCGTCCACCGCATGGAATACCTCGAGTCACTTGAGAGCCAACCGGAATTCTCGAAGATGGGTAAGCAGGGGATCGCTGCCGCTAAGCGGGAGGGAGAAAAGCTCAAGCGCAACCTCGAAGGCATCCGCACCATGGATAAGCTGCCGGATGCGGTTGTCATCATCGACACGGTGCGCGAAGCGATCGCCGTGGCGGAGTGCAAGCGCCTGCGCATCCCCACGATCGCCATAGTTGATACGAAAACAGAGCCGGAAGCCATCACGTATCCGATCGCAGGCAATGACGACGCGATTCGTTCCATTCGCATCGTGCTGCAAAAGCTGGTGGATGCGATCATCGCTGGCCAAGGCAGATCGTGGAGTTCCAGAGGGGAGGGCGATGACGGATGGGAAATCGCATCCTACTCGACTCACGGCACCCCGAAACCCGATGCCGCAGTTCCAGCGGAAGGGGCCGCACATTTGCGCGGAACGATTCTCGATGCCTTGAAGACCCACGAAGGCCCGCTTTCCATCGACCAGATTGCAACCGCGATCGGCACCGAGATGACCAGCGGATATGCTCAGGCAATTCGTGCTCAAATTGCCAGACTGGTGGGAGAGCTGAAAGCCCTGAGCCCGACTACCGCGCCCAATGTAATTCTGGGAGAGCTTCACGATGAAGCGACCGGACGCATCAACGCGCAGAAAGTAGCTGACTTCATGGGCGTGCCGCTCAAACAACTGTCGGAAGGCCTTGGCCTGAATTACAAGGCGGTCCATCGCAGCCCTGCGGCTGCTGGTTTTCAGCAAGCCCTTCGGCCGGTGAAACGGTCGCTGGAGATTCTCCACGAGTTCTTCGGACCAAAAGAGACGATTCGGATCTGGCTTAATACCCCGCACCCGGATCTGGACGGCGTGAGCGCGCTTGAAACCATCCTGGAGGGCAAGGCCTTCGCGGTGAGCCGCATCCTCGGCAACGCGTGGAATGGAGTGCCGGTGTGATGCTAACGCCCCCGAGCCTCAACGACGCTCTATCTAAAATCAAACTTGCGGCCGTTCACGGTCCATGGTGGCGGATCGTGGCGTTCAGGTATTTGCTCAAAAAGCCAGCAAAACCGCTCTATGCAGCGGGTTCGAAGATCGACGGGGCTCGCTTCACACCGCAGGGAAGTTTCGATTCTCTCTACCTCGCCGGGGATCAAGTGACCGCGCTATCCGAGGTGAATTCGCTGGTGCAATTGCCCGGTGGTCCCTTGTCGGTGCCTGCGCCGCCAGTAACGCTGTTCGCGGTGCAAGGGATCGTCACGCGTGTGCTCGACCTGACGGACACTTCAACTCTGGTGGCGCTAGGCACCAATGAGCAGGAAATGACGGGCTCCTGGGTGAAGCTGGTGAATCCGCCGAGTCAAGTGCTTGCCCAAGCTGCCTACGACTCGGGTATGATTGCGGCGATTCAATATGGTTCAGCAAAACATCTCGGTAAAAAGAACATCGTTGTCTTCCCCGAACGACTGAAGACGGCAGCGTCGGACTATTTGGAAGTGTATGACCCTGACGGAAACCTGCTCCAGCGAATTGGAGCTTAACGCAGGACGGTAAAGCCGTTAGGAAATCGGAGATGCCCACCCGCCTAAAGGACCTGATCACTATCCCTGAGTTCGTCGCGAAGGGGGACTTCGTGCTGAAGCTGACGGAGGGGATTACGTGATGGAAAAACGATGAATTGCCGGACGACGCTCCCCGTGAAATGGCGCTACTGTTCACGAATCGGTCGCACCCACTGGGACGAAGTAGAGCGACTCTGACGGCACGAAAATTTCTTGAGAAGCCCGCTTCACGCGCGCGCCAGTGTCTCGTGTGATTGCGCGTGAATCCTGCCAGTCGAGTTGGACGGGTCGACAGTGTCAGCAATTCTGATCACTGACATTCGAGTTTAGCTCTCGAAATAGCCGATTCGATACAGTCTCGAAAACCCTCGGACATTCATGGACGTGTTTGAACTTTGCCTTTTTGCAGGCCCCTGATCGCCCGTGGACACTGATGAAGACAGAACTGGAGGCGGGGGCGGGAATCGAACCCGCGAATAGGGGTTTTGCAGACCCCGGCCTTACCACTTGGCTACCCCGCCAGTTCAGAGGGCGCCGAGGCTAGATGCGGTGTGGCGCGGGCGCAAGGGCGGGTTTTGGGAGATCTTCAGAACGAGGGGGGAAAGGGTGCTCAGCGCGGGGCGGCGGTGAAGGTGTGGAGGGGGCGGGCTTCGGGGAGGGTGAAGACGGCGATGGTGCCGTCGGCGGCGCCGCTGGCGCAGAGTTTGCCATCGGGGCTGATGGCGAGGGAGAGGATGGCGTCGCCGGGGGCGTCCCAGGTGGCTTTGGGGGAGCGGTCGTTGCCGGGGTAGAAGCGGAGTTTGCGGTCGCTGGAGGCGGTGACGAGGCCGGAGGGACCGGCGCGGAAGGTCTGCCAGTCGGCGCCGGTGATTTCCCCGTCGCGTTTGGCCTGGACGAAGTCCCAGCGGTGCAGGGAACCGCCGCGAGCGAGGGTCCACGCGATTTTGCCATCGGGAGAGACGGCGCAGGTGAGGAGCGGGGTTTCGTGGCCGGTGTAGCTGGTGTTCACTTCGCCGGATTTGAGATCGACGACGCGGGCGGTGCGGTCGCGGCTGGCGGTGAGCAGGTGGGAGCTATCGGGGCTGAAAGCGACGGCCTGAACCCAGTCGGCGTGGAGCTTGAGCACGCGGCTGCTGACGCCGGTGGCGGCGTCGAAGGTGCGCACGGTGCGGTCGCCGCAGCCGGCGGCTAGTTTGGTGCCGTCGGGGCTGAAGGCGACGCTGAGGGCGGCCTCGGGGAGGTCGCAGAGGAACCGGACGGGGACCTGGCCGGTGACGTCGGCGAGGGCGACGGTGCCCCATTGCATGGCGGAACCCCCGGCGACGGCGAGGCGTTCACCGCGCCAGTCGAGGGAGGTGATTCGCTCGGGCAAGCCGCCGAGGCGTGTGACGAGCGATCCATCGGCGATGTTCCAGATCGTGACCTCGTAGTAGCCGCTGACGGCGAGGCGCTGGCCGTCGGGGCTGAAGGCGAGGGCGGTGATGGGCAGGGGGCGCGCGTATTTCGCCGGGGCGGGGCGGAGCATGGTGGCGCGGACGAGTTCGACGAGGGGCTGATCTTTCGACTGGCCGTCGAAGTGCGCGCCTTCGGCGATCCAGCGTTCGACGAGGGCGATTTCCTCTTCGGGCAAGGCGTCGGCTTTTTGCGGCATGCGATCGTCGGCGCCGGTTTCGCGCAGGAGGGCGGCGATTTCGGATTGCGCGGGTTTGCCGGGCGTGACGGCGGGAAGGTCGCTCTGGCCGGGGGTGACGAGACGAGTGAAGCTGTCGAGCTGGTAGCGGCCTTTTGGGTTGTCCGCGCTGTGGCAGGCGGCGCACCGGCGCTGGAGGAGTGGCGCGATGTCGGCACGAAAGCTCACCGGAGCCGCGGAGGCGGCGCAGGCGAGGAGCAGGAGGGCGCGGAGGATCATGCGGGGAGTTAATTCCGCGCGTGGAGTCTCGTTAGCCGTGGACGCGGCTGACCTGCCAATGGCGGCGGGCTTACCGCTTGAGCTGCAAGAGGAGTTGCTCGATGCCGCCGAGGACGCTTTCGGGGGAGAGGTATTTTTTGTCCACGGCATTGCGGGTGAGCGGCTGGGCGCTGTCGGAGACGGCGACGAGCCACGGGATGCTCTTGCCGCTGAATGGCTCGAGGGCGGACTTGTCGGCGCCGTAACGAATCGCGGGCCAGGGCATGCGGTAGTGGCGCATGTATTCGGCCATGTTGAATTCGTCGCGGTCGGAGCTGACGAAGATGAGCTCGAACTGATTTCCATACTGCGCCTTCAATCGCTGGTAGGACTCCACGAGCTTGGGCGTGAACTGCCGGCACGGTCCGCACCACATGGCGGAGTAGTAGAATCCGAAGACGCGCACGCCATCGAGGGAGCGGGCGTTGAAGGGCTTGAGTTGGTCGCCTTCGAGTTTCACAAGCAGGCCGTCGAGCATCTGGCGAGTCGCGCCGCTGGTGTTCGTGCCGGCGGCGAGTTTTTGCAGGCGCTGCTGTTGTTCGGCGTGAGCCGCGGCGTCCTCGGCGGCGGATCGCGAGACCTGCTGGCGGTGCAACTGCATGCGCTCCAGTTCGGCTTTGGTATCGGCAGCGGAGAGTGCGATTTCCGGTCTGCTCAAGGCGGCAATGAGGGCATCGGAGGCGCCTGCGTCGCGGAGGGCGGCTTCGGCGGCGGCATTGAGCGGGGCCAGCAGCCGGCGCTGGGCGGCGGCCTGCACGATCTCGGCATCGGGGGTGCGCTGGCGGATGAGAAATTCGATCTCGCGCACGGTGATCGGCGCGCCATGACAGACGGCGGCGCAGGCCAGGGCGATAAGAAGCAGGCGGAAGATCATGGTTACCATGGAGCAAGCCGGATGCGCGGCGGGCAGGGAACTGTGTCGGGACCTGGAGGGGATTCGAGCCGGTGGAACGCAAAGGCGCCCCCCCCCGGCCGCGAAGGAGGGGTTATTCGCCGCCGAAGAATTTGCGGAACGAACGGAGCAGACCGCCGCTGGGCTGGCTGGGAGATTCGCGCCGTGTGACTACGTTGCCGCGATGAACGTGGCAGGCATCGTGGGGCACGCGCGACGTGGGCACTTCGAGAGAATACGCGGTGCCCGCGCGCTGGCAGGCATCGGTGGCGAGTTCGTTTGACGAAGAGCAGACCTGCACGCGGCGCGTGTCGGGCGAGGGGAATCCTTTGGCGGGATAGCGCGCGGCGGACGCGGCGGTCATGATGTCGGCCCACACCGGCAACGCCAGCGCCGCGCCATAGCCTTTGCTAATGATGGTTTTCGGCTGATCGAGTCCCACCCACACGCCGCAGGTGAGCGAGGTCGTGTAGCCGACAAACCACGCATCGACGAAGTCATTCGTCGTGCCGGTCTTGCCGGCGCAGGGTTTGGAAAAGCCCTCGTTCTTCACGCTCGCGCCGGTGCCGCGTTCCATCACCTTGGTGAGCGAGGCAGTGGTGAGCCAGCAGATGCCGGAGTCGAGCACGCGCGGGGCGAGATGGGGGGCGCGATAGATGGTCTCGCCGGTGGCATCGTCGATGCGCTCGATGATATAAGGCTGCCGGCGCACGCCTTGATTGGGGAAGATGGTGTAAGCCGCGGTGACATCGACGAGGGTGGACTCGAACGCGCCGAGATAAATGGCGGGCTGCTTCGGCACGGAATCGAGGCCGGCGGCATTGGCGAGGCGCGCGATTTCATTCAATCCGGCGCGTTCGCCGACCCGCACGCTCATGGTGTTGCGCGATTGGATGAGGCCTTCCTCCGCAGGCAGAGAACCCTTGAAGGTGCCGTCGGAATTTTCGGGCTGCCACGTGGGCGCACCGGAGATTTCGCCGCGATGAATGGGCCCGTCGTCGATGGTTGCGCCTGGCAGCATGCCGCGCCCGAACGCGGCGGAATACACGAACGGCTTGAAGGTGGAGCCGATCTGCCGGTGCGCGCTGCGGGCGCGATTGAGCGGACTCTCGGCATAGTCACGCCCGCCCACCATGGCGCGGATGCCGCCGCTGCGCTGATCGATGACCACGGCCGCGCCTTGCAGGTAAGGCGTGTGCGTTTTCTCGTCGTCGGACATCCCGGCGAACTGTCCGCGCGTGGGGTGCGAATAGCCGGGCCGCTGCTCGACCTTGCGCAGGTTTGCTTCGAGCGCCTGCTCGGCGCGCTTCTGCAATTCGGGATCGATGGTGGTGTAAATGCGGAAGCCGCCTTCGGCCTGCTGATCGTCGCTGAGCAGCGCATCGAGATCTTCCCGCACGGCTTCCATGGCGTAGTTTTCCTGAAGCATGAGCCGCGGTTTTTTCGACAGGACGATGCCTGCGCGTCTGGCCTCGGCGGCCTGGGTCTCGGTGATTTTGTCGAGCTTCACCATGCGCTCGAGCACCTGGTCGCGCTGGGCGAGCGCGCCTTTCATGTTCTTGCGCGGTGAGTAGTAGGTGGGCGCGCGGATGATGCCCGCGATCGTCGCGCTTTCCCCCAGCGAGAGGTCCCGGGCGTGTTTGCCGAAGTAAGCGAGCGACGCTGTCTCGACGCCATAGACCCCCGCGCCGAGGTAAACGCGGTTCATGTAAGCCTCGAGGATTTCCTGCTTCGAGTAGCTTTGCTCGATCCGCATGGCCACAAAGGCTTCGAGCAGTTTGCGGTGCATGTTTTTGCCGCCGAGCGGGAACGTGTTGCGGGCGAGTTGCTGCGTCAGCGTAGACGCGCCTTGCTTGGCGGACTTGGCGATGAGATTGCGCGCCACGGCGCGAATGATCCCGATCGGATCGACGCCGCGATGGGAAAAAAAGCGCGTGTCCTCGCGGGCGAGCAGTGCCTCGACGAAGTTCCCGGAGACTTCGCTCCGCCCGACGACGATGCGGTTTTCTCCCTGGAGGCGCGAGTAGAGCTTGCCGTCCATGTCGAAGACCATCGAGCGCTGCGGCATTTCCTTCACCATCGTGAGATCGAAGGTGGAGGCCCAGAAGCCGTAAATCAGCACGACCGCGACGACGATGGCAAAGCCGAGGAGAGCCGCCCGCAGCAGCCAGCGCCGCCAGGGGAGGCGGGGACGAGATTTATTTTTGCGGCGGGAACGGGAGCGGGCCAAAGGGTGATGGAAATCCGAAATCCGAAATCCGAAGCACGAAACAAATCCAAATCTTCGTGAAAGCGGAAACGGCGCGGACGTTTTTTTCTCTATTCGCTCATTTCCGGATTTTGGAAATTGTTTCGGATTTCAGATTTCGGATTGGGAATTTCCGCGCTACGGCGCGGTCGTGCGCATCGACATCCTCAGCCTCTTTCCCGCCATCGCCGCGAGTGCGCTCGCCGAGAGCATCCTCGGCAAGGCGCAGCAGCGCGGTTTGGTGGACGTGCGGCATCGGAATATTCGAGACTGGGCCACGAACAAACACCTCACCACCGACGATGCGCCCTATGGCGGGGGACAGGGCATGGTGATGAAATGCGAGCCCATCTTTGCCGCGGTGGAGGAATTGCGCACGCCGGGCGCGCGCGTGGTATTGCTATCGCCAGGCGGGCGCGTCTTCACGCAGCGGGTGGCGGAAGAATACGCGAAGCTGGAGCATCTCATTTTCATCTGTGGCCACTACGAAGGGGTGGACCAGCGCGTGATCGATCATCTGATCGACGAGGAGTTGAGCATCGGCGATTACGTGCTCACGAATGGCGCCATCGCCGCGACGGTGGTGGTGGATGCCGTGGTGCGGCTCCTGCCCGGTGTGCTCGGCGACGCCAACAGTGCCGTGGACGACAGTCACTCGACCGGCGTGTTGGAATATCCGCAATACACGCGGCCGGTGGAGTTCCGTGGCTGGCGTGTGCCGGACGTGTTGCTCGGCGGAAATCACGCGGCGATCGCGAAGTGGCGGCTCGCGCAGGCCCGCGCGAAAACCGAGCGCGTGCGGCCAGACCTTTTACGACAGCAGCCCGAACAATGACGCCACGCGCCCGATCATCCAAGCCGCCGATTCTCGACATCCAGAATATCACCATCCGCCGGGGAAAGACGGTCATCCTCGACGACCTGTGCTGGACCGTGAAGACCGGGGAACACTGGGTCATTCTCGGGCCGAATGGGTCGGGCAAAACTTCGCTGCTCAGCGCGTTGACGGGATACTTTACGCCGACGGAGGGCGCGATTCGTCTGCTCGGCGAGGAATTCGGGGCGAGCGATTGGCGGGAGCTGCGGAAGGGTGTCGGCATCGTGAGCTCGAGCCTGCGGCAGCTCATGCACGACGAAGATTGCGCGCTGGAGATCGTCGCGGGCGGGGAGAGCGCTCAGGTCGGGTATTGGGGGCCGATTCCCGGACGCATCCGTGCGGCTGCGATGCGATCGATCGAGCGGGCTGAGGCGAAGGACATCGCCCTGCGCGCGTGGGGCGTGTTGAGCCAGGGCGAGCGCCAGCGGGTGTTGATTGCGCGTGCCCTCGTCACACAACCGCGGCTCCTGATTCTCGATGAACCGTGCGCCGGGCTCGACCCCGTGGCGCGTGAGCATTTCCTCGGAGTTGTCGAACGCCTCGCTCGCTCGCGCCAGGCGCCGGCGATTGTTCTGGTGACGCATCATGTGGAGGAAATCACGCCGGTCTTTTCCCACGCCTTGGTTCTGCGCGAGGGGAAGGCGGTGGCGTGCGATACGATCGACCGGGCCCTGACCAGTTCGAAGCTGAGCACCGCGTTCGGGGCTCCCCTGCGCCTGCGCAAGAGCGGCGGCAGCTACGGGCTCAGTTTGCAGGAACGGGCGCGTTCCTGAGCGGTGGATACCCGCCCTGCAAGCCCTGCGCGATCCACTTTAGCCCCGGTTGGGGCGATCGGCGATGCTGCGGGGGAGTGAAGCGGACCGGCGCGATTCGTTCAGGCGGAAAACACTGATCCTCGAACCCGCCTTGCGCAGATAGACCTGCTTCACATCCTCCAGCGTGGTGAGAATCCACGGGGCGACCGGGTTGTCGCCGTTCTTCGTGTAAACCAGATTATCGGCGACAAAAACGCAGGAGTGATAGGCGTTGCCCTGGCCATCGAGAAAGAAAAGCACATCGCCGAGTCGCGATGCATCCGTGACAGGCGAATAGTTTTCCAGCACACCGGTCGCCGCGAGTTTCAGGTCGAGGTAGATATTCTGCGGGAAAAAGTTGAAGAAGTTCAGCGAGGTCCAGTGGCAGTTCGCCTGCTGGCCGAGCAACGCCATGTCCGGTGATGGATAGGTGTAGAGGAATTTGCGCGCCTGGGCGGGAAGCAGGTGCACCAGATCGATGCGGTCGCCCGGGGGAGCGGCGATGGATTCGAGGAAAGGTAGAACGTCTTTGCGCCGACGCCCGGAAGACCAGTAATCCGCGAGGGCTTTCAGATCATCTTGCGGCCCGACGCGCAGGTGGGCGAGCACCGCCTTGGTGCGGGTAATGTCCTTGAGCCACGAGCGCGCTTCATCCTCGGACTGGGCGTGGCTGAGAAGCGTGGAGAAATTGCTGAACAGCAGAGCCCCGTTTTCCAAATACGCCAGCTTGGCGATGAGGGCCACCATCTCCGTTGGCATGGAGGAACCGCTCAGCCAGCGCTCCACACTGCTATCACTGATGAAAATCGGGTCGTGGAAGAACTCGTTGATGGGGAGCTTGGCGAGTTCCGGATAGATAATCGAGCGAGCCTTGGCAGGCATTTCCTCGACCTCCGCCGTGGAGGGAAAGATGGTGACAGAGTTATCGATGACCTGGCAGCGAGGCGCGTCGAGCCAGCGGTCCGCGGTGGCCGCATCCATGCCTGCTTCCTTCAGGAAGCGACGGACGTCTTCCTTATTCGCACTTGGGAAACTCCATCGAGGCTGGGTGCTGGGCAGCGGGAATTGGTCGATGATCCATTCCGGGGCTTCCAGATAGACCGTCTGGTATTCAATTCGGCCCCACGGACCCGGTTTACACTGCTGGGCGCCATCGGCAGCGCGAACGCTGAACGATGCAAAAATGAGGCAAAAAGTATGGAGGAATAGTCCTAAACGGCGCATGAAAAGGAAGGCGGGCGGAAGGTGTCGTGAGAACCGCCAATCGCAAGGAATCTTTATCAAGGCTACCGCTACAATTGGGTGACTACAGTGTGGCATCCGAGCTGAGTGGCCAAAAAGGGATAAAGCTTGCCAAAATCTGAGTGGGTCAAAACGGCCCTTGATAGGCTGCTTCAGTCGGGTGAATTCTCGATATTTTAGCGCGGCCGTTTTGCGAAAATGAGATTTTGGACGACTGAACGGACCCCCCACAATTATTTTTTGAAATGACGAATCGGGGCGAATCCCCAAGCTGGGGCACCCCGGAGAGGGCTCAGGCAAACAACTCCATCGCCGGTTTACCTTTGTTGCCGATGGTCATCGGGCGCCCGCTGGGGGTGATGATTTCCTGCTCGATGGGGAGGCCGGCGGCCCATGCGATGGAGGCGTGGAATTCGCCGACCGTCATGGGCAGCGTTTTCGGCGCGTAACCTTTTTCATCGCTAGAGCCGTGGACATAACCGCGTTTAACCCCGCCACCGGCGAGGGCGGTGCTGAAAGCGACGGGATGATGGCCACGCCCGCTGCCATCGAAGCTCGGTTTGCGGCCAAACTCCGTGGTGACAGCGACGAGGGTGGAGTCCAGAAGGCCGCGTGACTCCAGGTCGCTGACGAGCGCGGCAAAGACCCGATCGAACTCCGCCCCTCGGTCTTCCATGCCGTCTTCGAGTTGCTTGTGCATGTCCCACCCGCCGCTCTGCACCTCGACGAAGCGCACGCCTGACTCGACGAGGCGGCGAGCCAGCAGGCAGCCCTGGCCGAATTTGCTGCGACCATATTTCTCGCGCATGGCGGAGGGCTCCTTGTTGAGGTCGAAGGCGTCGAGGTCGCTGCTCTTCATGAGCTGGAGCGTCGTGTCGTAGAAGTCGCCGTAGGACTTCACGTTTTCATCGGCCATCTGTTTGCCGAAACCGGCGTCGAGCTGTTCGAGCAGGGTGATGCGTTTTTGCTGCACGTCGCCGGAGACGCGGCTCACGGAGTTGGCGAGGCCCTCGTCCGGATCGAGGATTGGCAGAGGCGAAAATGCAGCGGGGAAATAGCCGTTGCCATGGTTGGCGGCGCGATTCACGCAGACCGTCGAGGGCAGCGTCTTATGGCTGGGCCCGAGATAATTTTGCGCCCACGCCCCGAGCATCGGGTGGACGATGGTGCCGCGTTTCTCGAACCCGGTGCGCATGAGATACTGCGCGTTGGCATGCACGCCGACCTTGGCGGTCATCGAACGAATGACGGTGATCTTGTTCGCGATCTTGGCGGTTTCGGGCAGGTATTCGGTGAGCTGGAAATCGGCGCTCGTGGAAATGGGATTGCCCGGGCCTTTGGCATCGCCGGTCTTCGGATCGAAGGTGTCGATGTGGCTGAGGCCGCCTTGCAGTTCGAGGAAGATGATGCGCTTCGCTTTGCCAAAGCCAGCGCCGCGCGCCACGGCGGCAGCAGGAGCGGCGGATTTTTCGGCGGCAAAGGCGGGCAGCACGCTGAGGCCAAAGGCGAGGTGAGCGCAGCGCTGGACGAAGGTGCGGCGGTCGAGAGGATCGCGGAGGGAGTCGAAGTTCATGGTGGTGGGCAGACTTGGGACCAGGGGATGGATGGACTATTGGACGAAGAGAAACTCGCGCGTGTTGGCGAGGGTCCACGCGACATCGCTCAGGCCGAGGCCGGTGGTGAGCGCGGCTTTGGAGGCGGTGCGCTCGGCGTCGTTGGGTTTGCGGGCGAGGAAGGCGAGGTAGAGGGAGTCCACTTTTTCGTCGGGGGTCTTTTCGTTCCCGGCGGCGACCACGGCGGCGCAGTTCGGATCGCTGATGAGCTGGCCCACATTGCCGTTCATGAGCATGAGGGCCTGCGGCACGCTGCCATCGGTGGTGCCGGTGTCGGCGATGAGCCGGTCGCTCTGGCCGAAGACGCGCAGGAAGTGAGTTTCGGAGGAAGGCTGCGGGAGTTCGCTGGCGCGGGCGAGCAGCATACCGAAGCGCTCCTGCGGTTTGGTGCCTTCGAATTGCGCGGCGAGGCCTTTCTCGGACGCGCCACCTTTCTTCTTGGCGTAACCCTTGGTCATCGCGCCGGCTGCCTGGAGTTTGCTGACGACCATGTTGATGCCTTCCGAGGTGATCGCGCCGGGGATGGCCATCAGCTTCTCGTCGTCGCCGCGGCGGAGGAGCGAGTTGTCGGCTTCGGGGCCGACGCTGGCGACGACCAAGCTATCCCACGCCTGCTCCGCGGTCATGCGGCGCACGAGCGGGCCGGGGAATAGATACGGGCCTTTTTCGAGGTCGGGGGTGATGCTGGCAGCGCGCTGATAGGTCTGCGAATTGAAGAGGCAGCGTTGGAATTCGCGCAGGTCGAACTTCCCGTATTTGATGATCGTGGCGAGATGCGCGAGCAGCGCGGGATTGCTGCCTTTCTTGAGGTCGTCGAGGTCCGACACCGGCTCCTGCACGGCGAGGCCGAAGACTTTTTTCCACACGCGATTGGCGATGTTTGCGGCGAAACGCGGGTTCTCGGGGCTCGTCATCCACTTCGCGAATTCGTCGCGCAGGGTGCCCGGGTTTTTCGAGTCGATCCGATAGGCCGCGTTGCGCTTGTCCGCTTCGCTCCAGGTGATGAGCGTCGGGGTGACGGGCGAGCCCGGCTTCACGTCGGTGTATTTGTAATCTTTCGGGAAGGTGAGGACCTGCTTGCCGGTATCGGTCATGCCGAAGGCGTTCGCATAGGCGATGCGCTGGACCTGGCCTTTGTTCAGGCCGGCTGAGGCGTTCTTGCCCTTCACCAGTTTGTTCGCCTGCTTGAAGATGTTTTCGTCGAAGCCGTCGCTGGCTCCGAAGAACGCGGCCATTTGATAGAAGTCGCGCTGCGACCAATCAGCGAGCGGATGATCGTGGCACTGCGCGCAGGCGACGTTGGCGCCGAGGAAGGTGGTGAGCAGGTTCGACACGCCGTCGAGCGGCATCTGCGCGTCGTAGGCGAGGAAACCGACCGCGCCGTTTTCGCAGATCTTTCCGTCGGCGGTGAGCATGGCGTTCACGAGGGCATCCCACGGGCGGTCGGCGTGGAGCTGATCCTTGAGCCAGTCCTCGAAGGTATAAGCGGGCACGCCTTTGCCGAAGGTGTCTTTCACCCGCAGCATGTCGCCCAGCCAGTTATACATCTGCATCGTGTAACCGGGCGAGTAGAGCAGCTTGTCGATGAGTTTGGCGCGTTTGTCCGGCGCGGCGTCGGCGAGGAAAGTGCGGGCTTCCTCGGCGGTCGGAATGCGACCCACCGCGTCGAGGTAAATGCGGCGGACGAAGACTTCATCCGAGACGGGCGGGTTAAATTTCTGGCCTTTCGCGACGAGCGTGGAGCCGATGAGGTAGTCGATCTGATAAGCCGCCTTTTTGACGAAATCGTCGGCGAAACCACGGGCGCGGATGCGTTTGGCGTAGTCGTAGGCGAAGATGCGATCCTCCTTCACCAGCGAGTGAAGATTGAGTTGATAGGTCTGCCCTTCGTGGGTCTGGACGGTGACCATGTCGCCCGCCAGCGCGCGGAACGCCGCTTCCACCTTGCGCCCCTGCGCATCGCTCCAGGTGTGCCACGGAGAAGGCAGCTCTTCCGAAAGGGGCCTGGCCTCAGATGTCGCCGGTTTTTGAGGAAGAGTGGAGGGCGCCGGAGTCGAAGGTGCGGCAGGCGCAGGGGCCTGCTGCTGGCGCTTTTTACCCTTGGGCGCGGCCGAAACCGAGACGCTGAGTAACGCGAGCAGGACGGAAGAGAAAACGAGGCGTTTCATGGCAGGCGGGGAGATGAAGACAGCGAACGCTGGGAGAATAGCCGCTTCCAGCGCCTTTGGGACGCAAAATTGTGCCACCCGTTTGCGCGGGGTGAGTTGCGCTCGTGAATCCGCTTTTTACACCAGAATGTCCTTCACCACCTTGCTCGGCTCCACGCCAGTGAGGCGGAAGTCGAGGCCTTGGAAACGGTAGGTGAGGCGCTCGTGATCGATGCCGAGGAGGTGGAGCACGGTGGCGTGCAAGTCGTGCACGTGGACACCGTTTTCCGCCACGTTGTAGCTGAACTCGTCGGTCGAGCCCCACGTCATGCCGCGCTTTACGCCGCCGCCAGCCATCCACATGGTGAAGCACCGCGGGTGGTGGTCGCGCCCGGCTTCGGGGCTGTCCCACTTGCCCTGGCCCGCGACGCCGCGGCCGAATTCACCGCCCCAGATGACGAGCGTGTCGTCGAGCATGCCGCGGCGTTTGAGGTCCTTGATGAGTGCGGCGGTGGGCTGGTCGGTGTCGCGGCAACGCGCGGTGCACCAGGAGGTGAGCCGGCTGTGGTGATCCCAGTCGGGATGGAAGAGCTGGATGAAGCGCACGCCGCGTTCGGCAAGCCGGCGGGCGAGAATGCAGTTGGCGGCGTAGCTGCCGGCGCGGCGCGAATCGGGGCCGTAGAGGTCGAAGACTTCCTCCGGTTCGTCGCTCAGGTCGGTCAGCTCCGGGATGCTCGTCTGCATCCGGTAAGCCATCTCGTATTGCCGGATGCGCGTGGCGATTTCGGGATCGCCGGTCTGCGTGAGGTGCTGCTGATTCAGCTCCGCCAATCCGTCGAGCATCCCGCGGCGCACGTCGCGCGGCAGACCGTCCGGGTCGCGCAGGTAAAGCACCGGGTCTTTCGCATTGCGCAGCTTCACGCCCTGGTAACGCGAAGGGAGGAAGCCGCTGCCCCAGTAGTGATCGTAGAGCGGCTGATCGCTCGGGCGCTGCATTTTCGAAATCATTACGAGATAGTCCGGCAGGTTGCGGTTTTCGCTGCCGAGCCCGTAGCTGGTCCACGCGCCGATGCTGGGGCGACCGGGGAGCTGGTGGCCGGTCAAAAACTCCGTCATGGCCGGCGCGTGGTTGATCTGGTCGGTGTGCATCGACTTGATGAAGCACAGCTCGTCGGCCACCT
Source organism: Chthoniobacteraceae bacterium (assembly GCA_044226525.1). Taxonomy (GTDB): domain Bacteria; phylum Verrucomicrobiota; class Verrucomicrobiia; order Chthoniobacterales; family Chthoniobacteraceae; genus VFJQ01. Next base: position 175,993 of record JBGAGV010000017.1, on the reverse strand, counting down.
CGCGCAGGTGCGGCAGCCATTCGCCGATCGTCGCGCCGCTCTGCCCGCACTTCTCGAATTTCACCCGCGCGGGCATGATGAGCTGCTTCTGGTTTGCGGTCATGGTGGTGAGCCGCTGGCCTTGCCGCACGGAGTCGGGCAGCTCGATGCCGGCCCACTTCATCAGCCCCGGTTTCTCGTCGAAGAGTTCGATCTGCGAAGGCCCACCGGACTGCGTGAGGAAGATCACGCGTTTTGCCTTCGCGGGGAAATGCGGCAGCGAATCGAGCCCGCCGATGGCATTGCGCCGTGGCTCCATGGCTCCACGCACCATTTGCGAAAGCGCCATCGCCCCGAGCGAGACGCCAGTGCAGCGGCCGAGGAAATAGCGGCGGGTAAGGTTGAGCGGCTCATTCATGGGTAATGGCTTCGTCGAGATTAAAGATCAGGCTCGCGACGACGGTGTGCGCGGCGAGGTCGGGGGCGGACTGTTTCGCGTCGAGCTGTGTCTGGCCGCGCGTGAGGAATTTCACGGCGTCGTCGGGGTGCGCTCGGTAGTGCGCGAGGGCACGGTCGCGTTCGCGGGTGAAGATGCGCAGTTCTGCGCCGCTGGGCTCGCGGGAGAGAATGTGCATGGCAATCTCGCGGAGTGGCTCGGGTTTCGTGAGCGCCTGCGTGGCGAGGGCGCGCGAGGCTTCGAGGAAGTTCTCGTCGTTCAGCAGGGTGAGCGCGTGGAGCGGGGTGTTGGTGCGCGCGGTGCGGACTTCGCACGAGCGGCGTTGCGCGGAGTCGAAGAGGAAGGTCGGCGCGATGCTGCGACGCCAGAATGCATAGAGCGTGCGGCGGTATTGCGCGGTGCCTTCGCTTGGCACCCAGGTGAAGCGGCCCATGAAATTTTCCTCCCACACGCCTTCCGGCTGATAAGGCCGCACCGGCGGGCCGCCGAGCGCGGGATTGATGAGTCCCGATGCGTGCAACGCGGCGTCGCGCAGCATCCACGCCGGCAGACGGAAACGCGCGCCGCGAGCGAGCAGGCGATTCTCCGGATCACGCGCGATTTGCGTCTCCGTCGCTTGCGAGCTTTGCCGATAGGTGGCGCTGGTGACGATGAGCTTGAGCAGATGCTTCACGTCCCAGCCGCTCTCGAGGCACTCCACGGCCAGCCAGTCGAGCAATTCGGGATGCGTGGGGCGTTCGCCTTGCAGGCCGAAGTCCTCCGTCGTCCGCACCAGCCCCGCGCCGAAGCACAGCTGCCAGAGGTGATTCACCAGCACTCGCGAGGGGAGGGGGTTGTCGGGTGAGGTGAGCCACCGGGCGAGATCGGCGCGCGTGCGGCCTTCGCCGCCGAGCGGCGCGATGGAAGTCAGTCCCCCGCGCTGGACCTTGTCGCCGTGCTTGTCCCACACGCCACGCACGAGCACGAAGGTGTCGCGCGGCTGCTTGCGCTCGGCGAGCACCATCACGTCCACCTTCTTCGCGGCTTTCGCTTCGCTGAGCTGGGAGTTGGCGCGATCAAGCGCGCGCCTGGCAAACTGGTAGGGCTCGTAGTCGGCGAGGAATTGCTCGAAAAGCCGCGCGCGCAGTTTGCCATCCACCGTGGTGGCGGCGGCGAGTTCTTCCAGCGGCGCGGGACCGACATTGGCGACAGCCGGGCCGCGCTGGTCCGTCGCCGAAAGGCGGAAGCGACCGAGGTTCGAGTCGCCATTGGTCGAGCGCTGGCGCAACTCGAAGATCAGCTCTTCGTCCTCCGCGAGCACGAGCGGTTCGGCGAGGGCGAAGACAGCGGTGTGTGGTGTAATCGCGGGCGCGCCCTGGGTGGTCCAGCCGTTGCGCGGGTCGTCGTCGAGCACGCCTTTCACGTCGCCGTAGGCGCGCTTGTCTTTTTGACCACCGGGCGAGAAGTCCGCGGTTGCGCTCTTCACCGCGATATCGCGAATCTGGCTGCTGCCGTGGCGGCGCACCTGCACTTTGATGTCGGTGAGGATAAATTCGCCCGATTTGCCGCGCGAGAAGGCTGCGTTTGTGTGCGACGTGTGCGGCAGCACTTCCAATCGCAGACCGGTCACGCGCCCGAGCTTTACCGGTGCAATGAGGCGATAGTCGTCCTGGTTCGGATTGGGGCCGCTGGCCTGCACGGTAGCGTCGGCTTCCTGCGTAAGCACGGTGCCTTCGCTGGCTTCGAGGGTGCCGCGCAGCGGATGCCATGCGGTGAATCCGCCGCGCACTTCCGCCGTGCGGGCGGCGAGCCAGGCGGCAAAGGGTTTCTCCGCATCGGTGCGGGCCTGCGCCTCGCGCGGTTTCCGCTCATCGACGAGTCGCTGGGCTTCGGCGATGGCGTGCGGCACGTGCTTCGATTCGTAAGCGAGGTAGGGTTTCGCGGCTTTCCCGGCTTTGCCGTCTTCGTCGATGCTGTTGAAGAACGCCGTGAGCCCGTAGTATTCGGCCTGCGTGACGGGATCGAACTTGTGCGAGTGGCACTGGCAGCAGTTCAGCGTGAGGCCGAGGAAGGTGGTGCCGATGGTGTTCACGCGGTCCAGCACGTAGTCCACGCGCGACTCCTCCGGATCGCGCCCGCCTTCGCCGTTGGTCATGTGATTGCGGTGAAAGCAAGTAGCCAGCTTCTGCTCCGGTGTGGCATTCGGCAGCAGGTCGCCGGCAAATTGCTCCAGCGTGAATCGGTCGAACCTCATGTTCGCGTTGAACGCTTCCACCACCCAGTCGCGCCACGGCCAGTTCTCGCGATTGGCGTCGGCCTGAAAACCGTCGGTGTCCGAATAACGGGAAACATCGAGCCACCACATGGCCATGCGCTCGCCGAAGTGCGGCGAGGCGAGCAGACGATCGACGGCGGCTTCATACGCTGCGGGTGAACCGTCGAAGGCCGCGATTTCCTCCGGTGTCGGTGGCAGGCCGGTGAGATCGAAAGACACTCGACGGAGCTGGGTGTGTTTTTCCGCTTCGGGAGAAAGCGTGAGGTTTTCTTTCGCCAGTCGCGCGCGCACGAAAGCGTCCACCGGATGGGCCCCCGCCGGCACTGCTGCCTTCACCGGCTTCTCGAACGCCCAATGTTTCCCCCATGGAGCGCCTTCCGCGATCCACCGCTTCAGCACGTCCACCTGCTCGGCGGGGAGACGCGGCTTATGCGACTTCGGCGGGGGCATCAGGTCGTCGGCATCGGTGGTGACGATGCGCGTGAGCAGTTCGCTCGCGTCCGGTTTGCCGGGGACGAGCGCGGCCACGCCATCGTGCAGGGCGGTGGCACCTTCGCGGGTGTCGAGGCGGAGGTCGGCCTTGCGTTTGCCCTCGTCGTGACCGTGGCAGGCGAAGCAGTTGTCCGAAAGAATCGGCAGCACGTCGCGGCTGAAGCTCACCGGGTCCGCGGCGGAGGCCGCGGCAGTGAGGGCGACACTGAGGATGAAGGGGACGCGGAGCATCGGGGAGGAGTGTGCGCTGACCGGGCAAAAAGGAAATGGAGCGCCCCACCCGGGAGGTTGTATTATCCCACCATGCCCAAGGCTCCTGTCCGCAGCCGTTTTCCTGTCTCGCTCTTTGCCACGCCGAGTCCGCAGCACCAGGAGGTCTTCTACACCGTGCCGCGCGCCGGGCATCTCGTGGGCGGACCCGAACACCATGTGCGGCGCGATCATTTCCCCGGGCACGAACTGATTCTCTGCCTGCGCGGGCGCGGCTGGGTGCAAATCGGCGGGCGGCGCCACGATGTTCGGCCCGGGCAGATCGGGTGGATCAACTGCCACCATCCGCACGAACACGGAGCCGACCCGCGTGCGCCGTGGGAGGTTTATTGGATTCGCATGGAAGGCCCGAAGCTGGCGCGGCTGGCTGAATTACTCGACGTGGAGAACGCGCCGGTGATTGTCGGATTCGACTCCGCCGCCGCCGCGCCGATCTTCCGCGAGATCTTCGCCACCCTCGCGAGCGACATGCCGGAAGCGCCCGCGCTCATCCATGCCTCCGTCGCTCGGTTAATCGCGCTCGCCTTCGCCGCGCGCCAGCGCGAACCACACGAGCCCGCGATCCCGCCCGTGCTCCAGCGCGCGGTGCAGCGAATGAAGCTCTTCTACTTCGAGCGCCATCGCGTGGACGAACTCGCCGCGCTCGCGGGTATGAGCCCCACGCATTTTTCCCGCGTCTTCAAGGCCGCTTTCGGCACCAGTCCCATCGACTGGCTGCGGCGCGAACGCATCAGCCAGGCCAAGCGCCGCCTCGCCGAAACCGACGACGCCGTGAAGGAGATCGCCACCCAGGTGGGCTACGCCGACCGCTTCTTCTTCAGCAAAGACTTCAAGCACCTCACCGGTCTCACCCCCGGCCAGTTCCGCCAGCGCGAACGCTTCGGCGCAGGGGAGTCGATTGCCTGAGTCAGGGAGTGCCGCTCAGGCTGCTGATGATGTGCATTACGGGTGCCGATAATCCGGTATAGAGCAGGATAAACTGAGCGACGGTGGTGATCCCGAGAATCCCGATGACGTAAAAGGAGGCCACGATGCGGCGCGAGAAAAGCATCGCGATGGAAATGGTCGGAACCAGAACGCTGAGGGCGATGAACAGCAGGTGGTGTTCGAAGATGAAGGCGGTCGGGGTGGGGATCGGATGGCCGCCCATCATGTCCTTGGTCAGTTGCTCGAACTTCGGGATGTTCAGACTGCTTCGGACGCTGAGGTAGGAGAAGCTCAGCACGATCGCGACAAGGGCGAAACGGACGGCACCGGCAAGCTGGCGGACATCGAGGCTGTCACTCGACGAAGGGGGCTCGATTTCGTTCATGGCTGGGGTGGGAGAATCGTCGCAGCCGGTTCCTCCAGCGACGCATCGCTGCGCTGGGGTGGACGAAGGGTGGAATGATGAATGAGCCAATAAACTGCCGCGACAAAAACTCCGCCGAGCAGGGTGGCCAGAGCCCAGATGCCGCCGCCGACCAGAAAGGTATTCCGGCGGAGACGGCGCCACATGAGCCCGGAATCCGTGAAGACAGCACAGGCAAATCCGACGTGGACGATGGCCGTCATCAGCCAGATGAGGAGCGAGATGGCAAAAATCGCGTTGGGTGGGAAGAGGGGCCAGATTCCGTTCATAACTTTGCAGGTGTGACGTTGGGGTGGCGATTAACCGATCGGTCGGGAGAAAAATCGGAAGCGTCCGTGGAAGCAATCATGGATTCGTGCGGTCGGCTCCGCGCTTGAATCCCGTCCGCGCTTCCGCTTGATGAACGTCGATGAACCAACCTTTCACTTTTCTCTGCCGCCGATGAATGCCGCTAGCTGGGGCGCGCTTTTTGACTGGGATGGGGTGATCATCGATTCGTCGCGGCATCATGAGGAGAGTTGGGAGCGACTGGGCAAGGAGGAGGGGAAGGCGCTGCCGGAGGGCCATTTCAAAGCCGGTTTCGGGCGAAAGAACGAATTCATCATTCCCGAACTGCTCCGCTGGACGAAGGAAGAGCCGGAGATTCGGCGGATTTCGCTGCGCAAGGAGGCGCTCTACCGGGAAGTGGTGGCGGAATGGGGTGTGGAGGCGTTGCCGGGGGTGAAGACCTGGCTGGAGCGGTTGCGCGATGCGGGTGTGCCGTGCGCAATCGGGTCTTCGACGCACCGGGCGAATATCGAGCTGTCGCTGGGTTTGATCGGGCTGGCGCCATTCTTTTCCGGAATCGTGACAGCGGAGGACGTGAACCGTGGCAAGCCGGACCCAGAGGTATTCCTGACGGCGGCGAAGCGGATCGACCGGGCGCCGGAGCGGTGTGTGGTGTTCGAGGACGCCTTTGTCGGCATCGAAGCGGCGCACGCCGGCGGGATGCGGGTGGTGGGAGTGGCGACAACGCATCCAATCGAGAAGCTGGACATGGCCGACCGGGCCGTGCGGAGGCTGGATGAACTACAGCCCGCAGACCTGGCGGGGTGGTTCGGGGCCTAAGGCCTGCCCGCTGGAGGGCGGACAGGGAAAATTCCGCGGGTTGAATTTTTGCATTGCCCGAAAGGCGGCGGCTTCCTAAACCGGCGGTCGCCAACCAATGGGATTCGCGTCGTCTCACACGCAAAAGTTTTTATTCCGGGTATCTGCCTGCCTCCTTGCCGGCGGGTTGATTGCCGGGGCTTACGCTGAAGAAAAGCCGAAGGACAAGAAGGCTAAAGAGAAGGCGAAGAGCGAAAAGCCGGCTGAGCCAAAGCCCGGCGCTCATTTCTCGAACGGTCGTCCGGCGTTGCGGCCCATGCCTCTTTTTGGCAAGCCTCACGAAGAAGGCGTCGAGCCGAACAAATTTAACGACGGGGGCGAAATCACCGTCCAGAAGTCGCCGCCGAAGGCGCCGGCCCGCGGGGGGCGGGAGGGCGCTTTTAATCCCGATCCCGGTGGAGCGACGCCTGACCCGAAGTTTGACTGGCCGGCCGCGCCAGCAAACGATCCGTTGTCGCCATCGACGGCGGGCGCCTACGGCAGCCTGTTTCCAGAGTCGAACTACCCGGACACCGAATACCAGCCGATCATTCCAGAAAGCCTGGAAATGCCCCGGAGTAATGTAGAAGGGCAGACGCCCATCCGCCGCACGTGGGAATACCCGGACTACTACGCGAACAACACCGGCTACGGCCGCTGGAAGAACAGCGAGGCAGTCCCGAACCGCTGGGAACTCACCGTGCCGCACTGGCAGCGCTACATGGACCCGTCCACCGAGACGCCCTACATGTATGACACGCCGCGCCTGTGGCATCCGTATCAGCAGAGCCGGCTGAAGGGCGACGTGCCGATTCTCGGGACACAGGACATTTTCCTGAACCTGACGGCGAAGAATTTTTCGCTTTTCGAGAAACGCAAGCTGCCGACTCCAAGTGGCATCAGCGCCGCGCAGCCGCAGAGTTCGGAGTTTTTCGGGCGGAGCGAATCGACGCTGTTCTCCAACGACACCTCGATCGCGTTCGACCTGTTCCAGGGTGAGACGTCGTTCAAGCCGGTGAAATGGCTGCTGCGCGTGCTGGCGGTCTATAACGTCAACACCATCCGCTTTAAGGAAAACAACAACATCGATCCCGACCCGCGCGGAACGGAGTTCAAGGGCGATGGGCATCCGCCGGAGACGAAAGTCATTGAGGCGTTCCCGTCGAACGGCAGCGATTACGGCCCGGCGACCGAGCCGACTTTCTTCCAGTCGAACGTCAGCCCCGCGAACGTCTTCAACTACATCCACAACCAGCTCAAGCCGACCGGCGATGCCGCGAAGCTCGTGGAAGTGGACGAAAACAATTACCCGAAGGACGGCAAGGACGGGAAGCCGGGCAACAACAAGAAGGACCAGAACGGCACGCGCTACACCACGCGGACGCGCGACTTCTTTGCGCTGCAGGAAGCGTTCGCCGAATTCCATATCACGGACCTCACGGATAACTACGATTTCCTCTCGTCGCGCTGGGGGCTTCAGCCGTTCGCGTCGGATTTCCGCGGGTTCATCTTCGCCGATACGAACCTCGGCGTCCGCCTCTTCGGCAACTACGACAACAACCGCCTGCAATACAACCTCGCGTATTTCAACATGCGCGAGAAGGACACCTATTCGGGGCTGAACATGTTCGACTCGCGGCATCAGCAGGTGCTGATCGCGAACCTCTACAAACAGGACTTTTTCTTCAAGGGCTACACCGCGCAGTGGTCGTTCCATGCGAACTTCGACGATGGCGGCACGCACTACGACAAGAATGGCTTCCTCACCCGGCCGAACATCCTCGGCACGGTGCCGGACGACTATTCGCAGAACGGCTTCGACGGTTCGCTGCGCGGGCACGATGTGAAGGCGTATTACCTTGGCTGGACGGGCGATGGTCACATCGGACGCCTCAACCTCACGCATGCGTTCTATTACGTTTTTGGGGAAGACGAATACAACGGGCTCGCGGGCCGCAAGGTGGACATCAGCGCGGCCATGGCGGCGGCGGAACTCAGCTACGATCGCGACTGGATTCGCGTGAAACTGTCCGGCTTCTACGCGAGCGGCGACTCCAAGCCGCTCGACCGCACGGCGACCGGTTTCGACTCGATCCTCGATAACCCGTTCTTCATCGGCGGGCCGTTTAGCTGGTATGTGCACCAGGGCTTCAACCTCGCCGGCACGGGTGTCGCATTGAAGCAGCGCGATTCGCTGATTCCCGACTTCCGCACGAGCAAGACAGAAGGGCAGTCGAACTTCGTGAACCCCGGCGTCGCCATTCTCGGCTTTGGCACGGACTTCGACGTGACGCCGAAACTGAAGGCGTTCTTCAATGCGAACTACATCTGGTTCGCCGACACCGAGCCGATCCGGCTGGCGTTGCAGACGAACAAGGTGCGCGACGAACTCGGCCTCGATCTGAGCCTTGGCTTCAAATACCGCCCGTTCCTCACCGAGCAGGTGATCATCTCCGCCGGTTTCGGCGCGCTGCTGCCGGGCGCCGGGTATCGCGACATTTATCGCCGGAACACGGTGCATGTGCCCGGCTACGGCCCGCAGGAAGAGGAAGGGAAAGTGGACCGTTACCTCTACAACGCCTTCTTCTCCGTCACTTTGACTTACTAAGCGATGACGACGCGCCGAATCACTTCTCTCATCGCTGCTGGCGGGTTTCTGGCCTGGTGGGCAGCGCCTGCTTTTCTGAACGCGCAAACTGCGGCGAAGACCGCGGCGCCTTCGGCGTCGAAACCTTCCACGCCGACGGTTGCCGCCACTCCGGCTGCGCCCCCGCCGGTCGTCCCGTCCGCGCCGCTGCCGACCGACAAGAGCCCGGCGCCCGCCGTGCCGCCGCCGATCATTCCGTCCGCGCCGATCTCCGTCACGCCTCTGCCGCCGCCGCAGCCGGTCGCGAAACCGGCCCCGGTGATTCCGGCAAATCTCGGTCCGGCAGAAATCATCCCGGATAGCTGGGGCTTCGGCCCGGTCACCTCGCAGCCGATTTCGGTGAAAGCCGGGCGGCGCGCCTTCCCGACGAACAAGATCGACCAGTCGCTCGCCGAAGCCGCCCGCAAGAGCGTGGGTTGCAAGGATTGCCACGTCACCACCGACGCACACACCATGCACGCCTCGAAGGCGGTGGTGTTGGGCTGCGTCGATTGCCACGGTGGCAACCCACAGCGCGGACTCGCCAAGGAGCAGGCGCACATTCAGCCGCGCCATCCCGAGTTCTGGTATAAGGCGGCGAACCCGAAAAATTCCACGGTGCTGCTGAACCAGGAATCGCCGGAGTGGATTCAGTTCTTCAATCCCGGCGACCTGCGCGTGGCCGATGTCACCTGTGGCCCGTGCCACACCGACATCGTCGATCGTGTGCGTCATTCGATGATGAATCACGGCGCGATGCTCTGGAATGCCGCCGCTTACAACAACGGCGCGGTCCAGGTGAAAAACCCGCTCGTCGGCCAGGCGTATGGCCTCGATGGCGTCGCGCTGAAGCTGAACAATCCGTGGACCCCGAGCCCCGAAGTCACGCGTGTGACCGGCATCCTGCCCACCATCATCCCGCTGCCGCGCTACAACCGCGCTCAGACCGGCAATGTCTTCCGCATCTTCGAAAAAGGAGGCTCGACCCCGCTGTCGCTCGGCATCCCGACCTTCGATGAGCCCCCGGGCAAACCGGAGCGCCGCCTGTCCGACCGTGGCCTCGGCACTCTGCTCCGCACCGATCCACTTTTCCTCGGCGCTTCGAAAACCCGTCTGCACGATCCGATGCTCGGTTTCCTCGGCTCGAACGATCACCCGGGTGACTACCGCTCCTCGGGTTGCACTGGCTGCCACGTTGTTTACGCGAACGATCGCTCGCCCACGAACTCCGGTTGGTATTCGAAATACGGGAATCAGGGCCTGAGCTTCTCGAAGGATCCGACCATTCCGAAGAATCAGCGCGGGCATCCCATCATGCACCAGTTCACGAGCGGCATCCCCAGCGTGCAGTGCATGAACTGCCACATGCACCAGGGTAACCTCTTCGTGAACCCGTATCTCGGTTACACGTGGTGGGATCAGGAAACCGACGGCAAGCTCATGTATCCGAACCCGGAGAACCCGCTGGCCGACGATCCCCACTTCCGGGGCGATCGCACCCGCGAGGAAATGCTCAAGCAGCACGATCCGACCGATGACGAACTCGTCCGCCACATCACCCAGGAACCCGAAGCCGCGGCTGCGCGCGGTCTGTGGGGGAATCCCGACTTCCTCGAAAAAGTCGCCGAGCTGAACCCGAAGATGAAGCAGACCCAGTTCGCCGATTACCACGGCCACGGCTGGGTCTTCCGCGCCGTCTTCAAGCAGGATAAGAAGGGCAACCGCCTCGACCTCGAAGGCAACAAGATCGAGCACTCCGACTTCAAGCACGCCGTGCATCTCAAGGACGTCCACCTCGAGAAAGGGATGCAGTGCGGCGATTGCCACTTTGACGTGGACGCCCACGGCAACGGCAACCTTTACGGCGAGCCGCGCAACGCGACCACGATCATGTGCATCGACTGCCACGGCACCGTCAATGCCGCGCCGACGCTCCTGACCTCGGGCGCCTCGGGCAAGACCGAGCCGGACGATCGCAGCAAGATCACTCCGGTGAACCTGCTCGAACTGCGCACTTCGTATGGCCCGCGTTTCGAGTGGAAGAAGGACGGCGTCGGCCGCGATATCCTCATCCAGTATTCGTCGATGCGCGACGACATGTGGTGGGAAGTGCCGCTCACGAAGGACACGGTCGATCCCTTCAGCAAGCACTTCAATCTCAAGAGCGCCTACGCCAAGACGCTGCACCGCGATGGCACGACCTTCGGCGTGACGAAGCTCCCGAAGAACGCCGACGACTGCAAACGCGACCTCGCGCACGCCAACGAGAACTTCGACTGCCAGATCTGCCACACGAGCTGGGCGACGAGCTGCTTTGGCTGCCACATGCCGATGAAGGCGAATCAGCGCACGATGCAGAACAAGTATGAAGGCGCCACCTCGCGTAACTTCACCACTTACAATCCGCAGGTCGTTCGCGATGACGTCTTCCAGCTCGGCATCGATGGCACGGTGAAGAAGCATCGCATGGCGGTCATCCGTTCCTCGAGCGCCGTGCTCGTCAGTTCGCAAAATGCCAACCGCGAGTGGTTCTATTCGCAGATGCAGACGAATAGCGGCGAAGGTTATTCCGGCCAGGCCTACAACCCGCATTTCGCTCACACCACCAGCAGCGTCGGCACCACCAAGGAGTGCACCGAGTGCCATCTCTCCAAGGCGAACGATAACAACGCGTGGATGACCTCACTGCTCGGCTTCGGCACGGGCACGGTGAACTTCTTCGGCCGCTACGCCTGGGTCGGCGCCGAGAAGGGCGTCTATGGCATCATCTGGACCGAGCCGGAAGAACCGCAAGCGCCCATCGGCTCGAGCTTCCACAAATTCGCTTACCCCGCCAACTATCAGAAATTCCTCGACCACAAACGCGAGCTGTGGGGTTCGGACGACCGTGGGAAAGACGCCGCCGCGTTTGAGCATCACGCCCGCGAGATCAACGATCTCACGCTCCGCGGCGAGTATCTTTACACCGCCGACGGTCCCGCTGGCCTGAACGTCTTCGACGTCGCGAACATCGACCAGAAGGGCTTCTCGGAACGCATCGTCACCTCGCCGGTGTCGCCGCTCGGCCAGCGCACCTATGTGCGTTCGCCGTTCGCCACGTCGGTCGCGATGCCGAGCACGCTCTACAACGATCCTTATCGTGTGCAGCTCCCGGTGAACGAGGAGCAAAAGATGCATCCGATGTATGGCTACGTGTTTGTGACCGACCGCGAGAAGGGTCTCTACGTAGTCAATGTGGGCACGCTCTTCGACGGCAATCCCGAGAACAACTTCCTGAACAAGGTAAAGCTGAAGAGTTCCAACGGCGGTTACGAAGTGAAGAGTGTCGTGGCGAAGCGGGGCGAGGAATCCGAGACGAGCGAATACTTCAACCCGGGCGGCGTTCTGACCGGCGCCGAATACGCCGTGTGCGCCGGGCATCGCCTTTACATCTGCACGCCGCGCGGCCTGGCTGTGGTGGACATCAACGAACCCGAACGCCCGCGCCTCGTGGGCGAACTGGCGAATGGTTTCCTGCGCAATCCGAAGTGCGTGAGCATCCAGTTCCGCTACGCGTTCGTGACCGATGACGACGGCCTGAAGGTCGTGGATATCAGCAATCCGAATCGTCCGGTGGCGATTCCGAGCGCGGTGGTTCGCCTCGGCGATCCGCATAAGCTCTACGTCGCGCGCACTTATGCCTACGTCGCCAACGGCCACGAAGGCCTGGCGATCATCGACATCGAGAATCCCGAGGCCCCGCGCCTCGTGCGGAAGTTCACCGCCGACGGCCAGATCAACGACACGCGTGACGTCAAAATCGGCTCGGTGGCTGCGTCGATGTATGCGCTGCTCGCCGACGGCCACAATGGCTTCCGCGTGGTGCAGATGATCTCGCCCGACACGGTCGAGGGTGCTTACGGCTTCTCGCCCGCGCCGGCGCCGCGCCTCATCGCCAGCTATCGCACCGAGCATGCGGCCCTCGCCGTCACCCGCGGCCTCGATCGCGATCGCGTGGTCGATGAAACGGGCAATCAGACCGTGGCGTTCGGCCGCCGTGGTTCACGTCCGTTCCACGTCGATGAAATGAAGAAATTCTACGAGCACGATAGCGGCGCGGAGTATCGCGTCGAAGACACCGTCGTGCGCACGGTCGAGGAGGAAACGCCCGGACCGAACAATACGAAGATCAAGACGAAGGTGAAGAAGCTCTTCACGAAGAGCGGGGCGGAGCTGAAGTTCGAGATGCCGCCGCCGCCGCCGTGGTTCAACGCGGCACCGAATCCGACCTTCACCGTGCCGCCGAAACTCGACGTGAACGAAAACTTCCTCAAGGAAGGCGCCACGCTGCCGAAGGTGCAGGAACTGCCGATGCCCGGCGAGAAGCCGAAGGCGCCGGAAAACACTCCGCCAACGCCCGAGCAGAAACCGAAAGCGCCCGGCACGCCGGCCCCGAAATCCATGACGCCGCCCCCAATCATCGAAGCGCCGAAGCCTGCGACGACGCCGTCGCCCGCGCCGGCCAAAAAATCTTCGCCCTGAACTGACAAATGATTGCACTCCAAGGCGAAGCTCATAAATAACACTCAACCGATTCAACAATATGGCAGACAAAAATAGCAAACTTCCCGAGAACGTCGCTGGCGCCTGGTATGTGGACAGCACCTGCACCCCGTGCCGCACGTGCATGGAAGTCGCCGGCGCCGACTCGCTCCTCAAATACAACGACGGGGAGACCTACGTTTATTTCCACAAACAACCCTCTGGCGACGACGAAGTAAAGATCGCCGAGGAGACCGCCGCGGTCTGCCCGCAGAACGCGATCGGCAACGACGGCGAATAACGCTGCCCGACAGGCGACACGCCTGTTTCATATTTAGATCATTCCCGAGACGGGGTGGAACGCTGTGGTTCCGCCCCGTTTCATTTTGTGAGGATGCACTGTAACGGCCCGTCCCCGCATTGCGTCCGATTCAGCACCCGCTCATGCCTCTCGCCATGAAAACACTGCTCCTTCTCGCCGTCCTCGGTCCGCTCACGCTCCACGCGCGCCTCGGCGAAAACGAGGCGCAGGCGAAGGCGCGCTATGGAGAGTCGGTGCCCGAGTTGATCGGCCAGAACGACAAGCCGCTGATCCCGGGCGCGAAGGAACTCGCCTACAATTTCCAGGGCTGGCGTGTCCGCGCGGCCTATCTCAACGGCATCACGCACCGCATCGAATACATCAAGTTGCCCGAGAACGGGCAGCCCAAGCCCGTCACCGAGGAGGAACTACAGGCGGTGCTGGACGCGGAGGCCGGCAAATTCAAATGGCGCGAGGAAAAGCCGCGCACCGGCTACGAGTCGCTGAACAAGCTGCAAACCGCCGTGGAGGGCCGCAAATGGGAACGCACCGACCATGCGCTGGCGAGCCTCAAGCTCAACCTGGTCCTGACCCTCGAATCCCGCGACGCCGGGAAGCTCGAGAAGAAAGTCGGCAAGACGCCTGCGAAAGCGACGCCCCCCGGCGCGCCGAAGTTCTGAGCGCATCGCGGTTAGATCCGCTTCGAGAGCCGCTCGGCGAGGCGGCCGAGGGCGGCGGAGTGGTCGAGCGGGTCGAGGCGGACATCGAGCAGGCAGTAGCTTTCGGTGTGTTCCGCGGCAGCGTTGAGGGCGGTGTCGAGTTCGGCTTCGGTTTTCACCAGATAACCGCGTCCGGCGCCGAGGAGATCGGGCAGGCGATAGTATTGCCAGGTGAGCACGTCGTTGAACGGGCCGTCATGAATATGCCGCTCGGTGCCGTAGCCGGCGTTGTTCAGCACGACGATGATCGGGTTCAGATGACGGCGGACGATGCTGGAGATTTCGAGGCCGGTCATTTGGAACGCGCCGTCACCGACGAGCACGAGCGGACGCAGATCGGGGCGCGCGCACTGGGCACCGAGCGCGGCGGGAACGGCAAATCCCATGGAGGCGTAGTAGGCCGGGCCAAGAAATTCGGTGCCGCGATGAATGAAGAGATCCATCGCACCGAAGAGCGAGTTGCCGACGTCGGCCACGACGATGGTGTCGTCGCCGAGGAAGGTATTCAGCCGCTCGAACAGGCGCGCGATGGTGACGCGTTCGCCGTCGCGAGGTGTGAAGGGTGTGGGTCGGGCGGGTGCGGGCCAGCCGTTGCCTTCGTGTCGTTGCAAGCCGGCGGCGAGCAGGCCGCGCAGGAAATCCTTGAACCGCACATCCTCGAAGGTGTGGTAGCGAATCGCGAGCCGTTCGCTGGTGGCGTAGATGCATTTGCCGAGATCGAGGCGTGCGGTGTAGATGCCGAGATTGATATCGGTCATGAACGCACCGAGGAGGATCACGCAATCGCTCGACTCGACATACCGCTGCACTTCCTCCCGGCCCATCGCGCCTTCATACACGCCGAGGTAAAGCGGGTGTTGTTCGCTGATGACCGACTTGCCGAGGATGGTGCTGGCCACGGGGATGTGGGTGGATTCGATGAATTGGATCAGCTCTTCCTGGAGGCCAAAGCGGTGCAATTCCACATCCGCGAGCACCACGGGCTGCTTCGCGGCGTTGATCATGGCGGTGGCCTCGGCGAGAGCTTCGGCGAGCACCGGAGGCTCGCTCTTCTCATGAATCTCCGGCGTGCGATGCGTCGCGCGCCCGGGCGTGCCGACGAGATCGCGCGGCAATTCGAGATAGACGGGGCGTTTGAAACGCATCGCCGCGTGCAGCACGCGATCGATCTCGGCGAGCGCGGTGTCGGGATCGTCGAGCACGGCGGAAGCGACAGTGATCTTTTCGAATACCTCGAGCTGGGTATCGAAGTCGCGCACCTTGTGATGCAGCAGCGGATTTTTCTCCCGCTCGCGCATGCCGGGCGCACCGCTGATGACTACGACGGGTGATTTTTCCGCGAACGCTCCCGCGATGGGATTCACGATTTTCAGCCCGCCCACGCAGTAGGTGATGCAGACTGCGCCAAGGCCGGCGACGCGTGCGTAGGCATCGGCGGCGAACCCGGCGCCCTGTTCATCGCAGGTGGTGACGATCTCCAACGGGCTGTCCTTGAGCTGATCGTAAAAGCCGAGGACGTAATCGCCCGGGATGCCGAAGACATGCCGGACACCATAGGCATGAAGGCGTTCGATAAGGTATTGGCCAATCGGAGTGCCGCGGGGTTTCATGAGAATACTTTAGCAGGGTTTCAGGAAATGGCTGAGGCGCCTCCCGGCGAAAGCTCCATCCCCGCTTGCACTTGCCACGGTCCGCCGCTTAGAAGGCGCGCACATGTTTGCCCGGCTTCGCGCCTTTCTTCAACGCCATCCGCTTGTGCGCGACGCCCTGCTTTGGGCGGTGCCGGCGATTTTGTTCGGAGCGGTCTTGCGAGGCCTGCTGCTGCACTATCTGCCGTATGCGTATTGGGGAAGCGACTCGCGGTCGTATTACGGGTTCACGGAGCAGTTGCTCGATACAGGGAAAATGTCGCTCTACGACAAGCGGCGTTACCTTTACCTCATCGGCATGCTGCCGGTGACGCTGCTGCCGGGCGCGCCGCTCAAGTGGCTGGCGTGGCTTCAACACGGGATGGGCCTGGCGACCCTCGTGCCGCTGGCCTACGGCGTGCGAAAGGCATTCATCGGGTGGAAAGTGTGGGTGGTTCCAGTGACGGTGCTCTACGCCGGGATGCCGATTTTGCTGTGGTATGAACACGAGCTGCTGGCGGAGTGTGTGTTTTTCCACGGCGTCGTGTGGATGATCGCGGGCTGGATGGCGTTTGCCCCGGCGCGCGGAGTGGCGGTGGCGCGGAATTTCTGGTGGTTTTTCGCAGGCCTTGCGCTGGTGCTGCTCACGAAACCGAGCGGACGATTTTTTCTTCCGACTCTCGTGCTCGGCCTGGTGGCGCTGCAGGCGTGGCGAGTCTTGCGCGTGAAACAGTGGGCGGCGCTCGGTGCGGTCGTGGCGCTGACGTTCACAATCGGCCAGGACAGCCAGGCCGCGTGGATGCTCTATGCGAGCGCCTTCCCGCTGACGCGGCTCGATACGCCGCTGCACGCCGAATATAAAGCCGAGCTCGCGCCCCTCCTGCCGAACGCGCGCGCGGTGCGCAGCGTGGAGCGCAACGAAGGCGAAGGGGTCATCAAGTATCCCGACCGGCAGGACAAGTATCCGTTCTGGAAGGCGTTGGCGAAGGAAGAGAAGAAGAAGGGGAAAATCTGCCACGATCTCGCGAAGGAAGCGATTTTGGGGAGTCCGGTCGGGTTTCTTCAGCTCGCGGGAGGGAAGATCATCGCGTCGGCGAATCCGGGCGAATTTGGGACCGATCGTTTTTTGCCGAGCTACTACGTCGAGAAATACGCGAGCCAGTTTGAGAAGGACGCGAAGGACAAACCGGGGCGCATCGCGCGGCTGTTTGCGGTGCACGAGAAGCTCCCGGATTACGAGCACTTCAAGCAGCGGATCGCGCCCGATCCCGATAGTGCCGCCGCGAAGTGGCTGCACGATTATGCAGATCGCTATCACACGGCGGCGCGAGTGGTGAATGGTGATGGCGAGAGTGGGCCAGTGAGCCTCACGCCGCTGGCGTGGTGGATTCTGATCGGGTGTGTGCTGGCACTGGTGCCGGCCTTCTTCCGGCCGCTCGGCATTCCGGTGCTGGCGGCGGTGAGTTATTTGTTCGGCACGTTCCTCGTGGGGGGGAATAACCCGCGCTACTTCGGGGCGGTCTGGGGAATCGTGGCGCTGGCGATGTGCGCGCCACTGGACCTGCTCGTGCGCGCGATGTGGCGCAAAAATTCCGCCTCGTGAGCCGCCGCCTTTTTCTCATCGTCTGGAGCCTCGCGCTCTTCAGCCTGTGCTTTGCGCTCAATACGCGGCACAACGATTTCTCGTGGCACTATCACCCGGACGAGCCGGGCAAGGTGGAACAGGTGCGGGAAGCGCACTGGGATTTTCATCATCCCTTTCTGTTGCTTGGCACGGTGCGATGGTTTGCCGATCGCACTGCGCCGGAACAGACGGTGGTGGAAGTGGGGCGGACGGTATCGGCGGCGTTCATGTCGGCGGCGGCGGTCGCGCTGAGCCTGCTGGCGTGGCGTTGGCGCGGACGTGGGGCGGCGGTGGTGGTGGGGTTGGTGCTGGCGACGCATCACCAACTCTTCGAACTGTCGCACTATTTCAAAGAGGACTCGGCGCTGCTCTTCGGGCTGAGCCTGGCGGCCTTTGCAGCCTGGCGATATGCGGAGACCCCCACCCTGCTGCGCGCGGTGCTGCTCGGCACGGGCTGCGCGCTGGCCATCTCCGGAAAATACCTCGGTGTGGTCAGTCTCGTCTTTGCCATTCCCGTGCTGGTAAGCCGGCGATTGCCGAGGGCGCCGTGGGCGTTCGCGCTGGCGCTGGTCCTGGTGTTTGTTGTGGTGAACTGGCCGATGCTGAACTCACTCTCGGTCTTCCGCGAAAGCTTCGCGCGCGAGACGGAACTGGTCGTAAAAGGTCAGTCCGGCATGACGCGCCGCGTGCCGCATGCGCAATACTGGAGCATCTTCCGCGACAATACGACGCCGGTGATGTGGGCATTGCTCCTTGTCTTCATCGTCAGCCGCTGGCGGCAACGGCGTGGACTCTCCGTGATCGAGGCGATCGTGAGTGTGTTTCCGTTTGCCTTCGCGCTGGCACTGTCGTTTTCGCCCAAAACGAACGATCGCTATTTCCTGCCAGCCACGGCGTTTTTCTCGGTGCTGTCGGTGATCGGAGCCGGGGATGTGGCGGAGTGGTTGTTGCCGCGCTGGCCGCGAAGGGCGGTGTTTTCCATCGTGTCGGTTGTCCTGATTGCGGCGCAGTTCCCTTCGTGGAGCAGTTCGCGGCCGGGCTGGCTGGAATACGATGCTGCCTTCCAGCACGACGATACGAAGGACCTCATCGAATGGCTGCGCACAGTCGCGCCCCCGCAGGCGGTCATTGCGAAGGACAATCGCGTGCCCTTGCCTGATCCGGCGCGAAAAAAATACGCCGAGCACCTCGCGCCGGTGCCGCAAAAGATCGTGACGCCGCGGTCGTTCGGTCTGAAGGGCAGCGACTTTGTCGCCGACCTTGGCTCGATCGAGGAGCTGCAGGCGAAAGGCATCACTCACGTGGCGGTGAGCGAAGGCGACTACGGGAAATTTTTCCTCACCGGCCTGCGGCCGCAGGCTTCCGCACAGTCCGCCTTCGACCGCCGCCGCGAATTCTATGATCGCCTTTTCCGCGAGTGCGAAATCGTTTTCGAGCGCGAGCGCGGCACGGTGATTTATCTGCACCCGGGCATTCGGGTCTATCGCCTCGCGCCGGCGGATTGATGGGCAGGTTGAGACTGCGCACCACGCAGGTCCACGTCGCGGTGGGGACAATTGGGGTTGAGTGTTGAGAGCCCCGCCGCTTTGTATCGCGCCCGGCATGAGATCCCGCGGCCCTCAACTCTCAACTTTCAACGCTCAACTTCCCTCATGAACAGTGGCTTCCTCGACAAGCTCATCGAACGGCTCGGGCGCGTGCGGCCGGAGGAAGTGCAGAGTTACCTGCTGCGGCTGGCGGATGAGAAAGGATTTCTCGAAACGATCTTCAACGCCATCCACGAAGGCGTGATCGTGACGGACGTCGGCGGGCGCATCAATTACCTCAATCGCGCCGCGTGCGAGATCTTCGCGCTCGAGCGGGAGGAGTGCATGGGGAAGCCGTTGAGCGAACGGCTGCGCGGACTCGATTGGAGCAAGCTGGTAGAGAGCGACAAGGTGGTGTCTCGCGACATGGAGGTATTTTACCCGCAGCATCGGTTCCTGAATTTCTATGTCGTGCCGCTCGCGCTCGATGCACCGACGCGGCAGAAGAATCAGGCGCGGCAGGAACACGTCGGCTACGCGGTCATCCTGCGCGATATCACCGAATCTCGCCGCGCCACGGATGAGACGATCCAGTCGGAAAAACTCACCGCGCTCACGTTGCTCGCAGCGGGCGTGGCGCACGAAATCGGCAATCCGCTCAACTCGCTCCACATCCATCTCCAGCTCATGGAGCGGAAGCTGCGCAAACTGCCCGACGCTCAGCGCAAGGATCTGTCGAAATCACTCGAAGTCGCGCGGGAGGAAATCGAGCGGCTCGACGCGATCATTCATCAATTCCTCGGCGCGATTCGCCCCGCGCGGCTGAACCTTGCACCGGAAAGCATCAACCAGCTCGTCGCCGAGAGCGTCGCGTTTCTGGAGAACGAAATCCGCGATCGGGACATCCTGGTCGAACAGGAGCTGCGGAGTGATCTTCCGCTGCTCGAAGTCGATCGCAATCAGCTCAAGCAAGCGTTTTACAACATCATCAAGAACGCCTTCCAGGCCATGGAACAGGACGGCCTGCTGCGCATCCGCACCGACTTGGAGGACGACTGGCTCACCATCTCCTTCAGCGACACCGGCGGCGGCATTTCGCCCGAGCAGATGAGCAAAATTTTCGAGCCTTACTTCACCACGAAAGCGAGCGGCACCGGTCTGGGTTTGCTCATCGTCCGCCGCATCGTCCGCGAGCACGGCGGCGAAATCGATCTCGTCTCCGATGAAGGCAAGGGCCTCACGTTCACCGTTCGTCTGCCCCTGCGCGACCGCAGCGCGCGGATGCTGCCGCCGGCGGGTGGGGAGGTGTAGCGCTACGGCGGATCGAGATCGCCTTTGATTCCCAGCCACGCGAGGGCGTCGGGCATGGCGCGGAAAACTTCCACGGGTTTGCCACCGGGCGTGGTGGATTGCCGTGCGATGTCAAACAGACGCGCGAGGCCGAAGGCGAGATCGCCGGGAGCCACGATGGCGAGACGGGAAACCGGCCAGCCTTTGGCCATGTCCGCGCCGAGTTCGGCGAGATCGCGCACGCGCTCGATGGAGGGGAGAAGGATCTGCGCGACGTTCGTCATGTCCACGAGTTCGTCGAATCCGGCGACTTCCGGGCGCGACCAGACCTCCCTCTGGTAGTTGAAAAAATCCTGATCCTTCATGATCCCACTGCCGCGCGCGATGACGAGGCGGCGCTCGGGATCGATACGATACGTGAGCGGCACAGGCTCAGCCTAGGTTTCTCAAGCGGGCACGCAAAGGCTGAATTTGGCGGTCGCTCAGCTCAGGGCGCGAGCCACGACGTCGGCGGTTTTCGCGAGGTCGTCGGCCGTGTGGGCGAGGGAGAGGAAACCGGCTTCAAACTGGCTGGGGGCGAAGTAAACCCCGGCATCGAGGCAGGCGTGGAAATAGCGGCCGAAGGCGGCTTTGTCGGAGTGACAGGCGTCGGCGAGGTTCCACACTTCGCCGCTCATGAAGTAGAGGCAGAACATCGAGCCGATGCGCTGGAAGACGTAGTCTTTGCCGGCGCGTTTGAGGGCGGCGCGGGTGCCGTCCTCGAAGGCGGCGCCGAGCTCTTCGAGCTTCGCCCAACCGTTGACGCGATCGAGTTCGCGAAGCTGCGCGAGGCCGGCGGCCATGGCGAGCGGATTGCCGCTGAGCGTGCCGGCCTGATAGACCGGGCCATCGGGCGAGAGCTGGTCCATGATCTCGCGGCGACCGCCAAACGCGCCGACGGGGAGGCCGCCGCCGATGACTTTGCCGAGCGCGGTAAGATCGGGCTTCACGCCGCAGATTTCCTGGTAGCCACCGCGGGCGAGGCGGAAGCCGGTCATCACTTCATCGAAGATGAAGACCGCGCCGTGCTGGGTGCAGAGTTCGCGCAGGAGATCGATGTAGCCGGGGCGGGGGAGGTAGAGACCGGCGTTGGCGGGGATGCTCTCGACGATGACGGCGGCGATTTCCTTGCCTTCGCGGGCGAAGACGGCGCGGATGGCGTCGGCGTCGTTGTAAGGCAGCGTGATGGTGAGCGCGGCGAGATCGGCGGGAACGCCCGCGCTATCCGGCGTGCCGTGGGTGAGCGCGCCGCTGCCTGCTTTGACGAGAAGCGAATCGACGTGGCCATGGTAGCAGCCTTCGAACTTCACGACCTTCGAGCGGCCGGTGAAGCCGCGCGCCAGCCGGATGCACGACATCGTCGCCTCGGTGCCGGAGTTGACCATGCGCACTTTCTCGATCGAAGGCACCCACTCGGCGATGAGTTTCGCCATCTCGACTTCGTAGGGATTCGGAATGCCGAAGCTGACGCCCTTCGCCGCAGCCGCCGCGACCGCATCGAGCACGACGCGTGGCGCATGGCCGAGAATCGCCGGACCCCAGGTGAGGACATAGTCGATCAACTCTCGCCCATCGGCGTCCCAGAGGTGCGCGCCGTTCGCGCGCTCGACGAAAAACGGTTCCCCTCCCACGCCGCGAAAGGCGCGCACGGGAGAATTCACGCCACCGGGGATGTAGCGTTTGGCTTCGGCGAAGAGTTGAGCGGAGCGGGAAGTGGACATGGATTAACGACGGAGAATATCGCGGACGGAAACGGTGCCGCTCTTTTCGATGACGAAGTGGATGCGATACCTGTCAACGAAGCAAATATTGACCACCTCTCCGAAGATGTCTTCGGCGGCGGCGTGCGTATGACCGAGGGGATTAGATTCGATTTGTTCCAAAGCAGATACCAGCCGCCGCAGGGTCCTGTCATCGATGGCGAGCAGCGCGTAGAGAGCGCTTTCGTGGACCGAGTAGGGCAAGCGGTTTAGATGTTGCGGCCAGCGGCGCGAAGGCGGGAATACATTTCTTCCTTGGTGACCACGTTCCGGCCTTGCCTCATGTCTTCACCTCGGCGCGCCATTTCAGCACGGTATTCGGGATCGTCGAATGGGTCGCGGCCCAGATATCGCTTCAATTCTGCGACTTCCTCCGGGCTTAGCTTGGCGATTTCGGCTTTGATCTCGGCGAGACTCATGGGGGGAGAATCGTGGAATTGTGGCCGGGGCGCAAGGTTGAGGTCGGGTGGGCAAAGGGAGGTCCGCCTTGGACAAGCCTTGGGAAGCGAAGGGGAAACATGGAGGGGAAACTGGAGCAGTCCTATGAAAACAATTCTGTTCTCTCCTGAAGCTCTCGAGTCGCGAATCGCTCCAGCGCAATTTTTCCTCAGCGGCACCGCCTTCGATGTGGTGGACAAAAATGGGGCGAGTGTGAACGACACCGCCTCGGCGGGACTAGTCGGTGCAGACCTTGCCGTGTTGGTCAAGGCGGGCGACACGCTCATTCTCGACACCAACGGCAACCACGTGCTGGATACGGGCGAGGTCGTCTTTGCGAAGGTCACGGGCGGCAAGGCGCTCGTCTTCGCGAAGAACATGGACATGGATACCACGGTCGATCCCGATGAGATAACCAGCCTGGCGGTGAGCGATGGATTCAAGGGGGCGATTACGGGCGATCTGCGCGGCTCGGTCGTCACGTCGCTGCCGACGAACGGCGCCTTCGATCCGACGAAGCTGCTCGATGCGTCGATCGCGGGACTGAGCGTCACAGGCCTGATGCACGGCCAGATCCTCGCGGGGAAAAACATCAGCAACGTGCAGGTCGAGACGGATTTCCATGCGTTCGCGGGGATGAGCGTGGAGGGCTTGCGCTGCGGCACGGCGGCGAATGGGCAGACCGTGAGCTACGACGCTGGCGCGACGACCAAGACACTCGTGTTCACCTTTTCGAAGGAAGGCGAAGCGGGTGGGAGCATCACCAATGTGACGCTCGGCCATGGCGGCACCGCGATCCTCGCGGGCGCGGGCAACGACTCCAAAATCGGCAACGCGGGCCATGGCGGCAGCATCACCGGGCTGACGTTTGTGACTTACGAACCCACGGCGCCGTCCGTCGACCTCGACGTGCGGGCGGGAGCGGGCGGGCGGGCTTTGGGCGCGGATGGTCTGCCGCCGAATCCTGTCGGCAATGGCGGCGCGGGCGGATCGTTGGGGAAGATTCAATTCGAGAGCGACTATCTCGGCTCGGGTAATCTCACCTTCGCGGGTGGCGACGGTGGCGGCGGGAAAAAAGGCGGTGCGGGTGGTGGCGTGAAGACGGCGAACATGCACCTTTTCGGCGACAGCCTGGTCAATCTCACCGTCATCGGCGGCAGGGGCGCGGAAGGCGTTGCGAGTGGCAGCGCGAAGGCTCCGGGTGGGGCAGGTGGCGCAATCACAGACGTGCATGTGATCGCGTCGAACTTGATGGGTTTCATCACGCTCCAAGGCGGCGCGGGCGAGGACGGAGTGGCTGGCGGCGGGGCAGGCAATGGCGGCGCGATGTCGAAGCTCAGCGTGCAGGCTCTCGTGGGAGCGGCGGGGGTGGCCATCACGGGGGGAGATGGCGGCACGAGCAGCGGCAAAACGCCGGGCGGCAAAGGTGGCAGCATCACCGCGACGACCATCGAGACCGGCGACCTGACGGATCGGGCCAATGTGATCGGCGGGCGTGGAGGCAATGGCACGACGAAAGGCGGCACCGGCGGGTCGGTCAGTGGGCTCACTTTAAAAATCGGCGACGCGCCCAACGGCGTGAACATTCACGGTCGCGTGGGTGGATTTGGTGCCTCCGGTGGTGCGGGCGGCAGCTTGAGCAATATCACCGCCGATGTCGGTGAGGTGATGGAACTCGAAGTCCTCGCGGGCGACGGCGGCCCGAGCAAGACGGTGCTGACGACCGGCATCCGTGGTGGTGCCGGCGGCGCGGTGAAGAATGTCACGCTCATCGATCGTGGCATGGCCGCCACGAAGCGGGTTACCTTGGAATCCGGCCGAGGGGGAGAGGTCTTCGGTGGCAGTGGCAACGGCGGTGCGGGCGGCTCGATCACCGGCGTGAAACTGCAGAAGCTTGGCGGCGGCGCCACGGATAACTCCATCACGGCGCGAACGGGTGGCGACGGTTCCGGCAAAGGCAGTGGCGGCAACGGCGGCAACATCACCAACGCGACCTACGAAGGCAGCGTGGTGGCGGCAAATCTGCATATCGGCGTAGCGGAGCCCGGCGGTGAATCCGGCATGAGCGGTCTGCGCGGTGGCAAAGGCGGGTCGATGAGCAAGATCACGGTGAAGGCGGACGGTCATGCGTTCACCGGCGTGGTCTTGATCGATGCCGGCGGCGGTGGTGCGGCGAAAGGAACCGGCGGACGCGGCGGCGACGCGGGGAGCGTGAAGACCGTCGCGCTCGACCTGCTCGGCAGCACCGTGCGCATCAATGGCAACTCGAGCTTTCCTGCCGTGATGGAAGCCGGGCTCGGTGGCGCCGGAGTGAAAGCCGTCGGCGGCACCGGCGGCGATGTGAGCGGGGTCACGGGTCGCGTCGGCATCCTCGTCGTCGATGCGCTCACCGGCGGTGATGCGCCGGGCAAGGGTGGTCGGGGCGGCAACGTCAGCAACGTGAACCTCACCGAGGTTTCCAGCTTCGTGCGGCAGATCCGCGCGGGCGACGGTGGTTACGCGCCGAAGCCGGGCCGCGGTGGAAACATCAGCGGCATCACGGTGCCGGGCGACATCGGTCAATTCACCGCGCTCTTCGATACCGATCACTACGGCGTCAGCGGCATGGGCGGCCTGCTGGCGGGCGAAGCGGGAGGGAGCGGCGGGCCGATCGATTCCAAACTGAGCGGATCGGTCACCCGGATCAGCGCCATGCGCATCGCCGCGATTCTTGCGGGTGACGCCAACGCCAGCAGCCTCACGAAAGCCAACGCCGCGAGCAGCATCTCGAAAATCACCGCGACGAAGATCGGCGCGGAGCCGGTGCTCACGCCGGGCTTCGACTTCGTCGATGCCGACGGCGACATGACTTTCCAACTCGGCGACGACGACACCGCGCTCGATGGCCTCGTGATCGTCCTCGCAGGCAAGGCCACGCTACCCGTGACCCCGCTCAAACTCATCGAAGTCTAACCGCACGCGCTTATGAAAACTCTGCTTTGCTCCTGCGAAATTCTCGAGAACCGCATTGCCCCGGCGGTGTTTTTTCTCGGTCACACGACCTTCGATGTGTTCGACAAAAATGGGGCGAGCGTCAACGACGCGACCGCTGCGGGCGCAGTCGGTGCTGACCTTGCCGTCTTCCTTGCGAAGGGAGACTCGGTCGTGCTCGACGCCAACGGCAATCATGTCCTTGACGCGGGTGAAACGGTTTTCATGAAGGTCGCCGGTGGTCGCGCCGTGCTTTTCGCGAAGGGCCACGACATGAACAGCGCGGTCGATCCGGATGAACTCACGGGCTTGATCGTAAGCGACAAATTCAACGGCTCGATCAACGGCAATCTGAATGGTTCCATCGTGACCGGGCTTGGCGTGGGGAAGACGTTCGATCCCACGAAGCTGCTCGATGCTTCGATCTCCGGGCTCACCGTTACCGGGATGGTGAGCGGCGATATCCTTGCGGGAAAGAACCTCACGAAGATCACGCTCGGCACCGCTTATGCCGGCGACCCGCATTTCGACGTGCACGGCCTGCGCGCGGGCAGTGCGGCGGATGGGCAGACGGTGAGTTTCAACGGTGGGGCGACGACGTTTGTGCCGGCGCTTGGCCCGGGGGCGGAAGGCGCCGCGGGTGGGAGCATTTCGCATGTGAAACTTGCGCTCGGTGCGAAGGTCATCGCGGCCGG
Organism: Chthoniobacteraceae bacterium; assembly: GCA_044226525.1. Classification (GTDB taxonomy): domain Bacteria; phylum Verrucomicrobiota; class Verrucomicrobiia; order Chthoniobacterales; family Chthoniobacteraceae; genus VFJQ01. Next base: position 149,928 of record JBGAGV010000017.1, on the reverse strand, counting down.
CGATGGGCGCGCGCACCCCTCTGGTCGCGGCGGTGCGGGTGGCAGCATCAGCGATGTGAACATCGCGCACTTCAGCGAACTAGGCACGGTCGGCACGATGAGCGACATGCAAATCATCGCCGGAAATGGTGGCGGTGGTGCTGGCACCAAAGGGAGTGGTGGGGCGGGTGGGTCAGTGCGTGGGTTGAAGTTGGCGAGCAGCTACAGCGGGCTGGGGGGTATCACGATGATGGCCGGAAACGGTGGTGGTGGCCATGTTGCCGGCGCGGGTGGCGCATTAGTTGGGCTGCGGTTTGACTACTCGTCCGCTTCGCACCTCGCGGTGATCGGATACGCGGGCGACGGTGGCGAAGGCCAGACGATTGCTTCCATGCTCGTCTCCGAACGCGTGGTTGACCTGGGTTCCAACAATCGAGCCGGCGTGGGCGGTGTTATTTCCGGCGTCACGGTCAATGCCGCCAGCACGCACGGCCGCGCGGAGTTTTGGGCAGGGGATGGTGGAATGGTCCAGGGCAGTGGTGACGGGCGTGGCGGCGCGGGTGGGAATCTGTCGAATTTCACGCTCACGAGTCTCGGTGGAGACGAGGCGCCTTATCTGCGTGGAGGCAGTGGCAGAGCGAGCATCGGCAAAGCGGCTGGCGGCGCGGGCGGGAGCATCAGCGGCGTGAAGATCAAGACCGGGAACATCATCGGGAATTCCAACGGCGGGCTCTACATCTATGGCGGGGATTCCGGTTGGAGCGATGCAGGCCCCGGCGGTGCAGCGGGCTCGATCAAGAACATGAACATCACGATGGGCTCGCTCGGGCAGGGCGAGATTTACATCTATGGTGGCGACGGCGGACGTGCCGGCGGACGTGGTGGAAATGGCGGGTCGGTGAACAATGTCGTCCTCAAGACCGGCGCCTTGCCGAACAGTTGCTACATCGGTGCTGGCGATGGCGGCAACGGCAACTACTACAGCGGCGATCCGAAAGGCAAAGTCGGCGGGCTTGGCGGTGCACTACAGAAGGTCACCGTCGATCTCGACAACATCGCGGGCGATACCGAGTTCAGCGGTGGCCATGGCGGTGCGGGGAATGCGGGCGCGCTCGGTGGAAAGGGCGGCATGGTGAAGAACCTCACCGTCAATCTTCGCGGCACGATTCCGAACGATCTCGATGTCTTTGGCGGGCGTGGCGGTGCCGGAACCAATGGTGGCTCCGGTGGGGCGGGTGGCGACGTGCGCTCCGTGACGATCAATAAGCTCGGCGGCGCGCCCGACGACATCGTGGTCAATGCCGGTTCGGGTGGCAATGGCAATGGCGCCGGCAGTGGCGGCCATGCGGGCGATGTAAGTGGCTTCACCTTCACCGCCATGGTGCCTGCGCATCGGTTGCAGATCGGCGCCGGCGGGAATGGGGTGGGTGGTGAAGCGGGAGCAACGGGCCTCCTTGGGGGTGATGGTGCTTCGTTCACGGGCATCACCGTCCGTGCGCCCGCGGCGATTTTTACCGAGGGCGTGTTCCTCGATGCGGGTCCCGGTGGTGCGGGAGCGAGCGGTGGGGATGGTGGCGGTATTCGCACCGTCACGCTCGACGCGCCCGGTAGCCTCGTGCGCATCAATGCCGATCCGCTCAATTCCACCGGACGCGGCGGCGACAGCGGCATGGGCGTTAAGGATGTAGCTGGCGATGGCGGTGATGTCGTGGGCATCACTGGCAAGCTCGGCACGCTCATCGTGCAAGCGCAGGCGGCCGGCAGCGGCGGCACGAAGGGAGGCGCAGGTGGCGACATCAGCGGAATCACCCTGAAACAGGTTACCGGAGTCGTGCGCGAGTTGCGCGCAGGAGACGGTGGCAAAGGCACGACGCCCGGTCGTGGCGGCTCGATCAGTGGCGTAAACGTGCCGGGCGACATCGGCGACTTCACCGTGGCCTTCGAGTCCGATCCCCTCGCGACGACGGGAATGGGCGGCCTTTTCGCCGGTCAATCTCCCACGCCTTCGCTCAATGGCAGCGTGACGAACATCACCGCCGCGCGCATCGCCGCGATCCTGGCGGGCACGCCAGCCGCGAACGAACTCAATCCCGAGAATGCCGTGACGAAGATTGCGAAGCTCAAGACGACGGCGATCGGTTCGGATCTCGACCCCGGCGGCTTCGACTTCACCGACCACGATGGCGACAGCCAGTTTGAACTCGGCGATGGCGATACAGCGCTCGATGGCCTCGTCATCGTGCGAGCCGGTGGGGGCACGTTTCCGGTGACTCCGCTCAAGGTCATGGAGGTGCCATAACCCTGAGTTCGGGGGCGCGAGCGATCGCTGTGGGGCTCGGACTCAGCGCTGCGGCGGCGTCCACAGACGCTCTTCGTCCTCCAGCGGCGCGGACGCAAAGCCGCGCTTCCTGGCGTAGTCGATCAGCGGCTCCTCACCCTTGACCTCAAAGCCGGTCAGGACCGCCGCAGGCGGATGGGAGGCGAGATATTCGTTGAGGGTCTCCGGCGTGGGAAGACCGAGCCGCGCGGCTTTGACCTGGTCGATGTAGGGCACGATCCGCCAGGCGAAAGCGCCCGTGGCAAAGGCTGGATCGATCTCGAGACCGGCCTCCAGCGGATAGATCGGCGCGAGAGTGAGCACGCGACCTGCCGGCACGCGTTCACGCAAAACGGCGGCTTCATCGTGAAACTCGAAGGGGACCCATTCGCGCGGCTTGAACAAGTCGCGCAGGCCTTCGTATTCGCGGCTGAAGGTGGCAATTGCGATCACCACCCCGGCCAGGGCGGCGCGCATGCTCCAGCGAGCGGCGTTCGAGCCGGCCGGCAGCGCCGCCAGCGCCCAGATGCCCGCGAGCACCAGAAACGGCAGCAGAACGAAGAAGTATTGCGGGAACACCGGTGAAGGCGCCAGCGCACCCCAGAAAACAAAAGGCGTCGCCAGCGCGAGCCGCCGCAGCACCGGAGGCCAGGCTGCTTGTTGGCGCCAGGCCTGCCAGGCGAGCGTGAAGACCGGTGCGAGTGCCGCGATGAAAAGGCCCACGTCGGCCCGCATGATTTCCTTCCAGAAATAGCGCAGCTTCTTGACGAGCGTCATGGTGCGCGGTTCGCCCGTGGCCATGCGGTAGTCGATGTTCGCTTTGGCGAACTCGAAATTGCCGAAGATAAACGCTTCCGGATCCATCGCGTAGAGGACGAAGACGCCCGCGAGTCCGGCCAGCAGCCCGCCGCTGAACGCCGCCGCCGCGCGCAGCCGTGGAGCCCACGCGCCTCTGCCGAGCAGCGTCGTGAGCCCGAGTGGCGCGATGAGTGGCGCGTAAGTGATCCGCGTGCCAATGGCCAGCCCCAGTAATCCACCGGCGAGCACCAGCCATCCGCGCCGGGGTGAAGTGAGACCGCGTTCGAGGCTCAGGAAAGAACCCAGCGTCAGCAGCAGGGATGGCTCGAGATTCCAGGCGCGCCCGGCGCCCTGGGTGAAAAGATCCGACACGAGGCATAGCACCGCCGCCCCGAGCGCCATGCCCCACGCAAGAGCGCTGCCCCGCGGACGGAAAATGGAGTAAGCCATCGCGCCCACAAGCGCCACGAGCGAGGTGGCGCACAGGGCGGCGAATTCGCGTGCGACCAGCAACGGATGAGAAGTGAACCGGAAGAGCGCGCCGTAAATGAATGTAAGGTAGGGCGTGTGAAAGAGCGGAAAATCGCGATAAGGCAGCAGACCTTCATGGCCCCACAACATCCCCGCTGCGATGTGCTGGTGCTCGTCGTGGCTCAGGCCCCGGGTCATCGCCAACCCAAAGACGATGGGCGCCGCCAGTGCCGCAAGGCAGACGAAGACGAGGAAGGAATGAGGCCCGTCGCACCGCGTGGGAAGGTTTGTTTTCAGGCCTGAATGGTTAACATCATTAATTGATCCGCCAAGCTCCGATTCTGGCTTGGGCGGAGGGCGGAGATGGTTCCCGCGGGACGTTGGCCGCGGGAATGATCCTCCAACCGCTTGCGTTCCATCCGCACGGCACGGAAAGGAGGCGCATGCCCTTTGAACTCAACGCCCTCGAAACGCGCATCCTCGGTTGCCTCCTCGAAAAGGAGCGGCTGACGCCGGAGAATTATCCGATGTCGGTCCATTCGATCGCGACCGCGTGCAACCAGAGCACGAATCGCGATCCGGTGACTTCGTATGACGAGAAGACGGTCGAAAGCGGACTCGATTCGCTGCGGGAAAAGAAGCTGGTGACCTTCGTCTCCGGCTCAGGGCAGCGAGTCATCAAATACCGGCATCGGTTGCCGGAACATTTGCAGCTCGATCCGCCGGATACAGCGTTGATTTGTGTGTTGCTGCTCCGCGGAGCGCAGACGCCGGGAGAACTGCGCCAGCGCACGGAGCGGATGCACTTTTTTCCGACCCTCGAAGCCGTGGAGCACACGCTCGGCGAGCTGGCCGGTGAATCACAAGGGCTGGTGAGCATGCTCCCCGCGCGGCCGGGGCAGAAAGAGCGTCGTTTCGTCCAGCGGCTTTCCGCGGACTCCGTGCTCGCCGAGCCGGTCGCGGAGTCCGTCGAGGCACACGCGATTCCGGCGGTGCCGCTGACCGAGCGCGTGGCGGCCCTGGAAGCGCTCGCGGGCGAACTCAAGGCGGAGATTCAGAGCCTGCGCACGGAACTGGAGGGATTTCGCAAGCAGTTCGAGTGAACCGTTGCGAGGGGGCTCCCGTGGCTACTTCTTCTCAGTCGTTTTGCCGACGTCGTAAGGGTGGCTCCACGCGGTTGCCTGGTCGCCCGGCAGGTGAGCGCGCACGGCGATGGCGAGTTGCGCGGCGTGGAGGGCAAGCTGGAGGTCGCGCTTGACCAGGCCTTCGCTTTTGAGGTTTTCGCCGGTGGCGGATTGAAGCCGGAAACGAGGCTCTTTCACATGGTGCAACCGGGGGGAGATGCCTTCGGAGGTGACGATCTGGAGGTCGTAACCTTCCGCTCCTGGAAATGGATCCCACGACAGCACCCAATAGGTGTTCCACTTGATCCGCTCTTCGGGCAGGTCGGTGACCTCGTCTTCGAGGGTGGCGCGGAGACCGGTGATCTGGGGTGGAGCGGCTGGGGTCGGTTTCGTCGCCGGGGTGGGCGACGGTGTGGCCGCAGGCGCGACGGTTGCGGAAGGAGACGCGGGGCGGCAACCGGCCAGGACCAGGGAGAAAAGGAAGCCGCGCCCCAGCAGGTGGAGCGCGGCTGTGATGGTTTTCAAGTGGGCAGGGATCAGTGCTCTACCACTCGACGTCGCCGAACTTGACGTCGTTGAGCCAGATTTCCTTGTTGGGGATCACCGTGCCGTCGGGGAGGTCACATTGCTGGACCACACTGCGTTTGCCGATGGTCACGCCATCGCCGGCGCGAGAGCGGAAGAACACGGAACCATCGCCGAGCTTGAAGTCGGCCCCGGTGACGGTCACGTCCTTCGTGAAGTTGCCGTGTGAATCGGGGAAGGTCGTCGCGCCGCCGTGAACGATGGAGCGCACGCCGTAGGTTCCGTTGGTCCCCGCTTCGATGTGGGTGTGTTCGAGTGCGTGGAAGGTGGTGTTTTTGCCCATGCGTTTGATGTGACCGACGACGAAAGGCTCTCCTTCATCCGCGCGGATGGAACTTCCCGCGCCCATGACCTTTTTGAGGATCTTCACTTCGTCTTCCATCTCCACTTCGCCGATGATGCGTTTTCCCTTGAAGTTCGGATCGACCGTCGGCACGCCGTGGATGGTCGGTGACCCACCGGGATTGAAGGTGGTGACCGGAGCGGGCCCGATGCCGATGGCATTCTTCAGATCCAGCAGGGTGACGGCCGGCCAGTTGTCGGCAAACTCTTCGTTCACTGCCAGGACGCCCTGCATGAAGAGCACGTCGGCGTAAGTGACCGGCACCGTCTTCGCGGCGACTTCCGACTGCCTCTTGATGTTCACCCCAGGAATCGTCTTGAGGCCCGATTCGAGGTAAACGTATTGGCCGACGCGCGAGAGGGCCGAAACGATGGAGCCTTTCTCGATGATCGCGCCTTCGACCTTTGCGTTGAAGCTCACGAAGCAATCCGTGGTGGACTCGTCGTCTGGCGTGATGGGGTCGTCGGGATTACCCGGTCCGTAAAGGCCGATGCTGGTCTCGATCCATTTTGCTCCGACGACGCTGGCGCCATGCGCGACGATGACGTGTTCGCCGATGTCCACGCTGCCTTTGCGCGAGTCGATGGTGCAGGAATCCTGCACGTTCGAGCCCTCGCCGATTTCAATGTATTGGTCGATTCTCGGGCCTGCGGTGAGCGCCGCGAAAGGTCCGATGAAAGTCTTGTCGTGAATCGTGATGTTGAGCGGTTTCTTGAGGACCGCCGTGGGGTCTTGGAACTGCGAAGCGACCGCCCCGGTGGCGAAGCCGAGGAGGGTTGCAGCGCCGAGCGCGAGTGTTCTGGGGATGGGTTGGTATGTCATTGGGTGGTAGTATCTTGGATTGAAATACCGAATCCTGAGTGGGGACTGGTATTCAGTTGTTCTACTTAATTTAAGAAACTTGCCCCAAGGGTATTTCTCCTACCGATTTGTGGAGTAATCCGCGACAGTTTCACAGTGACGCGCTGCCTTATTTCAAAAAATCGTCCACTGCGGCAGCGAACTTTTCCGGCTGGTCGAACATGATGAAGTGCAGCGCTTCATCCACCCCGATGAGCCGCGCGGATTTCGCCTTGGCGAAGGAACTTTGGAAGAGGGCATCGACCCTGGCTGGGACGAGGCTTTCGTCGCGCGCGTAGAGGACGGTCAGCGGGGGCTCGATGGCGGCCAGTTCGGGGCGCAGATCGGTCGTCATGAGATCGTGCATCGCGGCGGCGACGACCTTGGGATCGGACTTGGCGGTTTCCGGGATGAGAGCGGCCTTCGTCGCTTCACTTTTTACCATCCGCTGCAGGATCATCGCCTGCGTGGCGGCGAAGACTTCCGGCGATTGCGCGGCCACTTGTTTCGCCATGAGGTCCGCGATGGGACGCATCTCTTCCACCGTCGCGGCGGGGTTCATGGTGACCGGGAAAAACGGGAGGGAATCCACGGCGAGCACGCGTCCGACGCTGGAGGGATGCCGTGCGGCAAGCATCAAGGCGGCTGCGCCACCGAGCGAATGCCCGATGACCGCAGGCGATGACAGCTTCTGCTCACCGATGTAAGCGGCAATTTCTTCCACCAGCGGTCCCACCACCGGGCCTTTTTCATTTCCGCCTACGGGAGCACCGGCAAAGCCCGCAACTTGCACGACGTGCACTCGCCGTGTGGCTTTCAACTGCGCCACCGTCGCGTCCCAGATGGAAGCGGGCGACGCGAGCCCCGGAATGAGGATCACGTCCGGTCCCTGCCCCGTGACGGTCGCCGTGAATCGCGTCGGAGGCTGTGCCTGGCCGGGCGCGGCGACGAGCGCCAAGGCGAGGAGCGGACCGAAAAATCGAGCGGACGCAGGAAATGGGAAAGGCATGGACCAACGATGCGGCTCGTCGTCCACGAAAGGAAGCAAACGATCAGGGAGCGCTGAAAATGATCCGGTCGGTGCCGGTGCTGCCGAGGTAATAACCTTCGCCGCGCGGCGCCGCATTTTTCTGGAGGATGGCACCGGCGAAAGATCGGGTGACCGCGCCGTCCATGTATTTGCCGCTGAAGACACCGGAGGTGGCGACGATTCGGACGGAGGTTTTATCCGCCGCCGGGTTGGTGATGGTCACGAGGTTCGACTTGGAAACGGTGAGCGTCTTGGTGAGGCCGAGCGTTTGATAGACGAGCTTGGCGTTGTTGGGCGGAATGGGAAGCGTCAGCACGGGCGTGGCGGCGGCGTATCGGCTGCCGATGAGCGTGGGGTTGGTCTCGAAGCCCGCCGAATAGATCGTGCCGGTGCCGGGCTTTTTCCAGGTGAAGACGCCGGTGAGATCGCTGCCGGGGAGCGTGGCTGCCGTGACGAGGCCGGCGAGGAAGCCCTTGGCCGAATAGAGCGGGACATACACGGGGAACTGATCGTTGTGCGTGATCTTCGACGCCGCCATGAAGGAGGTGCCGTCGCCGAGACGCCCGGTCAGTGAGATTGCGCCTGCCTTGCTGATGGTGACGGCAGCGTAGCCGGTGCCTTGCGGAACGGCCGGGTCCCCGAGGTCGGTGGCATCGGTCGGGAACAGCACCGTGTAACGTCCCACGCGGGCGGTGGGCAGGCTGGCGGAGAAGCTGGGGAACGTGCGTGTCAGGTCCACCGCGAAGACTTCCGCGCCTGCGGTGATCGTGCCCACGACGCGGTTGCGACCGGGATCGAGGGTGAGATTGACTGTGAGGGCGGAAAGTCCACCGGGGCGAGTGACGGTTTTTTGGAATACGCCGGTGATCGGATCAAACACACCTTTCACGACCGTCTTTTTGCCATCCAGAAAAATGCCCGCGGTGAAGAGTCCGAGTGGAGCGACGGCGACGCCCGCATAGCCGCGATTCACCCCGCCAAGGGAGAGGATGCCGGTGTAACCGCCGATCCCCGCCGCGGTGAGATTCGCCGGCAGCGCGACGTTCACGGTGGCGGTCGCCGTGGCTCCGAGCACATCGGTGACGGTGTAAGTAAAGGTGTCGGTCGCCGTGAACGAAAGATCGGGCACATAGGTGAGCGTGCCGTCGCTATTGATCTGCACCGCACCGTGAGCCCCCATGGTGACGCTGGTGACCTTGAACGGATCTTTGTCCGCATCGGAATCGTTCTTCAGGACCTTCGCGTGAATCACCGGCAGGGTGAGGTTATCGTTCACGGCGACGGGTGCGTGGTTGTTCGTCGTCAGCCGGAACACCGTGTTGATGGTCGTGCCGTAGAGATTGCCATCGGGACCTACGGCCAGGCTGGAGGTGGGATAGGAACCATCCTCACCGCCGGCGAATGTTTTCAAAACGCTGAGGGTGCCTTTCCGAGTGACCTTGAAGACGGTGCCGTATTTGCCGGAGCCGCCGCCGGACTGCCCGATCCCATAAAGATCGCCGCGCGGGCCGTTGACAAGCTGGCCGACGGGGAACGCACCTGCGAAACCGTTGAGTGCCGTGAGGACGCTGAAGACGCCGCTGGTGGTGACCTTGTAAATCACGCCGAGGTCGGTTGCGCCGCCGTGATTGGTCGCGCCGTAGAGGATGCCATCGACACCCACCACCAGTCCGCCCACCGGGAACGCTCCATTCGGGCCTTTGAAGTTCACGAGCTTTTTGAACTCACCATCGGTCGTGATGCGGAAGACGGTGCCGCGATGGGCGGCGCCGTCGTTGACCGCGGTGCCATACAACGCGCCATCGGGACCCTCGACGAGTTGAGAACTGGGAGCCGACCCGCTGTTGGCGTCGAAGTCGAAGAGCTTCTCGATGCCGTTCGCCGAGGTATAGCGGAAGACCACGCCGAGGTTATTTGTTCCACCCTGCGCCGTGGTTCCGTAAAAGGCTCCGTCGCTCGCTTGGATCACTCCATTCGGGCTATCCCCGTTCGAGCCGGTAAAGGTCGCCAGCACCGTCGGAGCGCCCGCCGTGTCGAGGCGAAGGATTCCGCCCTTCGGATTGGCCGCGCTGGAATAAAACGCGCCATAGAATTTTTGATCGTCGGCGAGGATCAGTGGTGTGGCGGAAGGCAGCGCGGTCGCGAAGTCGGCCACCTTGCTGAAGGCCGGAGTGGGACCGGTCGTGACTTTGCAGAACGTGCCCCTGGCCAGCGCGCCGCCGAGCAGAGCGCTCCCATACATCGCTCCGTCAGGACCGGCGGTGAGGCCCGCGTTGAAATTGAGTCCTTCGAGGGAACCGAAATCGGCGAGCTTCGTGACCGCTCCACCGCTGGCGACCTGGAAAGCAGTGCCAGAGGACAAGGAGCCTCCGCCTTGAGCCACCCCGAGGAGCGATTGGTTATCGCCGAAAGCCACACCCGCCACCGGATTGCTTCCATTCGTCCCGTCGAGGTCCGAGAGCTTTGTGATGGTGCCCACCGCGCCCGCGAGCGTCATTTTGAAGACGGTGCCGGAATTGTTGATGCCGCCGCTGCGAGTCGTGCCGTAGAAGACACCGGAGCCGTCCTGAACCAATTCGCTGAACGGCTCCGCGCCGTTGTTGGAGCCGTCGAACGAAGCCACCGCGGTCAACGTTCCGGCGAGGGTGAGTTGATAGATCGCGCCTTTGCCGTTGGCGCCGCCCTCGGTCGTCATCCCGTAGAGGTTGCCATCCTGAGCGGCGAGAAGCGCGCCGACGGGGCGGCCCGGGTTCGCTCCGCCGAAGGTGGCCAGCAGGGAGAGCGCTCCGGCCGGAGTGACCTTGAAGGCCGTGCCGGCGTTCTGGCTGCCGCCAGCGGAGGTGACTCCGTAGAAGTTGCCGTCGGGCCCCTTGATCAACCCCGTCGCAACGTAGGGATCGTTGGCGGCGAGATTGGCGATCTGGCCGACGTCGCCCTCAAAACTGGCCACCGCGGAGATGACTTTGGCGGGGGTGAGTTTGAAGACGATGCCCTTCGCCTGGCTGCCGCCAGTCGCGATGCCGAAGAAGCTTCCATCGCTACTCTGGGCCAGTCGCCCCTGGGGGAACGCGCTCTGACCGACGGGAAACTGCGCCAGCTTTTCCATCGTGCCCGGTTCGGTGAATCGATACACCGTGCCCGCGCTCCGCGTGCCGCCCGAATTCGTCACCCCATAAAACTTCCCATCCGTCCCCTTCACGAGCGGTCCGGCGGGGAAGATGCCCCCCGGAAAAATGCAGTGTTTCAAGACCGAAAACTGGCCCGCCGCAGTGATCTTGTAGATCGCTCCGAACGCCGCCGCTCCCCCGACTGGGGCCGTTCCCAGAAAATCGCCGCTGTCGGTCTTGACCAGGCTCGACGAGGGAGTCGCCCCGCGAGCGTCCACCGCGGAGATGGGGGCATAAGTTTGCGCCGGAGCCTGAGCGAAAAAGCCGCCGAGCAATCCGAGAAGAGCAAAACAACGACGCGGGCGAAGGGTGGGCAGCATCATGTGGAAACCCGCTTTTGGCAGCAGCTTGGACGCCCATCTTCTTAAAATTGACGCGCGCGCTTTCCAGTAAAGACAAGGACCAAGGGGGATTACTGATAACAACGACACTATTTTTCGGAGGGGGCCGACAAACCCAGGGTCGGCATTTCCGCGACGGCACAGCGCGAAGCACTGCTCTGTAGGGTAGAACTTGCATGGCGACCTTCCTCTGCTACCTTCTGTCGCCACGGTAGACCGGTGATCGAGATGAACTCAAGGGGATGGCAGCAGACGGTCGGAGGTTCCCAATCCGAAACGCATAACAAACACACTATTTGGAATTTTCGTGTTCCCGAAAAGGCTCCTTCCAGCGTGGATTTACTCTGTTGGGCGGGTCTTTTGAGCTCGGAAGAGCGGACTCCCAAAACACAATAAACACGATATTCCGGAAATCGATTTCAGGCAATTCCCTCCGTTGACGGAGCTTTAGATGTCTTTACCTTCTGCGCCCTTAACTTTCATGGCCCAAGCCCGCGTAGCATCCAAACTTCGAGCCGACGCCGAACGCCTCGCGGACATTTTCACAGTGCTCCAGCGGTGTTTTCTTCTCCGCTTGTCGAAGGACCTGGCCAAGGGGAACGTGTCTTTTCCGCAATACCTCCTGCTCGGTTTCCTCGTGCAGAAGGAGCAGCTCACCATGAGCGAAATCGCCCAGAAAATGGGGCACACCACGGCGGCGGCCACGGGGATCGTAGACCGGCTTGAGAAGCTCGGCCTCGCCCGGCGCGCCCACGCCCGGGAAGATCGCCGAAAAGTCTTCGTGCAACCGACGCCCGAAGGGTGTGCACTCGTCACTTCCGTGCGCGACGACATGGTCGATAATCTCCTCACCCTCATGGACGTGCTCGAACCCGAGGAACAAAAGGCCTGGGTTTGCATTTACGAAAAGATCATCCGCTTTCTCGAAACACCATGTTGAACCGTCTCGCTCTGGCTGCTGCCCTCGTTTTCCCGATCGTCTGCGGTGCGCAGCAGGATCTCGTCCTTCTCGGCCGTCCCGCCAAACGGCAGATCACCGGCAAGCTGACTCTCGAGCAGGCGGTGCATCTCGCGCTGGAGCAGAACCCGGACATCCTCAAGCAACTCCAGGAAATCGAGCGGACGCGCGGTCTGGTCATCGAGACACGTGCGCAGGCGCTCCCGCACCTCGCGGTGCTGGCGAATTACGATCAACAGGCCAAGCCGCTGGTGGAGAACATCAGCCGCGGCAGTAGCAGTTCGAGCAGCGGGAGTAGCGACAGTGCCAGCCTGCCGGTCCTCGGATTGAACGGACAGGTGATCGGCTCGGTGCCGCTGGCTTCTTCGTCGTTGTTCAGCGCAGACGTGGCGGATCAGGTCTTTCGCACTTCGCCGGACAAGACATGGCAGGTGAGCTTTGAAGTGCGCCAGGCCATCTACGCTGGCGGAGCGATCCGTGCAGGAATCGCCGCGGCGAAGTTTACCCAGGACAGTGCTTACTGGCAGCTTCGCGACGTGGTCGATCGCGTCATCGCGCTCACCCGCACCCAGTTTTATACCGTGCTCACGAACCGCTCGCTCATCAACGTGGCGGAGGAAACGGTGAAGCTGCAGGAAGACCTGCTCAAGGATCAGAAAAACCGCTTCGAGGCGGGCACGGTGCCGCGCTTCAACGTGCTGCGGGCCGAGGTCGAATTGGCCAATGTCGTGCCGAACCTCATCCGGGCGAAGAACGATTACCTCATCTCGGAGATCAACCTCGCCAAGACCCTCGGGCTCGACCCCGGTCCGACCGGCCGGCCGACGTTCGAGTGCGTGGGCGAGTTGGGCGTGAGCAAGCGCCCCTTCGACATCATCCAGGCGCTCGATCTCGCGAAAGCCCGCCGGCCGTTCCTCAAGGTTCAGCGGCAGCAGATCAAGATTCAGGCCGAGAACATCAAGGTGGCGCTCGCGGGCTATCAACCCCGGATCGACGCGAACGGCGGTTATCTCTTCCGCAACTCGCGCCTGACCGAGGACATTGAATCGACCGTCGATGGCTGGTTCTTCGGCATCACGGGCACGTGGAATATTTTCGACGGAGGCGCGACCTATGGCCAGGTGAAGCAGGCGCGTGCGCAGATGGAAGCGGCCCGCATCAATTACAACGACTCCGTGCAGCAGGTGGAGTTGGAGGTGCAGCAGGCCTACGCGAATCTCATCACGCAGCGGGAGACGATTCGCAGCCAGCAGAAGAACGTGGAGCAGGCGCTCGAAGCGCTGCGCCTGTCGAATGAACGTCTCGCCGCCGGCGCCGGCACGCAGCTCGAAGTGCTCGATGCCCGCGTCGCTCTCACCCGTGCGCGCACCACGGAACTCGTGGCGCGCGGCGATTACAACGTGGCGATCGCCGAGTTCGACCGCGCGACCGGCACCGACACGAGCTACATCGAGGAATTTCGCGATCCGCTCAACAAGCTGGAGACGCGCGTCCTCGGCAAGCGTGCGAAGGAAGCGTCCGAGCCCGCGCCGAAAACCAAGCCTGCGGCCAAGCCGACCCCGGTGGTCAAATCCACCCCGGTGCCGAAAAAGAAGAAGTGAGCGAAGGCGCGCCCGCCGAGTTTTTCCCGGCGCTCGCCGCGGTGCCCGGGGCGACCCACGCCTTCCTCGGTCGCGTGCCTGGCATCGACGTGCAGGTGGACCGGGAAGCCGCTCTGGCCCGACTCCAGCGATCGCACGCCGCCGCGCGCGAGCGACTCGGTCTGACGCGGCATCGTTTTGTCACCGCCGAACAGGTGCATGGCGCGGACGTGGCCGTGGTCGATCGGTTGAGCACGAACGTCGCCGGGGTCGATGGGCTCATCAGCGGCGATCCGGAAGTGTGCCTCGGGATTCACGTGGCCGATTGCGGCGCGGTGTATATCGTCGATCCGGTCCGTCGCGTTTTTGCGCTCCTGCACTCGGGACGAAAAGGCACGGAACTCGGCATCACCACGGTGGCGATCCGGACCATGGTCGAGCGTTTCGGCTGCGCTCCCGAGTCGATGATTGTCCAACTCGCCCCCTGCATTCGCCCGCCGAATTACGAGATCGATTTTGCCGCCGGTATCGTGCGCCAGGCTCGCGAAGCCGGTGTGCGTGAGGTCCACGATTGCGGCACCTGCACCGGCGCAAATATCGACCGTTATTACTCTTATCGGGTCGAGAAAGGCCGGACCGGCCGGATGCTGGCCATGCTGGCGGTCGGGGCCTCATCCCGCTAAATTGCCCCGCGATTACTGGGCTTCGCCTTTTTAGAAATATCACGTAAATTACCTGACATGAATCAGCGTCTCGTCGTGCTCCTTGCCGCTTCCGCGATCCTGGCTGGCTGTGCCCAGAAAGATACCAGGCACGTCATGCGAATCAGTGTGCCGGATCAGCGCATGAGCGTCTATCGCAACGGAGCCCTCATCGCCAGCTACCCGGTTTCGACGTCGAAATTTGGGGTCGGGGATCAGCGGGGAAGTTATCGCACGCCGCTGGGCAAAATGGAGGTGGCGAAGAAGATCGGCGATGGCGCGCCGCTGGGCATGAAATTCAAGAGCCGCCGGGCGACTGGAGAAATCGTGCCGGTCGATGCACCGGGGCGCGACCCGATCGTCACCCGCATTCTCTGGCTGCGCGGACTCGAGTCGCAGAATGCGAAAGCGTTCGACCGCGGCATTTACATCCATGGCACCGCCGAGGAGCGCAACGTGGGCCGGCCCGCCAGCTACGGTTGCATCCGGATGCGTTCGCGCGACGTCGTCATGCTCTTCAATACCGTCGGGGTCGGGGCGCGCGTGGAAGTGACGATGAACTCCCTTGGTTCACCTGCGCTGGCCCAGAATGGAACGCCGCCCGGTCTCGTGCCGCTGTTCCCGTCCACGCCAAGTCCCGCGCCGGCGGCAGCCGTGAGCACGTCGAAGGCGAAATCGGCCGGTCGTTCCGGCGCGACGCGCGGCCAGACGCTGTAGGAGAAGGCCCGCTGGGAGGACTTGTTGACAGCGGCTTGCCGCGAACCGGGTGGTGGGTCCGATGAAACTTCCTGCGCCGGCCTCTTACTCGAACTCCACCCGCTCCATCTCCAGCCACACCTTCCCCACCATCACCTCGGCTTCGATCCTGAGCAGCAGCCGGTCGGTGTCATCGGAAAACCAGCCGGTCGCTCGCTTGAACTTCTGGTGCGGCTCCAATTCGAGTTGCTTGGTGATCTTCTTCAGCCGCAGCGCGACCTTGATCGCCGGCCACTCCTTCCCCGCCTCTTTCAGCTTTTCGCGCCCGAGCACTTCCACCTCCACGAGATAAGCATCCGCGCTCGGATACGCCACCAGGCGCACGATCTCCCCCTGCTTGAGCGGCTGGCTGCGGATGAAGAGCAGTGCGCTGTGCAGGTCGTGCATCGGCGCATACTTGAACTTCTTCGTCTTGCCAGAGTCCTTGTTTTTCGGCTCACGCACCCGCGTGCGTTCGGCGCCTTCGGGAGTGAAGAGCACCGTCGTGGTGCGCTTCTCGTCGGAATACTGCTCGGTCTGCACCAGCTTCGTCGGCAGCAGCCTCGAGCCCTGCACCGTGGAAGTCCCCGTCGAATCCATCTTCCACAGTTTCCGCGCCAGGCCAGTGGTTCCCCCGGTCACGTGCAGCGTGCAGAAGCCGTCCTTGCAGGCGAACTCCGCTTCCGCATGTCCGGCATTCACCGCGGCCCAGCCGCACTTGTAAGTTATCTTCAACGGACGCAGCGGCGGGAAGTTGCCCGGTGCTTTCGGCTGCAAGGTCTCGCGCCAGTCCCCGCCGTGCGCGCTCACCGCCAGCACCGCTGCGCACAGGACGAGGAACGCCGCTTTCATGAAAGCCGGATCTTTTCCACCGACGACGACGGCACCCACGCCCTCACTCCGCCCGGCAGTTCGCAGAAGGTCCATTCGCCACGGACGCTGAGCACCCGCACGCGGCTCCCGACCGGCAGGGTGTCCGCCAGCGTCGCGCGATCCGCCGGCGCCTGACGCGCCTCCGCTTGCTTGGCCACGATCACTCCCGCATCCAGTTCAGCTCCCGTCTGCCACGCCCCGAACGCCGCCGCGCCACCGAGACAAAGCACCAGGACCAGCCAGAAAGCCCCGCCCGCCCCGAGCCTTTGCCCGCGCAGGATCGGCACGACGACGATGAACACCGCCAGCCAGCCCGCCCCGGCTGCCGCGATCGACCATCCGTTGAAATTCATCCAGCCAAACGCCTGGTCTTTCCAGGTCGGCTCCGAGGTTTTCGAGAGCGATTGTTCCCGCAGGAACTTGAGGTTGGCCCGCGCCTCGTGATGCGCCGGATTCAGCACCAGCGCCCGTTCGTAGTTCAGCATGGCCAACCCCGGCGCACCGATCTGCGCATCCGTATTGCCGAGATTGTAGAAGAGATTCGGCGTCCATTCTCCGCGCGAGATCTGCGCCTCGAAACGCTGCCGCGCCTCGATGAATTTGCCCTCGTCGAATGCCTTCGTGCCCGCCTCGAAATCCGAGCTCGCCCAGGCGAAGCTGCTCAGCAGGAGAAAAAGCGAAAGCAGGGTGAATCTCATGACCGGCAGAACTCCTGGAGAGTCTGGATCGCCCGCTCGCGCTCCGCGGCCGAAACCTCGGCGCGCACCGTTCCGCTGCCTGCATAAAGCCGCTCGCCATGAGCATCGAAAATCGCCGCGATGCCCGCCGCGATCTCTTCACTCTTCGCCGCGCGCCGCGCGGTCCCCGCATCCACGCTGGCCGGATCGGCTCCGTTCACCAGCGCGGTCTGCACCTGAGCCAGGCGCACGGCGTGCTCGTAAAAATTATCGCCGCTTGCCCGCACTTTCGACCACAGGTCATCACGTTCACGCCGCAGTGCGGCCTTCCGCGCCGCGGCCGGGCTGCGACGCAGACCACGCCCGGCCAGCGATCCCAACACGACTAACCCCGCCGCAGCATTCGCGATCCAGAAACCGGTCTGCCGGTGCACTGGCGTAAAGGTGCCCCGCGCGCCTTCTTCATATCTTAATCCGGCCAGTCCCGCCGCCTTAGCGCCTGGCGCGGGTGTGGGCACGGCCGAGTTCGCTGGATTTGCTTCGGGAGTCGGAGCCGGCGCCACCACCGGTTCACCGATCACCACCAGCGGCTCTGGCTTTGCTCGCAGCGTCACGTATTGCTCCTTCACCGGATCGAAATACGAGAATTGATACCGCGGCATCCACTGCTGCTTCTCTTCGGGCACCACCGGGATTTCGAAGATCTTCGAACCGCTGTTTTTCCGATTGTTCCCGCCAAAGAACTTCTCCGTGGCGTCGTAGGCTTTCCATCCGGTCGAATCTTCCATCACGGGCGGCTTCATCCGGTCGAAACTGCCCTCGCCCGAAACCGTGAGTTTCATGTTCACCGGCTCGCCAATTTTGACCTGCGACGGCGAACCTTCCGCCTCGAATTCAAACTGCCCGATCGCACCGGAGAAACCCTTCGGCCGGCCATCGGTTGGCAGCGTCTTCACCTCGATCTCCACCGTCTCCGCCTTCGCCGTATATTTTGCCACGGGTCCGAAGTTGTTGCCGCGGAGGTTGAAGAAGTCGTCGAGCATTCCAAACGGATCGTTCCGCCGCTGCCTTTGCGCTTGTCGATTTCCGGGCAGCGGCATCTGCGCGACAAAGGTGACTTCCGAGGGGCCCAGCGTCAGCTTGCCCGCTTTCGTCGGCGTGACCGTCGTGTTGAAGGCATAGACGGTGAATTGCCGTCCGTTGCGATTCTCGACCGTCTGCTTCGGCTGCGGAAACTTCGGCGCCGTATAGCTTCCTTCGCCGAGGCTCGGCATATTCATGTCGCCCATGCGCACGGCGCGATCGACGTAAAAGCGCAGCTCGACCGGAAAGGTTTCGCCGACATACGCCTTGCGCTTGTCCGCCACGATCTCGGCGAAGTAGCGCTCGCCCTGATCCTGGGCTCCGGCCACATCGCCTTTCTGCACCTTCAAGGCGATCGGCTGGGTTTTGTAGGGACGCCCATCGACGACCAGAAATTGTCCGGGAATTGTGAACTGGCCCTCGCGCGTCGGCGTCAGTTGATACGTGAAAATCGTCTTCACCTCCGACGTCATGCGCCCGTTCATGATCTGGAAATTCCGCGAACTCTGCGGTCCGGCGTATTGCACATCCATCCCGTCCACCTTCACGTCGGCGGGCTCGACGTCGCCCGTCGCGCCGCTCACTTCGATCTCGAACTGCACCGGTTCGCCCACCTCGGTCGTGCTGTCGCTGATCCGTGCGGTGACCGATATTTCCTGAGCCAGCGCTGCCAGCGTGGTCGCCAGCCAAGCGAGACAAAACAAAATGGGTCGCAAATCGCGCGGTCGCATCGGGCTCTACCAGTCCTTCAAAACGCGCTTTAATCCACCCCGTTCCCGCGGGTCGGCCAGCCGCACTTTTTGCTCTTCCCCTTTGAGGGAATCGAGCAACGCCCGCGCCTGCGCCTCGCTCATGCGGCCTTCGGCGGCAGCTTGCGCCTCAGCCTGGGCTTCGCGGGCTTCTTTTTGCTCCGGCGTTTCGACGGGCTGCGGCTCGGTGCCTTTCAGTTCGCCTTCTTTCCTGGGCTCATCCGGGGGGGCAGGCATCTGATCCGGTTTCTGGCCTTGCTGACCATCCTGCTCCTTTTGCTGTCCCTGCTCGCCCTTCTGATCTTTCGACTGCTGCTGCCCATCCTTCTTATCGCCTTCCTTTTGATCTTTCTCCTTTCCCTCTTTCTGTTCGCCCGGCTTGGCGTCCTGCTGGTCCTTTGAACCCTCTCCCTGCTGGGGCTGCTGCTCTTTTTGCTGATCGCCCTTCTCAGGCTTCTGCTGCTGGCCGTCCTGCTGTTTTTGATCCTGCTGCTGCCCTTGCTGCGGCTGCTGTTGTTGATCTTTCTTTTCCTGATCCTTCTGCTGCTGATCCTTGTTTGGCTGCTGTTTCTGATCGTCCTTTTTTTGTTCCTTGTCGTCGTCCTTCTTCTGGTCCTGATCTTTCTTCTGCTGATCGTCCTGCTTTTGCTCCTGTTCCAGTTCCTGGATCATCCGCTGCACCACGTCGCGATTGTAAGCCGCATCGGCGTGCTTGGGGTTCAGCTTGAGCGATTCGTCGTATTTCTTCACCGCATCGTGCCACTCCGCGAGCTTCGCCTTTTTATCCGGTTGCGCCGCTCCGCGCTGCACCAGCGTGTTGCCTAAATTGTAAGCCGCCTGGGTGCGCAGGGCCGGGTCGTCGGAAGTCATGGCGCGGCCAAAAGCGTCAAGCGCCCCGCTGTAGTCGCCGCGCTTGTAAGCCGCCGTGCCGAGATCGAATTCCAGTGCCGGCAGATTCGGGCGCCGCTTGAGCTGCTGCTGGAACTCGTTCTGCGCCTGTTCGTATTGCTCGCGGTGATAAGCATCTACCCCCGCGTTCTTGGCCGAGGCGGAAAGCGGCAGCAGCATGGCAAATATCGCCGCCATCCGCACCACCCGCCGCCGCTCCCCGATCAGCATTGACAAGGAAAGCATTGCGAGCGCTCCGGCGAGCGGCCACTGAAAGCGCTCGATCGGGCGTCGGGACAAACGGGCGTCGATGTCGTTTTCTTTCATTTTGCCAAGGCCGTCGCGCACAATGCGTTGCATCTCAGCGCGGCCGGTTTCGAGGTGAACGTAGAATCCTCCCGTCGCTTCCGCAATCGTCCGCAGCCGGCTTTCGTCCAGCTTCGTCCGGACCGGTTGCCCGGTTTCGTCCTTCACAAATTCCAACTGTCCCGTCCTCGTCCGCACCGGGATCAAGGCACCCTCCGTCGTGCCGATGCCAACGGAGAAAACCTTCACCTGACCTTTGAATTCCTGGAGCGCTTTCTGCGCATCCGCATCGAGTTCTTCGCCGTCCGAAAAAATCACCAGGGCGCGGTTATCGCTCTCGCCTTTGCCAAACGCCTCGCGTGCCGAGCGGAGAGCGCCTTCGAGATTGCTCCCGCCCTGCGGAATGACCTCGGTATCGAGCTCCTTCACCGCATTCAGCACCGCCGTGTAGTCCACCGTGAGCGGCGCCTGCAAAAAGGACGTGCCGGCAAACGCAATCACGCCCACCCGGTCGCCGCCGAGTTCCGCGATGAGATCCTGCGCGGCCAGCTTGGCGCGTTGCAGGCGACTCGGTTTGACGTCGTCCGCCAGCATCGAGCGCGAGGTATCGACGGCGAAAATCACATCCCGCCCTTTGCGCTTCGCCTCTTCGAACGTGAAGCCCCACTGCGGCCGGGCGAGCGCTAGGATCACGCCGGCGAGGCCCAGCAGTGCGAGCAGAAAACGCAGGCGTCGTTTGGCCAGGCTCACCGTGCCCGCGAGCCTGGGTGCCAGCCGCGCCGCGACCAGTTTCTCGATCAATTCCGCCCGCCGCCGTTCGCTGGCCGCAGCGAGCGCGAGCAGCATCGGAAACAGGGCGAATGCCCACAACCATTGCGGCACCGCGAAGGTCATGGCAGCCGCCTCCACACGGTTTGCCCCAGCAGCAGATGAAACCCGAGCAGCAGTCCGCCCGCACCCGCAAACCACGGAAACAGTTCCTGGTATTCCTTGTATTGGCTGAGCTGCATCGTCGTCTTCTCCAGTTTGTCGATCTCGGTGAAAATCTCCTTCAGCGATTTCGAATCGGTGGCGCGATACGCCTGCCCGCCGGTCACCTTCGCGATGTCCTGCAGCGCCGCTTCGTCCACTTTCATCATCACATTCTGATACACAGTGCGTCCGCTGAATGGATCCTGCATCGGCATGGGCACGTAGCCCTTGCTGCCCGCGCAGATGGTATAGACCTTGATGTTCAGCGCCTTGGCCGCTTCCGCTGCCGTGGCCGGCGAGATAGATCCGGCGTTGTTATCGCCATCGCTGAGCAGCACCACGATCTTGCTTTTCGATTCACGGTCCTTGATCCGGTTCGCCGCGGAGGCCAGTGCCGAACCGATCGCCGTGCCGTCTTCGACCAACCCGATTCGGATGCGCTCCAGATTTTGGAGTAGCCAGTCGTGGTCGAGCGTGAGCGGGCTCACGAGATATGGTTTGCCGGCGAAAGCGAGAATGCCGATGCGATCGTTCGGACGGCCTTCGATGAACTTCTGTGTGACGTTCTTTACCGCCTCGATGCGGTTGGCCCGTTCGTTGCCGATGGTGAAATCCTCCGCCAGCATCGAGCGCGACACGTCGAGTGCGAGCATGATGTCGATGCCGCTCGCCTCCACGTGGGTCAGTGTGCGGCCCGCCTGCGGTCGAGCGATGGCCAGAATGAACAGCGCGAGCGCCCCGAGCAGCAAAGTGGTGAGCCATCCGCCCGCCTTGGCACGGCGTTTCCTTCCGAGCGAACGCAGCGGCGCCACCGACGAAAACACGACCGCCGGTGCCGCGCCCCGCGCGCCCTGCAGAATCGCCAGCAGCGGGACAAGCAGCAGCAACAGCAACAGCCACGGCTGCGCAAAGGCGAGTGTCTCCGGCTTCATGCTCGCGCCCCCTGCACAAACGCCAGCGCGCTCGACAGCAGCGCCGCGCTATCCTCGCTCGACGCATCGATGTGCGCGAACTTGATCAAATCGCACTTCTCCAAAAAGCGCTCGAGCAGTCCGCGGTCGTCGTCGGTGAACTCGCTCGCGCTGGAAATACTCGCGAGAAATTCCGGCGAGGTTTGTTCCTTCGCACGGAGCCCGAATTGCTCTCCCACGAAACCGCGCAGCACGTCCGACACGCGCACGCTGAATTCATAGGGGTCGAGTTGCTGGACCTGTGGCCGCAACGCTTCCAGGTCACGCATGGCCTTCTGCCGGGGCGTCAAGGGAAAGGTCTTCGGTCGATTGCGAATCGCGCGCACGATCAACCAGATGATGACGGTGAGAAGGATGAACGCTCCCAGCGCGACGAGTGCGACCATCCACGGCGGCCACGGAAAGACATCGACCGGCGGCGCGATGTCTCGGATCGGTGGAGGCGTGGCCGAAGGCGGAGTCGTCGTCACCACGGGCGGTAATGATGGAATCGGCGTGGTCGGAACCGGCTGTGGAGTCGCTATCGTAATCGCCATGGCTACGCGCGCATCATCAGCCGCCGCTCGCGGTTGCGGAAAAAGGTGCGCAAGACCGGCACGTAGTCCTCGTGCGTCCGCAGCGTGATCGTATCGATCCGCCGCCGCCGGAAATCCTTCATCCGCGCTTCCGCCAGCGCATCCGAGGATTTCATGAACTCGATCCGTGTCTTGCGATCCGACGTGTTGACCTCGATCTGCTCACCCGTCTCCGCGTCCTCCAAGGTGAGCCAGCCGACATCCGGCAGTTCTTCCTCCCGGGGATCGACGATCGGCACCGCGATGAAATCATGCCGCCGCGCCGTCACGCCGATCTCCCGCGAAAAATCCGGCGCCTGGAAATCGGAAACCAGAAACACCACCGCCTTGCGGTGCAACACGCGGTTCAAATACCGCAGCGCATCGCCGGGATCGGTCCCGCGCCCCTTCGGTTCGAAGAACGCGATGTCGCGAATCAGCCGCATGGTGTGCGCCCGCCCTTTCTTCGGCGCGATGTAATGCTCCACATGATCCGAGAACAAAATGAGCCCCACCTTGTCGTTGTTCCGAATCGCGCTGAACGCCAGCACACACGCTACCTCTGCCGCCAGTTCGCGCTTGGAAAGATCCACACTCCCGAATTCGCCCGAGGCGCTCACGTCCACGATCAGCATCACGGTCAGTTCCCTCTCCTCGGTGAATTTCTTCACATACGCATCCCCGCGAACTTCCCCGAGCCGTGCTGTCACGTTCCAGTCGATCGACCGCACCTCGTCCCCCGGCTGGTATTCACGCACCTCCTCAAAGTTCATCCCGCGTCCCTTGAACACGGATCGATATTGCCCCGAAAAAGTCTCCGCCACGGCCCCGCGAGTCTTTAACTCGAGCCGGCGGATTTTTTTGAGGATGTCGCGAGCGTTGGTCATGCCTCTTTCAGTTTGGTGCGGAAAGTTCTCACTTCATCCCTGAACTTGCGGTGCACGAGCAGATCGATCTCTCCTCCCTCGAGTTCGACACGTCGAGGCAGCACCGGTCCGGAGCAATTTTCGCACTGAGGAAGAGAGATGCTTAGATGCTTGCGAAACCACAATCCGTTTAGACCTTCGATGAGTTTTACGGGGCTCAGAAACAACAATCCGAAGGCGGTCCAGCCCAGCGCGCTTTTGTTAACCTTTTCATCGAAACGATGCTCCACAGCCCGATCCGTCGATTGACCGCACAGGAAACAAACTGGAGGAAATTCGTCCGATTCAAAAACGGTGAGCGGAGCTTTAGTCAGGTCAGCCCCCGTAGCATCTTCGACGTTCTTATTGCACGCCGGACACTGACCGTCAGCACGCGGCATCACCTTTGCGTAGCAATGTGGGCAATCGACAATCATGTTTCCGTCACGGTCAGGCCAGCTTCGATCCGGTTTGGATTGGCATCACGGCACCGGAAGATTCGCAAAGATCTGCTCGATGATCTGCTCGCTCGTCATTTCTTCGGCTTCAGCTTCGTAGCTCACGATGATGCGGTGACGCAGCACATCCGGGCCGACGCTCTTCACATCCTGCGGAGTCACATAACCGCGTCCGCTGATGAACGCCCGCGCTTTCGCCGCGAGCGTCAGCGCGATGGTCGCACGCGGGCTGCCGCCATAGCGGATCATGCCGTCGAGCTTGAGTTTGTAGGCGCTCGGTTCGCGCGTCGCGAAGACCACATCGACGATGTAATCCTTCACGCGGTCATCGACGTAGATTTCGTTTACCAGGTTGCGGGAGCGAATTACGTCGTCCGGTTCGAGGATGCGCAG
Organism: Chthoniobacteraceae bacterium; assembly: GCA_044226525.1. Taxonomy (GTDB): domain Bacteria; phylum Verrucomicrobiota; class Verrucomicrobiia; order Chthoniobacterales; family Chthoniobacteraceae; genus VFJQ01. The sequence continues at coordinate 126,130 of JBGAGV010000017.1, read as the reverse complement.
CACTTCGAGCTTCGGTGCGCTCGTGCCCATGAGATCGAGAATCTTCCGCTCCTCCGCCTTGCTGGGATAACCGATCTTCAGCTTGAGCATGAAGCGGTCGAGCTGCGCTTCGGGGAGCTGATACGTGCCTTCCTGCTCAAGCGGATTTTGCGTGGCCAGCACGAGGAACGGGTCCGGCAGCTTGTAGGTCGTGTCGCCGATGGTGACCTGCCGCTCCTGCATCGCCTCCAGCAGCGCGCTTTGCACCTTGGCCGGCGCACGATTGATTTCATCCGCGAGGATCAGGTTCGAGAAGAGCGGCCCCTGCTTCGTGGCAAATTCCCCGGTGCGCGGATTGTAGATGAGGGTGCCGATCAAGTCCGCTGGCAACAGGTCCGGCGTAAATTGGATGCGCGAAAAACCGGTGTGAATGCAGCTCGCCAACGTCTTCACCGTGAGTGTCTTCGCCAGTCCCGGCACGCCTTCGAGCAGAATGTGCCCATTCGTGAGCAGGCCGATGAGCAAGCCATCCACCAGATACTTCTGCCCCACCACGACGCGGGCGATCTCCTCCTGCAGCGGCTTGATCCACGTGCTGGCTTCTTTGACTTGAGCGGTGAGTTCCTGAGTGCTGGACATGGGAAAGGAAAGGATCGGATATGACCCTCACAACGCGATGGCGTTCAACTCCGATTTCCTTTTGAGCCATTAAACTTTTGAAAGCCGGTATTCCGCATTTCATACCTGTCTTATTCCGCTCGCTGGGATGGGACGTGCTATGGTGAAAAGGCCGTTTCCCTTTCCGATTTTCCATCATCTGTGACCAAACGCATCCACTCCCTGCTCGAACGTATCGCCACCATCGTGGTCGGCAAAGACGAGGTCATCCGGCTTTCGACGGCCTGCCTGCTGGGGCGGGGGCACTTGCTCATCGAGGATGTGCCGGGGGTGGGCAAAACTACGCTGGCGCATTCGCTGGCGGTGGCGGCGGGGCTGGAGTTTCGGCGCATTCAGTTCACAAGCGATCTGCTGCCCGGCGATGTGATCGGGAGTTCGATCTTTCACCGCGAGGAGCAGAAGTTTGTGTTTCACCCCGGGCCGCTCTTTGCCCAGGTGGTGCTGATCGACGAAATCAACCGAGCCACACCCAAGACCCAAAGCGCGCTGCTGGAGGCGATGGAAGAACGGCAGGTGACGGTGGACGGCGCGCTGCATCGGCTGCCCGAACCGTTTTTCGTCGTCGCGACGCAGAACCCGCAGGAACAAGTCGGCACGTTTCCGCTGCCGGAATCGCAGCTCGACCGGTTCCTGATGCGGGTGTCGCTGGGCCTGCCGGACCGCTCCGCGGAACGCGCGCTGCTCAAAGGCCGTGACCGGCGCGAGATGCTGACGGATCTGCACAGCGCGCTCGGCGATGGTGATCTGCGCAGCTTGCAGGAAGCAGTCGCTGCGGTGCACGTTTCGGAAGCGCTGCTCGATTATTTGCAGGCCGTGCTGGCGCTTACGCGTGAGCGGCATCGAATGGGACTTTCGCCGCGGGCCGGGCTCGGCCTGCTTCGTGCGGCTCAGGCGTGGGCGCTGATCGACGACCGCGATCATGTCCTGCCCGAAGACGTGCAGGCCGTCGGCCCCGCCGTGATGGGGCATCGCCTCGATTCACCGTTCGATCCGGCCGCCCCCGCCGGGCGGGAACTGGTGCGGGAAATTCTGCGCGCGGTGGCAGCGCCGTGAGCGGAACGTGAAACCGGCGAAGATCAAGATCTCCACGCCGCCTTCGCGCAACAGCTTCGGCTTCGGCGCGCTGGTGTTTGCGCTGTGGTATGCGGCGCTGAGCCAGGGGAACGGCGCGGCTTACGCGCTGTTCTTTTTCATCGTGGCGCTGGCCATCGTCTCGTGGGTGCATGCGCGACGGAATCTACGCGGGCTCACCGTGCGAGCCGGAAAGATCGAGGCTGCTTTCGTCGGCGGTGAAGTGAACGTGCCTTTGAGCGTGACAGCGGGCACGGGTAACTTCGCGGCAGGTCTGGAATTGCGGGCCGGAGCGGGTGGGGAGAATGCGACGTGCGGATTCATCGCGGCAGGACGGACGGAGAATGTGCTCATCACGATTCCAGCGACACGGCGGGGGGTGTTTTCGACGATTCAACTGGAGCTGCGTTCGCTCTGGCCGCTCGGCTTGTTTGCCACTCGCGCGCGATTGGAAATCGAAGCGCCGTATGTTGTGCAGCCCTCACCGGCGGGAACGCAGGCATTGCCCACGGGTGAGCCGGGCTGGCGATACGATCGGCGCAAGGGGCGCGGTGAGGGCGACGAGTTTGCGGGGTTGCGCGAGTTTCGTCCGGGAGAAAGTCCGCGGCGGATTCACTGGCGCGCGGCGGAGCGCACGGGGCAGCTTTTGATCAAGGAGTGGGAAGGAGCCTCGGGCGGTCTGCGCTGGCTGGATTGGGACGAGGTCGATGTGGCCGAGCCGGAAGCACGCCTCGCCCAACTCACCCGCTGGGTGCTGGAGGCGGACCGCACCGGTGTGCCTTACGGAATGCGCCTGCCCGGAATCAGCGTGCCTCCATCGCTCGGCCCCGCGCAGCGGACTCGATGCCTGCACGCGCTCGCCGCATGGAAAAACGACGCAGCGATCCCCGAGCAAAAACGAAAGAAATCGCGCCCGCCGGAGCCGCCGATTCTCCCGGGACCTTTCGCGGTGCTCCTCGTCGTGCTGGCGCTTTCGGCTGCACCGCTACTCACGACGGTCTATCCGTTTTCGGCGGCGCTTTTTGGTGTGGCGGTGCTGTTCCGTTTCCTCACTCGCCAGCGGGGACTGGCGCTGCGTTCGAAGCCCGCCAAGGTCCTGGTGTGCGGGATTGGCGTGGGTGGGGTGTATTACTCGGGGGCGACCCTCCTGGGCTTGGAACCCGGCCTGAGCCTGCTCATGAGTCTCATGGCGCTAAAGACGCTCGAGTCGGCGACGCGACGGGATTTCTTCGTGCTGGTGCTGCTGACGTGGTTCCTGGCGTTGTGCGGTCTGTTCGTCAGCCAGACACTCGTGTCATCCATGACCGCGGCCGCTCTTTCCGCGCTCGCGGCGGCGGCGGCGGCGATTCTTTACAGCGAGGACCGCCTGCCGTGGCGTTTCGCGCTGAAACGACTCGGTTTGATGGCTGCGCAGGCGTTGCCGATCATCGCGCTGTGCTTCGTCTTCTTTCCGCGCATCCAGGGTGGCGTGCGCCTTTCGTTCATGCCGGGGGGGCTGGGCGCAGCCGGGTTTTCGGAAGATTTCGATCCGGGCAATTTCGCGAAGCTAAACACCAATTTCGACACGGCCTTCCGTGCTGAATTTCTCGAGGGCGAGCCGCCGCAGCCCGTGGATCGTTACTGGCGTGGAATCGTGCTGTGGGAATGTCGTGGCCTGTCGTGGCGGCGTGGGTCGGTGCGCGCGATGGAACCGCGAGCGTTGAAAGCGCCGCCGGGTGCATTTCATCAACGCATCACGCTCCAGCCCCACGGCGAGCGCTGGCTCTTCGCGCTCGATCGGCCCATCTTCGCGCCAAAGGATGCCATGCTTGAGCCCGGTGCCTTTCTCGAGTCGGGCCGGAAGATCAATCGCTCTACGCGATACGATGTCGTTTCGGTGCCGGGCTATCAGGACCGCGTGCTGCCGCGGGAACAACAACTCGCCGCGCTGGCGGTGCCGAACAACCTGCCGCCGGAGACCAGACAACTGGCCGCGCAATGGAAACAGGCCGGCACCGACGTGGGAATCGTCACACGCGGGGTGGAGTGGTTTCAGCAGCAGAAGTTCACCTACAACCTGACGCCGGATCGTTACGAAGGCGCGGGGGCGCTCGACGAATTTCTCTTCCGCCGCCGCACCGGCTTTTGCTCCCACTACGCGGGGTCGTTTGCGACGCTCATGCGTCTGGCTGGCGTGCCGGCGCGAGTGGTGCTGGGATATCAAGGCGGCGAATACAACCCGCACGGAAACTATTTCCTCATTCGCCAGAACGACGCACACGCCTGGTGCGAAGTATGGCTCGAAGGCCGCGGCTGGCAGCGCATCGACCTCACGATGCAACTCGCTCCCGCACGGTTGGAGGAAGGCGCCGTCCGTTATCGCGAGACGGATTCAGCGCGCTTTGGCGGCGGCTTCCGACCGCCGCCGGGTCTCACGGCGCTCTTCGACGGTGCGCGGATGTTGTGGGACAACCTGAACTATCAATGGGACCTGCGTGTGGTGGCTTACGACGAAGACGCGCAGTTTGAATTTCTCGCCCGAACCGGGCTCAAGGATGTGCCGCGCCCACTCATGCTGCTCGGCATCGGCCTGGCGACGATCGCTTTTCTCGGCAGCGCGGCCTTATGGCTGCGTTCGCTCACCCGCCCGGCGCGAGATCCCGCTGCCGAGGTGTGGCGCCGCGCGTGTGGGCAAATCGCACGGGTGAGCGGGGTGACGCGGGAGCCGTGGGAAGGCCCGGCGGCTTACGCGAAACGAGCGGCCGCCAATTCACCGGCGGCCGAGGAGGATATTCGTGCGGCGGCGGAAGCCTATGCGCGGATTCGTTTCGCTGCGCAGCCGCCATCGCTCGCGACCTTGCGCGAGGCGACCGAGCGTCTGGTCAGACGCCCGCGCGTTGAGTCAGCTGGGCGTTGATGGCTTCGATCACTTCCGCGGCTTCGATTTGTTTCATGCAGCGGAAGTCGATGGGGCACTCGCGAAGGAAACACGGACTGCATTCCACGTGATGGCGAATGATGGTGTGCCGGTCTCCAAGCGGGCCGGTGAGGTCGGGTGCGGTGGAGCCGAAGAGCGCGACGACCGGCACGCCAAGAGAAGCGGCGAGGTGCATCGTGCCGGTGTCATTGGTGAGAATTAGATCGCATTGGCGCACCTGCTCGACCAGCTCGGCAAGGGTGGTCTTGCCAGTGAGATCGAGCGGGGCGGGCGTGAGCGGTGGCGTGAGTTGCGCGAGGATGGTGTCCGCGACTTCGCGATCCTTCCCAACACCGAAGATCACCCACTGCCCCGGCACGGCTTTCATGACTTCGGCGAAGCGCTCGGGCAGCCAGCGTTTGGCGGGGCCGTATTCGGCGCCGGGCACCAGGCCGATCCGCGGTTTTCGGGTTCCGGGTTTCGGATTTCGGATTTCCGGCGCGAGAGCGCCGGTGATATCGGCGCCGATGAATTCGGCGAGGGCGAGGTAGTGGTGGACCTGATGGCGGGGCGCTTTTGGCTTTTTCGACTTCTTCTCGCGGAAGACCTGATTGAGCAGGCGCACGCGGCGATGGCCGGGATAACCCACGCGGCGCGGGATGCCGGCGAGCCACGGCTCGAGCGCGGTGCGCAGGGAGTTCGGCAAGATGACGGCGACGTCGAAGCGGTCGCGCAGTTTGCCCGCGACGGTGAAGACGCTGTCGCCGGCCTCGATGAGGATGAGGTCATTTACTTCCGCGACCGTGCGCCAGAGATCGGCGAGCTTGGCGGGCGTGAGGATGGTGACGTGCGCATCGGGGCGGCCACGTTTGATCGCGCGCACCGCGGGCATGCTCATGACGGCGTCGCCAAGCCAGTTGCTGGAGCGGATAACAATGCGGAAGGGCTGGAGCTTCTTCTCGCCCGGTTCGACGCCGCGTTTGTAAGTCGCGAGGAGGAATTTGGGTTTTGGCGTCTTCCATCGATTGTGCACCCAGAACCAATCCGCCGGCTGCACGCGAATCTGCTCTTCGAGCACCTCGTTGCAGCGCCGGGTGATGCCTTCGGTATCGAGTCCGGCGGGATCGATGCGCGGACGCAGCACGATGCGCCAGCGGGCGGGGCCGTCGGAGTGAACCGCGGCGGGAATGAGCCAGCCGCCGGTGCGCGCGGCGAGGGTGGCGGTGAGCGTGGTAGTGGAAGCGAGGCGGCCGAAGAAAGGGCACCACAGGCCGGCATCGCCCGCGTGTTGATCGATGAGGACGCCGACCGCGCCGCCTTCGCGGATGAACTTCGCCGCACCGCCAAAGCCTTCCTTGCGCTCGAACAACGCGAGCCCGAGCCGCGCGCGGTCGCGCCGCACTTCGGCGTCGATGAAGCGATTGCCAAGCGCCTGATAAATGGTGCCGACCTTGCACTGGTAGAGATACACCGCGAGTTCCGCGAACATCTCCCAGTTGCCGAGGTGGCTGATGACGAAGACGAACCCCCCGCCAGCTTTGAGTTGCTCGTCCATGTGCTCCAGGCCTTCCGCAGTGACCGCGGAGAGCAGTTGCTCACGGCTGAGCGCGGGCAGCTTGAATCCCGACAAAATGTTCGCTCCCAGCAGCGCGAAATGCTGCCGCGCGATGGCCCGTCGTTCGGCCACGCTTTTCTCCGGAAAAGCGATGAGGAGATTATGAATCGCGAGCCGGCGATATGGCCCCGCGAGGTAATAGCAGACGCTGCCAAGCAGGTGCCCGAGCCACCAGCCCGCCTTGAGCGGCAGGAGGCGAACGAACGAACCGAGCAGCCGGTAGAGAACGAAACTGAGCCGGTCCATCAGAGCGCGTTCACTTCTTCCAATACAGCGTTTTGAAAGGATGCTCGTCGATGAGGTTCGGCTCGATGCCCCCAAGTCGATCGCCGTCGTAGAACTGGACGTTCACGTAGTAATAGAGTGGGACGATCGGCGCCTCGTTTTCCACGAGAATACGCTCGGCCTGCTGAAACATGGCGTTGCGTTTCGCATTGTCCGGTTCACGGCCCGCGGAGGCGATGAGCTCGTCGTAAGTCCGGTTCGACCACCCGGTGCGGTTGTTTCCGCCGCCCGTCACATACATGTCCATGAAGGTGTTCGGATCGTTGTAGTCGCCGACCCACGTCGAGCGGCTCAGGTCGAAGTCGAGCTTGCTCTGCGAATTCAGATAGACGGTCCACTCCTGCCGCGTGAGCAGCATGTCCACGCCCAGCACCTGCTTGAACATGGCCTGCAACTCGACCGCGATGTCCTGGTCGATGTCATTGTCGGAGCGGTAGAGGTAGTAAAAGATTGGGAAGCCTTTGCCGCCGGGGTAACCGGCTTCGGCGAGAAGACGGCGCGCCTCTTCCGGCTGGGCGTGACCGGCTTTCCACACCGGATCGGACGGCTCGGGCGATTGATACCCCTCGCCGGCCCCGGGGGGGACATAACTCCACGCCGGGAGTTCGCCCGCCCGCGTAATCTTTTCGGTGATGAGAACGCGATCGACCGCGAGCTTGAAGGCGCGCCGCACCCTTGGATCGACAAACGGATTCGGCTGCCCCGACACCTTGCGATCCGGGCTGCAATTAAACCGGAAGAAGTAAGCTCCCAGAAACGGCGCAGCGTGGTAATCCTTCCGTAGCTTGAGCTGATCGATGAGCGCCGTGGGCGTCACGTTCTTGTCGATCATCAGATCTGCGACACCGGTCGAGTAGAGATTGAAGGCCGTGATGGCGCGGGCGGCGGGCAGCACGTCGATGCTCTTCATGCCGACCTGCGCGCTGTTCCAATACGTCGGACTGCGCTCCAGACGAACGCGATCGAAGAGCCGCCACTCCTTGAGCACGAATGGTCCGTTGCCGACGTAATGCGCCGGATTCGACGACCAGTCCTGATACTTCTCCACCGTAGCGCGATGCACCGGCACGAGGGTCGCAAACGAGCAGAGGCTGAGGAAGAAGGGCGTCGGGTTTTCGAGTTCGACGGCGAGGGTGTAGTCGTCCACCACGCGCACGCCGACGGTCGAGAAGTCCTTCGTCTTGCCTTCATTGAAGTCGCGCGCGCCTTTGATGTAGTAGAGCTGGTAAGCGTATTCGGCGGCATTTTCCGGCGTGAGCGTGCGCTGCCATGACCAGGAAAAATCCCGCGCGGTGACCGGGTCGCCGTTGCTCCACCGCGCATTGTTTCGGAGGTGAAAGGTGTAGTGGAGCCCGTCCGGGGAGATTCCCCAGCGCTCCGCGACGCCAGGGCTTGGTTTGCCTTGGACATCATAGACCAGCAGGCCTTCGAGCAGCGCGTAGATCAGGCGGCCGGTGGCCTGGGCATTGGCGAAGACCGGGTCGAGCAGTTCCGGTTCGGCGCCATTGATCAGCACCAGTTCGGCGCGGTCCATCCCGCGACGGCAGCCCGTGGCGCCGAGCGCGAGGCAAAGAGCGAGACAGCGAAGAAGACGCAGGTTCACGAGCGGCAAGCTGAACGAAACCCGCCGGACTTCCAAGACCCGTCGCGCGTCACGCGAAGGCGATTTACTGCTGGGGCGGATTCGGGGCCGGCGTCGCAGGCTTCGCTTCGGACGGAGCCGGAGCGGAAGCAGGCGCGGGCTTGGATTCTTCAGTCTTGGCCGGAGCCGGAGCGGGCGTCGTTGGCTTCGGTTCAGCAGGAGTGGATTCGGCCGGTTTGGCGGGCGCGGGGGGCGCAGGCACTGGAGTGGCGGCAGGGGCCGGAGCGGCAGTCGCCGCCGGAGTCGCTGCGGGTTTCGCCGGGGTGGGAGCCGGGTTCGCCGCTGGAGCGGGCGGGACTTTCACCGGGGCCGAAGCAGCCGTCGGAGGCGTTGGCGTGGGTTTGCCGGGTTCCAGCGGAGCGGCGGGCGAAGGAGTCGCGGCCGGCGGGGCGGGCGTTGGCGGCGGCAGCGGGGCCACGGCGTCGAGCGCGCGCTGAGCCTCGCTCTTCACATTCATGCTCTTTACGTAGAGCCAGGAGAGCGCGGTGGTAAGGATGAAGAAGAAAATGCCCAGATTACGGGTCAGCTTCTGGAGGACGTTCGTCGTCTGCGCACCGAAGATGTTTTCGGTCATGCCGCCACCGAAGGCCGCGCCGAGGCCCTCGTTCTTCGGACGCTGCATGAGCACCAGCAGGATGATCAGCAGGGCGACGATGACTTCGATGACGAGAAGGATATTGATGAGGATTTGCATGGCCGAGGGCGGCGGAAAAGGGCGCGCAAGCTAGCGGGCACCCCGCCGGGTGCAAACCGTAAGTTTAGGACCCTCCTTCCCGGTAAGATTCCAATCTTGTCTCGAAAAAACGGTCCAGCTATCCCACGAAGGTATGCGCGGAACCGGTCTTTCCCACTGCCGAATGCTCTTCGCGGTGCTCATCCCGATCGCTGCTCTGGCTGTGGCATGGGGGCTCTGGCCGCGTCCGGAACCGACGACGGAAGAGACGAATCGGATTCTGCAGGAGGTCACGATTCCACGGTTTGAGTTGCACCAAGCCACGCTTGATGAGGCGCTGGATCGGTTGACCACTACAGTGCGGGCCGAGGGGATTTCGGAACGGCGGTTCCGGATTCGGCGGGAGATCGAGGAGGATTTGCGGCCCCGGATGGACTGGATCGAACTGCGCGCAGAGCTACAAGCCGACGGGTCGGAAAAATTGGTTGAGAAGGTTGTGGATGGTTTCCTCTCTCCGCCGCTGTCTACACCGGTCATTCCCGGATTGGAGCCGATCCCAGGCGTTGAGCCCCAGCCACCTTCGGATCCATCGGCTCCACATGATCACCGCGCCTCGGTGACGCTCTACGATATTCCGCTGATCGAGGTGCTGAAGCAAGTCACCTCGCTGGGCAACCTTCGATATCGAGTGGAAGGTCCCGAAGTGCGCCTCTCCACTAGAGGGGGGGAAACCACGAGGACCTTTAGTCGCGCGTCGGCGCAACGTGCATCCCGGTTTCATGGTCCAAAAGCAGGCGAGGAGAATCGACGCGCGACTATTCCTCCAATCAGCCGGCATTCATTTTTGCAAAGGCAGCACGGCCTATTATTTGCCCGAAAAGAATATACTCGTGACTCTTCTGCCCGAGGATCAGGACGATCTCGTGGCTATACTCGTCGAGCCGTGCTGTGGAGGGTTTATCTCGCCGCCAACCCTGCTGAGCCGCATCCGCGTGTGGCTCTCTGGGGAGCATTAGCACGAACTGGATGATCCTGCTTCCTGCACGCGCTGCAGCCGGGGGCAGGGACTCCGGCCACAGGCCCGTAGAAATTTATTTCTCCGGTTCGAGCAGGCGAACGCCGTCACCCATGTAGGCGGTCAGTTCGAGGGCGTTCTGGTCTTCGTCGTCGAAGCGGGGGAGGAAACGTTTCGTGCCGGTGCCCTTCAGCAACGGAGCAACTCCGCCGCCGTCGCAGCGGACCATGACGGCATTGCGCCCGCCCCACGTGCCGCCGGCTTCACCTTCGCGCGTGCTGTAGGTGCCGCTGCCGTCGGTGTGATCGACAATGATCGGCCAGAGCGCGTTGCTCGTCTCACTGAGACCGGCGACGTAGGCCCAGTGGTTTTCGCCCCGCTCCAAAGCGCGGTTGTGGGGCTCGATCTTGTTATCCGCCTTTTTGCCGACGGGCGAGCTGCCCTCGGCGAAGTTCACTTCCACCTGCATGTAAGTCGGGAACAATTCCCGGAACGCTTCATTCGACGTTTTCGCATCGGTGCCGGGGAAGGCGCCGTCGTGATCCGCTGAATAGCCTTTGATGGAGAGAAAAATCTGCCGGGCATCGCTGGTCGCCTTGGTGATCCGCGCATGGCGGAGGGCGTTGTTGATGGCTGGCAGCACGAGACCGGCGAGCATCGAAATAATCGCGATGACGACCAACAGCTCGATGAGCGTGAAGGCGCGAGACACATGGGAGGGGCTTGTCTTCATGATTTTTTGGTTTCTGAGGTGATGATTTTCTGATGGCGAACGCGGGATGCGTCCGTCTCGTGCACTCAGCCAACCACACCCGTGTTATCGCCCGGTTACCGCGTGATTCGATGTCGATGAATCGGCCATAACACCGCGGTAACATGCGCGGTGGACTTCCCGCCGCGCGCTCGCTATGCGTGCCGCATGAACTTCTCCCGCGCCCTCCTCCTGTTCGCTCTCGCCATGCCGGTTTTTGCCGGTGATTTCGCCGGTTCCGCCGGCCTCCAACTCTACAGCCTGCGCGAGACGATGAAGACCGATCTGCCCGGCGCGCTCGACCGCGCGAAGGCGTTCGGGTTCAAGGAAGTGGAAGCGGGCGGTTTCGTGCAGGCCCCGCCGGACAAGCTCGCGGAGATGCTGAAAGAGCGTGGCATGGTGGCCGTGAGCACGCACTTCTCTTTCAAGCCGCTCGCCGAAAATCTCGATCAGTGTGTGAAGGACGCACAGGCGCTCGGGGTGAAGTATGCGGTCTGCCCGTGGATCGATCATCAGGTCGGGAACTTCGACGATGCCTCGGTGAAGAAAGCGGCCGAGGTGTTCAATCGCGCGGGGGAAGCATTCAAGAAGGCCGGCATCAGCTTCTGCTATCACACGCACGGTTTTGAATTCCGCCCGGTGGCCGAGGGCTCGACCGAGACGTATTTCGACCGCCTCGTGGCGGCGACGAAGCCGGAGTTTGTGAACTTCGAGATGGACGTGCTGTGGGTCTTCCTGCCCGGCGTCGATCCCGCCAAGCTGCTGGAAAAATATCCCACCCGCTGGCAGCTTATGCACCTCAAGGATCTGCGCAAAGGCGTGCGCACCGGCGTCTATACCGGGCACACCGATCTTACCAACGACGTGGCCATCGGCACCGGCCAGGTGAACTGGCCCGAAGTGCTCCGCACCGCCGCCAAGGTGGGCGTGAAGCATTACTTCATCGAAGACGAATCGCCCACCGTGCTGGAGCAGATTCCGGTGAGCCTGAAGTATCTCGAAACGCTGAAGTAACGTTGGCCTCCGCGCCGGCAGCCGGGGGCAGTGACCCCGGCTGGCGGTGTGGGGAAGAAGGGCGCTGGAGCGGGAGCCGGGGGCGGAGAGGCAGCCTAAAGGCTGGACACCAACGGGGTGGCTATTGCTCGGCGTTTTTGCCCTTTCGTTTGGGGGCGGCGTTTTTGGTTGGGTCGTAGTTGGGATTGGGGGTGGGAGCCTGAGCGGTGGTGTCCTTCCGCCACTGGTCGAGAGCGGCACGCATGGTTTTGACGCGGTCGGGCTGGGCGGCGGCGAGGTCCTGCTTCTCCTCGGGATCAGCCGCGAGGTTGTAGAGTTCCATCTTGTCGTCTTCGTAGAAATGGACGAGGCGCCAGTCCCCTTCGCGCATGGCGGAGTAAGGCGTCGCGCCACCGGGATGATAGTGCGGGTAATGCCAGAAGAGCGGGCGCGCCGGAATGTTTTCGCCGCGCAGGAGCGGGCGGACATCGACGCCATGGGCGGGCAGGGTGGCGCCAGCGGTGGCGGCGATGGTCGTGGGCCAGTCGAGGGTGATGACCGGGGTGGCGCTGGTGGTGCCGGGCTTCGTAACGCCGGGCCAGCGGACGAGACCGACTACGCGGGTGCCGCCTTCATAAGCGCTGCCTTTGCCGGCGCGCACGCCGTAGTTGTAGGTGACCTGATTCAGCTCCAGGCCGCCATTGTCGCTGGTGAAGATAAAAACGGTGTTTTCGCTCAAGCCGAGCGCGTCGAGCTTGGCGCGGAGGGCGCCGACGCTGTCATCGACGGCCTGCACCATGGCGGCGTAAGCGGGAGTGTGCTGAGGCGAGTTCGGATCGACCTTGGCCTTGTATTTCTCGATGACGTCCGGTTTGCCGCCGAGCGGGGTGTGCACCGCATAAGGAGCGAAGTAGAGATAGAACGGTTTCGCCTTGTTCTGTTCGATGAATTTTTGGGCCTCGCTGGTCAGGCGTGCGGTGAGTTCTTCGCCGGGAGGGCCATCGGGGAGGCTCGGGTTTTTGTAAGGCGGCAGATAGCTCGTCGGGGAGCCTTTGCCGTTGTCGCCCACGGTCACGTCGAAGCCGTGTTCCTTCGCGGTGTGTTCGAGGTGCCACTTGCCGAAATGGCCCGAGACGTAGCCGCGCTCGTGCAGTGCCTCAGCGATGGTTTTCTCGCCGAGGTCGAGTTCCATGCGCCAGTCGGGAATCTTGAGCTTCGCGAAGGGGCGATTGTGCCCGGCGATCCAGTCGGTGAGGTGAAGCTCCGCAGGCCACTTGCCGGTCATCATCGCGGCGCGGGTGGGAGAGCACACGGTGCAGGCCGAGTAGCATTGTGTCAGCTTCATCCCGTCCTTCGCGAGCCGGTCGAGGTTAGGCGTCTCGTAAAATTTGGAGCCGTAGCACGCGAGGTCGGTGCAGCCGAGATCGTCGGTGAGGAAGACGACAAAATTCGGCTGCGCCGCGCGCACGAGGCCGGTGAGAATGAGGAGAAGAAGCGGAAGGAATTTCATGCAGCGGGACGTGAACCTTCGCGAGTCGACCGATTCCCGCCAACTCCCAAGTCGTGGGGATCGCAGGGGCCAGAGTCGCGCGCTTACAAACGTGTAACTTGCCAGCCCTTCGCTGCCTCGCTAAACCACAGCCCCCTTTTCAAATAAAGCCCCAATGATCAAAGTCGAAAACCTCACCAAGCGCTACGCCGGGTTCACCGCGATCAACCACATCAGTTTTGAGGTCGAGCAAGGTGAAATCGTCGGGTTTCTCGGGCCGAACGGCGCCGGCAAGAGCACCACGATGCGCATCCTGACCGGATATCTGCCGGCGACTTCGGGCCGCGCGAGCGTGGCCGGGTTCGATGTGTTCGAGCAGAGCCTTCAGGCGCGGCAGCACCTCGGTTACCTGCCGGAGAATACGCCGCTCTACCACGACATGCGCGTGAACGAATACCTGTCGTATCGCGCCGCGCTCAAGGGCGTGCCGGGCTCGAAGGTGCGCGAGCGGGTGGGGGACGTGATCGAGCTGTGCGAGCTGCGCGAGAAGCAGCGGGCAATCATCGGGACGCTTTCCAAAGGGCAGCGGCAGCGTGTGGGCATCGCGGATGCGCTGGTGCACGACCCGGATTTGCTGATCCTCGACGAGCCGACTATCGGTCTCGATCCCAACCAGGTGCGGCACATGCGCGACCTGATCCGGAACCTGGCGGAAAAGCGCACGGTGCTGATTTCCACGCACATCCTTTCAGAAGTCGAGCTGACCTGCTCGCGCGTGATTGTGATTCACAAGGGCCAGATCCGCGCTTCCGATACCGCGGAGAATCTGCTGCGAAATCATCGCGCGGCGGGAGCAATGAAACTCGAGGCGAACGTCGGCGAAGATCCCGCGGCGGAAAAGCTGGCGAATCTGCCGGGCGTGAAAGGCGTGGAGGTCGAGCGCGACGGGGAATATTCCATTTTCCGCCTGCGGCTCGATGCCAATGCCGACCCGAGCGAAGACGTGATGCGGCTGGCGATGGAAAATCACTGGCCGGTGCGCGAACTCCAGCGGCGGCGCGCCACGCTCGAAGACGTTTTCGTCGAACTCACCCAGGCCGACAGCTAGCGCCCGTCTTCCTGCTCGTGCTCGTCATTGGATCGAAGCAGCCGCAGGACAAAGAGTAAGACCGCCACTCAGCCCTTTTCCCAAACACCACTCACTCCATCATGCGAACGCTCCTCACTCTCCTCAATCGCGAGATTCGTTCCTACTTTTACCAGCCCATCGCCTACGTGGTGATGTTCTTCCTGCTGATGGTCGCCGGGTTCAATTTCTACCTCGGCGTGCTGCTGCTCAACGGGCAGCCGGCGGAAGTCACCATCGTGGAACTTTCGTTCAACATGGTGCCGTTCTGGATCGTGTTCATCCTCACCTTCCCGCTCATCACGATGCGGGCTTTTTCGGAGGAATACCGGCAGGGCACGATCGAAACGCTGACCACGGCGCCGGTCACGGACTGGCAGGTGGTGCTGTCGAAATATTTCGGCGCGCTGCTTTTCTACATCGTGCTCTGGGCGCCGACGTTCATTCACTTCGGCATCTTCCAGTGGATCACGGAACGCCAGGCGGCGAATGCGGTCGGCGCTTACGGCGGCACCTATCTGCTGCTGCTGCTCATGGGCATGTTCTTCACGGCGCTGGGCTGCTTTGCCTCATCGCTCGTGCGGGAGCAGATCAATGCGGCCATCATTTCCTCGTGCGTGATTTTCGTGTGGTTCTTCCTGCCATTCCTGCCGGAGATCATGCGCATCACCGACCCGAATACACTGGAGTTTTTCCGCTACTTCTCCGCGGCCGAGCACATGCGCGAGTTTGCCAAGGGCATGATCGATTCACGGCAGATCGTCTGGTATGTCAGCGCGACGGCACTGCTGCTGGTGCTGACGTTTCAGTCGTTCCAGCGCCGTAAGTGGAAGGCCTGATCCCGCCACCACCCTTTTTTCCCTAACTTTCCTTTATCTATGGCCGACGAAATCGAATCCACGCCAGCAGCCCCGCACTCGACCGGTTCGAGCATGAGCACGGGCAAGCGTTTTGCCATCGGGGTGAACGTCATCATCCAGACAGTCATCTTCATCGCGATTATCGCGATGATCAATTACGTGAGCTTCCGCCGGTTCGTGCGCTGGGACTTCACGCGCGACCAGAAGTTCGCGCTCAGCTCGCAGACGAAAAACCTCCTCAGCGGCCTGCAAAAGCCGGTGAAGGCGATTGTTTATTTCTCCGGCGCCGGCGCGGCGGGGCAGATCTCTCCCGACGTGATGGCGCTGCTCAAGGAGTATCAATATGCCTCCAAGGGGAAGGTGACGGTCGAGACCGTGGACCCCTATCGCAATCTTGGTCGCGCCAAGGAGCTGGCGGAGAAATACAAATTCAGCGGCGAGGAAAATATCGTGGTGCTCGATTACGACGAGAAGTCGAAGTTCGTGAATGCGGACCAGATGGTGGAGATGGATCAACAGATGAATCCGTTCCAGCCCCAGGCGCCGACCGTGAAGGCGTTCAAGGGGGAATCCGCCCTTACTTCCGCGTTGCTCGAATTGGTCGAAGGCAAGCCGCAGAAGCTGTATCTCACCACCGGTCACGGCGAAGTGGATGTGAAGACCGCCGAGCGTCCCGACAAGCCGGAGGATGCGACAGTATTTGCCGACTACCTTAAGCGCTCGAACATCAAGTTCGAGGTGGTGAAACTGCTCGACGTCGAGCGTGTGCCGGAAGATGCCACCGCGCTGGCGATCTTTGGGCCGCGGCAGGACTTCTCCGATCGTGAGATCGAGCTGCTGAACAATTACTGGCAGAACAAAGGCCGCATCCTCGTGGCGCTCAATGGCCCGGCGAAGATGCCACGTTTCACCGACTGGTTGAACAAAATCGGCGTCCGGGTGGGCGATGGCCGGCTCATGCGCAATGTGACCGTGATGAATCTGGCCAACGGGACGCGGGAAAATCGCATCACGGCTTCCGCCGAAGGTCTCTTCACCGCTGGCGGCGGCAGCGTGACGCGGGATCTTGCCGGAGAGAACGCCTTCTTCTTCGGCCCGACGACGTTCGTTGAAGTCGATCGCACCAAGGGGACGACGGATCAGATTCAATTCACCGACCTCGCCGGCGTGGGGAAAGAATTCTGGGCGGAACTCGACAGTGCGGCTGGTCCCGCCATTCCGTCTCGCGATCCGGCTCGGGAGCGTGAAGGTCCATTCGTCACGGCCGTGGCCCTGGAAAAGGGCGCCATGCAGGGCGTGAAGATGGACACCGCGCGCATGGTCGTGGTGGGCAACTCCGGTTTCCTCACCGATGGCGGCCTGCAGCAGTTCGATATGGGCCTTGAGTTTGGCCTCAACGCCGTGAACTGGCTGCTCAACCGTGAGCAGGGCGCAGGGGTCGGCATTCCGCCGAAGGAGAAGAAACTCGTTTCACTCACGCTGGATGAGAAGAAACTGCGCAATCTGGCTTATGCCGTGGTGCTCGGTCTGCCCGGAGTCGTAGCGGTCTTCGGCCTGCTCTCTTGGATCCAGCGCCGTCGCTAAACTTTCGAACCTTTCTCTGCCATGAAGTTCAAAAATACCTTTCTGCTGTTCGTCGTGGCCGTCGCGATCGGCGCCTACCTGTGGTTTGTCGATCGTAAGATTCCGACCACCAAGGAATCCCAGGACAACAAGGACCGCGTGTTTGTCGATGAACACAACCGGGTCATCGACCGCGACAAGATCACGGCCATCGCCATCAAAACGCCGGAAACGAAGATCGATCTCAAGCGCGACGGGGCGAACTGGAAAGTGGAAGCCCCGGTGAAAGATCGCGCCGATTCCGGCGCCATGAGTTCGTTGCTCACGAGCATCGAGTTGCTCCGCAGCGAGTCCACCATCGACAACGACGGCAAAGGCGTTTCGCGCGATCAGCTCAAGGACTATGGCCTGTCCGATCCGGCGACCAAGATGACCCTGACGGTCGATGGGAAGCCGGTGCAGTTGCTCATCGGCAAGGATACCGCGATCGAAAACCGCGTCTATGCGATGCTCGATGGCGCGAAGTCCGTGAAGGTCATTGCCAGCAGCCTGCGTAGCGAGATTTCGAAGAAGGTCGATGAATTCCGCGACCGCAAACTGAGCGACCTCAGCCTTGGGCAGATTAAGAAAGCGGTCATCAAGCTGCCGATTGGCGAGATCGAAGTCGAGAAGACCAACGATCATTGGTCGCTCGTGCGCCCGCTGAAGGCCCGCGGCGACGACTCGAAGATTGGCGATACCATCTCGCAGGCGCTCACCGCGCGCGTGGAATCGTTCGTGGCGGATACCTCGAAGCTCGGCGAATATGGTCTCGAACAGCCGCGCGGCACGGTAACGCTGACGGTGGAAGGACAGGATCAGCCGCAGGTCATCACGATCGGAGGCAATCCCAAGGACGAGAAGGAGAAGGAGAAAGTCTATGCGCGGCTTTCCTCGCGCGACGCCGTCGTGTTGCTGCCGAAGACCATCGAGACGCTGCTGACGGTTCGCCCGAACGATCTGCGCGACAAAAAGCTCGTGCAGTTCAACAGCGACCTCGTTGATCGCATCACCATCGAGCCCGCGGGCAAGGACAAGCTCGTGCTCGCGCGCAACGGCACCGCGGGCTGGGTGCGCAAGGCCGACAAGGACATCGAGATCAACAGCTCGGTCGTCACCCGGTTGCTGGGCGATCTTGCCGCCGCCACCGTGACGAATTTCGTGGCCGACGTGGCGACGGAGTTGCCGAAATACGGTCTCGACACGCCGGCGGTGAAAGTGACGCTGAGCGCTTTCTCGAGCGAGAACACCGCCGAGACGAAAGCGGGTGAAAAGCCGATCGTGGCGGTGCTTTTCGGTAAGGTGAACGAGTCCGAAGTGTATGCGAAGCTCGATGACGAACCGTTCGTGCTTTCGACTTCCAAGACGATCCTCGATTCCATCGTCAACGACCCGGTCCAGCTTCAGCCGCTGGAGATTTACAAGCACAAGGCCGAGGACATCGCGTCGTTTGAAATCGTCCGCGAAGCGCAGCCGACGCTGCTGAGCTTCACCCGCGACAAGGACAAGAACTGGAAGCTCGCGAAGGGTGACGACAAGGTGGACACCGTGAACGTGCAGAGCCTCGTGAATACGCTAGCCTCGCTGCATGCGGTGCGCTGGGTGGGCCCGGTTACGCCGGAGTATGGCTTCGAGAAGCCGAACGCCGTCGTGACCTTCAAGACCGCCGATGGCACGACCGGCAAGTTCACGATAGGCGGGGCGAGTCCCGATGAAATGCGTTATGCGACTGCGGATGGGATCGCCGGTGTTTTCCTGATCGCCAAGCCGGACTTCGAAGCCTTCGGCACGGCATTGCTCGACAAGCCGACCACCGTGGCTCCGACGCCCGTTCCGGCCTCCGGCGCCGTGCCCGCGCCCGCCAAGCCCGGCGCTGCCACGCCGCCTGTGACCACCCCGCCACCGCCGCCGGCTCCCGCCCCCGCTCCGGCTGAACCGGAGAAGCCGAAATCGAGCGAAGCTCCGACCCAGCCGCCGGCTCCCGCGCCCCAGCCCCCGCAGTAGCCGGAGGTTGGTGCCCCGGAAGCACTGAATTGGCAGCAGCGCTAGCGCTCCGGTTCAGTGCGCCTGCTTCGTCATTGCGTCGAAGGTGTTCAACGTGAAGGAGACCATCTCGATTGTGTGTTGCTTCAGTTCGTGAGCGAAGAGACGGAAGGTCACTTCGGGAGCGGCGAAGATGAGCAGCGCGGCGAGGGTGATCACGTTCATCAGGTAGATCACCAGCAGCGAGAAGATAGTGCCGTGAGAGGTGAGGTCGCTCTGGCCTTTCGGGATCATCCAGAGGGTGAAGCTGAAGTGGAAAGCCCAGGTGAGCCCGAGCAGACCGAAGAGCAGCGGGGTAAAGGCGCTCAGGTTGTAAAACCAGCTCGCCACTCCATAGATCTCGATGACGAGGATCGGGTAAAGCGGATGAAAATACGGGGCGAGGGCGATCCAGAAATTGGTGCGATCGGTCTCCACGTAACCGCCGTCGCGCGTCGCTTTGAAGGCGTAGATTTTACCGCCGAGCAGCCAGGCCCAGAAGGCGTGAGTGAGCTCGTGGCCGAAGACATACGCGCCGAGAAACCGCGGTTCGCCAAAGATCCACATCGACGCAAGGAAGATAAATGTCCACGCCACGGCGCCGAGGCCGAAGCACTGGAGTTCCATCGCGCGCCAGAACCCGTGATGAGTGGCGGCGTGATGAAAACTCGAAAAGAGCGCCAGGGTGAAGATCCAGGCGACTGGTAAGAGGAAAACCGAGAGGAGGTTATTGCGCCAGGGCGTCCAATGGCTGGCGAGATCCGGCAGCACGCGCGCATCCGACACCGGCAGGCGATGTTTGGGTTTGCGAGGTTTGGGTGTCGGTTTCCGGCGGGTGGCCAAGGTGGAAATCTTGGCGAGCGGTTGTAGCGATTCCCAGGCCGAGGGGAAGACGGAAAGCGAGGTTTTCGCTAACGCAGGCCGACGGCTTCGCGCACGCGTTTCATCGTCTTCTCGACTACGGCGCGGGCCCGGGCGGCGCCGTCGGCGAGGACGCGGTCGATGGTGCCGGGATCGCTGTCGATTTCCGCGCGGCGGGCGCGCATCGGGGCGAAGTATTCCCACACGGCGCCGAAGAGACGTTTCTTGAGGTCGCCGTAGCCGACGCCGCCATTGCGGAAATCCTGCTCCATCTGAGCCACATCGGCTTCGCTCGCCACGAGCCGGTAGAGGCCGAGGATGCTCGACTTCTCCGGATCTTTCGGCACTTCGACCGGCGTAGAGTCGGTCACGATGCTCATAATCTTTTTCCGCAGCGACTTCTCCTCCTCGAACAGCTCGATGGTGTTGCCGTAGCTCTTGCTCATCTTCTGCCCGTCGAGACCGGGGACGGTCGCGACGGTCGGCAGGATGCTCGGCGTGGGAATCACAAAGACGTCGCCGTAGATGCGGTTAAAGGCGCCCGCGACGTCGCGCGTCACTTCCACGTGCTGTTTCTGGTCGCGTCCCACGGGCACGATGTTCGAATCGTAAATAAGGATATCGGCGGCCATCAGCACCGGGTAGGCGAAGAGTGCGTGCGACGGCGTTTTCTCGCGGGCGAGATGATCCTTATACGCGTGGCAATTCTCCAGCATCGGCATGGGCGTCACGCACGAGAGCAGCCAGGCAAGCTCGGTGTGTTCGGGGGTGTCGCTCTGCTTCCACAGCACCGCTCGGGAGGGATCGAGTCCGCAGGCGAGGAAATCGCGCGCCACTCCGCGTGTGTATTCGCGGAGGGCCTTCGGGTCGTGCACCGAGGTGAGCGCGTGGTAGTCGGCGATAAAGTAAAATGCCTCTCCGCGATCCTGCCATGCGATCGACGGCTGCATCATGCCAAAAAAATTGCCGAGGTGCAGGTTGCCGGTCGGCTTGATGCCGGAAAGAATGCGCGGTGTAGCCATGGTGGAAAAAGGGCCGGCACCTTCGGGGGCGAGGTGCGGGGGTGTCAATGGCGAGGCGCCGTTGGTATTGAGGCTTTAGCCTGCGGGAAGATGGGGATGGCAGCCCACGGCTAATCGAGCTTTGCGAGTCGCCTGACTGCCGTGCACTAACGGCACGGGATTTCCCTTGAATGGCGAGAATTGGCAGCCTCGAAATTGACATCATTCAATATTTTTACTCCCCACCGCTTCTTCATTTTTACTGCTCTTTTGCGCCGGAAGGTTTCTGCGCATGCCATGATCGGCAAATAGTGTGTTTATTGTGTCTGTTCGTGGGGACGGGTGGAGAGTGGATGGTGGATCTGTGGGGCGAATGCGGGATCCTTGGGAGGCTCGACGCCCCCGTCGCTTGGGTCATGGCTCCGATTTTCGTCCTGAGGGGGCAAATCTCCAAACCGTCCCTTCCGTCCGTTCCGTGGATTCCGATTTTTGTGATCCCGGCCGGGTGAACCTGTGCGGAGTGCCTGGCCCTTATCAGCTGCAACTGGGGAACGAGGATCCACCGCGAACGGACTAGAATGAAGCACGCCGGGAAGCGGCGTCGCCATATTTGCAGGGGGCGCTTCGCGATGGCGAAAGGTCAACAAATCACGTTGACTAGCGCATCCGCCAGCTTTCGCTGCAGCACGGGCAGCCGCTGGGTGAAGCGGTAGAGTGGGGGAATGGCGTTGGGGTTTTGCTGGAGGTGGCGCAGGATGGCGAGGGGTTTGGTGGTCTGCGCTTCCATGTCGTAGGCGGTGTTGGAGGGGAGGGGGAGGGATTCGTCGGCAGCGTCGCTGATGACGCGGAGGACGAGAAAAGGGATTTTGGCAGAGCTGCAGAGTTCGGCCAGCGGGGTGGACTCCATATCGACGGCTTCGGCACCGGTGGTGTGGAGGTGGGCTTTTTCGGCGGGGGAATCGAGCGGTTTTTCGACGGAGACGAGCTTCACGCCGCGCGCGGCTCCGGGAAGGACGGCGGTGCAAAGAGCAGGGGCGGTGATGAGTTCGCCAACCTCCAGCGCGGGGTCGAGTCCGCCGGCGAAACCGGAGGAGATCACCCGCGCAGGTTTCAGCACCTCAAGGGCTTGCTGCGCGGCGGTCCGTGCCGCGGAGGCCCCCATGCCGGTGTGGAGCACGGCCACTTCTTCCACGCCGAGATTGCCCACGAGGGCCGGACCGAGTTCGCCGACGTGCTGGAGGCGGTGGACGAACGCTTGGCTCTCCTGCGGGACGGCGAAGGTGACGAGAATCATGGCACCGGCAGTCCAGCAGGCTGGCGGAGGGCGTCAATCTCCCCGCGACGACAAGGAAAATGGCGCGTTTTCCAAAATCGCAGTTGGCTTGCCTTGCCCGCCGCTTCTATGGTGGCGTCAGCTTTTGCCTCCCCATGCACGTCGCACGACCATCCCTCGCGCTCCTTACCGCCGTCACTTTTGCCAGCGTCTCCCAAGCCCAGCAGGCTCCGGAAACGCTGGATCAACGCGACATGAGACAAGCCGAAACGCTGTCGCAGCAGGGCAAGTATGAAGAAGCGGCTGCGCTCTATCAGGGGGTGCCGCAGAAGTATCCCACCTCGCCCTTCATCCCCGGGGCGAACCTCGGTGCGGCGGTGAGCCTGTTCTTCGCGAAGAAATACGACGAAGCGGTCGCCTCGGCGAAAAAGAACTTCACCGCCAAGGCTGTGCCGCCGGAAGTGCTCGAGCGCAGCTACGTGCTCGTGCCACAGATTCTCACCACCAAGGCGGCGGAAATGCCGGGCTCGGCTGCTGGCCGCAAGACGGTCTTTCAAGAGGCGATCAAGGGGTTCGACGACATGATCGCGAAATTCCCGCAGAGCCCCGAGGTGGAAACGGCGCTCTACGGCAAGGGCCGCGCGCTCGCTTCGATCGACGACTTCGAGCAGGCCGCCGCGGTGCTCCAGCAGGCGATCGATAAATTCCCCAAGAGCCCCACGCTCCTGGATACGAAGTATCTGCGTGGCCTCGTGCTCTACCAGCAAGGCGCGAGCGCGGTGGACAAGGGTGGCCCGACGCCGCAGTCGAATGCCGCGCTCGACGACGCGGAGAAAGCCTTCCGCGAAGTCATCGCCGCGCGCAGCGACCTGGTGCTGATGAACGATTCGTTCATGCAACTCGGTAACGTGCTCTTCCTGAAGAGTTCGTTCGCCGGGAAGGATGCCGAGGCGCAGAAGAAATTGAACGAACAGGCGCTGGAGCAATATCGCGAAGTGCGGGCGAAGGAAGAAGTGGTCAGCGTGCAGGAGCGCCGCATCGCGTTCTTTGCCGCCCAGGCGGAGCAATACCGCGTGCAGCAGAAGATCCAGGAGTGGAAGGCCACGAATCGGCTGATTGAAAAAGAGCGGGAAAAACTCGAGACGATCAAGGCGCAGCCGGATCAATCCCTCGAGGCCAAGCTCAAAGCCGGGCAGGTCTTTCTGGCGCTCGGCCGGTTCGACGAAGCGCGCGTGCTGCTCAGCTTCACCGATGGCTTCCTGACCGACGAGGACAAGGACCAGAAAAAGCGGATCGGTTATTTCGTCACGGTCACCTACGCGGCGCAGCACGTTCCCGCCAAAACGGTCGAGGCCTACGAGAAATTCACTACGGCCTTTGGCAAGACGGACCCGATCGCGGAAAACCTCGCGTTGCTCGTGGGGGCCGTGTTCCTCGATCCCGATCCGGAGATCAACAAGCCGGACGAGGCGATCAAATATTTCCGCGAGCAGATCGCCAACTATCCGAAGAGCAAATTTTCTGCGAACGCCGTCATGCAGGAGGCGACCGCGCTCATCTCGCTGAAGCGTTACGATGAAGCGGTGAAGGCGCTCGACAAGACGCTGAAGACGCAGACTGATAAGGAACTGCTCATGCAGGCCGAATTTGCCATGGCCACGGTGCACCGCGAGATGGGCAACAACGACGAGGCCATCAAGACCTTCAAATCGGTGCGCGACAAATATCCCGGCACCGAACAGGCCGAACAGGCGGCCTTCTGGGTGGGGCAGATCTCGGGGATCATGGGCGATAACAAAACCGCGGTCGATGAACTCAACGATTTCATCGCGAAGCATCCTCAGAGCACGCTGATGGCGAATGCGCTGTATTTCAAGGGCCATAGCCAGTCGGGGGCGGGGGATTACCAGGGCGCCGTGGCGACGTTCGAAGAGCTCGCTCAGAAGTTTCCGAAGGGTGAACCGACGCCTCCCTCCATGCTCGAAATGGCGGGCATTCAGCAGAAATTTGCCGACGAAGCGGTGCAAGGGAAGCCGGACACCAAGGCCGACTACAGCAAGGTCCACGAGACGGTAGGCCGTTTCATCGAAAACTATCCCGACAACGAGCGCATCTTCAGCGCCTACGGCTTCGATGCGCAACTCTTCGTGAAGGAGGAGAAGCTCGACGAAGCGATCGCGCGGTTGCAAAGCTTCATCGACAAATACGCCAGCAACCCGGATGTGGCCGTCGCGCATCTGCGGCTGGCGGAAATCTGGAAGCCGCGCGCTGAAAAACTCGGCCCGTTCCTCGCGCTCAGCAAAGCCGACCAGGACAAGTGGAAGGAGTGGATGGAAAACGCGGTGAAGAATTGCGAGCAGGGCATCGAGAAGGCGCCGGAGAGCAACGCGGTGTCGCAACTCCTCGACCTGCTGCTGAAGGTCGATACCGTGCGCATGCAGGTGGGGCTGAAAAAGCCCGATGAGATCAAGAGCTACTTCGAGACGCTGGCCGGCAAGTTTGAGGGCAAGACGACGAAGTCCAAGATCCTGTTCGCGCTGGCCAACTTCCTCGCCGACAACGACCGCGAAAAGAAGGTCGATTGGTTCGACATCATGGACAAGGCCTTCGACGAAAAGCTCATCTATGCTCCGTCCGACCTCGATCGCTACGGGGTCGAACTGGTCAATCGGAAGAAAGCCGACAAGGCGAAGGAGATCGTCAAAAAGCTCCGCCATGATTACCCCGTGCCGGCCAATGCCGACCCGAGCAAGGTGTCGCGCAGCGTGGGCGATGGGCAGGCTGTCTCAATGGCGCTCGAGGCGCGGATTCTCCAAGGGGAAAACAAGGCCGCCGAGGCAGGGAAAATTCTCGAAGAACTCAAGAGGCTCTATCCGTGGAGCAGCAAGGTGGCCGAAGCCGACTACGGTATCGGTGCCGGTCTGGCTGCCGAGCACAAGTGCGATGAAGCCGTCGAGATTCTTTCCAAGGTCGCCAAGAACAACGCCGCCGCAGTGAAGATTCGCGCCCAGTCGATGATGATCATCGCCAAGTGCCTCGAAGAACAGAAGCAGTATGGCGAAGCGGCGAACAATTACATCAAGATCGCGACCTTCTTTGAAGCGGAGCGTGATCTCGCGGCGGAGGGTCTTTGGCGCGGCGCGCAGTTGCTGGAGAATCTCTCCAGCGGCAAACTCGTGATGCCGAAGGCTTCGCCCAAGCCTGCCGCCGCCAAAGCCACGCCCAAAGCCGGCGCCGCAAAACCGGCTGGTGCCGCCAAACCTGCCACGGGCGCGGCCAAGCCCGCGGCGGGCGCTGCGAAAAATTGATCTCCCCAGCAACCTCCCAAGTCATGCTTCAGCGTTTTGTCCTGACTCTTCTTTCCTCCGCGTTCCTCTTCGGTGCGTCGGCTTGCAAAAAACAGACGGTCGATCCCGCCGCTGCGGCCGCTGCCAAAGCCAAGGCTCAGCAAAAGGAACAGGCCCTGAAAAGCTATCGCGAACTGGTGAAGAAATACCCGGATAGCGAATACGCCGAGAAGGCGAAGGAGCGAATCCGCGCTCTCGCGCCGCCGACCACGCCCGCGAAAAAGTGAGCGGGCGGGAAAGCGCGATCGCCCGGGGCGCCCGCGCGCTCGAAGTCTGCCGGGCGCTGGCGCGCACGTATCCCGATGCGCATTGCGAGCTGGATTACGCCAACCCGCTCGAGCTTCTCGTCGCGACCATTCTCAGCGCGCAGTGCACGGACGTGCGTGTGAACATCGTCACCAGGGAGCTCTTCCGGCGCTGCCGGACGGCGCAGGATTACGCGGACATTTCGCAGGAAGAACTCGAGCGGCTCATTCAGTCCACCGGCTTCTTCCGCAATAAGGCGAAGAACATCCGCTCCTGCTGCGCGGATCTCGTCGCCCGGCACGGCGGGGAAGTTCCGCGCGATCTGGACGCGCTCACCGCCCTGGCCGGCGTGGGCCGCAAAACCGCGAACGTGGTGCTCGGGAACGCCTTCGACATGAACGAAGGTGTTGTCGTCGATACCCACGTCCAGCGTCTCAGTCGACGCCTGGGCCTGACCCGTGAGAACACGCCCGAAAAGATCGAGCAGGACTTGATGAAACTCATCCCGCGCGGCGACTGGGCGATCCTGAGCCACTGGCTCATCTGGCACGGACGCCGCCGCTGCCCGGCCCGCAAACCCGACTGCGCGCACTGCGAGATCGCCAACCTCTGCCCCAGCGCAGGCAAGGCGGGGTAAGCCGGTGTCCAGCCTTCAGGCTGTTCTCAAACTTCAGCCGAAGGCTACACGCCTCCTCTATCCGCTTAAAATCTTGCGCACCCAGAAGGAAGCCGCCTGACGGCGGGGTGAAGGTCAAACAGCCTGAAGGCTGGACACCGGCTTAACCTTTTGAGGGTGCGCTTTCTAAAGTTTAAGCGCGACCGAGGTAGCTGCCGTCGGTCGTGTTGATCTTCACTTTCTCGCCTTCCTTGATGAAGAGCGGGACGGTGATGACCTTACCGGTTTCGAGCGTGGCGGGCTTCTGCACGTTGTTTGCGCTGTCGCCGCGGACGCCTTCGGCGCTCTCGGTCACGGTGAGGATCACCGTGGAGGGCAATTCGATGGTGGCGGCCTTGCCTTCGACGTAGAGAACTTCGACGGATTGATTCTCGGTCAGGTAATCTTTCGTATCGCCGACGAAGGACTCGTCAAAGGTGACGGTCTCATAGGACTCCGGGTCCATGAAGTTGTAGCCCTGATGATCCTTGTAGCTGAACTCCAGTTTGGTGCGCTGCACGTCCACCGTTTCCACCTTGTCGGTCGAGCCGAAGCGCACGTCCGCGCTCTTGCCGGTGCCGATGTAACGGATGATCGCCTGCACGAACGCGCGAAGGTTGCCGGGAGTGCGGTGCATGACTTCGAGCACGATGGCAGGGTTGCCATTGTAGCGGATGCACATGCCTTTGCGGAGATCGTTGGCGGCGGCCATGGGACGGTAAGTGAAGGTTGGAGTTGGGAGTTGGAGAGTGGCCGACGCGACTAACGCGTCGGAAAAAGGGCCGCCACTATGGGCGGGGTCCAGGGAGTGCGCAACCGGTCTTTGTGGGCCGCGTCGATGGGGACTCATTGGCGCCCAGCCGTCAGGCTGTGGAGAGGTGGCGGACAGCCTGAGGCTGAGCGGTTTGGGGCAGCCTCAAGGCTGGACACCAACGGGCT
The DNA here is from genome assembly GCA_044226525.1 of Chthoniobacteraceae bacterium. Classification (GTDB taxonomy): domain Bacteria; phylum Verrucomicrobiota; class Verrucomicrobiia; order Chthoniobacterales; family Chthoniobacteraceae; genus VFJQ01. The sequence goes on along the minus strand of JBGAGV010000017.1, from coordinate 99,111 downwards.
TGCGCTGCGGCGGTGGTCGTGCAGAGAAGCGGGCTCATGAAATCGCTCTCCGATGCACGCCTTTATGGAATCCTCGACGCTGGTTATGTCGCGCCGGGGGATTTTGAGCGGGTGGCGGAGGAGTTGTGCTCCGGTGGTGTGGATGTGCTCCAGCTTCGTGCGAAGGGCTGGGATGACCTCGCTATCGAAGAACTCGGCCAACGGATCGAGCCCATCGCCAGCGCGGCAGGCGTGCCTTTGATCGTGAACGACTTTCCCGAACTGGTTCCCAGCATCGGTGCGCAGGGGGCACACGTCGGGCAAGATGACGGCCCGCTGCAGGAGGCACGCTGGCGGGCGGGACGCGCTCTGGCGGATGAGGTGCCGCCGGTGTTGATCGGTCGATCGACGCACAGCGTCGAGCAGGGGGTCGCCGCGCAGGCCGAAGGCGCGGATTATATCGGGTTCGGTCCGCTTTTCCCGACGCCGACCAAGGCGGGCCGCGCGGCCATCGGTCTCGACGACATTCGTCGCGTGCATGAGCTTGTTTCGATCCCCATTTTCTGCATCGGCGGCATCAAGCTGGAGAATCTCCGCGAGGTCCTCGTCGCGGGGGCGCGGCGCGTGGTGATCGTGAGTGGGCTGCTCCAGGCCCCCGACATCGCCGCCGCCTGCCGGGAAGCGAAGGCGACGATTGCAGATTGCGCATTGCCCACTCCCGATTGATAAGGCGCGCCCGTTTCCCTTCATCCTTCACCCTTCGCCCTTCACTCTTAGCTCTCCATGTCCGTTCTCGTCGTCGGTTCCATCGCACTCGATACCGTCAAAACTCCGTTTGAAGAACACGCCGATCTGCTCGGCGGCTCCGCCAGCTACGCCGCGGTGGGCGCGAGTTTCTTTTCGCCGGTGAATCTCGTCGGTGTGGTCGGTTCGGATTTTCCGAAGGCGCACGTCGAGTTCTTCGGCTCGCGCAGCATCGACCTCGCGGGGTTGCAGACGGCCGAAGGAAAGACCTTCCGCTGGTCGGGTGAATACATGCTCGACATGAACGTGCGCGAAACACGCTCGGTGGAGCTGAACGTCTTCGAGCATTTCAATCCCACGCTTCCCGAAGTGTATCGCGAGACGCCGTGCGTGCTGCTCGCGAATATCGGGCCGAATTTGCAGAACCACGTGCTCGACCAGATGGCGCGGCCGAAGTTCGTCATCGCCGATACGATGGACCTGTGGATCAATATCGCAAAACCCGAGTTGCTCCGGCTGCTCCCGCGGCTCGACCTCCTCATCCTCAACGATTCCGAAGCCCGCCTGCTCACGCAGCAGACGAGCCTCATCAAAGCCGGCGCCGCCATCCGCGCGCTTGGGCCGAAGTATGTGGTGATCAAAAAAGGCGAGCACGGCGCGCTGCTGTTCGGGGAGAAACAATTTTTCTCGTGCGGGGCTTATCCGCTCGAAGACATCCACGATCCCACCGGCGCCGGTGATACGTTTGCCGGTGGTCTCGCCGGCTGGCTGGCCGCGCAAAACGGGCGCCCGATCGATTTCGCGATGCTGCGCCGGGCGGTCGTTTTCGGGAGTGTGCTCGCCAGTTACAACGTCGAGCAGTTCAGCCTCGAACGCATGCGCACGCTGACGATGAACGACGTGGACGAGCGCTTCGAAGACTTCCGCTTGATGCAGCAGTTCGAGCTGATCGACTGACCTGCTTTATTGGAGCTGCTTCACACTCGGCAGCCGCTGCTTCAACGTCAGCACGGGCGCGAAGAGATCGCCGTGCTTTTTCACACGCTTCAACACGTCGTCGCTTGTGAACACGAGCCGCTCGGCCGATTTCGTTTTCAGGCAGCGCACAACTTCGTCCCACGTGACCGGTGTCGAAACCGTTGGCTGGGATTTTGCGCGGAGCGAGTAAACGTTGACCGTGGTCTTGTGATTGTCGTTCTGGCTCCAGTCGATGAAGACCTTGCCGCGGCGGAGAGACTTCGTCATGCGCGACACCACCTGGGCGGGGCGCTCGCGTTCCAGGCGCTCGGCGAGGGTGTGAGCGAACTCCTTGGTCTTGTCGTAAGTGGTCGCGGTGTTGAGCGGCACGAAGAGCTGCAGACCTTTCGAGCCTGAGGTTTTGGGAAACGACTCGAGACCGAGATCGTCGAAGATTTCCTTCAACCACAGCGCCACCTGACAGCACAGGACGATGTCTGCGGGCGGGCCGGGATCGAGGTCGAAGGCGAGGGCGGTGGGACGCGCAATGGCCGGGGCGCGATGGAGAAAGGTGTGGAGTTCGAGGTCGGCGAGGTTCGCCGCCCACACCAGCGCGGGCAGGTCGTTCATCACGCAATAGTCGATGTGACCTTCCTCGCGGCTCGCGGGCACCTTCGTGGTCTTCACCCATTTCGGGCGATGGGCCGGGCATTGCTTCTCGTAAAAGAAGAAACCCTCCACGCCATCGGGGTAACGCTTGAGGGTGATTGGCCGGTTCTTCAAATGCGGGAGCAACACCGGCGCGATGCGGATGTAGTAATCGATGACCTGCGCCTTGGTGAACCCCGCCTCGGGGTAGAGCACCTTTTCGAGGTTCGAGACGGTGAGCTTGCGCCCTTCGACTTCGAGTTCGGATTTGCGGCTCATGTGGAGGCGACGTGTTTCGCTCGCTCGCGGACGACTTCGCTAGCCGGTTTGTCTTCGCGCAAGCCGAGAAAGACACCCTGCCGTAGTTTGCCATCGCGCGTCCATTCGGAGAAGCGCACCTGACAAACGAGCTCCGGCTCGATCCAACGGCACAGCTTCATTTCGCGCGGCGTGATGTTTTGGTGCCAGCGCCCTTGCTCCCGCTCGGGGAGATTGTCGAAAGGGCAGGTCTTCCGGCTGAGTGCCCTCATTTTCTGATAGACCAGCTTCAATGTCGCTCCCGTGAAGCCTGTGCCGACCTTGCCGGCAAAACGGAATTCGCCGCCTTGATGATAGCCAAGCAGCAACGCACCGAAGTGCTGTCGCGTGCCCTCGGGCGGCGTGTAACCGCCAATGACGAGCTCCTGTTCCTGCACGCACTTGAGCTTGATCCACGCGCGACTGCGGTGGCCCACCTCGTAAACGGAGTCACGTTCCTTGCCGATGATTCCCTCAAGCCCGCGCTGCCGCACCTGTTCGAGGAGCTTGCGCGGATTTCCCCGAATCTCGGCGGAGTAACGCAACGGTTCGTCCGCGTTCGCCAGCAGCTTTTCCAATCGGATGCGCCGTTCGTGCAGCGGCAAGGAAGTGAGGTTGTCCCCATTTTCGTGCAGCAGATCGAACAGGTAGAATGCCAGCGGCGGGCGTTCTTCGCCCATTTCGAGCGCTTGCAGCAGTTGAAAGGACGGCCGGCCCTCCTCGTCGAGCGCGACGATTTCTCCATCCAGCGCGAACGAGCCGCCGGGCAGGGTGGCGACGGCTTCGGCGATCTCGGGAAAGCGATCGGTGAAATTCTTTTTGTTGCGCGAGAGAAGTTGGACTTCCTCGCCGCCTTTGAGCGCGAGCGCGCGGTAACCATCGAATTTCAGCTCGTAGAGCCAGTCCCCGTGCCGCGGCGGCTCCGCGGCGAGGGTGGCTTTCATCGGCTCAATAAAGGGCGGCGCCGCGGTGGTTTCTTCATGCCCCGAGCGCCACTCGGCGTTCCGCTCCTTCGCGATCCGCGCCATGGTGCGATGCGAGAGCGACGATTCGTCATCTTTCTTTTTCGACACCGGTCGCATGTCCTCGCCGCTCTTGAGCAGGAGCCATTGGTTGTCTTCGGCGTGTTTCAACCGCAGTAACGTCCACTCGCCTTCGAGTTTGATTCCGTGCAGGGCGAAATGAAATTTTCCTTCCGCGAGGTCGCGCGCCGGATCGCCACCGAGCGGTTCGTAGGTGCCGGTGTCCCACACCATGACCGTCCCTCCTCCGTATTGGCCTTTGGGGATGATTCCTTCGAAGTTCGCATAGTCGAGCGGGTGATCTTCCACTTCCACCGCCAAATGTTTTTCGCCTTTGGCGTAGGGAAGCCCTTTCGGCACGGCCCACGATTTGAGGGTGCCATTGAGTTCCAGCCGGAAGTCGTAGTGCAACCGCGAGGCGTCGTGCTTTTGAATCACAAAACGGTTTCCGGCGTGCCGAGCGACTTTTCCCTCTGGCTCGGCGGTGTGCTTGAAATCGCGTTTCGCATGATAGCGACTTAACGAATCACTGCTTCGCGAGCGCGCCGCCTTGCGTTTAGCGGGTGCCTTTTTCACTCAGACGTTTGGATGCTTTCACGATGCGTTCGCGATGCGGCCCGTCGTGATGCTCGGCTTCCCCGTTCATTTCCAGGGCCTCTTGTTCAGGGTGAGAAAGATGTCGAACCGCCTGCGGTGCGGCCGCTTCGGTGCGAGTTTTTGGGCGCTTCGCTTTCATAAATCTTCAGGCGGCCTTGCGGCGGGTTTTGCTGACTTTCGCCGGTTTCCTGGCCTTCCGCTTGCCGCCGCCGCTTTGCTGCAGGCTCTCCTGAAGAACGGAAACCAGATCGATGATGTTCGTGGGCTTGGACCGTTTCACGGCTTTCGGCGCGGCCTTGTCGCCCTTCTCGATCTTCTCCTCGATCATCTTTTCCAAAGCCTCGCGATATTCATCCACGTATTGCTCGGGCTTCCACTCGTCCGACATCGACTCGATGAGCGCTTCAGCCATGTGCAGCTCTTTCTTCCCGACCTCAGCGGCGGTGGGAACTTTGAATTCATCCACGTCGCGCAGTTCGGTGGCAAAGTGCATCAGCTCGAGCATCAGCCCTTTCTCCTGCGGCTTCACGGCCGCGAGGTGCTGGCGGGTTTTGATGACCACTTTCGCGATCGCGATGCGTCCGCTTTTTCGTAGCGCTTCGCGCAGCAGCACGTAGGCTTTGTCGCCACCCTTCTGCGGCTCCATGTAATACGGCTTGTGGAAAAAGATCGGGTTTACTTCGTCGAGTTTCACGAAGCTGGTAATGTCCACCGTCTGGGTCGCCTCCACGTCCACGCGTTGGAAATCTTCGTCCTTCAGGATGACGAATTTCCCTTTCTCGTATTCGTAACCCTTCACGATCTGCTCCCACGGGACTTCCTTTCCGTCCGCCTCAGCGACGCGTTTGTAATTGACCGGGCTCTGATCGCTCGAGCGGAGGAGGCGGAATTTCAACTCCTCCGTCTTCGTTGCTGGGTAGAGGGCGATGGGAATATTGACCAGCCCGAAGCTGATCGCGCCTTTCCAGATGGCTCGCATGGCTTTCGCCTGTTACATTTCTAGGTGCAGCCGCGGAGGAGGAAAAGGATGAGCAAAACCGGAATCGGGACTCCGAGGACCCACAGGAGGATCCAGCCGAGTTTGCCGCTTTCGAGAGGGTTTGGTAACAGCTTCATGATACCTGAATTTCGCAAATCGGCGCGCCGCTGAGCGTGCCGAAATTCCGGATTGCGGGGGATTCATGCCTTCACCATTGAGTTGGCGGCGATTTCCCTGCATCCTTGAAGGGTCCACATTGCCTCCAGTCCCGATCGTGTCGCCTTCCGTCCGCCATCTTCTGCTTGGGAATCGAATCCCGGAGTCCCGGAATCCCGGAATCCCGTCGTCGTGAATTATTTCGGCCCAGGCTTCCGCGAAATCGTCCGGCTGGTTCAGCGCGCCAACTGGCGGCTGGGGGGATGGCTGGCCGCCCGCAGCCTCCATAAGGCGGAGACCGAGCTCGGCCTGCTCGGATGGCAGCAGGCGGATTTCGACGAGGAGACGCAGCGGCAGGTGGACGCGATCCATAACGTCGAACGCGAGCAGAGCGACTTGAACAACCGGGCGGCTGGCGTGGCCCACGACATCGAAAAACTGAACGCTGAACGAGCGGGAGTGCGCGCGGAGTTCGATCAGAAACGCTCCGCGCTCGAGGCGGAGCGGGCCAGGACTCGCGAGCCACTGGTCGAAATCGATCGCTTGCTCGGGGTCGTCCGCGCGCGGCCCTCGGACACGACGCGCCGGATTGCCGAACTCGACCGAGAGGAGCGCGAAACCGATGCCGCTTACAAAAAGCTGCTCGGCGTGCACCCGCAGTCGCCGCAGGTGCGTGACGAAATCATGAACCAGCGCCAGCGGCTCCTGGCGATCCCCAACGAGCGGCAAGACATCAAAGCGCAGCAACTTCGAGCATCCACTGATCTGCAGGAGCGCGAACAGCAGCGAGCTGGCATCGAGCAAAAGAGTGCGGAACTCGATCGGCAGCTTCGCGACGTAAAAAAGGCCGGTGACCAGCGCGAGGCCGAATTTGCTTCGAGGCTGAAGGAGCTCGAAAAGGAGCGTGCCCGCGCCGAAGCCGCGGCCCGCCAGCTCGAGCGAGCCAAGCTCGATCCCTACCGCGAAATCGGGCGGGTGCTCGCCGACAGTGGCGTGGCGCCGGTGAACCAGCCGCAAGCGCTGGCCCGGGTGCAGCAGTTGCGGCAGCGGATCGCTCAAGCCAGGCTGGCGGTGGCCGGATCGATGGAACTGACCGCGGCCGAAGACGGCGAGATGCTGCGCATTTCGCTAGGCCTGTGGGCCGTGATCGCCGTTGCGGCGCTGCTGGTTTTTGCCGCCTTTGCTAAGGCATTTCTTTAATCGCGATGAGTATGATTACCGTCCGTTAGTTCCCGCATTTTGATCGGACCAGCCGCATATCCGGCGACGAACCAAGACTAAACGCCCAGCCCATGAACCCATCTGAATCCCCAACCAAACCCCGGGTGCTGCTTGTCGATGATGACGAATTTCTTCGCCAGGTGCTGGCGATGTCGATTCGCGGCTGGGGCTACGAATGCGTGGAAGCTGCGCTGATCAGGGAAGCGCGCGCCGCCCTGGAGGAAAATCCCGCGTTTGCGGCGATCGTCGCCGATGGCCTGCTGCCGGATGGCTCCGGGCTGGACTTCATCGAGTGGTTGCGCGGCAAAAGTGTGAGCGCGCCGGTGGTGTTCATTTCCGGCTCCGTTCGCCCGCCGGATTTCAACGGACGCGGCGTCGAGTATCTGCCGAAGCCGTTTCAACTCGCGGAATTTCGCAGCCTGTTGGAACGGCTCACGAGCGGTGCAGTGTAGCCGGGCCAGCCGGACTGGTCCGGCTATTTCGATTTCGCGAGGAACTCGACGACGTCGCGGAGCCCCCGTTTGCCGAGCACTTCGCCCAGCCCGGGCGGCATGGCGCTCGGCACGGTGATGCGCTCCTTGATCTTCGATTTTTCGGTCTTTTGGGTCGAGCCGTCGGTGAGGGATTTGATCGTCACGGAGGTGGCATCCTCAGCGGTGAGCAGGCCGGCGACGATGGTCTTCTCATCGTTCAGCGTGAACATCACGTTCTCGAAGCCGGGCGCGATCATCGCATTCGGGTCGATGATGGAGCGCAGGATGTATTCGCGATTTTGCTTCGCGCCGATGCCGAAGAGATCGGGGCCGACGTCGCCGCCTTCGCCTTTGATCTTGTGGCAGCGCAGGCACGCGGCCTCGGCTTTTTCGAAGAAGAGTTCCTTGCCGAGTTTGGAGTTGCCGCCTTCGAGGCATTCGCGCCACGGGGCGAGGGGATCGTCGGTTTTGCGGGATTGCTCAAACGCGGCGAGCTTCGCTTTGACGTTGGCGTCGGTGCGCTGCGCGGCGGCTTCGAGGGCGTCGAGCCAGAGCTGTTTTGGCAGTTTGCCGGAGGCGAGGCGGTCGAGTTGCTGGGCAATGACCTGATCGGCCTCGGCGCCGGGTTGGCGCGCGATGGTGGCGAAGGCTTCCTGCTGTTCTTTCGTGCCGCCTTTGCCGAGCACTTCCGCATTCACGCGCACGGCTAGTGCCGGCGAGACGGATTCGGCCAACTGGCGCGCGGTGTCGAGCAACGCCGGGTCCTTGTCGTTGAGCGCCGCATTGACGGCTTCGGCGAGCTGGTTCGACTTCATCGCTTCCAACGACCGCAGGGCCGCGGCGCGCACTTCGCCCTTGGCGGTCGTGTCCCCGGCGAGGGCGACCAGCGCCGGTTCGGCGGCCTTCGTCTTCAGCGATCCAGCCAGTGAAGCGGCGGCGAGTCGAATGGCGTCTTCCTTGTCGGTAAGCAGCGCGGGCACGATCTGCACGGCAACTTCGGTCGCGCCCTTGGCTTCGCCGCGCGGCGGCAGATCGCGCCACAGGCCGGTGATGCGGTCGCGTCCAAACGGCTCGTTCCAGATGGCAAGCGATTCCAGCGCGAAGAGGCGCGTGTCCTGCAGCGTCTTCACATCGGCCGCAATCCGGCCAAGGCGTTGCGCAGTCTCCGGCGTGCCGAGGAGGTAGTTGGCATTGAGCGCGCGGCGCATGATCGACTCCGCGACTGGCGCGGCCGGGGGGACGACTTTTGGCGCCTTCGATGCTTTGGAAGACTTGCCTTTTTTGGGTTCTGTGGAGGCAGGCGTAGTGGCGGCTGCGGGAGCCGGACTGGCTCCGGTGGCTTTCAGGGGGGACTCCGCCAACGCGGCAAGTTGCGGCCAGGCTTCGGGAATGGGTTCATCGTGAATGGCGCGGGCCGCTTCGAGCGCGAGAGCGGGTTGCGCGAGAAGTTCCGCCACCTTCGCCGAGTGGGTGCGGCGCAGCGTGAGGAGCGTGACGTCGCCGCCGGCTTTCACGCCTTCGTCCACGCCACCGCAGCGCACCAGCGCGAACAGCGCCGCGTGCCGGAGATGCGGATCGTCCTTCGAAGAAAGCGCGAGCTTCACCAGCGCAGGAGCTGCTTTCTTTGCGCCGAGCTGGCCGAGGGTTTGTGCGGCGAAGAAGCGCGCGCGCGGATCGGTGTCGGCGAGGAGGCGCTGCACGAGTTCGGCCTGGTCGGCGAAGCGAGCTTCGCCGACGCACTTCGCCCACTGGGCGCGCACTTCGCTGTCGGGATCGATGGCGAGCGGCAGGAGCGGCTGCACGAGTTCCGCTTTCTTGCGCGCGAGCTGGGCGACGCCCCAGATGGCGTGCAGGCGCGGGAGCCGTTCGCCGCGGGCGAGCGCGGCTTGCACGAGCGGCTTCGGATCGTCGCGTCGCACGAGTTCGAACTGCGCGCCGAGCCGCACGCGCTGGTCGGCATGCGCGAGCAGCGTCACGAGTTCATCGACACCACGCGTGGCGAAGCCTTCGTTGAGAATTTTCTTTGTGCCGAGCGCCGCCTTGTCCGCAGCTTCGTCGAAAAGCCGGAAGATGCGGCCTTTTCCGGTTTTTTCCCACCCCTGCACCCAGTCGAGCACATACAGTCCGCCGCCCGGCGCAAACGCGACGTCGCTCGGGAACAGGCCCCACAGCGTCTTGCCGGTCATCTCCTGCGGCGAATTGTTCATCAGCACGTCCTTCGGGTTATCGACCGTGTAGCTTGCGCCTTTCGGTTTCAGCACGAAGTCACGCACGCCGCCGGGGAAGTCCGCGTAGAAAAAGTGATCGCGATACGTGTCCGGCAGGCCGGTGCCCGGGTAATACGCGATGCCGGCGGGGCCGTGGCCGATGTGCCCGACCGGCGGCAGGATGTTCAGATTTTTCTCCGCGGTGTCGAGATGCCACATGCCTTCGGAATTCCACGCGCCGAGCTTGGGCAGGAATTGCCAGCCGATGCGCCAGCCGTAGTCGCCCCCTTCGATGACGTGTTCCCAGCGTGCCTTGTCGCCGCCGTCGGCGTTGTTATCGCCGGTGAAGAGATCGCCGAGATCGTTGAAGGCGAGCGATTGCGGATTGCGCAGGCCGGTGCAGAAAAGCTCGAGGTTCGCGCCGTCCAGATCGCAGCGGAACACCGCGCCGCTGTCGGGGTTGTCGAGCACCTTGCCTTCCTTCGTGGTGACGTGTGCGCCGCAGTCGGCGATGGACCAATAGACGCGGCCATCGGGGCCGATCTTCGCGCCGTGCATGTCGTGGCCGCTGTAGGCGACGTGAACGCCGAAGCCCGTGTGCAGCGAGGCCTTCTTTTCCGCGACGCCGTTTTTCTCGCCGTCGAGCCGCCACAGATCCGGCGTGGCGGTAAAGAAAACGCTGTCGCCATGGGCGACGACTCCCGCCCCGACGCCGGTCGCGAGCGAATTGAATCCCGCCGCATAAACGCTGCTGCCGTCGGCTTTGCCGTCCCCGTTCGAATCGGTCACCAGCCGCACCTGCTCGCTCTCGACGGTCCAGTCGCGCCAGTCGAACTGCCCGTCGCCGTTCAGGTCCGCGAGCGAATTGCTCGGCCTGGTCTTCGCGGATTCGGGGCGCTTCGCTTTGAGAAAATCGATCCGCTGCTCGACGGTGCGAAGCGCGAGGTTCTCGATCTTCCACGCCTCGTTCTTGCGAATGTCCGCCACGCTCGTGCGGCGGCGATACGTCTCCGCCACGAAGGCGCGGCCCTTGTCGTCGAAGCTCATCGCCACGGGGTTCGCCAGCAGCGGCTCCGCGGCCCACACCTCGATCTTCAGCCCGGGCGCGACCGCGAATTTCTTCAGCGCTGCATCGGCGCTGTCGGAAAGCGAGACATTGGTCGGCGTGCGATCGTCCTTCGCCTTCGGCGCGCCGATTTCATCGGCAACGGCGGGAGAGAGGACGACGAGCGAGAGGGCGAGGAAACGACGGGGCATGCGCGACGATGACGTGGCGTCTGCTCCGATGAAAGGGCGTCCCCGCTCGCACCGTAAAACCTGCGCCTGCCCGTTGCGGTAGGTTACGAGCCGGCAGCGCGGGGCGCCGAGGCGAGTTGATGACGGCGAAAAAGCAGGGCGAATGCGGCCACGGCGTAGCAGGCCGCGCCGCCGAGCATGGTCCGGCGCAGGCCGAAGTGATCGGCCAGCGCGGAAACGGCCACGCCCGCAAACGGCATGGTGCCGAAGAACGAGAGGCTGGCGACGGCGGAGATCCGACCGCGGATCGGATTGGGAGCACGTTCCTGAACGACGATGTTCGCGGTGCCGAAGTTGAACGACAGGCCGAAGGTCATCAGCACGATGCCTGCGATGGCGACGGGGAGATTTGGCGCCATGGCCATGGTGGCGAGCCCTAGAGTGGCCGCGGTCGCTCCCCACTTGAGATAAAACGCGCGGTGGCCGTGTGGCACCGAGAGGAGTGACATGGCCCCGGCAAACGAGCCGATGCCCGAGCACCCCATCAATACGCCCATATGCTCCGCGTCGAGCCCAAGCACTCCGCGCGAGTAGATCGGCAGCGTGACCATGAAAAACGGCGAAGCGAAGCAGGCGGCGGATGCCATGAGAAGGATCATCGCGCGGGTTGGTCCGTCGTGGCGCACGAAATCGAATCCTTCCCGAATCGGCCCCTGACGCCGGCTCTCTTCCTCCGCCGTGCCAACGGCGCGAGGGCCGATGGTGGCGATGGCGGCGAGCAAAGCGACGAAGGTGGCCGCGTTGATGTAGTAGGCGCTCGGGACGCCGAGCTGCCCGACCAGCCAGCCACCCAGCGCCGGGCCAATCATGCGGGTGAAATGGAAGATGGCCCGATCGATGGCCAGGGCGCGGGAGAGGTCCTCTTTCGCGACGAGTTCGGGCACGAAGGCGGAGACGGTCGGAACTTCGAAGGCCGCGATAATGCCGAGCAGCGTAGTGACCGCGTAGAGATGCCAGATGCGAATCGCACCCGTCTGCGCCAGCCAGCCGACGAGCACGGCGAGCAGAAGCTGGCCGACGAGCACGGCGCAAAGGATGCGCCGCTTGTCAAAACGATCGGCCAGCGAACCCGCCCACATGGAAAGCAGGAGCGTGGGGAAGCTGCTCGCGAAGACCAGCCAGCCCAGCTTGGTCGCTTGCAGCGTGAGCGAAGTGAGCAGCCACCCCTGGGCAAACATCTGCATCCAAGTGCCGATCATCGAGATCGTCTCGCCCGCCATGTAGCGGGCAAACGGCCCCCGGCGCAGCAACCGCCCGAAGGAGGCGCGGGGGGACTCGAGAGCGGGAGAGGCGGGTTTGGCAGACACAGGGAACGGGCAGGAAAGCATTGGGCGGTTGACACTTCAAGCGACTGCTTTATACACACGTTTCAAACAACTGTTTAAAACGTGCATTCGCCCGCTTCCGAAACCGTCCCTGCCGTCGTCGAAGCCACTCCGCGTGAGCGTCTCATCGCCACCGCTGGCGAGGTGTTTGCCGAGCACGGTTTCCACGCTGCCACCGTGCGGCAGATCACCGAAAAGGCGGGCCTCAACGTCGCGGCGATCAATTACCATTTCCGCGACAAGACCGAGCTTTACGCCGCTTGCCTGCGTGCGGCGCATTGCACGGCGCTGGAGGCGGCCGGCGAATGGGAGTGCGACTCGGAAGATCCCGAGGAGCGCCTGCACCATTTCATCGATCGCATGCTGCGGCGCATCCTGAACCCGGATCGGCCGCGGTGGCATCATGCGCTGATGGCGCGAGAAATGGCCGAGCCAACCGGTGCGCTGGATCAAATGGTGGAGGAGGGAATCCGGCCCGACTGCCGCGAACTGGAGGCGATCGTGCATCAGCTCACCGGTGGCGATCTGCCGCGGGATCGAGTGATGATGCTCGGTTACAGCGTGGTGGCGCAGTGTCTTTTCTATCTGCAAAACCGTCCGATTCTCGAACGGCTTTATCCGAAGTTCCGCACCAAGCCGCCGACCATCGAGCAGATCGCCGAGCACATCTTTGCCTTTTCGGTCACCGCCATTCGCGAATTCGGACGGCAATGAACTTCGTCGCGCTGCGCATGCTGATGGGCGACCAGGCCAAGTATCTCGGCCTCGTCTTCGCCATCGCCTTCAGCACGTTCCTGCTCGAAAACCAGACGTCGATCTTTGCCGGCATCATGAAGCGCACGGGGCATCAGATCATGGATGTGGCCGATGCCGAGGTGTGGGTGATGGATCCGAAGACGGTCTATTTTGAGGAGACGAAAGCGATGAAGGACACCGATCTGCTGCGGGTGCGCGGAGTTCCCGGTGTGCAGTGGGCGGTGAAGCTGTTCAAAGGCGGGCCGGTGGCGCGGACTCCGGCGGGACGTTTTTCGCAATGTGTGGTGCTGGGGCTCGATGACGCCACGCTGGTCGGCGCGCCGCGCAAGATGAAGCTCGGCACGTGGGAACGGTTGCGCGAGCCGGATTCGATCGTGATCGATGAAGCCGGCTATCTGCTGCTTTTTCCCGGCGAGCCGCTCGAACTCGGGCGCACGCTCGAACTGAACGATCATCTCGTGCGCATCGTGGGAATTTCGGATGCGAGCGCGGGGTTCGTGAGTTTCCCGATCATTCACGCGCGTTATTCGGAGGCGGTGAATTTTCAGGGGCGAGAGCGGAGCCAGATGTCGTTTGTGCTGGCGCGTTCGCAGCCAGGCGTGACGGCGCAGGAACTCACGGAGCGGATCTCCGCCCGCACGGGGTTGCGGGCGCGGACGAGTGAAGATTTCCGCTGGGACTGCATCCGCTATTACATGGCGAATACGGGCATTCCGGTGAACTTCGGCATCACGATCGCCATTGCACTGGTGGTCGGCACCGTCGTGGCGGGGCAGACGTTTTATTTGTTCACGGTCGAGAACTTGAAACAGTTCGGCGCGCTGAAAGCGATCGGCGTGAGCGACGTGCGGTTGATGGGGATGGTGTTGCTGCAAGCGTTCACGGTCGGGGCGCTGGGATTCGCGCTGGGCACCGGCATGGGGGCCGTGTTCTTCGAACTCACCTCGAAGCAGATCGCCACGCGCGGGATCATCCTCATGTGGCAAAACGTAGCGATTACCGGCGCGTGCATGTTCCTCGTCGTCATCATCGCGAGCGTCCTGAGCATTCGCCGCGTGCTCGTGCTCGAACCGGCAGCCGTTTTCCGATGAATGCCGTCGAGTGCCGCGCAGTGCGGAAACATTTTGGCGAAGGCGAGCAGCGCATGGAAGTGCTGCGCGGTGTCGATTTCGCCGCGCGGCTGGGCGAACTGACGTTTCTCGTGGGCCCGAGCGGGTGTGGGAAGACGACACTCATCTCGGTGATCGCGGGCCTGCTCGATGCCACAGGAGGTGACGTGGAGTTGTTTGGAGAAAACATCGCCAGGCTGCCAAAAGCCGAGCGGCTGAATTTTCGCCGCGCAAATCTGGGGTTTGTTTTCCAGCAATACAATCTGCTCCCGGCGCTGACGGCGGCGGAGAATGCGGCGGTGCCGCTGCTGGCGGCGGGAGTGCGGCGGCCCGAAGCGGTCGAGTGCGCGACGGCGTTGCTCGATCGGCTCGGGCTGGGGCATAAGGCGAAGGCGCTGCCGCGTGAACTGAGCGGGGGGCAGCAGCAGCGGGTGGCCTTTGCCCGCGCGCTGGTGCATGAGCCCCGGCTCATCGTTTGCGACGAACCGACCGCCGCGCTCGATCACGCGACTGGCGAAGCGGTCATGCAACTGCTCGTGGAGGCTGCGGTGCAGCCGGGCCGGGCGGTAATCGTCGTGACGCACGACAACCGCGTTTTTCACCTCGCCGATACGATCGCGCACATGAACGACGGCCAGATCGAAAAGATCGATTCGGACGGCGCCTGAGCGCTTAACCACTGAAGAACTGACCATGAAAATTCTGCCGATTCTTGCGACCGCCGCCGCAGTGCTGGCGGCCGTGTCGATCGTGCGCACGCAGCCGCAACCTGCGAAAGCCGAGCCGCCCTCGCCGCCGCCGGTGGCGCCCTATTCCGAGAATGTGGCGGCGACCGGACTGATCGAGCCGAGCACGGAAAATGTGTCGATCGGCACGCACCTGTCCGGGGTGGTGGAAAAGGTGAGCGTGGTGGTCGGCCAGCAGGTGAAAACCGGGGAGCCGCTCTTTCGCATCGATGTGCGGCACCTCGATGCGCAGCTCGCCGTGCGCCGTGCGGCAGTCGAGTCCGCGCGGGCGACGATTCAGACGGTGGAGACGCAACTCGCCGATGAACGCGATCAACTCACCCGGTCGGAACGGCTGGCGAAGGAAAAAGTCATCAGCCCGGACGAACTCGCGCGACGGCAATTTGCGGTGCGAACGGCGGAAGCGAAACTGGGTGAGGCGCGTGCCGCTTTCACGTCAGCCGAGGCGGAGGTGAGCGAGACGGAGACGGAGCTTTCGCGGGCGGTGGTGACCGCGCCGATGGATGCGGAGGTGCTGCAGGTCAAAGTGCGCGCGGGGGAATTTGCGCCCGCCGGGCAGATGGCTCAACCGCTGCTCGTGCTGGGGCGCAAACGGCCGCTGCATCTGCGCGTGGATGTAGATGAGCACGAAGCCTGGCGCGTGAAGCCAGAGGCCGCTGCGGTCGCCCATGTCCGGGGAAATGCGGCTCTGCAAACGCGGCTGCGGTTTGTGCGGTTCGAACCGATGGTGATCCCGAAACGCTCGCTCACCGGGGCGGCGGATGAGCGTGTGGACACGCGAGTGCTCCAAGTGATCTACGAAGTGCAGGACAATGAACTCCCACTCTTCGTAGGGCAGCAAATGGACGCGTTTATCGAGGCGGGAAATCCCGCGCTGGCAAAGGCGCGGTAGCTTTACGCGAAGTGCTCGACGCGGATCATCCGCGGGGGGCGCTTCACGCAATCGAGTTTGCCAATGTGTTCGAGAGCGGCGCCGATCTGGGCGTTGGTGGCTTTATGGATCATCAGCACCAGCGGCACGGTGGCGCCTTCGTCTTCGCTCTCAGGCTGAAGAATGGATGAGATTCCGATATTCAGCTCGCCGAGGATGCCGGCGATCTGTGCGATGACGCCGGGGCGATCCTCAACGCTGAGGCGCACGTAAAACTCTGAGACGATCTCGCTGATCGGCTGGCACGTGCCGTAGAGGTCGTGCGACATGAAACCGAGATTGCGGCGCGGGGAGACGAGGGCGTCGGCCGCTTCGGCAATATCGGCGATGACCGCGCTCGAGGTGGGGTCCTGCCCCGCGCCGCGGCCGTAGAAGAGCGCATCGCCGACCACGTCGCCTTTGACAGCGATGGCGTTGAACACGCCGTTCACGCTGGCGAGCACGTGTGATTTTGGGATGAGCGTCGGATGCACCCGGACTTCGATCGCGCCGCTGGCGTCGGCCTTGATGTGCGCGAGAAGCTTGATGCGATAGCCGAGCTTGTCAGCAAAGCAGATGTCGCCCGAGGTCAGTTGCTCGATGCCTTCGACGAAAATTTTGTCCATCGGCACCCAGAACCCGTAAGCGAGCGAGGCGAGGATGACGGCCTTGTGCGCAGCGTCGCCGCCGTTCACGTCGAGGGAAGGATCGGCTTCCGCGTAGCCGGCGGCCTGCGCCTCCGCGAGGGCGTCGGCGAACCCGAGGCCCGCTTCGGTCATGCGCGTGAGGATGTAGTTCGACGTGCCGTTGATGATGCCGTGGATCGACTGGATGTGATTCGCCACGAAACCTTCGCGGATCGCCTTGATGATCGGGATGCCGCCGGCCACCGCCGCCTCGTAGAAGACGGGCACATTGTGCTGAGAGGCTGCGGCGAAGATTTCTTTCCCATGCTCGGCGAGCAGCGCCTTGTTGCCGGTGACGACGATCTTCTTCCGCTCGATCGCGCCGAGCATGAGGTCGAGGCTTTCCTTCTTCTGCCCCATGAGTTCGACGACGATGTGGACGTTCGGATCGTCGAGCAGATCCATCGCATTGGTGGTGAGCAATTCGCGCGGCACTCCGCGGTCGCGGCTCACGTCGCGCACGGCGACCTTGCGGACATCGAGTTCACACCCGAGACGCCCGCGCAGGAGCGAGCGGTTCTGCGTCAGGTGTTTGAAAACACCTGCGCCGACGTTGCCGAGACCTGCGAGACCGATGCCGAAAGATTGCATGATGGGACGAGAGTTGAGACTTTGAGGGGCGCGCTAGTGCTTCAAAGCGCACGAATCCTCAACTTTCAATTCTGTGACACCGCAAGATTTTCAGACAGCCAAACTGGCGCGCATCGCCGCGCTCGAGCTGCGAGAGGAGGATTTCGAGGAAAAATTCGCCCGGAGCGGGGGCCCGGGAGGCCAGCATGTGAACAAAGTCTCCACGGCGGTGACGCTGCGCCACGTGCCCAGCGGAGCAAGCGTGACGGTGCAGGATTCGCGGTCCCAAGCGATCAATCGCCGCACCGCGTGGCTGCGCCTGTTGGGCCAGATTGAGAAACAGCGTGCTGATGCCAAAGCGGCGGCGAAGTCCGCCCGGGAGAAGGTCCGTCGGCAGAAGCGCCCGCGACCGTGGGGGGTGAAGCAGAGGATTCTGGATTCCAAAAAGAAGCGTTCGGAGATCAAGAAGCTGCGGCGAGAGGTGTGACGGGGTGATGGGGGGCGGAAGCGCGTGAGGGTGGTTCGGGGTTCTGATGGGGCGCCCGCCCCCTGCCTGCTTCGCTTCATCCATTCTTTTTCGGTTACCTGCCTGTGGACGAAAAGCAGGCCGCGCTTCGGGAGATGCTCCGAACCCGGCGTGAAGTGCTGGGATGACGCGGCGTGGCAGTTTGGGCCGGGCAGCTTCGTTTGACGACGAGGAAATCGACGGCATCTTAACCTCATCACCCGCGCTGAGGACGGCCTCAGCGTGTTGAACCCATGCAGGGACGACCCTGGCAAAACGTCTTCTGCTCCATGCCATGGATTCTTCTGTTCACTGCCGCGTTGTTTGAAATCGCGTGGGCGGTCGGCCTCAAATTTACCGGAGGTTTTACCCGCTTGTGGCCTAGCGTGGGGACGCTGGCCGCGCTGCTCGCGAGTGTCGCCTTGCTCGCCGCAGCGACCAAAACCTTGCCGATCAGCACGGCCTATGTCGTGTGGGCCGGCATGGGTGCCGTGGGCACTTTGCTTTGCGGCATCGTGTTCCTCGGCGACGCGGCGACGCCAGCCAAACTGATTTGTGCGGGGTTGATTCTGCTGGGCGTGCTCGGCCTGAAAATCGCGTGAGCGGACGACCCTCTTCTCCAGGGGGGAAGCAGGCGGACGAAGCATTGCCAAGCTGCTGGAACTGAAGCACGTTCGGAGCATGGAACCGTTTGGCCTGGTCTTTCTTGTCATCGCGCTGATTCTCGTCGGCATCGGGATCGCCATTGGTTTGGTCGCCTGCGGTCTGGCGGCTTTGCTGGTGGGACTCGGAGTGGTTTCGTCGTCTTTTGTGATCGGTCTCAGCACGCGTCGCCCGGCGGCAGGGTTCCGAGCCTTTCTGCTCCAGTGCGGAATACTGGCGGGAATTCCGGCGGGGGCGGTTTGTGCGTGGCTGGGCAAAGCGTTCTTTACCGCGGTGGCAAGCGAGTTGCCGATCCTCGCGTGTGGCGCGCTGGGCGGAGCGGTGGCCGGCATCATCGTCGCCTTGTCGCTCGATTTCATCTCGCGCCGCCTGCACGCGTGGGCATCAGCGCGCCTGCTTCGCTCCAATGCGTCGGTGGCTCCGGCGATCGAGCGTGGGGTCTGACCGGGCTGCGTCGATCTCAGGTGTAGATTTGCTCTCAGTGCGGGCCTGCTCCGAGGTAGAAGGATCGCATGATCCCCAAAGTTGCGATTGTTTCCCTCCTCACGGCCGGTGTCTTGCCGAGCGTTCTCGGCGAAGAGCTTCAGCTTCCCGATCCACTGCTCACCGCGGGCGGCGAGCGGGTGACGACCGTGGCGGCTTGGACGAAAACTCGGCGTCCGGAGGTGCTGGAGCTGTTTCGCAAGCATGTGTATGGACGCGCCCCGGTCGGGAGACCGGCGGATTTGAAGTTCGAGGTCGTCGATTCCGCGGCGGATGCGATGGACGGGAAAGCGACGCGCAAACAGGTGAAGATCAGCTATGGCGGGCCGGGCGGGGCAGGCTCGTTGAAGTTCGTGCTCTTCACTCCGAACGCAGCGAAGCAACCGGCGCCATGCTTTTTGCTGATCTGCAACCGGCCCGCGGCGGAGAATATCGATCCTACCCGCGCAGTGAAGAGCCCATTCTGGCCGGCGGAGGAAATCGTGCGGCGCGGCTATGCCGCAGCGGCGTTTTTCAACGGCGACGTGGTGCCCGACAAACATGATGGATTCAAGAGCGGCGCGTTTGCGATCTACGACTCGCAGCCGCGGCCGGCCGATGCGTGGGGCGCCATTGCGGCGTGGGCGTGGGGGGCGAGCCGCGCGCTCGATTACCTCGAAACCGATCCGGCCATCGATGCGAAGCGCGTGGCGGTGGTGGGGCATTCCCGTGGGGGCAAGACCGCGCTGTGGGCAGGCGCGGAAGATCCACGTTTCGCCATGGTGGTGAGCAACGATTCCGGATGCACTGGCGCGGCCATCGCGCGGGGCAAACAAGGCGAACACATCCGCGACATCAACCGAGGGTTCCCGCACTGGTTCAACGACAACTACAAGGCGTTCGCCGATCGAGAAAACGAATTGCCGCTCGATCAGCACATGCTCGCCGCCCTCATCGCACCGCGCCTGCTCTACATTGCGAGTGCCTCGGAAGACACCTGGGCCGATCCGAGCCACGAATTTCTCTCCGGGGTCCACGCGGCTGCTGTGTTCAAGCTGTTCGGTCTGGAAGGCCTGACCACGGCGACGATGCCGAAGGCGGAGATGCCACTGCACGAAGGCCACATCGGCTATCATCTCCGCACCGGGAAACATAACCTCACCGAATACGACTGGGGCTGTTTCATGGACTTCGCAGACAGGCATCTCGGCAAGTAGGCGATCGGCGTGGCCAGCGAGCGCACTAAGGTGCTTGCGAAGCGTGGCGCCTCTGGCGCATAACGGCGGCTGCTTTGTCCACCTCCGACTTTCTCGCCCGCCTCGCTGCCAAGTCCCTTCGCCTGCGCCAGCGCGCGGAAGAGTTGTTGCGGCAGGCGAAGGACCTGGAGGAGCGAATCGCGCGAGAAAAGGAATCGAGCCCGCGTCGGCGCGACAAGGGGCCCAACCCGGATCGTGAGGACCGCTGAAGTGAGCACGGATTTTGATCCCGAGACCCAGCGCGAATTGACCCGGCAGGACGGGTTGTCCGACACGAATGGCGGCGACTCTCGTGAAGGTGACGGTGTGGCGGACAAGGAAGAGCAAGTCGTGTGGCTGCGTGCCGTGGCGCGGCGCTTGATCGCCCAAGCGAGCCGAATCGAATCGCGCATCAAAGCCGTGCTGGGGCAACGGGAGGAGTAGGGTCGGCGGTGGCCTGCGTGAGAGGGTGAAAGGTGAGGGGGTGAGGGGGTGAGGGGGTGAGGGGGTGAGGGGGTGACCATTGCACGGACACGTTCAGTTACCTTGTCACCCGGTCACCCGGTCACCCCTTCAAGAAAGGGCCAAAAGCTGAGCCCGCGGACGGACTTCTCCGGCGGGAGTCCCGACTATCGCAACATGCGCAACTGCACCCAGTCCCACACGCGGCGAACCCAGAGCCAGCCGAGCGGTTTGCGGCCGAGATCGATCTTGGCTTTGCCGGTGAGGCCGGGGCGCATGGAATCGCGCAGGTCGGGCGGGATCTGGATGTCGTCGAGGGTGACGACGAAAACGTGCTCGGTTTCGCGCGCTTCCGCAGCGGCGCTGATCTGGCGCGGGTTGGTAAGCTTCGAGCTGAGCGTATGCGCGGTCTGGCTGTAGAGGATGTAACTCACCGGGAGTTCGTGTCCTTCGAGTTTTTTCTCGAGATGGCCGAGGTCGTTCTGGTTCACATCCATCTTCAAGTGCCAGGCGTCGAGTGCGGCGACTTCGGCGAGCGCGGTGCCGGTCTGGATGAATTCCCCGGCGTGTTTCTCCACGTCCTTCGTGAGGATCACGCCATCGATCGGGCTGCGGAGCGTGCCGGAAGCGATATCGGCTTCAAGACGCTTGGCGTTTTCGCGCGCGGAGGCGGCCTGGAGGCTGTTGACCTGCGCGCCGGCTTCATCGCCCGCGGCACGATAACGCTCGGCTTCGGCATCGAGCCGCGCGATGTCCTTGCGCACGCCGTCGAGTTCGGTCTCGAAGCGGCGCATATCCAGCACCGCCACGGGGTCGCCGGCTTTGACCAGGGAACCCTCCTGCACCATTACTTTTTCCACGCGTCCGGGCACTTCCGACACGATGGAATTGTGCCGCTTCGGCATGAGGGCGCAATTTCCCTCCACCATGTCCTGCTTGGGATAAGCGAGGATGAGGAGGAGCGGGATGCCGAACATGGCCAGGCGCAGAAGGGTGCGGCGGCGTTTGTTGCCGGTGAGTGCGACACGCGTCGCGCGGAGACGTTTGGTGGCGAAGAGGAACGGCAGCGAGTGGTAATCCTGCGCTGCCTGGAGCTGCTTGCCGCTGTGAGCGGCGAGCCATTCGGTGACGCGGCGAGCCACCGGTAATTCCTTCGCCCCTTCCGCCGCATCGAAGAATCCGTCCGTGGTGCTCTCGGCGAAGTAAGCACCGACAATCTGTTTGTCGTCGTCGAGCAGCGGAGCGATGGCGCCGCTGTTGACGTGCGAGACGTCGAAGTAAGCGAGGTCGATCTCGTCGGTGCCGCTGCGCGAAGGCGTGGGCGCCGCTCCTTCGACTCCATCGCTGGCGTGGTCGGCGAGGAGCGCTTTTTTCGAGAGCGTGATGGTCTCCGGCTTCACGTGCGCGCCGACAAACGCGGCGAGCGCTTTGACCATGGAGCTCTTCTTTTCGACGACTTCCTGGCCTGAGATGGAAAGGACCTGCCACGTATGGCCATCGAGCCAGAGCACCGAGCAGCGTTCGCAGCCGATGAGGTCGCGGCCGTAGTTTGCCGCGAGCCGGGCCACTTCGATGGGGTCGAGTGAACCGGCGAGATCGCCCGCGTATTTGAGCAGATGCTGGAGCCGCTGCGCTTCGACCACGAGGGTGCCGAGGCGACGGGATTGAAAGTGCTGCTCCACATAACTCGCGAGCTGGCCGAGGAAGGTGGCAAACTCGCGGTAGTTTTCCGTGGTGACGTAAGGCTGGAGCCACACCTGCAGCACGCCGAGCACCTGCTCCTTCAGTGGCAGCGGGATGTAGAGGAAAGGGAAGGGGGTCTTGTTTTGCGGACCCTGCGGCTGAGCCTCACCCCGGAGCTGGGCGAGCTGCGCTTCCTGCGAAGTCGGGTCCGGCTGCCGCTGCATCGGCTGCATGGCCACCGCTTTCTTCCCATTCACGCTCTCGCCGAGGGCGCGCAGGATCAGCGCGCGCTGGACTTCATCGTTTTGGAAACCGGACGACTCGAACTCGACCTGGGCGGCGAGCTGGAATTCGGCTTTGCCCTCTGCCGACCGCTGCCCGACGAGCCACACAGCCCCACCGCGAGCATCGGTCGCTTTCACCACGCGGCCGAGGAACTCGGTGAGGTATTGTTCCGTGGGCAGATCCCGCTTGGAGAGCACGGCGATCTCTTCCACGAGCTGCTGGATGCGCTGGCGCGCGGCTTCGATGGCTTGTTGCTCTTGGGACATGCGAGGACGGGCAACCTAGGGGCACGCCGGACGATTGCAAGATCGGTGGAGGCCGAGTGACACGAGGGGGATCATGCGTTCAGAGAGGATACAGAGAAGCGGGAGCTGGTTGAATATTTTATCAAATTCCCGCCACGGGTGTCACTGACCGCCCGGCGGAATGGTGCCAGTCGGTTGGCGGGGTGATGACGAACCTTCCGCTGATCAATCAGCCGAAGGCCGCCACCTTTCTGAGCCGGGTCTCTTTCCACAGCCTACAGGAAGGAACCAATCGAGTCCCGGTGGAGGCATTTCCGGGCCCTACGTTGATGATGCGCATTCGCGTTTCAGAACTGCGAAAATCTCATTATTGAAGATCGTTTTTCGCGGCGGTGGCAGGGGTAGGGGAGGCCTCCAACAGAGTAAAACCTCATTTTCGGCAGTGCGGCCCAAACTTTTCCGCACGCGTTGCTTTCAGCTACGGAGATTATTGGCACGCCAATAGCTTTATTGGTTCTTGTAATTCTAAAAAAGCCCATGAATACAAAGAACCTCTTCAAAGCCTTGGCCGCAGTAGCGGTCCTCGCGACGAAAGCCTTCGGTGCTTTCGACCTCGGCACTCCCGCCTCCAGCACCCCCTACGAGCCCTATATGGCTCCTGTGAAGTCCGTCCTGAGCGGCCTCAATGGCAAGGCCGACATGGGCAAGGTCAAACAGCTTCTCAAGACCGGTTACGGCTTCCGTTACAGCTTCACCGAACCCTACCTGGCCGCTTCCCCCGAACAGACCGCCAAGACCAAGACCGGCGATTGCAAGGCCAAGAGCCTCTGGCTCATCAGCCAGATGGGCGACCGCAACGTCCGCTACATCATCGGCAAAGCCCGCAGCAACAGCAAGATCAGCCACGCCTGGGTGATGTGGAACGACGGTGGCAAGTGGTGGATCCTCGATCCGACGAACGTTTCCCGTCCGATCGACGCCGCGAGCACCGGCAAGAACGAATACATCCCGCTTTATAGCTACGAACCCGGCCACGCGTTTCGCCACAGCGCGACCACCATCCTGACGGCCAGCGCTGCCAATGCGCAGGCTGCCGTGGCCGGCCGGTAAGCCACGACTTTTCATGGGCTGCTTGGCGCTCCGATCCGAGTGGGTCGGGGCGCCTTGCATTTTCTGGGGAAAACGTCGCTTCGAAAAACTGTAGGGCCGGCGCCCCGCCGGCCAATGGAAGACGAGATTCACAGTTTGGATTCTTCGAGGTTTGGATCAACTTGGATCAACTTGGATCAGGTTGGATTAAGTCGGATTGCCTCTGTAAAGCGACCGCTGGTGGAGCGGTCAATTTCAACGCAGAGGCGCAAAGATCGCGAAGGCCGCAGAGGAGGAAAGACAGGCTCGGATGCAAAGTCGGATCAGGTCGGATTAACTTGGATTACTCTGTAATGCCGTGGCCGCACAAAGCGCCCCCGCGCCGGTTGTCCCTCCTCCGCCCTAAAACCATCCCCCGTATCCGGACTTCCGATTGCTTTTCCTTCCTTCGATGGTTCAACCGGTTCAACCGGCTCATCCGCGACCCGGACCGTTTCGATGTCTTCACGGCGCAGCGGCCGCTCCCCCGGTGCCGGTTCCGCCCGTTCACCGAGGGCGACTTCGACGCCTGTGCCGAAATTTATCGCCTGAACGAGCCCGGTCGCTTCCCGGACGGCTATTTCGATCACTTCGCGAAGTGGCTGCTTAGCTGCCGAAATCTGGTGCTGGTCGGCGAAGTGGCCGGGGAGATCCGCGTGTTCGGCGGCGTGGGTGTGCAGCGCGATAGCCGCTTCGACTTCGCCGCTCTCAACTTCGGCATGGTGCATCCCGCTTCTCATCGCAAAGGGTATGGCACCGTGTCGTTGCTGGCGCGGCTCGCGACCCTGCCTCCGCCCGCCTTTCGCTGGTTGGTCACCCTCACCACCGCTGGCGGATCGGAAACCTTCTACCAACGATTTCGCTTCGTGCGCTGCGGTCGGACGACCGACGAACACGGGAATGAGTTCGATCAAATACTACACCAGCCTCTACCCGCGCGACTGGCGCGCCTGCCGCCCGATCCTGACCGCCGCCGGCGTGAGCTTGGACACCGCTGGAGTCGAGATTCCGTCTCTCCCCATCCCCACCGCCGCGCCAACGCCAGTTCAGCCTTCGGACGAGGCCCCGGCCCCGCCCTGATCCCTGCAAGAAAATGCCGGGTTCGAACCGGTAGGGCACGTGCCCCGCTTGCCGCCGGGTGCTCGGATTCCCCGGCCGGATTCGCGCACCCGAATCAACCCGGATTAAACCGGATCGCCTCTGTAACGCCAAGGCCGGAGCGAGCGCATTGATTTGAACGCAGAGGCGCAAAGGCCGCAGAGGTCGCAGAGGCGTAAGCAGCCTCGCGCGGTTGTTCTTCTCGCCTACCGCCGGAACATCGAGTCGCAAGAAAACGGACGTTTGCATGCCGCGCTTCTTTTCGCCCGTGAGCCCCAAGCGGACAAACGCCCCTTTCCGTCGGTTCACGTTTTCTGGACACTCCGCAATGAGGAGGCAAAGCCTCGGCGCGTGGAGCGCTTTTATATGGCGATGAACCTCCGCCTACCCCTTGTGCTCTCGCTTGTCGTCGTCGCTCGATTTGGCCAACTCGCCCACGGGGCCGTGAGTGTGGTGGAGTTTGGAGCGAAGGGGGATGGGGTGGCGGATGATACGAAGGCGATGCAGGCGGCGCTGGATAGCGGGAAGAACGTGACGATTCCGGAGGGGACGTTTCGGATTACCAATGCGCTCCAGCCCAAGGCGAATCAGGTGATCGAACTGATCGGGACGGTGCGGGTGGCGGATTCGAATATCCAGCCGCTCACGGCGGATGCAGCGGCGGGGCAGGCCGCGGTGACGGTGGCGGATGCGTCGGGGTATTATCCGGGGCAATGGGTGACGCTGGGCGCGGAGGATTTGAAGATCCAGGGAGGCGGGAAAAACAAGGTGCGGCGGGAAGGGGGCGATTGTGGGCGGATCGCGAAGATCGAGGGGAATACGATCACCTTCGAGCGGCCATTGCGGCGCGCCTACGCCGTGGCGAATCGCCCGCGGCTTGGGACCCAGCCGTCGGCGTTTCTCATCACGCAGCCGGGGGGGCGCATCCATGGAACGGGCGTGGTCGATGGGAACCGCGCGAACCAGTTCGACTTTGCGCCGGCGGACATGACGCCCGCCAAGGGGCGCGGGGAAGACACACGCGCGGGGTGCGGGATCAGTGTGGATAGCGATCCAGAGCCCGTCGGTTACGTGCAGATCGAGGGGATTACCGTGCGCGACTGCATTTTGCACAACATCAGCTTTTACCGCGTGCGGCATTCGGTCCTCCGTGGTGTCACGAGCCAGCGGGCGCACGACAAGAACGTGGTGCTGCGGCTCAGCGAGGATTGCCAGCTACTTGGCAATCAATGTCTCGACTCGGAATTCGAGGACGGGATCATTCTCTACACGGGGAATCACCGCTGTGTGGTGCAGGGGAATATCTGCGCCCGGAACGCGCGGCTCGGCATCGGGGTGAATGCGTTCCAGACCGGCATCATGCTTTCGGGAAATATCTGCCACGACAATCCGGCCAACCTCACGCTGCGGGGGGACTATGGTTCATCGACGGGCGATTTCTGCTCAGGCAAAGGGGGGGTGGTGCTCGAAGGGCGGGGAAATCAGGTGAACGGCTTGGTGTCGCTCTGTCCGGTGAATATTTCTTCCACGGACCTGACTTACACCGGCGGGATCATCAGCGGCACGGAGGAAGAGCCGCTTTTGGTGGGGATGGAAATCGCGCGCCGCACCAGGGACTACCGCACGGCGCTGATCGACGGGGTGCGTATCCGGCAACTCACGATGAAACATTGCCGCACGGCGGTGAGCATCTCCGGGGTGGTGAAAGATGTGCGCTTCAGCGACAACCGCATTCAGGCTCGCGGCGAAGCGTTCAAGGTCGCCGAGGAATGCCGGGCGGAGGTGAAGCTGGAGAATAATGAAGTCAGCCGCGCGCCGACTCCGGCGGCGAAGAAGTAGCGACGCCGGGCGCGGAGCGCAGGACGCCCGCGCTCCATGTTGCTACTGCGATGACTTGCCGGTTCGACCGTTGCTGTCCTGAAAGATGCTGGGACGGTAGCCGGATTGACGAATGGCGAGGCAGATTTGTTCGCCGGTGATCTGGTCGCCATCATGGCGCACCCACGCGCCGCGTTCGATCAGGCGGACGGATTCAATTCCGCGCAAGCGCCCGAGCGTGTCTTTCACACGCTCTTCGGCAATGGCGGTGTCCATGTCGGGAATGGCGAGGTCGAGTTCTTCGAGGTGCATAAGCCAGGATGAAAGTTGCCCTCGTTTCTTTTACCCTGATCAAGGCAGTGACAACCCGGCTGCCCCCTGATGCCGCCATCGTGCGCCCGATCTGGCCCGCTTTAGAAAAGATCCATCTGCGCGGTCGGCACGCGGAACGCGGCGGTGCTCAGTTCATCGGTGATTTGCTCGACGGCGAGACGGCGGCGGCTGTCGAGGCCCGCGCGACGGCGGGACACTTCGAAGAGGGTGCGAATCTGCTCCGCGAGCGGGCCTTCGCCGCTCATGCGTTCGCCCCACTTGGAGTCGTAGAGTTTGCCTCCGCGCAGTTCGCGGATACGGCCCAGGATCTTGTCTTTCTGCCCCGGCACATGGCGCTCCAGCCATTGCTCAAAGATCGGCGCGACCGCGTGGGGCAGGCGCACGATGGTGTAACCGGCGCCGATCGCGCCGGCTTCCGCGGCGGCTTTCAACAGAGCGGGGATTTCGTGATCGGTGAGGCCCGGAATGAGCGGCGCGGTGAGGACGCGCACGGGAACACCGGCGGCGGTGAGTTGCGCGATGGCATCGAGCCGCCGGGAAGGCCGGCTGGCGCGCGGCTCGAGCACTTTGCTCAACTCCACGTCCAGCGTGGTGAGCGAGACACACGCGCTGATCGCCCGGTGTTTCACCAGTTCTCGCATCACGTCGATGTCGCGAGTGATGAGATGGTTTTTCGTGATGAGCGCCACCGGATTGCGAAACTCCGCGAAGACTTCGAGGCATTGGCGCGTGAGCCCGAGCCGGCGTTCGATCGGCTGATACGCGTCGGTGATCGCGCTCATCGTGACGGGCTGCGGCTGCCAGCTTTTCTTCGACAAAGCCGCGCGCAACAGTTCCGCCGCTCGGGGCTTCACCATGATCTTCGTTTCGAAATCCAGCCCGGCACTGAACCCGAGATATTCGTGATAGGGCCGCGCGAAGCAGTAAGCGCAGCCGTGTTCGCACCCGCGATAAGGCGAGCACCCGGCGCGAAACGGAATATCCGGCGAATCGTTGCAGGCGATGATCGACTGCGAGTCGTCGCGGTAGAACACCGTGCGCGGCTCGATCAGGTTGCCGTCGTCATCGACGAGCGGTTCATCGAGCGTGACGTGCAGCGACTCGAAGCGATTGGCGACATTTTCGCCAGCCCCGCGCGCGCGAGGAAGTTCGGGCGACCCCTTCGATTGAGAAACGGCGTTCAGCGTGAGAAAATTGTGAATGGCGCCCCCAAGGGGCGAAGGTCTTTCTCTGGGGCAATTTGGTAAATCACAGTCATTGCACCTTCATAGGAAGAGCGGGCTGGGCCGAGTCCACGACTGCCGCTGCGAGGCTGGCAGCCATTTCATCTTCGAAACGATCCAAGTCCGCATTTTTGGAAATGCGTGCGAGGATTTCGGGGACCTGTTCGGCGGCAATGTCCTCTTCGAGATTCTGGCCAGCGAAGACGAGCGAGCGGACCTGATTAGCTGCCCAAGCCTTGGCTTGCCGTTCTGCTTCCAATCGATCGTCGAGAGAGGCGAGCCCGGTAAGATCGCAGTTTCGACGAGCAAATCCCGCCAGCTTCGAAATGCCATCATGTGCCTGCGCGAGGAGATCAGCGCCATCGTGCAACGAGGCGAGATTTCGTGAAACGACCAGATTGGCGCAGGGCTCAAACACTGCCCCATGAGAAAGGATGCCTGCCAGTTTTTCCGCGGGGAGAAGAATGGCATCGCGTTCGGTATGAAAATCGGCGCCTCTCCGCTGTGCGTCCTCCCGCTCGCAGCGAGCCGCGAGGACAAGCAAAGAAGCCGTTTGGAGGCTGGGAGTGCCGGTGAGTTCGGTCAACTCTGCGGCGATCTTCCGGCCAAGAGAGGGATGGCGCAATAAAGCCAGGGCGCGATCTTCGGCGACCAACCGCGAATCCGAGGGGACCAATTCCCTGGCCGTGGCGAGGAGTTTTTCTGCCCGGCGCAACCAGCGCTCACGCTCCGGATCAGCGGGATTTGCCGCAACCCAGTGTCGAAAGAACCGTGCTTCGGCCAAAAGGGCGAGGATCGATTGATGCTTTTGTTGTTTGGGCTGTGGACGAGCCATGAGCGAGGCGTTTTGAGCCTTCTGGCTAAGCCGTTCCCAACGACCTCGAAGAGTTTGGGAGTCATTCGATGACTCCGGCGGCAACAACGATTTCGCGTGCTTGAGCACCAGCGCGGCGGCCTTCGAATCCGGCACTTCCAGAAGTGCTTCCGCTAGCGAGAGCCAGTTGCGCAACGCATAGGCAAAACGTTCGACACTTTCCCAGGCGATAGCGGTCGCTACTTTGAATTCCCGCGCGGTTCGCCAGGCATCCGCCAACTTTTCCCAGGTGCGTGGGTTTTGCGGGTCGCGCTCATGTGCTTCGCTGGCCCAGCGAAGCGCATGTTTAATCTTGCCATACTTAATAGCGGCTGTGGCGAGACTACAGAGCGTTCGCACGATGAAACCTTCCGTCTGCTTCAGTTCGGCCTCTTTTCGTTGCTCGTGAAGAATCTGTTCAGCCTGGGCACAACGCTGGTCGGTAAACGCCTCACTCAAAGCGAAAGCAACATGGTCTGCCTCCGCCCCCAAGTCCGGACGCTGGACCCATTGAGCACTGCTTGGCGGGTGATCTTTTGCCTCTGGAAAAGACTGAACTATCCAAGGCCAGAGGCGCGGCGCCTCTTTGGTCAGCATTGCGCGACGATTGGCCCAGAATAATGTCCATTTCTCACGCGGCTCCCGGCGCAAAACGGTGCGCCTTGCGCAAAACTCAAACTCTTCTGCGGCATCAGCTTCTTCCAAAACACCTGAATCGACTTGTTGATGAAGAGCCTGGCCGATCCGGAGCAGCGCCTGCGCAACATCCATGCGGAATTCGGAGTCGGTGGGGGGTGCCGCTGGCATGGCGGCAACTGCGTCGATTAAAAAGCTTCCTTGAAAATACCGGACTCCAGGCGGCAAGGCCAGCCATTGCTGCCAATGCGCGACGAGTTGACGGTCGGTTTGGGCTGCTCCGATGGCCGAGAAGCACCAACCGAGTGGGTTCAAAGACCGCGAGGTCGAATAACCCTCCAGATAATCCACCACTTCACCAATCAGTCCGGTGAAAAAGCCTGTCGTTTGTTTTAGGCCCGGCACCACGCATGCGGTTCGAAAAACGGTAAGCCAAGCCTGCGCGAGTGGAAAAGGATTTCGTTCAAATCGCCTCCAATTGGAACGAGACCATGCGAGGACCGCGTTATCGAGTTGCTGAATGAATTCGCTACCCAGAACTCTGCTCCAATCGGCCAGAAGATCTTCCGGATCGGATTGTGCCAGCTGTCCGAGGTCATATCGCCGCAAGACTAACGCTTCAATCGCTTTGCTGGGGTCCTCCAGGAAAAATTCAATCCACGAAGGAACCTTGCCCCGGCGAAAGCGAGAGTTCCAATGGGTCAGAATGACCGGATCAAGTGGCATCGCTTCTTAGATTGACTCTGGATCCGTTTGTCGTCCATAGTCTTCTCTTGCGGTGTGTTCTCGGATCCGCCGCAAATGACTGAATCGGGCATGGGTCAAATCCGGGATAAGTGTGGTGATCTGGCCAATTTTCCAGATGTGGTCAACCATGAGCCGAATAGGTGGATGAAGCACTTCCCGAACCGGGAAGGGTCCAAGGCTTGCCGAGAGGTCCACCAGATAGCCGCATCCCATCTTGGCTTCGCTTCGATCCAAGGATGGGGAGGGACAGAAAGCTGGAAACAATTCGCAATCCAAAACGGAAGGAGCCGCGAGGGGGATCAAATGAGGCTGGTCATCAATAGGCGGGAGTGCCTTTATAGGATACCGCAACAGGATCACCGTAATATCGTCCGCGTCTGCGTCGTGCTGAAGAAGTCCGAACTGATCGCGCAGTTTGTCTGGCCAGGTGGAAGTCGGAGGAGCGTTTGGCGGAACAATATCGGCTACATCGACGCTGATGGCTGCAAAGGTGGGCGCCCACCAACTCTCGGCAGTCCAAGTATCAAGGATCGTCTGCAAATCGCCGCGATCTCGTTCATCGGCCTCTCCACTCATTAAACGATGACAGAGTTGGTGCAGGTTATCGTAGTTGCAGCGAGCCCGGTGAGAAATCCGATCAAGCCTTTGGATCCGCAGTAAATCTGAACGGCCCAGTTCGCCGTTCGCAAACGCAAGTGTGGTGCTATCCCGAAAACTTGCCGGGCAGGATTCTTCGGATGTTTGTGTGATTCGTGTCGGAGGAAGCAACTTGGAGTGATGGAGAAGGCGGCCATCGCGCCGAAGGTATTCTTGGTGCGACGTCCTCCAGCGTGGGAGGTCATCGAGGGTTTGATCCGAGATCTTTTCCCAATAAGTTTTTGCCAGGTCCGGCGTGACGCGTTCATCGAGTTGGAAATTGCGTGCGATAAAGGCCTGCTCGTGTTCCTTTGTGCTCCTGGCTCTTTCTTCCAACCATTTCCAAAATGCGGGGGCATGGGTAAACGCTCGATTCATCCGGTGGCAACGGACTTACCTAAGTCTAAGATACTGGAGCCTTGCGAGAAAATTCGGATTCAAAATTTCGCCGGCTCGTTTCCCGGCTTCCATTTGATGTTGCAGCCGATGCTGGGCATCTGGCGTTCACCGACCGGTTGGCCGGCCAGCACGGCGTCGAGGGCGGCGCGGAGGTCGCGGCCGTTCAGCTCGCCTTTGCCGGGGCGGTCGGGGCCGCGCATGGGGCGAGAGTCGTCGATTTGCCCGCGATACATCAGGCTGCGATCAGGGCCAAAGAGGAAGAAATCGGGTGTGCACGCGGCGGTGAAGGTCTTCGCCACGGCCTGCGATTCATCATACAAAATCGGGAAGGTGAGCCCGGCCTGCGCGGCCCATTTTGCCGTGGGCTCGGGGGCGTCCTGCGGGTAGTCGCGCACGTCGTTCGAGGTGATGCCGACGATCGCGACGCCCTTGTCCGCATAGTCCCGGGCGATGCGCGCGAGCTCCGGAGCGACGTGGAGAACATACGGGCAATGCGCGCAGAGGAAGATGACGAGGAGTGCCTGCTGGCCGTCGAAGTCGGCCTGCGAAAAGGTTTTCCCGGTGGTGACATCGGGTAGGGCAAACTGCGGGGCCAGGGTGCCGAGGGCGAGCATGGTGGAAGGGGTGGCGGACATGGTGAGCGAAGGATGAAGCAGGAAGGGGGAGGGAGGAAGTGGTTTGTGTGTCTGCGCTCTCGGACTTGCCCAACCTTCAACCTTCGTCCTTCATCCTTAACCACATGCCCACTACTCTGCTCAAACTCAGCTGCCCCGATGGGGTCGGCCTTCTCTCCCGCATTTCCGGCTGGGTGGCGGCGCATGGCGGCAATCTCGTGGAGGTGCATCAATTTACCGATGCGGATGCGGGCTGGTTTTTTACCCGCATGGAAATCGACACGCATACATTGCGCGACGATCTCCTCTCGCTGCGGGAAGCCTTTCAGCCGCTTGGCGATGAACTGAAAGCCGAGTGGACGCTGCGACCGGCGGAATCGCGCCCACGCGTCGTCCTGATGGTGAGCAAGCTCGGGCACTGTCTGGCCGATCTGCTCTGGCGGTGGCGTTCGGGGGAACTCGCGTTCGACATTCCGTGTGTCATCGCGAATCACGACGACTTTCGCAGCATGGTGGAGCGTGAGGGCATCCCGTTTCACTGCATTCCGGTTTCGCCGGAGACGAAAGAGCGTGCGTTCGAAAAAATCGGCAAGCTATGGGACGAAGTCCGGGCGGATGCGGTGGTGCTCGCGCGTTATATGCAGATCGTCCCGCCCGAGCTATGCGCGAAGATGCCGGGGCGGATCATCAATATTCATCACAGCTTTCTCCCCAGTTTCATCGGCGCGAATCCTTACCAGCGGGCGCACGAACGCGGCGTGAAACTCATCGGTGCCACCTGCCACTACGTGACGAGCGATCTCGATCAGGGACCGATCATCGACCAGGAAGTCATCCGCGTGGAGCACTTCCACCGGGTGGAAGATCTCGTGCGGCTCGGGCGCGATTGCGAACGGGTAGCACTCGCGCGCAGCCTGCGCTGGCACCTCGGCGACCGGGTGCTCATTCACGGCAATAAAACCGTCGTCTTCCGGCACTAAAATCGCCGGCCTTTTTTCATGACGCCTGCCACTCGTTCTTCCGTCATCGTCCTGTCCTTTTTCGGCGCCAGCATCCTGCTGGCGGTCTTCTGGGTCTCGAGGGAGGCCGCGCGAGTAAGGCGTGAACGCGAGGCCCGCCGCGCAGCCAGCCAGCCGACCACGGGCGATATGATTCTCATCAAGGCCGGCCGCTTTACCATGGGGGCATCCGACGGGGCGGAGGACGAACGGCCGATCCACGACATCAAGATTCGCGCCTTTTTCATCGACCGCACGGAGGTGACGAATGAGGAATTTGGCCGTTTTGTGGCAGCGACCGGCTACGTGACGGTCGCGGAAAAGGCGAATCCGGCGGGCGCGTTCGTCTTTGCTCCGCTCGCCACCGTCACCGATTTCAAGAACGAGCTGCAGTGGTGGAAATTCGTGCCCGGCGCGAGCTGGCGGCACCCGAATGGCCCGGATTCCAATCTCGAGGGCCGCGAAAAATATCCGGTGGTGCAGGTCGCGTGGGCCGATGCCGACGCTTACGCGCATTGGGCGGGTAAACGCCTGCCCACGGAGGCCGAGTGGGAATACGCCGCGCGTGGCGGGCTCGACCGCTGCCATTACCCGTGGGGCAACGAACTGCTCCGCGAAGACCGCTGGGCGATGAATGTCTGGCAGGGGCGTTTCCCGGCGGAAGACACCGGGGCTGATCGATTCCAGGGTCTCGCACCAGTGGCGTCCTTTCCGCCAAACAATTACGGCCTTTTCGACGTCACCGGAAATGTCGCCGAGTGGTGCGCCGACTGGTATCTGCCCGACTACTACAAGCAGACGGCGCGGGGCCGGGATTCGCGCGACAATCCCCGGGGGCCGACGCAGAGCTACGATCCGGGAGAGCCTGGAGTGTGGAAGCGCGTCATCCGCGGCGGCTCGTGGCTTTCGAGCGAAGAAACCGGCGGAGCTTACCGTGTTTCCACCCGTGGCAAGCTCGGCCCCGATGTGCCCCTGCCGACGGTGGGCTTTCGCTGCGTGAAGGACGCGAATTAGCGCGCTAGCGTCTGCTCTGCGATCGTCCTCACAGGGATTGATCCCGGTCGCGCGTCCCGCTAGCTCTGGCGCGTCCCCACATGAAAAAAATAAAATACGGCGTCATCGGCCTTGGGTGGTTTGGCGAAAAACACCTCGAAGCGCTAGCCGCGATCCCCACCGTCGAACTGCACTCCGTCTGCACGCGCAACGCCACGCGCCTGGCGGAAGTCGGGGCGAAATTCGGCGCGGCGAAAACATTCACGGACTACCACGCGATGCTCGCTGACCCCGAACTGGAGGCGGTGAGCATTGTCACGATGTGGGACCAGCACGCGGCGCCGACCATCGCGGCATTGCAGGCGGGCAAACATGTTTTTCTCGAAAAGCCGATGGCTTCCACCCTGGCTGATTGCGACGCCATCGTGGCGGCGGCGCACGCGGCGAAGGGGAGCTTCATGGTCGGCCATATCTGCCGCTTCAATCCGCGTTACGCCGCCGCGAAACAGGCCATCGCCGAAGGCAAAATCGGCCGCATCATTTCCATGTATGCGCGGCGCAATCTGCCGGCGTGGGTCGGGGCGAGCGTGCTGGATAAAATCGGTCCGATCATCGGCGATTGCGTGCACGACACCGATCTCATGTTCTGGTTCAGCGGCTCACGCGCTGTCACGGCGTATGCGCAGACGGTGAAGATTCACGGTCATGCCAATCCCGACCTCGGGCAGGTGATGTATCGACTCGAAAACGGTGCCTCGTGCATCCTCGAAGCCGTGTGGTGCCTGCCGAATAACACGCCTTTCCAGATCGACGAACGCCTCGAAGTCATCGGCACCGAGGGTTCCATCTTTATTCACGACACGCACCCAAATCTCATGATCGTGGACAAGGACGGCGCGCGTTGTCCCGATACCACCTACTGGCCGACGCTGCATGGACAACTCCGCGGCGCGCTCCGCGATGAGCTCGCCTATTTCGCCGACTGCGTGGCCACCGGCAAAAAGCCCACCGTCATCACGCCCGAGGAATCCCGCGAAGCGGTTCGCGCGTGTCTCGCGGCGGAGGAAAGTGCGGCGACGGGAAAAATCATCACGCTCTAACCCGAAGATCACATGCCCGATTCAATCTCTCCCGAAACTCTCGCGGCGATCCGCTCGGCCCTCGCGCGAGGCAATAAAATCGAAGCGGTCAAGCTCTACCGCGAGGCGACGGGTCTCGGGCTGGCGGAATCCAAGGAGGCGGTCGAGCAAATGGAGCGCAACGGTGTGCCGGGAACCGTCCCTTTGCCGCCGACGGTTCCTTCGGTGATCGTCCCACCGGGGGTGAGCGAAGCCCTCGCGGCGGGTCACAAAATCGAGGCGATCAAACTTTACCGGGAAGCGACGCGGGTTGGCTTGAAAGAAGCGAAGGACGCAGTGGAAGGGATCGAGCGGCAGCGTCTTGGGCTGCCCAGCAACGCGCCGATAAAGAGTGGCTGTCTTGGGCTGCTGATGGCGTGCGCGGTTCCAGTTGCTGCGCTGGCGGTCTGGCTCCGATAGCGATCGATCCACCCGCGGGCAAAAACGCCCGGACTATCGCAGCTTGATGTGGGTGGTGCGACGATCGATATCGCCGGGTTGCGGGCCCTGGCGGCAGACGTCGAAGGGCGCGCCATTTGCGAAAAACTCGGCGGGGTAAACGCGCATCGCCGCATCGTGCGGACAGGCATAAACACAGCTCGGCACGTCGAGGCCGGTGCACAGGTCGCACGTGCTCGCTTTCACCTTCACGGCTTTCGTGCCGGCTTTGATCTCGGCTTTTTCGCCGGCGGCTTTGACTTTGATGCCACCACTGCCGCTCGGGAAATCGACGATCGATCCATCCTTTAGCCGGAGCAGCAGTGTGATCTTGGCTTTCGCATCCGGCAGTTCGTTGCCGGTGGCGCGCACGAGGATTTTTCGCTCCTGTTTGCCCCCGCCGAGCGAGGCTTCGATGCCGGTCGCGCGCTCGCTTCCCTTAGCGCCCTTGACGGTGACGATAACTTCTTTCACCCGATCCACGCGCACTCCGCTCAGAGTCATCTCGGCCGGCGGGCCGTTCTGGATGAGTTCCACGTTCGAGGGGCTGATCTCGAACTGATCGATCATGTTGATGTTGCCGAACGGGCAATCGTCGAAACAGGCACGGCAGCCGATGCACCAGTCTTCGATGATGATTTCGAGGTTCTCCTTGCGGCGGATCGAGCTGACCGGGCAGCGCGTCATGCAGAGCGGGTCGAAGCACGAACGGCACGCCGCGGTGACGAGATAATTTTCGAACCGGCGCCCGTCGCGCACGAGCCGCGTGACGGGATGCAGCACGGCCTCACCGTCGTGGGCGTCGGCACATGCGCGCACGCACTGGTCGCAGCGCGTGCAGCGGTCGAGATCGATCACGAGAAGATTCTGCGCCTGGAAGAGCTTTTCCTCGAAGAAGCTCGTCGCCACGCCCTGCATCACCGCTTTTTGCAGACGCTGCTTGCTCAGGCGCGCCTGCACCGTGCGGCGGATTTCCTCGCGGAAGCCGGCGCTCGATTGCAGCAGCGCGAGGAAGTCTTCGCGCGACACGACGACGAGTTCGACGCGATCCAGCGCGATACACGTGGCGGTGCGGCGCGGTTTTTTCAGTTCTTCGAATTCCGGGAACGCACCACCGACGAGGCCCATTTCGCCGAAGTAATCGCCGCGGCGCAGATACGTGGAGACACTCGCTGCCTCTTCCTCGGAGGCCTGCCGCAGGCGCACCTGGGCATCCGCGGCGGTGCGTTCCGCGTCGGACTTCTGCCCCACCAGCGACGCGTATTCGTTTTCGTTCGCCGCCCGTTGCAGGCGGTAATCGATCTTGGCGACTTCCATCGTAGTCCGCCGTGCGTGGCTCTGGGCTTCGGTGCGAGTCTTCACCAGATGCGGGAACCCGCTCACGACTTTCACCATGCCGGAGCGAATGAGATAAAAATGCTCGGCCGGATCACCCTGCTCGCAGATGCGCTCGCCGGGGTAGCAGCTTTTGAACGTGGCGCGTTTCACCAGTTCATCCAACGCCGCTGGTTCGACCTTGGAAAACAGCTCGACGCTGCGGAGATGATTGTTCAGCGAACGGGCC
This sequence comes from Chthoniobacteraceae bacterium, assembly GCA_044226525.1. Classification (GTDB taxonomy): domain Bacteria; phylum Verrucomicrobiota; class Verrucomicrobiia; order Chthoniobacterales; family Chthoniobacteraceae; genus VFJQ01. The sequence continues at coordinate 62,297 of JBGAGV010000017.1, read as the reverse complement.
CGATACGTTTCGTTCATCCGCACCTGAAACGGCGACACCTCGCGCCCGGGCACATAGCGGTAGCCATCGTTTTCGCCGATCACTTCCCACTCCGACGGCACCCACTGTGCGCCTTTCGCCTTGGGTTTCTCCCACTTGCCCGGCTGCCATTTGAAATTGTCGAGCGCGCCGGTCTGGGTGGGGTCGATCGCCTGCCACACCCATTCGCCGGGCCGCCAGTAGTGCTCCGCGCTCGGGGCGGCGGGAGCTTCTTCGGCTTTCGGTTCCGGCGGAGCGTTCAATAGAATATAAGGCTGCCAGTGACCTTCCACCTCGATCCATTCCTCGTCGCGCCGTAGCCACGCTCCCCCCAGCCAGAAATGATTGGCCGGCGGCACTTCCCATCCTCCCTCGCGCCAGGTGAATTGGTTTTTATCGGCGTCCCAATGCCACCAGCCGCTCTTCCACACCGTGCCCGGTTTCTTGTCTTTCGCCTCGCGGCGTTTGTGCGGCTTCTCGCCGGCCGCCGCGGGCAGCGGTTTTCCGTCGGGTCCGACCGGAGCGGGTGATTCATCCTTCCGCACTGGCGGCTGCGCTGGCGTGGAGCCAAATTCGACTTCCGGTTCGCGATCCGTCTGCCCGAGGAGCAGGTCGAGAAAGACACGCAGCATCTCGACCACTTCGCACGGTTCGTTCGCTACGATCGTGGCCGAGCGTGGCTGAAAATTGCGGCAGGTCATTTCGCCGAACAGCTCGCCGGCGCCCATCGTGGCGATGGGGTTTTCCAGCGAGAGATCGCCGGAATCGGTCGAGATGAATTTGCGCAGCATCTGCTGCACGTTGGTGCGCGCCCCGGCCTTCTGTCCGCCGAAGATCCGGCTGAAGAAGCCGGTCTTTTTTTCGTCCCCCGCGCCCGCCCGTGAGCTGATGAACACATTCACTTTTCCCTGCACGAGGTAAAACGCCGTGCTCCCGAACTCGCCTTCTTCGCAGATCACGTCGCCCGGAGCGTAGCGTTTCAACACCACGGCATTGGCGCATTTCAGGTCGAACTGCACCTGCGGCACCGCCTTCGCTTCCGGGAACAGCTCGGTGAGCTTCTCGTAGCTGAGGGCAAATCCGCCTTCGATTTTGTTGCGGCGCAGGTCGGTGTCGGGCATGGCGAGGAGAAGATTTAATGAGTCGGGCGCGCGGGGACAAGCCTGCGTTGGTTGACCGTCGGAGCTCCGTGGTTCTACGCTCTTACCAATACTCCGTCATCCCATCATAGCCGTGCACGACGGTGCATTCGTGGTCGAGGTCCTTGAGGATGCGGCGGGTGACGGAGAGTTTGCGCTCGAGCGAATCGTCGTCGGCGAGGGGGTCGTGATGGGTGACGATCCAGCGGCGAACGCCGGCAAATTTGACCAGCACGCAGGCGTTGCTGACGGAGCTGTGGCCCCAGCCGATCTTGCTCGTGTATTCGTCGGGGCTGTATTGCGCCTCGTGGATGAGGACGTCCACGTCGCTCAGAAACTGGATCATCTTCCGATAAGGCGCGATGAGGGCGTGATCGCGGGTAATGGCGCGCGGGTCGCCGGTGTAGCCCTGCAGGAATTCGTTGTCGGGCACCCAGGCAATTTTCAAGCCGCCGACGTCGATCTTGTATCCGACCGTGGCACCCGGATGCTGGCTGTATTCCCACGAAATCTTGGCGCTGCCGATGGTGATGGGCGGGGTGGGCAGGTGGCGGAATTCGAGGTTCGAATTCATGTCCTCCATCTGCACGGGGAAATAATCGCGATCGAGCTGGCCACGGAAGACGCTACGCAGGTCCTTGCCGAAGAGTTCGGCGCCCCAGACGGTGATCTCGAAGCCCGGCATATACGCGGGCGTAAAGAAGGGGAAGCCCTGGATATGGTCCCAGTGGGTGTGGGTGATGAAAAGATGAATGCGGCGGCGTTTTCCGCGCATGATCTCGGCGCCGAGTTCGCGAATGCCGGTGCCGGCGTCGAAGATGAATTTTTCCTCCCCGTAGGTGACGCAGAAGCAGCTCGTGTTACCGCCGTGCTTGAGAAATTTCGCGCCCGGCGTGGGCGTCGAGCCGCGGCAACCCCAGAGGGCAAAGCGATTGCCCCATTCATCGAAAGGTGGTGAATAAGGCGCAGGGGCGGTGGATTCGGCAGGGGCGGGAATGGGCGGGGTCACAGGGACGGGGGCTCCGCGCGTGGCGAAGAAGGCATTGACCTTCTCGAGCAGCGTGGTGGTTTCGATCGGTTTGACGAGGTAATCGTGCACGCCGAGCAGGGCGGCCTCGGCTTGATCGGTTTTGAAATCCTTCGCCGAGCACACGAAGACGCCGATTTTTTCCGTGCGGGCATCGGCGCGGAGGGCCTTGAGCACGTCGATGCCGTGGAGCTTCGGCATCATGATATCGAGGATGATCAGGTCCGGGAGGAGGGCACGGGCCTTTTCGAGGCACTTCTCGCCATCCTCGGCTTCCTGCACGGCGTAGCCTGCGGCCTCGAGGGCCTGCCGCATCCGGAAGGCGATGAGACGGACGTCTTCGCCAATCAGGATCTTACCTTTCGGCTGTTCTGAAGTGCTCATGGAACGGAGAAGTGAGCGGAGCAGAGCGGAAACCGCGACGAAGCGCCAGCCGCAATTGCGTCCACCGGATCACGGCCCTGTGACCACGGCGCTCAGGGCCGAGGGCATTGGCGGAACGCCGCGGAGCGGCGCTGCTCCAGAGCACTCAGACGTTGAAGCGGAACTCGACCACGTCACCGTCCTTCATCACGTATTCCTTGCCTTCGATGCGGAGCTTGCCGACTTCGCGGGCCTTGGCGTGCGAACCGAGCGAGACGAGGTCGTCGAAGGCGATGACTTCCGCCGCGATGAAGCCCCGCTCGAAATCGGTATGGATGACGCCCGCCGCCGCCGGCGCCTTGTCCCCGGCGCGGATCGTCCAGGCGCGCGTCTCCTGCTCGCCAGTGGTGAGGTAGGTGCGCAGGCCGAGCAGATGATAGACGGCACGAATCAGTTCGCTCACCCCGCTGCTTTCCACGCCGAGTCCTTTGAGATACTCGCTCGATTCTTCCTGGCTGAGGTCCACCAGTTCGCTCTCGATCTGCGCGGAGATGACGACGGCTTCGGTGGCGAAATGGGAGGCAGCGTAATCTTTCACTGCCTGGACGAATTTCTTCGCATCACAATCCTTCCCCTGGGCGAGCGTGCCGAGATCGGACTCGCTCACGTTGCAGGCGAAGATGGTCGGCTTGGAACTGAGGAGGAAAAACTCCTTCAGGAGCTTCTTTTCATCGTCGCTCAGATCGAGCGTGAGCGCGGGCTTGCCGGCATTCAGGTGAGGGATGAGTTTTTCGCACAGCGCCAGCTCGGACTTCGCCGTCTTGTCGCCGGCACGGGCGCCTTTGCTCACGCGATCCTTGCGTTTCTCCGTGGCTTCGAGATCGGCCAGCACCAGCTCGGTATTGATGACTTCGATGTCGCGCACCGGGTCCACCGAACCGCTGACGTGATGGATGTCCGAGTCCTCGAAGCACCGCACCACCTGCACGATGGCGTGCACTTCGCGGATGTGGCTGAGGAATTTATTGCCGAGGCCTTCGCCCGCGCTGGCACCGGCCACGAGACCGGCGATGTCCACAAACTCGATCGCCGCCGGGACGAGCTTTTTGGAGCCTGACATCTTGCTCAGGACCTCCAGCCGGGGATCGGGCACGATGACGACGCCGACGTTCGGGTCGATGGTGCAGAAAGGATAGTTGGCCGCCTGCGCCTTGCGGGTGCGAGTGACGGCGTTGAACAGAGTGGACTTGCCCACATTGGGCAGCCCGACGATTCCGGCTGAAAGCATAGGGGCGCGGATGCTAGCGGGGGGCGCCGACTTCGCAACCGCGTCCTTGCAGCCGTTTTGGTGCGAACGAAAGCGGTGTTTGGCGGGAGCGCTGTCACAGAATGGACGCGCAGCTTTCACAATGCCGCGCGGAAAATGGCAGGGTGAACGCTGTCATTTCGGGCCATGCCCAACGAACCTGAAACCAATGCAACTCGTCCCCCAGGACGTTACCAGCATCGCGGCACGCTCGGCTGCGGAGGCTCGGGTGAAGTGTTCGCCGCGTGGGATTCCCACCTCGGCCGGACGGTCGCCATCAAACGCCTGCGCACCACCGGCGTGCATGAGGACGCGATTCAGAGTGGTCTGCACGAAGCCATGCGCCTGGCGACGTTGCGCCACGCGAGCATCGTGGCCGTTTACGATCTCGGCATCGAAGACGGTGCGCCCTTTATCGTGATGGAGCACGTGCAGGGGGAGACGCTCGACGCGCGGGTAACGCGCGGGCCGCTGGGCGTGCAGGAGTTCGCGGAGTTTGCGCGGCAGACGTTGAGCGGGCTCACGGCGGCGCATCAGGTGGGCCTGGTGCATCGCGATTTGAAGCCGGGCAATATCATGCTCACGCCGCAGCCGTGCGGTGGGTTTCAGGTAAAGATTCTCGATTTCGGACTGAGCAAATTTGTCGAGGGGCCGAGCGCGCAGACGCTCAATCGCGATGGGACGCTGAGCGGTTCGATTCACTATATTTCGCCGGAGCAGCTCAACCAGGACCCGGTGGATGCGCGGAGCGATCTGTATTCGATCGGGTGCGTGTTTTATTATGCGCTCACGGGGCGGAAACCGTTTGTCGGCCAAACGCTCGCGCATGTCGTGGGGGCGCATCTCACGCATCATGTGCTGCCGATCGGGGAAATCCGCCGGGACTTGCCGGAGGGGCTGTCGCAGTGGCTCATGCGGTTGATCAACCGCGATCCGGAGGATCGTCCGCAGACGGCGCTGCGTGCGCTGGATGAGCTGGAAGCAGCGCTGCCTTTTACCGCTCGCCTGCTCCAGCCGGCGCCTCAGGTCGAAGAGCAAACCAAACCGGGCGATACGGTGCGCGTGCCGGTGGCGGAGTTGCAGGCGATGAAACGCCGCTCGTGGATGTGGGTAGGGCTCGGCGCGGCGGCCTTGGCGATGGCTGGGGGATTCATGTGGAAATTTGGACAGGATAAGCCGGCGACGACGGCGCCAGCCTTTGCGCGCCCCGTGGCAAAAATGCGCACGCCGGAATTCGCTCCTCCGTCGGCGACGCCAAAGGCGGTGGCGATGCCGGAACCGACTCCGGCCTCCGCGCCCGTGCTGGCCGTCGCAGCCACCCCCGTGCCCGCGCCCGTGGCCACGCCGATTCCTGCGACACCGGTGCCGGAGCCGCCGCCGAAGGCCGAGGTGGTTTTCCGTGTGCACGGATCGAATACCATCGGCGCGAAGTTGATGCCGGCGCTGATGGAGGATTTCCTCAAACGCGAGGGCGCCAGCAAGGTGCATCGGGTGCCGGGGGCGAACCACGAGGAACAGTCGGTGGAATTTGTGCCCGCGGAGGGTGGTGCCTTGCAGGCGTTTCAGATCGAGGCGCACGGCTCGAACACCGCCGTCGCCGGCTTGGTGGCGGATCATTGCGACCTCGGCATGCGCAGCAGCCCGATCAAAGCGGAGGAAATCGCCGCTGCGGAAGCCGCGGGGCTGGGGAACATGCACTCCGCCGAGTGCGAGCATGTCATCGGTCTCGATGGCCTCGCGATCCTCGTGCACAAGGACAATCCGGTGAGCCAGCTCACGCGGCAGCAGGTGGCGGATATTTTCGCCGGGCGCCTCGCCGATTGGTCGGCGCTGGGAGGAACGCCGGGGCCGATTCACTGTTACGCGCGAGACCCGAAGAGCGGCACGCACGACAGCTTTCGCGCGATGGTGCTTGGCCAGGCGGCCCTGGCGGCTGGCAGTCATGAATACGAAGACAGCGTGCAACTCAGCGCCGATTGTGCGGCGGACCCGGCGGGGATCGGCTTCGTCGGTCTGCCTTTCATCGGGCAGTGCAAAGCCGTGGCCATCTACGAAGGCGAAGTGACGGCGCTGCTGCCGACGCGGTTCACCGTGGCGACGGAGGACTATCTGCTCTCTCGCCGGCTGTATCTTTATGCCCCGGCGCGGTCGCAGAACCCGTGGACGGCGAAGTTTCTTAACTACGTGCTCAGCGAGGCCGGGCAGGAAGTGGTGAGCAAAGCGGGCTTTGTGAAGCAGACCATCGATCTGCACAAACCGGTGATGCCGCCCGGCGCGCCCGAGTCGTATCTCAAGACGGTTTCGGCGGCGGAGCGTCTCAGCCTCGACTTCCGCTTTCAGCCCGCCAGCGCGGCGGTGGACAACAAAGGCGTGCGCGATCTCGACCGGCTCGCGACGTTGCTCACCGAAGGCAAGCTCAGCGGCCGCCCGCTCTTGCTGCTCGGCTTTTCGGACAACACAGGCGCGCCGGCCACGAATGTGAAGCTCGCGAAGGAACGCGCCGACGTCGTCGCGCGCGAACTCCTCTCCCGTGGAGTGCAGCCTTCACTGGTCACTGGCATCGGCCCCATTTTGCCGGTCGCATCGAACGAAACCGCCGATGGCCGGCACAAGAACCGCCGGGTGGAAGTGTGGCTGCGCACGCCATAAGGGGGGATTTCCGGGTCCGGAACCGCCGGTGCGCTACCCAAGCGTGGCCATCCGACGGTCCCGGTGTTCCCCCCAGAACGCGGTGAGCTTTCCACGCGTGGATGGGAACGCCAGTGACAGACCGGTCATAGTTGTGTGACAGCGCGCCGCGGCTGCCGCCAGTTACTGCGCGCCGACCACGGTGATGCGGTTGTTGCGCTGGTTGTTCGTGGGGACGGAGTCGATGATGCCGGACGGATTGATGAGCGTGGCGGTGTAATCGGCGCGGCCGTAGGCGCGCAGCATCTGGTAATCGACCGGCATCTGCACTGAGTAGATCTGGCCGGGGCCGAGGAAGGGCACGCTGAAATCTTTCGCGCCGATGGTGGTGCTCACGTTGAGTTCCATCCCGCCCACGCCGCGCGCGCTGCGGTTCTGCACCACGAAATTCATGGTCAGGGTGCTCGGGTCGAAGAACTGGCTCGAGACGGCGGTGTCGATGCGGCTGTAGTCGTTGCGGTGCATGGCCCAGCCAGGGTTGAGGATGCCGAAGCCGAAGTTGGGATCGCGGCCGGGCATGCCGCCGTCGCTCGAATAGGTCTGTAAAATCTGCCAGGCCTGCGCAGGGCTGAGGCCGGGGTTTTGCGACATGACGGCGGCGATGGACCCGGCGACAAGCGGCGCGCTCCCGGAGGTGCCGTCCATGAGCACGCGCTGTTGTTCCGTCCATGCCGTGGGCAATCCGAGGCCAGGCGCGGAAATCTGGAGGTTTTCGCCCGAATTGGAAAAGACAACCTGCTGCTCGGTCAAATCGACGCCGCCGACGGAGATGACGCGCGGATCGGCGGCAGGCCAGGTGAGCTGGGCGAGTTGATCGTTCCCCGCGGAGGCGACGATGACGGCGCCGCGATTGAGGGCGTAAGTCACGGCGTTGGTCATCACCATGGTATTTCCATACGCGCCCATGCTGATGTTCACGACCTGCGCGCCGGCATCCACCGCGGCCACGAGCGCCTGCGCGATGGTGAAGCTATCGCTGAGTCCATCGGCGCCGGTCACACGGATGCTGAGGAGATTCGAGGCGGGGGCGGTGCCCATGGCCATCGGTTCCATGCCGCCGGCGAGGGAGGCGACGGCGGTGCCGTGGCCGTTGTCGGGCAGGGGCGCGATGCCCTGGCCGATGTCGAGGTAACGCACGCGGTTCGTGCCGAAAGTGGGATCGGCGGCGACGCCACTGTCGAGGATGGCGATGGTCACGCCGTTGCCCCATTTGCTTGTGTCGCCCTCGATGCCGAGGAAATCGAAGAGCAGCTTGTCGGTGCCGAAGGGAGTGAATTTGCCGTTGAACCGCGGGTCGGTGTCAGTCGGCACTTCGGGGGCGGAGACGAGGAAGTTGGCGTCGAGATCGGCGTAGTCGGCGGCATTCGCGGTCATGTCTGCGGCGAGATCGGCGAGGGAATCGTAGGCGATGCGGACGGCGTTCAAGCCATCGAGTTTGCCGATCACCTTGAAGCCGGCAGCGGCGGCCCGGGCGAGAAACCGGCGGAACGCATCGGGATCGCGAAAGACGATGGTGGCTTCTTTCGGGCGCGCCTTTTCCTTGGCCAGCGGAGCGCGCAAACGTTCGAGCGATTTCAGCGCGGAGAGGTAATCGCGGGCTGCGCGATCGGTGACGGGACGTGGAGCCGGGGTGGTTTCCGCGATGGGGGAGGTTGTCGCTTCCGGCACGGCGACGACCGGCCGGGAAATCTCCGCCACCGGTTCACGCGTGCTCCACCACACAAGGAACGCCACGAGGGCGAACAGACACGCCAGAGCGAGAAGGCGTGGGTGCGGGCGCATGGAGCTAATACAGCGCGCTATCAGGACGCTCGCAAGGCGGGAAAGTGCTGTCGTTTTCGTCAAACGGGCAGCGATAGATGGCGGAATGCGACGCCGATTTTACGAGTGAAACATCGCCGAGTTGTGACTTTGCGCGCGGTTGACTAAGTCGTGAGTCGCGCGCCGATTGTCGCGCTCGTTCCATGCACCCGCTCCCACTCTCCCGCCGCGAAGCTCTGCGACGTATCCTCGCCGCTTCGGCCCTCGCTTCCGCGCTCGATATCACTGCTTTCGCCGCCGATGACATTCGCGGCATCGGCGCCGATCCGAATCTGCTGAAAAAAGAAATCCCGTGGCCGCGGGTGCTCACGGAGGCGGAGAAGAAGATCGTAACGGCGCTGGGCGACATCATTGTTCCTGCCGATCAATACGGCCCCGCGGCGAGTGCAGTGGGAGTGCCGGATTTCATCGATGAATGGGTGAGCGCGCCTTACGAGGAACAGCGCAAGGATTTGCAGACGATCCGCGCAGGGCTCGCCTGGATCGATGGCGAGGCGAAGCAGCGCTACGGCAAGGGATTTGCCGAGTGCGCCGCGGCGCAGCAGACGGCGATCGTGGAGGACATCGTGAAAGATGGCACGCCCGCCAAAAAGGCGGGCGGCAGTTTCTTCAAGCTCTTCCGCGACCGCGTGGCGGGCGGTTATTTCTCCACGCAGGAGGGATGGGCGGCGATCGGTTACACGGGGAATGTGCCGCTGGCTGAATTTCCCGGACCGCCACCGGAAGCGCTCAAACACGTCGGCCTCGCCTGACCCCAAGCACTCTTTCCTCAAATGGCTTTTCTCCAAACTTCCAAGACTCGTGCGGCCCGTTACGATGTGGTCGTGGTCGGCAGTGGTGCCGCCGGTGGCATGGCCGCGCTCACGCTCGCGAAAGCGGGCGCCAAAGTCCTCATGCTCGAAGCGGGCCGGAACTACGATCCGCGCACCGAGACTCCGATGTTCCAGAGCAACGCCGATGCGCCTCTGCGCGGGGCGAATACGCCGGACAAACCTTACGGATTTTTCGACGCCACCATCGGGGGCTGGGTGGTGAAGGGCGAGCCTTACACGGTGAAGAACAAGGCCACGGACCAGTGGCAGGACGGCGTCTTCGCGAAGCGCGATGCGACCGATCAGAACTTCATGTGGTGGCGCTCGCGCATGCTGGGCGGACGCACGAACCACTGGGGCCGCGTGTCGTTGCGCATGGGGCCGGACGATTTCAAACCGCGCAGCACCGATGGGCTCGGGTTCGACTGGCCGATCGGTTACGAAGACATCGCGCCGTTCTACGATCGCACCGACCAGATCGTCGGCATCTTCGGTTCGAAGGAAGGTTTCCGGAACGATCCCGACAGCGATTTTTTCCTGCCGGCACCGAAGCCGCGCGCGTATGAGCTGCTCTTCCAGCGCGGCGCGAAGAAGCTCGGCATCCCGGTGGTGCCGTCGCGTCATGCGGTGCTGACGAAGCCGATGCCCGGCCGCGCGCCGTGTTTCTACGCCACGCCGTGCTCGCGGGGTTGCGCGATCGGCGCGGCGTTTCAAAGCACGACCTCGCTCATTCCCTACGCGCTGGAGACGGGCAATCTCGACATCCTCACCAATGCGCACGTGCGCGAGGTGACGCTCGATGCGCAGGGGCGCGCCAGCGGGGTGCATTTCTTCGACAAGGAGAGCGGTCGGGAAGAACACGTCGCCGCGCGCGCCGTGGTGCTCGGTGCGAGTGCGTGCGAGTCCGCGCGCATCCTGCTCAACAGCCGCTCGGAGCGTTTCCCGCAAGGCCTTGGCAACTCCACTGGCCACCTCGGCCGCTGGCTCACCGATTCCACGGCAGGCGATCTGAGCGGGCAGATTCCCGCGCTCGAAAACATGCCGCTGCACAACGAAGACGGAGTGTCGTTCGGACACGTCTATGCGCCGTGGTCGGACGTGCAGGCGAAGAGCGCCAGGGCGGCCGGTTCGCCGCGCGGCTATTACACGAGCTTTGGCGGCGGGCGTCGCATGCCAAGTGGAGGGGTGTCGCTCGGGCCAAATGGCAGCGGGCTTTTCGGCACGAAGATGAAGGAGGAAGCGCGTCGTTATTTTGGCTCGTTTGTGAGCGCCTCCGGTCGTGGCGAGATGGTGCCGAACGAGCACTGCCGCGCGGAACTCGATCCGGTGAAAAAAGATCGCTTCGGCATCCCGGTGCTGCGCTTCCACTGGAAGTGGAACGACTACGAAGTCCGGCAGGTCGAGCACATGCAGCGGACGTTTGCCGAGATGATCGAAGCCGCGGGCGGTAAGGTCTCGAAGCAGCCGATCAAGGACGCCACGAGCGTGATGACCGCCGGTGGCAGCGTGAACCACGAGATGGGCGTTGCCCGGATGAGCGCCAAGGCAGCGGACGGCGTGACGAACCCATTCAGCGGCGTGTGGGATTGCCCGAATGTGGTCGTCGCCGATGCCGGCGTTTTCGTCAGCAGCCCCTATAAGAACCCGACGCTCACCATCATGGCCCTCGCCATGCGCGCCTGCGAGCATCTGCTCGCCGGGGTGAAAGACGGGAGCATCGCCGCGCCAGCAGCCTGAAAATGTTTAAGCAGGAAAACAGGAAAACAGGAAAGGGCGTGAACTGGAACGGAGCAGCGAAGCCGAATTCCTGTTTTCCTGTTTTCCTGCTTCTTTTCGCGGTGTTTGCGCTGGTTGAAGGGGCTGCATTCGCGCAGGAACCCACCGCGGCGAACGTCGCTTATGGCAAGCACCCGAAACAGGTGCTCGATTTCTGGAAGGCGAAGTCCGATCAGCCGACCGCGCTGTTTTTCTTCGTGCATGGCGGAGGCTGGATGGTGGGAGATAAAGCCAAGCCCGACTTCCTCGCGAATTGCCTCGGCGCGGGAATTTCCGTCGTCTCGATCAACTACCGGTTCATTCCCGAAGCGATTGCGGATGGCGTGAACCCGCCGGTGAAAGCGTGCCTCGAAGACGCCGCACGCGCCTTGCAATTCGTCCGCAGCAAGGCGGGCGAGTGGAACATCGACAAGACGCGCATCGGCGGATGCGGCGGTTCGGCGGGCGGGTTCACCGCGCTGTGGCTCGCGTATCATCCCGACATGGCCGAGGCGAAGAGCGCCGATCCCATCGCGCGCGAATCCACGCGCCTGCGCTGCGTGCTCACCTTCGTCCCGCAGACCACGCTCGACCCGCAGCTCATGCGCGAGTGGATCGCGAACTGCGACTACGGCCATCACGCTTTCGCGCTCCCGAGCTACCAGGCCTTTCTCGACCAGCGCGAGAAGCTCGCTCCGTGGATCGCGGAATACTCGCCGCTCTCGCTTGTCTCGCCGGACGATCCGCCGACGTATCTCTTCTACGACTCAGCCGTAGCGCTCGGGCAGCCCGCAAAAGACCCGCCGCACTCCGCCAACTGGGGCGTGCGGCTCGCTGAGAAACTCCATGCCGCGGGCGTCGAGTGCGAGTTCAATCACCACGGCGCGACCGGTGTGAAGCACCCGGACATCTTCGGCTTCATCGTCGAGAAGCTGAAAGCGAACTGAGCAACAGAACTTGTTTCTGTAGCCACGCCGCTCTGCGGCGTGAACGGCCCGGAGGGCCGTTGCTACAGTGCTACCGCCGCCCGTTCAGGATCAGCTCGTTGAGTTTCGCGCGTAGAAGTTCGCCCTCCGCGAGCGAGAGCGGGTCGTTAGCAAATGGCGTGTCGAGCGTCGTGATGCTATTCGTGTTCGCTGAGGTGCCGCCGATCGCTGTCGCGAGTTGCGCCTGCGTCACCTCGCCCGAGTGTCCCATCCATGTCCCCCTGCGTCAGCGAGAGATTCGTCACCTGGTCGGGCGGACCACCCGGGCTCGGCGTCCCGCTGGCGAGCGGATAGCCAGGCGCCGCGAGGATCACCGGATCGCCCTTCGCTTTCGCCGTGATCGCCGCCGCATAGGCCGTGTGCTCGGTGCGCAGATCATCCGCCGCCGCATCGCGCGCCGCCTTCAGCGCCGGGATCGAGGTCAGTGCATCGTCATAGGCTTTCTTCGCCGCGAAAGCCGCATCGCGTTTCGTCTTCAGCGACGCCGTCTCCGCGTCGAGCCCGGCGATCGCTGGCGGCACCGGCGGTGCGGGCGCGCGGGTTGCTCCGGGTCCATTTTCGCCAGCACCGTGTCGGCGAGTTCGACGAGTTGGCCGGGGTTCAGCCGGGCGAGGTTCAGTTTCAGGGATGCCATTTTCTTTTGTGTCTTGGGGTTTGGCGAATCCGGCGGCTCATCGAAAAAGAACCCGGCATCGAAACGCACCCCCGCCTGGTCAAAGCGGGGAGCGCTCATGGCGGGCGCGATGTCGGCGGACTGCCGGAGGTGGAGGGCACGGCGGCTTTCGCCGTGCGAATTCCGAAAGGCGCAAAACGTCGCCGATCACGACCCCGGCGCCCGTCGTCGGAAGCTCGAAGTCGGCCCTCATCGAGCTCGCGAGGATCCTCGGAAGCTCAAAGTCGGTTGTCGCGACGCTTCCGACGACCCTCATGAAGCTCGCGACGACCCTCGCGGAGCCTTTGAGGATCCTCACACGAGCGGAGTCGGTCCTCACAAAGCTCGTGAGGGTCCTCACCGCGTCAAAGTCGGCCCTCAAAACCCTCGCGTTCGCCGTTTCCCGTCCGTCCGCTTCTGGAGCCGCCCCGTTTCGCCCCGCCGCAGACCCTTCGCGGGCCGGATTGCGTGTGGAAACGGATGACGAACGCATGGCGGCAAACTGCGTCGCGTCTGCGCACCGTCGATTGCGGAAAACCGGGATTTCGCACGCCCATCACGCCCCCCGCGTCTGAGGCATCCATGCACCAGACTCCACCACTCACCACTGAAATGACCACCGCCATGCTCGCTCCGCTCTTCCCCGCGCTCAGCCGGCGAAAACTCGAAGTGCTCCTCTGCCTCGCCCGCGGCCAGGGCAACAAGGAGATCACCGACACGCTCCACATCGGCATCGACACCGTCGAGCGCCACGTGAGCCAAATCATCAAGCGCTACTGCTGGGACTCCCGCAACGTCGCCCAGCGTGAAGTCTAGGACACCTTCGTCCGGCAGTCGCGCGCGGAGCAGTGAGGCGCCGCGCGGTTTTGCCTTGCCTTCGCGAGCCGCTTCCGCTGCCCCGTGCGAACCCTCATGAAAGCGATCCTCCGAAAACAGGCCGGCCCCGGCGCGCGCGAACGGACCGACACGCTCGAGCGCCCTGCGGCGGAATGGAATGGCGTGATGGGCACCGTCCCGGGCCTCGTTAGCGACACGCTCGCCCGCACGGACGACGGCGGATTCTCGGTCACCGTCTGCCAGGACCAGGCCGGCCTCGACGAGGGCACGCAGGAGGCGAAAGAGTGGATCGCCCAAAACGCCGCCAACACCGCCGCCGCCGCCACGCTCCTGCGCCTGTTCAGGCAAACGTCCCCCCCGGAGCACGGGTCCACAACCAAGGCTGGGAGACTTACTGGACGGCGTGACGATGTGGCAAGCCGTGCGGAAGATGACCGAGCGAGATGCACAGACTGCCCCGTTCTCGCTCTCTACAGATTGATTCGTTCGTCCGTCCTTCAGCACATCATCACGCGCAAGCGGCTGAATGAATTTGCGGAGCAGCACCCCGAATCGCGGAGTGCCCTCGCGCATTGGTATCGGCTGATGAAGCACGCCACGTTTCACGACTTCGCCGAATTGTGCGCCACGTTTCCAGCCGCCGACGTGGTCGGAAAGCTCACCGTCTTCAACGTCGGCGGAAACAAAGTTCGCCTCATCGCCGCGCTTCACTTCAACCGGCAAAGGCTCTACATTCGCGCCGTGCTCACGCATGCCGAAGACGATACCGGGACTTGGAAAGAATGACCGCTGCTCTCAAATCCTCACTCGCCCATTGGCCGGAACTTTCCGGTGCGGTCTTCGTCCCGCACACCGAAGCCGAATACCGGCATCTCGTGTCCTTGCTCGACGAACTGATCGATGAAGTCGGCAATGACGAATCCCATCCGCTCGCCTCGCTGATGGAAGTCGTCGGCTTGCTGATCGAGAGGTATGAGGACGAGCACGTGCCAGAGATCGAAGGCGAACTTTCAATGCGGGAAGAGCCGCCGGCTCAGCAGTGAGCGAGATTCACTGACCCCGTTCACCTGCATTCCCATGCCTGCTTTTTCGGCATCGGGTTTTGGGCGGAGCGGGGTCTTCGCTGCCGACACAAGCACGGAAGCTCACGCTTATTTGGAGCGAAGTTTTGCTTGCTTCCAGCAGCGCATGGGTCGCTTCTTTTGGCTCCAGCCAATTGATCACGGCTTGGGACCGGGGGGGCCGGTTTCAGGCTGAGGATCCGCAGACCTTTGCCCGCCCATGAAATCTTCCACGAATACTCGCATTGAGTCTCTCGAACCCCGCATCGCCCTCTCCGGCATTGTGGCGGTCGATTCGAGCAACCACCTGATCAAATTCGACTCCGCCACGCCGAACCTGACCACCGTGATCGACATCACCGGGCTGGCCAACGCCTCGAACGAAACGATCATGGGCATCGATTTCCGGCCCGCGGACGGCAAGCTGTATGCCCTGGGCATTTTCAACGTGAGCGGCGGCGATGATGAGGGGCGCATTTACAGGATCGACCCGGACACCGGCGTCGCCACCCAGGTGGGTTCGACGCCCTTCTTCACGGCGTTTTTGGATAACAACGATTACTCCTTTGACATCAATCCCGTCGCCGATGTCATCCGGGTGAACTCGGACCGCGACAACAATCTGCGCGTCAATCCGGATACAGGCGCCCTCGTGGCCACGGACACCAATCTCACCCCCAATCCCGCTGTCGTCGGCACCGCCTATTCCAACAATCACTTCGGCGCGGCGGCGACGACGCTCTATGCCATCGACAATGCCACGGATACCATGGTGACGATCGGCGGCCTGAATGGCTCGCCCTCTCCCAATGGCGGCGTTGTGACCACGGTGGGCGCCTTGGGCATCTCCTTCAGCAGTTTTAAGGTGGGCTTCGACATCGAAGCCCGCACCGGCGCCGCATATGCGTCCATCACGCCAACTGCTGGTGTCGCGAGCTTGTATCAGATCAACCTGACCACGGGCGCCGCGACGCTCATCGGCGCGATCAATGGCAATCCGTCGCTGAACAGCCTGACGGTGGAACTGCCGAACGACCTGAACATCGTCAACAACACCTCCGCGACCTACCCCGACGTGGACGGCGACAAGGTCACGGTCAGCATGAAGGGCGCACCCGCGGGCGCGGCCCTCAGCGCGGACAACTTCGTCTTTTCCGTCGGCCAGTCTGGCTCGCAACTGCGGACGCTGGATATTTCCGATGCGCACGACGGGCAGGAGTGGGCCAAAGTGCAAATCACCCTGAACGCGGTGCCCGTGGGCGGCAAGGGCGACTCCTTCACCAATGTCGGCTTCATCAACGCGGCAGGCGTGGACTTGGGCAAGGTGATGGTCAACGGTGACCTGGGGCGGATCGATGTGGGCCTGACGGGAAATGCAATCGCCGGCCTCGCCTCGCTGAACGTCCAGTCCTTCGGTCTCTTCAACACCACCACGCAGACCAGCACCATCGTGGGCAAACTCGGAGGCCTCACCGTCAAGTCGGACTTTGGCAATGGCCTGATGAAAATAACGGACACGGACGGCTCCATCACCTCCGTCACCATCGCGGGCAATCTGGACGGACGGGGCGCCACCGGAGCCTCTGGCATCTCCACCGCTCAGGCCATCGGCAAGGTTGTCGTCGGCGGCTCCATCTTTGGTGGCGGCATCTCTCGCGCCGGCAACATCGAATCCGCAACCACCATGGGCAGCGTGCTTGTCAAAGGCAGCATCATCGGCGGCACCGATGACCATACGGGCAATGTCTTCTCCACAGGCAACATGGGCAACGTCACCGTCAAGGGCTCCATCATCGGCGGCACGGTTGTCGGGTCCGATATAGACTCCGGGATCGTTTACTCCTTCGCAAACATCGGCGCCATTGTCGTCGGCGGAAGCCTCGTAGGAGGCAACGGACAGTTCTCCGGCGCCCTCTACTCCACGGGCGACATCAAGTCGGTGCTCGTGAAAGGCTCCGTCAAAGGCGGCACCAACAGCTTCAGTGGCTTGATCGAGTCCGATGGCGGCAATCTCGGCAATGTCACCGTCCTTGGCGATCTCATTGGCGGCACCGGGAATTTTTCCGGCAGTGCCATGACCTCCAATGGCAACATCGCCAACGTCAAGATCGGTGGCTCCCTCGTCGGAGGCCAGGCAGTCACCGGCATCATTTCCAACAATCAACTCGGCGCGGTGAAAATCTCCGGCGGCATGACGGGTGGCCGCATCTCCGCGGAGGGGATCTTCGATCCCACCACCGCTGTCCAGGCAGTCGCCATCAAGAGCATTTCGGTCAAGGGCACCGTCCAGAATGCCCTCCTCCTGGCCGGTTACAACAGAAGCGGGCCAGCCACCAACCCGGATGCCGGCATCGGCGCTGTCACCGTCGGTGGCAATTTCATCGCCAGCAGCGTCATCGCCGGTGTCGATGACGGTGCCGACAACCTGTTCGGCACGGCCGATGACACCGCGATCACCGAGGCGGTGGCCGATACCATTTTCTCCAGCATCGCCTCCGTCACCATCAAGGGTCTCGCCATGGGCACCGCCGGTGGCGGCGACCACTTCGGCATCGTGGCGCAGCAGGTGGGCAAAGTGAAGATCCGCACCGCCAGCTTCATCCTCGCCGCCGGGACAGATACCGTCGGCATCGACTTGGGCGCCACCTTCGATCTTACGGTCAAAGAGGTTTAACCGAAATCCAGGCGGTGTCTCGGCCGCGCAAGCTCCTCCGAGGACTCGCGTGAGCGGGGTCACCCGAGCGTGACGAAGGCGATCAAGACCACGCCTGTGACGTTGGCGATGCGCGCAAAAGGCCGGTCCATGGTGTAAAGGGAAGTGAGCGAACGGAGGGAAGGCAGATTCATGGAGCAAGGAGCGTGAAGAAAACCTTCAAACATTTTCTGGGGTCTGTGAATCTCGCCCAACCTTCGCCCGCAATACCCACGCACTTCACCCTGCTGCCCGCTGACGAACCGGCGCTGAGTTGCCGGAGTTTCTGCGGAGCGGTGAAAACGAAAACACTGATGAAGCCAATGACTCGCCTTGTTACTAGTTTCACATTCGCCGCGATGACGGGTGCGGTCGTCGCGGCAGATTTTCCGATGTCGATGTTCTTGATGTGGCCGCCCCGCGAGAATCGAACCGGTCACGCGCTCGGTGATGGTAAGGCCGGCGATTGAGGCGTTCGCGAGTTTGCCTGGAACGAACGCGCCGGTCTTGTCGAGCATCGTGGCGATGGAGCCAGTAAGCGTGCCGGTGATGGGGGCCTTGAATCCATCCGACACCGCGAGGCCGGTGATCTCACTCTCGAGGAACCCCGGGTTCGCGTCCTTGCTGGTCGCGTAGAGAATCGCTTTTCCACCGGTGATCAGGGCGAAGACTTTTTCGCCCGCGTCGGCGACATGATCGCCGTCGGTGTCGAGCACCAGCGAGTCACCCTTCGCGAGTTTCACCGCGATGGTCGAACTGACCGCGGTGGCATCGGCGGCGGAATTTGCATCCGCACCCGTGGCGTCGAGCACGTCGTTGGTCGTGCCGCTGAGGAAAAAACGGCCGGGGCCACGCGAGCTTCGAGCGGTTCGGGAAAGTTGATCAATTCATCGGCGGGAGATTTCTCGCGTGTCGAATCGGATTGCAATCCGGGAGTCGCGCTCCGCGCGGAAGGTGAATCCAGTCGATGAAGGTGGAGGCACAAGACAAGCGCATCGTTTGCCAACGGAGGGGCAGACAGCGTGAGGGGCGGTCGGAAGTTGAATCATGAAAACACACACTCGTTCGCAGCGGCGGCACGAGGGGGCGGGGGACGCGCATCTTTCCTGGCGCTGGGTCGCACTGGTGGCAGTTTTGGTTGGGATCGCGTTCGCCGTTTTCAGGCAGGGGCGCGAGGCGTCGCCCTCACGCACGATGATCGTTGGTGAAACTGCGTGGCCTGTGGCCGCGCCGTCGGAGCATCGAACCGTCGAGAGGCCGGTGGATCGTCAAGTGACGACCGCTCCCGCTGTGGTGAGCGGAGAACGAGCCGTGGCCCAGCTGAAGGCGGAGGGTAGCTACGAATCGCTGGCCGACGCGGTGCGGGTGGCCCGTTATGCGATGGAGCGGCTCGACCCGGCGCTGCCGTCGAGCCGTGGAGCGGAGTTTTTCGCGGAGAATCCGGCGCAGCAACTGCGCGCGTGGTATGGGCGGGATGGCGTGGAGTTCGCGTCGGGGCGAAACGAGGATTGGTCATTCGCGCTGCGGATGGCGGGAGCGAGAGGAACGGTGACCGCTCATCAGGACCGGGCGGAAGTGCGGCGGGTTGGCGTGATGGAGTGGTATGAAAATACGGAGGCTGGCGTGGAGCAGGGCTTCACCGTCAGCACGCCTCCGGCGCGGCGTGGGGAGTTGCGCGTGGCGATGGAAATGAGCGGGGACTTGCACGCCACGATGGAATCTGAGGACGCGATCGTCTTTCACACGACCGCCGGACAGCCGGTGCTGCGCTACGCGGAACTGCGCGCGAACGACGCCCTTGGCCGCGCCCTGCCTGTGCGGATGGAACTGACCGATTCCAAACTCGCGCTGGTGGTGGACGATCGCGACGCGCTTTACCCGGTGACGATCGACCCACTCATCACCACGCCGCCGCAGGCCAAGTTGGTCGCCGATGGAAGCATGCCAGAGTCGGCGTTTGCCTATGTCGTCGCGCTCGATGGGGATACCGCGGTGTTTGGGGCGTATGCCGCGAACACACCGGTGGCCTCCGGGGCGGGCGCGGCGTATGTTTTTACGCGCACGGGCACGGTGTGGAATCAGGAGGCGAAGCTCTACGCGAGCGATGGGGTGGCAGGCGATTCCTTCGGCGATGCCGTCGGGGTGAGCGGCGAAACGGTGGTCGTCGGTTCACCCGGCTCGGATGTAGCCGGAGGTTATACGCAGGCCGGGGCGGCGTATGTCTTCGTGCGTAGCGGCGGCGCGTGGAGCGAGCAGCAAAAGCTGAGCGTGAGCGTGACGAACTGGGCTGACTCGCTCGGCATCGGGGTGGCGATCGCGGGAGACACGGCCATTCTCGGCGCAAAAGGCACGGATATTCCTGGCGCCACCAATGCCGGCGCGGCGTATGTCTTCACGCGCAGTGGGACCGTGTGGACGCAGGAGGCCATGTTGCAGGCGAGCGACGGAGCGACCGGGGACAGCTTCGGGCAGGCCGTCGCGCTGACGACGACGGCGAGCCCGGCGGACACCGTGTTGGTCGGCAGTCCGTATGCGAACGCGGGCGCGGCCTACACGGGCGCGGCTTATGTCTTCACGCACGAAGGCGGGACCTGGACGCAGCAGGCAAAGCTGGTGGCGAGCGATGCGGCGGCGCACGATATTTTCGGCTTTTCCGTCGCCCTCAGCGGCACGACGGCGCTCATCGGCGCGTATCACGACGACACGATTCACGGCGCGGCCGCCGGCAGCGCGTATGTTTTCACGCGCGATGGGGCCGCGTGGACGGAACGGGCGAATCTGGTGCCGAGCACCGGCGGGCCGAACTTCAGCTTTGGGTTCTCCGTGGCGTTGAGCGGCGACACTGCGCTGGTCGGCAGCCGGGATGCGAGCGTCGGAGGCGTCACGGGCACCGGCGCGGCGCACGTCTTCGTGCGCAACGGCACGACGTGGAGCCAGCAGCAGGCTCTCGAGCCGGGCGCCGCGCAGCTTTACGGCATCTTCGGCTGTGCGGTCGCCTTGAGCGGAGACCGGGCGCTGGTCGGATCAACCCTGAGCGATTCCTCCGCCGGCCCACGCAGCGGGTCGGGTTATATTTTCAATCGCACCGGCACAGTGTGGACCGCGCAGGCCAAACTCGTCATCGCGGGCGGGGCGGCCGACGACTTCTTCGGCTATGCGGTCGCGTTGGAGGGAAATACCGCGTTGATAGGAGCCTGCACCGCCGATACGACTGCGGGCAGCAATGCGGGTTGCGCCTACGTCTTTACCCGGGGCGGAAACGTGTGGACGCCAAGGAAGAAGCTTACCGCGAACGACGCGGCGAGCGAGGATCACTTCGGTTCGTCCGTGGCGATCACCGCCGACAAGGCCGTCATCGGCGCACCGGCCGACGATAATGGGGGCAAGACTGATTCGGGAAGCGCCTACGTGTTCCTGCACGTCGGGACGGCATGGGTCTTCGAGGAAAAGCTGCTCGCCAGTGACGGTGCGACGCAGGACAACTTCGGGCACTCGGTGGCTCTCGATGGGGACAAGGTCTTGGTCGGTGCTCCGGCCGCCGACGGGACGGGTGGGGCGGACTATGGCGCGGTCTATGCCTTCCAGTGGAATGGCTTGAACTGGAGCGATGAGCAAAAGCTGACGCATGACTCGCTCAACGAATATTCCCAGTTCGGCTACTCGATTGCGCTCAGCGGTGATTTCGCGGTGGTGGGTGCGCCGGGAACGGATGCCGATGGCATCGATGTCGGGCGCGCGTATGCCTTTGCGTGGAATACGCCGGTGGCGGGCGACTGGTCACTGCACTCCGTGCTAAGCGCCTTCACCAGCGTGGGCGGATATCTCGGCTACTCCGTGGCTCTCGATGGGGACACTGCGTTGATCGGCGCGCCATTTGCGGCCGGTATCGGACGTCCTTACCAGGGGAAGGCGGTCGTCTTCGTCCGCAGCGGCGACAGCTGGACGGGGCCGGTGATGCTCGCGGCGCCCGACGGTGCCGCGGATGACAACTTTGGCTACTCCGTCGCGATCGATGATCATCGTGCGGTCGTGGGGGCGTGGCTGGCAGATCCCGCAGCCGGGCTCGACACGGGCGCCGCGTATGTATTCGCGCGGGCCGGTGCGGCTTGGGAGGTTTCCACCAAACTGCTCCACCCCGATACCGCGCCGTATGACCGGCTCGGGTGGTCCGTCGCGGTCAGCGGTGATACGATCCTCGCCGGCACGATGTCAGGTAACACGATTAACGGCACCGATGCCGGCAGCGCTTATGCTTTCGTGCTGCCGCTGCCGCCGTCACCGCCGGTGCTGGCGCCGGTGACGATTGCTTCCACGAACGCGAATCCCCTCTATGCGCGAACCGCCGACACGATCGCACTGACGTTCACTGCGGATAAGCCGCTGCAAACTCCGGTGGTGACGATCGCCGGGCACGATGTGGTGCCGGTGAATACGAGCGGGAATTCCTGGCGCGCGATGCTGGCAGTGGTGGATGCCGATCCGCAAGGCGTGGTTGCGTTTTCCCTCACGGCGACGGCGCTCGATGGCACCACGGCGGGGCCGATCACGACTACCAGCGGTGGCAGCAGCGTGACGATCGATACGATCCCGCCGACAATCACGGGCGGAACATCACCGCGCGTCATCTTCGTTGGCACACCGCTGGCGAATTACCTCGCGAGTGCGGAAATCACCGACGCCACCCCGCTGACGGCCACGCAAACCCCGCTTGCTGGCACCGTGCTGACGCAAGGTTGGTTTGATGTCGTCTTGAGCGCCACGGATGCGGCGGGGAATCAGCAACTCGAGACGTTCACTCTCGCGGTCCGTCCGGTGAACCCCGGCTCTACGGTGCTGCTCGCGAAAGGCGATCCCGCTCCCGGGGCGGGCACCCCGGGCGGCCCGCCGTCGAACGCACTCCTCGCCACGTTTGGCGTGCCGGCGATCGACGATCTCGGGAATGTAGCGTTCACCGCGAAATGGACGACCGCGCCGCGTGGTGGCGGGAGCGGCATCTTCACGAAGACGGCATGTGTCGCGATGGTCGGGGGCACGGTGCCTGGCGTGAGTAACGCGACGTTCAGGACGCTGAGCGATCCGGTGATCGAAAGCGGTCGGGTCGGTTTCCTCGCGACGCTCGGCGGCGTGCCGAAGGCGAGTGCCTCCGCGGTAGTGAGCGATGCTCCGAGCGGTGTGCTGGCGGTGATCGCACGGACTGGTGAAGCGGCCCCTGGCGCGGACGGTGCGACGTTCAAGACCTTCAAGGCGATCTCCGTGCAGGATGACAGCGTGGCCATCTTCGCGCAGCTCAAGGCGGCCGCCGCGAGCGATCTCGGCCTGTGGCTGCAGGATGCGACGCATCCGCTGGCGCTAGTCTTGCGCGAAGGACAGGTCGTGAACAACCGGACGATTAAGACGTTGGTGGCATTCACGGCGGGCAGCGGCTCACCGGGCGCCGGGCGAGGCTGGCACGTCATCGGTGGAGGGCAGCCGCACGTGCTGGCGCTTGCGAAGTTCACCGACCGGACGCAGGCCGTGCTCGGCGCGACGCGCGATGGGACGGTCACCGTGTTCTCCCAAAGCGGCCCGGGCGGGGCGGGTGGGCCGACGATCGCCGATGCGACCTTCGCCAGCTATGGCGTGCCCGCAGTGAGCAGCAGTGGCCGTGCGGCTTTTCTCGGGACGCTCACCACCGGTGCGGGCGGGGTGACGAAGGCGAATGCGCGCGGTGTTTTCGTGAGTTTGAGCGGTTCGCTCTTCACCCCCATCCTGCGCGTGGGCGACGTAGTCAGCTCCGGCGGCGCAGCCGTCGGCGCGCTGAAAGACCCGGTCTTCAGCCTCGATAACACGCTCGCGTTCGCGGCCACGCTGAAGGGTGGCGGTTTCAAAGGGGACGCCACGAAGACGATCTTCTGGCGGAAATCCACCGGTTCCCTGGACCTGCTGGCGCAAGGCGGCGCGGGCAACCGGGTCGTGCCGGACCTGCCGGATGCGCAGTTCAAGACCTTTACCTCCCTCGCCGTCGCTCCCAATCGCGGCCCGCTCTTCACGGCGACCCTCATCCCAGGCAAAGGCGGCGTCGTGAGGACCAGCGCGAGCGGCCTCTGGGCGATGGATTTCACCGGCCAGCTTCGCCTGATCTTCCGTGTGGGCGACCCGGTCGGCGGCAAGACGGTCAAGAGCTTCACCCTCCTCAAAGCCGCGCGTGGCAGCACCGGTGTGGCGCGCAGCTTTAACGGCATCGGTCACGTCGTGTGGCTGGCCACGTTTAAAGAAGACAAGTCCCAGGCGATCGTGGTGAGCGACGTGCCGTAGGGACTGGCATTTCGTCGCGTCTGCGCCAAGCGATCTCGGAAGAATGGTGCGTGGTTGAAATCACTACGCGACAAGTCTGATTTGCTTGAAGGTTTCCCACTTGGCCGGTTGCACGTTCGGTGGAGACGTTGCGCTGCTGGCGCGGCGGAAGAGCCGGGCCCTCCCGAACCATCGACCTTTTTCGCTGCTATGAATCCGCGCTGCCTCGCGAGGCTTTTGGGGACCGTCACTGCGATGGTCGTGCTTTCCGTTACCGCTCTCGCTGCGCCCGCCGATCTTGATTCCGGCTTCGGCACGGAGGGAAAGGTGGCGACCGATTTCGGCGGCGGGGACGATGCGGGCAATCACGTGGTGGTGCAGAGCGATGGGAAAATCGTCGTAGCAGGGTCTTCCTTCAACGGGAGTCACTACGACGTGGCGCTGGCGCGCTACCATGCCGACGGCACGCTGGACAGCAGCTTCGGCACGGGCGGCAAGGTGACGACGGATTTCAGTGGCTTCGACGATGCGGGCTACAGTGTGTTGGTGCAGAGCGACGACAAGATCGTAGTCGCGGGGTATGCCAGCGGGAACAGCCTGGACTTTGCGATCGTGCGCTACGATGCGGACGGCACGCTGGACGCCAGCTTCGGCACGGGCGGGAAGGTGAGCACCGACCTCGGTGGTTACAACGATGTGGGCCACAGCGTGGCGGTGCAGAGCGACGGGAAGATCGTGGTGGCCGGGGATTCTTTCAACGGGAGCGACTACGATTTTGCGCTGGTGCGCTGCAATGTGGATGGCACGCTGGACAGCAGCTTTGGCACGGGCGGCAAAGTGATCACCGATTTCGGCAGCAGCCAGGATTATGGGCGTCGCCTGGCGATCCAAAGCGACGGGAAGATCGTCGTGGCGGGGTATTCCGGCACCTACCCATTTTCCGACATGGCGCTGGTGCGCTACACCGCCAGCGGGGAACTGGATCCAAGCTTCGGCACGGGCGGCAGGGTGATCACCGACTTCGACGGCTTTGACGACGTGGGTGACAGCGTGCTCGTGCAGGCCGATGGCAAGATTGTGGTGGGGGGATATTCTCTCTCGGGGGATTACCATTTCGCGCTGGTCCGCTACAACGCGACCGGCACGCTGGACAACGGCTTCGGCACCGGCGGCAAGGTCACGACGGACTTCGGCGGCTTCGATGACGCTTGCTCCGGCGTCGCGGTGCAGGGCGATGGGAAGATTCTGGCGGCAGGTTATTCCTCCACCGGGAGCAACGCCGAAGCCTTTGCGCTGGCGCGCTACACGGCCAGTGGAGCGTTGGACACACGCTTCGGCACGGGTGGCAAGGTGCTCACCAGCCTCGGCAGCAATCACGACGTGGGCCGGAGCGTGGTATTGCAGAGCGATGGGAAGATCGTGGTGGCGGGATATTCCGGCAGCTATCCGAATTACGATTTCGCACTGGTGCGTTATGTGGGGGGCGAGCCTCCTCCGGCGCCTGAAATCGACGTGCAGCAACCTGCCGGCACGAGCCTCGTCAGCGGCGGCAGCAGAGACTTCGGGGGCGTGATCGTGGGCGGGACCGCCGACCTTGTTTTCACCATCGCCAACCACGGGACCGCGGACTTGATGCTTACCGGCTCGCCGGACAAGGTGGCGGTGGATGGGGGCGATGCGGGTTTCTTCACCGTCACGGCGGAGCCTGCTTCGCCGGTGGCTGCGGGCGGCACGACGACGTTCACGGTGCGCTTCGCTGCCACCAGCGTCGGGATGAAGAGCGCCACACTCACCATCGCCAGCAACGATGCGGCGCGAAGTCCTTTCACCATCGCGCTCGAAGCCACGGCGGTTCTCGCCGCGCCGGTGAACACGAAATTCCTCGCCGCTGGCGGCGTCACGGCCGATGCGGCACCCGGAGCGGGAGTCTTCCCCGGTCTGCCCGTCGATGCGAAGCTGGCGAGCTTCCACGCGCCCGCGACCGATGACGATGGCGACATGGCTTTCGTCGCCAGGTGGACGAGTGCGACCGGCGGTGTCAACGGACGACCGACCCGAGGCACGGGGCTTTTTCTCAACGGCGAATGCCTCGCCCTCGTCGGTAGAGACGCGTCGGCGGTGGGCGGCACGAATGCGAAGTGGAAGAGCTTCACCGATCCCGTGCTCGACAACAAAGGCCGCCTCGCGTGCATCGCGGCGCTCTCCGGTGTGCCGAAGAACGCCTCATCGGTGATCGTGGCCACGAGGACCGGCGCGCCGCTCGCGAAAATCGCGCAGAGCGGCGACATCGCGACCGCCGACGGCGCGAAGTTCAAGAGCTTCAAGGCCGTGGCTTACACCGGCACGCGGATCGCCTTCCTCGCGCAGCTTGCCGCCGGCACCGGCACGGCGCCGCGGACGACCGCCGCGAACGATCTCGGCATCTGGTATCACGAAACGTCGAGTTTGCTCTTCGTCATGCGCGAGGGCGATGCCGTCGCGGGCCGCACGATCAGGACACTCGTCGCCTTCGCGCCGGGCAACGGCTCGCCCGGCTGCGGCCGCGGCACGCTGGTCAATTCAACGACGACCGGCGATCCCATCCTGACCGCGCTCGCGCTCTTCGCCAGCCGGACGCAAGGGCAGGGCCTCATCGCGCAGAACATCGACGACGGCCCGCCGAGTCTTGGCCTGTCGCTCAGCGGCGATCCGGCGACCGGCCTGAACAACGGCGCCACCTTCGCCAGCTACGGCCGCCCCGCCCGCAACAGCGCGGAGGTCACCGCCTTTCTCGGCAAGCTCACGCTCGGCAATGGCGTGACCAAAGCGGACGCGAGCGGGATCTTCCGCGGGCCGGACGTGAATGGGAAATTCGCCACCGTGGTGCGCTCGGGCGTGAATGCCGGGCAGGCCGGCACGGGAGCGAAGTTCGGCGCGCTGAAAGACCCGGTGCTGAACGAAGCCGGCGACATTGCCTTCCCCGCGACGGTCACCGGCGTGAAAGGCCTCGGCGCGCAGACGCTGTGGCTGCGCCCCGCGAGCGGGGGCCTGAGGCTGCTCGCGCAAGGCGGCGCCGACGCGGGCGACCTTGTGGGCGCGAAGTGGAAGTCATTCACCTCGCTCGCCATCGCCGACGGCGGCCGCGGCCCCATCTTCACCGCAACGCTCGTGCCGAACCAGACCAACGTGAGCAAAGCGAGCGCGAGCGGCGTGTGGGCCGTGGATTTTGCCGGCGCCGTGCGCACCCTCTTCCGCACCGGCGATCCGATCGACGTCGGCCCGCCCGGCACCCCGGTCGTCAAAAAAGTGAAGACCTTCACCCTGCTCAAAGCCACCCCCGGCAACCCCGGCGTCACCCGCAGCTTCAACGCCGCCGCCCAGGTCGTCTGGCTCGCCACCTTCACCGACAAGGCGCAGGCGATCATGACGACCGAAGTGCCGTAGCTTGCCTCTGCACCCCCGCCATGACGAGTCTCGGCTCTAGAGAGCCGAGCTACGTCGGACTGGACCTTTTGCGTGCGGTTTGCCAGCCTGCGCGGCGAACCACCCCACCGAACCCTGCCTGTCTTCGACCCTGCCTGGCCGCCCTTTCACGCGGAACTGACTTCCGAGGGCTATCGCAACCAGTTCAACGCGCTCAAGGAACTCATCGACGCCGTCCCCGCCGGGCCGCCCGGCGAGCCGGGGTCGCAGGGCGAACCGGGCCCGCGAGCCCGGCTTCGTGAGCGCGGTCATCGACGGCGTCACGACGCTCGACCCCGGCAGCGAAGCCACCGTCGCAGTCACCTTCGACGGCACCGACGTGCACTTCAGCTTCGGCCTCCCGCGCGGCGACCCCGGCCCCGAAGGCTCCGCCGGCGAAGTCAGCAGCGGCCAACTCGCCGACGCCATCGCCACCACCGCGCAAAACCCCGTCTCGCTCGCCCCCTTCGAAGGCACCTTCAGCGACCCACCCACGCAGTCCGAGATGTTAGCCTTCGCCGCCTACGTCGAGACCCTGCGCGCGGCGCTGGTGAGGTGAGTTGCTAAGTTCGGTTTTATGAATCCTGAGCAAAACGAAAAGCCACCAATTGCAAAACGGCCCCGCAACAATAACCCGTATGAGGTTTTGATTTTCGCGGCTCCTTTCTTGATCGGCGGAGTGATGCTACTCATGCAGCACGGTGTATCCCCCATCGTAGGCGCGGCGGGAGGGAAGTTTGCAACTGGGTTTCAGATTCTTGCCATGTCAGAAGCTGAAGCTCACAGCATTGGGATTGTTTGCCTTCTGCTTGGCTTCGTCATTACGCTCTGCTATTTCCGCCTGCGGAAACAAATTAAGCGGGACGCCTCGTTCACGGACGAGCGCGACATTTAGCGTCAGTGCTTCCCGTTGCCGTTCCCGTCGAGGGTGAGATACGTGTAGCCTTGGAGGGCTTTTTCGCAGCCGTTGAGGAGCTTCATGCCGTCGATGGGCTTGAGGCGGTCGCCTCGGGGCTTGTCTTGGAAGCGGCGCGCGGTATTTTGGGCGGCATGATCCTCGAAACCATTCCGGATGTGAATCGGCTGACCTCGGCGCAAAAGCTTCTTCTCATCACCGAGCTTTGGGACGATCTGGCGGCTCATCCCACGGAGGTTCCGGTGTCTCGCGAGCAGATCGCCGAGCTGGACCGGAGGATGGCTGAATACCGTCGCGATCCCAGCCAGGTCACGACATGGGAGGCGATTCAGCGGCGCGTTCTCGGACGGACGCTGGCCGCTGAGTGAGCTGGTTTTCCTTTTCTCGGCCGACGCTGATATCCAGGCCGCTTATGAGTTCTGGGAATCGGTTCAGTCCGGGCGCGGGGAGGTGTTGATGCGGCATCCCGACGCGGCGTTTGGGCAACTGCGAACGTTTCCGCAGATCGCGCCTTTGTTTCACGAGTCGTATCGTCGGTTACTGGTTCACGGATACCCCTACGGCATCTTCTATTCGATCGAGGGTAGCAGGATCATCGTCGCTGGTGTGATGGACCTCCGGCAGGACCCTGAGGCCATTCGCCGGAGACTCCGAGGGAGCAACTGATTCGATGGCGCGAGAGAGCGCACAGCTCCTCAGTGCTTCCCGTTCCCATTCCTGCCGAGGGTGAGATACGTGTAGCCTTGGAGGGCTTTTTCGTAGCCGTTGAGGAGCTTCGTGCCGTCGCTGGGTTTGCGGCGGCTGGCTCCTATGGGCGGTAGCCGAATTTCTCGCCGAGGGCGAGGCAGTCGGTGAGGGAGCGGAGGCCGCGGGTGCAGGTTTCGTCGCTGAGGTTGGCGGCGGCGGCGCAGACGCCGATGCGGAGCCATTCTTCGACGGGCTTGCCTTCGTGCCAGCCGAGGAGGATGCCAGCGGTAAAGGCGTCGCCGGCACCAGCGGCGCCTTTGATGTAGTCGCCGGGGAGCTGGACGCTGCCGTGCTCGTGCCAGGCGCCGTCGCGGCCGAGGGCGCAGCCGCCTTCGGGGAAATGGACCACGACGCGTTCGCGCACGCCGGCATCCAGCAGGTGCTGCATGGCGATGCGGAGTTCCTTTTTGTCGAGGAAGGCGGAGCCGGGGGCGCTGCTGTGCGGGTCGCCGACGCGCACTTTACGGCCGGTGACGCGGCCGGCTTCAAACTCGTTCATGATGCAGACATCGACGTGCTTGAGCGCGGGGAGGACGATCTTCGCGAAGCGGTCGCTGTCTTCGCTCACGCAATCGATGGAGGTCTTGAGGCCAGCAGCCTGGGCGCGGGCGAGGACTTCGGCGGCGACGGTGCCGTATTGTGGATGCGGGGCGTCGAGGATGTCGAGCAGGAGCAGGTAGCCGAGGTGGAAAAGGCGGGCGTTGGTCTTCGTGAAATCGAAGTGCGCGGAGTCGAGCAGGGCATTGGCGCCGCGGGCGTGGAAGAAGGTGCGGCGGCCGGTGTCGCGCACGGTCATCACGTCGGTGAAGCTGGTCGGAGCGGCGGCGGTCTTTTGCAGCGCGGCAGTGTCAATCTGGTGTGCGCGGCATTGCTCGATGATCCACGAGCCGTTGTCGTCATCGCCGACGAGGCCTACCGCTTCGAGTGGGAAGCCGGCGCCCATGAGCGCGAGATCGACGAGCACGTTGAACGGCGAGCCGCCGGTGCCTTTGGTGGTGGAGAAGATGTTCGCGAGGGTGTCCTGCTGCGGCCAGAGGTCGATGATTTTGACAGCATCGACGATCCAGTTGCCGCCGCTGAAGAGACCGGTGCGGGAGGTATTGCTCATAAGGGACGCGGAGGAACGCACAGGCCTGCGCCGGGGAGCAAGCGGATTTGTAAGCCGCATCGCGGCTCCTCTGCTAACGGCGCGAAGAATTCTTCCGCTGCATCCGGCCGACCGGCGTGCCGGGGCGGGCCTTGCTGAGATCGGTGGTGATGATCAATTCGCCCGCGGGGAATGCCCCGGCGGTTTGCAGCGACATTTCCGGGCCGGTTCTTTCGGGTGCGATTTCGAAAATGGCGCCGGTGAGCAGGTCGATGACGTAACCGGGCGGGAACAGGACGAAGAGGTTGCCGTGCGAGTTGGAGTTGAAACTGCGCTTGAAGGTCGTCTCCCACGGTTCGAAGCCCGGGGCTTCGACGCGCAGTTTGTGCGTGCCCCAGCGGCTGAGGGTCGTGCTCACCGGGGCGGCGCCGTAGGGTTTCCCATCGATGAAAACGACGGCTTTGGCGTTGGGGCTCCGGACGGTAATGGCGCGTGTCGGGCCGTCCGTCATCGTGGCGCAGCCGGGGAAGAGAGCGAGGGCCACGAAGGGGGAGAGCAGCGTCGCGGTGAGGGCGACGAGCCAGCGCGGCAGACGAAGGACGCCAGGCCGGGAGTTCATCGCTTGAGGGAGCGGTGGGCCAGTTCGTCGAACCGGCCGGCACGGATGTTTGCTACGATGGAATACATCGGCTCTTTCGAGATCATACAACCGGCGGCGGTCCCTACGTCGCTCTTCTCTTTGGCGAATCGCTCCACCCGTTCATCGAAGGCCGAGCGATTCTTCTGCCGCAGGCCAACGAGAGCGTAACATTTGCCCTGCACATTGCCGCGATCGAGCACGCGGAGGAAATCGGCCTCGGCGGTTTTGGAATCGAGCACGGCACGAAAGGCGATTTCCTCCTCGGTCGTGATGCCAGCGTAACCGACGCCGCCGAAGGCGAACATGCGCGCGGTCTCGAGTCGTTTCACCGGATCGCCCTCTGCTTTGGCGATACCGCTGGACAGGAGCAGCACGAGGAGGAAACGGGCGGCATTCATGACGCCGGGGAGTTTCGCTGAAAACCTCGTTCGATCAATAATCCAATCAGGCTACCGGCGGCATAGGCGAGCAGGTCGGGCCAGTTGAAAACGCTCCCGAGAATCAACGCGCCGAGCCGGGTGGCGCGAAGGGTGTCGATCCACGGAGCGTGGTAAAGTTGGGTGAACTCAACCACCGCGGCGAAGACGAAAGCGATGATCGCGCTGGTGCTGGCTTTTACTCGCGGCTGGAGAAAGCGGAGCAGGAGATACACGAGCAACGCCCAGAGCGCATCCGCGCCGTATTTGCGGAGGAAAAGCGGGAAGGGGAGTTGTGGCGCGCGCCAGACGAGGCCGAGTGCCAGAACCGCAATCAGCGCGCCGAGGTAGAGGAGCCGGCGCTGAGAAAGGCTCACGGACGGCGCAGGTCGCACGTCCAGATGGAGCCGGTGTAGTTGCCCTGGGTATATTCAGCGCGGACCCGATCGCCCACTTTCAACGTTTGCCAGAGGTCAGCGTCGATGTCGGCATCGGCCTTGCGCCCGTCCTCCATTTCGACGCGCACCAGCCAGCGCTCCCGATCGACCTGGCGCTCCTGATAGGGCGTTCCTTCGACGTGGGCGGGGATGTAATCCTTGGAGAGGACGACGGCGGGCTGGCTCTTCTTCGTGCAGCCCGCGAGACCGAGGCCGGCCGCGAGCAGGAGCAGTCCGCGCGGAGGGTTCACGGCTTTTTCGGCAGATGTTCGGCGCAGTATTCCTCGCCGTCGGCAGCCACGCGGAATTCGAGATCGGGCGTGGTTTGTTCGGTGCGCCCGCAGACATGACAACGGTGCATCGCTTCATCCGCGGAGGTCCGAATTTCCCGATCGAACCGCGCCCGACGCTCGCCGACCTGATGCCGCAGCTTCGCCTCGGCAACGATGTCGCGAGCGAAAAAGAGGAAGTAGTTGAACACGACCGCGATCAACGAGGCCTGGAAGACGGGGCCATCCCGAAGAGCTTGATAAATCAACCATGCCGCCAGGGCCCACGAGAGCCAGCGGACCTTGGCAGGGAGAACGTAGAATGCGTAGATCACCTCGTCGCCGTAGAAGCGTGCATACGCAAAGAAGAGGGACTCGGCCCAGAGGAGCTGGGCATAAAACGCGCCGAAAAAGAACGCGGCGATGGTGATGCTCACCCAGCTTACGAGGCAGAAAAGATTCGTCCGAAAAGCTCCCCAGGCCCGGTCGAGGCCGTTGCCGACCCAGATCAGGAACAGCACGTAAAAGGCGGCGTTGATCCAGTCGGGCATGGGCAGCAGCGAGCAGACCTGCGGCACAAACATGTAGGTAAACAGGCGCCACACCTCGCCGTGCAGAATGTTCGGGGGCCACATCATCAGTGTGCCCATGAAATCGGGGCGCATCTTCCACAGCATGAAGGTGAGCGCGCTGCCGATGGCGATGTAAGTGGTGAGGCCGGGGATGGCCCAGTGGCCGAATTTGGTTTCGAGACGATTCAGAAAAGACACGGTGCGAAAGGCGGAATGCGGAATGTAGAAATCGGTGGCAACTCTTAAATGGCGCGGATGGGAAGCAGAGGCCTCGTCTTTTATCATCGGCGTCATCGATGCCATCTACGGATTTGCTGCCCTTGCAGCATTCGTGGTTGAGCCCTTCGAACCGCGTGATTTTTCCATGACACGGTTTGACAGGTCTGGTTGCGCGACCTTTGCTCACGTCCTGTGTCCGACACCGCTGCTCCGCTCAAACAAACTCCGCTTCACGATGAACATGTGCGGCTGGGCGCTCGCATGGTCGATTTCGGCGGCTGGCATATGCCGGTGCAATACAGCGGCATTCTCGAGGAACACGCCGCGGTGCGCTCGGCGCTGGGCGTATTCGATATCTCGCACATGGGGCAGTTTTTCGTGCGCGGCGCGGGAGCGCTGGCCTGGCTGAACCGGCTGCTCACGAACAACGTCGAACGGCTCGATGTCGGTGAGGGGCAATACACGTTCCTGCTTAATGAAGCCGGCGGCGTGATCGATGATCTCATTATCTATCGACTGGGTGAGGATGCGTATCTGCTCGTCGTGAACGCGGCAAAGATCGAAGAAGATTTCGCGTGGATGGAGGCGCATCTGGTCGAGGGGGTGACGCTGGAAAATCACAGCGACACCTGGTGCGGGCTCGCGATCCAGGGTCCACGTGCGGCCCAGCTCTTCGATGCGTTCTTCGGTGGCAAACAATCGCGCCCGGCGCGCAATCATCTGCTCTCCGTCGCGATCGACGATCAACCCTATTACATCTGCCGGACCGGTTACACGGGGGAGGATGGGTTCGAGGTATTTTGCCCGGCGGATCGCGCGGTGAAAGCGTGGAACGACGTGCTGGCGCGGGGTGCGCAGTTCGGCCTGAAGCCCTGCGGCCTGGGCGCCCGCGATACGTTGCGCCTGGAGATGTGCTATCCGCTCAACGGTTCCGACCTCGCTCCGAACCGCACGCCCATTGAAGCAGGCCTTTCCATTTTTGTGGATCTGAACAAGCCGGATTTCATCGGCCGTTCCGTGCTCGCGGAGCAGAAGGCGCAGGGCGCCAAACATCGCCTCGTGCCGCTGAAGATGCTCGGGGCGGCGCCGCCGCTGCGGGCGCACTACTCGGTTTTCAAAAATGGCCAGCCGATCGGCGAGCTGTGCAGCGGTTCGCTCAGCCC
Organism: Chthoniobacteraceae bacterium; assembly: GCA_044226525.1. GTDB lineage: Bacteria > Verrucomicrobiota > Verrucomicrobiia > Chthoniobacterales > Chthoniobacteraceae > VFJQ01. The sequence continues at coordinate 28,960 of JBGAGV010000017.1, read as the reverse complement.
GACGCTGAAAGTGGGCATCGGCATGGCGTATGTGCCGGCGGAATTTGCGCGCATCGGCGAGGAGATGGAAATCGATATCCGCGGCCGCCTCTACCCTGCGCGCATCGAGAAAAAACCCTTTTACCACCCGCAAACACCCAACTCATGAGCAACGTCCCCGGAGATCTTCGCTACACCGCCAGCCACGAATGGGTCCGCCTCGCCGGCGGCACCGCGACCGTGGGAATCACCGATCACGCTCAGGCTGAGCTGACCGATGTGGTGTATGTGGAACTGCCGAAGGTGGGCGCGGAAGTGAAGGCTGGCCAGCAGGTGTGTGTGGTCGAGAGCGTGAAAGCGGCGAGCGATATTTATGCGCCGGTGGCGGGAACGATCAGCGCGGTGAACGAAGCGCTGTCCTCGAATCCGGCGCTGCTGAATACTGATCCGTTCGGCGAGGGCTGGATCTTCCAGCTCAGCGGCGCGAGCGAAGCCGAAGTCGGCGCGTTGCAATCGGCGGACGATTATCGCGCGTCGATCGGCGGGTAGGGCTGGATCGACAAGTGGGGGAGACTGCTTCCGTCGTTCTGCTCCCACCGTTTTAAGCGGCGCAGCCGCCTTGGGACTGCTGCGATTCTTCGCAGCCCTGCGGGTGGTCCGGATGCGCGCGGCCCCTGAAAAGCTGCAAAGGATTGCAGCAGTCCAAAGGCCTTCGGCTGAAAACGGAAGGTCGCGGAACTACGGTTGCGGGTGTGCAGCGGATTCGACGGGCACTTCCTCCGCTGGAGCAGCGGGACCGGGGGACTCGGCCAGCGGTTCGTGCTCCGTCGTGGCTTCGAGGGTCGATTCCGGCACGCCGTCGATAGCCGATTGGGGCACGTCGGCGACCAGCGGCTCGAAGACTTCGGCGGCAGGCGCCGGAGCTTCGGGAGCGGGCTCGGGTTCGGGAGCGATCGCTTCGGCAAGGGTGGATTCCGGCACGCCGGCGAGGGCCGATTCAGGCACGTCCGCGACCGGGGCGGCAGCGGCTTGAGGGGCCGGGGCGGAGGGCGCTTCGCTGGAAACAACCGCGCTTTCGTCGGCACCTTCTTCTTCCTCGCCCTTGGCGGCTTCGGCTTGAGCCTTCGGCGGTAGCGGGAGGTCGAGGCGGCCATCCACGAATTCGATCACGTGGCCGGCGAGCAGCAAATAGTGCAGGTCTGCGGCGAGGGCCGTCTTCTCGGCGACTTTTTCCGGAGCTTCGAAATGTTCGCCGAGCACCTTGAGCGCGAGATCGTGACGCGAGCAGCGTGGATTCGCCTCGATGGTGCGCAGGATCGCGAGCACGGTCTCGCGCGCGGGCTGGCCCTGCGGATGGCGCACCGGGCGCACGGACGTGGCATAGACGATCCGTTTGCGATGCTTGAAGAAGGTGAGGCCCGCGTCGGTGAGCACCGGGCGCATGGCGTTCACCACATTGTGCGGGAAGCCGTATTCCTTGTCGAAGGCATCGCCGATGGAAGCGCCGAGGGCGCGATCGGGACCGCCGCGCAGCACGGTGCCATTCACTTCAAAAGTGGTGCCGGTCTTAACCTCCTGCGGGAGATACTTCTGGCGGAAATGCGCTTCGACTTCGGCCTGCGTCTTGAAGGAGACGGGTTCGGGTTCCTGCGTGGTGAAATAGGTGACGACCGAGCGCGCCTGTTCCTTCCAGTCGTTGATCGTTTGCTCGTCGTTGACGACCTCGACTTCGCGCGACTGGAATTCGCCAAACGACATGCGCCGGCTGTAGCGCTCCTCGTAGATGCGCCGGAGCGAAGGCTGGTAGCTATGGTAATTCGTGGGGCCAAGCAGCAGGCCACTGGCGCGCAGACGGGCGACGTTCGCGAAGTTGCCCTTCGGTGGGTCGTTTTGCTGCACTTCCTCGCGGTAGTATTTGTCCTTGAGCAGGCGGAAGGCATCGCGCTCGACCATGGAGCGGTCGCTGGCGATCGGGCCGTCGCCGAGTTGGAAAAGGGTCACTGACGGATCGTTCGCCGTCACCCGCACGCGATGAAGCTGCGGTTTGTTCAGGATCATCTTCGCCGCGGTGAAAACCGGATAGGCGCGATGCGTGGATTTCATCTCCTTGGCGATCGCGGCGAGCATGCCGGGCTCGGGAATGAACTCGACCTTGACCGCGAGCGGCTTGATCGGCGCCGGTGCGGGTGGGCGCGGGCCACGGTCATCGCGACGCGGGCCACGATCGTCGCGGCCTCCTCGGTTCGGCGGGCGATCGCCACGGGGACGATCTCCACCCGGACGCGGGCCTCTCGGGCCGCCACCGGGCCCATCGCGACGCGGACCACGCTGGTCACGGCCACCTGGACCTCCGGGACCGCCCGGCCTGGGGCCGCGCGGTCCCCGATCGCCACCGGGGCGCGGGCCACCGCGGCCACCGCCACGGCGGTCGTCGCGACGGTCGCGCGAGGGCGCTTCGCCTTCGAAATCGGCATAGCGATTGCCCGGAGACTCGGTCTCCTTCAACCAGTCGGGCAGGAATTTCAGGTCCAGATTTTCGGGCAGATCGCTCATTGGTGGCGGGCGCTGTAGCGCGGGTGTCGGCAAATGTAAAACGGAGTGAAGCGCCTTTTGCGCCTGTGCGCAAAAATTCACAGAACAAAAGGATTGCGCACCGGGGCAGGCTAGCTACCCCTTTGCGCCCCAAACCAAGTTTAAACCACCAGCCCTTACAAGCCATGTCCGAAAAAACGATCGAAGAGAAAGTGAAAGACATCATCGTCGAGCAGCTCGGCGTGAACCCTGAACAAGTCACCCGCGAGGCGTCGTTTATCGAAGACCTGGGCGCCGATTCGCTCGATACCGTCGAGCTGGTCATGGCTTTTGAAGAAGAGTTCTCCATCGAAGTGCCGGACGAAGACGCCGAGAAGCTCCAGAAAGTCGGTGACGTCATCGATTATATCGAGAGCAAGCAGGCGAAGTAAGCCTCTCAGGCCCCTTTTCTCAAGAGCACGCCGCCCGATGGGTGGCGTGCTTTTGTCGTTTTAAGGGGGAGGTCAGACCGGTCGGACTCGTCCGATCCTGTTACGCCCGTTACGCCCGGCGCAGCACGGAGTTTCGCCGCATTGCTTCGTTCGGTTCGGGGTAATCGAGCGTATAGTGCAGGCCGCGGGATTCCTTCCGCAGCAGCGCGCAATCCACGATGAGGCTGGCGACGCAGCAGAGATTGCGCAGTTCGAGGATGTCGGTGGTGACCTTGAAGCCCCAATAAAACTCCTGGATCTCCCGTTCGAGGTTGCGCAGCCGGGTGGCGGCGCGCTGGAGACGTTTGGTGGTGCGGACGATGCCGACGTAATCCCACATCAGCCGGCGGATTTCGTCCCAGTTGTGATAGATGACGACGAGTTCGTCCACGTCCACGGCGGCGCCACTTTTCCAAGCGGGCAACTCCAGGTCGCGCAGCCAGGTATCGGATTCGGCGGCGGGTTCTTTCTGCAAGGATTCCAGACAGCGATGCGCCAGCACGCAGGCTTCGAGCAGGGAATTGCTCGCGAGCCGGTTCGCGCCGTGCAGGCCGGTGCAGGCCACTTCGCCGATGGCGTGGAGGCCCGGCAGGCTGGAGGCGCCGTTTTCATCGGTCTCCACGCCGCCGCATTGGTAATGCGCAGCCGGCACCACGGGAATCGGCTGGGTGGTGATGTCGATGCCGAGCCGCAGGCAGTTTTCGTAAATGTTCGGGAACCGCTCGCGCACGAATTCCGGCGGCTGGTGCGTGATGTCGAGATACACGCAGTTCGCGCCCGTGCGTTTCATCTCCGCATCGATGGCCCGGGCCACGATGTCGCGCGGCGCGAGATCCTTGCGCGCGTCGTAGCGTTCCATGAACGCCTTGCCCTTCGCATCGACGAGCCGCCCGCCTTCGCCGCGGATGGCTTCGGTGATGAGGAAGTTGCGCGCCTGCGGGTGGTAGAGGCAGGTCGGGTGAAACTGGATGAACTCCATGTTCGCGATCCGCGCCCCCGCGCGCCATGCCATGGCCACGCCGTCGCCGGTCGCGATGCCCGGATTGGTGGTATAAAGATACACGCGCCCGCACCCGCCCGTGGCCAGCACCACACGATCGCTACGCACGGTGAGCACTTCGCCGCTGGCCTCGTTCAAGACGTAGGCGCCAAGGCAGCGATCGGTCGAGACGTAGCCGAGTTTCCCCAGCGTGATGAGATCGACCGCCATGTGGTTCTCAAGGACGAGGATGTTTTTCTCCTGCGCCACAGCAGCGAGCAGCGCACGCTCGATTTCCCGCCCGGTGACATCGCGGGAGTGGAGGATGCGGCGCTTCGAGTGCCCGCCTTCCTTGCCGAGGTCGAACTCGTGCGTGCCGCCGTTTTCGCGTTCGTCGAAGTGAACGCCGAGGGTCACGAGTTCCTGAATGCGCGCCGGGCCGTCGGTCACGATGGAGCGGACCACATCCTCGTCGCACAAGCCCGCCCCTGCTTCGAGGGTGTCGCGCACGTGCAGTTCAAACGAATCTTCCGTGCTGGTGACCGAAGCGATGCCGCCCTGAGCCCAGGCGGTGTTGGAAGCGCCGCGGCCGCGTTTGGTGACGAGGGCGACGGTCCCGTGCCGGGCCGCGCCGATGGCGAAAGAAAGCCCCGCGATGCCGGAGCCGATGACGAGGAAATCGAAACGCTTCACTTCAGGGAAATATTGTCGATCAACCGCGTCTTTCCGAAAAACACCGCCGCGGCGATGACCGCGCCGCGTTCGGCGTGTTCGACCGGCGCGAGCGAGGCACCATCGACCACTTCTACGTAGTCGATGCGGGCGAGGGGAGCGGTGGAAACCGTCTGCCACACGAGGCGGCGAAGTTTCTCGCCTTCGCGCACCCCGCGCCGCCAGGTAGCCTGGGCAGCGAGCAAAGCCTGGCGAATAACGGGGGCCTGTGCGCGTTCCTCTGGCGAGAGGTAGGTATTGCGCGAGCTCAGCGCGAGGCCGTCGCCTTCGCGCACGGTCGGGGCGGCGACGATGCGCACCGGCACATTCAGGTCGCGCACCATGCGGCGGATCACCGCACACTGCTGGTAATCCTTCAGGCCAAAGACCGCGATGTCCGGCTGCACGATGGTGAAGAGCTTCAACACCACGGTGCAGACTCCGCGAAAATGTCCCGGCCGCGATGAACCGCACAGCGGGCCCGAGACGATCTCTTCATTCACCCACGTGGAGTGATCCGCCTCGTAGAGCGTCGCGGGGGCGAAGATCGCATCCGCCCCATGGGCGGTGCAGAGTTCCCGGTCGGCTTGGAAGGTGCGGGGGTAGCGGCTGAAATCCTCCTTCGGGCCGAACTGCGTCGGATTGACGAAGATCGATACCACTACGGTCCCCTCGGGTCCGGCGAGCCGCCGGGCGCGCTGGACGAGTGAAGCGTGCCCGGAGTGCAGTGCGCCCATGGTCGGCACCAGCACGAGCGGATGAGCCGCGGTGCGCACAAAGCGTCGAGTCGCCGGAATGTTGCGAAGAATTTTCAAGCCGGGTTACGGGGGATAGCCCTTCTGGTGGGGAGAATGCAAGCGCGGGCAGAAGCTCTCTGCTTCTTCATCTCCTTCCCTGCGGCGATGCTGGGAGGCAGAAGGAGATGAAGAAGAAGCAGCAGACCGGCGCGGGACGCGCCGGGGCCCCAATTGTTACCGTTGTGTTATCGCCATGTTCCCATGGCAAAAATTTCCTGTGCTCATGGCGACAAAGGGATTGCCGCCGGAAATCGGGCTCGTATGCTGGCCCACCCTACTCCCGCAGAAACTCACCTCATGAAATCAATCCGCCCTTCTCAACAAGGCTTCACCCTCATCGAACTGCTGGTCGTGATCGCGATCATCGCGCTCCTCGCCAGCATCGCCATCCCGGTTTACGGCAGCGCGCAGGAAAAAGCCCTCCGCATCAAGTGCTTGTCCCAGGCCAAAGGCGTCTTCCCCGCGTTGAAGATGTTCGCCGGCGACCACGACGGCTCGTATCCGACGAAGGAAAATGAGGACGACGCGAACGCTAGTGGCGAAGTGAAAGACGCGAACGGCGCGTTCGCCAACCTCATTCCCGGCTACCTCGCCAACGAGTCCCCCTTCGGCAATCCCTCCTCCCGCTGGTGCAAAGACCAGAACGGCGCCGCCAAGGGCCCGGATAACGACATCAGCAGCCGTAACAAAGTCCTCGAACAGGGCGAAAACACCTACGCCTACGTCCGTGGCCTGAGCGAAGTCTCCAATGCCAGCTGGCCGATCATCGCCGACGGCTTCACCCAAGGCAGCGAGTCCGATCCGAAATACTCGGCCAAGGAAGGCGATTACGGTGCCGTCTGGAAAGGCAAGGTCGCCATCGTCGTTCGCAACGACGGCAGCGCGAAGGAAGAGCGTTGCAACAGCCAGACCTTCACCGTCACCCGCAGAGGCCAGGGCAATCGCAACCTCTTCACCGAAGACAGTTCGAATGACGATCCGTGGCTCGTCGGCTGCAAGGTGCTGAATCCCAAGTAAGCCCCGAGCGCAGTTCACTCTGCTTTTTCAAAACGCCTCCCGGTTTGCCGGGAGGCGTTTTTGTTTGCCATGGAGCGCTGAGTCGGCCTCCGGCGAAAAAATAGTGGGATCCGACGGAATGGACGGAACCGTCGGTTCGCCCTGGCGGCGATTGAGGACGAAAAGGCAGGACATGCTTCCGCCGCCTCCACGCCGAAACGAGTTTCCCCAGCAAGGCCGGAATCACGCGCCGTCCGCCGCTGAATTTCTCCCCGTTCCCGCTCTGCAGCCTTTACGCCTCTGTGTTGAATTTCTCCGCCTCCCTCCGGCCTGCGCGCCACAGAAGCGATCCGGGTTGCCGAGGAGAGCGGTAAGGAGGGTCAGCCATCGCTTCTCGATTCGCTGGCGCACTGGCTGGCCCTGCGGCTCGTCGGGGAGGAACAGACACAATAAACACACTATTGTGCGAGCCGCCGCTCCGCCGCTTCGCCGAGCGCGTTTGGTCAACCAACCGGATCAGCATGCATTCTTCTACCAGGACGGGAAACACCCCTGCTCCGCATGCCCGGTTCGCGGTCGGCGGGACGCCAGCGCTCCATGCCTGCTTCCCTCAGGTTGACGTGTGAACATCCGCCGCACTTTGCACGTCGCGCGTCGCGGGTTTAGTTAGCAGCCCTTTTTCTCCATGCACCACCGCGTCTCCCTGCTCCCTCTCGTCTGCCTTGCCTGTGCCGCGCATGCTGCGGACGCTCCCAAAGCTCCGGCGAAAGACTCCAAACCTGCCGCGCCGGCTGCCGCCGAAGCCGCGAAACCTGCAGAGGGAACCTCGGCTGATGCCGGGACCGACACTGGCCCGAAGATCAAGCGCGCGGGTGGTGGCCCGGAAAACCCAGTGCTGAAATTTCATCCCCCCGCGCCGAAGCCGCTGACGGCGCAGGAAGAGCTCAAGAGCATCAAGCTCCCGAAAGGCTTCCACGCCGAACTCGTGGCGTCGGAGCCGATGATCGATTCGCCCATCGCGGTGAGCTGGGACGACCAGGCCCGGATGTATGTGGCCGAAATGCGCGGTTACATGCACGACATGGACGGCACCGGCGAAGACCAGGCCATTGGCCGTGTCAGCCGCCTGGAGGACACCGACGGTGACGGGGTTTACGACAAGAAAACCATCTTCGCCGACAATCTCCTCATGCCGCGAGCCGTCATGGCGATCGGCGACGGGGCGATCATCGCGGAGCCGCCGAACCTCAAGTTTTTCCACGACACCGACGGCGACGGCGTGTCCGACAAGGTGGAGATCATTCACGATGCCTACGCGACCCAGGGCGGCCAGCCCGAGCACATGGCGAATTCGCCCACGTGGATGATGGACAACTGGATCTGGTCGAACGGCCACAGCTTCCGCTACCGCTACCAAGGCGGCCAGTTCCTCCGCGAAACGACGACTGGTTTCGGCCAGTGGGGCCGAACGCAGGACAACTGGGGCCGGCAGTATTTTAACTACAACAGCGATTTCCTCCGGCTCGACCTGGTCACACCCGGCTACTACGCCCGCAATCTGCGCCTCGCCTCGCGCAGCGCGATTAATTACCAGACCACCAAAATCCAGACGACCTGGCCGAGCGTCATGACGCCCGGGGTTAACCGCGGCTACAACGACACCACGCTGCGTGAAGATGGCACGTTGAAAAGCTGCACCGCCACGTGTGGCGCCACGATTTATCGCGGCGATCTTTTCCCGAAGGAATATCGCGGCAACGCCTTCATCCCCGAGCCGAGCGGCATGCTGGTGAAGCGGCTCGTGCTCAGCGAAAAGGGGGGCGTGGTCAACGCGAAGCACGCGTATGAAGGGAAGGAATTCATCACCTCGAACGATGAGCGTTTCCGCCCCGTGAATGCCTACACCGGTCCCGATGGTGCGCTCTACCTCGTGGACATGGCGCGCGGCGTCATCCAGCACAAAGGTTTCATCACCTATTATCTCGCCGCCAATATCATCGAGCGGAAGCTGGAGACGCCCTTCAACCTCGGCCGCATCTACCGCATTGTGCCCGACGGCGCGAAGCCGAGAGCGACCAAGCTGCCGAAAGAAACCGCCGACCTTGTTCCTTTCCTTGCGCATGCGAACGGCTGGGTGCGTGACACGGCGCAGCGCGTGCTCGTAGAGCGAGGGGACAAGGCGGTCGTGCCCGCCATCGCGAAACTCGCGAGCGAAAGCCGGGATTCGCTCGCTCGTCTGCATGCGCTCTGGACGCTCGAAGGTCTCGGCGCACTGACACCGGAGATCGTGAAAGCGCGGCTGGCCGATAACGACGTGAAAGTGCGCGCCGCCGCCGTTCGCCTCGCCGACATTGCGCTCACGCCGGAACTGATCCAACTCGTCGTGAAGGCTGACCCCGAGCTGCGCCTGCACCTCGCGTTCAAGCTCAGCGATCAACCCGGCCCGGAGGTCGAGAAAGCACTCGTGACGCTGCTTAAAAACGAAGGCGTTGCCGCCGCGAAAGAACCTGCTCCTGCCCCCGCTCCCGCCTCGGGGGAAAAAGACGCCAAAACCGGGAAACCCAAGAGTTCCACTCCGCCGCCGTCGCACGCCGCCATGGTCGGTGAAGCGGTCGCCAGCGGTCTCACCGGTCGCGAACTCGAATTCCTCGAGGCTCTGCTCAAGGAACCCGCCGCGGACGATACGAAATTCGCGCCGACCAAAGCCATCGAAACCCTCGCCAGTTGCGTGATGAGCGAACGCCGCGGCTCCCGCATCGCCCGCATGCTCGCGCTCGCCGCCGCGCAGCCCGCCGCGCGTCAGAACCTGATCTTCACGGCCATGGCTCCGAAGAAACCCTCGCCGAACCCGATTCGCATGGAAGCCGAGCCCGCCGCGTTTGTGGCGCTGCAGAAGACGGCCACTGGTTCGCTCAAGTCCGCGCTCGGCAAAATCGACGCGGAGCTTTACTGGCCGAACAAACCCGGCGTCAAACCGCTGCCGGAAATCAAACCGCTCACCGCCGAGCAGCAGGCGCTCTTCGACAAGGGCAAGGCGCTCTACATGTCGGTGTGTGCCGCCTGCCATCAGCCGACCGGCACCGGCCTCGCCAATCTTGCCCCGCCGCTGCTCAACTCCGAGTGGGTTCTCGGCCAGGCCGATCGTCCGATCCGCGTCGTGCTCCACGGTCTCACCGGCCCGATCACCGTCGGCGGCACCAAGTTCTCCCTCGAAATGCCGCCGCTCGGCATGTTCCCGGATGCCGACCTCGCGGCTGTGCTGACCTACATCCGCCGCGAATGGGACCACGGTGCTTCACCTGTCGCTCCCGAAGACGTCGCCAAAGTCCGCGCCCTCACCCAGGGCCGCGCCAAAACCTGGACCGAAGCCGAGCTCAAGCAACCCCTCGGCGCCCCCGAAGCTCAGGCCAAAGCCGAGCCCAAGCCGAAAGCGAAGGCAAAGCCGAAGAAGTAGCTCGGCTCTCCTGAGCCGAGAGGCGCGTGAAACCGGTTTTGCTGACCGGAAACCTCGAAGTGACCGGTTAGCCTGCGGGGGACATCAATGTCTTCAGCGCCGCCACGTTTTCGGCCTCGCCGAAGAACGCGCCCAAAGGCAGACGCAGCCCGCGAATCGTGGGGCTCGCGATTTCGCCCGTTCCGGATTTGAGCGTCAGTTCAAAGCGCCCGTCGCGAAGTAGATATTGCTCGACCCACTGCTGTTCGGCCTCGACCAGCCAGTATTCCTGCACGCCGTGGGCTTCGTAATCTTCGAATTTCACTCCCCGGTCTCGCTGGGCGGTGCTGTCCGAGAGAATTTCCACGGCGAGATCGGGCACCGGAAATTTCATGGTGCTCGGCCGAAATTGCGCTGCCTTTTCCGAGCCGAAAAAAACGACGTCCGGCTCATAGTCGTTGCGAGGAAAAACGCACAGGCATTTTTCGCCCCGCACTGCGCCCAGGTTGTGCAGGCGGACATATGCGCTGAGGAGAAAATGAATGTGATCGCGCACGACCAGATGCACTTCACGCGCCGGCGAGTGCAGGATGGTGACGCCTTCGATGAACTCGACCTTTTCCGCGTCGGTCATCTCCTGATAAAAGCGCTGCCGCGCCGCGCTCTCCGCACGGATGTGGGCTTGCAACGCATCGACGATTTCCGGGAGCCGCGGCGAGTGCAGCAATGGTTCGAGCGTGGCTTCGAGCGTCATACAAGGAAGCTATTACTCGAATTCCAAGGGTTAGGAAAACGAAGATTCATCGTAGCTCGTGCTACTGAACACAGATTTGCATCGGCCGAAGCTCGCCGCGCCACCCGGCTTCGAAGCCGGGCTACTTCAGGTGTTTGTCGAAGAAGGCCAGCAGGGCCGCTTCGGCTTTTTCGGCGTCGGCGCCTTTGAAGCCGTGGCCGGCGCCTTCGAGCGTGAGCAGTTCCACTTCGACCATGCATTCCTTAAGGCGATCGACCATCCAGGTAGCCTGTTCGTAGGCGACGTGGTCGTCCTTGGTGCCGTGCACGATCAGCGTCGGCGCGGCCTTGGGCGTGGCCCAGTAAAGCGGACTGCCGACGATATGTTCGCGGAGTTTGGTGGAGAGATCGCCGCCGAAAAAGAGCGGGAGCACTTCCGCCGCATCCACGCTGGCGCCGTAGGATTTCGAGAGATCGCTCGGGCCGTAGTAGTTCACCACGCAATTCACCGCGCTGGACTGGTCGAGATACTCGCCGGCTTCAAAGTCCTTCACGCCTTCCGTCACGCCGAGAAATTGCACGAGATGTCCACCCGCCGAGCCGCCGGTGGTGCCGATGCGTTTCGGATCGACATGGTATTTCGCGGCATTCGCACGCAGCCAGCGCACCGCGGTTTTGCAGTCGAGCACGGCGGCGGGAAATGGATACATCGGCGCGAGGCGATACGTAACGGTGATGGCGACATACCCATGCTGCGCCAGCGTGAGGCAGAGCTTGTCGTAGCTCTCACGTTTGCCTGCGCGGAAACCACCGCCGTGAATGCACACGATCGCCGGGAAAGGCCCATCGCCCTTGGGTTGAGCGAGGTTCACCTGGAGATGCTGATTGTCGGGATTCGAAAACTCGAGGTCGCGCGTGAAGGTGACGCCTTCGGGCACAGGGAGTTCGGCCGCGGTAGCGAAGGCGACGAGCGAGAGAAACGAGAGGAGGTGAATGGGGCGCATGAAGATTGGGTAGCCTGCCAACCCGCGAGTCCGCAATCCCTTGGCTGCGCTAAACGGTCGCTTCGGTCAGCCGCGTCAGTTGCACCTCGACGGAACGCTCCTGGTCGCTCATCCAGATGCCGCCATCCTGCACGGTCACGTTCAGTTGCATCGAGCGTTTGGCCAGCAGCGCCAGCGCTTCGCTTTGCTCCGAGGGAATCTGCCAGACGGTGAGGTTTCGCAGGCGCGAAGTTTTCGGGGCGAGTGCTTCCCACCAGATGGGCGTGCTCGACGCGTAGCTGAAGACGCTCACCTGATCCACCCGGGCGCAGACGCGCGCGAGGCGCTTCTCGTCTGGTTGGCCGACTTCAATCCAGTGCACGAGGCGCCCGGTGAAATCCCGCTGCCAAAGGCTTGGCTCGTCGGCATCCCACAAATCCTTGGCAAACTCCAGCGGGCCGTGATCGCCATCCGCTGGCACACTCAGCGCAAAGGCCAGCAGCCGCACCATGAGCCGCTCATCCGTTTCCGAAGGATGCCGCGCAATCGTCAGCGGGTAATCGCCATAAATCCCGCGGTCGATGTCGGAGAGCTGAAGATCGGCTTTGTAGATGGTGGCCTTGAGCGCCATAGGCGAATGGATAACGCATTCGCGGCGATCCGTGAGCGCAAAGTTTTGCGCCTCCGCGGGGCTGGGAAAGCCAGTCGCTCAATTCAGATACACAAACTCGTTCGCGAGCAGCAGCGCCTGGGCGTATTTTTCCCACGGTGTCATCCCTTTCGGCGGGGCGGGTGGCGGGCCGGCGAATTCGGAGCGGGCGTCCCAATCGTGCTTGTCGGGCATCTCGCCGCTGGCGTTGCGAAGATGAATGCTCGGCGCCCAGGCATAGGATTCCGGTGCACCGCCCGCGGGCAGCACGATGAAGTCGAGCGCATCGCCGGTTTTGACCTCGATGGTTTCCACCGTCGTGGCGACGGTGTCTTTCCCGGCCTTCCAGTTGGCGATCGGTGTCGGGGGCTGATTTCCCCGGCGCAGTTCGACCCGCGCAACGAGCCCCTTGCTGGTCTTGCCCGTGGCGGAGAGTGCTCCGTCGATGCTGATGGTGCCATCCGCCGGCGCGACCCAGCGGCGCACACTCGCGGCGGTGGCGCCCGTGAGCCCGCCGGTTTCGCCGACCTTCACGGGCTGCTTCTTGTCATAGATCACCCACTGGTTATCGCGGAAATTTTTCGCTTCCGCGAGATACATGGGTTTGCCGGGATTGATGACGCCCATCCCGTATTTCCAATCGCTCTTCGGCGGCGGCTCCGGCTTGAATGCGTTCTGTTCGCGGATGAACGTCAGTGCATCGGAAAGGTCCGCCTTGTCGGGGGCGCGTTGGAAAAGCCGGGCGTAAAGCTGCCGGACGCGCTGGTCATCGCTGGAGGCCTTCACGACCTGTGGCAGCGCCGCGAGTTTGCGCGCCTGGTCGATCACAAACGGGCTGTTCATCATGAAGAGCGCCTGCGTGGGCACGGTGCTTTCATTGCGCTGCGGGCTGCTCATTTCGGGCAGAGCGAAGTCGAAGTTCGCCAGCACGCCGGGAATGTTTTCGCGATTGATGAACGCGTAGATGGTGCGGCGCTGATCGTTCCCGAGCAGATCGACGGGACGCCCGCCCACGGTTCCTTCCAGCGTGCCGGAGGCGGTGAGCAGGGTGTCGCGCAGGGACTCCACATCGAGCCGGCGCCGGTTCATTTTCCAGACGAGCGAATTAGTCGGGTTCAGCTCGCGATACTGCGGCACGTCGTCGCTGCGCTGCTGATAGGTCGCGCTGGTGACGATGAGCCGGTGCAGCTTTTTCAAGGACCAGTGATTGTCCATGAACTGCCGGCACAGGAAATCGAGCATTTCGGGATGGGACGGAGGGTCGCCGCGCAGACCGAAGTCGCTCGGTGTGGTGACGAGTCCCTGGCCGAAGTGGTGCATCCAGACGCGATTGATGATCACGCGCGCGGTCAGCGGGTTCTTCGGATCGGTGATCGCCTCGGCGAGTTCGAGCCGGCCGCTGCCGACGGTGAACGGCTTTTCTCCGCCGAGAATCGACAGGAACCGCCGGGGCACTTCCGGTCCCTGTTTGTTGCGGTCGCCGCGGATAAAAATCCGTGAATTGCGCGGCTTCTCGACATCTTCCATGGCCATGGCGCGGGCTGGGGAAGCGGGGTGGTTCAGCCGGATGTCGTTCACTTTGGTGATCATCCGTTGCTGTTTCGTGGTGCTGCTGACCCCGAGTTCGCCGCCGAGCGTGAGCTTGGCGCGATCCGCGGGAGCGTCGGGTCCATAGAGGATGCGATGGATCGCGTCGGCGTCAGGGGTGTCGAGCGTGATGGCGATCTGCTTCCAAGTGCCCGCCGCTTTCAGCAACTCGGCGCGTTTCTCGTGGTGCTGTTTTTGAATGTCAGTGAAGAGCTTGCCGTAACGATCGGCGGCGTCCTTCAACGACTTCGGCGGATCGGCGAAAAGCTGGGCGATGAGCGGGTTCACTTTCTTGTCGCCTTCGCCCGCCATCGCCTTCGCCAGAGCTTCGGGCGCTTTCACCTCGAAGTCCGCGTCGGGCAGAGCCGCGAGCGCCTTCCACGGAGCGAAGATGGGATCGAAGTCGGGCGTCGGAGTGCTGCGTTTCGCCGCCGTCGCGCCACGAGCCGCGGTGCCTTTGAGGTAAGCGGCCCAGCGTTGGGCAATGCCCTGCGTCAGGCCGCGGGAACGATAGAACGTATTCACCGACAACCCGCCCGTGCCCTTCTCGGCATCGTGGATCGCCATGAGATAAGTGGCCATCTTGCCGAACTGCTCGTTGAAGTGGTCCTCCCATTCGTTGTCGGTCGTCTCATCGACTTTCAACAGCGCGTCGGCGACCTGCTTCTCGAAGTCGGCGTATTCCGGTGTCTGCCTGGGTTCATCGAGCAACGGGCCTTGTTCCGGCTCGCGCGTGCTCGAAAAGATGCCGTGCCACGAGTAGTAATCTTCAGTGGTGATCGGGTCGAACTTGTGATCGTGACAACGCGCGCAGGAGACGGTGAGGCCCATGAAGGCGCGTCCAGTGGCGTCGATGCGATCGTCGATCACATCGTCGTTGTTGGTGAAACGTTTGCCGATGGTGATGAAACCCATCGCGGCAAGGTTGCGTCGATCGGCCTTGCCCTGGGCGACGAGCTGATCGGCCGCGAGTTGTTCCTGCACGAACTGGTTGTAGGGCTTGTCTTCGTTGAACGCGCGCACCACGTAGTCGCGATAGGTCCAGCCGTAGATGAAACGATTGTCGCGGCCACCGACGCCGGCTTCACCGGTGGTGTCGGCATAACGCGCAACATCGAGCCAGTAACGCGCCCAGCGTTCGCCGTAGTGCGGCGATGCGAGCAGGCGATCGACGAGTTTGGTGTAGGCGTCGGGCGATTTGTCGGCGAGGAACGCATTCGTGTCCTCCGTGCTCGGCGGAAGGCCGGTCAGATCGTAGGAAACGCGCCGCAGCAGCGTGAGTTTATCCGCCTGCGGCGAGGGTTTCATCCCTTTCTCTTCCAGCTTCGCGAGGATGAAGGCATCGACCGGATTTTTCGGCCACGACTTGTCTTTCACGGTGGGGATGACCGGCTGCGCCAGCGGCTGGAGCGCCCAGTGCGTTTTCGCTTTTTCCTGAATGGCCGCCTGTCCGCCACTCGGCGCCATGGAAGCCCGCGGGTCGGGTGCGCCTTCCTTTACCCAATCGACCAGTGCCTTGATTTCGGCATCCGGCATCTTGTGCTTCGGTGGCATCTGGAAATCTGGATCTTCCCACACCACCGAAGTGACGAGGAGCGAGTCCTTCAAATTCCCCGGCACCACGGCTGCACCCGAATCGCCCCCCTTGATCAACCCGTCGCGCGAATCGACCGTGAGTCCACCTTTGATCTTCCCCGCTTCATGCGAGTGGCATTCGTAACAGCGGTTCTTCAAAATCGGCAGCACGTCTTTGTTGAAGTGCGCCACTTCCGCGGGCTTGAGCGGCGGCGGTTGGTCGGGAATGGCGAGCGCGGTGAGGGGAAGGAGCGAGAGGAGGAATCCGCGTTTCATACGATTTAGCCGATGAGTTGTTTCACCACGTTGCCGTAAACATCCGTGAGCCGGAAATCGCGGCCGTTGTAGCGGTAGGTGAGGCGCTCGTGCTGCAGGCCCATGAGGTGGAGGATGGTGGCGTGCAGGTCGTGCACGTGGACTTTGTCCATCACGGCTTCGTAGCCGAGGTCGTCGGTCGCGCCGTGGGCGTAACCGGCGTGGACGCCGCCGCCGGCCATCCAGCAGCAGAAGCCTTTCGCGTTGTGATCGCGCCCGGGAGGCGCCTCGAGCTTGATGTTGCCGGTAGGAAGCTGGCGGCGTGGCATGCGGCCGAATTCGCCGCCCCAGACCACGAGCGTGTCGTCGAGCATGCCACGTTCCTTGAGATCGGTGAGCAGCGCGGCGATGGGTTGATCGCACTCGGCGGCTTTGGCGGTGAGATTCTTTTTGATGTCCTGATGGTGATCCCAGCTCGTGTGCCAGGCCTGCACCACGCGCACGCCGCGTTCGAGCAAGCGCCGCGCGACGAGCAACTGGCGGCCCTGCGCGGTGTCGGCCTTGTAGCGTTCGCGCACGTCATCGGGTTCCTTCGAGATGTCGAACGCGTCGGTTGCTTCGACCTGCATTTGAAAGGCGAGTTCGAAGGACTGGATGCGCGCCTCGAGGGCTTCATCCTTTTTGAAGCGCGAGTTGAGCTTCCCGACGAGGTCAAGCTGCGCACGCTGTTCCTTGGTGGTGACGTCGTGGTTCCGGATGTTTTCGATCAGCTTTTCGACGTCCGATTGCGACGTGTTGATGTAGGTGCCCTGGCAGGCACCGGGCAGAAAGCCGGAGCGCAAGTTTTGGTTGCCGAAGGGAATCGCTCCCGGGGAAAGCGCGACGAAGCCGGGCAGATTCTGATTCACCGAGCCGAGGCCATAGACGAGCCAGGAGCCCATGCTCGGGCGGGGGAGGCGGCCCTGGCCACAGTTCATCATGAAGGTGGAAAAGACGTGATCCGGTGCGTCGGTATAGAGCGAGCGGACGACGCACAACTCATCCGCGTGCTGCGCGAGCTGCGGGAAAACTTCGCTAATTTCCAGCCCGCTCGAGCCGTGTTTGCTGAACTTGAACGGTGACCCGAACAGCACGCCATCGAAGTTGCTGACGGTCTTGCCGTCGTTCGAGATCAACCCTGGTTTGGGATCGAACGTGTCGATGTGCGATGGCGCGCCCTGCGCGAAGAGGTGCAGGACGCGCTTCGCCTTGGGTGTAAAGTGAGGCTTGCGGACGGCGAGCGGGGAAAACGGATTGGCCGGCACGTTGGCGCGGAGTTCGTCACTGAGCATCGACATCAGCCCGACGGTGCCCAGCCCCATGCCGAAGCGGCCCAGGAAGTCGCGCCGCGAGCGGAGCAGATTGGCGAGGTCGTCGGCTTCCGTCGGTCGGGTGCACTGCGCGGTTTCGGGGTGAAGAAATGGGGCGTTGTTCATGTTGCTGAGATAATCCGGACCATGGCGGGGACTTGCCGGGAACACGCATCGTCCATTGGCGAGTCCTGCACGTGGATTGGCCACCGGTTGGTGTAGCGAGGAAGTTCGCGAGCCCGGCTGGGTGTATTTTTCCAGCTGAAAAGAGTCTGCCGATCGGCTAGTGTGAGTTCGGTGAAGCGCTTCTCCCATCCTGCCATCATGGTCACGCTCAGTGTGCTGGGTTGCGGTGCCGGATGGTCGCAGGGGGCCTCCTCGCCTTTCACCTTGGAGCAATTGGTGGTGGCGAATACCGCGATTGGGGATTCGCTCGACCGCATTCCGAAGGTGATTGCCGAAGAGATCGCCGCCGGCCGGCTCGAACTGAAGGACTCGCAGCTCGATCGATCCCGCGCCAGTTTCCTCCGTGGCATGGTGGAGCGGGGATGGTTGGACGACGCTGTATTTCACTCCAGGGGAGGCATGGAAAACCGAACCGGCAATGCCCGGCTCGGTGCCGCGTGGGACGCGTTTCGCGCGGCCATTCGAACGCGCCAGAACATGGTGCGAGACGATCTGCCGAACATCATCGACACTCGTGTGCAAGCAGCCGCCGAGGCCTGGCGCCGCGCCCGGGTGGCGAGCGACCTTTCGGAAAGCATCGAGAGTTTACGCGCGATCAGGGAGGCCGCGCGCCGCATGTCGCCCCTTGCCGGAAAGAAGGTGCCCGACCTCGATCGGGTGCTGGACTATCTTTCCAAATCGAAGGACCTGCTGGCCGCCGAGGAAACCGGGGATGCGTCCTTGATTGGGCGAGCGAGCGCGGAGTTGGAGTGGCGCGATACCAGCAGCCCTTTCGGCGATTTTCTATCGCTCAAGGAACTGGAGGATCGTCGCAAGAAGGGCCTGACGCGGTTGCGGGAGCAAGGTCTCGACACCGTGCGGACGGCCTTGGAGGCCTTGCCCAAGGCGGAAACTCCCGATGAGATCGAGCCATGGATCGCGCGACTGCACGCGGCGGCAGACGCAGAGGGATACGCTACCCGTCGGCAGGATGGAAAATGGGACGCCCGGATTTCCGAAGCCGAACAGATCGCCCGCGAATGGCGGGAGATGCTGGCACTCGAAGCGGCCGGCGCGTGGCCCGAGGCCATCTCCCAGGGCAGAAACCTGCAACGCCGGGTGGCAGGCATGTTCCCCAGCCTGGCACAAGCGCTGACCGCGCGACGGGCTGCGCTTGCCCAGAAGCAGGGCGAAGTGACTCAGCGTTCCATCGACCTGGTGATCTCTCGGTTGGAATCGCTCCAGACGGCGGAGGAGGCTCGCTCGCTGGCCAAGGCGATTCGCACGGCCAGGGAGCAGCAAGAATCCGACTCGAACGACTCCGAGGTTCTGGCGCATTTGCTGGTCGATTTGGATCGGCTCGGTCGGTTCGATCTGGGAGGCGGGCGATATTTCGCTCCTTCGGAGGCCCTAAGCACCGGCCATCCCTGGCAGGCTCAGGTCCGCGCTGCTTACCAGCGCCTGATCCGGATCGCAGCGGCCAGACAGCTTCAACTACCCCAACTGCTGGAGGCGCCCCTCAAAGAACGCCCCTTCGAAGAGGGCTTGCGGTCCATCATCGGTGCAGCCGCCG
Organism: Chthoniobacteraceae bacterium; assembly: GCA_044226525.1. Classification (GTDB taxonomy): domain Bacteria; phylum Verrucomicrobiota; class Verrucomicrobiia; order Chthoniobacterales; family Chthoniobacteraceae; genus VFJQ01. Next base: position 10,195 of record JBGAGV010000017.1, on the reverse strand, counting down.
CGCGCAAGGACTGGGCTGAGGTGCACCGGTTGATTGCCAACGCGGCGCCGATGCTGCCTGCGGCGCCCATGGAAGGAGAGGGGAAGGCAGTTCGCGCATTCCTGCTGGCGCGAAACTTCGAAAAGGCCGAGCTCTTCGCCGACGCGGTGGACTTTTATCGACAAGTTATTTTGCTGGGAGGTCTCCACGCTCCGGTGACCGAATCCCATGCACGGCTCAAAGAATTGAAGCAATTGCATCCGGAGTTGTTCACCCAAGCCCCATGAATCCACGTCATTCCTGCCAGCGGTTCGCCGCCATGTTCTTGCTTTCGTGCGTCGGTCCAGCGATCGCCCAGACCGATCCCTTGCCTGTGGTGACGGCGGCGACGGAGGCTCATCGGAAATCGATCATGGTGGCATTGGACACGGTTGCCGCGGTGGTGAATGCCGAAGCCACGTGGGGCGGCATCACTCCGGATGCCGCGCGGCAACAGCTCAGTTCGGTCGATGGTTATCGGGAGCGGATGAACGGCGGCCTTGTCGCCGCCGACGTGGTCATGAGTTCGCAGCCTTTGCTCGAAGCGGAATCAATCGGTCGGATCAATGCGGCGTGGGGCGCTTTTGGGACGGCGGTGCGCGATCTTCAGTCGTGGCGCACGGAAATAAGGCCACTGCTGAGGGAGTATGCGACGAACGTGGCGATGCGTGCGTGGCGGCAGGCTCAACTCCCCCAGGATCTCGCTCCGACGTTGGACATGCTGCAGGCGGTTCGCACGATGGATATCAGCATGCGCGTGGAGCCGGACTATCAGACGCTCGACAACGTGATCGAACTGATGACGATCAGTCAGCGATTTTTGGAGGCGTTCGCCGCGGATGAGATGGGTTCGTTATCTAATGCTTCCAATGCCCTGCTCAGCGGACGGACGGGGCGCCCGGCGCAGTTGGCGCTGCCGCCGGAAGTCGAGCAGTGGCGTCGGCGGTTTGTGGATAAGGTCGCGGCGCAATTGATTGCCGCTCGCGAAAAGGCCAACGCCCTGGTCGTCGCGGGCGCTCCTTCGGCTGACCTGCTGCCGGCGGCCTCGACGATCGAGTCTCTGGAAGCCAAAGCGAGAGCCTTGGAGGATCAGCGATTCGGCAGGGGGTATGTGGACCAAAATGCGCAGAACTTTGTCCGAACTTATGCGCGGATGCTCGCGGCGATGGAGCAAAACGATTGGCCGCAGGCGCGACAAATCATGGGCGAATTAAAGATGACTTCCTCGCGACTGAGTTCCCCAGCGTTGAAGATGGTCGTGAAGAAGCGCGAGGAAATCGAGAAATGGGAGGCCGCCGCCGAAGAGGCCCGGCGGGCCAAAGCCGAAGAAAACATTCGTCAGCGGGTGGCGGCCATCTCCGACAAGGCCTCTGCCGCGAAGCTGGCCGACGAATTGCACGTCGAGGCCAATTCGATGTCCGGTCGGGAGCGGAACGACCTGCCCGCGCTGGAGCAGCGGTTGCGGGAAATCGTGGCGATTTGGAATGCGGAGGTGGTGCCGCCGATCTCTTATCAGACATGGATGGACGGGCAATCCGGCCATACCTGGGGCGAGGCGATCGACGCTTTGCGCAAGCGCGCGATCCGGGAATCGCTGGCGGGACGTCTGGAGGTGCCGGAATTGTTGCAGCCACCGCTTTCGACCCAACCGCCCGCCACCGCCGTGCGCCAATTCTGCCGTGGCCTTTTTACGAAGAGTGAGTTTGCTCGGCTGCACTCCATTCTGACCGCCTCGATGGGGGCCTTTCCGGGAGATCGCATGGGTGCGGAGAGTGAGGAAATCCGGGGGCTGAAGACGTTTTTGACTGCGCAAAACCTGGAGCGTGCCGAGCAGTTTTCCGAGGCAATCATGGCCTACCGGGAGGTTCTCGCCTGCATCGGGGAATTCGTGCCGGTCGATGCCGCGGCAGAACGCCTGCGCAGCCTGAAGAAGGAGCATCCTGAAATCTTCACGACTATTTCTCCCCTGAGACCGCGGGTGGACTACGGGCGCTGATCGCTTTTCCGCGGCTCTCGAAGGGAACCCGGTTGCCGGATCGGGTTGCGTTTGCTTGGGTTCCACCATGCAACTCGCGATCATCGGCGGCGGACCGGCTGGGCTTCGCGCGGCGGAGATCGCCGCGGGGCTTGGCGTGGAGACGACCGTGTTCGAGGCAAAGGCGTCGGTGGGGCGGAAGTTTCTCGTTGCCGGCAAAGGTGGGCTGAATCTGACGAATGCGGAAGAGCGCGAGCGATTCGAGGCGCGTTATTCCGCTGGGCCGTGGCGCGAATTGCTGGCGGAGTGCGATGCGGAGGCGTTGCGCGCGTGGGCGGCTGGACTGGGAGTGGAGACATTCGTGGCGTCGAGCGGGCGGGTGTATCCGCGCGAGATGAAGGCGGCGCCTTTGCTGCGACGCTGGGTGCAGCGTTTGCGCGGGCTGGGCGTGCAGTTTGCGATGCACCATCGCTGGACTGGGTTGCGCGCGGGAAAACGGTGGCAGGTGCAGTTTGAATCGGGTGAGGTCGAGGCAGATGCGGTGATCCTCGCGCCGGGCGGGGCTTCGTGGCCCGAGACGGGATCGGATGGCGGCTGGCTGAAGACGCTCGAACCGCTCGGTGTCGGGGTTGCGCCGCTCGTGCCGGCGAACTGTGGCTGGGAGGTCGCCTGGCCGCCGGAGGTAACCTCCATGGAAGGCCAGCCGTTGAAAAACATCGCGGCGCGAGCAGGCGAACGCGAAGTATACGGCGAGTTGCTCATTACGCACTATGGGCTCGAGGGTGGTGCGATTTATCAGCTTGGCCCCGCGTTGCGCGCCCTGCGCGAACCCGAACTAGTCATCGATTTCAAGCCGGCGATGAGCGAGGCAGACCTTGCGGCAAAGCTCGCGCCGTCGCAGCGGGTGTCTTTGCTGGAAGCCGCGCGGCGCTGGCGGCTGAGCGACGCGACGCTGGCCATTTTGCGCACAGTTGCGCCGGTGTTGGCTTCGCCAGCGGAACTCGCTGCGCTGGTCAAGCGATGCCGGATCAAACTCACGGCGCCGCGCCCGATTGAGGAAGCGATTTCTTCCGCGGGCGGAGTTCACTGGGACGAAATCGACGCATCGCTCATGCTGCGAAAATTGCCGGGTGTTTTCGTCGCGGGGGAGATGATCGACTGGGAAGCGCCGACGGGGGGCTATCTCATCCAGGGATGTTTTGCCACCGGCACGCGGGCTGGGCGAGCGGCGGCGGCTTGGTTGCACGGACGCTGACACGTCCGGGCAGGACCGCGGGCGCGATTAGGTCGCAAAACGCCAACATGCCTGACGAAAAATCGAATCCACCCAAGGAGCAGCCGGCCTCGGCGCCGCCGCTTAAAGCCGTAGCCGAAGAACGAGCCGGTGCGCTCACGCCGGGCGATACTGTGAAAACCGCAGGCGACAAAATGCGCGCACTCGATACCGAAAAGTGGCCGGTCAGCGAAGACCGCAAACTCGTTGGCATGGTGGAGGAAAAACATCCAGACCGGAAGATCGCAGCTTTCGGGCACGATCCGAAATCGTGGCGCGTGCACGAAATTATGAACCGCGATGTCGTCTTCTGCTATGAGGACGAAGATTGTGCCCATGCGCATCAGGTCATGGATGAGCATGGACTGAACTATTTACCGGTGGTCGATCGCGACATGCGCATCGTGGGCATCTTCAGCCGCGACGAAATTGCCGAGAAGGCCAATGTGGACGGCGGAAAAGCCATTACTGAACAACCGTGAATTCATATCGAGTCTGGCAGGGGCATTCCTATCCTCTTGGTGCGACGTGGGATGGACAGGGGACTAATTTCGCGCTGTTCAGCGAGCGTGCGGAAAAGGTCGAACTTTGTTTCTTCGATCCGGCCGATCCGTCCGTGGAAATTGCACGGCGGCGCTTGCTCGAACGCACCGACTTTGTCTGGCACGGCTATGTGCCGGAAGCACAGCCCGGGCAACTCTACGGTTACCGGGTGCACGGGCCTTACGACCCGGCGGCGGGGCTGCGGTTCAATCCGAACAAGTTGCTGCTTGATCCTTATGCAAAGGCGATTGCGGGCGGCTTCGAGTGGAAGGACGAGATGTTCGGCTATCGGATGGGCGGCAACGAAGACTTTGATTTCGACGACCGGGACAATGCGGCGTGCATGCCAAAGTGCGTGGTCGTCGATGATTCCTTCGATTGGGCTGGCGAGCGCCGCATCAATCGCTCCATGTCCGAGACGGTCGTCTACGAAGTGCACGTCAAAGGCTTCTCGAAGCTCTGGAATGTGCTGCCGGAAAATCTGCGCGGCACTTATGCGGGGATCGGCTCGCCGCAAGCGGTCGAGTATTTCAAACGGCTCGGTATCACGGCGGTGGAGTTACTGCCGGTGCATCACTTTGTGAACGATAGCTTTCTCGTCGGACGTGGGCTGACGAATTACTGGGGATATTCGTCGATTGGCTATTTCGCGCCCGAGTCACGTTACTCCTCCAGCGGGGCGCAGGGGCAGCAGGTCACCGAGTTCAAGCAGATGGTGAAGAACCTGCACGCCGCGGGAATCGAGGTCATTCTCGATGTGGTTTATAATCACACCGCGGAAGGCAATCACCTCGGGCCGACGCTGTCCTTCAAGGGCATCGACAATGGCAGTTATTACCGCCTCGTTGCGGATCAGCCGCGGTATTACATGGATTATACCGGCACGGGCAACACGCTGAACATGCGCCAGCCGCGCTCGCTGCAACTCGTGATGGATTCACTGCGTTACTTTGCCACCGAGTGCCACGTGGATGGTTTCCGCTTCGATCTCGCCGCCACGCTGGCGCGTGAACTCCACGCCGTGGACAAACTGAGCGGGTTCTTCGACATCATTCACCAGGACCCGGTATTGCAGAAAGTGAAGCTCATCGCCGAGCCGTGGGATGTGGGGGATGGCGGCTATCAGGTCGGCAACTTTCCCGTGGGCTGGACCGAGTGGAACGGCAAATACCGTGACTGCGTGCGTGCGTATTGGAAGGGTGACGATTCCCAGGTCGGCGAACTCGCCGCGCGTCTTACGGGGTCGAGCGATCTTTACGAAAACGATGGGCGCCGCCCGTATGCGAGCGTGAATTTCCTCACCGCGCACGACGGCTTCACGCTGCACGATCTCGTGAGCTACAACGACAAGCACAACGAGGCGAACGGCGAAGAGAATCGCGACGGTGATAGCCACAATCGCTCGTGGAATTGCGGTGCTGAAGGGCCGACCGACGATGAGGGCGTGAACGCCTTGCGCCGCCGGCAAAAGCGGAATTTCCTCTGCACGCTCTTCCTTAGTCAGGGCGTGCCGATGCTCTGTGGCGGCGATGAATACGGCCGCACGCAACAGGGCAACAACAACGCCTATTGTCAGGATAACGAAATCTCCTGGTTCAAGTGGGATCGCACGCCGGAAGAGGAAGCGCAGACCGATTTCGTCTCTCGCCTCATTCGTCTGCGGCGCGATCATCCCGTTTTCCGTCGCCCGAAGTTTTTCCAAGGACGTGAAGTGCGCGGTGCCGGCATCAAAGACATCAACTGGCTCAACCCCACGGGCCGCGAGATGGGCGACGAAGAGTGGGGCACGCATTTCGTCAAAACCCTCGGCGTGCTGCTCTGTGGTGAGACAATGGATGTGCGAAACTGGGAGGGTGAGCCGGTGAAGGATGAAACCTTCCTGATGCTCTTCAACGCGTCGCACGAGCCGGTCGAGTTCACGCTGCCCAACACGGTCACGCATCGCTGGGCCGTCGTCATCGACACCACCGACGAGCGCGGCTTTCCCGAACCCCAGCCCGAGCACGAGGCCGGAACACAATTTCATCTGCGCGAACGCTCCTTTGTGCTCATGCGGCGGGTCGTGGAGGCTGAGAAGCCCAAGCGCGCCAAACGAAGCGCGGTGCGCAAGAGAGCCGTGTCGGCCTCGTAACTGGCGGCTCGGCAGAGAAGGGGCGGCGTTTCTGAAGTGATGAGCGCTTCCCCTTCATGGGTGAAAGAGTGCGCCGCGTTTTGCACAATCCCGCCCTTCCTCTAAGCCCCAGCGGATGGGCAGGTTGTCGGGCGTTGACGGGGCCGATTCTGCCCCCACCATTCCGACCTAACCTCTCGAACCTATGATCCGCATTCCTGGACAACCTGGCCGCGACCTTTGCGATTCCCATCTCGGCCTCACGCGCCGCGACCTCGTCCGCGTCGGCGGCAGCGCCCTCATGGGCCTGACCCTCGGCTCGGTCTTCTCACTGCAAGGTCGCGCTCGCGCTGCCCAGGCGGCCGCCGGGATCACCAAAGGACCGGCGGGCTGGGGGAAAGCGAAGAGTGTCGTAATGGTCTATCTCCAAGGCGGCCCCTCGCACCTTGACTTGTGGGATCCGAAGGAAAATCTGCCGGACAAGATGGCCAGCGCGTTCAAGCGCATCCCGACCAAGATCCCGGGCGTCAATTTCACCGAGCTCCTGCCGAAGCTGGCCGGGATCAACGACAAGTTCACCATGATCCGTTCGATGGGTTACACCCCGAACGGCCTGTTCAATCACACGGCGGCGATCTACCAGCTCATGACCGGCTACACCACCGACAAGGTGTCGCCCAGTGGCCAGCTCGAGCCGCCGAATGCGAAGGATTTCCCGAACTTCGGCTCGAACATCATCCGCCTCAAGCCGCCGACCGATCCGGTGCTGCCTTTCGTGCAGCTCCCGCGTCCGCTGCAGGAATCGAACGTCATCGGCAAGGGGGGCGGCGCCGGCTTCCTCGGCAAGGCGTTCGATCCCTACACGCTCTTCCCCGAGGGGGACGACCTCGACATGTCGAAGATGAACCGCGTGAAGGTCGATGACCTCAAGCTGCGCCCCGACGTCTTTGCCCAGCGTCTCGAGCGCCGCGCTCGCTTGCGCGATGCCATCGAGGCCGCCATGCCCGATATCGACAAGGCCGTGGCCCAATACAATCTCGACGAATATTACGACAAGGCGCTGAACCTGATCGTCAGCGGCAAGGCGCGTGAAGCCTTCGAGATGGATCGCGAAGACGACAAGATGCGCGAGCGTTACGGCATGAACACCTTCGGCCAGTCGCTCCTGCTGGCGCGCCGCCTCGTGGAAGCCGGCACCCGCGTGGTGGAAGTCGTGTGGCCCAAGGTCGCGAACAGCGACAACCATTCGTGGGACATGCACCAGGGCCTCACCACCCGCATCAAGGACCTCGCTGCGCCGATGCTCGACAAGGGGTTCTCCGCTTTCATCGAGGACCTCGATTCGCGTGGCCTGCTCGACGAAACGCTCGTCGTGGCGCTGGGTGAATTCGGTCGCAGCCCCGAGAAGGGCGTGAGCACCAGCGGCAACGTGAACAGCTCCGATGGTCGCGATCACTGGCCCTACTGCTACACCGCTGTCGTGGCCGGCGCCGGCACCAAACGCGGCTATGTCCATGGCGAGAGCGATGCCACCGGCTCCAGCCCGAAGAGCGACCCGGTTCACCCGACCGAGCTCCTCGCGAACATCTACCACTCCGTCGGCATCGAGCCCGACACCATCGTTTACAATCACCTCAACCAGCCACGCGAGCTGGTGAAGGCGAAGCCGGTCACGGCGCTCTACGCGTAGGGCGCGGTCGAGGCTTGGGGGCAAACATCGCGGAGGGAGTTTTCTTTCGCGATCACAGAGGTCATTCGCCGCGGGTTTATTTCTCTCGGCGACTCTTGCGCTCTCTGCGCCGCTGCGTTGAAATCAAGCGCCTCCGCCCCGGGAACTACCCGGATTTCCGCTCGACATTTCCGGCCCTTGATGTCTTAACCGCCGCGCCCATGAAATCACGTTCCGCGCGTTCATCTTTTGCTGCGCTGGCGCTGGCTGGCCTGACGGTTAGCAGCGTCGTCTCGGACGCACGCGCGGCTGCACTCACGAGCAATCTTTCCCTGCCGACGGACGGCATCGAGCTCATCTCATCGACCCGCTGGCTCGCCTCGCAATTCAAGACCGATGGCGATTCGTATCTCATCGATTCGGTTTCGCTGCGCCTCCAGCAGAATGTGAAGGGCACGGTGCAGGTCTCCCTTTTCAGCGATGTGGCCGGGCAGCCGGGCGAACTCATCATGACGCTCACCCAGACGGGTGGCATCGGGACGAATCCGACCACGGTGACGTTCCGCAATCCCAACACCAGCAGCCAGGGGTTTGCGCTCTCGGCCCGCGCCGAAGATCTCGCGCGCAGCATGGGCTTGCGTGGGATCGATGCCACCCGGCTCTTCGGCCGCGCCGCGCAGGTGCGCCTCAGTGGCAGTCGTCCGAATGGTCTCGGCCTCGATGCGGATACTCCTTACTGGATTGTGACGCGCGCGTTGAACGGCCAGTTTGCCTCCGGCTACACCGACGTGGAAAAGGGCGATGGTGCCGGCTACACGCCGAACTGGGCGCACTCGGAAAACCGCGGTGCCTCGTGGACGGTCGAAAGCCAGTCACCGCTCTTCATCGAAGTCCTCGCCAACCCTGCCGATCTGCTCGTCACCGATCAGGAGGCCATCGCCTCCACGATCTTCAGCGGCCTGCCCATGGCCATGGCCCAGCGCGAAGCGGTCTTCACGATGGTGCGCAATGTGACGCGCGACGTGAACGAGCGTCTCTTCCGCCTGCGGAGCGAATCCACTCCCGACACCAAGCCCGGCTGGGAAATCTTTGCCACGGCGGGTTACGGCTCCAGTGACGCCGAGACCTTCCTGCCCGCTGCGGGTTTCCAGACCGACACGTGGTCCGAGACCGCGGGCGCGGAGTATCGTGTCAACGAGCACCTCACCCTCGGCGGCGCGTTCACTTACATCGAAAGCAAAAACGCCCTCGCGCTCGGCATCGGCGATGCGGATATCGAAGGCGAATCGCTCGCCGCCTATGCGTCCTATCGCGACGGTGGCCTCTACGTGGACGCGCTCTACGGTTTCTCCAGCTTCGAGCACGATCTCCAGCGGCACACGCTCTTCGGCAACACCGCGCACGCCGAGCCGAACAGCCAGACGCACACGCTCCAGCTCAACCTCGGTTACAATATGGAAGTCGCCGGTTTCGTCACCGGTCCGTATGCCACGATCGATTGGATGATCGGCCAGCTCGAGGAATACACCGAAGCCGGCGCGAGCACGACGCTCGGCAACGCTCGCCTGCATGTGCCCGGTCAGAGCTTCGATTCGCTTATCTCCCGCATCGGCTGGCAGATCTCGCGCACCTTTGCGTTCGATTCGATCAAGCTCACCCCGCAGCTCCGCCTCGGCTGGGCGCACGAATACCGCGACAACAACGAGTTCGTTGGCGTGGGCCTCGTCCGCTCGCCTTACCAGATGCAGAACAACGGCGCGCTGCTCCCCGTCGGCCGCTTTGAAGCCTCGGCCGAAACGCAGGCCCCCGGCTCGGACGTCTTCGAAATCGGTTTCGCCATCGGTCTCACGTGGCGCGATCGTTTCGAGATCATCCTCGATTACGAGGGCCGCATTCTGCAAAACAACGCCAAGGCGCATCAGGTCTCGCTGACGGGATCGGTGAAGTTTTAGCGACCGGAAAGCAGCGCAGGATCTCACACGCTGCTGAAGGTCTCATCTCCATCCCGAAGATGCCTCGATCCGCGCAGTGCTCCGGTGACCGCGGCTTCCCTCCGTGGCTGACGGTTGGAATTTTACTGCTGATGCCTCGAAACTGACATGCCGTCGCACGCAAGTTGGTTATGACCGTGTGGCACATCCTTAAAGGGCACTGGTGCAAGACGCTCGGGGAAAACACCACCCTGCTGACCAAGCTGGCCAAGCTCGCCACCGAACTCGGCGTCCCCGTCCTCCATGAACTCGACTACGCCAGTAAGATCGCGTTCCAGGAGCGGAAGTTAGCGGTGCTGCGCACCTGCCCTTGATCGTTCGTTGGGGAACCACAGCGCGCGAAGCGCCCAGCCTGCCCAATTTTTTCCGCCATGCCGCAGGCATTCCCCAAACCCCTCCTCTTGGGGGAACAGCCCCTCCACCTGACCAATCTCGATGAGCAACTAATAACTAACTATTTGACTTAACCACATGCCTGCAGCGCCTAGATGGCATGAAAGGGAGCGGGTGGGCGGTTAGACCCACCGGCGGTATGAATAAAACAATCGTTGTTCACGAAAGGGTGGCCGCACTCGCGGTTACCGGCACTCAGTATCAGGCACCTGCGGCGACGATC
>JBGAGV010000016.1:0-193801 GCA_044226525.1 Chthoniobacteraceae bacterium | reverse complement strand
GGAATGGGCGAAGCCTCGCGCCAGGCTGCGCGAGCTTTTGAGCGAAGAGGAGTATGCGGCCGCGCGCGCCTCAACGCTGAACGCGCACTACACCGCGCCCGCAGTGATCGAGGGAATGTATGCGGCGCTGGCGCAGTTTGGATTCACCCACGGCAGGATTCTGGAGCCGGCACTTGGGCTCGGACATTTCCTCGGCTTGATGCCGGAGGAGATGCGCGCCCAATCGTCGCTCACGGGCATCGAGCTGGATACGATAACGGCGCGCATCGCACACGCCCTGTATCCCGATGCGGACACTCGCCAGCAGGGATTTGAGGACGCGAAGTTGCTCAATGAGTCGTTCGATCTTGCGATCTCGAATGTGCCGTTCGGCGATTACCAGGTCGCCGATCCGCGCTTCGATAATCGCGGCTTTCTGATTCACGATTATTTCTTCGCTAAGGCACTCGACAAGGTGCGGCCCGGCGGGCTGATCGCCTTCATCAGTTCCAAAGGGACGCTGGACAAGGCCGCTACGAGCCTGCGCGAGCACGTCGCCGCGGGAGCTGATTTCCTCGGTGCGATCCGCCTGCCGAATACTGTGTTCAAGCAGAACGCGAACACCGAGGTCACGACGGACATCATCTTTCTCCGCAAGCTCCAGCCCGGTGAAGTGGCGACCGGGCCAGCCTGGCTGCGGCTTGCGGAGCACACCACTGCGGACGGTGAGAAGTTTTCGATCAACGAATACTTCGCCGAACGCCCGCACATGATGCTCGGAACGATGGCCTACGCGGGGAAGATGTATCGTGACCGTGAGCCGACGCTGGAACCGGATGGGCGCGAATTGAGCGCGGCGCTGAGTGAAGCCGTGCAGCAATTGCCTTGGGCGTGCTATCGAGCGGCCACGAACGAGGCGGTTGCGGAGGTGCAGGTCGCCGCGGAGGTGATTGCACCGGAGCACATCAAGGAGAACGCCTACACGATCTACGACAATCGGCTGGCAATCCGCGAAGGGGACAAGCTCACCTTCCTCGACGGGTTGAGCGAAGATCGCACGAGGCGCATCCGCGGATTGATCAAAGTGCGGAACGAAGTGCGCGAGACGCTGCTGACGCAGATGACCGACCGCGATGAGGAGACGGTCACGAATGCGCGGCGGGTGCTGAACACTCAATACGATTACTTCGTCTCGCGCTTCGGTCCGATCAACGAACGCGCGAATGTCCGCGCCTTTCTCGGCGACCCGGATCTGCCGCTGCTGCTTTCGCTCGAGGACTACAACTCGGAGACGAAGACAGCCGCGAAGACTGCCATCTTTCGCGAGCGCACGATACAGGTCGGCCGAAGCGCGCGAACCGCGGAGACGCCGAAGGACGCTCTGGTGGTGTGCCTCAATGAAAAGGGGCGTGTGGACTTGGAGCACATGGAGAGGTTGCTGGGCCGGCCTGCGGATGACCTTCTGCCAGAGTTACGCGGGCTAATTTATCGCAATCCAAAAACAGAGCGGTGGGAATCCGACGACCAATACCTCTCAGGAAACGTGCGGGAGAAACTCGCGGAGGCGAAACTCGCAGCGCAGGTGGACGCGAGCTACAGCGCCAATGTCACGGCTCTCGAAGCCGTGCAGCCCGATGAGCTTTCCCCAGCGGACATTGATGCGCGGCTTGGGTCGGTCTGGATTCCGGTCGAGGACGTGAAAGCGTTCGTGGTCGAGTTGCTGGGCAGCTCCGACGTGCATGTGGCGCACGCGCATCAAATCGGCACCTGGCTCGTCAAAGGGGAGTATTCGGCGCGCGTCTCCGTGGCGAACACGACCGATTGGGGCACGGATCGGTATTCGGCACTCGCGCTCATCCAGGACGCGCTGAATCTCAAGACACCGACCGTCTATGACATCGACGCGGACGACCGCGCGATCGTGAATCCGCAGCAGACGGAAGGGGCGCGGGACAAGTTCGAGAAAATCAAGGAGCGGTTCAAGACGTGGGTGTGGGAAGACGATGCGCGGCGCGAGCGGTTGTGTCGGAAATACAACGTCGAGTTCAACAGCGTCAGGCTCCGTGTCTTCAATGGCAGCCATCTCACGCTGCCGCACAGCAGCCCGCAGATCACGCTGCGGCCTCACCAGAAGAACGGCGTGTGGCGGATCATTCAGAGCGACAACACGCTGCTCGCGCACGTCGTCGGTGCGGGCAAGACCTACACGATGGTCGCTGCAGGGATGGAGTTGAAGCGTCTCGGTCTGGCGCACAAGCCGATGTTCGTCGTCCCGAATCACATGCTCGGGCAATTTTCAGCCGAGTTGTTGATGCTGTATCCGACGGCGAACATTCTCGTGGCTGGAAAGGATGACTTCGAGGCGGCGAAGCGGGCACGATTGTTCAGCCGCATCGCGACGGGAAATTGGGATGCGGTGATCGTGACGCACGCGAGCTTCGAAAAGATTCCGGTGTCGCAGGAGAATCGCCGTGAGTTCATCAAGCAGCAGATTCACGATGTGAAGCAGGCCATCCGCGAGCAGCAGGGCGGTGGCACGCGGATGGTGAAGGAACTGGAGAAGATGCAGAAGCGGCTACAGCTAAAGCTGGAGAGCCTTTCTGCGGAGAATCGCAAAGACACCACTTTGACGTTCGAGGAACTCGGCGTGGATCGGCTGTTCGTGGACGAGGCGCACAAGTTCAAGAACCTTTTCTACGTAACGAAGATGACGCGCGTGGCGGGTCTGCCACAGACGGCATCGGAGCGCGCATTCGATATGTTTTTGAAGGTTCAGCACGTGCAGGCGAAGGGCGGCGGCGTTGTCTTCGCAACGGGCACGCCGATCTCCAACTCGATGGCGGAGATGTTCACGATGCAGCGGTATCTTCAAATGACGGCGCTGCGTTCCAATCGACTCGCACACTTCGATGGGTGGGCAGCGACGTTTGGCGAGATCGTGACGGCGATGGAGCTGAGTCCGAACGGCAGCGGCTATCGGCTGCAAAGCCGCTTTGCGCGATTCGTGAACGTGCCGGAATTGATGCAGCAATTCCGGCAGGTCGCGGATGTGCAAACCGCGGAGATGCTGAAGTTGCCGGTGCCGAAGCTGGCTGAGGGACGACCCGTCACGACGAGCGCACCGGTGACGCCGGCGTTGAAGGCGTATGTCGAAACGCTGGTCGCACGCACGGAGGCGATCAAGAACGGCGACGTTGATCCGCGCGACGACAATATGCTCGCGGTGACGACCGATGGCCGCAAAGCAGCGCTCGACATTCGGCTGGTGTTGCCAGGCGTGAGGGAAGCTGAGGACTCGAAGGTGAATCGCGCGATCGAGCAGGTGCATCGCATTTGGTCCGACTCGGCGCCGAAGCGCGGAGTGCAGCTCGTCTTTTGCGATCTCTCGACGCCGTCGGGTCACGAGCACGTCTTCTCAGTCTATGATGACGTGCGTAGCAAGCTGCTCGCGCGCGGCATCCCCGACAGCGAGATCGCGTTTATCCAGGACTGCGATAACGACGCGGCGAAGAGTGCGCTGTTCAAATCGGTGCGTGAGGGGAAGGTGCGCATCCTTCTCGGCAGCACGGTGAAGATGGGCTGAAATTTACGAATGTGCAGAAACGGCTCGTGGCGCTGCATCATCTCGATGCGCCGTGGCGCCCGGCGGACATCGAGCAGCGTGAAGGGCGCATCTTGCGGCAGGGGAACGAAAACGATTTCGTGGCATTTACCGCTACGTGACTGAGGGCAGCTTCGACGCCTACATGTGGCAGACGCTGGAGAACAAGAGCCGGTTCATTGCGCAGGTGATGAGCGGCGATGCGACGATGCGCCGCGCCGAGGACGTGGATGCGGCCGCGCTGACATATGCGGAGGTGAAGGCGATCGCGTCAGGCAATCCGATGGTGATCGAGAAGGCGTCCGTCGATGCCGAGGTCATCCGGCTCACGCGGCTGAAAAAGCAGCACCAGGAAAGTCAGTATCAGGTTCGTTTCCGCATCAAGTCGGTTGGTGAGAGCATCGCCATCGCCGAGCGACAGATCGCCAATCTACGCGAAGACATTCGTGCGCGTGGAGCGACGGATGGAGAGAACTTTTCCATGACCGTGAGGAAGGAGACATTCACCGATCGAACGAAGGCGGGACGCGCGCTCGTTTTCCTCGGCGCTGCTCTCAAGCCATTCCAAGCGACGAAGACCGTCGGCGAGATCGCCGGTTTTCCGCTCTCGCTTCAGCGGAACGACGAGAAGATCGCGGTCTTGATCCACGGAAAGAATACCTACCAAGCCAACGTCAGCGACAACGCGCTCGGCACGATCGCATCGCTGGAGCACGCTTTGCGCAGCCTCGAAGCGAAGCTGCATGAACGGGAAGCCGATCGCGGGCAATACACGCGACAACTGGACGAACTGACCAAACACCAAAGCCAGCCCTTCGAGTATGAAGACAAGCTGACCGCAGCTTCACAGCGCCAGCAGGAGATTGTGACCGCACTCGACCTTTCAAAGAATCAGGCTTCCGCGAGGCTGGGCGATGTTGGTGGCGAAGAAAATGGAAACGGCGTCGAAGAGTCGGTCTCGACCAATCTCAAAGCCATTCAGCCGCGAAAGAGTGTGAGTGTTTAAGCGATAACCAAAAAGCGACTGTTCGATCACAAGAGCCGCGACAAGAAGTGCATTGTCGATGCACTGCCGGGTATCTATTTTGCTCCCTTCAACACCCCAAACGTATAGAATCTCGGATGCGTGAAGAATCCTCCCCCTTACAGCGAGTTTTGATGCGCTGAAAATGCTGCGCAACGTCATTGGCCCACAGGTTCGTCGGCACAGGTATCAGCATGGTTGGTCTCAAGCCAAATTAGCTGTGAAGCTGCAAGTGCTCGGGTGGGACATCAGCCGAAGCGGGGTGGGAAAGATCGAAGCTCAACTGAGTCGCGTGAGTGATTACCAAATGATCTTCCTGGCTACAGTTCTTGGCGTCGATGAGGGGGAGCTTTTTCCGAAAGTCGAGCGTAGCGTTCGGGTCGCCGCCGCAGTCGAGAAGCTGCTCACTCCTCGCCGCGATTCAAAAGCGTCTCAGCGCGTGGTGTCGTCGGGCGCGGCCCCGGAAAACAAATCGCCGAGGTCCACACCCAAGACCCGCGCGAGGTAAAGAATCTCTACGTCGGAAACCGCGCGCTGCTGATTCTCGATCGCGGAGACTTCTTCGGCGGTCGCTTTCCACCCTTCTGCGGACAGTCGATCCGCAAAGACAGCCTCGGTAATTTCTAAACGAAGCCGCAATCGGCGAATCTGCGGACCGATGGCGTTTTGAGGTTTCATGCGAGGGGATCGTAACTCGGAAGTGACGTGAGCGTATGTGACAACTCCATATCGAAAACCGGCATTTAGTGTGGTTGGAGGGCAGGCGTTGGTGCAAGCGTTTTACGGCCCATTGCGCCGTTCCGCAGTTTGCACAAGTCACGGCCTAATGGGGCGTGTCATCGAAAAAGAAACTTCAGGACGAACTGCGTCGTTTTGGAGCTTCCGTGCGCCGTCAAAGGATGGCGATACGCATGACGCAAGAGCGTCTGGCTGAACTTGTGGATCTGAACATTCGCACCGTGCAAAAGATCGAGGCCGGCGAGATGAACATCCTGATCACCACCGCAATTCGCATCCAGGCAGCGTTGCGCTGCGCTTGGAACGATTTGCTGCCGGTCGGCTGACACGGCTTGGCGTTCCCGCGCACGTTCTGTTTCGGGAACGCCGCCCTGCGGACGCTGGTGCAGTGTGGTCTGCATGGTCGCAAAAGACGCCAACTACACATCCACAATCGACTCGGAAGACGAGCGTGAGCCAGAGAGTTTCCATCCATCGAAATCCACGGGCGATTGCGGCAAGACAAGAACCCAAAGCTCGACGGTGGTCTTGCAGAAAAGGAACTACACGCTCAAGGAAGCAGCGCTCTACCTCAATGTCTCAACGCGCACCGTTGAACGATTGATCGAGCGCCGTCTGCTCCGGCGAAACAAGACGCTTCGGAAGATACTTATTCCGCGTTCTGAACTGGACGCCTTCTCCGAGAAGAATCTGTGAGCCTACATGAGCTTCGCGATCTGCCGCTTCTCGAAGTCCTTTTGATCTGCACCGAAGACCTCCGTGTAGGTGTCCATGATGAGCTTCCCACCATCTTGGTGGCCTTGCCATTTCGAGATCGTCTTGATGTCCACTCCAGCGCGATACGCCTCGACTATGAACATCTGGCGCAAATTTCGTTGCGTGAACGCAGGATATTTGAGCCTCTTGCACGCGTTTGTCAGGGCTTTGCGCGCGCTGTCGATAATGAAGACACGCTCGTTTGAATCGAATGACCGGCGTTCCTTTTTCGCGCGTGTAATGGCCTCGGTGCGCAACCGTTCGAGCAGCGGACGTAGCTTCGGATAGATGGGCACGGTGAAATGTTTGCCGGTCTTCACACGTGTCATCTTCATTTCACCGTAAGGCTTGGCGTCGAAGTCGATGTCGTTCCAACACATCTCCGCAGCCTCCGCCTGCCCGAAACCGCCGCGACCTTCAAACTCGAGGAAATCAGCCGACGCCATCGCTTTGCGGTTCTTCTTCGTAGCGCGCACCTCGGCTAGGATCTTCTCGAACTGCTTGAGCGTTGGAATCGTCGGCGGGGGACGATGGACGCGCTCGTATTTCAAGCCGGAGAGCGCGTAGAGGTTTTTTGCGGTCATCCCGTCGTTCTTCGCCACCTCGAAAAGCTGACGGAGAAACAAGCACAGTCTGTTGAAAGTATTGGCGCTGTATTCGCGCTTGGCCGCCAGTTTCGTGACGTATGCCTTGAGTTCGCTGGGGACGAGCGACGAAACCCGCCGCTCACAATCGAAGTATTCTCGGAGCGATTTTTCAAAGCCCTTCTCGGCTGTCCGTGTTGCTTCTTCACACCCCGCACGCGTGGCGGCGAATGCTTTGAGCAGCTCTTCCAAGGTGCTGCGAGCCACCGTTCGATTTACCCGCTGCACATCCGACAACCATTCGGCGAGCTTTCGATCCGCGGTCTGCCGATCCGCAGTTTCCAAGCAGTGGAGTTGGGCTCGCCCTTCGACCTTTTTCCAACCGTAATACTTTTCCGATTTAGGATGCCGATAGAGGTTCGGCGCAACTCGCACCAACTGCGCCCACGTGCCCTTCTTCTTCTTCGCCGGAAGCGCAGTTGCGGACTTCTCCAAAACCTTGCGAGCGGCCCGCTGCGCGGGCGCATCAACGTGGTCGCCAATGGTGGATGTTTCGAGGCCAACTTTCTCCATGCCCCGAGCATCGGGTTTACCATTTGGGTTTACCACCCCTTTCTCTTCGCCTTAGCGGATTCTTCAAAAAGACCTTTCTCCCAGTGAGTTAAGGTGGTCGGGCTGGCGGGATTCGAACCCGCGGCCTCTTCGTCCCGAACGAAGCGCTCTACCAAGCTGAGCCACAGCCCGACATGTTTTCCCCGGTGAAAGGGAGCGGGACCGTAGCGAGCGACGAGGGGTGGTCAACGAAAACCTTCAACAAGAATGAAATGACGGGAAATCGTCGTTCGGGGAACTGAGCAAGCCGTGATAGATGGCGGACAAGATTGGCTTAGCGCGATTTTTGGAGGCTCTTACGCTGCCAGTGCGGTGCATCGATCGATGAGGTCGGCGCACCGCGCGAATCACAGCCAATTCAGAGAGAGGAAATCCAAATGCCAATCCAACGGGACGATGAAAACAGCGGCCAGCTCTTCAGAACTCATCCGATGTCTTGGATCGGGAAGTGGGGGCACGTCGCGAGTTCTGACCGAGGCCGGAGTTTGCGATGAGTGCGGCCTCCGAAAAGCGTTGTTCACCGGTGAGGCAGGGCGGCGTTTCCATCGATGCGGGTGCGGTGGTTTCGGTGCGAGGCGGAGTGGTCGAGGCAGAATTTGAGAAGTGCGCGCCGCCGATTCATTCCATCCTGCGACTGGGCGAGAAAAAACAGATCGTGGTCGAAGTGCTTGCACAGGCGGATGGGAACCGCGTTCGCGGGATCGCGCTCACCCCGACAGAGGGGCTCGCGCGAGGAACGGCGGTAGAGGACACCGGTGGGCCGCTGCAGGCGCCCGTGGGGAAGGGGACGCTGGCGCGGATGTTCGATGTTTTTGGGAATCCCATCGATCGGGGCGGAGAGGTGCAGGAGGTGGAGTGGCGTTCGGTCCATCGCGCGCCGCCGCCGCTGGGTCGGCGCGTGGCGAAGACCGAGATTTTCGAGACGGGCATCAAGGTCATCGACGTTCTCGCGCCGCTGGAACGCGGCGGAAAGGCGGGGCTCTTCGGTGGGGCTGGGGTGGGCAAGACGGTGCTGCTCACGGAGATGATTCACAACATGGTCGGACGGCATCACGGGGTGAGTGTCTTTTGCGGGATCGGTGAGCGGTCGCGCGAGGGCGAGGAATTGTATCGCGAGATGAAGGAGGCCGGGGTGCTGGAAAACATGGTGATGGTCTTCGGCCAGATGAACGAGCCGCCCGGCAGCCGCTTCCGTGTGGGGCACGTTGCGCTGACCATGGCGGAATATTTCCGCGACGACGAACATCGCGACGTCCTGCTGCTGGTGGACAACATCTTCCGTTTCATCCAGGCGGGCTCGGAGGTGTCCGGGCTGATCGGTCAACTGCCTTCGCGGCTGGGATATCAGCCGACGCTGGGCACGGAGTTGTCGCGGTTGGAGGAGCGCATCGCGAATACGGACTCCGGTGCGATTACTTCGATCCAGGCGGTCTATGTGCCGGCAGACGACTTTACCGACCCGGCGGTGGTGCATACGTTTTCGCATCTCTCCGCGTCGATCGTCCTTTCGCGCAAGCGCGCGAGCGAGGGGCTTTTTCCGGCGGTCGATCCGCTTCAGTCGCGGTCGAAAATGTCAAACCCGGCGATCCTCGGCGACCGGCACTATCGCGTGGCGCAGGAACTCCGCCGCGTGCTCGCGCAATACGAGGAACTGAAAGACATCATCGCCATGCTCGGAATCGAGCAGCTTTCCGCCGAGGATCGCCAGACGGTCTTCCGCGCGCGCCGGATCGAGCGGTTTCTCACCCAGCCTTTTTTTACGACCGAACAATTCACCGGCATGGCAGGAAAGGCCGTGCCGCTGGAGCAGGCGCTCGACGGCTGCGAACGAATCCTCAACGACGAGTTCAAAGACCTGCCCGAGAGCGCGCTCTATATGATCGGCGGCATCGGTGACGTGAAAACCAAGTCTTCATGAACGCGCCTGGCATGCACCTCAAAATCCTCCTGCCTTTCCGGGTCTTTGCGGAACACATAGGGGTCGCGCGCATCGTGGCGGAGACGGCGCGGGGATTTTTTGGCATCCTGCCGCGGCGGCTCGATGGTGCGGCGGCGCTGGTGCCGGGCGTTCTCGTCTTTGAGGACGAGGCGGGCTCCGAGCGTTTCGTCGCCGTGGACGAAGGAGTGCTTGTGAAGACGGGCCGCGACGTGTTGGTCTCGGTGCGCAACGCGGCCGCGGGTGACGATCTCAGGCGGCTGCGTGAGACGGTGGAGAGCGAGTTTGTGAACCTCGACGAACGCGAGCGGACCGTCCGCTCCGTGCTGGCGAAACTCGAGACCAGTTTTATTCGCCGAATGATGGAGCAGCGCCATGAGTGACTCCGATTTCCCGCCGCGAAAGCCCGATCCCCCGCGGTTTTCCGAGCAGGTTGGCGCGAAGGCGACGCGCCGTCTGCGGGCGCGCCAGCGCAAGGCGCGCAGCGTGTGGACGGGCTTTGCTTTTTTCGGACTCATCGGCTGGTCCGTGGTGGTGCCGACGCTCCTCGGCGCCGCGGCTGGGCTGTGGCTCGACCGGCATCATCCCGGCGAGCGTTCATGGACGCTGGTGCTGCTCGTGGGCGGGCTGGTGCTCGGCTGCATCAATGCCTGGCGCTGGGTCGAGAAGGAGCACCGCGAGATCAAACGTGAACAGGAGAACAATCATCATGACTGACGTGCTTCTTTTGCTCTCTGCGGCAGTTGCCGGGTTCGCGCTCGGCATCGCGTTTTTCGGCGGGCTGTGGTGGACGGTGTCTCGCGTGATGCGAGGACTCGGCGCGTGGTGGCTGCCGGTCAGTTCGCTGGTGCGAACGGTGGGGCTGCTCGCTGGATTCTGGCTCGTTGCCCAGGGAAGTCCCGCGCGGCTTGCGGCCTGTGTCGTCGGCTGGCTGGTCGCGCGTTGGTGGACCATCCGGCGCCTGGGGCCGCCTCGTGCGGATGCCGGGAAAGGAGGCCGCTCGTGCACCTGAGTCCGGACGAGATCGTTTACTGGCGGCACGGCTTTGTGACCCTCAACTCCACCATCGTGACGACCTGGGGGCTTATCTTCGTCATCGCGATGGCGGCGAGGCTCATGACGCGCCGCCTTTCCACCGGGCTCGAAATTTCCCGCTGGCAGAATTTTCTCGAGATCATCGTCGGCGGCATTCGCGATCAGATCGGTGAAGTCGGTCTGCCACGGCCTGAGCGTTTCGTGGGTTTTGTCGGCACGCTGTTTGTGTTCATCGCCGTGTCGAACGTCGCGACGATTTTTCCGTGGTATGAACCGCCCACCGGTTCGCTTTCGACCACCGCCGCGCTGGCGCTCTGCACGTTCTTCGCGGTCCCTTTTTTCGGCATCTCGGAAAGCGGGGTCCGCAGCTATCTGCGGACTTATCTCGAGCCGACCGTGCTGATGCTGCCGTTCAACATCATCGGCGAACTGTCGCGCACGCTGGCGCTCGCGGTTCGATTGTTTGGCAACATCATGAGTGGCACGATCATCCTCGCTATCCTCATGAGCGTGGTGCCGCTCTTTTTCCCCGTGCTCCTCACGGTGCTCGGGCTGCTCACGGGCCTCGTGCAGGCCTACATCTTTGGCGTTCTCGCCACGGTCTATATCGCCGCCGCCGTCCGCAGCCAGGAGGAGGCGGACGCCCCGGCTTCAACCCCGCAAACTCATGGATAACCCATCGCTCATCGCCACCGTCAGCATCATCGTCGCCGGCGTCACCATCATGATCGGCACCATCGCTCCGGCGATCGGGCAGGGACGTGCGGTGTCCGCGGCGCTCAGCGCACTCGCGCAGCAGCCCGACGCCTCGACCACGATCACGCGCACTCTTTTTGTGGGGCTCGCGATGATCGAGTCCCTCGCGATCTACGCGTTTGTTGTCTCGATGATCCTTATTTTCGCCAACCCGTTCTGGACGCACGCCACCAAGGCGGCTGGCCAATAGCCTGTCATGCTCGACTGGTTCACCGTTGTCGCGCAGATCGCGAATTTTGCCCTCCTCGTGTGGCTGCTGAAGCGGTTTCTTTACCGCCCGGTGCTGGAGGCGATGGCTGCTCGCGAGCAGCGGGTGCGCGAGACGGTGGCGGCCGCCGACCGCCAGAAGAGCGAGGCGGAGACGGAAGCGGCGAGTTGGCGTGCCCGGCAGGCAGAACTCGCGGCGCAGAAGGACTCGCTCCTCAAGGCAGCGCGCGATGAAGCCGCGCGCGTCCGCGAGGAGTTGCTCGCGCAAGCCCGCCAGGAGACCGAGACCCGCGCCGCCCAATGGCGCGAAGCCTTGGCCCGCGACTGGCAGGAATTTCGCGGGCAACTGGCGCGGCGGACGCAGGATGAAGCGCTCGCCATCGCGCGGCAGGCGCTGAGAGACATGGCGGATGCAGAAATCGAAGAGCGGATGGTCGCTGCCTTTTTAAAGAAGCTCTCGGCACTGGATGGAGGCGAGAAAGCGAAGATGCAGGCGACGGCCCGCGCTTCCACGCGACCGCTGCTGGTGCGCAGCGCCTTTCCGCTGGCCAGCCTGACGCAGTCAAGGGTGCGAGCCGCATTGCACGATCTCCTGGCGACGCAGAACGAGGTGCAGTTTGAAGTCGCGCCCGGTGTCATCGCTGGCGTCGAAGTCGCCTTCGATGGACAGAAACTCGCGTGGACGCTCGGCGATTTTCTGCGGTCGCTCGAAACGAGTGTGAATCGCCTGATCGAAAAGGAGGCGTTTCCCCATGTCCGATCCTGACGCGCCCGCCGCCGTCGTCGGCCGCTCGCTCGATGTGCTGGCACGGGTGCGAGAAGAACACCGGCCACAACTTCGCCGCCATGAGGTCGGCGTCGTGCGGACAGTCGCTACCGGTGTGGCCACGGTCTCCGGTCTGCCTGGACTCGGACTGGACGAATGCGTGCAGTTCGCAGGCGGCCTTTTTGGGATCGCGCTCAATCTCGATCCCGAATGCGTCGGCGTGGCACTGCTCGGCGAAAGCTCGGAACTCGAGACCGGCACCGAGGTCGTGCGCACGGGACGCGTCATCGATGTGCCCGTCGGCGAGCGTCTCCTCGGGCGGGTCATCGATCCGCTCGGCCAGCCGCTCGACGGTGCGGGCTCGATCCGCTTCACCTCGCGCCTGCCCATCGAACGGCCCGCGCCGCACATCATGGACCGCGCGCCCGTCACTGTTCCGTTGCAGACCGGCGTGAAAGTCATCGACGCGCTCGTGCCGATCGGTCGCGGTCAACGCGAACTGATCCTCGGCGACCGGCAGACCGGAAAAACCGCGCTCGCCATCGACACCATTCTCAATCAACGCGGCCAGGACGTGCTCTGCGTTTATTGCGCCATCGGGCAGCGCGCCTCGTCGGTGGCGAAAGTGGTCGATACGCTGCGAGAGCACGAGGCGCTCCGCTCTGCCGTGGTGCTCGTCACCGAAGGCAACGATGCGCCCGGGTTGAAATATATCGCGCCTTATGCGGCGACGAGCATCGCAGAGTGGTTCATGGAAAAAGGGCGCGACGTCCTCATCGTGTATGACGACCTCACCCAGCACGCGCGTGCCTATCGCGAGCTGTCGCTGCTGCTGCGGCGTCCACCGGGACGCGAAGCTTATCCTGGCGATATCTTCTACATCCACTCCCGCCTCCTCGAACGCGCCACGCATCTCTGCGCCGAGCGCGGTGGCGGCTCGCTTACCGCGCTGCCGATCATCGAGACGGAAGCCGAAAACATGTCCGACTATATCCCGACGAACCTCATCTCGATCACCGACGGGCAGCTCTACGTTTCGCCGGGGCTCTTTTCGCTCGGGTTGCTGCCGGCGGTGGACGTCGGCAAGTCCGTCTCGCGGGTTGGCGGCAAGGCGCAGCTTCCCGCGTATCGCGAAGTGGCCGGCCCGCTGAAACTCGACTATTCGCAGTTCGAAGAGATGGAAGTATTCGCGCGGTTCGGCACGCGGCTCGACGAGCACACGCGCGGGGTCATCGAGCACGGCAAACGCATTCGCGCCTGTCTGCGCCAGTCGGAAAGCCAGCCCGTGCCGGTGCTGGAACAACTCGCGGTGCTGCTCGCGCTCACGTCCGGGCTCTTCGACCAGGTGCCGCTCGATCGCATGACGGAGGCGGAGATGGCTGTCCGGCGCGCGGCCGATACCTTTCCAGCGGATCTGCGCTCCCGCCTCCTCGGCACTGCCAAAATCAACCCAAGCGACCGCCAGTCGATCCATTCGAGAGCGGTCGAAGCGCTGCGCTCTTTTTCCACCCATGCCTGAAACGCTCCCCATCCTTCGGCGCAAAATCAAGGGTGCGCACGACCTTCAATCCGTCGTCCGCACGATGAAGGCGATGGCTGCGGCGAACATCAGCCCTTGTGAGCGCGCCGTCGAAGCGCTGTCCGATTACGCTCGCACGGTCGAACTCGCGCTCAGTGCGCTGCTCCGCCAATCGCCGGAACCGCCACCGTCCGCTCCCGCGAAAGCCGCGAGAAAAACCGGCGCGATTCTCTTCGGCACCGATCAAGGCATGGTCGGGCAATTCAATGAACGTCTCGTCGAGTTCGCGCTGAAATCGCTGCCGCCGGACGCCGTCGTGTGGGTGGTCGGAGAGCGTGTGCAGGCTCGCGTGGCGGATGCGGGGATCGAGATCGCGGCCACCTTCTCGACGCCCAACTCGGTCGCGGCCATTACTCCGCTCATCTCCCAGCTCCTGCTCGCCATCGAGGGGCAGCGCGGTCGCGGTCGTCTCGACGAGGTTTGCCTTTTTTACAACCAGCCCCGCCGCCGCGCGTCCTACGATCCCGTGAAGCAACACCTGCTCCCTCTCGATGCGCAATGGCGTCGCGACCTCGGGGCGATTCCCTGGCCGACCCGGCAGCCGCCCGAGGTCATCCTCGGCGATGGCGCGACGCTGGCCGCATTTGTCCGCGAGTTCCTTTTCGTTTCCCTGTTCCGCGCGTGCGCCGAATCCCTTGCCGCTGAAAACGCCCGCCGTTTTGCCGCCATGCAGGGTGCGGAGAAGAATATCGCCGACCTGCTTTCCTCCCTCAGCCTCACTTATCATCACCGGCGGCAGGCTGCCATCGACGAGGAACTTTTCGATCTCGTCGGAGGTTACGCGGTGCTCGCCGGGAAGTGACCGTCTGATCTCCCTCACCGTGCCCTTCTCGTCCATGCATGCCGCGGGCTCTTCGTGCGAGCCAGGGCGCGGAGGGCGGCTATTCTCGTGTCTCATGCAAATCAAACGCAGCGGCTCCCATCCTTCGACTCCCGGCCCGTCCGATTGGTTTACCGGCACGGTGCAAATCACCCCCTTCTTTCAAGCCGAAGCCCCCGGTCGCGCCGTCGGCGCCAGCGTGACCTTCGAGCCCGGCGCTCGCACCGCCTGGCACACTCATCCTCTCGGCCAGACGCTCATCGTCACCGCCGGTTCCGGCTGGGCGCAGCGCGAGGGTGGGCCAGTCGAAGAAATCCACCCGGGCGACGTCGTCTGGTTTCCCGCCGGCGAAAAGCACTGGCACGGCGCCACCGCCACCACCGCCATGACTCACCTCGCCATTCAGGAAGCCCTCGACGGCAAGGCGGTCGATTGGCTGGAGAAGGTGAGTGACGCGCAATACCGTCGGTAAGGCGGTAGTTACATCCTCGTTTCAATGGGGTTTAAAGAAACACCTTGGCTCTCCCGATTCTGGATTGCTCGAGCGGACTGATTTCATGCGAAATGCACATGAAACGTGGCCTTCTTCCGTTTGCCTCCCGTCTATTGGTATTATCCTCCGAGAGTAACGATATTTTTCTGCCCACATGACGTTCCTCAACTTCCTCTACGTCTTCGGCTTCCTCTGTAGCCTCACCATCATGGCGGTTGCCGGCTATGCCCGTTGCTGGCTGCTGCTTTTCGGGATGCTGCTGCGCGTGCCAATGGACATTCAAGTTATAGTCCTCAAGTTTGACTGGCTTCTTGGCGGTCACTCCGGGGCACCGTCTCGTCCGCTCGTCCTCTTCAACCGCGCCATGGAGATGGCCGCTCTCATGATTGTCACCGTTGCTACGATTCGCATTTTGTATCGTTTCGCCATCCTTCAGCGCCATGCGTCCCAATTCCTTTCCCAAGCGGAAAGGGGAGATATTGAATGATGAACCGAAACCAGCAGCCGAAAAATGAGCCTCCGCCTTTCGACCGCCGTGCGGTCACGCCGTGCTCCTTGGTCGCTGAGCTTTCGAGAGCGTCAGACGCATGAGCATGCGTATGAACCGAACCTGGATCGTCTCGATTGCGCTGGCGGTTCCCATTGCTCTTGGATGGATCTACGCCGCCGGTTTATACTTCGGTATAGGCATAGCTGGCCGTGAGGGATGGACGATTGGTTACTACGGCAAGTTCAACCGCGTTAGGAATGTGACCGAGCACATGCCTGACGTGCAAATCATCGACACATGGCAGCACCGTGACGTCACTCTGGAGGATTTCGGCTTCACCATCCGCTCCGACTCCGGCCGGACGGCTGAGGTGAACTTCATGGAAAACTCCCCACAGATGAAGATGAATGCCCCGAAAGATATCGAAGCCTATGTTCGCGCGTCCCTGCCAAAGCAGCCCTGAAGCGCCGAGCCTTAAACTGAACCTCCGCTCGAAACCGCGCGTCGCTGAACCTGGAATTGTCAGGCGTCGCCACGCGAATCCCCGCTGATCGGTTCTCAAACGGTCTGGACCGAATGGCACTTAGATAAGATGGGTTTTCGTGGATAAAAAGCGGGGGGGAAGGAGCGGGAATGGGCTTGGAAAGAGATGCCGAATTGGACGCCGATGTTTGAACCGATGCGCAAGCTCGGGGCCGGAGAGGGTGTGTGCGCCAGGCGCTGGAGACCAGGCGTGTCCAGCTCGCCGGGCAGCGAATGGAGGGAATGAACGTTGCTGGCGGAGTGGATTGAAACCGCGGTTGCTAAGCCCTCCGGCGTGCTTCATTCGCGTCCGTTTGCGGTGGATCCCCGTCACCGAGTTGCACCGGGTAAGGGCCTGAGGCACGCCACGCAGGTTCACCGGCCGGGATCACAAAAATCGGAACCCACGGAACGGACGGAAGGGACGGTTTGGAGATTCGCCCCCTCAGGACGAAAATCGGAGCCATGACCCAAGCGACGTGTGCGTCGAGCCGCTTAAGGAGCCCGCATTCGCCCCACAGAGGTCATTCAACCTATTCCTAACCCGCCCCCCACGCGCCGCGTGCATCCTGAAACCATCAACGATCCACCCTCCAACCGTCCCAAACGAACAGACACAATAAACACACTATTTGCCGATCATGGCATGCGCAGAAACCTTCCGGCGCAAAGAGGCATTGAAAATGAAAAAGCGGTCGGAAGAATTCAAGAAGGCCCGGCAGCGATCCACTGCTCACTCGTCCAAGGCATCAAAATGAAGACATCCCCCCATCGCAATGGATCCGCGATATCCTCCCTGATCTAAGTGTCATGCCGGGCTGGACCCTAAGTTACTTTTTCCGCCCTCCCACTCCATGAATACCGCACTCAAGATTTTTCGCGGCGCGCTCGCCACGGTTGCCGTCGTCGTTATCATGGGGTCGCCGAACCTGCCTGAGGCGGTCCCTCCCACAGACCGCACCACCGCGATGGTGATGGCATTTCTGGTCTTCCTTTCCGTCGCTTTTCTCCATCGGCTTCTCGTTCGCTACGTCACGGCAGCCGATTTACTTTCTACCGGCGAGCATGGTGAGCTTCTGAGGGCGGGGGAGGTTGGCTGCCGGCGCGGCTTTTTCGCCGAAACCGATACGGTGGGGTTCCTGCTCGTGCTGCTCTACGCAAGCTGGGTCGCTGGCTTTCCGCTGCACGTTCCCGGCACGCCCCCATTTGGCAGCTTTCTTCTTGGTGTGGTGTTTCTCTTCCTCGGTTTGCTGGCTCGGGCGCGGGGTATCGTCATTTCACTCCTTTCTTCCCACCGGGAACTATCCCGCCCTGGCGCGTGACTCATCACCCTTCAGGCCGGCTGGAGTTTACCTGCGTGATCAGTTCTTGATCCGGCCTGCTCAGCGGTTTCCTTAAACGAACCTTCCCATGAAACTCCTCCTCCTCCCATGCGCTCTTTTCTTTCCCCTGGTTGCGCTCCGCGCCGTGGACGCGCCTTTGGCTGAATATGTCTTCGACGACCCGCTGGTGCGGCGGCCGTTTTTCTCGAACGTCTTCGCCCCCGGCGGCGTGAAGGCGACGCGAAACTATCCGCCTGTGGAAGGACAGGATGGGACCGATCATTCCGATATGCACCCGGGCATGTGGTTGGGGTTTGGCGATCTCGCCGGTTATGATTTCTGGCGAAACAAGGCGCGCATCCGACATGACAAATTTACCGAGCCAGCGGCGATCCGCGGCGGGCGCCTGCAATTTGACACGGAAAACACATTGCTGACTCCAGACGGGAAATCGCTGGCCCAGCTTCAGAATCGCATGACGATTCAGGCGCGGACGAATGGCACTCTCTTCACCTGGGAAGCGACGTTCATTCCGCAGCTCGAAGGGTTCTTCTTCGGGGACCAGGAAGAGATGGGCTTTGGTGTTCGCGTCGCCACGCAGCTCACGGAAAAGAACGGTGGCGAGATCCTGAACAGCGGCGGGCTGAAAGGTGCGAAACGGACGTGGGGTCAAGCCGGACAGTGGTGTGACTACTCCGGCTGGGTCGGTGTCCAGCGCGTTGGTATCGCCATTTTTTCCGACCCCGAAAACTTCCGTCCGAGCTGGTGGCACAATCGTGATTACGGGGTGTTTGTGGCCAATCCGTTTGGCCGGAAGGCAATGAAGCAAGGGGACCTGAGCCGGGTCGAGGTGGCGAAAGGGGAGCCGTTCACGATCAGGTTTGGGGCGTTCGTGCACTCCACCCCGGGGGATTTATCCACGGATGTGGCAAAGGCGTATGCCGATTTCTGTGCGAGACGTTAAAGCGCCCCGTCGGACCCTCCGGCGCTCGGGGGGGATGTTTTAACCGCGAGCGCTGAGCTTGCTCAGCGCCAGCACGGTGGCGGCGTTGCGGGTGTCCACGCCGAGTTTTTCGAAGACGTGCTGGAGGTGTTTTTTTACCGTGTTTTCGGTGGTGCCGAGAATGGTGCTGATGACGCCGTTGGATTTTCCCTGCGCGACCCAGAGGAGCACCTCCGCTTCACGCGGGGTGAGGCCGAGCGTTTCCAGCGGCGCGGCGCTATTGAAGTCGGGCTGGAAATCCCCCGGGGGGCGGCAGCGCTCGCGACTTAGCCGGGCCTCGACGGCGGCGATGAGTTCGCGTGCGGTAACCGGTTTGGTGACGTAATCGTCCGCGCCGAGGTTCATCCCGGTGCGGACGTCGGCGCGTTCGCCGCGCGCGGTGAGGAAAATGAACGGAATGTGCGCCGTCGCGGGGTCGGCACGCAGGCTGGCGATGACGCCATGGCCGTCCAGTTCCGGCATCATGACGTCGCAGAGGATCAAGGCAGGGAGCGCTTCACGCGCAGAAGCGAGACCTTCGACTCCATTGGCTGCGGTGCTGGGCTCGTAGCCCTCCATCCGCAGGATGGTGGCGAGATTGCGCCGCGTCTCGGCGTCGTCTTCGATGATCAGGATTCGTTTCATGTCGATGGATCGAACAAGGGCAACCGCACGATAAACACCGTGCCTTTCCCTTCTTCGCTGGTGAATTCGAGTCTGCCGCCGTGCAGTTCCGTGCCGCGCTTGACGACGACGAGCCCGAGCCCGGTGCCGCTGGTTTGCCCCACATTGCTTCCGCGCTGGAAGGCCTCGAAGAGGCGGAGGCGGTCGCCGGACGGAATGCCGATCCCGTGATCTTCGACCTGAAAGACGGCCAATTTCTCCTCCCGATTGACGCTCACGAGCACCTCGGTGCCCGGGCTTGAATATTTGACCGCGTTGGAAATCAAGTTGCCGAGGATGTGACGCAGGATGCTTTCATCGGCCTGCACGAGCGGATCGAAATCGCCCACCTGGAGCACGATGGGGCAGCGTCCACCCGTGGCCGATTGCATTTCCTCGACGAAACGGCGGCACCACGCGGCGAGGTGAAGCTCCTGCGGGTTGAGTTTCTGCCGTTGGGATTCAAGCCGGCTGAGCAGCAACACATCCTCCATCATGCCGGCCATGCGTTTGCCGGATTGCTGGATACTTTGAAGATGCTCCTCGCGCTCCTCGACAGGGAGGCGGTCGAGATAGCGAGACAGAATATCCGACGAGGTGACGATAATATTCAGCGGGGTGCGGAACTCGTGCGAAACCATCGAGATGAATGCTGTCTTGAGTTTCCCGAGTTCCTGTTCCCGAGCGAGGGCCTGGCGCAGCTGGACCTCGCTTTCGGCGAGACGTTCGGTGCGGGTGCGAACCTGGTGCCTGAGCACCATCACCCAGACGCTCACGCCGACGAGGCCGGCGGCGATGGCGTTGACGATGGGATGCTCGGCCGGGTTCTGCCATGGTTCGGGCAGAGGGCGCGCATCGGACATGCGGTTGAGCTGAACGAAATAGCTTCGCACGACATTGGGTGCGACGAGACCGACGTTGCAGATGCCATTAAGTTCGACGAGCTGGCCGATTTTTGCCGGAGCCGGGGCGAAGTCCGGACCGATGTAGTTGCCGTAAGTGACGACATCTCCGTCGCGCACCCAGATGCGGCTGACGTTCATGTCACGCTCGACGAAGGTTTGGTAGTCGGCGACCCGTCCGCGAATGCGTGCTCTCTTGCCGTCGTAAATCATGTTCATGGCTGCCGCCATGGCGACGGAGGGTGCGCGTGGGAGTCGCTCGTGACCGACGACACGCCAGGCGGCTTCGTGAAATTGAATAGGGGCGCGATGTTCCCCCGCGATCTCGATCCGATCGCCCGGCGCCGGCAGGGGCTGGTAGGGCGGTTCGCTCGGGCCGTAGAAGTAAGCGGTGCCGGTGGTATCCTGAACCGCGAGGACGGTGAATGCTCCCGAACGCGCCACGTAGATGGCGACGCCCTTGGTAAGCAGCCGCTCCGCCGCAAGTGGGGCGGCTCTGATTTGGGCGATGGTCTGGAATGGGCCGTCAAATTGTTCCGCACGCCGCACCGGGGCGGGCGTTCCTGGCGCCTCCGGTGTTCTCTTCGGCTCCTGAGCACGCGCCCGGTGTTCGCCCCCGAGCAGTATCATTCCTCCAATCGCCAGGGCGGCGGAAAGATGAACGATGGGGGATAGGTGCATTGCCGGAATACTGCTTTGGAGCGAGGGCGAAAGGCGAGAACGGATCGGGGTTCGAGTCGGGGCTTACCCGGAAGTGGAATGCCGGCGGCCACAAAAACTGCTTATCCGTCGCGGGTAATGAAAGCGTTCTTCTCAGCCCTTTTCGCCATTGCGCTAGCCGCGCAAGCGGGGCCGCTCACCAAGACCATCCTCTACGTGACCCAGACTCCCATGCCGGACGAGGCGCTGCCGAACACGCACGTCATCACAGATGTGAAGATGACCGTCGCGAGCACGATGCAGAACCCGCAGGCCGATTCGGCCAGCGTCGCCCGGGGTGGGGCGCTGTGGATTCGATACGCGAACGGGACGCAGGTGAATCTCACCCACGCCGCAGGCTACGGAGGAGCAGTGGATCCCAATGGGAACGCGACCTTCTTCCAAGGTGCCAGCAGCATCGCTGTGCAGCGTCCTTTCGTGCACTGGAGCGGAACGAAGGCGATTTTCTCGATGGTGGTCGGTGCTCCAACAAGTGCAAGCGACACGGCGCAGTTCCATTGGCAGCTCTACGAAATCACGAACTTCGCGCAGGGGCAGACACCCGTCATCAACTACGTCGCTGGCCAGCCGCCAAACTACAATAACATGCAGGCCTGCTACGACACGCAGGATCGCATCATCTTTGTGAGCGACGCGCCCCATGCGATGAACGCGAATCTTTACCCACAACTCGAC
This sequence comes from Chthoniobacteraceae bacterium, assembly GCA_044226525.1. Classification (GTDB taxonomy): domain Bacteria; phylum Verrucomicrobiota; class Verrucomicrobiia; order Chthoniobacterales; family Chthoniobacteraceae; genus VFJQ01. The sequence goes on along the minus strand of JBGAGV010000016.1, from coordinate 172,639 downwards.
CAATATCTCGCGCTGCCGTGCAACACGGGGCTGTGGCGTCTCGACCGGGCCAATGCGAATGAGCTGAAGCAGATCATCCACGCACCCTCAGGTGCCTTTTCGCCGTTCGTGGATAGTTACGGGCGGGTGATGTTCGTGCAATGGGATCACCTTTCGCGCGATGTGTATGCGACCTACGACCGGCCGGCCAACGCGGGCCTGGGTGAAACATGGACGCAGACGTTCAACGGTAACGGCACTTTTGACAGCGAGAGCGGCAGCAATTTCACCCTCGGCACGCCGGCCAATTATGCGTCATTCAATTTTCATCCCGAGCCTCGCAACTTCGACAAAACGGCGCTAAACAACACCAACCTGAACGGCAATTCGTTCAACCAGTTTTTCCCGTGGGAGGCGCGTGAAGATGGTTCGGGGCACGAGGTGCAAAACCACGTCGGTCGCAACGAGTTTGGCGGCACTCAGCCGGCGCGCCCGAACTTCATCGATGACTCCGCCCCGTCGGGAAACCTGGTGCAGATGTCGTTCACGCATCCGACCGCGCTCAATTTCATCCACCTGATCGAAGATCCCGCGAACCACGGCACCTACTACGCCGTCACCCCTCCGGAGTTCGGCACGCACATGGCCTCGCCGATCTTCCGCTATAACGGCGGCATGGGGGTGAACCCGGATACGATGCAGATCACCTATGTAACGCCGATTCCGGCGAACCTTCCGAACCCTGCGCTCGGCCAATCGCCGCTCGGGACGGCGGTCGATATTTATCGCAACCCGACGCCACTGAGCGACGGCACGCTGCTGGCCGTTCACGCTGCCGTTACGCAATATGACTCCAATAGCGGCACGGCCAGCAGTCCGAAGTCGCGCTATGCTTTCCGGCTCCAGATGCTGACCGGGGCGGTGGGATCGATGGCGCCAGACACGGCGAATAGTCCGACGACTCCGCAAAACGTGACGCTGAGCTATTATGTAAACGGCACGCTGATCAGCTACAACAATGCGCCGCTCTGGGAACTCGACCCGGTGGAAGTCGTGTCCCGCAGCGCGCCGGGCCAGCTTTCGAGCCTGATCGCCAGCGTGGAGCAGACCGTTTTCGACGAAGAGAAAGTGCACGCGCCGACCATGCAAAAATACCTCAGGAACAATAATCTCGCGCTCGTGGCTAACCGCGATTCGACCCATCGCGACGCCGCCGACAAACAGCAGCCGTTCAACCTGAAAGTCGCGTGGTCGTCGCATCAGACCGTCGGGGTGAGTGGGAAAGTTTACGACATCGGCTGGGTGCAACTTTTTCAGGCTGACGCGATTCGGGCCTACACCCACAATGGTGTGAATCCAAACGCGCAGCCGGTGGCCGGACGCCGTTGCATGCCGGTGCCCTTGCACGATTCGTTTTCGGAGAATCCCCCGGTGGCGGGCGCGCCGGCCGGTTCGGTGAAAATCGGTGATGACGGCTCGTGGGCGGCGGTCGTGCCGGCGGGGCGCGCGATCACCTGGCAGATGCTCAATGGCGCAGCGACGCAAGCTCAGGTGCGAGAGCGCTACGAGGTCACGTTTGCGCCGGGCGAAGTGCGGACGTGTGCGGTCTGTCATGGCGTGAACACGGTCGACCAAGCCGGCAATCTCGGGGTGCCGGTCAACAAGCCGGACGCGTTACGGACGCTGCTGCAGTTCTGGCGATCGAATCATCCGCCGGGCGCAGTCCAGCACTCCACCGCGAACGCGACGGCGGTGAAGAGCGCGGGCTTGGCGCTTCTTAGCGTCACGCGCAGTGGCGGCAGCACCGGGCCGGTGAGCGTCAACTTCTCGACCGCGAACGGCACCGCGGTTGCCGGCGCCGACTACACGGCCGTCAGTGGCACGCTTTCGTGGGCCGATGGCGACGCCACGCCGAAGACGATCAGCGTCCCGTTGTTGAACAATCCCGTCGTCGGCGCGAGCAAGACGGTCAGCGTTTCGCTCAGCGGACCGCTCTACGCCGATCTCGGCGCGACGACGGTGAACACGCTTACCCTTACCGAAACGCCGTTCAATGCGTGGCGCTTCGCGAATTTCGGCGCGAATGCCAACACCCCCGGGCTCGGCCTGCCCGCCGATGATGCCGATGGAGATGGCCAGGACAACCAGAGCGAATTCATCGCGGGCACGTCGCCGATCGATGGGCACAGTGTCTTTGCCGCGCAGGTGAGCCGGGTGAGCGGGCAGGTGCATGTTGGTTTCACCGCTCAGCCCGGTGTCGCTTACACTGTGCAGTATAAAAATACGCTGAGCGACGTGACATGGACCAAGCTCCTCGATGTTCCCGCATCCGCGCAGGTGGTAAACGAAGATATCACCGACGGTTCAGCCACCGGTCAGCGCTTCTACCGGATCGTCACGCCCCCGCAGTAAAAGCCAAAACGAAACGCTCGCTAAGGGGAGCGGTGCCGGAGGATTGTCCGCGCACGCATGAAACTTCCTGTTTTTCTCCCCACCGTCGCATTGTTCGGCTGCTCGTTGGCTGCCTACGCCGAGCCGCAATGGATCTGGCTGGATAAAAAAGCGACCGATGGGCAGCAGCTCACCTTTCGCAAAACCTTCGATCTGGCCGGGGAGGTAAAGTCCGCGACGCTGCAATTTTCGGTCGATGATGCCGGGCGCGCGAAGCTCAACGGCAAGCCGTCGCTGGAAACTCCGGCGTGGCAGACGCCGGCAAAGGGAGACGTGAAAGCGCTTTTGAAACCCGGCGTGAATGAGCTGGTGATCGATGGCAAAAACCACGGATCGCTCGGCGCGGCCGTCGCGACGCTCCAGATCGAGTTGGCCGACGGAAAGAAGGTTACGATCGAAACCGGCAGTGACTGGGAAGTCGCTCCGGCAGGTCAGCAGACCTTCAAGCCGGCGGTGGTCATTGCCAGATACGGTGACCGTCCGTGGGGCGAGGTGTTCAGCGGGAAACGTGTGGCGAAGGCGGATAGCGGTCCGCAAACGGTGATTGATCCCAAAGACATCGGCGTGCCACCGGGCTTCAAGGTTGAGTTGCTCTACACTGTGCCGAAAGCGGAGCAGGGATCGTGGGTTTCGATGACCGTGGACCCGAAAGGCCGCATCATCGCGGGCGATCAATACGGCGGGCTCTATCGCGTGGACGTGACGGCTGCGCCCGTGAAGGTCGAGTCCATTAGCACGCCAGCGGATACGAATGGTAAGCCGCTCGGCGGTGCGCATGGATTGCTCTACGCGTTCAATTCGCTCTACCTCATGAACAATGAAGGCGGCGGCAAAGGCCTGTGGCGTCTGCCCGACCCGAGCGGCGATGAGAAATTCACGACCGCCGAAAAGCTGCGCACTTTGCAAGGCGGTGGTGAGCACGGGCCGCATAGCATCGTGCTTTCGCCAGACGGGAAGTCGCTTTTCTTCTGCGACGGCAATCATACCAAGCTGCCCGACAACATGGAACTGAGTCGCGCGGCGCAGGCGTGGCAGGAGGATCACATCATCGCGCGCTTGTGGGACGGCAACGGCCACGCGCGCGGCATCCTCGCGCCGGGCGGCGCGGTGTTTAGGACCGACCCGGCAGGCAAGACGGTCGAGCTGTTCAGCTACGGCTTCCGCAACGAGTTCGACATCGCCTTTGACGCGAACGGCGAGCTCTTCACCTACGACTCGGACATGGAGTGGGACATCGGCGCTCCGTGGTATCGCCCTACCCGCATCGCGCATGCGACGAGCGGCAGCGACAACGGCTGGCGCAGCGGCGCGGGTAAGTGGCCCTCGTATTATCCCGATTCCGTGCCGCAGGTTCTCGACATCGGCCCGGGCTCGCCGACTGGCGTTGTTTTCGGCACGGGCGCGAAGTTCCCCGCAAAGTATCAGCGCGCGTTTTTTGCCAACGATTGGACCTACGGGACCATGTATGCCATCCACCTCACACCTGATGGTGCGGGGTTCAAGGCGGAGAAGGAGGAGTTTGTCACCGGCAAGCCGCTGCCGCTAACGGATGTGATCATTCACCCGAAGGATGGCGCGATGTATTTTGCGATCGGCGGACGCAAGACCCAGAGCGGACTTTATCGGGTAAGTTATGTCGGTAGCGAAAGCACCGCACCCGCCCCAAAATATATCGAGACGCCCGAAGCGAAGCTGCGGCATGAACTCGAGCGATTGCATGTGGCGGACACTGGCCCCGACGCGGTCGAAAAAGCGTGGCCGCACCTCGCCAGCAGAGATCGCCACGTGCGTTTTGCGGCACGAGTGGCCATCGAACGCCAACCGGTCGCGAAGTGGGCCGAGCGCGCGCTTGCAGAGAAAGATCCGCAGGCCGCGATCGAAGCACTCGTCGCGCTCTCGCGCGTGGGCCGCAGCACCGGTGCTGCGGAGGCGGCGTTAGAGGCGGGGAAGAAGTTGAATCTTTCGTCCGGGCCCGTCCACGCGACCCTGCCTGAAGATGCTGCACTGCAAAAGCGCGTGCTCGAAGCGCTCGGTCGTCTGGATTTCGCACGGCTCGATCGTGATCAGCGTCTCGCCCTCCTCCGTGCTTATCAGCTCTGCTTCACACGCTTCGGAAAACCGAGTGCCGATGCGCTCGCGCTCGCGCGGCAGCAGATTGAGCCGCTTTTCCCAGGCAAAGACCCGCTCGAAAACCGTGAACTCGTGGCCACGCTCGTGTTCCTCGACTCACCCACCATTGTTGCGAAGACTGTGCCGTTGCTCGTGACGGTGAAGGATGCGACTGAAGATATCGCCAACGAATCGCTCCTCGCTCGCAATGAAGGTTACGCTCGCGCCGCGCAGGCGATGCAGGCTAGTCGGCCGAACGGTCAGGCCATTTCTTACGCTTACGCGCTGCGCACCGCGACGGTTGGTTGGACGCCTGCGCTACGGAAGACGTTCTTCTCGTGGTTCCCGAGCACACGGGCTTGGAAGGGGGGCAACAGCTTCAATAAGTTCCTCGAAAACATCCGCACCGAAGCGCTCGTGAACTTCGTGCCCGAAGCTGACCGCGCTGCGCTTGATGAACTCAGCAAGAAAGCAGCGCCCACCCCCGTGCAAAATGTCGTGATGCCCAAAGGCCCCGGTCGCGCTTATACCGTGGACGAGATCGTTGCGCTCACCAAAGGGGGCTTGCATGCCCGCAGCTTCGAGAACGGCAAGGCGATGTTCAGCGCTACGCTATGCGCTTCGTGCCATCATTTCGCCGGCGACGGCGGCAATATCGGCCCTGATCTCACCGGTGTGGGCAATCGCTACACCATGCGCGATCTTGCGGAAAATATTGTCGATCCGAGCAAGGTCATCTCCGATCAATACGGCAGCGAGCAGATCGAACTGAAAGACGGCAACGTCGTCATCGGTCGCCCCGTCGTGGAGGAAAACGGCAAACTCTTCGTGATGACGAACCCACTCGCACCGAACGATCTCACGCCCGTCGACGAGGCACAGATCAAGACGCGCCACCCTTGGAACGTCTCGATGATGCCGCCCGGCCTGATTGGCTCGCTCAATGAAGACGAACTCAAGGACCTGCTCGCCTATCTGCTCAGCGGCGGGAGCGCCAACGACAAGGCCTTCGCGAAGTAACCTCGCGTTGCGTTACGCGATGCCGCTGATGTCGATGAGATAAAGCTGCCGTCCGTTGCCGCCGTGCGGTGAATCGATGCACACCGAGCGCTCGTCGCGGCTGCTGCGCGGGTGGTTATCTACGCGCCACTCGCCCTTGTAGGCGGGGTGCAGGGAGAACTCGCCGAGGTTGATCCGGCGGTTTGTTTTGAGGTGATACAAATGTGGCGTCTGAATGCGGAGATCGCCCTTGGGATAGGTGTCGTTCAGGATCCACTCGTTGCTTCGGATGTAGGTCAGATGGCCGCCGTTATCGAGCACGCCGTGGCCGATTTCCTCGACGATGCCGGAATCGCGGTCCTCAAAAAGGAAATCGCCCCAATCCGAGTTTCCCAGCCAGCCTTTCGCCTGCGAAAGGATGTGCTGCGGGTCGCGCCAGATGAAGTGCGAGGCGTAGCCGTTCGGGATGACCATGCGCAGATCGCTGCCGTCCATCGCTGCGGTGATGAGCCTCGTGAGGTGTCCGCCTTTCGGCTGTGTCCAGCGATGCAGCATGATGAAACGTTTCCCGTCCGGACTCACGAGCAGGTGATAGGCATGATGTTTCGAGTCGGGGTGGTTTTCGATGATCTCCCCGGTGGTCGCGAGCTGGCGATGCGAGACGATGAGCTTCGATTCACCAGTCTCCAGATTCACACGCGTCACACCGCTGCCTTCCGGCGCCATGTCGTCGAAGAAACGATCGCGAATGCCCGCGTAACCGTAACCGGGCCGGCAGTCAGCCACCCGCGCAAAATCACACGAAACGGCTTCCTTGCCATCCGGGCTAAGCGCGTAGATCGGCGTCGGTAGCGTGCGTTTGTCGCCGGTCTTCACGTCGAGAATGTGGCTCACGAAACGATCCTTCTCGCGGTCGTTCCAGATGATTTTTGATTCCGTGCCCGGAATCCACTGGAGCATGCAGCCCTGCTGCCAGCACCACGCGTTCGATTTGCCGAGCGGAATCCAGTTGTCCTTTTCCTGCAGGTCCACCATGCCGATTTCGATCACGTCGTCCGCGGTCGGCGATCGATGCTCGAAGGTCGCCTTGTTGGAGAGCACGAAGCGATTGTCCGGGGAGAACTGGAACTTGTCGTAATACCCAAACCAATGAAAACCCGGCGCGGTCGTGATCGCACGCACCGGCGGGAACTGGGTCTTCGCCGCGTCCTGTGCGCGAACCCCAAATGCGCCGAGCGCGATGCTGGAGATTCCCGCCCGCAGGAAGCCGCGGCGGTTAAGGTGTGGGTTCGGAGTTTTGTGGGTCATGATCTGGAGTGATTGGCGGAAGAAATCGTCACCTCGCATTGCGCTCACGGTTGCTCTTGCTGCAGATACGCTCGCAGAGCCTCCGGCATCGGATGTTCCAGTTGGACGTGCTGCTCGCGGAGCGATGTGCGCAGATGGTCCGGCGACACGTCGGGCAACTCCACCTTCTCTTCCCTCGCAAGCGCGACCGCCGTGCCCGCGGCCTGGCCGAGTTGCATCATCGTGCGAGAGAGGCGGCAACTCGACGCGGCGATGGAACTGAAGCTCGCCGCGCGGCAGGTGATGAGCAGGTTGCGCATGCCGCGAGGAACGAGGCTTCGGAACGGCACGCCGTAAGGCTCTCGCATCGGCTTGATGCCCTTGTTGTGACCGCCATGGGTGTCGCACGGATGATCGGCGAGGCAAATGATGTCCGCCTGCTTCTGGCCGCTGATGCCGGCATCGAGATCGTGCTGCGTGAGCACGTATTCGCCGACCACGCGCTTCGTCTCGCGGACGCCGAGCACGGGTGCGATCAATTCGAGCCGGTAGCCTCGAAACTCCGTGCAGCGCGTCTGGATGTCGTGCCAGTGTGCGCGAACCCGGCGCTCGCATTCCGTGCGCGCCTGTCCCCAGCCGAGACTCATGAATTCCGCCCCCTCCATTGTCGGCAGCATATTCACGTTGAGGTCGCCGTTCGGGTAGTGGTTGATCTGCGCGACTGGGAACTTCTTTGTCCACCAGCACTCGGCGGGAATACCCTCGGGAAGCGGTTCTACGGCGGGCATCGAAACTGGCGTGACACGATACAGGAGGCTCACGCCATTGACGCGTGGCGTCGCGTCGGCGGGCGCCCCGGGCTCGTCAAATTGCGAGCTGGCTTCCTGCCCCACCATCATCGCGCAGCCGGCGCTTTCGCACACGGTCCCGTCGCCGGTTGCGTCCACGAAATAGTTCGCGACCAGCGTCCGACTTTCCAAGGTCGACCTGCCATTGGCGAATCGGACTTTCTGTAGCACCACACTTTGCACACGGCCGTCGTTTGCCGTCGCGCGCTTGAACTCTGTGCGAAAGAGGACGCGGCAATGGCCCGTCCCCTCGAGCATCGCGAGTATCGTCTTCGCCATCACGTCCGGCTCGAACACGACACCATGCAGTTGCGCGTGCGGGAGGCCGTAGCGACGCAGTGAATCGAGATAGTTTCGCGTCGGATCAATCACCGTCTCACCGCCGGGAAAAGGATACGCCTCGCGGGCGGGGTCGAAGGTGTTGATGTGGCGGTTCATCGAATAGATGCCGACCGCCTTCGGCTCGCGCTTCAACTGTTGATAGATCTCGAAAGGAAAACCGGTGCCGCCGAGTCCCGGTTCCCAGATGTTCACTCCGCCGACCACGGAATTTCCCCCGAGGCGATCCCCCCGCTCCACGAGCACCACGTCCACGCCGCGCCGTGCCGCCGCCAGCGCGGCGCCGAACCCACCGCTGCCTCCCCCGATCACCGCCAGTTCACAACGGATCTGTTCTATTCCTACGTCCGCGCTTGCTGCCAGCAGCGGCGCGAGCGCGAGGGTGGCGGAGCAGAGAAAGCGGCGGCGCGACGTCGAGCGATGCGGGTTCATTGAGGCAAGTTTCTTGGCGAATGCTGCATGTGGCTCAAGGCTTGGGCGAAAATTCGCGCGAAGTCATAGGCGTGCGCGATTCGAGAGGAGCGGCAAGGTCGGTGTCGAAGACGCGCTCAAACGTATTTCCTGAGAGGTCTTCGAGCCACGGATCGGCAGAGAGGGTGTGCGGCCCCGGTTTCCACGGCGCAGTTGGCGTGAAGGTCCATGTCCGCCCGTCGTCATCCAGCGCCGCACTCCCTCCGACGCTCAGGTGGAGACAGCGTAACGCGAGCGCGTAATCGAGTGCGACGGGCGACACGACGCGCAGCGGCTCTCGCGTGCCGGTGCGCGGCGGATCAAGCCTCCACTCGGCGAGGTCGAGGCGCGCGTGGACTTCGGCGGTGGTGGAAAAAGGGTGCCGGAACTCGCGGCCAAGCGGTTGGCCCGTCGCATCGCGCATCGTGGCATCGACGACGAGCGTGTAGCGTTCGCCAGGGCGCAGCACGGGACCGAGGTCTTCGCGCAAGTTCACGCCCTGCTTCACGCGGCCCGGATGAATCCAAAGCGTGAGCCGCTTTGCGTCCACGGTCCAAAGTTCCACGTCGCGCCATGGTGCCCCGACTTCCAGGCCGCGAGAATCGAAGAGGTGGATGCGCGTGAATACTTCGCGCCCTTCACGCATTGGGCGCGTGAAGTGGAGGTAGAACTTCAGCAGGTTCGCGGGCACTTCGGCGCGCGCGGGCTGGACTGCTGCGAGCGTAGCCGGGGGATTCGTCGCAGCCTCGGCCACACGGAAGTCGGTGTGCTCGGCACCGGCGGAAGCACGATACCGCGCGCCCGCTGCCAGTGCGAACCGCGGCGTGAAGATGTAGCGCGCCCCCTCCCGGTCGGCAGTGCCAAGGATCGGCGGACCGGGCGAGCCATCGTCGCCGAGCAGCGCGAGCGTCACTTCCGCGTCGGCGGACACTTCGACGTGCGTTGGGGAATCGAGCACGCACACGACCGGTGGCTTCGCGAGTGCGATACTCGTGAACAGCAGCGTGCTAAGGCAGTGGCAGGATTTCAAAGTCGATCGCCCCAGCTTCACTCGCGCGCAGGACGGCGGCGCTGTTTTCCCCTGCGCGGTCCATCTGCATGACGCCATTGTAGGCATCGATCATCTGGATCTTTGGCGTGGCGGGTTTGTCGCCGACGAGGCGGATGGTGGCCTTCTCGTTCACGTTGTCATTTCCAGCGAGGAGCATGCGCTCGAAGCGCACGGTCCAATACGGGCTCGGGCCAAATGGCTTCTTCTCGTGGTGGAAACGGAACGTGTTCGCGAGCACGTATTCCACGCCGTCTTTCTGATAGGTGAACATGTCGAGCGGACGATTGCCGGAGCCGAGTTCGATCATGCTCGTGCCTTTGATTTTTGCGCCGGGTTGCAGTGCATCGAGCGGATACTTCACTACCGGTGTGCAGGCAAACGCGCCGACGAGCCAGGTCTGCCCGGCTTCGCGATAAGGCAGGATCGTGCTCATCGGCGCCTTGGTTTCCCATTTGCGATGAGAAACGTGATAAGTCTCCGCGCTGTGCAGTTCGCCAGCTTCGTCATGATTGAGCGGGGCGCGGGCGAGGAAAATCTTTGAGGCGAATTCCTCGTTCGCCGTCGCCCCGGCGACGATCCGGTCATCGGTCCACGCGATATCGGTGATTTTTGCGACCGGAGCCTGACCGCCGCTGGGGAGCGGGATGCGCGCGTAAGTAACGTTCTCGAGATCGAGCAGTCCAATCTCCTCGCCCCGTAGCGTCATGAGGAGGTAACTTTTGTCGTCCTGTTTACGGATCGCGAAGACCGCCGCGCCGCTGGTGGGACTCACTGCGAAATCGATGATTTCGATTCCATCCGGTTTCGCACCGAGAGTAGCCGCAAGCTTCGCGTTAATGCCTGCGAGCTTCGCCGGCAGTTTCGCACCCGCTTTGTCTTCGGTCTTCACCGCGAAGATTTGCGCGCCGGCGCCATCGCCGAGGAAGAGGACGCCCTCGGGGCCAAACTCGATCACGTCGATGCGCTTGAGCGCGGGTTTGCCCTTTACGGATTTGTTGATGACGGCGGCGTGCGCCGACGTGCCGACGAGGAGAGAGAGCGCGAGGAAGAGGAGGGGCTTCATGGTTCCAAGAGTAATCCCTCGTGGCAGGGGCAACTCAATCGCCAAATAAGGTAGAAGTGCGATTCGGTCGGCAAATTTTGCATTGATCGAAAACGCAGCAAAGACTCGGCAAACCGCGCGATTCTCGTTACGATACCTTCAATCTCTCCTCCACGCGCCCCCCGCGTCATGAAGCTGTTTCTTTTTTTAGCACTCGCTACGGTCTTACACGCCGCCGAGACAGTGAACTGGCCGCAATATCGCGGCGCGAACTCCGACGGCTTGGGCGAGGGGGCGACGTTGCCGGAGACGTGGAGTGCGACGGAAAACGTGGTGTGGAAGGCGTCCGTGCCCGGCTGGGGTTGGTCGTCGCCGATTGTGTGGGGCGGCAAAGTTTTCGTGACCTCAGCCGTTGGCGAAACGCCGCTGCCGACACCACAGGTGGGCGGCTACCCGGGCGGCCATGTCTCGCAGTTGGAAACGCACCGCTGGATGCTCTATTGCCTCGATTTTGAAACGGGGCGCATCCTCTGGGAGTTCGAAGCGCACCAGGGCATCCCGCCGCAGATGCGGCATCCGCGCAATTCCTTCGCCTCGGAGACGCCGGTCACCGATGGCGAGCGAGTCTATGCTTACTTCGCCAATGTCGGCCTGTTTTGCTGCGACATGGATGGGAAAAAGCTGTGGGAGCGCCGGTGGCCGAGTTACCCGATGCGTGATGGCTGGAACACCGGCACTTCGCCTGTGCTGCACGGTGGCCGGATTTTCATTCAGAACGACAACGATCAGGAGTCGTTTCTCGAAACGATCGACAAGCTGACGGGCAAGACGCTCTGGCGCGTGGCGCGCGAGGAGCGCAGCACGTGGTCCACGCCTTACGTCTGGGAAAATGGCGCGCGCACCGAACTGGTAACGATCGGCATGAACAAGATTCGCTCCTACGCTCCGTCGGATGGAAGCGTGCTGTGGGAATTGAGCGGCACCGCCGGCCTGGTGAGCCAGATGCCGCTAGCGAAGCACGGGTTGCTCTATGCCGGTGCGGGCTATCATTACGGACCCCTGTATGCCATCCGGCCCGGTGCGATGGGGGACATCACGCTTCGCGACGAGGCGACGAGCAATGAATTCGTCGCCTGGTCACAGAAGCGGGGGTCGAGCATTCACCCGGGCTATCTCATCAGCGGGGATCGGCTCTTTGTGTGTTACGACTCAGGATTGCTCGGCTGCTACCATGCGAAAACGGGCAAAGAGATTATTCCTCGGACGCGACTCAACACGAAGGGGGGCCGCTTCTACGCGTCCCCCTGGGCTTATCACGGGCGCGTTTTTATGCTGAATGAAAACGGCGACACCTGGGTGATCGACGACGGTCCGGAGTTCAAGCTGCTCCACAAGAACTCGATTGGCGACGTCGCGTGGGCCACCCCTGCCATCGCCCGTGGCAGTCTGTTCATCCGCACCTACTCCTCGGTGTTCCGGCTGCAAAACAAGGTAGCCAGGGGGGGGCAGTAATCAGCCATGAGGACGAAGATCGTGGGATCGCTCCGTGCATCGATCCTGGCGAAGCTGGCGCTATTCGCCGCGCTGCTTCACGCTCAGGACGCAACGCTCAAAGCGCTGAAGGATCGCGCCGAGCGCGGCACGCTCAGCGACCGCCGGGAATTCGTCCGCGGCGATACTGGCAAGTGGAACGATGCCGCGATGCTGCAACATGCGCCACCGCTCGCCCAAAAACCGCCAGGCATATCGCTCGATGATTGGGCGGATCAATTGTCGGAAAACAAAACCGAGACCACCGCCGCCGATGAAAACTGGCTGATCTTCCGCACCCGCCAGCTCGATGACAATGACCGCGTGTGGGTGGAGAAGATCGAGCGGCACGGTAACGAGTTCACTGTGGTGCTGAACGAGGCCATCTGGCAGGGCCGCTACTTCAAGACTTTCACTTACTACGAAGTTACCGCCGTGAATCTCGGTAAGCTGCCCCTAGGAGAATATACCGTGAAGTGGTTCGTGAAACCGCTCACCTTCAAACAACTCGAAAAACCTGCGCAGCCCAACCGGGATAACAAGGACAACTGGCCGCTGGACGAGCAGCCGGCGGAACGGAAGGCAATCGAACTGCGCACTGCATTTTCGGTCCGATAGCGTCTGGGGCGCGAGGCCGACCGGACGGGCAGCTTTGCCCAACCGAAGGGTGTTTTCTGGCAAGGAGCGTGGAGTCCCCGCTCGGGGCGGGGCGGATACTCAAAGTGTCTCACTGCTTCAGTCCTATGAAAACGCCGGTCTTGCGCTCGACTCGCCCAGCCGCTGAGGCGCTCGAAGCACGCATTTCGCCCGCAGCGGTTCTCTCCTTTACGGATGTAGATGGTGATCTGGTGACGGTCAGTTCGAGCAAGGGCACGTCGCTCGCTGGCTTAGCCACCTTCGATCTCACGGGGCATCAGCTTCAGCGACTCGACCTGACGGCTGGGGTGTTTGCCGGAGCGAATCTGACCATCACGGCCAAGGCTGCGGGAGGTGGAGATGGCCTGGTCAACGTGGGCTATATCGACGCGACAGGGAATGACCTGGGCATCGTGAAGGTGAAAGGTGATCTGGCTGCGATCGATGCCGGCGACGCCACATTGACGACGCCAGGTTTGAAGACGCTCACAGTGCAATCGCTCGGGGTCTTCGGCATGAGCACCGGTGCGCCGGACCTGGACAGCGCGATTGCTGGACCGCTCGGCGCCCTGACCCTGAAAGGGGATCTGCGCGATGCGTATTTGCATACCACTGGAGGCACGCCGGCGAAGATCGGAAAGGTGACCATCGGCGGCTCGGTGATTGGCGGTGCGGCCGGAATGAGTGGTAGCGTTGCTAGCGCGGGTCCGCTTGGCCCGGTAAAGATCGGGCGGGATCTGGTCGGAGGAGCCGGGGATGAAACGGGGTTCGTAACGGGAAGTGTCGTCGCGACGGTGACCATCGGCGGCTCGATTATCGGCGGTGACGGCAATTACAGTGGAGCGGTCGGGAGTATGGGCGACGTAGGGATGGTGAAAGTCGCGCACGATATCGCCGGCGCGGGCGGCGCGCATTCCGCGACGATCGTGGCGGGAGGAAGGCTCGCGGGCGTGACGGTCGGGGGCTCTCTCTTTGGAGGAGGTAAAGATTCCAGCGGTTGGATCGGAGCGGCGGCAGGGGTGGGCCCGGTGAAGATCGGGCACGACGTCATCGCGGGCGCTGGCAACGCCTCCGGAGCGATCGTCAGCAAAGGCAGTCTCACGAACGTCACGATCGGAGGTTCCCTGATCGGCGGTAGCGGCATGTATGGGGCCGGACAGATCGAGTGTCAGGGTGACATGGTGTTTCTCAAGGTCGGCCGCGATATGCGTGGTGGTTCGGGGGATTACTCCGGCGCGATCGAGTGCATGGGGAGACTCGGCAAGGCCAATGTCGGAGGTTCGCTCGTCGGTGGAGGGGGCGACCAGAGCGGACAAATCTTTGCCAATCTCGGCGCAGGCGTGATTTCGATTGGCGGCGACGTGCTGGGTGCCGGAGGTGACAACTCCGGGTTGGTGACGGTCTTTGCCGATATCGCGGCGGTGAAAATTCGCGGTTCGATGATTGGCGATGTGGGTGAGCACAGCGGCGAGATTTTCAGCACGGGACACATTGCTCTCCTCCAGATCGGCGGCAGCGTGATCGGTGGAACTGGCAGCATGACGGGGTTTGTGGATTGTGCGAGTCTTGGCAACGCGAAGATCGGTGGCTCAGTGATTGGCGGTGCGGCTTCGGATACGGGCGAAATCTCCGCTTCCGGTGAGATGGGTTTTGTAATTGTCGCTGGCGATGTGATCGGCGGGAGCGGCTCCGATTCCGGCATGATCAGTTCCGGCGGGGCGCTGGCTGGCGTGACTGTCGGGGGCTCAATGCGCGGCGATGTCGGACCGAACTCCGGCAGCATCAATAGCTTCGCCGGTCTGGGGCCGGTGAAGATCGCGCAAGATCTGGTCGGTGGGGCTGGCATGTTTTCCGGGTCCGTGCATGCCAGCGCGTTGCTCAAGAGCGTGACGATCGGTGGTTCGGTGGCGGGTGGACCGTTCACAGGCAGCGGCTCGATTGGGAGCTCTGGTGACATCGGAATGGTGTCAATCGGACACAATCTGATCGGTGGTGGCAGCGCATCCACGGGTGCGATTGGCGCGGCCGGAAGTATCGCGAGCGTGAAGATCGCCGGGTCGGTTTATTCTCCTTCTGCAGGCGGTTTGGGAACGATTGGGGCGGGAGCCAGTATCGGCAGCATCTCGGTCGGGGGAAATGTCGTTGGGGTTCCCTCCGCACCGGTATTGATCGGGGCGCGCGGGCAGGCTGCCCCGACTCCAGCCAGCGATGTGGCCATCGGCAGCATCACCATCGGTGGCAGGGTGGAATACGCACGAATCACCGCTGGGTGGGACGGTCCGGATTCCCCCGCGAATGGGAATGCGCAGATCGGCAAGGTAAAAGTGGGTGGTGACTGGGTCGCGAGCACGCTGATTGCAGGCGCGCAGAATTTCGGGTTGGACGACGCTCCCGGTGGCGTCGGCGTGAATGCCGACAACGTGAATTTCGGCGATGGTCACGATACGATAATCGCCGGCGGCGCGATCGCGAAAATTGCCAGCATTACCATCGGCGGGCAGGTGCTGGGGACCGTCGGCGGCACCGATCATTTCGGCTTCATCTCTCACCAGATCACCTCGCTCACCGTCGGAAAAACGAAGATGGCCGTTACGGACGGCGCTCTTCTTGGCACCACTGGTGATGTGCGGATTCAGCTCGTGAGCTGATCAGGCATGCCTGTCATTTTGCATACGCGCGATTTCGTCTTCGCCGAGCGGCGTGGGGTGTTTCACCCGCAGGCTTTCGTTCCATTCGCGGGCGAAGTCGCGTTGAAGGCGTGCATTGATGAAGGCGGTAGTGAGCATCGCGACGAGAGCGCCCAGTGCGGCGAGAGCCATGTCCTTGTGCGCGTCCCATGGGTCGCCCTGGGTGCCGAGATAGGCGACGCCGAGGTCGCCGCCGAACAAGTTTGAGGCTCCCCATTCGATGAGTTCATAGAGCATCGAGGTGGACATGGTGAGATCGAGCGGCAGGAAGTAGCCCCAGAAGCCCCGCACATTGGCGATCCGCAGGAAAATCTCCCGCACTGGATAAGCGATGAGCAGGCCGTAGCAGAAATGAACGAGGCGGTCGAAATGATTGCGACCACCGGCGAGGGCGGGGAACCACTGTTGATACGGCACCTCCGAATAGGTGTAGTGCGCGCCAAGAGTGTGCAGGCAGAGGAAGAGAAAGATGAGCGTGTAGCTCAGCCGCGAGAAGACGAGCGTCCGCCGCCACGCTGCGATCACGATGACCGCGAGGACCGACAGCACATTCTCCAGCACCCAGTCGGCGAGGTGGTGTGGCTTGATCGCGCCGAGCGCAAACACGACAGCGAAGAGCAGGCCGAGGATGGCGAGGTAGCGCGGGTGGGGGACCGAGCGAAACATTCCTTCGGCGTTACACGGCCGCTGGCTCGCGCGGTGTCGCGGCCTTCACGAGTTCGGCGGCCTTGGCGCGCGCGGTGCCGTCGTGGTCGGCGCGGGTGTAAGCGCCGAAATCGGTGAACCAATACTTCTTCGCGAGCCGATACATCCAGTGCTTCTCGGGCACTTCCTCGCCGGGCAGCCACTGGCTGAACCGCGGCGCCATCGCTTCGATCTCGGCCATCGCGGTGCCGCGCACGGTCGTGTCACGAGCGCCGTGTTTTTCAACCAGGCCCTTCACGAGGTCCGGCCGCTCCAGCACCACGCATCCGCGCGTGGCCTGCGCGCTGATCTCGCGGAAATCGCGGATGAATTCGGAGGAGCGGATCGTCTCGAAAATCCCGCGCTCATCCCGCACGGTTTCTTTTGCGAACTGAATGATCGGGCAGGGCTCGATGTCGCCGTAGGGGCTGATGTGATGCGAGATGCCGGTGCTCATCGGGCAAAGCGCCTTGCCGTCGTGGCCGTAATACGCGTCGATCATCGCGATCGGCATCTTTGCTCGCATCTCGACGACGAACCGCCGCACCTGCACAAGCTGCGCGGGCGAGAGCGCGAGCTGCGGGTTCATCTTCGCGCCGACGGGCCGGTAGGTGTGATACCAGACGTAGTGCACACCGCGGTCGATGAGCTCCTGGAGCCAGCTTTCGGTGCAAAGGTCGTCGATATTCGTCTGGCAAACGCTCGTGGCCACACCCACCAGCAAGCGGGCGCGCAGGGCGTTCTCCAGCCCGCGCATCGTCTTGTTCAGCACATCCTTTTTTCCGCGCCGTTCGTCGCTCACGATCTCGCGGCCCTCGATGGAAATGAGGGGCGTGGCGTTGCCCAGCTCACGCAGACGGTCTGCCACCTTTTCGGTGATGAACTGACCGTTGGTGAAAATCTGGAAATAGCAGTCCGGATGCGCCGCGAGGATGTCCATCAACTCCGGGTGCATGAACGGCTCTCCGCCGAGCAGCCCGAAGAACGCATTCCCGTGAGCCTTCGCGTCGTTGATGAGCCGGTTCATCGCCTCGAGATCAAGAGTCGAACGCTCCGCCTCCACATCCACCCAGCACCCCTGGCAGCGCAGGTTGCACGAGTTGATGATCGAGATGTAGAGGAACGGCGGAAAATATTCCCCGCGCTTGAGCCGCCGCTTGAACCGCTCCACCGACAGCATCCCCTTCACGCCAAAGTTCCACAGGAACTTCCCGATGCACTTCGGGTCGGCAGTGCGGAGCGTGCGGAGGACGAGTTGTGGAAGCACCGAGGTGGTTGAAGGTTGAAGGTTGAGCGTCGAGAGCTACGCCGTTTTTGCAAGGCGCGCCCCGTGGGATGTGTCGTCTCTCCACTCCTAAGTCTCAACCCTCAACTCACGTTAGTTCTCCGCGAAAATTTCCCAGATGCGGGGAATGTTCCCAGCCTTGAGCTCGGTGTTGAACAGGTCGCGTTTGATCCACCGGACGGAGCCGTCGGCGTAGCAAACATTCACCCCGTCCTTGTGGCGGGAATCGACACGGGCGGGGGAGCCGCAGCCGTCAGCGAGGAGGGCCTGGCCGGCGAGTTCAACGAGGCGAGGAAAACGGTCGGGCTCGGGGTTGCCTTTCCAATCGACGACCGGGTTGCTGGCGTAGCCGCCCTGGACGTTGCCTTTCGGCGGCCACGGATTGACGGAGGTATTGTAGGCCTGCGCGGGAGCGGTCTCGCTCGGGCAATAGAAGGTTTTCCCTTTGGTGATGATCCCTTCCTTGTAGAGCCGACCGAGCAGCACCATGCCGGGGCCGGCAGAGAGCATGGTATTGAACTGTTTGTTTCCCGATCGGTAGCCGATGGGAATCTCGCCATCGTGATTGGCGGCATAGACCATGACGCCGGAGTGAAGCTGGCGCAGGTTCGAAAGACATTGCGCGCGGCGGGTTTTTTCCAGCACGTTGCCGGTGAGGAGAAAACCCAGCGTGGCCAGCACCGCAATGATGGCGATGACGGTGAGCAATTCGACGAGGGTAAATGCGGCACGACGCATTGGCGGTGGGATGCCCCGATTGTGCGGGCACGTCAATCGTTCGTGCGTGCGGTGGAGGGGGCGAACAACCCATCTGGGCCGTTGCCGTTTCGGGCGGGAAACGAGAATTCGGGCGGGCATTTTATGAAACCCCGCTCTGCTGCCATCGCTCTCCTCTTTTCGGCTGTCTCGCTTGCGTCCTTGCACGCCGGGGTGCTGGTGGAGGACAAGTTCACCTCCGCACCACAGCCGCACCGCGATCTTTCGCCAGGACGTGGCACTTGGAAGATCGCCGACGGCATTGCGACCTGCACGCAAGACGATGGGCTTTACAAAAAGAACAAGGACCACGGTCCGGCCTTTTGGTATGATGTCGCCTTCACCGACGGGACGGTGCGCTTCGCCTACAAGGCGGAGCAGGTGAAGATGTTTGTCTTCACACTGAACAACGAGAAGGGGCATGTGTTCCGCTTTACGCATGGCGCGGCGGGGCTGAACTTCCGCGGTTGGCCGACGCCGGGTCACGAATCGCAACCGGTGTCGTTTCTCCCGCCGAAGGCGAAGACGCCTCCGCTCAAGGATGGCGAGTGGGTGCAGGTGGAGCTGAAGTTCGAAGGCAACCGTTGCATCGCGAGCGTGGGCGACTTCAAACAAACGCTCGAAAACCCGGCGATCGCGCAGGCGAAATCAAAGCTCGGTCTCGGGTTTTCATTCGGCACACTCTCCGTGCGCGATGTTTCGGTCGTTACTCCTTGAGTCTTATGAAACGCCCTTCGCAACCTGTTACTCGCCGAGCCTTCCTCGCCGACTCCGCTGCGGTGGCCGCCGCGTCACTGGGAGTGGGGACGGCCATTCGTGCTTCGTCCCATGCCGCGGAGGCGCAGTTGCCCCGGCAGGCCATGGGCACCAAAGTGGGCGAAGTAACCGATACGGCGGCAATCGTCTGGGCTCGTCTCACCGCCGCGACGGGACGGAACAAGGACGGCCTGTTGATTCCGGGCAAGGTGAAGAAAAAAGCGGCGGCGCCCGTCACCGTGCCGGTAGCGGAACTCGAAGGCGCCTGCCCCGGGGCGGATGGGAGGGTGCGTGTGCGCTATGGCCTGCGCGAGGATTTGGGCGACGCGAAAGTGAGCGACTGGTTCGAGGTCTCCGAGGCGACGGATTTCACCCATCAATTTACGCTCGTCGGGCTGAATCCGGCCACGCGGTATCACTACGCCACGGAGACGACCGGTCCCGGCGGGGCGCCGGTGCATGGAGCGTTCCGCGGACACTTCATGACCGCGCCGTCGCCATCTACGCCGAGTGAAGTGAAGTTTTGTGTGATGACCTGTCAGGGGTATCCGGATCGTGATCATCCCGACGGTCACCCGATCTATCCCTCGATGATCGCGTTCGAGCCGCACTTCGTTGCGTTCACGGGCGACAATGTTTATTACGATAGCGACGCACCACGCGCCTCGAGCCCGGAACTCGCGCGCTATCACTGGCAGCGCATGTTCAGCCTGCCGCGGCAGATTGATGTGCTGCGGAATGTAAGCAGCTATTTCGAGAAGGACGATCACGACACGGTGAGCAACGACTCGTGGCCCGGCATGAAATCGGGCACGCTCACATTTGCCGAAGGGCAGAAGATCTTCCGTCAGCAGGTGCCGATCGGGGAGTTGAGTTACCGGACGTTCCGCTGGGGGCGAGACCTGCAAATCTGGCTGACCGACGGGCGCGATTTCCGTTCGCCGAACAACGTGCCTGACGGCCCGCTCAAGACGATCTGGGGTGCGGAACAGAAGGAATGGTTCAAGCGCACCGTTGCTGCGAGCGATGCGACGTGGAAGGTGCTCATCAGCCCTACGCCGCTGGTCGGCCCCGATCGAGGGAACAAGAACGACAATCACGCCAACATCGGTTTCCAGACCGAAGGCGATGAATTGCGCGCCTGGATGCAGGCGAATGTGCCGGAGGGGTTCTTCATCGTGTGCGGCGACCGGCATTGGCAATACCACTCCGTGCATCCGCAGACGGGCGTGCGGGAGTTTGCCTGCGGACCCGCGAGCGACAGCCATGCGAGCGGTTCGCCGGGGGAGGATCCAACATATCACCGCTATCATCGCGTGAAGGGTGGGTTCCTGTCGGTCACGCTTCGGCGCGGAGGCGGGCAGTCCGCAATCATCTGCGAGCATCGCGACGTGAACGGCGCGGTGCAGCATACCTGGCGCGGAGAGCGGAAGGTGTAGCCAAGCCACTCTGCGGCGTGAACGGTTCGAAGGCTGTAAACCAAAAATAAACCGGTCACACAGCTCACAGAGTCTTTGCGAGATGGGTGAAACAGGACGATAAAGGCGGAGTGATGATAAAGCGGTTTCTGGTGAATCGACGGGCGAGGCAGGCGGCCCGAGGAGCGACGACATTCCTGTCGCTTCGCGACAGTGCCCGCGTTACTTCCGACGGAGAAAATCCGACCCGATCTGACCCGAAATGGTGGCAATGGACACAATAACCCGACGCTCTTTTTTCAGCGCTCTTTCGATCCGGGCCTCTGAAAACCGCCCACCCGGCGGGTCTTAAACAGACACAATAAACACAATCAACCGCGGAGCTGGCATCGTCTCCCCCAAAACTTCCTACTCCCTTCCTCCAGCGCCGATCTTTCTCTAGTTCTTTGAAAATCTGAACCGCGACTATGCCGCTGAGCGCGTGCGCTTCAGCTCGGCGCTCGTCTTCTCCGTCTCGCGCAGCAGCGCGGGGACGGTGGGCAGGGCGCGGGCGCGGACGTAGATCTGGTAGCTGAAGAGGCCGCGCAGGAACTTGATCCCAAGCTGGTTGAGCGCTACCAGGCTGCGGCCGATGAAATTGTCGCCGAGAGCCTTGGGGAAGGGAGCGGGGACGCCGCGCATTTCTTCCACCTTGAAGCCGGTCTGTTCGAAAAGCTCGCGCAACGAGTTGAAAGTGAAAAGCCGCGTGTGGGTGCGATCAAGGATGCCTTTGCGGCCGTAGTTGAAGTGGCCGAGAAACAGCATGAAGCGCGTGATGAAGAAGCCGATGTTCGCGGTGGTGAGAACGATCTCCGGGCTCTTGTAAGCGGAGGCGGCACGGAGCTGCTCCATGAAGATTTCCGGATCGTGCAAATGCTCGATGACATCGAGCATGAAGATCTGGTCGAATTCCGATACTTCGACAGGAAACGCTTCCGCATCGAGGTCCCAGCGGCGGAATTCGACGTTCGGTTTGGTCGATTCGCGGACGTATTGGTCGATGCCCACGATGCGCTTGGCTTTCGGCGCCATTTCGTCGGCCACGTAGCCCTGCCCGCAGCCGATATCGAGCACGGTGGCGCCTTCGCGCACGGAATCGATTGCGAAGGTGTGCGACGAAGCGAAGCCGAGCTTGAGATCGTAAGTGAGTTCGACCTGGCCGACGTCGAACTTGCGATCGTAAAGCAGATTCATCTCATGGAACTTCGCACGCAGCACGGAGCGGCAGCAGTCCCAGGCGTATTTGATCCCGTTCACGTGGCAGATCTCGTCGCCGTAGAAGGTGGGAATCGGAATCTCGACGATCTTCATCCGCGCAAAAACGAGCTGGATGATGATGTCGGTATCGAAGTGGAAATCGTTGGCGTTGCGCTCGAAGGGAATGCGCGCAAGAGCCTTGGTGGAGTAGAGCCGGTAGCCGCTGTGGAACTCGCTCAGGTTCGTGCCGAGGATGCGATTTTCGATCGCGGTGAGGACCTGGTTGCCGATCCATTTATACATCGGCATGCCGCCCTTGAGCGCGTCCTGCTTGTTGATCATGCGCGAGCCGAAGACGGCGTCCGCTTCTCCCTTGATGAGCGGCTCGATCAGCGCGGGCAGCTTTTCAGGTGCGTATTGACCATCGCCATGGACAAGGGCGACGACGTCGAAGCCATTATCGATCGCGTAACGGTAGCCGAGCTTTTGATTCCCACCGTAGCGCTGATTGGTCGGCGTGCGCAGGACGGTGATCTTGAAGGGGTTTGCCGGGTCCTCGTGCTTCAGCCCGGCACCGAAGGTGTCGTCCTTGGACGAATCGTCGATGATGAGCACTTCGACGCCCGGCACCCGCAGTTCCTCGGGAATGCGGGAGAGGACGCTGGAGATGGTTTTCTCCGCGTTATAGGCGACGATGAAGATGAGAACACGCTTGTTCGCGAGGTCGATCACAGGGAGGGAGGATAGCGAGGGTTCGACGAATGGAAATATCTTTAGGGAAATCGGCGACAGGTCCTATGGGTCGGATAGGTCTTGCCCGACCGATGTGAGCTTCCCGATGACGCGTGCTACGCCTTCACCATTCAAACTGATTGCGGAAAACGACGATTTTCTCGTCGTGGACAAGCCGCCGTTTCTCGAAGCGCACCCGAGCAAACCGGGAGGAGCGTGGACACTCTGGGATGGGCTGCGGGAACTCCTGGCTTACGAGATCGCGAATGGCGGGCAGGTCTCGATCATCAACCGGCTCGACCGGGAGACGAGCGGGCTGACGATCATCGCCAAGACCAAACTCGCCGCGCGGGAACTGAGTCGGCAGATGGCGGATCGAGCAATCGGTAAGGAATACCTCGCCATCGTCTGGGGCTGGCCGGAACGCGATGAATGGGAAGTCGATGTGCCGATGCTCCGTCTGGGTTCGGTCGAGCCGTTTCGAGTGTGGCTGAAGCAGGGCGTCCATCCGCAAGGGCAGCCGGCGCGGACGCGCTTTCGGGTGGAGCGGTGCTTTCGCCGCGAGACCGCTAGTGGGAGCGAATTTGCCATCGTCCGCGCTTTTCCAGAGACCGGCCGCACCCATCAGATCCGCGTTCACCTCGCCCACAGCGGGCACCCGATTATCGGCGACAAAATCTACGGGCCCGACGAAGGCTGTTACCTTGAGTTTATCGAGACTGGCTGGACTCCGTCGCTTGCCGGGCGTTTGCTGATACCCCGGCACGCGTTGCATTCCGCCACCCTTTGTCTCAGCGCTCCCGAGATGTGCTGGCAGTCCCCCTTGCCTGAGGATCTGGCATCGTTTGCGAAGAATTCCTGAGGGCAGATGTGAGGGTCGATAAAAAATGTGCTCGCCCCAGCGCAGGGGCCACGATAGGCGTTCAGGCATGAAGGTTTCCGCCAAATGCATGAACCACTCCGGTTGTCTCAAAGCCTACCGGGGTGAAATCATTGAACTCGATCCCGGTGCGCCGCTTGTTTGCCCTGAGTGCGGCAAGCCGCTGGCCAAGGCTGGCGGTGGTGCGGGCGGTGCGGTGAAGATCGCTGCGATCGTCGTGGCCGTGCTGGTGGTGGCCGTCGGTGCGGTCGTGGGAATGAAAGTGATGAAGAAGAAAGGTGGGGACAGCGCGGAGCCCGGTTCGACTTCGTCGGGACAAGTGTCCGATACCCCTTCGACCACGCCTTCCACGACGACGACTACAAGCGAACCTTCCACGAATCCGCCGAGCACTCCTTCGACTGGTTCGACCACGAGTGTGAAGCCCCCCGCATCGACTCCCGCTCCGCTGGCTCAGGAAACCCCAGCCGATGCGCCGGCTCCCGAGCCGAAAGCCGCGGCAGAGCCTGCGTCGGATACGGTGCGTCAGGATGTGCTCAATCGCGTGGACAAAATCCCCGGCCTGACCGCCGAGAAAAAGGATCGGCTTTACGTGAGCGTGCAGCGTGCGCGGGACATGCGAAAGATCATCGAAATCCCGTTTGCCTCCGGGCAGGCGCAGATGCCGACTGCTTCCGGCCCGCAGGTGAAAAAACTGCTCGAGGATCCCGCGGCGATGAAGTTCCGCGACGATCTCACAGCGGTATTTGTCGTGCTGGGCTTTGCTGATTCGAAGGGCGACGAGAAGACCAACTTCGCCATCTCGGAAAGGCGCGCCAAGTCGGTCGTCGATTTCATGGAGAAGCAGTGCCAGATCAAGAACGTGACGCATGCCGTTCCCATGGGTGGCACGAACCTCGTGGACAAAAACAACGCCGCCAAGAATCGCATCGTCGAGATTTGGGCGGTGCTGCCGTAAGCGCTTGTGGCGCTGACGGAGTGTCAGGTGGCATATGACCGATGGCGGGTGAGCGGCAACTGGCGCGCTCGCTCGTCGCAGGTCAGTCGTCTGACGCTTGAAACCGGTCCCTCGATCCCTTCATGAGCACGCCTCGACTCACCATCATTCGTGGACTCGATGTGGCGAGTTTTTCCCTGCAGGTGGGGCAGGGGATCATCGGTCGCGCGCCCGGTAGTGCGATCGAACTGCGCCACCCGGAAATTTCGCGGCAGCATTGCCGCATCGCTTGGGATGGGCAGCAGTGCACCGTCGAGAATCTCAGTTCGACGCGCGGCACCACGATCAACGGTCTCGCCATCGCGACGACGATGGTGCTGAAGCCGGGGGAAGAGCTCGGCGTCGGTCCGGTCTATCTCCGGCTGGAGCTTGACGGTCCTGCCGTGGCCGCACCCGCTCCACCGCCGTTGCCACCCACGACGGCCAATGTGATCCTGGTGCGCGGGATGCCGACCGACCGGATCGATATCCGGCAGGGGCCGCTCGTCATCGGGCGCGAAGCGTCGTGCGATGTCGTGCTCAACGACAAATCCATTTCGCGCAAGCATGCCAGCCTGCATCCGCTCCCCGGTGGCGGCTGTCGCGTGCGCGATGAGCACAGCCAGGGCGGCTCGTTCGTTAACGGACGCCGCTTCGACGAGCATGATTTCACCGTCGGCGATCGGCTCGAAATCGGGCCGTTTTGTTTTCAGTTCGACGGTATCGCGCTGGTCAGCGTGACGAACACTTCGGGCGGTAGCATTCGCGGTCAGAGCATCACCATGCGCGTGAGCGAGCGGAGCTTGCTGGGCGCGATCATGGGCAAGCCGAAGACGGCGAATGTCATTCTCGACGACGTGACCGTGGCGGTGCCGCCATCGCGGTTCTTCGGCCTCATCGGCCCCAGCGGCGCCGGTAAGTCTTCCCTGCTGCACACGCTGGCTGGTTTGCGCAAACCGGAAAGTGGCGCGGTGCTGATCGACGGCGAAGACATCTACGCGCACGAGGCGCCGCCGTCGTTCGGCTTTGTGCCGCAGGACGACATTGTCCACTCCGAACTCACTGTGCGGCAGGCGCTCCAATTTGGCGCGCGCCTGCGTCTTTCGCGCGAGACCCCGCGGCATGAAATCGACCGCCTGATCAAGCAGACGCTAGATCAACTCATCCTCACCCAGCGGGCAGATCTGCCCATCTGGCGCCTGTCCGGTGGTCAGCGCAAACGGGTCAGCGTCGCGGTGGAACTGCTCGCGCGTCCGTCCATCCTCTTTCTCGATGAGCCCAGCTCCGGCCTGGACCCGGCGACGGAGTTTCAGCTCATGACGCTGCTGCGCAATCTCGCCGACACGGGCTGCACCATCGTGTGCACGACGCACGTCATGGAGAATGCCTACCTGATCGATCAACTCGTGATTCTCGTGGGCGGCTGCCTCGCCTACCAAGGCTCACCTGCGGAGGTAAAGGACTACTTCGGCGTCAAAAAGCTCACCGACCTTTACGATCGTCTCGAAGAGAAGGTGCCGAAGCAGTGGAAGGAATCGTTTGCCCCGATCGCCGCGGCCCGCCCTGGCGAGGCCCTGGCGGGGGGGGCGATGCCCCGCCCGCCGCAAAAGGTGAACCGCGCTTTTCCGCTGCCCATCCTGCTCTCCCGCCAGTGGACGATCTTGCGCAGCGATTGGCGGAATTTCCTCATCCTTCTCGGTCAGCCTCCCATCATCGCCGCGCTGGTCTGTTGGGTGGTCACCGACAGAGCGAACCAGCCGCGCGATTTGATCATGTTCTTTGCGTATCTCTCGACGCTCTGGTTTGGCACCAGCAACGCGGCGCAGGAAATCGTGAAGGAGATCGCCATTTACCGACGGGAGTGCCTCGTCGGCGTCGGCGGCCACTCTTACTTGCTCAGCAAGTATCTCTTCCTCGCTACAATCACGTGCGCCCAATCGACCGTGCTCTATCTGCTCATGCTCCTTTTCGAGGATGGGCGGGATGGTTCCATGTTCTACCAGTGGGCTGGCCTGTGCACGACTTCGATTGCGGCGGTCGGCATCGGGTGTGCGATTTCCGCCTTTGCTCGCAGCGTCATGCAGGCGGTGATGATCGTGCCGCTGGTCCTCATTCCGATGATCATTTTTGCCGGCTTTGTGGTGAAGCCGAGCGAGATGACCAAGGCGGTGAAAACGGTGAGTCGCTGCACGCCGGGCTTCGCCGCGCAGGTGTTCATGGACACGAGCTTCATCATCCATCGCGAATGGCAGGACGTGCGTGAGACCGGGCATCGCTCGTCGCTCAGCAACCTCCAGCAGCTCGTCGAAGACGGGAAGCAGGTGGACGATCGCTGGGAGGATTTCCGGCCGGTCAAACAAGCCACGCTGGTCCACGCCATGTGGGCGATCGTTACTTACTGGCTCGCCTGGTTCGCTCTGCGCCGGCGCGAACGCGGCTAAGTTCTCATCCTTCCCTTATCTCTTCCCTGCATGCCCAAGGTCAAAAATTACTGGATGGTCAAACAAGAGCCCACGGCGTATTCGTGGGATCAATTCGTGAAGGACGGCGGCACGGCTTGGACCGGAGTGCGCAACTTTCAGGCGCGGATCAATCTCAATGCCATGCGCAAGGGAGACGAAGTGTTTTTCTATCATAGCGTGGTGGGGAAAGAAGTGGTCGGTATTGCGAAAGTCGCGCGTGAGGCCTATCCCGATCCGACTGCCGACGAGGAGGGCTGGGTGTGTGTCGATCTCGTGCCGGTCAAGCCGCTGAAGTCGCCGGTTACCTTGGAGCAGATCAAAGCCGACCCGGCTCTGACGGAGATCAAACTCGTGCGTCAATCGCGCCTGTCGGTCATGCCCCTTACTGTGGCGGAACGTGAACGCATCCTCAGGCTTGCAGGCGGCGGAGAATAGCCTTATTTTCATCCGGAGTTCCCTTCCCACCATGAGAGCGTTGCTTGCCGTGCTTTTTCTGATCGCGCTGTGTATCGCCGGGTGGCAGCAGCCGTTTAAGCAGCATTTTTCCCGCCTCTCCGGCGGTCCGACTCCTGCTCCCACTCCCAGCCGAAGCGCCCAATATCCCCCAACGGTTACTTATACTCCCAAGCCAACTCCTTGGCGACCGATGTCCACGACTCTCGATCCGCCGCCCAAGCGCCGCTGATTTAGCGCCATGAACCGCAACGAACTTCTCGAAACTTTAATCGGCACATTTGTCGTGGGCCTTATTGCGACCGGTATCGTCTGGTTGGGTTGGGAAGAGCCTCTGAGTTACCGCTTCATGAGCCGCGAAGCCATCGCGGAGCGTGAACTGGTTCTGCATCCACCGCCTCCACCTCCTCCTGCCAAGGGGGAGTGGACGTCTCAGGGCACCGCCTTGGACCGGGTGCCGGATTATCGGGACAGGATGGGAAGGAGTCGCTACAACGAGAGCTACGATCACCGGCCCATCGGCATGCCGATGGAAGGCTCGATTCGAGCGAGGGCTCAGAACCTGCCGCCGAGGTAGTTCCGCGAGCAGGCCGAGCAGTGTGGCGGTTTTCGGATTCCGGTTTTGCCCTTGGTCGCCGCCTGTTTGCGCAGGCGTTTGGAGCGATTTTTGCCATCGCGTTCGCTTCGTTGGGGGGGCAGGTGCGCGGATTGATTGGTGCGCAGGGCATCAATCCAGCGGTGGGTTTTTTAAAAGCGGTCGGCCAGGCCGGAGATGGAGCCGTGTGGCAGGTGCCGACGTTTTTCTGGTTTGGAGCGAGTGACGGCGCTCTGGTGGCGGTTTGCTGGCTGGGGTTCGCGACTAGTCTTGTGATGGCGAGCGGCATTGCGCCCGGAGCGATGTCGCTGTTCTGCTGGGCGCTCTATCTTTCGCTATGCTCGGTTGGCAGCCCTTTCCTCAATTTCCAGTGGGACGCCCTCCTGCTCGAGGCGGCCCTGCTCGCGGCGGTGGCTTTGCCGTGGCGTCTGCGGCCCGACTGGTCCCGCGAAACGTTGATCCTGCGGGTCGGGCGCTGGCTGCTATGGTGGCTCATCTTCCGGCTGAACTTCGAGAGCGGCGTCGTAAAACTGACCTGGGGTGACAAGACATGGCTGGAGATGCGTGCGCTCGATTTTCATTTCGAAACCGAATGCCTGCCGCACGCGGTCGCGTGGTATGCGAACCAGATGCCTGCGTGGTTTTCGCGCGTGAATTGCGTGCTGATGTTCGCCATCGAACTGGTTGTGCCGTTCTTCATCCTCGGCCCCGGCCGCATCCGGCACATCGCCGCGCTGGCGATGATGTCCCTGCAGGCCGTGATCATAGCCACGGGTAATTTTGCCTTTTTTAACTGGCTCACCATCGTCCTCTGCCTGCCGCTCTTGTCGGACGACTTTTTCCCCGAGCGCTGGCGCCGTCCCGTGTCGAAAGCCCCTGCGCGAGAGCCCGAGTGGAGGTGGATTGTGGCGACGTCGATTGGTCTCTTTGGTTTCATCGTGACGCTGCCCGGAGTGTTTGGGGCCCTTCGTCTGAAGGTCGGCGATGGAATCGAACAAGCCCTGGGCCCACTGCGCAGCTTCAACAGTTATGGCCTCTTTCGCGTGATGACGACCGAGCGCCCGGAAATCATCGTGGAAGGCAGTCGCGACGGGGTGAACTGGGAAGCCTACGACTTCCGTTGGAAGCCGGGTAACCCCTACCGGCGCCCGCAACTGTGTGCACCGCATCAGCCGCGGCTGGACTGGCAGATGTGGTTTGCCGCGCTCGGCGACGTGCGCAGCAACCCGTGGTTCGTGAATTTCCTCGTCCGTCTGCTGCAAGGCTCACCGGACGTGCTCGCGTTGCTCGAAAAAAATCCATTCCCCGGCGATCCGCCGCGCTACGTCCGCGCTGTGCTCTACGATTACCACTTCACTCGCTGGAGCGATCACACCAGCGCGTGGTGGAAACGCAGCCAGAAGGGGCTCTATTGTCCGCCCATATCACTGAACAAGGACGCGCCGTAAGAGCGCTAGAGGAAGTGAATGAAGTCCGGGGTGGGCTGGCTGGCTTTTGGGAAGACCCAGTTGTAGTCTGGGGTGTGGAAGACCTTGTCGGAGCAGATGACCTTTTTGACGCCGTCGGTGGGAGCCCAGAGGGCGGCGGGTTCCTCGTAATCGAGGAGCTTCATGGTGCCGATTTTGGCGGAGACGTTGCTGTCGGTGAAGAAGCGCGGCGGGGTCTGGCCCCTGGGGACTTTCCAGCCTTTGACGGTGAAGGTCTTGATGGTGCCGGTCGGCGCGGTCGTGGCGTGGCGATGGATGAGGAGGGTGGCGAGGTCGGTGCCGGCGGCGAAGTCGCTGCCGAGGCTGGCGCCGACGGTGAGGCTGGCGATGTCGCCCCCGGCGCGCACCACGCTGTCGCGCACGGTGCCGCTGACGGTGATGCTGGCGATCTTGGCTGCGACATCCCAGGTGCTGTCGGTGAGGTCGCCGGTGATCTTCGCCCTGCCGAGGGTATTCTTCGCCAGCGCATCGGTGAGGGTCAGGTCGAAGTCGGCGGCGCCGCGGACGGTGAGGCTGCCGAGGGTGGCGGCGTGCAAGGCACCGCCGAGGAGGCGGCCTACGCTCAATGTGCCGAGCGGACCGGGTAAGTCGAGGTTGGCGGCGAGGTCGCCCGCGATGCTCACGGTGCCGCCGGAGGGGGCGGTCAGAGTGCCGTCGGTCCATGCGGTGGCCTTGAGCAGCCTGAGGTGGTTGGCGACGGTCGTGGAGACACCGGCACTCAAGTCGTGGGCGGTGAAGGTCACGCCCCTGGTGGCGAGGGTGCCGCCGAGGGTGAGGTCGGCGCCATTCTTGACATCGTGGAGAGCGAGGGAGGCGATGGTGCCGGTGGGCAGGGCGATGCCGTCGCCGATGAGGTCGAACTTTGCGGCGCTCAATTTGGCCAGAGAGCCGTCACCGGTGAGTCCGCCGAAGCTGCTGTAGCCGTCGCCGAGGTGGAGTTTTTTGTTCGCCTTGGCGGTGAGAGAGATCGTGTTCTTGAGGCCAGTGCCATCGAGGACAATGGCGAAGAGATCGCCCGTCGTAGTGTTGAGATAGTGGCCGGTGCCATCGGGAGCGATGGCACGGTAGAGATCGACACGGCCGGTCTTGCCGGAGAGCGCGACGGAGACGGTGTCGCCATTGGCGTCGGTGAAGGTGACCTTGGTTTGCTTGAGAGCAGGATCAAGGACGAGGTGCTGGCCTTGGACATCGAGAGCGAAGGTCATGGCATCCGTGCCGCCGTGACCGTCATCCACGCCGACGGTGACGCCAGGCGTGCCGAGGTCCTGCGGCCCAGGAGTGCCGTGGAGCAGACCGGCGGCGGGATCGATGTGCAGCCAGGCGGGGCCGTTGGCGATGCTGTAAGTGACCGCGCCATGGCCTTCATCGGTGGAGTCGAGATCGAAGAGATAGGGCGCACCGAGCATGGCGGCGCCCGGGGTTTGAGCGGTGAAAATGCCGGCGACGTTGGCCACGTTGAGTGTGAAGGTTTGCTCGGCGTGGTGGCCTTGGTTGTCGTCCACCCGCACCGTCACAGTGTGATCACCTACGCCCGTGTTGTCGAAGGCCCCCTGAATCACCCCGTCGAGCCCAAGATGCAACTCCGGTGGTGTTGCGACCAGGCTCCACGTCAGGCTTACGCCGGGCAACTGCCCCACATTGCTCGTCGCCTGGTAAAGATAACCCGTATTTTCGTTGACTTGCAGGGCCGGGGTGGAATCGATGCCGAGGTAATGAATCTCGACCGTGGCATCCGGGACCATCGGCGCGGGTTCCACATAGCCGATGTTATCCCGGGCGACGCTGTAAAAGGCATAGGTCGTCCCATCGAGCGCCGGGTAAGTTGCGGAAGTGTCGGTCGTATTGCGGAGCCAGACTTCGAAAGATCCCCCATTCGTGGAGACGTAAATGTCGAAGCACGCCAAGCCGGAACCGCCCGCATCGTCCTGCCCACTCCACTCCACGAGCAAGTCGCTTCCCAGCCAATTAGCCGGGAGCGCGGTGATGCTGGAAGCGGGCGCGCCTGCGTCGCCAATGACCGTGCCCGCGATATTTGCCATGCGCACGTAGATATGCTGCCCATTCAGGTCTAGCGTGCTACCGGCTGGCACATTGAGTTCATCGAGGTAGATCGCATCGTTGAGCGGCACATTCTCCTCCGCATCCTGTAGCTTCACGGACGCGCCGTTCAGCGTAAACACTCGGTATCCCAAGCCGCCCGCGAAGCCCGTGTCGGTCCAGCCGAGGTCGCGGTCCATCACCTCCACGAATTGGAGCGGACCGGAGCCGTCCATCCGCACATTGGCGTCACCCCCGACCCGCTGATAGCCGACGGTGTTGCCGACGAGATCGTGCGTGATCACGATCAGGCCGGTCGCGTCAGTTCCGAGTGCGCCGGAAAGATCGAGGTTGAGTTGGCCGGTGAGGGTAAGCATGCCTCCGAATGCGGCAAGTGCGCCGCGGTTAGTTACATCGCTCTGGATGATTAAACCCAGCCCGGGTTCATCAGCGATGATGCGGCCGTAGTTCAAGAGAGCCGGTCCGGAGAGGTAGCCGACACCATGCACCCGTTGGCCGGTGCCTATGTTCAGTTGCGTGCCCGGGGCGCTGCTTATCATCGGCGTGCCTACGAGCTGCAAGTCGCCGCTTCCGTCCAGCAGCATGCTGTTTTCGAAGTAAATCATGCTACGATTCGGGTCCTGATTGTCGGACACGAGCCGGATGGTGCCATCGTTCAGCATGGCGGTGCCGGCTAGATTCAGGCGCGCCGGTGCGCCGAAGTTGCCCAGCACATCAAACTCGCCTGCCGCGAGATAGAAGAGCCCTTGGAGCGTTGCGGTGGTGTAAGGCACGCGGAAGCGCCCGAGTCCCGCCCCGCTCCACATCGTGCCCCCGACTTCGATCGTGCCGTAGAAATCCATCAAGCTTGCCGCATCATCTGTCACCAGGAGGTTGCCGCCTGCGATCATGCTATTGACCAGCACAACCGCGCCACCTTCCGCGCGGATGGTTGCGCCAGTGTTCGTCAGGTTCGCCCCTTCGAGGCGCAGTGTGCCGGCGGTGGCATTCATCAGGTTCGCATTGGTGCCGGTGCTGCTGATCGTGAGCGTTTCATTTGCGGCATCCGCGGTGATGGCGCTGGTGTTGACGAGCAGCGGCACATTGATGACACCGCTGCCGTGAACGAGTTGATCGGTGCCGATGGTGAGTTGCTTGCCTGCTTCGCCGGAGATCATTGGGGTGTGCTCAAGCAGCAGCACGCCGCCGCCGTCGAGGGTCACGTGATCGATTAGATGAATCTGGCTGCGATTCGGGGCATTGTTGTCGGAAACCAGTCTGATCAGTCCGTCATTGGTCCATGTGCCGCCGCCAAGATTCAGATAGCTCGGCGCGGGATAACTGCCGAGCACGTCGAACTCGCCGGCTGCGAGATGCACGCTGCCATTCACCGTTGTGCTCGTTCCGTAGTTCACGCGGAAACGCCCTGCGCCCGCACCTGTCCAAGTGGTCCCATCCACACCGATGGTGCCGCTAAAGTCGATCACGCTCGCCAGATCGTCCGTCACCGCGAGGGCGCCGCCGGTGATCGTCGTCCCTTGACTGATCGCAAGTCGGCCTGCGTTGGCCCGCACAGTCCCGCCGGGGTTGGTGATCGTCGCCGCATTCAGTTGCACAGGGTTCGCTCCCGCGTCGGCCTCGATCGTCCCTTGGTTGACGAGGTTGCCGGTGACGATGCCGTAGCCGTGAACCTTCTGGCCGACGCCGATGGTGAGGGCCGCCGTGGGAGCGGTGGTGAGAAGCGGCGTGCCGATCATCTTCAAATCGCCAGCCCCCGCGAGCGTGGCATCGGCGTCCACGTAGAACTGGCCGCGATTTGGATCGTTGTTGTCGGAGAGGAGTTCGATCGTGCCGTTATTGGTGAACGTGCCTCCCGCGTAGTGGAAATACATCGGCGCGTGGAAAGCGCCCAGCAGGGAGAACTTTCCGCCGCTCAGGGTGACGTCGCCGGAGAGGGTTGTCGTGGTGTAGGCGACCTGAAATTCCCCTGGGCTACTCGCGGTCCACGTGGTGCCGCCGGCGTTCACGTTGCCAACGAACCGCATCCGGCTGGCTGCGCCAGCGGTCGCGATGAAGGCCCCACCGGTGACCGTGCTGTTTGCGAGTTCCACGATGCCGCCATCCGCGCGCACGGTCGCGTTCGCGTTCGTAAAGTTGGAGCTGTTGATTTGCAGGGTTCCAGCACTCGCGTGCATCAACCCGGTATTGGCTCCTGTGCTCGTGACGACGAGGGTCTGATTCGTGACGTCACTTACGATCGTGCCCGCAGTGTCGAGTCTGGGAACGTTCACGATGCCGCAGCCGTGCAGGGTTTGGCCTGTATCGAGCGTCAGCCTCGTGCCCGGCTCACCGGAAATGCGCGGCGCGCCGATGAGCTTGATCTCACCGACACCGGCAAAGCGTGCGTCCGCATTCAGGTGAAGCTGTGCCCGGTCGGGGCTGTTGTAGTCGGAGACCAACTCAATGCGCCCGTCGTTTGTGAAGGTGCCGCCGCCGAGATTGAAATATATTGGTCTCCCGAAGTCGCCGATCAGGCCGAGACGCCCGCTGGCGAGATGCACGTTTCCGTTCAGCGTCGCCGTCGTGTAGGCGACCTGGAACTCGCCGGCGCCGTTGGCCGTCCATGTCGTTCCATCGGCATTCACGGTGCCCTCGAGGAAGACCCGACTGGCGGTGTTGTCGGTCGCCAAGACGTCACCGCCGGTGATCGTGCAATTCGCCAGAGAAACTGTCGCCCCATCCGCACTAACCGTGGCGCCGGTGTTGGTGAGGTTCGCCCCCGCGAAGCGCAGTGTGCCTGCGGTTGCGCTCATCAACCCGGAATTCGCACCCGCACTGCTGATGGTGAGCGTCTCGTCCGCCGCGTCGGCCATGATTGTGCCCGCATTGGCGAGCAAGGGCACATTGATGACGCCGCTGCCATGAATGACTTGATCGGCACCGACGGTGAGTTGCCTGCCCGCCTCGCCGGAAATCATGGGCGTGTGCTCCAGCAGCAATACCCCATCACCGTTCAACGTTATATTTTCGTTGAGATGAATCTGGCTGCGATTGGGATCGTTGTTGTCGGAGAGCAAGTGGATGAGGCCGTCGTTCGTCCACGTGCCGCCACCGAGGTGCAGATACGTGGGCGCACCGTAGTGGCCGAGAATGTCGAATCGCCCCGCTGCGAGATGGACTCTGCCGTTGAGAGTGGCGGTGGTGCCGTAGTTGACGCGGAAGCGCCCCGCGCCCTCGCCGACCCAAGTTGTTCCTTCGACGCCGATCGTGCCCGTGAAATCAATCACGCTGGCTGGGTTATCCGTCACCGTCAGCGTTCCATCCAAGATCCTCGTGCCGTTGTTCACTGCCAGTTGTCCGCCATGTGCACCAATGATTCCGTCCGGGTTGTTGATGATGGCTCCGTTGAGCTGGAGTGGTCCCGTGGTGGCGTCGGCTTCGATGGTCCCGTGGTTCACGTAGCTGCCGATGATGACACCTTGTCCGTGCAGTGTCTGTCCTGCCTCCAGCGTGAGCGTCGCGCCGGCCGCGGTGCTGACCAGCGGCGTATTGATCAACTTTACGTCACCCACGCCGTCGATCGTGGCATGAGCATCGACTGCAAACAGGGCCCGGTTCGGATCGTTGTTGTCGGACGTGATGGAGATCGTGCCGTTGTTCGTGAACTTGCCGCCTGCGTAGTGGAAATACATCGGCGCGTAGAAGTCGCCGACCAGTGAGAAGTTTCCGCCGCCGAACGTCACGTCGCCGCTGAGCGTGCAAGTCGTTCGGCTCACCTGAAAGTTGCCCGCGCCGCTTGCCTGCCAGTTCGCGCCGTCAGCACCCACATTGCCGATGAGCATAAGGTGGCTTGCGGGATTGTTCGTCGCCAGCCACTCCCCGCCCGGCAGGGAACTGTTCGTCACCTCGACCGTGCCGCCCTCTGCTCTCAGGGTGCCGAGGCTGTTGTCGAAGTGGGAGTTATTGAGGCGTAGCAGCCCCGCGCTGGCGACAAGGGTGTTTGTGTTTACTCCTGTGGCGGTAACCGAGAGGAAGGAGCCCGCGACGTCCGCATCGATGAACGCGGCGTTGTTGAGCACGGGGATGTTCACGTAGCCCGCGCCGTGGATTTTCTGCCCACCACCGAGCGTCACGTGCGCGTTCGGTGCAGCACTCAGCATGGGATAGTCTGTGAGCAAAATATCGCCCGCGCCCGTCACGCTTGTCGTGTTATCGAAGATGATCTGGCTGCGGTTTGGATCGTTTCCGTCGGAGAAGAGCTGGATCGTGCCCGTGTTATTCAGCACGCCTCCGCCGGTGAGGTGAAAGTAAGTCGGGGACCCAAAGGAACCGACGATGTTCAGGTGTTCTGCGTTGCTGAGGCTGTGGATGTTGATTGACCCTGGCACCGTGATGGTCACCGTCCCCGGCACGTCGAGCACGACGTGAAAATCATTTCCGCCGCCGTTGTTCGGCACCACCCCCGTGCTCCATTGCGACGGGTCATTCCAATTGCCGTCGCCGCCCAGCCACGTGGCCGTGATGAGGGCCGGCGAGATGCGCACCTCGAGGGGTTCGATGAAACTCATCGCCACCTCCCGCCGGGTTTCGCGTGCTAGCGTTTTCATAGGTCTTGATCAGAAAAGTGAATGAAGTCCGGGGTGGACAACAGCTGGGACGTCGCGGGTAAGAAGTTATTCGGCACCAGGCCGATGTTCCATTTGCTCGGGTCGCTCCAGTTGCCGTCGCCACCGATCCAGGTGGCTACGATCACGGCGGGCGAAATGCGAGATTCCGGTCTTTCGATGGTGCGGCATGGCCGAACAAGCACGCGCTTTCCGCTCCTGAACCCGGCCCACCGATGTATCATGGGCGTCTTCATGAAGACTGTTTCCCACCAGAAGCCGTCGGCGTCTCACCATCGATTGCCGAAAGGCGCACCCTCGTTGCGGGTATTCTGGTGGATTTGCGAAAACCAGGGGCTTTCCGATCATTGGTTTTGAGGTCGGCGCGTTTCTTCGTTAGCTGTCGGCGCCATGACGATCATCGACCACGAGTTTGCGGACCTCCCCACGCCCAGCGGGCCGATGCGCACCTTCGTCTTTCGACCGGCTGCGGAAGGTCGTTACCCCGGGCTCGTCCTATTCTCGGAAATCTTCCAGGTCACCGGGCCGATTCGTCGCACCGCTGCGCTGCTGGCGGGAAACGGCTTTGTCGTGGCGGTGCCGGAAATCTTCCACGAGTTCGAACCTGCCGGAGCTGCGCTGGCCTACGACAGTGCGGGCGCTGATCGCGGGAACTGGTGCAAGATCAACAAACCTCTCGTGCAATACGATGCCGATGCCCGTGCTGTGCTCGACTACCTCAAATCGCACCCGCAGTGCACCGGCCGGCTCGGTTCCGTCGGTATTTGTATCGGAGGTCATCTCAATTTCCGCTGCTGCTTCGAGCCCGACGTGGTGGCTGGCGTGAGCTTTTACGCCACCGACATTCACAAGCTCGACCGCCATCCGCGTGGTCTCGGGACCGGTATGGCAGACGACTCGCTCGAGCGCGCGAGAGGTGGAGCGATCAAGGGCGAGTTGCTCATGATCTGGGGCCGCCAGGACCCGCACGTGCCGTTCGAAGGTCGTAACCAGATCCGCGAGGCACTGGAGACGAGCGGCACCAATTACCAGTGGCTCGAGTTTAACGGCGCCCACGCCTTCATGCGTGACGAAGGGCCGCGCTACAATCCCGCATTGGCGCAGCAGTGCTGCGGGCTCGTCATCGAACTTTTCAAACGCAAACTTGGGGAGGGAGAGCAGTCCGTCCGTCCTGCCGGCTGCGGTCAAAGATAACACCAGACTATGAACAGCAGTGCATACGAAATGGGCCGCATGGTCGGCTCGATCATCGGCAGCCTTCTTTGTGCCGGTCTTGGCTTGTTTGCCGTCATTGCCATCATCATGGCGTGTGTGAAACGCACCACCGGATGGATCGTCGCCGGCGTGATTTCCGTGCTGCTGGGTCTTGGTGGTGTGGGAGTCATCGGAGTCGCGGGTTTCAAAGCTTTCACCGATGCGAGGAAAGCTCAGACTATGAGCAAATCGGTTACTTCCAACGATGGCTGGGTGCGACTTCAGATTCCTGGTTCGTGGAACGACCTGCCCGAACTCGGCGCCGACGCTTCGCTCAAGGTCGGCAATAAATTCGCCGAGCAATACCTGATGATTTTCACGGATCCGAAGTCCGACTTCCGCGGCACGCTCGATTCATTCTCGCAACTCACCACCAAACGAATGCTTTCGAAATTAGGCGATGCATCCGCTTCGGCACCTACTTCGCTGACGATCAATGGCTTTCGTGCCGTCCGCGTCCGGATGGAAGGCACCGCCAATAGTGTGCGCGTGGTTTACCTCCACACCTCGGTCGAGACGCCGGATGGGTTTCACCAAATTCTTCAGTGGACGCTGCCTTCGCGAGAGAAGACGGCCTTCCCGGTCTTCGAGGAAGTGGCTTCGACTTTTAACCTCGCTCGTCCGGCGGCCGGTGACCTGTCCTCCAAGCCTTCCGTCGCTCCGGCGATTAAGGGCAAGCGGGAGACTTTCTGAACGCCGCGGCTCCATCCCTCCACTTCGGCACCTGCGCCTGGAGCTACGACGACTGGCGGGGCGCATTTTATCCGGAGCATCTGCCGGCGGGGGAAAGGCTGCCGTTTTTTGCGCGTCATTTTTCGTCCGTCGAAATCGATTCCACCTTTTATCATGTGCCCGCGGCTCATGTCGTCGAGCGCTGGGCCGAGGAAACGCCGCCGGAGTTTGTCTTCAGCGCCAAGCTGCCGCGCGAGATCACTCATGAGCGTGGCTTGCGCGATTGCGCAGCCGAACTGAAAACATTCCTCGAAAGCATCGGGCATCTGGGGCCGAAGCTCGCGTGCGTTCTCGTGCAGCTTCCGCCTTATTTTACTATTGGGCACAACGAACATGCCCTGCGCGATTTCGTCCGGCACCTGCCCGCGGATTTTCCGTTTGCGATCGAGTTTCGCGACCCGGACTGGCACCACCCCCGCATCAGCCACCTCCTCGCCGAACACCGCGTCTGCTGGGCGTGGAACGACACTTCCACCTTGGAGCACGCCGACGAAGCGGCGTTTGGCACCTGGCCACACACGACCGATTTCCTCTATCTGCGCCTGCTGGGTGATCTGGACGCCAAATATCACCCCGATGGCAGCCGCATTCACGAATATCGCCGCCTCATGTGGCCGCGTCAGACCGCCTTGGATAACTGGGCCGAAAAGGTGCGCGCCTTGTTCCCACAAGTCCGTCGGGTGCTCATTTATGCTGCGAACCACTACGAAGGTTTTGCCCCACAAACCGCCGCGCGTGTCGCGGAAAAATTCGGCGTGAGCGTCCGTCTTCCTTCGGCGGATGAACTTGGGGGGGGCGATAGCGGACAGTTGCCGCTGCTTTAGCCAGCGGTTTTCAAGCGCTCGATGATCGTATCCGCATCGTAAACGCACCCGCCCCAGGTGCCGCCGGAGATGTTCTGTAGCGCGGCCCACAGGCGGGTGTCGGCCGGGAGTTGAGGGTGAGCGGCGAGATCGGGATGCGGGGGGCGCGAGGTGAAATCGGTCAGGCAATCGATGGTGCCGGTCATGGCACGGCGGTCGATGACAATGCGAATCGGGTCGCCATCGCGCACCCGGCCGATCGGGCCGCCGGCGAGTGCTTCGGGGCCGACATGGC
Organism: Chthoniobacteraceae bacterium; assembly: GCA_044226525.1. GTDB lineage: Bacteria > Verrucomicrobiota > Verrucomicrobiia > Chthoniobacterales > Chthoniobacteraceae > VFJQ01. Next base: position 133,765 of record JBGAGV010000016.1, on the reverse strand, counting down.
CGATGCAGGCGCCGGTGCTCACGCCGGAGAAACGGGCATCGGTGAGGAGCGCGACGTATTTTCCGTAGGGAAACGTCTTGAGCGCGGAGGTAATTTGATAGGTTTCTTCCATCCCAGTGCCCATCGGGCCGATGCCGCAGAGGACCATGACATCACCCTTGGCGATGCGCCCGTCGCGGAGCGCGGCGATGGCGGCGGCTTCGCTGGTGAAGACGCGAGCCGGCCCTTCGTGCCGATAGACGCCGTCGGTATCGACGACGCTCGGGTCGATGGAGGTCGCTTTGATGACGGAACCTTCGGGGGCAAGATTGCCGAGCGGGAAGACGAGGGTGCCGGTGAGGCCGCGCTCTTTGGCGCGGTCGGGCGGCATGATGACCTCATCTGGCTCGATGCCGTCCAGTTCACGGAGTAGCGCACGGAAGCGAATGCGGCGTTCCGACTTTTCCCATGCGTCGAGATTTTCGCAGAGGGTGGCCCCGGTGTTGGTGCGAATGCTGGTGTCGAGCAGACCGAGGGCTCGGAGATGGAGCATGACTTCCGGGACGCCGCCGGCGAGGAACACCCGCACGGTGGGATGGCCCACGGGACCGTTTGGCAGCACATCCACGAGGCGCGGCGTGCGGCGGTTCACGTCGATCCAGTCCTGCACCTTTGGGCGCGGCAAGCCGGCAGCGTGAGCGATGGCAGGGATGTGAAGGAGCAGATTCGTCGAGCCGCCAAACGCAGCGTGGACGGTCATTGCATTCCGAATGCTGGCTTCGGTAAGAACATCGCGCGTGGTGAGTTTCGCGTCATCCAGGTGCGCCACGGCACGAGCGGCCTGGCGGGCGAGATCGAGCCAGACCTCCTGTCCACTCGGAGCCAGCGCGGAGTGCGGAAGTGCGAGCCCGAGCGCTTCCGCGACCACTTGCGAAGTGGCCGCCGTGCCGAGGAATTGGCAGCCGCCGCCGGGGGAGCCGCAGGCGCGACAGCCGAGTTCCGAGGCCTGCTCGAGCGTGAGCAGCCCGCGCGAATATCGTGCACCGATCGTCTGCACTGCACCGGCGTCTTCGCCATCAGTTGGTGGAAGCGTGACCCCGCCAGGCACGATGACGCAGGGCAGGTCGCGCATGCTGGCGAGGGACATCATCATCGCGGGAAGGCCTTTGTCGCACGTGGCCACGCCGATAACGCCGCGCCGCCGGGGCAGCGAGCGAATGAGCCGGCGGAAGACGGTGGCGGCGTCATTGCGATAGGGCAGGGAATCGAACATGCCGCTGGTGCCTTGGGAACGTCCGTCGCATGGGTCGCTCACCGCCGCCGCGAATGGCACTGCCTTCACCCCGCGTAACTCGCGCGCGGCCGCCTCCACCTGCAGACCGATCTCCCAATGCCCCGTGTGATAACCGAGGGCGACCGGCGTTCCATCTGGCGCGCGCAGTCCACCTTGGGTGCTCAGGATGAGGAATTGACGGCCGAGCACGTCTTTCGGTTCCCAGCCCATGCCGACGCTTTGCGTGAGCCCGAAAAGATCGCCACTCGGCGAAGAGCGAATCAGTTCGTCGGTCAACGGCAGCGAGCCGGTGGGACCGGGCGCACGCGAGCGGATGGCGAAGAGGGATTCGTCGGCGGAGAGGAAAGAAGCGGGGTCGGGCACTGGTGAAAGAGAAAGGTGCCAGGGCCATGAGCCAAGTAACTTCTCCGGTGAGGACGCACATTCCTCAGCTTCATCGTCGGGCCAGATTGCTGCTTCAACCTACGCCTGCTCCAAGAGCTCTTTGGGGCTAAGGGAACCTGGTTCCTGGCACTTCCCCTATCGCGCCAGCCAGCCGAGTTGGGTCCAGGTGTTGAACCATTCGCCGATCTTCTGTGCTGCGTCGTCGCCTTTGATCTTCGATCGGGTAAAGGCCGCCTCGCAGGCATCCGCTAGCGTGGTCCCATCGCGGAGAGCCTTGAGCAGCTTGAAGGCTTCGGGTTCGAGCCGTTTGTAGTAGATGAGGAAATCCACGCGATGCACGGCGAGGAAGATGGGCTTCCGCTCTGCTTGCGAACGGATGAGTTTAATGCGGCGTTGCTTCGTGGCGGCGACGGCATTGCTCGCGCTGCCGGTTTCGAGGTTCGCTTCGCGCAGCCTGGTGAGGAGGCGGTCGATGGGGTAACGCAATGACAGCAGCGAGACGTAGGGCTGCATTTTCAATCGAAGGGTGGCCGGATCGCGCCGGACGATTTTTTGCGGATCGAGGACGGGCAGTTCCGGGTCGTCGAAGGCGACGGTCTTGGCCCATTCGACGCGAGCCATATCGAGTGCGAGGGCGGAATATGGCGCGGTGAGTTCGGGGTGTTTTTCGAGGAAGGCGACGAGAAACTGGCCGAGATTGCGCAGCGTCCATGAGGTCGAGCCATGCGCTTCGAGGTAAGCGACGGCGAGACGGTCGAACTTGCGCTGGCCGAGCACGGCGAGCAGGCCCGGATAGTCGTCGGCGAAGTTGCTGAGCAAGCGCCACCAATACTGCTGATTGTAGATCTGGAGCCGGTCGAAGGAGGTGAGCCGATCGTTGGGCTTGATGATGCGCCCGGCGGTGGCGGTGTTCTCTCGCTGCATGCCGTCGTTTCGCAGCAGCGGGCGAAAGAGCGCCTGCGACATGAGGCGCTGGACCTCGGCGAGAGAATCCTTGGTTGGATCGGTCTGACCGGTCCGACTTGTCTGACTCTTACGCGGCGGCGCGACCTTTGGCATCGGGTAAAAAGCGGGTGGCCTTGAGGGCTTCGCGGTGCACTTCGTCGAAGCTCGGGATTTTGTCGTCCCACTCAAGCAGCGTCGCCGTGCGTCCGCAGCGCTCGATGGCGCGAGCGTAAAGTTTCCAGACGGGATCGATTACCGGATGATCGTGGGTATCGAGAATGTAGCGCTCGTAGCGCGTGTGCCCCGCCAGGTGAATCTGCGCCACGCGTTCCGCGGGCAAGGCATCCACGTAGTCCATTGGGTTGAAAGTGTGGTTCTGCGACGAGACGTAGATGTTATTCACGTCGAGCAGAATCCCGCAGTCGGCGCGCTCCACGACCTCGTTCAGAAATTCCCACTCGGTCATCTCCGACGTGTGGAACTCCGCGTAACTACTCACGTTTTCCACCGCGACGGGAAGTTCGAGGAAATCCTGCACCTCACGGATATTACGCGCGGTGAATTCGATGGCTTCCCAGGTGTAAGGCATCGGCAGCAGATCGTGCGTGTAGCGGCCATCGACGCTGCCCCAGCAGAGGTGATCGCTCACCCAAGGGGTCTGCGTGCGTTTGGTGAGCCTCTTGAGCTTGCGCAGGTGCTCGCGATTTGGCCGGGCGGTATTGCCGAAATACATCGACACCCCATGCTGCACGACGCGGTAATTTTCGAGGATCTGATCGAGGACGTGCAGCGGGCGCCCATTATCGATCATGTAATTTTCCGAGATAATCTCGAACCAATCGACGCCCGGCTTTCGCTCAATGATGTGCTGGTAATGCGGAATACGCAGACCGATGCCCACGCCGTAGTCGGTGTGATTGGTGAAGCGGGTGGCAGACATCACGGAAAAAAGAGGGGGGCCTTGCAAGGAGGAGGAACTCCGGCCGTAGAAGACCGGAGCTCCCGAAGTGAGGCTAAGGCCTACTTGTGTTCGGACTTGCAGCCGCCCTTGCCCTTGCAGGAGTTCTTGCCCTTGCAGCCGTTGTCGCCGGACTTGCAGCCGCCTTTGCCCTTGCAGTCGTTCTTGCCCTTGCAGTCGTGCTTGTCGGCCTTCTTGTCGTCGGCGAGGACGCCAGCGTCAGCGGAGGCTTTCTTGAACTGCGGCGCACCGTTGGTGGCAGCGTTCGATTTCGCGGCAAAGCCGCCGGTGATGATGCCCGCGAGCGCAGCGCCCGCGAGGAGGGTCTTGGTCTTGTTCATGTGTGTTTGTTTTTGTTTTCTGGTTTTTGAATCCGCGGTTGTCCCGAGTGGGACGCGCGAGATCAAAAGGGTTCAGGGTGTCTGGTGAATGGCGGCGAGAGGAGTTGGAAGATTGCCGATCATTACGGAAGGAAGGGGGAATCGGATGCAGAGTTTCACTCGTCTAGCGGCGGAAAATTGGACGACAAGCATCGATATTTATTCCCGTGAAAAATTCACGCAACGACCCGGGGGCGGGAATCTGCGGGTGTTTCGGTATTGGCGTCGGATTTTGGAACGGCGAGCTTTCGACCGAGCAGGTAGTCGAGAGAGAACACGCCCGGGCCGAAGACCAGGACGAGCACAGACGCGAAGAGGAAGAGGAAGGGATCGGCGGTGAGGAACTTATCGGGTTCGCTGAAGATGTTTTTCAGCGCTTCGGAATCTGCGGTGATGTATGCGACCACCATCGTGACGATGAGTGGGATGGTGGTGACGCGCGAGGCGAGGCCGGCCAGCAGGAGTAATCCGCCGACGCATTCCGTGGTGCCGGCGAGGAAGGCGTTGAAGCCGGGAAAGGGAATGCCGAGATCCGTAAAGAACGCGGTGACTTTCGAGAGGTCCGAAAGTTTGCCTTTGCCGGTCTGGAAAAACGACCAGCCCCAGTAGAGCCGGACGACGAACAAAACAGGCGATTGCAGCGACGAAGCGATCCTGATGAGGAGCGCGTAAGCCTTTCGCGCGAGCGAGATGAGCGAATTGATTTTCATGAGTGGGTGCGAAGTGAGAAATGAGTCGGAGGGCCGCGGGATTCCTTACACGGCGACGGAAGAATTTTCCGGAGGCTGGCAGGCCACGCGCAGGGCAGGCCGCGCCGGTTCATCGCTGGAGATCACGCGGGAGCGCTGGTGAAGAGATTGGACGAAGTCCTTTGAGAAGAAGATGTCGAGGGTCCATTGCAACGCGACCCGAATCTTCTTTTCGGTGCGCGGCAGCTTCATGAGGTAAATGGTGCGCCAGAGCCACCATGCGATAAAGCCCGAAAAATTCAGGCCGAAGATGCGGGCCACTCCGGTGCGCCGCCCGATGGAAGCGAGCAGGCCGAGCGTCTTGAAACGGAACGGTTTCAACCGCCGCCCGGCGATGCGGGCGAGAATGTTTCGCGCGAGCACCACGCCTTCCCGCGAGGCATGCTGCGCAGTCGGTGGGTGATAGCCGCCTGGCTGGTTCACGTCGGGCACCATGGCGCAGTCGCCGAGCGCCCAGATATTCGGATGCCCCTCGACTTCCATCTCGGCGTTCACCTTGATGCGTCCACGCTCCTTCGGCACATCGGCGAAATCGAGCGTGGGATTCGGCGAAGCGCCCGCAGTCCACACGAGCGTGAAGCTGGTGAAGCGTGTGCCGTCGCTGAGCTCGATTTCACGCGGGGTGACCGCCTTGACTTTTTTGTTCGCGTGAATTTCGACGGCGCGCCAGGCGAGCTGCTGCGCGGTATAGTGGCCGAGGGGTTTGCCCAGCTCGGGTAAGGGATGATCGCCCGGATGCACGAGGACGACGCGCACCAGGTCGCGGGGAATGTTGGGATAAAATGGCAGGGCCTCGTGCAGGAAATCATTGATGCTACCGATGGTCTCCACGCCGGCGAAGCCGCCGCCAGCGACGACGAAGGTGAGCAGCGGTTCGAGATCCTTCGCCGCGCATTCGGTGTCGGCTTCTTCAAGATGCGCGATGAGCCGATTGCGCAGTTGTTGCGCGTCGTGGAGCGAACGCATGGTGAGCGCACGCTCGGCGAGACCGGGAATGTTGTAGAAATTCGTGACCGAGCCGAGGCCGAAAACGAGGTGATCGTATTCCAGCGCATGGGTATGGAGATCGAAACCATGGGCCACCACGACGCGTTGCCGCTTCAAATCGATCTCCTGCACATCGCCCGCGAAAAAGCGGACGTAGCGCAGCATCTTGCGGATGGGGTTGACGACGTCGGTTGCGTCGAGATCGCTGGCGGCGATTTCGTGCAGCATGGGGGTGAAAAGGAAAAAGTTGTCCTGGCTGATGAGGGTGACTTCGAGATCTGGGTCGCGCCGCTTTTCGAACTCGAGAGCTGCATATAGGCCCCCGAAACCTCCGCCGAGGATGAGGACGCGTGTTTTATTCGTGGACATGCGAGTTTCGTCGCGGCGACTCGCGAATCCTTACAACGAGCTGACAGATTTTTTTCGGCGGCTTGTGTCGCGAGGCCGTTCCTGCTTCGTTGCGAGCTGTTTCATGGAACCTCCGTCTCCATCCGCTCTGCCTGCCAGCGTCGATCCCGATCGCTGGGTCGATGAGCATGGCGACTGCCTGTATCGCTATGCCTTCATGCGGGTGCGGCGCGCGGAAGTGGCAGAGGATCTGGTCCAGGAAACGTTACTCGCGGCGATTCGCACGCAGCAGGCGTTTGCGGGCCGCGCTTCGGAGCGGAGCTGGCTGGTGGGGATTTTGAAAAACAAGGTGTGCGATTATTTTCGCAAGCTCGGCCGCGAAATGACGTTCACGGACCTGGAGTTTTTTCGCGACGAGCACGCGGATAAGTTCGATCAAGGAGATTATTGGATTCACGAACGGGGACCAATCGAGTGGCAGCCGGCGGGTGAAGCGATGGAGCGATCGGAATTCTGGGCGGCTCTGCAATCGTGTGTCGGCAAGCTGCCGGAGCGAGTAGCGGCGGTCTTCACGCTGCGTGAAATGGACGACGTGCCGAGCCGAGAGATCTGCGAGCAGTTGAACGTGTCCGACGCCAATCTGTGGGTGATGCTGCATCGGGCGCGCATGGCGCTGCGGCAGTGTCTCGAGCTGAATTATTTTGCCGACGAGGCGGGAGGTGCGCCGCAATGAGCGAGCCGAAGAATAGCTTGGGCTATCGCATCGTGATGTGGATCGCGGAGCACACGCCGAAGTGTCACGACATGACGCGGCTCATTTCGCAGGAGCGCGATGGCCCGCTGCCGTGGCGGGTGCGGGTGCAGATGTGGTTTCATTACCGGATCTGCCTGTGGTGTCGGCGGTATCGCGACCAGGTGGAGTTTCTCGGAAAGGCGCTCGGCAAATGCCATGAGCATCCGCAAGGCGAGGAGCTTGCCCTCCGCGATGAAGCGAGGAATCGCTTGAAGAAGGCGTTGCGGGAGCCGCGCTGAGTCTGTGCTGGTTCAGCGCTGGATTTTGCCGAGTTCTCCGAGGAGCAGGTTGGTGGTGAGTAATTCGGGGAAAACGAACGGCTTTTCTTCGCCGGGGCGGTAGAGCACGTAGAGCGGGACGCCGATGCGCTCGAATTTTTTTAGCCACTCGGTGATGACTGGATCGAAGTCGGTCCAGTCGGCGCGGAGAGTGAGGACGTTCTTCTCCTTGAGCACGGCGGCTACAGGGGCGGTGTTGATCACCCCTTTTTCGTTCACCTTGCAGTTCACGCACCACTCCGCAGTGAAGTCGATGAAGACAGGCTGTCCGGCTTGGCGCGCTTTTTCGACGCGCTCGGGGGTGAACTTTTCCCATGCGATGCCCACTGCATTTGGTTGCGTGCCGGCTTCGGTGGGGACGCCTTTGTGGAGGGCGTCGGGGAGGAAAAGCCATGTGCCGATTCCGAGGGTGGCGAGGGCCAGGGCGATCGCCCACCAGCGCCGGCCGCCCGCGCCGAAGATCCATCCCGCCAGCGCCAGAAAGAGCAGCAGCCAGCCAGCGGCGGCGGACGCATCGGCACCGCGGGTTTTGCCGAAGACACCGAGCAACCACACCGCAACGGCGAGGAGCACGAAGCCCATGAGTTGTTTGAAGCGCTCCATCCACATGCCGGGCTTGGGTAGAAAACGCATCCAGGCAGGGTGCCACGTGAGCAGAAAATAGGGCAGGCTCATGCCCGCGGCCATGGCCAGGAAAATAGCGACGATGGCGAGGGGAGGTTGCGTCACGGCAAAACCGAGCACCGGCCCGACAAACGGCGCCGTGCATGAAGTGCCAAGGAGCGTGGTGAAGAGCCCGTGCACAAATGCGCCGCCGTAGCCTTCCTTGCGTGAGAGCGCGCCGAGTGTGTTTTCCGCACCGCCGAGGGTGATCTCGAAAACGCCGAACATCGACAGTGCAAACAGCACCACCAGCGCGACGAGGGCGAGCATGAGGCGTGGGTCGGCGAATTGCATGCCCCAGAAGAACCCCTGTCCTGCCGCGCGCAGTCCGATTGCCAACCCTGCGATGCCGAGGAAAAAGACGAACACCCCCGCGACGAATGCGATTCCGAGACGGAAAACCCGTTCCGGATGTTCACCCGCCTGGCTCACGAAGCTAAAAATCTTCAGCGCGATGACGGGGAGAACGCACGGCATCAAGTTCAGGATGAGGCCGCCGAGCAGCGCGGCCCACAACGCTCCGAACAAACCAAAGCGAGGAGGCGCAGTTTGCGCAGGCATTCCCATCGTAGAGGAAGAAGTCGTCGCATCTGGCGCCGTGGGAGCGGGTTTGCCGGTCGGCGAAATCATCCAACCCGTGCGCGGGCCATCGCTGATTTTGGCCACCAGCAACCCGGTCCACGTCGTGTCGGCTGCGCCTCCGCTCACGATTGGGACCGTGATGGTGTCGCCTGCGATCTTTGGGCGCTGCGGTTTTGCTTCTGATTCGGCGGGCGGGATGGGGAAAAACTCGAGCTTCGCGTCCTGGGGTAACCCGCTGACTTTCACGGTGAAGACCTCGGGTTTCACAGTCCACTCGGCGCGGAAGGGCGGCGGTTCTTCCCTAGGTAGTTGCGCGCGCGTCCTGGCGAAAAGTTCCTGATTCGCCGGGCTACCTGCGCCCGAGGGAAGCGCCAGTGTCACGACGGAATTGGCCGGGATGCACGTGCTCGGGTCGCACATCTGCCAGTTCAGCTTGGCCTTCAGGGAGATCGTGCCGGTCGGCAATTGCGCGGGTGGGGTGATCTCCGCCAAGAGCACCGCCTCGTGCCGGTAGATGTAGTTCATGATGTCCCCATCGGCGAGGTGGGCTTCCGGAAGCGGCCATTGCAACGGCCCGGCGTGGAAACCTTCGGGTAGCTCCCATTCCACGCGGGTGGGCAGCCCGATGTCGCCGCCGAAGCGCCAATAAATGTCCCACGTCTCGGCGATCTCGAAGCGCACGCCGACGGTGAAGGGTTTCCCTGCTTCGATCGCAGCCGTGTCCGCCACGAGGCTGGTCTTCACGTGATCGCCCGCACCGGCGAAGGAGAATTGGGCATGGGCTGGGGTGAGCAGCGCCAGAAGGCTGAGCAGAAAGAGGCGGCCGAACAGGGTCATGGGAGCGTGGATAGCGCGCGGGGCAAAAGGGTCAAATCGCCCGTGCAGTGAGGGCTTTGAAAGAAAGAGGGCTACTGCTCGAACTCCGTCTGCCGGTCGGCTGACGAAAAGCAGATGATCATCTCGGCATCCGAATCGCCCAGCACCTGGGCACCGTGCCACTGTCCGGTCGGGATCGAGATCGTATCGCCCGGGCCGAGCGTGAAGAAGGCGTCGCCGAGCGAATGTTCTACCTGGCCGGAGAGCACGTGGAGGATTTCGTCGCAGTTGGGGTGGCGATGGCGCGGGCTGCCGTGGCCGGTGCGCAGCACGACGCGGCCGAATGTCATGGTAGAGGAGTTGCCCAGCGCTCTCGAAGCACTCCACACAATGCGGCCCCAGGCTTGCTCGAGGACGTCACCGGTATTCGCGGGGCAAATGGGTGAAGGCATGGTGGCTGGTGTTTTGGGAATTGAGCGGGAAGCTCGAATGACGAAGCTCGAATGACGAAGCTCGAATGACGAAAACGATGGCTGCTGCGCAGAGGGAGTCACTCTGCAGGCGCGCGTTTCCTTTGAATCTCTGCTTCGCGAAGTGGCTGATATTTTCGTCATTCGGACTTCGTTATTCGAGCTTCACTCTGCGTCTCACACCTCCAAGTGTGCCGACCGATACAGGCCGGCATACACGCCGCCGCGGGCGACGAGTTCCGGTCCGCGGCCTTCTTCGGCGACGGTGCCGTTCGCCAGCACGACGATCTTGTCCACGCGATGGATCGTCGCGATGCGATGGGTGATGATGAGGGTGGTGCGGCCCTGCATGAGTTCCTCCAAAGTGGTCATGATGGCGGATTCCGTGGTCGGGTCGAGGGCGCTGGTCGGTTCGTCGAGCACGAGGATCGGCGCATTTTTCAAGAACGCGCGGGCGATGCCGATGCGCTGGCGCTGCCCTACGCTGAGGTGCCCGCCGCGTTCGCCAACCTGCGAGCGGTAACCATCCGGTGTCGCCATGATGAAGTCGTGTGCTTGAGCTCGTTTGGCGGCTTCCACGATTTCCTCTTCCTTCGCGTCCGGGCGTCCATAGGCGATATTTTCGCGAATGGTCGTGGAGAAGAGCAGGGTGTCCTGGAGCACGATGGAGATGTGTTCGCGCAGCGACTTCTTGGTGATGGAGCGGAGGTCGTGTCCATCGAGCAACAGGCGGCCTTCCACGGGATCGTAAAAGCGCGGCACCAGCGAAAGCAGCGTCGATTTGCCCGCACCCGTGCCGCCGACGAAGGCCACGGTCTCGCCCGGCTTGAGGCGAAGATTCACCCCGCGGAGGATGGTGCGCTTGTCGTCGTAGGCGAAGGCGACGTTCTCGAAGACGATCTCGCCCAGCGCGTGGGGGAGCACCTTCGCATCGGGCGCGTCCGGCACGTCGTCCTGCCGGTCGAGCACCTCAAAGCACCGGGTGGCACCAGCCGCGGCCGTTTCCATGGCCCAGGCGATCTGGGTGAGCGCCTCGAGCGGTTGGTAAAGCATGAGCAGCAGCGTGGAGAGATACCACAGATTGCCGATCTTCAACGTGCCCCCGAGCACATGATCCGTCCCGAGCCAATACATCGCCGCGGTGCTGATGGCGATGAAGGTGCTGATGATGAAAGCGCTCTTCATCGAGACGAAGTTCATCCGCAGATTGGCCTCGAGGCTCTCCCGGGCGCTGGAGTGGAATTGCTGCACTTCACGCTCTTCCTGGCCGAAAGCCTGCACCATCTTGATGGAGCTCAGACCCTCCTGCGCCACGGTCAAAACGTCACTTTCGCGCTCGGCAATGTGAGTCGAAGCGGCACGAATCCGGTGGGCGAACTTCACCATCACCAGCACCATGAAAGGCACCACCGCGAGCGAGAGCAGGCTGAGTTGCCAGTCCAGTCTCCACATGACGGCAAAGGTGCTGAGAATGGTGAAGCTGCTTTGGAAAATAAAAACGGCCTTGGCGTAGAAGGTCTGGATCGACTGCGAATCGTAGGCGACGCGGAAACTGGAGTCGGCGCTGCGGCGCTGATCGTGAAACTTCAGCGGGAGCGAGTGGAGATAGGCGTAGATTTCCGTGCGGAGCCGGAGCAGCGCCTGCAACCCAGCTCTCAGGAAGACGACACCGGCGGCGAGATTCAGGAAGCCCGAGGCGAGATGAATCAGCACCATCAGCCCGCAGAGCGCCATCACTACCTGTTCCGGAGGCCAGGTCGATAGATCGATTCCGAGCACGGGCACAGGTTTGTTTGGGATGACGTGATCCACGATGTAAGCGAAAGGCCACGGTCGCAGCAGCCCGAAGGCAATCGCCACGACGTTCAGCGCTACTGCCAGCAAAGTCTGGCCGCGGAAGGGCCGGTAGTAAGCGAGGACGCGCTGATAGATGGACATTGGGGAAACGCTCAAGAAAAAGGGCCTGCCGCCATTTTGCAACGCCGCCCTGCTGCCGTGCTGTAAATGAAGAGCCCCTATTTCGGCGGCTCGGGGGACTTCTCTGCTTCTTCGGCCCCTCGCTGAATCTTTTGCAGGCCGGCCAGCCGCCGCTTCTCTTTCTCGATCGCCTCCGCCATCCGTTCGGCCTGGCTGCACATCCGCTCGGTTTTCATGCGCAGGCGCAGACACCGGCGCAGGAGCGCGGCGATTTCGACGGTGGTTTTGTTTAGCACGGTCGAGAGAATTCGCCCGGGTGAGAGAGAGTGGATGCCTCTGCTTTACGGGTTCTCCGAATCGGCGGTAGAAAGCTTAATGTTCTGTAATAATATATTTTTTGAACGAATTCAGGGGTTCCCTAGTCTCATGGAATACCAAGCATCACCGACGCACCCGTGAGACGGAAACGCCCCTGGCACACCTCTAGCTTAAAGAAAAACCGAGCCCCGAAAAAGGCACCCAAAGTCATGAAAAAATCACTGAAGAAAACCAATCGCCACAGCCCCAGTCTTGGGGAGCTGATCCTGGCCGTGAGCAGCGTCAGCAAGAATAATCGCGAGGCCGTGGCGGCCGTCGCCGACCTGTTGGAAAGCGGTCGCGTCTGCCTGAACAGCCAGGGCCGCAAGGTCCGCGCCCGGCTCGTCTAAAGGCGACACTCGCGTCTTAAAACGCAACACTCTCAAGGGGCCGCGTCCGCAAGGGCGCGGCCTTATGCTTTTTGGGGCCTCCTTTGGTGTCCAGCTTTTGGGCTGGGAAGGGGGGGCAATTTCTTCGCAGGGAAGCTCGAATGATGAAGTCCCAATGACGAAGGGTTTGGCGCTTCGCGGGAGCGGGCGATGGAGGGATTTCGGATTTTCCCACTGGCGCCCGGCCTTGGCCTGCCCATCCTGCGCGGTTCCACCAAAATGATCGAACGCTACACCCGACCCGAAATGGCCGCTCTCTGGGCCGACCAGAGAAAATACGAGATCTGGCTCGAAATCGAAGTGCTCGCCTGTGAAGCGATGGCCGAGATCGGCGTGATTCCCAAGGGAGACGCCCAAACCATCCGGGCCAAGGGCAAGTTCGACCTGGCGGAGATCATGGAGATCGAGAAGCGGACGAATCATGACGTGATCGCCTTTCTCGAAAACGTCGCCAGCTACGTCGGGCCATCCGCCCGCTGGATGCACCAAGGACTGACGTCGTCCGATGTGCTCGACACCACGCTCGCCGTGCAGATGGCGCAATCGTCCGACCTGCTCATCGCCGATTTGAAAGCCCTCCGGACGGTGATTGCTCGTCGGGCGAATGAGTTCAAAATGACGCCGATGATCGGCCGCTCGCACGGGATCCACGCCGAGCCGGTCACCTTTGGGCTCAAGCTGGCGCTGATGTATGACGAATTTGGCCGCGCGCTTGAACGTCTCGAGCAGGCCCAGCCGCGCATCCGCGTCGGCAAGCTCAGCGGAGCCGTCGGCACCCATGCGCATCTCGATCCCCGCGTGGAAGAGTCCGTCTGCACGAAGCTCGGTTTGAAAGCGGCGACGCTTTCCACGCAGGTGGTGCAGCGCGACCGGCACGCGGAATTCCAGACAGTGCTCGCGCTCATTGCATCCAGCATCGATCGCTGGGCGACGGAGTTCCGCCATCTTCAGCGGACCGAAGTGCTCGAGGTGGAGGAATACTTCGCCGCCGGGCAGAAAGGCTCCAGTGCCATGCCGCACAAGCGCAACCCCATCACCGGCGAGAAGCTCTCCGGTCTCGCCCGCGTCGTTCGCAGCAACGCCGTCGCCGCGCTGGAAAACGTCCCGCTCTGGCACGAGCGCGATATCAGCCACAGTTCGGTCGAGCGCATCATTATGCCGGACTCGTGCATCATGGTCGATTACATGCTCGTGACGCTTACGAAGCTGGTCGATCGGCTCCTCGTCTATCCCGAAAACATGGAGCGCAACCTGCGCCTCACCAAGGGACTTTACTTCAGTCAGTCCGTGCTCCTCGAACTCACCCGCCACGGTTGTGAGCGCAAGGCCGCTTACGAAGCCGTCCAGCGCGCCGCCATGGCCACGTGGCAGGGCAACATTTCACTCCAGGAAAACCTCGCCGCTGAGCCCGACGTCGCGAAGCACCTCACCCGCGCCGATATCGACCGCCTCTGCTCGCTCGATATCCACTTCGCCCACGTGGACGACACCTTCCGCCGTCTCGGGCTGTAAGGTTCGGGAAACATTCAGTTTTCAAAGAACGGGAGCCGGAGCTTTTGCGGCCCCGTGGGCCTGTCTGCCGCCGACGCACTGTCATGGGCTGGCGCTGGGGTGGTTTCGGTCGGTCGGATTGAGTCGGATCAAGTCGGATTAGGCTGGATTACCTCTGTAGCCGAGCATCCGAAACCACACGAACCAGGAAAGCCGGAACAGCTCTTTCCGGCCGCCTTCCGCTTCCGGATTCAGTCATCGAGCTGCGAGTTTCGGGACGATTTCGCTGGTTGGATTAAGTTGGATTAAGCCGGATTGCCTCTGTGGAGCGGAGCCGGATTGCCGGATTGGATTTCTGCGCATGCCATGATCGGCGATTAGTGTGTTTATTGTGTCCGTTTGTGAGGGACCGGGAGGGTGGACGTGGATGGTTTCAGAATATCTGCTGCGCGGGGGGGGCTTGGAATGGGTTGGAAGACCGCTGTGGGGCGAAGCCAAGGAGCGGAAAATCTCTCTGATCTCAGTGCCATCCTCCCTGATACTTTTCGGCAGAGTTGATCCATGGACCTATTTCGTCGCGGGAAGCGAGTTGGACAAACGGTGCATTCCGACCATTCCATCGGTTCCCTTCTTTTCGTCGAGGGACCGATCGATGGCAGGTTGCCCGCGATGGCGTGGGCGCGGAACGGTAGAGAGTCCTACGCGAAAATCTCTTTCACCACGCGAGATTTCTCCACGCCGGTGAGGCGCTGGTCGAGGCCTTGGAAGGGGAAGATGAGCTTCTCGTGATCGATGCCCAGGGCGTGCAGGATGGTGGCGTGGAAATCGTGCACGCTCACGCGATTCACGACTGCCTTGAAGCCGATGTCGTCGCTCTCGCCGTAATGGGTGCCGCCTTTCACGCCGCCGCCGGCAAACCAGGCGGTAAAGGCGTGCGGGTTGTGATCGCGCCCGGGCTTGGCGCCTTTTTGGGAAATGGGGAGGCGTCCGAATTCACCGGCGCAAATGATCAGCGTCTCGTCGAGCAGGCCGCGTTGATCGAGATCCGCGAGCAAGGCGGCGAAAGGTTGATCGACCTCGCGCGCAAAGCCGCTGTGATTGCCGATCAGGTCGAGATGGCAATCCCACGAAAGCTGGTTTTCCATTCCGCCGGAGTAAATCTGCACGAAGCGGGTGCCGCGCTCCACGAGCCGCCGTGCGGTGAGGCATTGCGCCGCCATGTGGGTGCAGTGTGGCTGGTCGAGGCCGTAGAGTTTCTTCACGTGCTCGGGCTCGCCCTTGAGGTCGAACGCCTCGGGGGCGGCGGTCTGCATGCGATAGGCGAGCTCGAAGCTGTCGATGCGCGCCGCCAGTTCGCTTTCCGCACCGGAGCCGGGGAGCGAAGCGCGGTTCAGCTTGGCGAGCAGGTCGAGCTGTTCACGCTGGCGCTGCTCGGTTAGGTCAGGCAGGCGCTTGAGGTTATCGATCGGTTCGCCTTTCGGCTTCAGCCAGGTGCCTTGGAAAACGCTCGGGAGAAACCCTGCGGTCCAGTTGCTCGCGTTGCCTTTGGGCAGGCCGCGATCTTTCGGGTCGCTCATGACGATAAACGCGGGCAGATCGTCGCTTGCCGAGCCGAGGCCATACGTCACCCACGAGCCCGCGCTGGGGAAGCCCATGCGCGTCTGCCCGGTGTTCATCATGAACAGGGCCGGGGAGTGATTGTTCGACCCGGTCCAGCACGAGTGGATAAACGCCATCTTGTCCACGTGCTGTGAGAGCGTGGGGAAAAGGTCGCTGCCCCACGTGCCGCTCTGGCCGTGCTGCGCCCACTTGAACGGCGATCCCATCAGCGGTCCCACGGAGCCGGGGAAAAATCCGGTCTTCGGGTCGAAACCGTCGAGGGGTTTACCGTCGCGTTTGCTCAGCTCGGGTTTGTAATCCCACGTGTCCACGTGGCTGACCCCACCGTTCATAAAGAGCCAGATGACGGATTTCGCCTTGGCCGGGAAGTGCGGTGCTTTCGGAGCGAGTGGATTGGTGGAAGCGGCGTGGCCGGTGCGCGCGAGGAGATGCTGCAGTGCCACCATGCCGAAGCCGGCACCGGAGCGGTGGAAGAAATCGCGGCGGGAGAGCGGAGTTTTCATGGCTTAGGCGAGGATCGGCTTCACTAGTTCGCCATGGATGTCGGTGAGCCGGAAGTCGCGCCCCTGGTAGCGGTAGGTGAGCCGCGTGTGGTCGATACCCATGAGGTGGAGGATGGTTGCGTTGAGGTCGTGCACATGCACCGGGTCGCGCACGATGTTGTAGGAATACTCGTCGGTCTCGCCGAGCGTCGTGCCTTTGTTGACGCCCGCGCCGGCGAGGAAGACGGTGAAGCACCGCGGGTGATGATCGCGGCCGTAGTTGTCCTCGGTCAGCGTGCCCTGCGAATAGACGGTGCGGCCAAATTCGCCGCCCCAGACGATCAGCGTTTCATCCAGCAGGCCGCGTTGCTTGAGATCGCGGATGAGCGCGGTGGTGGGTTGATCGGTGTCGCGGCACTGCCCGCGAATCGCGTTCGGCAAACCGCCGTGGTGATCCCAGCCCATGTGGAAGAGCTGCACAAAGCGAACGTCGCGCTCGGCGAGGCGGCGGGCGAGGAGGCAGTTCGCGGCGTAAGTGCCGGGCGTCTTCACCTCGGGGCCATACATGTCGAGCACGCTCTGCGGTTCCTTCGAGATGTCGGTGAGATCGGGCACACTCGCCTGCATTCGGAAAGCCATCTCGTATTGCGACACGCGCGTCTGGATTTCGGGATCGCCCAGCGCGTCGAAGCGTTTGTGATTCAGCGCGGCGAGTTCGTCGAGCGTCTCTCGCCGCGTTTCGCGATCTACCCCCGGAGGGTTCGAGAGATAGAGCACCGGGTCGCCGGTGTTGCGGAACTTCACTCCCTGGTGCTTCGACGGCAGAAAGCCCGCGCTCCACAGCCGATCGTAGAGTGGCTGGTCGTCTTTGCGCCCGCTGCCGAAGGAAGTGAGCACGACATAGGCGGGCAGGTCTTTATTCTCACTGCCGAGCCCGTAGCCGACCCACGAGCCGATGCTCGGCCGCCCTGCAAGCTGGGAGCCAGTCTGCATGAAGGTGATCGCCGGGTCATGATTGATCGCCTCGGTGAACATCGAGCGGACGATGCACAATTCATCCGACACCGTGCCCAGATGTGGCAGCAGATCGCTCAACCACGCGCCACCCTGGCCGTGCTGCGCGAACTTGAAAATCGACGGCGCGACCGGGAAGGACTTCTGCCCGGAAGTCATCGTGGTGAGCCGCTGCCCGCGCCGGATGGAGTCGGGCAAGTTCTCGCCGCGATGTTTGGCGAGCGTCGGCTTGGGATCGAACAGATCCATCTGCGACGGCGCTCCCGACTGGAAGAGATAGATGATCCGCTTCGCCTTCGGTGTGAAATGGGTATTCGCCCGCGCCACATCGCCCTGGCCGATCAGCGAACCGAGCGCCGTGAGGCCGATGCCGCCGGCGGAGCGCTGGAGAAAGGTGCGCCGAGTGATCGCGAAGCGCTGCTCGGGAGTCAGCGAAAAGAAGGCGTGGTCGTTGCAGTTCATAAAGTAGCTCGGCTCTCCAGAGTCGAGAAGGGCGGGTAGGTGGCTGCAACTCGGCTCTGGAGAGCCGAGCTACGGTCATTCGCGGGTGATGACTTCATCGAGGTTGAGCAGCACATTCGCGGTGAGGGTGTAAGCGGCGAGTTCGGGCACGTTGATCTTCGCGTCGGCCTTCAGCGCGCCCACCGTGGTGAGCTTCGTGGCGGCATCGGTTTGTTGCCCGTATCTGGCGAGGCGTTGGTTCAGGCCGGTGGCGAGGACTTTCACTTCATCGTTCGTCGGCTGGCGACCGGTGGCGCGCTCGAAAGCCCAGGAAATGCGCTGCTCGGTCGTCGTGCCGCCTTCGGCGATCATTCGCTGCGCGAAGGCGCGGGCAGCTTCGACGTAGGTGATTTCGTTCAGCAGCGAGAGGGCCTGGAGCGGCGTGTTCGTGCGCGAGCGTTTCACGGTGCAGATTTCGCGGCTGGGTGAGTCGAACATCAGCATGCTCGGCGGCGCGGCGGTGCGCTTCCAGATGGTGTAGAGCGTGCGGCGGTAGAGGGCATCGCCGGTGTCTGCTTTGTAACCGCGCATGTCGCCGTATTTGCTCGTCTCGTCCCACACGCCGTCGGGCATGTAAGGCCGCACGCTGGGGCCGCCGATTTTTTCGACCAGGAGTCCGCTGATCGCGAGCGCCTGATCGCGTAAAGTCTCCGCCGGCAGACGTAGCCGCGGGGCGCGGGCGAGGAGCCGGTTTTCCGGATCCTTTGCGAGATGCTCCGGCATGACCCGCGACGATTGCCGATAGGTCGCGCTCATCAGGATCACCTTCTGCATCGCTTTCATGTCCCACTTCAGCCGCACGAATTCCGTCGCGAGCCAGTCGAGCAACTCGGGATGGCTCGGCCATTCCGATTGCGATCCGAGATTTTCCGTCGTCTTCACCAGGCCGGTGCCGAAGAACTTTTCCCAGGCGCGGTTCACCCACACGCGTGCGGTGAGCGGGTGCTCGCCGCTCACCAGCCATTGGGCGAAGCCGAGTCGGTTGTTTGGAGCGCCGGCAGGGAGCGGTGGGAAGACGGCGGGCAGCACGCGCGGCACCGCGTCGCCGAGTTTGTCGTATTCGCCGCGTTTGAGCACGTGTGCCTCGCGCGGCTGGGCGATTTCCTTGAAGATCATCGTCGTCTGCACCTTCGCGTAAATGTCATCGAGCGCCTTGTTCGCGGCGGCGAGCGCGGCTTCGGCGCGTTTGACTGGGTTGTCGGTGTTCTCGCGATAGAACTTGGCGAGTTCGGTGCGCTGGGCTGGGGTGCGTTTCTCGGGCGCGAGATTGAGTGTGGCGATGATGGAGGGCGGAACTTTTCCGCCGTCGAGTTTCACGGCGGCGGGCGGCAGCGAAGTGGCGGAAAGGCGGAAACGGCCGATGCTGTGATTGGCGATCGCGTCGTGGCGTAGCGAGACGCTGATCGTGGCATTCTCCGGCACGGTGAGCGGCGCGGAGGTGACGAACATCGCCTTGCGAGGGTCGCGCTTCGTGTTGCCGTCGATGGCCCAGCCCTGACGCTTCTTCTCGCCGCGTTTTCGTTTGGTCTTTTCCCCGACGATGAGGCCGACTTCGTAGCCCTTTTGCGAATAGTCCGCCTCGGCGCGGGTGAAGTTGGCGGCGAGCGGTTTCTCTAACCCGGGAGCGTTGATCTCGGCAATCACGTCGGTGAGCACGAAGTTGCCGTTTGAATTGCGGCCGAGGCTTTTGTTCGGCAGCGAGGGGTCGGGCAGCGCCTCGAGCAGCAATCCGCTGAACGTTCCCGCCGCGATGGGCGCGGTGAAGAGATAGTGGTCGAAGGGCGGAGTCGTGCCGGTGGCGAGCCAGGAGCCGTCGTCCTGCCGGACGAAAATGGCGCCGCCATCGCTGCGCACTTCCTTCGGTTCGAGTATCGTCCACGCTTTGAAATTCTCGCTGATCTGTTTCCGGAATTTCGGCTCCCAATCGGCCTGGGCCGCGGCCATTTCCTTGCCCGCGGCAGTCACGCGTGCGGTGGCGTCGGCGATGGTTTTTTCCTGCTTCGCGATCTGCGCGTCCTGCTCGGGGGTGGTAAGCGGCAGCACGGGGCGGGAGTTGCCGCCGCGCCGCGTCGAACCTGCGCCGCCGAAGTCGTCGAGCACGCCATTTTCGTCGTTGGAATTGAAGTAGGCGAAGAGCGAATAGAATTCCTTCTGCGTGATCGGGTCGTATTTGTGGTCGTGGCAGCGGCAGCAGTTCAGCGTGAGCGCGAGCCATGTGAGGCCGGTGGTTTCGACACGGTCGATCACCGTTTCCGCAAACCATTCCTCCACGATGCGCCCGCCTTCGCCGTTGAGCCGGTGATTGCGATTGAAGCCGGTGGCGACGATCTGATCGCGTGTGGCGTTTGGTTGGAGATCGCCTGCGAGCTGGTCGATGGTGAACTGATCGAACGGTTCGTTGCGGTTGTAGGCGTTGATCACCCAATCTCGCCACGGCCACATCTGCCGCGAGGTATCGGATTGAAAGCCGTTCGAGTCCGCGTAGCGCGCGAAGTCGAGCCACTGCTGCGCCATCCGTTCGCCATAGCGCGGGGAGGCGAGCAGGCGGTCCACGACCTTTTCATAGGCGTTCGGTGCCTGATCGGAAACGAACGCTTCCACTTCCTGCGGCGTCGGCGGGATGCCGGTGAGATCGAGGGCTGCCCGCCGAATCAACGTCGGGCGGTCGGCTTCGGGCGATTGTTTCAGCCCTTCGGCCGCGAGCCGCGCGGCGATAAAGTTGTCGATGGGATTCACGATGCGCGCGCCATGGGCCGCAGGCATCGGCGGACGCTCCGGTTTAATGAAAGCCCAGTGACCTTGGTATTCCGCGCCCTCGGCGATCCACTTTCGCACCGTCTCGATCTGCGCGGGTTTCAGCTCCTTGTGCAGCTTTGTGGGCGGCATCAGGTCGTCCGCGTCCTTCGTCGTGAGGCGCTTGATGACTTCGCTCTCGTCTGGTTTGCCCGGGATAATGGCGATGGCGCCCGACTCGGCGGCTTTCACCGCATTATCGCGCACGTCGAGCCGGAGCCCGGCTTTGCGTTTGGCTTCATCGGGTCCGTGGCACTGGAAGCAGGTGTCTGAGAAAATCGGGCGGATGTCGCGATTGAAGGAAACCGTCCCCGCGAGCGCAGGCGCGGCGGCAGCGAGCAAGGTGAGGAGGGAAGTTTTCAGGACCGTCATGGGAGGTAAGCGAATTCGTTCAGGCCGAAGAGCACCTGGCAGAGATCGGCCACGGCGAGGGTGGCGGCGTTTTCTTTGCCTGCCTGCGTGTAGGTGGTGATGCCGTGCTGGATGAAAGTGGTGGCGTCCTGCGCCTCGGCGGCGCTGGGCGGGCGGGCGAGCGCGAGCGAGTAAGCCTTCTGCGCGAGGGTGAGCGCGTCGGACTTTGCATCGCCTTGAAGCCGTTGCGCGAGAGCTTCGGCCCACGAACGAACCTGAGCGCTGTTCATCAGCAGCAGTGCTTGTGGTGCCACGGTAGTCGTCGGGCGAGATCCCTGGCTCACGAGGGGTTCCGGCGCGTCGAAGACGACCATCGAGTTGAGCAGTCGGCTGCGCTTGATGGTGAAGTAAATGCTGCGGCGTTTGCTGTTTTCATCGAGCGTGCCGGAGCCGAACATGGTGCGGTCGAGCAAGCCGGACACGGCGAGAATGCTGTCGCGCATCGCTTCGGCTTCGAGGCGCTGCGGCGTGCGGCGGAGAAAGAGCAGATTATCGGGGTCGGCGGCGAGCTTGGCGGCGTCGGTGGCATCGCTCTGCTGATACGCGGCACTGGTCATGATGAGCCGATGGATCGGCTTGAGGCGCCAGCTGTTGCGGATGAGTTCCCCGGCGAGCCAGTCGAGTAATTCGGGATTGGACGGCTGCGCGCCGGTCTTGCCGAAGTCGTTCGGCGTCGAGACAAGGCCGCGACCGAAGTGATGCTGCCAGAGCCGATTCACCGCGACACGAGCGAGGAGCGTGCCAGCTCCGTGATCGACATCGGTGAGCCAGTTGGCCAGCGAACGGCGGCGGCCGGTGTATTTGGCGCCGGGTGGCGGAGACCATTGCCATTGCCTGGCATCGCCGCGCATCAGCACTTGCAGGAAGCTCTGCGTGGCGACTTCCGTTTTCTGGTTTACATCACCGCGCTTGAGAAGGTGCGTTTGTTCGAGGAACGGCGCGCCTTGCGAGTGCATGACCAGGGGCGGATAACCCTCCGCGCACACGAGCACCGTCGTCTTGCCGTTCGGCTCTTTCGCTTCGTGATCGGCGAGTTTCTGGTGCGCGGCGAGCCAGGTTTTGTCGCGCTGTTTCCACCAGTCGAAGAGCGTGCTGTGTTCCTCGGCGCTGAGCTTCGCGCCGATGCGCGCGTGCTGCATGGCGGCAGCAATGGGTGCCGAAACGGCGCCGCCTTCGAGTTGCGGCTGGGCCGCGCCGGTGATGGCGAAACGCGGGCGGCCGATGTTGTGCTGCGCGTTGACGGTGAAGTTGAGCTTGATGATGAGCCGGGCGTTGGGCTGCGCTTCGATCGGTGAGGCGAAGACAAAAACCGCGGCGTGGTCCTTGCCGATCTGTCCATCGACGGCCCAGCCGGAACTGCTGTCCATGTCGAGCGACGCAGCGACGGAGAGGTTGCCGTGGTTCTGCTCGAAGTCGGCAAAAGCGCGTGCGATTTTTACGTCCACCGCTTCGCCTTTCACGCCTTCGGGCGGAGCGACGCTCACTTCGATTTTGCCGAGGGCGAAGTTGCCATTGCTCGCGCGGCCGGGGCCTTTGCGTTTCAACGACGGATCGGTGAGCGCTTCGACGCGCAACGCGGTGAGGCGCGATTGCGTGAGCGGTGCGGTAATCGTGTAGGTGTCCCAGGCTCCGTTCTCGCCTTCGACGAGGAACGATCCATCGGCCTGCTGTTTGAACTTCGCTTTCGCGTTCGACTTGAGGTCGCTCGGTTCCAGCAAGGTCCAGTCGGCGGCGTTGTCCTTGAGGCCGGTGCCCAGCCAGGCTTCGAAAGCGGTGTGGAGGGTTTCCTCGGTCTTCGTGAGTTCGCCGCGAAGGGTGTCGCGCTGCGCGGCCCATATCGCTTGTGCGGTCTTCGTTTTCTCGGAATCGAGCTCGACGTCGATGTTGCTCCGCACCGTGGTGGTGAAGGTGCTGAGCATCCGGTAATAGTCCGCGGTTGGGATGGGATCGTATTTGTGATCGTGGCACCGCGCGCAGCCGACGGTGAGGCCGAGGAAGGCGCTGCCTGTGGTCGAAAGCATGTCGTCGAGCGCATCGTAGCGGGTGCGCTCCACTTCGTTGGCCGTGATCTGCGTGGGGAACACGCCTGCCCCGAGGAAGCCGGTGGCCATCAGCGCGAGTGGATCGCCGGGAGCAAATTCATCGCCCGCGAGCTGCCAGCGCACGAACTGGTCGTAGGGCATGTCGCTGTTCAGCGCCTTGATGACGAAATCGCGGTAGTGGTAGGCGTTTGGGCGGTCGTAGTCGTGCTCAAAGCCGCTCGACTCCGCGAAGCGTGCGACATCGAGCCAGTGGCGCGCCCAACGTTCGCCGAAAGCGGAGGAGGCGAGGAGCTGGTCAATGAGACTTTCGTAGGATGTCTGGGAGGAAGGGGATGAATGGGACGCGATATCTTCCGCGGAGGGTGGCAG
Source organism: Chthoniobacteraceae bacterium (assembly GCA_044226525.1). Taxonomy (GTDB): domain Bacteria; phylum Verrucomicrobiota; class Verrucomicrobiia; order Chthoniobacterales; family Chthoniobacteraceae; genus VFJQ01. The sequence goes on along the minus strand of JBGAGV010000016.1, from coordinate 110,753 downwards.
GCCGGTGAGATCGAGGTAGGCGCGACGAACGAGCGTGCGTGCGTCGGCGGGTGGATTGAGCGTGAGTTTCTTTGCGGCAGCGGCTTTGAGCAGGAAAGCGTCGATCGGGTTTCCAGCGGCTGGTGTCTCGACCTTCGCCAGTGGTTGAAACGCCCACCACTTCCGATCTTCCTCCGACACCACCGAGCGGTCGCGCGGCGGCTGCTTGCCTTCCACGAGCGGGCCGTCGTAGGGCGCGCCGTGGTCGATCCAGGCGGCGATCTTCGCAATCGCTTCGTCCGGGAGCTTGGGCTTGTTGTCCGGCATCGCGGGGTCGTCGTCGTGGCGGATGAGTTTCATCATCCAGCTTTTGCCGGCATCGAACGGCACCACCGCCACGCCTTCCTTGCCGCCTTTGATCAACCCTTCGCGAGTGGCGAGATCGAAGTCGCCCTTCGTCTTGTCGCCGCCGTGGCACTTCACGCAGTGCTCTTTGAGGAGCGGGGCGATGTCCTTCTTGAACATCTCCGTGCCGCGGGTCATCCGGTCGGCGTGATCGGCAGGCACGGGCGTGTCGGCAAACGACGGCGCGGTGAGGGCGAGAAGGGCGATGGGGAGATGGCGGAACATGAAAGCATTCAGCATCACCCAGCCGCGCGCAGAATCAATGCGCGGACGATTTGTCCGATACTGCTCTCATGGCGCGCATCATCGAGGCCGAGCCGGCCACAAAATGCGAAGAGAATCCCGGCGCGGAGAGCCGAGCTACGCTATTTCTTCAGCGTCTGAACGAGGTAGTCGTCGATGCTCTTGTGCTTCACGTCGGGGGCGCCGGGATAGACGAGCTCGCACTCGACGCCGATCTCTTTGCAATGCTCCTGGAGCTTCACGCCGTAGTTCGACGTGTGCGTGGGATCTTTCTGCTCCTGGCCGATGCCGGGGGCGGCGCTGTAGTAGAGATACACGCCGGGGTCGTCCTTCGAGACGAGTTCGTAGGGCGAGTATTCCTTGATGAGCGGGAGCAATTCGTCGCGGTGCGAGAGAAACTCGGCGAAACGGGTGTCGCGGGTTTTGGTGTCGTTCGGGTCCATGAAACCGAAAGCGTGGCCGCCATAGCGGCTGTTCGGTGTCCATTCCTTGAGCTGTTTCGGGTCGAGCGAAGTCTGAGCGCCATTCACGGCGGCGCACCAAAGGCGGGTGGATTCGTGCGCAATCGGATCGCGGCTCTTCGGATCGGCGAGATCGGGGTGGAAGGCGAGCCACAGCGAGCTGCACGCGCCCGCCGAGCCGCCGCTCGCGCCGATGCGCTTTTTGTCGATATTCCATTCCTTCGCCTTACTGCGGACAAACTGCAGCGCGCGAGCGGCATCCTTCAACGGAGCATCGACAGGGGGCTTCACGCCGGCGATCTGCGCCTGCCACGAATAGCGGTAGTTGATCGACACGACCGAAATGCCGTTGGCGAGGCAGGCCTTGAGGCTGCCGGGATTTTTCTTATCGCCCGCGACCCAGCCGCCGCCGTGGATGAAGAAGAGGAGCGGGGTGGGTTTGTCGGATTCCGCCTTGTAGAAATCGAGCACCTGCCGCTCGTGATCGCCGTATTTCACATTCGCGAGCGTCGGAGCGGGGCCGGGCACCGGCGTGGGTTTGGCCGCCGGTGCGGGGGCTGCGGCCGGGTCGGCGGCGTAGATCGTGGTGGCGAGGAAAAGGAGCGGGAGGGTGCGTGGGAGCATGGCGGGAAGAATACGCAGAGTGAGCGAGCTATCGGAGAATTTTACCAGCCCGAATGGACGGCGATCGAGACGGGTGGCCGCGGGAGGCGATCATCATTTCACCAGATCGCCCAGGAGCAGAATGGCGCCGGGATAGATGGCGGTGCCGTTGAAGCGCTCGGGTTTGTCGATGACGTTTTTGTTCTTCGCGAGAATGCTCGCCTTGTCGGGCTGGTCGGGATGAATCTCGATCTTCACCGTGTGTTCCTGATCTGGCAATTCGCTGCCGAGCATGAGCGTGGCGAGGCGATGATAGGTGCAGTAGGCGTCGAAGCGCGGGACGATCTTCGGTGGATTGTTGTCGAGCGTGACGATGACCTGCCCGCAGTCTGGGCCGACCAGATCGTAGATCGCCGCGCGGGTGCCCTTGAACTTGAAGGTGATCGTTTCCCCGGGCTGGGCGGCGCGCTGGAGTTCCTTGAGCCGGGTGAAGGTCTTCGCCATCGAATCCGTTGCCGGATCGAGCTTGGTGAACCCGGCGGAGAGCGTCGCCTGGCTGATGGGGAGCAGTTTGGCGTTTTCGTAATTGTCTGCCACGAGGGGCGCGCCGAGCGAATGCGCACCCACTTTCCCCGACGCCGCGCGGATTGGCCCGAGTGAACGGGTGATCGCGGCGAGGTAAAGCTCGTGACCCGTCTCCGGATGCGGATGCACGCTATCGGGCGCGAAGACGAACTTGTCGCCAACTGCTGCCTTTTCCTCATCGGTCTTGGGCAATTTGCCGCGCCAGATGAGTTTGCCTTCCCTGGCCAGCTTCGCGACTTCCATGCCCATGTGGATGGACGGAATGCCATAGTGTTCCGCGACCTTTTCCATCGCGCTGGCCGAACGCTGATATTTGCCATCCAGCATCGGTCCGACGAGCGCTTCGGTGATGGTATAAACGAAGCAAATGTCGCACTCCGGCCGGGCGCCCCACGTCTGCCGCACGATGCCTTCCATACAGCGAAAAATCTGTTTCGGATCAGCGCCGCCGTCGTTTACGGCGAATTCGACGAAGAGCAAATCCGGCTGCTGGTCGAGCACGTCCTGCTTCACGCGAAAGACGCCAAGGTCCGACCCCGTGCCACCGATGGCCGCGTTGATTTCGTCGAGCTTCGCATTCGGAAACATCGTGCGCAGATGCGCGAGCGATTTCACCCGCCAGCCGTTCTGCGCGGTGATCGATCCGCCGAGATACCCGACCTTGAGTTGAGCGCCGGGTTGGGCTGCCTTGGCAAAGAAATTCGGCAGTCCGGCGCGAGCATGAACTTCCTCTGCCGGAACGAGAGGGAAGTCATCGGCGGCAAAGACGCGAGCGGCGAGGAGCAGGGGAGCAAGGCAGGAAAGGGGATGCTTCATTGGTGAGTGAAGCCGCGAGCGTGCACGGTCTTTGACGGCGTGGCGAGCGACACGATCATGTTTTGAGTGCCGCTACGGTCGCGGGAGACCTGAACCCCAACCGCTCTTGCTAAAAATCGATCGGCTTCGGCGGGGCGAGTTTGATCGGGACTTCGGGACCGAGATTTTCGGCGGCGTGAACGGGTTCGGCGCGGCGAATCTCGGGACCGCTGGGGTCGGCGGGCGGAGGAACTTGCGCGGAGTTGTCCATCGGGGCGACCTGGCCAGCGAGGGCCTTGAAAGCGGCAGCGTTGTTGAGCGCGAGGGTGGAATTGTAGGGATCGACGTCGCCGATGACGGTCGGGGCCTGCATGGTGACAGCGGTGTGCGCCGAGAGGTCCACAGCAAGAGCGGCGCGGGGCCATTCGCCGGCGGCAACGCTGCGGACGTTGGAGCGAATGCCTCCGCCGTGAATGTCGCAGGCGTCTTTGGGCGTCTGCTCCTCGGTCGCCATTTCGAAGTAGGTGGTGCGGCGTTCCACTTGTTCGCCGGTCTCTGCGTTTTGCAGCGTCTCGACACACTTGGGTGTAGCGAGCAGGCCGCTCGAGGCGCAGATTTCGATGTTCTTCAATCCCGCCGGACGCGCGATTTCACCGGGTCGATAATTCGGGAACGTGGCCTGCATCACCTGCGCCCAGACGGGCAGAGCGATGTCGCGGCTGAAGGCGCCGCGGTAGATCGGATGAGGCTTGTCGTATCCCACCCACACGCCGCAGGTCACCGCGCTGGAATAGCCGAGGAACCAGACGTCGGTGAAATTGTAAGCGGTGCCGGTTTTGCCGCCGAGGGCGAACTTCTTCACGCCGAGATCGGTGAAGGTGCGGTCGGCGGTGCCACGTTCGAGCGAATCGGCGAGGCAGGTATGGACCTCGTAAGCGGTAGTCGGACGCAGGACGCGGACGAGTTCCGGCTTCGCCTGATAAATGGTCTGGCCGTCCTTGTCCTCGATCTTGGCGATGATCCACGGTTTCTTCGGCCGCACGCCGCCGCTGGCGAAGATCGTATTGGCCAGCGTCATTTCCATCAGCGTGACTTCGCTGGACCCGAGGAAGGTGGAGGGGAATTGGCGCAGCGGGCTGTCGATGCCGGCGGCTTTCGCGACTGTGCCCACGCGGGAGAGGGAATCCTTCAGATCTTTGCCGAGCATCATCCCAAAGCGCACCGACGCGGCATTTTTAGACTTCACCAGCGCTTCACGAGCCGAAATGGAGCCCTCGTATTTGTTGTCCGCCCGTTCGGGACCCCACTCGCCGAGGATGCCGGTGAGACCACCGATCATGACCTGCCGATTATCCATCACCTCGTCCTTCACCACGGTGCCGGGGAAGAGGCCGCTCTCGAATCCGGTCGAGTAAACGAGGGGTTTGAAAGCGGTGCCGGACGGACGGCGCGCCAGCAGGGCGCGATTGAAATCGCTGTGTGCCGGGTCGCGCCCGCCGACGAGAGCAAGAATGCCGCCGTTGGAATTGTCGAGGACCACGACGGAGCCTTGCAGATATTCGGGCCCGGCGATGGGCTCGATTTCGCCATCCGGTCCGGGCGGTTTCTTGGACCACGCTTTCCACTTCGCGTCGTAATCGGCAAACTTCGGTCCGTCGAAGCCTTCGTGGCGCTCGACGGAATTCAGCTCATCGCGCAAGGCCTGTTCGGCGCGCTTTTGCAGGTCGGCGTCGATGGTGGTGTAGATGCGGTAGCCGTCGCTCATGGCAGCGTCGCGCCCGACGACCTTGTCCACCTGGCTGGCGACGAGATCGGCGGCGTAGCTGTCCTGGTGAATGGGACGCCGGTTCTTGATGTTCAGATCTTCCTGCCGCGTGCGCTCGTATTCTTCCTTGGAGATCAGCTCCAACTCCAGCGCGCGCTGGAGCACGTAATTACGAGCGTCGATGCACGCCGCGCGGTTGCGCCATGGGGAGAGGTTGCTTGGGCTCTTGAGCAGGCCGGCGAGGGTGGCGGCTTCGGAGAGATTCACGTCCTTGGCGCGCTTGCCGAAGTATCCGCGTGAGGCGGCTTCCACGCCGTAGAAGCCGGACCCGAAGAAGACGCGGTTGAGGTAAAGCTCGAGGATCTGGCGTTTGCTCAGCCGGTTCTCGATCTCGCGGGCGACGAAAATTTCGAGGACCTTGCGCTGAATGGTGCGGTCGTTCGGCGGGAGCTGGGCAGGGAAGGTATTGCGCGCGAGCTGCTGGGTGAGCGTGCTGGCGCCCTGCTTGGCTTTCTTGCTGCGGAAGTTGGTGATGCTCGCGCGCAGGATGCCGAACCAGTCCCAGCCGTGGTGCTTATAAAAACGGGCGTCCTCCGCGGCGACGACGGCCGTGAGGAGATTGGGCGAAATGTTATCGACGCTGACCTGATCGCGGTTCTGGACGAAGATGCGACCGAGCACGTTGCCGGAGCGGTCGAAAATGAGCGACGCAGACTCCATCTCCTCGAGTCGGGTGAAGTCGAAGGCGCGGGCCTTGGCTTCCCAGCGGGATTTTTCCACGACCGCCCATAGCCCCCCGACCAGCAGCAGGATGCAGAAGAGCGTGAATGTGGCGAGAAACCACGGACGGCGATAAAAACGAGGGCGGGCCTGGTAAAGGTCCAGCATGAGCGAAGGAGTAAGTCCCACAGAGGGAGCGTCCGCGCAAGCTGAGAGCGGAGGAGCAGGAGTCGCGCGAAAAGGTGCGTTGTGCTACTGGCAGCGCCGATGTCGCTGGCAGAAATTCTTCGTTCCGAAATCGAGGCCCAAGGACCAATGCGGTTTCGCGACTTCATGGCGCGGGCGCTTTACGATCCGCAACATGGCTATTACGCGAGCGGACGGGCGAAGATTGGGCGGAAGGGGGATTTCTTTACGAGCGTGAGCGTGGGGCCGCTCTTCGGGGCGCTGCTGGCGCGGCAGTTTACCGAGATCTGGGAAAAACTCGGAAGGCCCGCGGATTTCACGCTGGTCGAACAGGGGGCGCACGATGGGACGCTGGCAGCGGATGTGCTGTCAGCCCTGCCGGCGGGGTTTCCTGATCGGCTGACGATCATCGAGCCATCGCCGCATTGGCGTGCGCTTCAGGAGGCGAAGCTGGCCGGGCGCGAGGTGCGTTGGGTGGAGAGCGTCGAGGCGCTGGAGCCGTTCGTGGGGATTCACTACTCGAACGAATTGCTCGATGCGTTTCCGGTGCATCTGCTTCACCGGGTCGATGGCGAATGGCACGAGCGAGCGGTCGCGGTCGAAGGCGATGGGTTTGGCTGGGTGGATGTCTCGCTTTCGGATGACCGGTTGCGCGAGCATTTCGGTGGATCGGTTGCCACGCGTGAGATCAACCTCGAGGCGCTCGACTGGATAAAGGCGCTCGCGGCCAAGGTCATCCGTGGCGTCGTCCTTGCGATCGACTACGGCTACACGCGTGCCGATCTTCCTCCGAACGGCACGCTCGAAGCGATTGCTTCACACCGGCGAGTGGACCTGCTGACTGCACCGGGAGAAGCCGACCTGACGGCGCATATTGATTTCACCGCGCTCGCCAGTGCGAGCGGTCTCGACCTGCTGGGCTTTACCGATCAGCACCATTTTCTGACGGGCTTGGCGCGCCTGCATTTTGTCGAAGGAGAACGTCCCGATCCGCGTGACATGCGCGAGTTTCAGACCCTTTCGCACCCGACCATGCTCGGGCGGTCGTTCAAAGCGCTCGCCCTGGGGCGCGGACTCGGCCGGCCGCTGGCAGGTTTTGCTTTTGCGGGCGATGCCCGCCGGTCGCTCGACCTGGACTAGCCGCGCGAAGCAGCGATCCCGGCAATCACGTTGAAGATGATGCCGCCCGCGAAGCACGCGGTCCAGATGAGCATGATGTTTTTCTTGCCCAGGCGCGTCGCGTTCATCCAGCCCCAGATGAAAGTATAGAGGCCGCAGATGATGCCGAGAATGCCGTGCAGTGCGCCCTTTTCCTGAAAGAGCGGGATGACCATGATGATCAGGCAAACGAGACTGCCGATTCCGCAGAGTGTAGCAAGTAAGGCAAACATGGTTGGTATTCTGGTGTTGGTTACGTGGTGGAAGGGCTGTGTGTAATGTTTCCCGTCACCTGAAGTCGAGCGCCAATTTCACCAGCCAGAACCCGAGCAGCGCGAGAAGCAGGAGTTTGCTGGTCAGCCCGTCGGGATCGAGGCGGGCGACTCCATGCACCAGCCGGGTGCGGAGCGGAGCAGGCAGGAGTGCCGCAGCCACGATGAGCGTGATCCCGGTCATCGCGACTGGCGCGAAGGGATGCAGGTGCATGGCTTCGCCCAATTCGCCGTGCGCCAAGCGGATCGTCGCACGGGTGAGCCCGCAGCCGGGGCAGGGGATGCCGGTGGCTGCTTTCCACGGACAGACCCATCCGGTCAAACCCGCCGCGTTGGCGGCAAGGTGAGCGGCTGCGGCTGCGCTGAGCGCGAGGCAGAGCGGACGCTGCGCGAGCAGCGAGGCCGCGAAGCTGGTTCGCTCAGCGGGCATGGGCGGCTTTGCGAGAGCGAGAACGTTTTGGCGTCGTCGGTTTCAAGACCTCGCGCAGGAACGGTGCGGTGCGGCTTTGTTTGCTCCTGGCGATTTCTTCCGGCGTGCCGCTGGCGACGAGTTCACCGCCGCCGTCGCCCGCTTCGGGGCCGATATCGACCACGTAATCGGCATCGGCGATGACGCTGAGGTGATGCTCAATGACGAGGACGGTGTGTCCGTCGTCGGCGAGCCGGTGCAGCACCTTGAGAAGTTGCTCCACGTCGGCAGGGTGCAGGCCGATGGTGGGTTCTTCGAGCAGGTAGAGCGTGGACTTGGTGTCGCCCACGCCGCGAAGGCGGGCGGTTTCATTGCGGCCGAGTCCGCGCGTGAGTTCGCTCACCAGCTTGAGCCGCTGCGCTTCGCCGCCGCTCAGCGTCGGGCTGGCCTGGCCGAGGTGGAGATAACCGAGGCCGGTGTCGCAGAGCAGCTGTAGCGGACGATGAATTTTCGACTGCGCGCGGAAAAATTCCCCGGCCTGTTCGAGGGACATCTCCATCACATCGCCGATGCTGCGGTCGTTCCAGAGCACTTCGAGCGTGGCGGGGTTGTATCGTTTGCCGTGGCAATCGGTGCAGGGGATGTAGCTCGTCGGCAGGAAATTCATCTCCACCTTGATGACGCCCTGTCCCGCGCACGTTTCGCAACGCCCGCCTTCGGTGTTGAACGAGAACCGGCTGGCGCTATAGCCGCGCATGCGAGCGAGCGGCACCTGCGCGTAGAGCTTTCGGATTTCGTCGAATACGCCGAGGTAGGTCGCCGGGGTGGAGCGCGACGTTTTGCCGATGGGCGATTGATCAACCTCATACACCGCCGCGAGATGTTCGGTGCCGCGCAGCACGCCGTTCGATTTACCTTTGCGCTTGAGCGCTTCGGTCGCGGCGGGTTTGAGCACGCCGCGCATGAGCGAGCTTTTGCCGGAGCCGGAGACGCCGGTGATGACGCAGAGCCGCCCGATGGGAAAACGAACCGTCACATCCTTGAGGTTGTTTGCATTAGCTCCACGGACCTCGAGCCATTGCTTCACGTCGTGTAGCGAACGGCGTTCACCACGCGTCGGATGAACGAGCGGTTCGCGCAAGGCGCGCCCGGTAATGGAGCGAGGATCTTTCTGAATCTCCGCCAGCGTGCCGGTGGCGACGATCTCGCCACCATGCGTGCCCGCGCCTGGGCCGAGGTCGATGATCGTGTCGGCGTTGCGCATGGTGTCTTCATCGTGTTCGACGACGACGAGCGAATTTCCCTTCGCCTTCAGCGAGGTGAGCGTGTCGAGCAGCCGGGCGTTGTCCCGCGCGTGCAGGCCGATGGTTGGTTCGTCGAGCACATAGAGCACGCCGCGCAGATTTGAGCCAAGCTGCGCGGCCAGGCGGATGCGCTGGCTCTCACCGCCGCTCAGCGTTTTGGCGGAACGATTGAGCGCGAGATAATCGAGCCCGACCTGCGACATGAAACAGAGGCGTTGCTCGATCTCCGGCAGAATATCGGCGGCGATGGTCTTGGCTGTGCCGGTGAATTTTAGCGTGTTCGTCCACACCAGCACCTGATGCGCGGACCAGCCCGCGACATCGCCGATGCCTTCGTCGTCCAGCCGCACCGCGCGCGCGATAGGATTCAGCCGAACCCCTGCGCAACTCGGGCACGGCTCCGCTTCCCCTTCTTCGAGCCATTCGTGCTGCCGTTCCTGGTCCATCTCGATCTCAAGCTGCGAATCGAGGCGCGGATCGACATGCGCCTTCCACACCTCGCCAAACCCGTGGCACTCGGCGCACCAGCCGTGCGGCGAGTTGAACGAGAAAAGCCGCGGATCGAGTTCCTCGAATGATTGTCCGCACGAAGGGCAGCTCATTTCGGTGCTGACGACGTGCGTCTTTTTTTTCGCATCGAGGATCCGCGCGGTCCCTTTGCCAAACTCGATCGCCTGCCGCACCGCCTCGGGCGTATCGCCCACCACCACGTCGATGCTGTGTTCACGGAAGCGCTCCAGCTTCGGGAAACGATCCACATGCTCGAATTTGCCATCGACCAGCAGCTCGGTGAACCCCTGCCGCTTCGCCCATGCGGCGACTTCGGTATGAAAGCCCTTCCGGGCTTTGACCAGCGGCGCGAGCACTTTGATGCGGCCTTTCTTCGCGAGTTCTGCCGCCTTCGCGACCGCCGACGTCAGGCTCTGTTTTTCGACCGGCACGTCGCACTTCGGGCAATACTGCGTGCCGAGCTTGGCGAAGAGCAGACGCAGGAAATGGTAAACCTCCGTGACCGTCGCTACGGTCGATTTGCCACCGCCGCGCGTGATGCGCTGCTCGATAGCCACGCTCGGCGGAAGCCCGCTGATCGAATCCACGTCCGGCTTTTCGAGCTGCTCAACAAACTGCCTCGCATAGGTGGACATCGAATCGAGAAACCGGCGCTGCCCTTCCGCGAAGAGCAGGTCGAACGCGAGCGTTGATTTGCCCGACCCGCTCAGCCCGGTGATGACCACGAGCTGATCGCGCGGCACGACCACGTCGATGTTCTTGAGGTTGTGCTGCCGCGCACCGTGGATGGAAATGGCGGGGTGACCGGGTGAAGAGGTGAAGGGGTGACTTTCTTCCGCGACGCGCAATGCGCTGGTGACCTCGTCACCCTGCCACCCGGTCGCCTTGTCCTCGCCACCTGCCGCCAGGACTTCCCGCAGAAAGCGCCCTGTATGCGACTCCTCCACGCGCGCCACTTCCTCCGGCGTTCCCGTGGCCACGACTTCGCCCCCGCCCGCGCCCGCTTCCGGGCCGAGGTCGACCACGTAGTCGGCGCACTTGATGACTTCGAGATTGTGCTCGATGACGAGGACGCTGTGGCCGCGCTCGACGAGCCGATCGAGCACGCGCACCAGCAAGGCGATGTCGTCGAAGTGCAGGCCGGTCGTGGGTTCATCGAAGATAAGCAGGCAGTTCTGCTCGGTCTGGTTGGTCAGGCGCTCGACGAGCTTAAGGCGCTGCGATTCGCCGCCGGAGAGAACGTTGAGCGGCTGGCCGAGTCGTAGATAACCGAGCCCCACGTCTTCAAGCACCCGAAACGGCGCCGCCACTTTCTCCGCGCCAAGCGAGACGAAAAACTCGATCGCGGAGGTGACGCTCAGTTCGAGCACGTCGTGGATGGATTTGCCGCCGACCTTCACCGCGAGCACGACGGGCTGATAACGTTTGCCCTCGCATTCCGGGCAGCGAATGAAGACATCGCTGAGAAATTGCATCTCGATCTTCTCGAAGCCGCTGCCGCCACAACGTTCGCAGCGGCCATTGCCGGTATTGAACGAAAACGAACCGGAGGTGAGCCCGGCGGTGCGCGCGTCGGGGGAGTCGGCGAAGAGTTCGCGAATGCCGTCGAACACGCCGAGATACAGTGCAGGGCTGGAGCGGGGCGTGCGGGAAAGGGGGCTTTGATCGACCATCACCACCTGCCCGATCCGATCCGCGCCGATGAGCTTCCGGCACGCGCCCACGGCTTCGTCGCTGATCTGGTTTTTCGCGCGCTGGAGATTCCGAAAGAGCACGTCGTGAATGAGAGTGCTTTTGCCCGATCCGGAGACGCCGGAGACGCACGTGAAGACGCCGAGCGGAAACTCCACGTCGATGTCGCGCAGGTTATGTTCGCTCGCGCCCTCCACCCGCAGCCAGCCTTTCGCCGCGCGCCGTGTGGGGGGGACGGGGATGCCTTTGCGGCCGTCGAGATAATCCGCCGTCAGCGTCTTGCGCAGTTTGCCGAGTGGACCGTTGAAGACAAGATCGCCGCCCGCATCGCCGCGTCCCGGTCCGAGTTCGACAAGATGATCTGCCGCGCGGATGACGCTTTCCTCGTGCTCGACGACGAGCAGCGTGTTGCCCTTGTCGCGCAGGCTTTTCATCACGCGAATGAGCTGGCCGGTGTCGCGCGGATGCAGGCCGATGCTCGGTTCGTCGAGGACGAAGAGTGTATTCACGAGCGACGCCCCGAGGCAGGTCGTGAGGTTCACGCGTTCCAGTTCGCCCCCGCTCAGCGTGCGGGTGGGGCGATCGAGCGAAAGATAGGACAGGCCGACTTCGACGAGGTAACGCAGACGGCTGGTGACCTCATGCGCAAGCGTCTGCGTCGTGGTATCGGCGTCGAGTTTGGGAATTGCCCCGAGCAATTCGCCCACCGGGCTGGCCATGATCTCGGGCAGCGTCTTGCTGGCGAAACGGAAGTTGAGCGTCGCCGGTTGATACCGTCCGCCGTGGCAATCCGGGCAGGTCGTGTAGGACCGGTAGCGGCTCAGCAGCACGCGCACGTGCATCTTGTAGCTCTTCGATTCGAGCCAGTTGAAGAAGCCTTTCACGCCATACCAGAGGCCTTGCTGCCACAGTTCTTCGCCGCTCGTGCCGGGACGCTCACCATACATCACCCAGTCGCGGTCGCGTTTGGGCAGATCGGCAAAGGGCACCTTCACGTTCACTCCTTTGTCGGCGGCGGTGCGCAGCAGATCACGCTGACACTCCTGGCCGTTTTCGGTCTGGAATGGCTTGACCGCGCCATCCGCGATGCTCAGCGAGCGATCCGGGATGGCGCGCTCGAGATCGATCGTGATGGTGCGCCCGAACCCGCGGCACGTCGGGCAGGCTCCGAGCGGATGGTTGAAGCTGAACAAGCCGGCGGACGGCGGGGTGATATCGATATCGCAATGGGCGCAGTGCCAGTCGGTGGAAAAGGGGAGTCGGAAATCCGAACTCGGAATGCGAAACTCGATTTTGCCTTTGCCGAAACGCAGCGCAATCTCGACCGCTTCCGTCAGGCGCGAACGATTTTCTGCGGTGATGCTCACGCGGTCCTGAATGACCGGCACGAGCGCCGGGAGGCGTTTTGCTTTGGTCGGTTCGTCCGTGCGAACCACTTCGTTTTCGAGCAGCACCCGCAGATACCCCTGCTGCTGGAGGAAGGCGAAAAATTCGGCGGCTTGCGTTCCCGGCGGCGCGGGCACGGCGAAGGTCACGAGCAGGCTTTCGCCCGCGTGTTTCGCGAAGATTTCTTCCACGATGCTCCGCGCCGTTTCGGGCCGGATTTCGCGGGCGCAACTTGGGCAATGCGCCGTCACGACCCGGGGCAGCAGCAGCTTCAGGTAGTCGTTGATCTCCGTCATCGTGCCGACGGTCGAACGCGTGGTCTTGACCGGGTTGCTCTGCTCGATGGCGATCGCGGGTGGGATCCCGTGAATCGCGTCCACCTTCGGCTTGTCCATGCGGTCGAGGAACTGCCGCGTGTAAGGCGAAAACGTCTCGACGTAGCGGCGCTGGCCTTCGGCATAAATGGTGTCAAAAGCGAGCGAGCTTTTACCCGAACCGCTGGGCCCCGAGACGACGATTAATTTCCCGAGCGGAAGATCGAGATCGAATCCCTTGAGATTGTTCTGCCTCGCGCCGCGAACGGCGATGAGATCGACGCTGGGAGAGGAATCGGGAACGACAGTAAGCGCGGGACGTTTCTTCACGGGCAAAAGGTGTGCACGCTCGCCCGCGTGCTACGCTTTCGCAACCCGACCGACGAAACGAACCGTGTCCTGCCTATTCGTCGCTCTCGTCTTCGGCCCCGTCCTTGGCTGCTGCCTTCAGCACCGCCGAAAGTTTCGACACCTTCTGGCGCATGATCTTGCCGGCTTTGAACTTCACCGTGGCCCGCGCGGGGATGACGAAACTGCTGCCCGGTTGGTTCGGATTGCGCCCGACGCGCGGCTTGGTGAGCCGCACTTCGAGGATGCCGAAGTTGCGCAGTTCTACAGTGTCTCCCTTGGCCAGAGCGTCGGTGATATGATCCAAGGTCCGCTGCACCACCTCAAAAACCTGATGCTGCACGAGCCCTGTTTCATTCGCGATCTCGACTACGAGTTCCCTTTTCGTAAGTGTTCCCATATTTGCGGAGCCATAGCTTCCCGCTTGGCAGGACGCAAGCCTGTCTTAGTGAAATTGTTCCACGCAGGGCGTCAGGAAGCGCGCGGACGATAAGTGCTGACCCGCAGTTCGTAACGATCCGGTGCGACTTCGTGAGCCGTTTTAAAATGGGTTTTGGCCACCTGCATCAGGTAGTCTGGTCCATGTGCGGCGACGAGTTCGCGGGCGAGGATTTTGACCCGCGGATCGGAAGAGCCGCGCGGGATTTTCTGGTTCAGTTCGCGCCCCGTCCGGTCCATCCAGGAAACAAAAGCGTCGCGCGCGAGAATGGATGCGGCCGCGACCGCCAGATCGCTTTCCGCCTTGGTGCGTGCGTCGAGTTGGATCTCGACGTTGCGCTTTTTTAGAGCGGTCGTGATGAGCTTCGGATTGGCGAATTGATCGCTCAGGGCGCGGGGGCAATCGGGTTGCATCTGCTGGAGGTCGCCGATGACTGCGGCGTGCCCCCAGGCGAGCAGCCGGTTGAGGTTGTCGAAGTTCGCATACATCTCGTTGTAACGCTGCGGCACGAGGACAATGACCTTGGTCGCCACGCCGGGAGTATCGCGAATCAGTTCTGCAAAGTCCCGGATGGCTTTATCTGAAGTGATGCGTTTGCTGTCCTGGATGCCCGCCTGCATGAAACTGTGCGCGATGTCGCGGTCGGTATAACAGCCGGCGATGACCAGCGGCCCGAAGAAATCGCCCTTGCCGCTTTCATCGATGCCAAAGTGCGGCTCGAACATTTCCGGGTTGTGCACTTCCTCGTAACCCATCTTCGCTTCGCCGAGAATCTCCGGTTCGAGCGTGAACTGCACGAACTCCTCCGTCCCTTTACCGGCTACGACAATCTTCGGTCCTTTTTCATAGACCGAGACATTCACCTTCGGTCCGTCGGCGAAGAAAAGCATGTAGGGCCGCTCGGCGAATTTCCACCCGCGTTCGGTAAGGATGGCGCGAAGTTTCTCTGCCTGCTCACGCGTGAGCGGGCAGACGTGCATGGCTTTGGTTTTCTGCGATGGTGGTTCGGACGAGCCGGAAGGCATATAGATCGTCCACAGTGAACAGCACGAACCTGCCTGACCCAAAGCCATTTCGCACGCTATTGACCGCGTGGTTCCGCGTCCATGGCCGCGACCTGCCGTGGCGGCGCGATACGTCGCCCTACGCCGTGCTGGTGTCGGAGTTCATGCTGCAGCAGACGCAGGTCGCCACGGTCATTCCGTATTTTGAGCGCTGGATGCAGCGTTTCCCGGACTTCGCCACCCTTGCGGCCGCCGAGGAAGCCGACGTGCTTTCGCTCTGGCAGGGCCTTGGATACTATTCCCGAGCGCGCAATTTGCATCGCGCCGCGAAGCTGGTGGTGGAAAAACACGGCGGCGTGCTGCCGGACGACGTGGACGCCATTGTCGAGTTGCCCGGTGTCGGCCGTTACACCGTCGGCGCGATTGCTTCGTTTGCGTTCGACCGGTCCGTGGCCACCGTCGACGGAAACATCGCCCGGGTCCTCGCCCGGGTGCTCGACCTGCAAATTCTCGCCGATAGCCGCGAGGGGCAGGAATTGCTGTGGCAGACGGCCGAAGCATTGCTGCCGCCGCGCGGCGGACGGCTCTACACCTCAGCCTTGATGGAACTCGGCGCACTGCTTTGCACGCCGCGCACACCACAGTGCCTGATTTGTCCGATCCGTGACTTTTGCGCCGCTGAGGAGCCGGAGAAACTCCCGCTTAAACGAGCCCGCGCCCGCACAGTCGAACTCGACGAGCCGTGTGCCTGGACAGTGCGGGAGGATGCCATCCTTCTTGAGCAACAGACCGGTTCTCGCTGGCGCGGACTATGGAAACTTCCCCGCCTGGAGGCTGCTCCAGGGCAGGAACCGCTGCACCGCGCCGAATATCCATTCACCAATCACCGGGTCACCCTGCGCGTCTTCCGCATGCCTCCTCCGCGCGATCTCGAGCCGAATCAATCCTGGATTCCCCGGGCCGCTCTCGAAACACTCGCCCTGACCGCTCCTCACCGCCGCGCCATTCGCGCCTTGCTGGTGTCCAGCCTTTAAGACTGTTCGCGCCTGCTCTCGACCGTCAGGCTTCCGATTCCGCAACTTCCATGCAAAAGACCGCCATCATTCGCCGTCTGCTCGACCCGGGCATCATCGCCATTATTCGGGCCGACTCCTCCGATCAACTCATCGAAGCCGCCGAGGCGCTCTATGCGGGGGGCGTCACCGCCATGGAAGTGACGATGACTACACCCAATGCTCTACAGGTCATCGGTGACGTGACCGCGCGTTTCGGTTCGAAAATCCTCATGGGCGTCGGCAGCGTGCTCGACCCGGAAACCTGCCGCGCCGCCATCCTTGCTGGCGCGGAATTCGTCGTCACGCCAGTCACCAAGCCCGACGTCATCCGCCTTGCCAACCGCTATGGCAAGCCGATCGCGGCCGGTGCGTTCACGCCTACGGAAATGCTCACCGCGCACGAGAGCGGCGCCGATTTCATCAAGCTCTTTCCGGCCGAATTTGCCGGCCCCAGCTACGTCAAAGCCGTGCTCGCGCCGCTGCCCATGCTGCAAATCATTCCCACCGGCGGCGTCACGCCCGAAAACGCCAAGGAGTTGATCGAGGCCGGCTGCGTCGCGCTCGGCGCCGGGTCTTCGCTCGTGTCGAAGGACATTTTGAAAAAGCGCGACTGGGCGACGTTGCGCTCCAGAGCCGAAGCATTCGTGCGGGCGGTGCGTTCGTAAAAACACGCACGGTGCGGCTGGACAAATCGGTCAAGTATCGCTCAGATGCCACACAAACGCTGATCTGCCCTATGCCTTCCGCCCTCGCCATTGCCGCCCATCCCGATGACATCGAATTTGTCATGGCCGGCACGCTGCTCCAACTCGAGGCCGCTGGCTGGGACATTCATTACATCAACGTCTGCACCGGCAACATGGGCAGCACGGTGATGTCTGCCGCGCAGACCGCACGGGTGCGGCGCAGGGAAGCACGGGACGCGGCGAAGGTGCTCGGCGCGAAATGGTATGCGCCATTCTGCGACGACATGATGGTCTTTTATAACGAGGCGAATATTCGGCGGCTCACCGCGGTGGTGCGCGCGGCACGGCCCACGGTCGTGCTGACTCATGCGCTCGCGGACTACATGGAAGATCACATGATCGTCGCGCGGCTTGCGGTGACGGCAGCGTTCTCACGCGGAATCCCGAATTTCCGCTCCGTTCCGCAGCGCCAGCCAGACCTCACGCCCTGCACGGTCTACCACGCCATGCCGCACGGTCAGTGCACACCGTTGCGCGAACCGGTGAAGCCGGAACTCCTCGTGGATACGACCAGCGTTCACGAGACGAAACGCCAGGCGCTCGCCTGTCACGCCTCGCAGAAAGAGTGGCTCGACGCTACGCAAGGGCAGGAGAGTTACCTCAAGACGATGGACGCCTTCTCCCGCGCGCTCGGCCGGCAAAGCAAAAAGTTTCAGCACGCCGAAGGGTGGACGCGCCATTTGCACTACGGTTTCGGTGCCGAAAACGATGATCCCCTGCGCGACGCCCTCGCCAAAAAATATCTCTCCAACCGCAAATGAACTACCGCACCTCCAGCATCTCCCCCGATTGGTGGGATTACACCTGCCTGCCGCTCGACATCGTCGATGAAGTCGCCCGTCTCACGCCGCGCGATGTCGAGAAACTCTCGCGGCCCGGGTTCCGCGTCGTCTTTTACGATTCGCTCGAGGATTTCTATCTCGCCGAAGCGCTCGAATACATCACGGCGTGGAAACAAAGCACGGACGACAACCCGGTGGGCATCTGCGGCCCGATCGGGCCCACCGAACAGCTCCCGCTCGTCGCGCGGCTCGTGACCGAACTCGGGCTCGATATTCGCAGCGGGCACTTCTGGGGCATGGATGAATGGTTCGACGTCGAGACCGGCAAGGAGATGCCGGTTTCGCACCCGCTCAGCTTCGAGAAGGCGGATCGCGAGATGTGCTTCCACAAGATCCCGAAGAAGCAGCGCATGCCCGATTCGCACCTGCACTTCCCGAAGGCCGATACCGCTGCTTACACCAAGACCTACGACGCCGGCGTCCGCTGCGCGGTGATGCAAGGCGGCCAGGGCGATGTGAAGCACTGGGCCTTCAACGACCCGCTCCCGCGCAAAGGCAAATACAAGAACCAGCCGCCGACACCGGCTGAGTATCGCAAGCTGGCCACCCGCGTCGTCGATCTGCACCCGCTCACGATCGCGCAAAACGCGCGCACCAGCGGTGGCGGCAATATCTCCATGGTTCCGACGAAGGCCATCACGGTGGGGCCAGTCGAGACTTGGAAAGCCGAGAAGGTCTCCATCTGGCAGGCAGGCACGCACGACAACCCTTTCGGTCAGCGCCTCACCGCCTTCCTCATTTCGAAGAAGTTGCCGACGAGCTGCGTTCCGATGTCGCTGCTGGCCGATCATCCCAACGTGCAGTTCAACTACTACCGCGGCGGTCTGGGCACGTGCGCGGTGGAGATGCACTGAGCCTTAGGGGCTGTTGCCGACGATAGCAAAAAATGGTCAGCTGAGTGGGCTCCGGCTTCGACGGAAAGTCGGAGGAGTGGGACGGAAAGGAAATTGAATGGAATGGTCCTTTATAAGTCGTTGTTGATGTTCTTGATAGGCTGGTTTTATCGGGATGATGACTGCGAGTGTCTCCGTAGAAGCCGCATTGGTTTATCCGTAATCTGATTGGCGGAAAAACCGTGTCGCATGTTTCGGGGGACGCATGGCCTGTGCGGCCTTTTTTTGTTCATGAAAATGGAGAAAAACGGCACCCCCACTGCCTCCCCCGCCCCTGGCTCGAGGCTGCCGCGGGCTCGGCACGATCGCGCCGGGGGCACGATGGCGGAATTGATTATTTCGATGGGGATTTGTTCGTTTGGATTTGCCGGCTTGGCGGCGGTGAGCCTCCATTGTAGCCGCGTCCTTGCCGTGCAGCGCGAGACCGTGGTGGCGAATCAACTCGTCCAGGAGCGGCTGGAATGCGTGCGTTCCGGAGGCTGGTCGCAAGTGACCGATGTGAATGCCGTCCGTGACCGCATTCTGGGGGCGTCGTGTTCCAATGTAGAAGTCCTTGCGGCCGCGCGTGAGCGGATCACCGTGACGCCGTATCCCGCCGTCTCGCCCGCGCCGTCGCCCCTCTGCGTCGAGCGCACTTCGGACGGCACCATCACCACCGTGTCCGAGCCACCGGCTGGATTTTCCCTCCGCGAGATTACGGGTGTGCGGGTCGATGTGCGGGTGGAGTGGATCAGTCGCCAGACTCCGCGCGTCCGGGTGCGGGAAGTTTCCACGGTCGTGGCACTGGGAGGAATTTTGAAATGAAAACACCCAGCCAAAACCTCGCTGGATTCACTCTGATGGAAGGCATGGTTGCCGCAGTGATCACCATCGCAGTTTTCGGAATGTTAATGACCGGGGCGGTAGCCCTGCAACGAAGCTACATGGCGGCCGATTTCCAGGCGAGTGCGCAAAACGAGCAATTGCGGGTCTGCGACTACCTTTCCCGCGATCTCCAGTCGGCCAGCGGCGTGACCATTTCCGAAGACAGCCGCATCATCGACGTCACCCTCCCCGAGGTGAATCCAAGCCTGCTTTCGACGAACCTGAACATCCCGATTCTTGGGCCGCTGCTCCAAGGCCAGGCCTCAGCCGCCACGCGTCAGGTGCGCTATACTTATGCAAGCGGAGAACTCACGCGTGTTGATGGCAATGATAACTCACGGATCGCGGAGCGCCTGACCTCATTTACCGTGGCTCGCGTGGGAGGGCAGGTCTTCGTCGAGGCGGCATTTGCGCCGAAGTTTTCCCGGCGCGCTTCGCCGTATTCGATTCGGATCAACCGCACGATCTGCCTGCGCAATCTCAGCAGCTAACGGCCCCCTTTGATTATGATCACCCCATCAGATCAGCTTCATCATTGTTCCGGTTCCCGGCGTGGCAGCGCGCTGATCGCTGGCGTTCTTAGCATCGTGATCCTCGCCGTCGTGGCGGCGCAGGTCTTACGTAATATCTCCGCCAAGATGGCCACGCCGCATCGCTCCGGCGCTTGGAATGAAGCCCTCACGACCGCGGAAGCCGGTGTGGACATGACCGTGGCCGATCTGACCGGATTGCTTCCGGACGTGCGGCTTTCGGCGCAGGATGGATTTTCGCTTGGGGCGCCGTCGATACCGTCGGACATCATTACTGCCCTCAGCATCGGCTCCGGTGGCATCAACCTCAGCCAGGGGGTGCCGCTTTCCTACCAGGCCACCACCTTGACGCACGAGGGCGAAGTGGGCGGGCAGGCCACGGCGACGGTTACGATCGATGCGCTGCCACTCAGCACGCTGCTCGGTGGCGCGCCACTGAGTCTCGGCGGTTTGCTCGGCACGCTTTCCAGCCCCGCCACCCTCCTGAGCAACGGCCCCGACCTGAAACTCGTGCGCCTGCGTTCGCGCGGCACCGTCCTGCTTTCCGGACCGCCTCGTGCCGATGCGGAGAGGGCGGATACCAAACTGCGCCGCCTGAGCCTGCGCCGCGATCGCACGACAGGCGGCGCCTCTGCGCAGCCGAGTGTGTCGCGCGAAGTGGAGGTCGTATTGCGTCCGGTGCTGCCTTTCCAAAGTGCGGTGGCGACCAGCGGCGATTTTGCGGCCAGTTCCGGCGGCGCGGTATTCGATAGCTTCAATTCGCTGACCTCGCTGACGTCCACCAACGGCCGTTACGATGCCGCGAAGCGTTCCCTAAATGGGGATCTGGCCATCGGGGGAAGCCACGTGACGCTCAACGGCACCGTCTATGGCGATGTGCGCACCGGGGGGAGTTCGCTTGCGCCGAGTAATCACGTCACGGGAACGGTGGACAACAATTACTCTTCGCGCCTGCCGGTTCTTCGCACGCCCACATGGTCTCCCAATGTTTTTACGCCAGCCAACATCACCGCCACCACCACGGTGAGTGCGGGTTCGGTGTTGCTGCCCGCTCGAGTGAAGGTGGGCGCGGTTACCGGCACCCTGCGAGTCGATCGCGGTTTGCTCGGGCTGGGCACCGCCGTCGAAATTTGGATCACGGGCGATGTGACCGGTGGCATTGAAATCGCCGATGGAGTGGCGGCAAAAATTTACATCGAAGGACAGGTGCGGATGAACGCAGGCCGGCTGGTCAATGGCAGTGGCAAAGCGAACAACTTGCAAATTTACGGCATCGGGGACGATCCGGCGAGCGGGGCGCGCGGCATGGAAGTCGAAGTGAGCGATCTGGCGGCGGCCATTTACGCGCCGACTCATCATGTGATTCTGACCGGCAACGGCAATTTCAGCGGCGCGTTGGCCGGCGCGAGCTTTACGGCGGCGGATGCCGTCAAAGTCCACTACGACGAAGCGCTCGCGCTCAACGTCGGTCCGGTGCTTCGATACGCGATCGCCAGCTACGTGGAGCGCCGCTTTTAGCGTCCGCTGCGCTGGAGACGTTGAACGGTTTATTTTTCTTCGATCAGCGGATGCGGATTCTGCACGCGCCCCAGCGAGCGACATCCTGGCCCGACGCCGTCCTTCCCGAGGTCGTCTTTGGTCTGTTCCGCCAGCGCCTGTAGCTGGGCGACAATCTCCGGCTTGTCCTTGGCGACATTCGTCTTCTCGCCGATGTCGCTGTCGAGGTCATAGAGTTCCGTCTTCGCCAGGTGCAGCTTCCACGCGCCCTGGCGCACGGCTTCCAAGGTGAGCCCGCGGTAGAAGTAAAAAGCATCCCAGCTCGTTTGTTTTGTCTGGCCGCTGAGCAATGGCCAGAGGTCGTGGCCGTCGATTTTCTTCACCGGCAGCTTGCCGCCGCCGAGTTTGGCGAGCGTCGGGAGCACATCTGCCATGCTGGTGATCGCATCGCACGTCGAACCCGCGGCGATTTTGCCCGGCCACCACGCGATGGTCGGCACTCGCATGCCACCTTCCCAAGTGCTGGCTTTGAATCCGCGCAACGGCGCGTTGACCGCGCGAGGCGTGCCGCCGTTGTCGGAGGTGAAGAGGACGAAGGTCTTTGTGTCGAGACCCTGCTCGCGCAGGGTGTCGAGGACCTTGCCGACGCTCCAATCCACTTCTTCGACCCAGTCACCGTAGTTCCCGTTCTTCGATCTGCCTTGGAAATCCTTGCCCGGATAAATCGGGAAGTGGACGGCGTTGTGCGGCAGGTAGAGGAAAAAGCGCTTCGTTTTGTTTTCCTCGATGAACTTCACTGCTTCCTCGGTGTAGCGCGCGACCAGTTCGGTCTGGTCCTGGGCGCGAACTCGGGTCACGACCTGCTCATTGCGCAGCACTGGCAGCGGCGGTTGGTTTCCCCGAATGCCCACCTCATCCGCCGCAGATTTGTTTGCCGCTGCTTTGGGGGCGGGAAGGCGTTCGCCGAGGCTGCTCTTCGAGCCGTCCTGTGCGGGCCCCATGTCGTTCGAGTAGGGGATGCCGAAGTAGTAATCGAACCCCTGGCGGGTGGGCAGGAACTCGGGCGCATCCCCGAGGTGCCACTTGCCGATGCAGGCGGTCGCGTAGCCCGCATCTTTCAACACTTCGGCCACCGTCTGTTCTTCGGGGTTCAAGCCCACCGCACTGCTGGGGAACAGCACGTGAGGAATCGGCAGCACGCGCTTCGGATAACAGCCGGTCATCAGCGACGCGCGCGACGGCGAGCACACGGGCGCAGCGTAGTGGCAGGTCAACTTCATGCCTTCCTGCGCCATGCGATTCAGGTTCGGTGTGCGATTGAGCGTCGATCCGAAGGGGCCGATGTCCGCGTAGCCCATGTCGTCGATATTGATGACGATCAAGTTGGGCGCGCCGCCGGGGGGGGTATCCGAACCCGATTTGCTCGAGCGTTTTTTGGTCGCGGCAAAGCCATCGTGAGCCGCGAGCAGCAGGCAGGCGAACAGGGAGGTAAAACGGAGGATCATGGGCAAGGACGGGCAGTGTAGCCGCTTATGTCTCGCGCAAACCCGTCGCAATGGGCAGGTGCGCCGCGCGCCAGGCTGGGAAAAGGCCGCCAAGTAATCCGAGCGTCGCCGACAGGAGAATGGCCTGCACAAGCAGTTTCGGAGTGACGGCGAAAGTGAAGGCGATCTGGCTCCACGTCTGAAAATTCATCGTGGCGGCGCCATAGCCATCGAACGCCAGATAGGCGGCGAGTGCGCCGATGATGCCGCCACCCAGCGCCAGCACGAGCGATTCGAGTAGCACCGAGCAGACCACGGGCATCGAGCCAAAGCCGAGCGCACGCAGTGTGGCGATCTCGCGACCACGCGCTGCGACAGCGTTATACATCGTGTTCAGCGCGCCGAGCAGAGCACCCACGGCCATCATCGCTGCGATGGCCGTGCCGAGGATGGAGATGAATTGCGTGGTGATGCTCGATTGTTCGGCGTAAAATTCGTTCTGGCGCTGCACGCTCACTTTCAATCGCGGATTTGAGGTCAGCGCGTCCTTGAATTCCTGAAACGATTCCGGCGAGGTCAGTTTTGCATAGACCGATTGGCTGGTGTCGCGGCGTCCGTAGCCTTCCTGAAGCACCGTGGACTCCGTCCAGATCTCCGACTCGCCGGCGCCGCCGCCCGCGGAGAAAATTCCCACGACGTGCCATTCGCTTTTGCCGAGCTTGATCGTCCCGCCCACGTCGAGCCCGGCAAACTCGCGTGCCGCGTTGACTCCAGCGATGACTTCGTTGCGTCCGCTTTCGAACATGCGCCCCGCCACCAGCCTGAGGTTGCCGCGGATGGCCGGGCCGGTGGATTCGATTCCCCGGAAAGGCACGTTTGCGTCGGTGCCGGTCGAGCGCTTGGGGATGTTGATGATCACGAAAAGTTCCGCCGATGCGATCGGGCTTCCATTCTCGCGCGCGATGCCGGGAGCGTCCTTGATCACGCGCACCTCGTCGCGGCCCATGTTGCTGGACATCTCGTTGGCCGCGCCCTCGCGCACGACGACGGCGATGTCGCTGCGTCCCGTCGAGGCCACCGCGGCGCGGAATCCGTTCGCGATCGAGAGCACCCCGACGAACACCAGCACGACGCCGGCGATTCCCACCGCTGCGGTGATGGACGCTCCCTTGCGCTGTGGGATGGTGTGCAGCCCGAGCCAGGTGATCGAAGTGATTTGGGAAAGCCAGTTCATGATCGTGTTTTTCCTTACCCTTCGCGCCGCAGCGCTTCGGCGGTGCGCAGTCGCATCGCCTGCCACGCGGGAAGAATTCCCGCGACAAAGCCGAGGGCGATGGCGAAAGCGCTGCCGAGCAACAGATCGCGGGGCGCAATTTCGAAAAACGGAAAATAAGTCTGCATGAAGCTGAGCTTGCTCATGCCGGAAATCATGAACCAGCCGAGGCCCAGGCCGGTCAGTCCTCCCAGCGCCGCGATCATGAGGGATTCGCCCAGCACGATGCCGAGCACCAGTTCGCTCGAAAAGCCGACCGCCTTGAGCACGCCGATCTCCTGGGTTCGTTCGCGGACCGATTGCGCCATCGTGTTGCCCGCGACGAGCAGGATCGTGAAGAAGACTGCGGCGACAATCAGCGCGGTGATCGTGCCGATGTCGCCAAGTTGCTGCGCGAAGCCTTGGAACATCGCGGCCTCGGTTTCGGTTTTCGTTTCCGCAGATGAATTGGCGAACTCCGCATCAATGGCCTCCGCGATCTCGCCAGCGCGCCCGGGATCGGCCACGCGCACCTGATACCAGCCGACCTCGCCTTGGCCGCGCTCTCTCGCCTCGTCGAAGTAATCGTAGCGAAAGAGGAAGCTCGAAGTGTCGGCGGCCTTCTTCGTCCCGTCGTAAATGCCGACGATCTCGAACTCCCACGCGCCGCCCGACTTGTTCGGCCAGATCGGCGAAGTCATGGGAATGCGGTCGCCGACCTTCCAGCCGAACCGGGTGGCAATCGTGCGTCCTACGACTGCGCCAGTGCGCGTCCGCAGCCACGCCTGCATCTGCTCCGCCGGCAAGGTCAGCTCCGGATTCATGGCGAAGAACGCCTCTGGCTCGACGGGGAAGGTGCCGAGCTGGTTTTTCGGATCCTGATACACGCCGCCAAACCACACGTTCAACGACACGAGCGTGACGCCCGGAATGGCCGCAATGCGCTGCTCGTAGGCCTTCGGCAGCAATTGGATGAACGACACGCGGTGCCGGACCATGAGGCGATCCTTCCCCGCGAGTGAGACGCCCGCGCCGAAGGCGGTCTTGATTGCGCACAGGAAACCGAAGAGCACGAACGCGACGAGGATCGAAAGCAGCGTGAGCGTGGTGCGCAGCTTGCGACGCTTCAAATTGCTCCAGACGAGGCCGAGGAACTTCATGCCGGCTGGGTCGTGGAGAGCTGGCCTTTTTCGAGATACACCGTGCGGCTCGCGCGTGCGGAGGCGTGCGGATCGTGCGTCACCATCACGATCGTCTTGCCCTGGTCGCGGCTGAGCGCTTGCAACAGGCTCAGGATTTCGTCGCCCGATTTGCGGTCGAGATCACCCGTCGGTTCGTCGCAAAGCAAGATCGTGGGATCGGTCACAATCGCGCGTGCGATGCCGACGCGCTGCTGCTCGCCGCCCGAGAGCTGCCGCGGAAAGTGCCTCATGCGATGCTCGAGCCCGACGACTTTCAGGGCCACCTGCACGTGCTCTTTGCGTTCCTTCTTCGACAGGTGCGTGAGCAGTAGCGGCAACTCCACGTTTCGCTCCGCATTCAGCACGGCCATGAGATTGTAGAACTGAAAGACGAAGCCCACGTGTCGCGCGCGCCACGCAGCGAGCTCGCGTTCGGAGAGTTTTTCGATGTGGTCTCCACCAATCTGCACCGCGCCTGTGTCGGGGCGATCAAGTCCGCCGATGAGATTGAGCAGCGTCGATTTGCCCGAGCCGGATGGTCCCATCAGCGCGAGGAATTCGCCGGGCTGCACGTCGAGATCGAGCCGGTCGAGCACGTGGATATCCTCCGAGCCGCGCCGGAAAGTCTTGGTGACACCGCGCACGCTGACGAGGGGTTGGTTGGTGGTCATGGATTCTTTTCGCTAACGCGCTGGCCGTCGGTCAATCCCTCCGGCGCATTGACCGCGACACGCTCCCCGTTGCTCAGGCCCGCGGCGATGGTGCAATCGTTCCCCTGCGTCTCCGCAACTGTGACGGCGCGCCGTTCCACACGTCCGCTGCGCACTACCCACACGATGTCGCGTCCGTCGGCTGGTTGCACCGCCGCCTTCGGCACCACGACCGTGACGTGGGCGGGCCCGGTGGTGCCGCCCTGAAACGCCACCTTCACGGCCATGTCGGGCAGAATACGCGGATCGAGCTGATCAAATCCTGCGCGCACCTTCACCGTGGCCTTCTGCCGGTCTGCCGTTGGGATGATCGCGATCACTTTCGCGGGAATCTTCCACTCCGGATACGCGTCGAGCGTAGCCTGCACCGGTTGGCCGGGCTGCACGCGATTGATGAAGCTTTCATTCACATCCACCTCGATTTCGAGCGAGGACATATCCACCACCGTGCACACCCCCGTGCGGGTGAAGCCACCGACCGACATGGGGGAGATCATCTCGCCCGGCTGCGCATTCTTCGTCGTCACGACGCCGCCGAATGGCGCCCGGATGATGGTGTCATCGAGCTGCTGCCTCCACTGCGCGACCTCCTTTTCGGCGACTTCCACCTCGGCGGTCTGGCGGATGACCCGGCCGGAGAGCGTGCGCGCTTCCATTTCGGCCCGCCGCAGATCGGAATCGCTGACTACTTTGGTCGAGGCGAGATCGGTGAAGCGTTTCAGTTCGCGTTCGGCAAATTCGAGGTTCGGCTTGGTTTCCGCCAGCATGGCTTTGGCCGAGCCGAGCTGAGCTTCGGCGAGTTTGAGGGAGGCTTCGACATTGGAGGAATCGAGTCGTGCGAGCACCTGGCCAGCTTCGACTTTCATGCCTTCCTCAACCAGCACCTCGACGACCTTGCCGGTGACCTTGGAGGAAACGGTCGCCGCGCGCCGGGCGGTCACGTAGCCCGAAGCGTTGAGCAACGTTTTTTGTCCGCCAACCGCCTGTTCCCGGGCCGCGACGGTTTTCACCTCTGCCGCCTGCGGGCGCCGCAGCCACCATGCCACCGCGGCCAGCACGACGAACCCGAGAATGATCGGCAGCGTCCACGATGGGGAACGCTGCGGTTTCGCCCGACCGCCACGGTCGATGCGCAAGCTGTCGAGAGTGGCCTTTTCGGAACTCATGTCGGAAGGCAATGGGTGCCTTTCGGCGGTGGCGCGGTCAAGTCCGGGCTAAGGGGCGCACTCCGCCAGGCGGCCACGATACACCTGCCGGGCGTGCTCGTAGGCAGCCAGGGCGTCGTCGTGCTCAGCGGGGGCGATGAGCGCTTCCTTCTGCGACCAGCATTGATCGACGCTCTTGAGACACCATTCGAGGCTGCGGCGCTCGCGAATCGGTTTGCCGTCCACGACGACGAAGATCGGGTTGGTGTGCGAGGAGGCGCGAATTCTTAAGGCGACCCAGGCACTGCGGTCGATGTGCACGTCGAAACTGACGTCGCGGGTGATGCCATCGGCCACGATGTTCTGCCGGGCGACCGACAGACCGTTCACGATCAATTCGACCGGCACTTCTCGAGTCGTATCGATGCGCGCCCGCTCGATGTTCCAAAATGGCTTTCGATCTGCCGGAGCGTTTTGGATTTCTGGGTGCGGCTGTTCGTCGAGCCGGGCCGCTACTTGGGCGGTCAGCTTCACAACGTTGGGCAGGGGGAGGCGCAATTCGCTATCCTTTTCGCCGAGGGGGACGCCGTTCGCCTTGAAGTCCATGAGGTGGCTCTTCCCATCGCTCACGTAGGCCCGCCCGGCGCGGATGCCTTCGCACCATGCGTCGTAGCTGAGCTTGCCGTCGAGTTTCACGTAGGCCCGGCCCAGTCCGACGCGTTCACCATAGATACACGGGAAATCCGTCTCGCCGCTGATGCGGGTGCGAAAGCCGGCGTTGAGCGTGTGATACCAGATATTCAGCTCCCACGTGTGAGGCGTATCGACCATGGAAAGGAAATCGACCGCGGGCACCGGGCGTCCGTCGGGACCTGGGACTTCGTGCGTGACGTCCACAATGTATTCGTTGGCGCCGATACCGTTGAAGGGCGGGATGATGTAATTCGGCAATTTGTCCGTGGCGGATCGCGTCTTGCCCGGGCCGGCATAGGGCTTTTTGTAATCGGGGTCGTCTTCCGCGATGGGTTGCAAGCCCCAGCCGGAGTGAGCAGGGCCGACGAGTGCACCCTGCTTTTTCGCCCAGCGCAGCGTGTTCAGGCAAAGGGTCGGCCAATGGGCGGTGGAATCGCCGCCGGGATACATCTGCTCGCGCAGCTTGAGCAGGCAGAGATGGCCGCTTCTGTGCGAGCCGAAGCCGCTCACCTCCACGTCGTAGCGCAGCAGGAAGGGATACGCGGAGGTCTTGTCCTCCGCGCCGGTGAAAAACTGTTTCTGGTAATCGAAGCATGGTCCCCAGGTGAGGTTCGCGCCGATTTTCAGATCCTCGCCCTGGCAATGCCGTGCCATGTCCGGTGCGTGCACACCCATCGTCGGCACCGAGTAGTGTGCGCAGCCCGCCGCGTGGATGTGATGATCGCCGCTCCACCAGCCAAGCGTGGCGGGATCGATCCAGCGCCTCACGGCGAAACGCAGCGTTTTGGTGTCCGCGTCCACTCGCACATGCCGTTGCTCGGGGATCGATTCCGGCCCACGCTCGAAGGTGATGTCGTATTCGCCGTCTGGGAGTCTGATCGTTTCGCCATCGCCGCGATAGACCTGCGGATGGAAAAAGAAATCCGGTGCGAGGCGTTTGGTCTGGGAAGGATAGACGCGCCCGGCCGAATCCTTGATGAGTAGCGAGCCGACGCATGGAGTGCCGTTTTCATCCACGACGCCCAGCCTGATTTCGCGAGCAGGACGGCAGTCGAACAGGACGCTCACTTCATTGCGAAAACCGAGGTCCTGCGTGCCTTGGCCCGTGTCGAAAGAAAACGCCGCTTCGCGTTTTCCGGCATCGCGCGAATAGAGTTCGACGATGCGATACTCTACGCCGAGACCACTCAAGGTGGGACGCAGGGGCTGAGCCTCGAAGAGTTGCAGATCGAGCCAGCGGGCATCGAGCGCGGGCGGGCCCGGGTCGCGCGGCTGTGCATTCGGCGCCACTGGAGGCGAGCCGGGGACGAAAGCTTGCTTCGCTTGCGGGCTGGTGACGCGCAGTTTCGCCGTCACGCCGGCCTCGTTGATCACTTTCACGAGGAACTGCCGCCAGCCGCTTTCGTCGAGCACCGGTTTCGCTGGTCCTTGTGCCACCTTTACCCGCTGCTCAGGATTGATGTATACGGCAAAGAGCGCGTAGCCGTCGAGAATCCGCTGCGCTTTCTCGACCGCTGCTGTGTCGTGAGCGGCGATGGCCTCGCGAAGCGCGGTCTTATCCTCGAGCGTAAATGGCGAGCCGAGGTAGTCCGTTGCGTCGATGAGTGAGCCCAGCGCGGCCAGAAACGGCTGAGGTTCGACTGGCACGACTGGCAATTCGGCTGCGTGCAGGACGGAGGCGAGGAGAAGCAGGGTGAGGGCTTTCATCGGAGGGGAGTGGCTTGGATAATACGCGCGGATTTTTTGTGCGACTTTCAAATTTCGACTGTCCGAAGCGAGTCGTTTCAGGACTGAAGGAGTAGTCCCCCTTCGTCGCCATGCTGAAATTCTTCCTTTCCGTTCTCCTTTCGCTCCTCTCGGTTTCGTTCGCCAAGGATGCCGAGGTGGTAGTCTATGGCGGGACGCCCGCCGGAGTGATGGCCGCGATCGCCGCCGCGCGGCAGGGGCACACGGTCGCGTTGGTGGATATTAACGCGCACGTTGGCGGCATGGTGAGTGGCGGGCTTGTGGCCACGGACATGGGAGACCGCAAAACGGTCGGTGGTCTCGCCGATGATTTCTTCAAGCGAATCGTGAAGTATTACAACGGGCGATACGGTGCAGATGCCAAGGAACTCAAAGCCTGCCGTAGCGGTGGAAACTTCGAGCCGCACGTGGCGGAGTTAGTGTTCGAGCAAATGCTCAAGGAACAGCCGTCCATCACGATCCATCGCAGCCTGCGTTATCAATCGGTGACGCTTGATTCGGATCGCGCGACGGTCGGCAATCGCGTCGTGGCACTTACCGTGGCGGACCCTTCCGGAAAAAATTCGCGCACTTTTACCGGCGATCTTTTCATCGACGCCAGCTACGAAGGCGACCTCATGGCCGGAGCGAAGGTGTCTTATCGCGTCGGGCGGGAGGGACGGGCGGAATACGGCGAATACCTTGCCGGCGTCAGCATGGGTCCGAAGGAGCAGCGTGGCCTCGGCGATCATCGCACCATGGCTTACAACTACCGCGTGTCCGTGACCATGAACACCGCCAACCGGGTGCTCTTCCCGAAACCAGAGAACTATGATCCCGCGCCGTTTGTGCCGACTGATGGAAAGCGGATCAAGGAAGGCAAGGCGACCGGGTTCGGCAGCTTCTTCACCACGATCGAGAAGGCGCATCCGGGGGCGAAATTCGATGCGAACTGGGGCGATTCGGTCGGCAACAGTGAAGGGTATGCGGAAGGCAGTTGGGCCACGCGCGATGCGATGGCGGCGCGGATTCGCGACTATTTTCAAAGCCGGCTCTACTATTTCCAGAACGATCCCGAATTGCCCGAGACGTTCCGCGCGGAGGCGCGGACGTGGGGGTTGTCTAAAGATGAGTTTGTCGACAACGGAAACTGGCCTTTCCAACTCTACGTCCGCGAAGCGCGGCGCATGGTGGGCCAGTATATCCTGTGCGAGCAGGACCTCACGCAGGACCGCTGGAAGTCCGACGGTGTGGCTACCGGCAGCTACGGGGTCGATTGCCACGTGGTCCAAATGCTGCGCGAAGACGGAAAACTCGTGCCCGAGCACACGCGGCATGTGGCGCTGAACAACTACGATATTCCGTATCGCAGCCTGGTGCCGCCGGATGTGGAAAATCTTCTCGTGCCAGTGTGCTGCTCAGCCACACACGTCGCTTACTGCTCGCTGCGGATGGAGCCAGTGTATATGATGCTCGGCCAGGCTGCGGGCGTCGCTGCGCATTTCGCTCTCGCGGAGAAAACGACGGTGCAAAAGGTGGATGCCGCCAAGGTGCGGGCGCTGTTGCTCAAAGAAGGTGCGGTGCTTGACGCGGGGTATCAGCCGCCGGTGAGGCTGACGTGGACCCCGCGTCATCCGAAGCCCGGGGAAAAGGTCGTCTTCAAGGCCGTGCCTGGCGTGCTCAAAGACCCGCTCCAATCGATCGTGTGGGATTTCGAGGGCACGGGCAAAGTGTCCGCCGAAGGCGAGCGGGTCGTGCATTCCTTTGCGCTCGAGAAAACCTGCCGCGTGAGCATGATCGCGACCGATGCTGCTGGCCGCCGACGCTTGCTCACGGCTGATATTCCTGTCGGGATGGCGGATGTGTGCGACGTGACGGTGGACGATTTTGATGCCGAGTTATTCGGCCGTTGGGACGGCACTTTTCCTGATCTCGTGGCCGGCCTGCCGCTGCGCTGCTCGGATGTTTTCCTGGGTCCGGGCATTCATCGCGATTCGGCGCGGGGCGGCAGGACGGCGCCGGCGCGGGCGCGATTCCAGCCGAAGATCCCGCAGTCGGGGCGTTATCAGGTCTGCCTGGGGTTTCGGCCGTCGAAAACGCAGGCGACGCGGGTGCCGGTGACCATTCGGCATGCAGATGGCACGGCGAAGTTGACGGTCGATCAACGCAACGAAACGACCCCGTTCAATTTCGTGCCGGTGGGCGAGTTCAGCTTCAAGGCCGGCGACAGCGGGTTCGTCGAAATCAGCAACGGGGAAACCGACGGACGAGTGGTCATCGACGGCGTGCGCTGGGTATGGCTCGGGGAGTGAAAGTTTTCTCCCTCTCTCTTCTCCTCACTTCTTTCGCCCTTGGGGTCGAATACCGGGTTGCCAGCCCTGTCGAGATCGCCACGGCGGCAAAGATGGTCGCGCCCGGAGATGCGCTCGTGATGACCGATGGCGTCTGGACCGACGCGAGAATCGTCTTCGAGGCAAAAGGCACGGCGGAAATGCCGATCACGTTGCGAGCCGAAACACCGGGCAAGGTCGTCATCACCGGTCAGTCCGTGCTGCGCATGGCGGGGGAGTATCTCGTCGTCGAGGGGCTGCGGTTCGAGCGTAGCGCGAGCGCGGAGGACGTTTTCGAATTTCGAGCTCACACCAAGCGCCACGCTCATCGCTCCCGGCTGACTTCGTGTGCGTTCATCGATTGCAATCCACCAGATGCAAAGACGGAGACACGTTGGGTTTCTCTCTACGGCACCGACAATCGCGTGGACCACTGCTATCTCGCGGGCAAAACGAATCGCGGCACCACGACGGTGGTCTGGCTGGAAAAAGACGCGGTTGCGCATCGCATCGATCACAACCACTTCGGCCCGCGGCCGCGGTTGAAAGTGAACGGCGGTGAGACGATCCGAGTGGGCGATAGCAAAAGTTCCGGTGTAGCGGCGCGCTGCACGGTCGAGGAGAATTGGTTCGAACAGTGCAATGGTGAGGTGGAAATCGTGTCGAACAAATCATGCGAGAACCTCTACCGGAAAAACGTGTTCTACCGCTGTGAAGGAGCGCTGACGCTGCGTCACGGGCGCGCTTGCACAGTGGAAGGAAACGTCTTTTTCGGCGAGGGGCAGCCGCGCACGGGTGGCGTGCGGGTGATTGATGCCGACCATCGTGTCGTCGGGAATCGGTTTGTCGATCTGGGCGGCGAGGAGACACGGGCGGCGTTGTGCCTCATGAACGGGCTCGTGAACTCACCCCTGCACGGTTATTTCACTGTGCGCCGGGCGATGATTGCGGACAACGTGTTTACCGATAGCCGCGAGAACATCGTGCTCGGCTACGCGGGTGAAGGCGGCACGCTGCCGCCAGAAGATTGCACCTTCGCCAATAACAAAGTAGTCTCGATGCACGGGCCGCTCGTGCGGACGATCACTGAGCCGCTGCGCACCACGTGGAAAGGAAATACGATGTTTGGCGCGGAAGTCGGCCTGCCGGCTCAGGAAGGAATTTTCGTCTCTGAAGTGAAAGTTGCGCCTGCTAAGGTGCCCGTGAAGAAAACCGATGTCGGCCCAGCGTGGCTCACCGAACGCTGATCTTCAAAACCGCACGGTGAACTGGCCTGCGAAAAGATGGCTCAGGTCCTCCGTGGCAGAGCGAGGATTCTGCAGGCTGTATTGGAGCTTGAGCTGCGTCTGGGCGCTAAAGCGATAGCCCACCGCGGCGTCGATCCGCCACACGTCGTCGGCCCACGGTGTGCTGCCATGTTCCTCGGTATCGATCCGGTTGTAGAATTGCTGATTCCACCGCAATGCGCCGAATAACTGTGGCGTGAATTTGTATTTGGCTTCGAGGTAGTAAGCGAGCGTGTCGGCCTGCCCGACGTGCGGCACCTGGAAGCGCGTTTCATACACTTCAGCCCAGAACTGAAAATGCCGCCACGCGAAGCTGATGTCCTGTCCCAGCGTGGTCTGGTGATAATGATCGTTGTCTCGCCCGGGTGGAAGAGTTGGCGTGGCGTCGGGCAGCAGATAGGGGCCGTGGGCGAAGGAAAACCCGACATTCCACGCGGCATTCGGGCGAAAGCCAAAGCGGCCATTGAAGGACGGGTGATCGAAGTCCACCGAGGTGGCATCCCACGATTCCGGCCGTGATGAAACCGGCGTATTTTTCATCTCCACCGCGTAGTCGAATTTCCCCACCTTGCCCGAAACGGACACGCCGCTCGCATAACTCGGCCCCCAGATGACGGGCAGTCGCTCGATCTTATCGGAATAATCTTTGATGCTCCCGTTGAGATCCTCCGGCGCGACATGGGACCAATACAGGAGGGTCTCGTCGTCGGGCACGGCGTCGCCGTCCCAGATGCCGGTCACGTTTTCGTAGGGCAGGGGAGCGTTGATGAATGGATTGTCCCACGAGAGATGGCGCTCGACCCAGTTGCCCACGACGGTGGCGAACTTGCCGATTTGCACGGTGAGCCGTCCGTCTTCCCACGGTGAAATGCGCACAGCGTATTCGTCGAGCCGCACATCGGCTTTTCCATCGCTTGGATCGAAGCCGCGATCGACGCGAGTCTGCGCGAAGACGTAAACGTGCGGGCCGAGTTGCGCGTCAAGAAAGAGCGACAGGCGCGGATTCACCAAGGCATATTGATCCGTGTAGATGAGTCCGGGCGGCGGCTGCGGCGTGGAGTAGGCTTCGATGTCGATGAGGCCGCTGAGGCGCACGCGCATGTTTCCGTCGAAAGCGCTCCAGGTGAGGAAACGCTGGGCGTCGTCGAGGTAATCCTGGGCATGAGCTCCTGCCAGCAGAAGCGAGGAAAAAGCGAAGGCAGCCAGCTTCTTCATACGCTTTTCAGGGCCGTGGCGATGGCCTCGCGCAACGCCGCGATGCTGATCGGCTTGGGGGCGAGCACGTTGATATCGGGATAATCCTCGGGGTCGAGGAACTGCCCGAAACCGGTGAGGAGGATAATCGGCATTTTCGGCGCGATTTGTTTGATGGCGGTGGCCAGTTGATCGCCGCTCATGCCGGGCATCGATTTGTCGGTCAAGACGAGATCGAACGTGCCGTCGAGGAAGCACTTGAGCCCTTCCACGCCGTGGGAGGCGATCTGGATCGTATGACCATCGGCCGTCAGGGCGGCACCGAGAAGTTCCTGCACTTGCTCGTCGTCCTCGACGACGAGAAGGCGCAACGCTCGCACGGCAGCGGTTGGCGTTTCCACTGCGGGCCCCGCCACCGCGCTCTGGTCGAACGGGAGCGTGATGACGAACGTGGTGCCCTGGCCGATCTGCGAGCGAATGTCGATGATGCCGCTGTGCCGCTGGATGATGCCAAAGACCATCGAGAGGCCGAGGCCCGTGCCGCGATCTCCCTTGGTAGAGAAAAACGGTTCGAGGCAGCGCCGGCGCACTTCCTCGGTCATGCCAGTGCCCGTATCGCCTACTTCGATCACGGCGGATTCATCCAGCCGGAAAGCTCGGACCGTGATGGTGCCGCCCTTCGGCATCGCATCGACCGCGTTAAAAATCAGATTCGTAAACACCTCGCGCAGGGCCGACTCCTCGCCTGCGACTGGTGGCATCGCTTCGAGCATGGTGACGACCTCGATCGTGGCGCCGCTGGCCTGGGCCTGATCTTTCCATTTCGGCTTCGTGAGCGTGACTGATTGCTCGACGAGCTTGCTCAAGTTGATCGCGGAGAAGCTCTCCCGGTTATCCCGCGAACGATAGAATTCACGGAGCCGGGCCACCACGCTCGATGCATCCTTCGCCGCCGTCTGGATGATCTCGAGATACTTCCGAGCGGAGGCCTGGTCGCGGAGAATCGCCTCATTGTTGGCGAGCAGCTCCGAAAAGCCGAGGATCGGCACGAGCGCATTGTTGAAGTCGTGCGCAATGCCGCTGGCCATCTGGCCCAAAGCCCGGAGCCTCTCCTGCTGGATGACCTGATGCTGGGCCGCCTTGAGGTCGCCGAGAGCTTTTTCGAGTTCGGCGTTCACGACGAGCAACGCATCGCCGGCGTGCTTGCGCTCGGTGATATCCTCGATGGTGCCTTCAAAGTGCGTAACGTTGCCGGCGGCATCGGTGACCGCGCGCATGTTCTGTGAG
Source organism: Chthoniobacteraceae bacterium (assembly GCA_044226525.1). GTDB lineage: Bacteria > Verrucomicrobiota > Verrucomicrobiia > Chthoniobacterales > Chthoniobacteraceae > VFJQ01. The sequence goes on along the minus strand of JBGAGV010000016.1, from coordinate 75,461 downwards.
ATCCAGATGCGGCGTCCATCCTTGCGCACTGCTTCGCTTTCGAGGCTGGAAATCATGCCATCGGCTCTCGCGAGTCGCAGCAACTCGGGGAAATGCTTTGGATCGGCGAAAAGCTGCGTCGCGGGATCAGTCACTTCCGCAAGGAAGTGCGTGGGCGACTCGTGGCCGAAGAGGCGGGCCAGGGCAGGGTTCACGCTGATGAAACTTCCCTCCGAGGTGAGCAGGAAAATCCCTTCGACCGCGTTTTCAAAAATGCTGCGATACTTCTGTTCGGTGACCACGAGTGCGGCCTCGGCGCGCTTGCGTAGCGACTGGTGCTCGGCAGAGGCGACGGCCAGTTGCTCGACGGGCGCGGAAAAGCTGGCCGAGACGATGTGACTGACGATCAAACCACCCAGCAAAAGCAGAGTGCCGTAGCCGAGAATCTGCCATTGAACTCGACGCTGATGGGTCAGAGCATCCGCGAGCGAGTAAAGACACACCTGATAGGCGGGCGCATATTGCGAGCCCGCGTTGAGAAGCTGGGTGAAGACGAGATGGGGCGTGCCTCGCACGGGAGTCATCACGTTGGTGCGCCCTGATGGCTGTATCTCGATAGACCGGACGACGTCCTTGCTCACCCCCTCGATAGTCGCTGGATCGAGATTGGGCAGATGGAGTCGCCGATCGATCCAGAGCCCGCTGTGGAGATCGCCCCGACGATCGGTGATTCCGTAGGTGACCGGTTTGAAACCGAGGACGATGAAGCCGATGATTTCACCCGTTTCGCTCACCGGGATCGGGGTGCAGACGATTTCGTGAATGGTCTCGCTGCCGCTGGTGTCCCGGCTGGCGACATAGCCGATTTGCTGTTCGGTGGTGGCACCCTTCGGAAGGGAGAGCCGGGCTTCCAGGTCCTTGGGCACGGCAGGGTCCGCCGGTCGCGGATCGGGGATTACTTTGCCCTCTGAATCGAGGAAGCGGAAAAAACGCACGCGGAGGATGCGAGGATCCGCCACATCCTCAGGTTCACCAAGGCCGGGCCGGATGTCGCGCAGTTCGACGGTGGCGTTGAGGTAGAGATCTTCGACGACTCCTTCTTCCAACGCGGCCCGAATGCGCGGTGCTCGCGCCAGCACCCGGCAGCGTTCGGTGATCGACACCAGCCGCGCATCGTGCACGCCGAGCGGCCGCCCGATCTGGCTCTGGAACGCATCGCGAAAGTTGCGCTGTGCCTCCGCCGCCACATTCCGCTCCGTGAAATAGAGCACCAGTGCGGTGATCGCGATGATCACCAGCATCATGGTGGCGAGGAGCTTGATGCGAAATCCGCGGGCTCCTTCGCGCCGGGGGGGAGGGAGCCGGCTCACGGAAGATCCACGTGCAATGTCCCGCCCTTCGTCAGGTCAACCGAACGCTCAAGCGTCGTCTTGCTGCTGATCCAGGCCTTGAGGGTGTAGTGTCCTGCCGGTAATCCGGTGAGACGGAATTTGCCATCAGGGGTTGAGCGCACGAAATGAGGCGTTTCGAGCACGAGAATGATCCCGTGCATGTGCTCATGAATGTCGCAGTGGATGGCCACGAGCCCCGGTTGGTCGAAGACCTGTGAGGGAATCGGCCGCTCGGTGGGCAGATACCGGCCGAGGTCGAAGCGCTTCGGTTTCGAGTAGGAGAAGATGTTGTGATAGGTGTCGTCGAGATTGGGGAACTCGACGGTGGTGCCGACCTGAACGGGAAGCAGCGGTGTCACGAAGGCGAGGTCCTTCTGCGCCATCTGGGCCTTGGGCGGGGTCGCTGATTTGGAAAAAGCGCCCTCCAGATACACCACGGCGACCGGGGGATCGGTGGCGATCACCCCCGCTTTTGTCACGACCTGATAGCGTTTGTTCATGACCGGGGCGGACTTCGCTTTCGGAAGATCCACCCGCCCTTCAATCGTCGCCTGACTCCACGCCGAACCGGCCATCGATGTGCAGGCAGCGAGGGTAAGGAGTAGAACAGGCTTCATGGGAAGCCGGTATGAGAACATTCCGCGTGCCAGTTCTCAACTTATCGTGTAGGGGATATTCCTCGATTTGTGTCGAGAAAAACTACACCGTCCGATCGGTTCGTTTCCAGATCGGCACATCGGTTTTCAAGCGATCGATGGCTTCCGCGAGAAAACGCAGCCCTTCGCCGCGATGGGTGCTGAGGATGCGAACGAAGAGCGAGGCCTCACCCATCGGCACCCAGCCGAGCCGGTGAATGAACAGGACGGCTGTGCAGGGATGAGCTTGCGCGAGATCTCTGAAGTGCCGTTCGAGGAGGCGGCGAGCCATGGGTTCGTGGGCCTCGTAAGCCAGCCCGGTGAGCGTCTCGCCTTGCTCGAGTTCACGCACGATGCCTTGGAACTCGAGGCACGCGCCGATCTCGCGGGAAGGAAATACCAGCGGGGGAATCGCGATCGGTTCGTGCGTGAAGATGATTTCGGTCTGCATCGTGCCGCGGGCTAACCTCCTGAAACGGGTGGAATGACGGCGATTTCGCGCGCGTCGCCGATCGTCGCATCCCAGGCCGCGTATTCCTGATCCACGGCCACGCGCATGTTTTCCAGTCGCACCGTCGGGGCGAGCTTTCCGATAATCCCTCGCGGAGTATCGCTCGGGGCGCACTCGACGGTTCGCTCGTGGAAACCGAGCTGGTCGCTAGCCTGGGCAAAGGCGAGGATGGTGACTTGCACGCGATGCATTGAGCCGAGGTGCTGGCAGGCGGCAAGCGATTGTTCCATGTGGCCAGCGCGGCCCAGCTGCGCTAGCTCGCGCAGATGATTTCACTCCTCGAAGCGCGCCGTCTCATCGCCGAAGCAGTTCAACCCGGCGCGAAGACTCTGGTGCCGCTGGCGGAGGCGGGTGGTTGCGTGCTGGCCGAAGACATTCAGGCTGACGCTGCTTATCCCGCGGCGGACCGGGCGATGATGGATGGCTACGCGATCGGCGAAGAAGGGGTGGGTGAATTTCGCGTCGCCGGTGAAGTGCGGACGGGGGAGGTGCCGTCGCGTGCGATTGAGCGCGGTCAATGCGTGCGCATTTTTACAGGTGCGCTGGTCCCGGCGGGAACGGCGTTTGTTGTCCCTCAGGAAGATGTCGAGCGAACTGGCGACGTGGTGAAAGTGCCACGGCGGCCGGCAAAGAAGTTTATTCGCGCTCGTGGTGTGGAGGCGAAGGAAGGGGATGTCGTGCTGCCGGCTGGTAGCAAACTTGGTCCGGCCGAGCTGGCCATCCTCGCGCAGGTTGGCACCGTGAATGTGCCGGTGTTTCCACCCTCCGGCGTGTGCCACGTGGCCACGGGCGACGAATTGACCTCCCCGGACGAGCCCGCGCAGCCGGGCAAAATCCGTGACACGAACTCTTCCCTCATCGCGGCTCTTGTCACGAATGCGGGTGGGTTGCTCATCAGCCAGTCGCGCTGCGGCGACAATCCCGATCGCCTCCGCGAATGGGTGGATCAATGTGAGGGTGAAGTGCTGCTCATCTCGGGCGGCGCGAGCGTGGGAGATTACGACTTTGGTGCCCGGGTGTTGCGTGATGCCGGGTTCACGATTCATTTCGACAAGGTCAACCTGCGCCCCGGCAAGCCGCTCATCTTCGCGACCTGCGAAGGACAGGTGGCATTCGTCATTCCCGGAAATCCGGTCTCTCACTTCGTTTGTTTCCACACAGCCATCCGGCTCGCGCTCGAGCGCTTGCAAGGAGCGTCGCCGCTTTGGCAACCGGTCGAGATTGAGCTTGGCGGGGACGAGCCGCTGCGCGCCGATCCGCGCGAGACGTGGTGGCCGGCGCGGGTGAGTGTGCAAGCAGGGCGGTTGGTCGCCGAGCCGCGGCGGTGGTCGAGTTCGGGCGATACTTTCTCGCTCGCGGGCACGAATGGACTCATCCGGGTCGTCGCCGAGGCTGACCCGGGCAGTGCTGTGCCGGTTTTGCTGGTCGATTTCCCTCACTAACCTCCGATACTTCTTTTCCTCCTTTTTCTTCTGTTCGCTTTCGCTGCCCTCGCGCTCGATTGCGATCTGCCGATCGCCGGCGGCAATGCCGATGGCGAGTGGGCTGTCGTAGGGGGGAATGCCGGCAGCAAGACTGCATTGCCCGGATCTTTCACCCTTGGCGCACTGGCCAAGCCGTCTGGCGAGTAATGGGGGAACGGTGATCGCAGACCCGGCGAAAAGTATTTCCGCCGCCGCTGTTTCTGTCCAACTTCCCGCGCCCTCAATGTCTCCCGTCCGCCGTCTCGAACTCCTCGTCTTTCTCGCCACGTGGTTTGGCTTCGCCTATTTCAATCAAGGCGGAGGGTGGAATCAGAACTCACGCTTCGCGGAGATTCGCGCGATGGTAGAAGAGGGGCGGTTTGCGATCGATGACTTCTTTGTTTACCGCAAAGGGGGCGAAGATGGCGTGCTCAAACGGTTGCCGACGCACCACGCGGAATACACGGAGGACGGAAAACGTTTTCGTCTGTGCTGGGTCGATGGGACCTGGAACTTCTATCCCGTCGGCGATGCACCGATGGGAGAGGATGTGACCAAGGCGCCGATGGTGCCGGAGGTGCCGGGGGAGGGATGTTCGTCGGGCGATGTGGCATATGTGAACGCGACGGGCCATTTTCATCCGAACAAACCGCCGGGCACGTCGTTCATGGCGTTGCCGGCGTATTACTTGATTTTTCACCTCGAGAAGGCGCTGGGGATCAATCCAGATCATTGGTGGGTGCTAAACCTGAACGCGTGGCTGACGACGATCTTCAGCGTGGGGCTGATGTCGGCGATCGGGTGTGTGATGTTCCTGCGGCTGGCGATTAAATTTGCCGGCGGGAAGCTGGTGCCGGCGTTGCTGGCGACGGCGGGATTAGCGTTCGGGACGACGTTCTTTCCGTTCGCCACGATCCTGTTCGACCACGCGCTGACGGCGTCGCTGCTGGTGGCGGCGTTTTATTTGCTGGCGTGGGATCGCTGCGAGGGATTCGAGACCTGTGCTTTGCGGAATTCCGGGGGCGATTTGCGAAATGTGCTCGCGGGGCTCGCGGCGGGGTTGGCGGTGGTGACGAACTATGTCGCCGTGGGGGCGGTGGCGGCGCTGGGCTTGTATGCCCTGCTCGCGGGAAAGCTGAACTGGCGGCGTGCGATCGTCTTCGCGCTCGGTGGCGCGCCGATGGCGGCGCTGCTGCTGTATTACCACCAGGTGAATTTCGGTTCGCCGTTGGCGCTGGCGAACGATTTCCAGAACCCCATCTTCAAGACGGAGAGCGGCTCGCTTGGGATGTTCGGTCAGCCGAATCCTTATGTCGTGGCGCTGCTGATTGCGTCGCCGTATCGCGGGGTCTTCATGCTGTGCCCGGTGCTGATCGTCGGCGTGATCGGCTGGGTCGTGTGGCTGCGCGAAAAAACGTGGGCGCCCGAGGCTCGCGTGGGCATGGCGATTTTCGCGTTCTTCTTCCTCGTGAATTCGAGCTTCAACGGCTACCACGCCGGTTATTCGGCCGGGCCGCGGTATCTCGTGCCGGGGATTCCCTTTGTGGCGCTGGCGTGTGTGGTGGGTTTCGTGCGCTGGCGGAAGACGACGGTGGCGTTGCTCGCGGTGTCGGTGGTGCAGCAATTCCTGCTCACGGTTACGGATGGGCAGAATCCGCTCGCGGTGGGAGGGCACGCGCGCATCGACGATGCGCATCGGAAGGACGATTTTTTCTGCTCGATCGTGTGGGAATACGCCGCGCCGCTTTTCTTCACGGGCAAGACCGGACCGCTGCTGCACTGGATGGCGGACATCAAGGTCGAGCAGGCCGCTGAGCGGCTCGAAGCGGAGGAGCCGGACGAAGCGGCGCGGGCGAAAAAGCTCGAAGCAATCCGCGCGGATCTCGATGCGAAGATCGAACGAGGGGAGCGCGCGCCGTTTCTGCTCGCGGCGATTCGCGGGCCGGTGTCGGTGAATCCAGTGGGGATTTTCGATGGTTTGCTGGGTTGGGGGATCTTCGAACTGGGGACGAAGGAGAGCGACTGGAACTCGTGCAATCTCGGCGAGTTTTTCGCGCCGAAATCGCGCTGGAGTGTGCTGCCGTGGCTGCTGGTGGTCGGAGGCTGCGGAGTGGGGGCCTGGCGGATCGCGCGGAAGGAAGACGGGGAATTGCCGGCCAAGGTGCCCGACCCGGCGCTCGGCTGTATTTGAATCGCCACGACACGCGAATTGGTAGTCGCGCCCTGAACGGCGAATGAAGTAGCGGGAAGGCATGATCTCCCGCATCTTCCGTTTCGCCGCCCCGCTTTTTTTCGCCGTCGCTGCTCATGCGGCACATCCGTTTTTGTGCTGCGATTACCCGGGCGGCAAAGTTTGCGTCGTCTCCGCGGAGGGGAAGATCGAGTGGCAATATGACTGCAAGAACCCGCAGGACTGCTGGCGACTGCCGAATGGGAACTACCTCTTTTGCTTCGTGAATGGTGCGCTCGAACTGACGCCCGACAAGAAGGTCGTGTGGGAATACAAGGCCGGCGAGAAGACCGAAGTGCATGCGTGCCAGCCGTTGGCGGACGGAAAGGTGATGCTGACCGAATGCGGTCCGAGCCGGATCATCGAGGTGGATCGCGCCGGGAAAATCACGAAGGAGATCAAGCTAACGACGGCGCCGGAGATCAAATTGCACAATCAATTCCGCGGCACGCGCAAGCTGGCGAATGGGCATTACCTCGTGTGCTTCAAAGGGGAGGGAAAGATCGTGGAACTCGGCGCTGACGGCAACGTGCTGCACGAGACGAAGGTGCCCGGCGACCCGCATGAAGTGTTGGCGCTGCCGGATGGCCATCGGCTGGTGACGTGTGGCGACGGGCACAAGGTGCAGGAATTCGATGCGCAGGACAAAGTGGTGTGGGAGCTGAACGAGAACGACCTGGAGGATGTGCCGCTTCGCCTCATGGCCGGCTGTCAGCGCCTGCCGAACGGCAACACCGTCTTTTGCATCTATCTCGGCCATGGTCATCTCGGCGAGCAGCCGCAGGTGGTGGAAGTGACGCGTGACAAGAAAGTCGTCTGGCAGTTCGCCGACCACGCGCAGTTCAAGAGCATCAACCAGATTCAGATCCTCGACGTGCCGGGCGATGTGACGAAGAGGGAGATTCTGCGCTGAGGCGCGCGCAGAGTTTCAAATTTCTGGAGGAAAAGCAGAGCGAGGCGTGAGAAGTCGGTCACACGCGTTTCGCGCCGATTTAATCGGGGATTTGTGCCCCCCGGCGAGCTCTGAAACCCGACGGCATTTGTCTTTCGCTCGCGACTCTCTTTAAAAAATTTCAAGAAACCATTTGCGCGTTCTGCGGAGGCCTGTAGCATGTCGGCCCTTTTCTTGCGCTCTCGCGATGACTATCGCGCTCTCGCGGCTTCCGGCTTCGGCACGGGGAGTCACTCGAGCGAATCGTCGTCGGGTGATGTGGTGGGAGAGGTGAAAAGGACGCGCAGTCAGTTTGCGAGTCTGGATTTTTTTTAGCCGAACCAACTTTTCCCAACACTCGAATGCCCACGATCAATCAGCTCGTTCGCAATGGCCGCAAGAAGGTGAAATACAAGAGTAAGTCACCTGCTCTTACCAATTGCCCGTTTCGTCGTGGCGTCTGCGTGCAGGTCATGACCCGCACGCCGAAGAAGCCGAACTCTGCGCTGCGTAAGGTGGCGAAGGTTCGCCTCACGAATGGCTTCGAGGTGATTGCCTATATCCCGGGCGAGGGTCATAATCTCCAGGAGCACTCGATCGTTCTCGTTCGCGGTGGTCGTGTGAAGGATCTGCCGGGTGTGCGCTATCATATCGTCCGTGGTTCGCTTGACGCCCTCGGGGTGGAGAAGCGTCGCCGCAGCCGTTCGAAGTATGGTGCCAAGCGTCCGAAGGCTGGCGCCGCGGCTGCCGACGGCAAGAAAAAGTAATCTTGAATCTCTAACCTGACCTGACTCATGGCTCGTCGTCGTCGCACGCTCCACAAAGAAGAAAAGATCGATAGTCGCTACGGTTCGCCCGTGGTGGCCAAGTTGATCTCCACGATCATGCAGAGTGGCAAGAAGTCGCTCGCTGAGCGCATCGTTTATGGTGCGATCGAAGAAACCCGCGTGGGCACCGAGATTGTTGATCCGCTCGAAGTGGTGAACAAGGCGATCGAAAACATCAAGCCTCGCCTCGAAGTGAAGAGTCGCCGTGTTGGCGGTGCGACCTATCAGGTGCCGATGGAGGTTCCGCCGGCTCGCCAGCTCGCGCTCGCGATTCGCTGGATCGTCGGTTACGCGCAGGGTCGTCGCAATGTGCCGATGACGAAGGCGCTGGCTGTCGAGCTGAAGGATGCGGCTGCCAATCAGGGTAACGCGATCAAGAAGCGCGACGACACCCACAAGATGGCGCAGGCCAATCGTGCCTTCGCGCACTTCCGTTTCTAGTTCCCCTCCCGACGAAACCTTAAACTCGCCGAGGAATCATGTCTTCCGCTGTCGCTGACAAACCTGCTACGAATCCTAACTCGCCGAATCGCGCTTATCCGCTGGAGAAGACGCGCAATATCGGTATCGCTGCGCACATCGATGCGGGCAAGACGACGCTGACCGAGCGTATCCTTTTCTACACCGGCATGATCCACAAGATCGGTGAGGTGCATGAGGGAACCACGGTTACTGACTGGATGGAGCAGGAGCGTGAGCGTGGTATCACGATCACTTCCGCTGCGACCACCTGCTTCTGGAAGCAGGTCAAGCACGAAGGTGTGGTGAAGCTCTTCCAGGATCAGAAGATGCGGGTGAACATCATCGACACCCCTGGTCACGTGGACTTCACGGCTGAAGTGGAGCGTTCGCTCCGCGTGCTTGATGGTGCTGTTGCCGTGTTCTGTGGTGTGGCTGGTGTGCAGCCCCAGTCCGAGACGGTGTGGCGCCAAGCCACCAAGTATGGCGTTCCGCGCATCGCGTTCGTCAACAAGATGGACCGCACGGGTGCTAATTTTGCCAATGCGCTGAATGACATGCGCACCAAGCTCCGCGCCAATGCCTGGCCGGTGCTCATTCCGCTCGGTGCTGAGGATCGGCTTCGCGGTCAGCTCGATGTGGTGAACAAGAAGGCGATCATCTACGCTGACGACGCGGCGATGGGTTCGAACTACACCGTCGAAGAGCTTCCGGCTGAATACGTCGATGAAGTGAACGAAGCCTATGACGCTCTCGTCGGGGCGCTTTGCGACATCGACGACGAAATGGGCACGGCCTTCCTCGAGGAAAAGCCGATCACCCCGGTAATGATCAAGCAGGCGATCCGTCGCCAGACCATCGCCAACAAATTCGTGCCGGTCGTCGGTGGCTCGGCCTTCAAGAATAAGGGTGTGCAGTATCTCGTGGATGCGGTGGTTGATTATCTCCCATCTCCGATCGAGATTCCGCCGCAGGAAGGCATCAATCCCGACAATCACGAGGAGAAGATTCCTTGCCCGCCGGACGACAATGCCAAATTCGTCGGTCTCGCGTTCAAGCTCTGGAGCGATCCTTTCGTTGGTAAGCTCGTGTTCTTCCGCGTCTATCGTGGCAAGCTCGGCAAGGGCGACACCATTCTCAATCCGCGCACCCGTCGCACGGAGCGCATCAGCCGAATCATTCAGATTCAAGCCGACAAGCGCGAAGATATCGATGTGTGCTACTCGGGCGATATCGCCGCCATCGTAGGCATCAAGAATATCACCACCGGTGATACGCTGTGCAACGAGGACGTCGAGATCATGCTCGAGCCGCCGTCCTTCCCTGACCCGGTTATCAGTATGGCCGTCGAGCCGAAGACCAAGGTCGATCAGGAAAAGATGGCCAACGCTCTCCAGCGTCTCTCGGAAGAAGATCCGACCTTCGTCGTCCGTTCGGACGAGGAAACCGGTCAGACGATCATTGCCGGCATGGGTGAGCTTCACCTCGAAATCATCGCCGATCGTCTCAAACGTGAGTTCAAGGTCGAAGTCAACTCCGGCAAGCCGCAGATCGCTTATCGCGAAGCCATCACCAAGTCGGCGCACGGCGTCGGCAAGCTGATCAAGCAATCCGGTGGTCGCGGTCAATACGGCCACGTCGAAGTCGATGTTCGCCCGGCCGAGCGCGGCAAGGGCATTGTCATCGAGAACAAGATCGTCGGCGGCACGATTCCGAAAGATTACATCCCGGCCGTCAAGAAGGGCCTCGAAGAGGCCGTCCTCACCGGCGTGCTCGGTGCCTACCCGGTCATCGATGTCGAGATCGACATCGTCTTCGGTAGCTATCATGAAGTGGACTCGAACGAAATGGCCTTCAAGATGGCGGCCATCTTCGCCTTCAAGGACGCCATGAAACTCGGCGCGCCGATCCTGCTGGAACCGATCATGAAGGTCGAGAACAGCACGCCGGAAGAATTCCAAGGTGATATCATGGGCGACCTCAACCGCCGCCGTGGCCTCATCAAGGGCATCGAAACCCGTGCGGGTCTTTCGATCGTCAACGCTGACGTGCCGCTGGCCGAAATGTTCGGTTACGCGACCGCCATCCGCTCCCTATCGAAGGGCCGCTCGAGCTATTCGATGGAGCCGTCCCACTTCGAGCAGGTCCCCGAGAACGTGAAAAACGCCGTCCTCGACCAGAAGGGCAAATAATTCACTGAGCCATGCCAGGACAACGCATCCGCATTCGCCTTAAAGCATTCGACTATCGGACGCTCGACGCCTCCGCCCAGGAGATCGTCGAAACCGCCAAGCGCACCGGCGCCCAAGTGGTCGGCCCGATCCCGCTGCCGACGCGCATCGAAAAGTTCACCGTGAACCGCTCGCCGCACGTCGACAAGAAGTCGATGGATCAATTCGAGATCCGCACCCACAAGCGCCTGCTCGATATCGTCGAGCCGACGGCCAAGACCGTCGATGAGCTGAAGAAGCTCAATCTGCCGGCGGGAGTGGACATCACCATCAAGATTTAACTGGAGCCAGCGAACCAAAAATGAAAATCGGATTGCTTGGCCGCAAAGTCGGTATGACTCGCGTTTACGACGCCGCCGGAAAGGCGACGTGCGTGACGGTCATCGAAGCTGGCGGCAACACCCCGCTCGAAGTCAAGACCAAGGATAAGCACGGCTACGTCGGCGTGCAGGTCGGTTATAATGACCAGAAGCCGCAACGTGTGACTTCCCAGATGCTCGGCGTCTTCAAGAAGTTCGGCTCCGCGCCGAAGAAGCGTGTTCGTGAGTTCCGACTCAAGGACGACGTGACTCTCGATGGCGCGATCGATCTCACGGTCAACCAGTTCGCCGTTGGCGATTGGGTCGATGTCATCGGCCAGTCGAAAGGCAAAGGTTTCCAGGGTGTCATCAAGAAGCACGGCATGGCTGGTCAGCCCGCCTCACACGGCTCCATGATGCATCGCCGGAACGGCGCCATCGGCAACCGCTCCACGCCCGGTCGCATCTGGAAGAACATGGGCATGCCCGGTCACATGGGCGATAAGCGCATCACCGTCTCGAACCTCCGCGTCGCCCAGGTGCGCGAATCCGAAGGCGTGATCCTCATCACTGGCGCAGTCCCCGGCGCGAACGGCAGCTATGTTGTCATTCGCCCGGCCAAGAAAAAAGCTCACAAGGAGGCCGCGAAATAAACCATGGCCGCAACCGTTCTCACCGTTGAAGCCGCCAAGGCGGCAAATCTCCCAATCATCGAGGGAGCCCGCAAGTATCGTCAGGCCGTGTTCGATAGCGTTATCGCGATTCGCGCCGGTCGCCGCAGCGGCACTGCCTCGACCAAAACTCGCGGCGAAGTGGCCGGCAGTAATGCCAAGCCTTGGCGCCAGAAGGGAACCGGCCGCGCTCGCGCCGGTGAAAAGCGCTCGCCGATCTGGCGCGGTGGTGGCGTCGTCTTCGGCCCGAAGCCGCGCGACTACTCGCAGAAAGTGAACAAGAAGGTGACCAAGGCCGCTTTGAGCCGCGCTTTCAGCGACCGCGTGGCCAATGGCGACGTGCTCGTGGTGGACAGCTTCTCGGTGCCGGAAGGCAAGACGAAGCAGTTCGTTGCCCTCCTCGGCAGCCTCTCGCCCGAGGCGAAGACCCTCGTCGTCGCACCCAAGTTCGACGAACTGACCCTTCGCTCCGCGCTCAACGTGCCCGGCGCACTGCTCCTGAGCGTCGGTGAGGTCAACACCGAAGACCTCCTTTACTTCAAGAAAATCATCGTCACCAACGACGCCCTGCCGCACCTCGCTGCGCGCCTGGCCATCAAGAAATGAACGAGCCGACCGATATCATCCAGACCATTTGCCTGACGGAAAAGGCGCTTCGCCTGAGCGAGACGCAAAACAGCTACATCTTCCGCGTTCGCCCGTCGGCTACTAAACCGCAGATCAAGAAGGCCATCGAGACGCTCTTCAAAAAGAAGGTCGTTGGCGTCAACACGATGAACGTCGCCGGCAAGGCGCGCCGCAAGCGCACCCCCGCCGCCGGGTTCACGAGTGACTGGAAGAAGGCCATCGTCAAACTCGCCGAAGGCGAGAAGATCGAACTCGCTTAATACCATGGGACTCAAAACTTTTCGCCCCATCACTCCGACGCAGCGGTTCAAGATCGCTCCGGATTTCAAGGAAATCACCAAGGACAAGCCGGAGTGGAAACTCACCGAGGCGAAGCGCAAGACTGGTGGCCGCAACCATCACGGTCGCATCACCTGCCGCCATATCGGTGGTGGTCACAAGCAGCGCTACCGCATCATCGACTTCAAGCGCAAGAAGCGTGGGATCGAGGCGGAAGTCCTCGCGATCGAATACGATCCGAACCGCACCTGCCGTATCGCTCTCCTCAAATACACGGATGGCGAGAAGGCCTACATCCTCGCGCCGGTCGGTATTAGCGTCGGCGACAAGATCATGGCCGGCGAGACCGCCGAGCCGAAGCCTGGCAACGCGATGCCGCTGGGTCTCATCCCGCTGGCTGCCTCGGTGCACAACGTCGAACTCACCCCGGGACGTGGCGGCCAGATCGCTCGTTCCGCCGGTCAGCAGGTCATCCTGATGAACCGGGAGGGGGACTACGCGCTCCTCAAGCTGCCCTCCGGTGAAATCCGCAAGGTGCACGTCAAGTGCTACGCGACCATCGGCCAGGTGGGCCACGTCGAGCACATGAACATCAAGAGCGGGAAGGCCGGCCGTAGCCGCTGGCTGGGCGTTCGCCCGACCGTTCGAGGCATGGTCATGAACCCGGTCGATCACCCGATGGGTGGCGGCCAGGGCAAGTCCAAGGGCGGTGGCGGTCGTCATCACCCGATGTCGCCGTGGGGCCAGCTCGCCAAGGGCTTCAAGACCCGCCGCAAGCACAAGTCCAGCAGCCGCTTCATCATGGAGCGCCGCAACGCCAAGAAAGCTAAATAATTAAGCCATGGGACGCTCACTGAAGAAAGGTCCGTTCGTTGACCTCCATCTGCTCGAGAAGATCGACAAGCTGAATGACGCTGGTTCGAAAAAGCCGATCAAGACTTGGTCGCGCCGCTCGACCATCACGCCGGATTTCGTGGGACACACGTTCCTCGTTCACAACGGCAAAATCTTTAACTCGGTCTTCGTGACCGAAAATATGGTGGGCCACAAGCTCGGGGAGTTTTCGCCAACGCGAATCTTCAAGAAGCACGGCTCGCACACTGCGAAGGTCGCCAAGTAGTCCGATCCCGGGTGGTCCAGCGAAGTCGATATGAAAACGACCCAGCTGATCCGCCTGACGATCGTGACGGCCCTCGCGCTGATGTTCGGTGGGACTGTGAAGTCCCAGGGACAATCAGCACGTTCTTTGACTGAAATAGAGATTGAGTCCTCGGAAACGAGGACAGCCCTGCAAGCCGCGCTTCGCGACAACGCAGAGCTTCGACAGAAGCTCGCGAACTCCGAAGCCACGGTAACTGCGCTCCAGAAAAACCTGGCCAGCAGTTCCGCGGAAGGCGAAGTGCTCAAGCGCAAGATTTCGGAGCTCACCCTCCGATTCGAAGCGCTGGGGCTCGAAGCCACCGGCAGTAGCGGACAGCTTGAGCAGCGATTGCTCAAAGCGGTCAGCGATTTGCGGATCGCCGAGACAGATCGGGAAGCGCTGAGAGGCGCCCTTCTCGACCTGGTCGAAGCCACCATCCGCTATCAGGCTGCGGCTCCGACCACCGATGCCGAAGCGCGCGGGGCTCTTGAAGCCGCACAGCGAGCCGCATCGAAAACGCTCGGAGGTTCTCCGGAGGTGATCACCGCCGCGCCGGCAGCAGCCACGCTGACCGACGCGATGGTCATCGCCATCAAGGATGACTACGCGCTGGTTGTCGCCAACGTCGGTCGCAAGCATGGCGTCCAAGTAGGCATGCCCTTCCGGGTCGTCCGTGGCGACCACGACATCGGCACCGTCCGAGTTGTCCAGGTCCGCGACCGAATCGCCGGGGCCGTCCTGCAAGATCTCCATTCAGACACCGACAAGATTCAAGTCGGCGACCGACTTAAAGTCGGCGCTAACCGCTAGCAAAACATTTTCGCAACAACCTAATTAACCAAATGCAAGTCCTATCCATTTATCGAGGTGCACGCATCTCGGCCTTCAAGTGCCGGGACGTCACTCACGCCATCCAAGGGTTGCCCGCTGGGGCTGCCGTGGACCTGCTGACGGTCACGCCCAAGAAGGCGGCCCGTCTGGTGTTGCAGACGCTGAAGAGCGCGATCGCGAACGCCGAAAACAACAACAACCTGCGCGCCGACTCGCTCATCGTGCAGGAGGCTGTGGTCGGCGAAGGCCCCACGTTGAAGCGTTTTCGCCCGAAAGCTCGCGGCAGCGCCGGCCCCATTCGCAAGCGCACCTCGCACATCAAGATCATCCTCACCGACGAGCTTGACAGCCTGCCCCGCCGCACCCGCGGCAAGGCCGTGGCGAACCTGCCCAAGCCTGTCAAAAAGAGCGCTCCCAAGCGCGCCACCAAGAAAACCGAAGCCGCCGCTCCGGCTCCCGCCGCGGAAGCCGCTCCTTCGACCGAATCCAATTCCTAATTATGGGTCAGAAAGTTAATCCCATCGGCTACCGTCTGGCAGTTAACCGCGACTGGCGCTCCCGCTGGTTCGCCAACGCCAAGGAATTGCCCGAGTTCCTCAAGTCCGACGTCGAGATTCGCACCTACGTCAAAGACAAGCTCAAGCAGGCGGCGGTATCGAAGATCCTCATCGAACGCGCTTGGAACAGCATCCGCGTGACCATCTTCACGGCCCGTCCGGGCGTGGTGATCGGTCGCAAGGGTTCGGAAATCGAAAAGATGACCGACGATATTTCCAAGATGGCCGGTGGCAAGCAGGTCAAGATCGACATCCAGGAGATCAAGACCCCTGAACTCGTCGCCCAGCTCGTCGCGGAAAACGTTGCGATGCAGATCGAGCGCCGCATCAGTTTCCGCCGCGCGATGAAGAAGGCCATCCAGACGACCATGGAAATGGGTGCCGAAGGCATCAAGCTGCGCTGTGCTGGCCGTCTCGGCGGTGCGGAAATCAGCCGTGCGGAATGGTATCGCGAAGGCAAAGTGCCGCTGCATACCCTGCGCACGCCGATCGACTACGGCTTCGCGGAAGCCCGCACTACCTACGGCATCATCGGCATCAAGTGCTGGATCTGCAAGAAGATCGAAGAAGAGCCGAAAGCCAACGAGGCGAAGTCCGAGCAAGCTGCTCCGGCCGCCAACTAAACGAACCATCAACTTTAGCCAGGAGTAACAAGCCATGCCTTTGATGCCCAAACGCGTGAAATATCGCAAGACTCAGCGCGGCAGCCGCGCTGGGAAAGCGTCACGCACCATCAACATCGACTTCGGTTCCTTCGCGCTCCAGACCCTTGAGCGCGCGTGGATCACCAATACCCAGATCGAAGCGGCCCGCGTCGCCCTCACCCGCAACATGAAGCGCAAGGGCAAGCTTTGGATTCGCATCTTCCCTGACAAATCCGTGACCGCTCGCCCGCCGGAAACCCGAATGGGCAAAGGCAAGGGCGCGCCGGAATATTGGGTCGCCACCGTGCGTCCGGGCAACATCCTCTTCGAACTGGACGGCGTGCCGGAATCGGTCGCCCGGGAATCGCTTCGCTTGGCAGCCGACAAACTGCCGGTGCGCACCAAGTTCCTCAGCCGCCACCACGTTGCTGCTTAACCGCTAACTATTTACCGCGATGAATCTCAAAGAACTCCGCGAACTGAGCGACAAGGAACTTCTGGCCCGGGTAGGGGAACTGAAGGACGAGCTGTTTCACCTCCGCATGAAAAAATCGAGCGGTCAGGTCGAACAGACCCATCACTTCCGCATCTACCGGAAGGAGATCGCTCGCTGCCTCACCATCATCACCGCTCGCCAGAACGAGGCTGCCCAGCCGAAGGCGGCAGCCGCCAGCAAGTAATCATCCATGTCCGACGCTCTCCAAACTCCCGCTATCGAAACTGCCACTCCCGCCGCCAAGGCTGGTCTGCGCAAGGAACGAGTCGGTCGTGTCGTTTCGACCAAGATGCAGAAGACCTGCGTCGTCGAGACCATCACCCGCGTCCCGCATCCTCGCTTCGGCAAGATCGTGAAGCACCGCAAACGCTTCTACGCTCACGACGAAGAAAATAAAGCTCAGGTGGGCGATACCGTCCGCATTTCCGAAACCCGCCCCCTCAGCAAGCTGAAACGCTGGGAGTTGGTTGAAATCATCAAACACTAGCGTAAGCTCGCCACCCTTTTTATGGTTCAGATTCGTTCCAGACTCGATGTTGCCGACAATACTGGCGCCCGCATGGCCAAGATGATCGGTGTCATCGGCAAGAAGAATAAGCTCGAAGCCGGTATCGGCGACATCATCACGGCTCACGTCCGTGACGCGTCTCCCGGTGGCCAGGTGAAGAAAGGCGAAGTGGTCCGCGCCGTCATCGTGCGCACCCGGGTGCCTGTTCGTCGCGAAGACGGCAGCTACCTGCGCTTCGACCACAACGCGATCGTCATCATCGACAAAGACTCGAACCCACGGGGCACCCGCATCTTCGGCCCGGTGGCACGCGAACTCCGCGAAAAGAACTTCATGAAGATCATCAGCCTCGCTCCCGAGGTGCTCTGAGTCATGGCCGCTGCAACCCAAACCAAATTTCACGTCCGCACGGGCGACATCGTCAAAGTCATCACTGGCAACCACAAGGGTTCCCAGGGGAAGATCCTGCAGGTCCTCGCCAAGAAACAGCAGGTGATCATTGAAGGTGTCCGCCTCATCAAGAAGCACGTGCGCCGCTCGCAGGACAATCCGAACGGCGGTATTATCGAGCGCGAAGGCCCCATCCACGTCAGCAACGTGAAGCTGGTCGAGCGCCCGGCCACGCCCGAGCGTTACAGCAAGAACAAGAACTAACCAGCCATGGCTGTCGAACTGCAAGATTTCTACAAGAACACCGTCGTCGCCGCTCTGCGCGAGAAACACGGTTACGAGAACGTCCACCAGATCCCGAAGGTCAAGAAGGTCGTCGTCAACTCCTGCGTGAACGCGGGGTTGAACGATCACAAACAGGCCCTTGAGGACGTGAAGAACGAACTCACCACCATCACCGGCCAGAAGCCGGCGGAGACCCGCTCGAAGAAGAGCATCGCTAACTTCAAGCTCCGCCAGAATCAGGCCATCGGCGCTCGCGTCACCCTCCGTGGCGAGCGCATGTATGAGTTCCTCGAGCGTCTCATCAAGATGGCTCTTCCCCGCATCCGCGACTTCCGCGGCGTGTCGCCCCGCGCCTTCGATGGCAACGGGAACTACACCCTCGGGGTCTCCGACCAGTCGATCTTCCCAGAGATCGAACTCGACAAGATCAAGCGCAACATCGGGTTCGACGTCACCATCGTGACCTCCGCCCCGACCGATGCCGAAGCGAAGTCGCTGCTCACCGAGCTCGGCATGCCCTTCAGCGACAAGGCCAAGGCCCCGAAAGCCCCGGCCAAGGCGGAAACCGCGCCCGCCGAAACCGCCAACGCCTAAGTTAGAACATGAGCCAGATTTCCGATCCGATAGCTGACTTTCTCACCCGTCTGCGCAACAGCTCGCGCGCCGAGCAGGCGCAGACGACCGCGCCCTACTCCAAGATCAAGGCCGAGATTGCCCGCATCCTTAAGCAGGAAGGTTACATCGCCGATTACACGGTCGATACCTCCGGCAAGTTCCCGCAGATTCAGGTCACGAACAAGTTTGTGGACCACAAATCCGCCATCACCGGCCTCAAGCGCGTCAGCCGTCCCGGTCTCCGCACCTACGTCGGCGCGACGGAGATCCCGCGCGTGCTCGGCGGCCTCGGTATCACCATCCTTTCGACGCCCAAGGGTGTCATCTCCGGCCGCGAGGCCAAGAAACAAAACGTCGGCGGCGAACTGCTCGCCACCGTTTGGTAATTTTTTAGACGCCACCGTCCTATGTCGCGTATCGGAAAAAAACCCATTCAGTTGCCTGCCAAGGTCAAGCTCAACATCGCCGCCGATGGCGCCGTGTCCGTTGAGGGGCCGAAGGGCAAGTTGCAATACACCCTGCCGAAGGAAATCAAAGGCTCGGTCAACAACGACACCGTCGTCTTCGAGCGCAGCACCGAGAACCGCAAGGTCCGCGCGCTGCACGGCCTCGCCCGCGCTCTCGTGAATAACATGGTCGTCGGCGTCAGCACCGGTTTTACCAAGGATCTCGAAATCCAGGGCGTCGGTTTCAAGGCCGCCGTCCAAGGCAAGGTGCTCAAGCTGAACCTCGGCTTCTCGCATGACATCCTGTTCCCGATTCCGGAAGGCATCAAGATCACCGTCGCCGACAACACCAAGGTCAAGGTCGAAGGCGTTGATCGCCAGTTGGTCGGCCAGGTCGCAGCCGATATTCGCAGTTATTACCCGCCCGAACCTTACAAGGGCAAAGGTGTCCGCTACGTTGGCGAGCACATCATCCGCAAGGAAGGCAAAACCGTTCAATAATCCGTTATGGCTTCTCGCAAGGAACATCTCAAAATGCGCCACATCCGGCTCCGGAAGAAACTTTCCGGCACCGGCGAGCGCCCGCGCCTCGCGGTCCACTTCTCGGGCCAGCACATCTACGCGCAAATCATCGACGACGAAAAGGGGCACACCCTCACGTCGGTGAATACCACCGAAGCGGATTTCCGCGAGGGTGCGCACTCGAACGTGGCCACTGCTGTCAAGGTCGGTGCCGCGCTTGCCGAGCGAGCCAAAGGCAGCAATATCACCAAAGTGGTTTTCGATCGCGGTGGTTTCCAATACCACGGCAAGGTCAAAGCCCTCGCCGACGCGGCTCGTGAAGGCGGTCTCCAATTCTAATTTTAAAGTCATTTATTCATGGCAAACCCGAATCCCCGTAACCGCCGGCAGGAACCCCAGGCCGAGGACAAAGACGGCCTGACCGAAAAGGTGGTCTTCATCAATCGCTGCGCCAAGGTCGTTAAAGGCGGCCGTCGCTTCAGCTTTAGCGCGCTCATCGTCGCTGGCGATCGCCAAGGCAAGGTCGGCTGCGGTTTCGGCAAAGCCAACGAAGTTTCCGAAGCCATCCGCAAGGCCAGCGAGTCCGCGAAACGCGCTCTCACGAAGGTTGCGGTGAAGGGCAACACGATCCCGCACGAAGTGGTGGGTGAACACGGTGGCGGCCGCGTGCTGCTCCGTCCCGCTTCGCCCGGCACCGGCGTCATCGCAGGTGGCGGCGTCCGTGCAGTGGTCGAGGCCGCGGGGATCCGCGACGTCCTCGCCAAGTCGCTCGGTTCCAGCAATCACGCCAATGTCGTCAAGGCTACCTTGGCTGCACTTGCGCAGCTTCGCCTGCGCGAGGAAATCCTCTCCCTGCGTGGTATCCGTCCCTCGACGGTGGCGGCGCAGAGCTAATCATTTACCGAGCTAACTCATGCTTACTCTTTCCAATCTCAAACCCGCACCCGGTGCCCGCAAGCGTCGCAAGCGCGTCGGTTGCGGTGAAGGCAGCGGTCACGGCAAAACCAGCGGTCGCGGTCACAAAGGCCAGAAAGCCCGTTCGGGCGGCACCATCCGCCTCGGTTTCGAGGGCGGTCAGATGCCCCTTCTGCGTAAGATGCCCAAGCGTGGTTTCAACAACACGCGCTTCAAGACCAAGTGGGCGATCGTCAACGTGGGCGACCTTGAGAACTTCGATGCCGGCACCGCGGTTGACGAGGCTCTGCTTCGTGCGGTGAAACTCGTGCGCGGTCATATCGACGGCGTGAAAGTTCTTGGCGACGGCGAACTCACCAAGACGATCAACGTCAAGGTGGACGCCATTAGCGCTGGGGCTCGCGAAAAGATCGAAAAAGCAGGCGGCAAAGTCGAACTCACCGGCAAGTTTGCCGCTGAGGCTCCCGCCGCAGAATAACTCGCTGCCGCGCGGCGCATCACTTCGGTTGGTGATCGCTTCGCGGCGCTTGGAGAACGCCCGCCGCTAGCATTCACCCATGATCTCTGCCTTCGCGAATAGCCTCAAGATTCCGGAACTCCGGGCGCGAATTCTTTTCACGCTCGCGATGCTCGTGGTTTTCCGGGTTGGCACGGCCATCACGTGCCCGGGTGTCAACTCGGCGGTGATTCAGGCGTGGTTCCAGTCGCAGATCGACGCGAACACTGGCGGCTCTGTCGCTGCGTTGTTTAATATCTTCAGTGGTGGTGCTCTGGAAAACTGCGCCATCCTCTCGCTCGGCGTGATGCCTTACATCAGCGCGAGCATCATGATCCAGTTGCTGACCGCGGTGGTGCCGCAACTCGGTAAGCTAGCGAAGGAGGACGGTGGTCGCCAGAAGATCATGCAATACACGCGCTATACCACGATCGCGCTGTGTATTTTCCAAGGGTATCTGCTCGCCCTGTCGTTCGAGAACCCGAGCACTAATCCATTCCTGCACGGTATCATGGACACCATCACCAAGATGGGTGTGCCATTGGTCGCCGAGAAGGGGTTTGTTTTCCGGGCGCTCACCGTCGTAACACTCACGGCTGGCACCATGTTTCTCATGTGGATCGGCGACCAGATCACCGATCACGGGGTCGGTAATGGCATGTCGATGATTATTGCCGCGGGTATTGTCGCTCGACTCCCCGCGGGTATGCTTCAGGCATGGCACACGTTCGTTCCTGCCGCTGGCAAGAGCAGCCAGGTGAACCCGATGGTCCTCGTAGTGATGATTGCGTTTCTGGTGCTGGTGATTGCAGGAGTCATCTGCGTCACACAAGCGCAACGAAAGATCAGTGTGCAGTATGCGAAGCGTGTCGTGGGCCGGAAGGTTTACGGTGGCCAGACGCAATACATGCCGCTCAAGGTCAATTACGCTGGCGTCATGCCGATTATCTTCGCGCAGGCTATCCTCGTGTTCCCGTCCACGATCGTGAACATGCTCTTCACGAAGTCGAACACAGCGCAGCAGATCGCGCAGATGCTCGCTCACGGATGGCTGCACTACACGCTCTACGGGGCGATGATTTTTTTCTTCAGCTACTTTTGGGTGGCGACGCAGTTTCAACCCCAGCAGATCGCGGATGATCTGAAAAAATATGGTGGTTACGTTCCTGGGGTTCGCCCTGGCAAGCCAACGGCTGATTTCCTCGATTTCACGATGACGCGCCTCACCTTTGCGGGCGCCATCTTTCTCACGATTATCGCCATCCTGCCGCAGATGCTCTCGGAAATGCTCCAGGTGCCGTATATCGCGGCGCAATTCTTCGGCGGCACCAGTCTTCTGATCGTCGTCGGCGTGGTGCTCGATACCATGCGCCAGGTGGAGACCCACCTCATTCAGCGACATTACGACGGATTCCTGCGCAAAGGACGCATTCGGGGCCGCTTCGACCGCACGCCAGCCGGGCGGGGTGAGGCCGTTCGCCAAAACGCTCTCATCTGGCTCTATGCCGGCATCGGTGCGCTGATCGTGGCTGGCTTGGCGGCCTACATCGCCGGCCGGCCGCACTAGGAGTCTGATGATCCCGATCAAGAACGATCGCGAGATCGAGAAAATGCGTCTCGCCTGCAAAACGGCGAGCAGCGTCCTCGAACGAATCTGCGGCGTTATTCGCCCGGGGGTAAGCACTAAGGAAGTCGATCAAGCCGCTGCCGATTTCATGGCCGAGGCGAACTGCAAAAGCGCCTTCCTCGGCTATCGCAAATTTCCCGGCCACATTTGCATCTCGCTCAACGAAGAAGTCGTGCATGGCATCGGCGGTTCCCGCCGCATCCAATACGGCGATATCGTGAAGATCGACTGCGGCGTCGTTAAAGACGGCTGGGTAGGGGACACTGCCACGACTGTTCCGGTCGGAGTGGTGGATCCGCGCGTCATGCGGCTCCTGCAAGTCACCGAAGACACGCTCGACCTCGCCATCACCTACGCCCAGCCCGGTCGCCGTCTGGGTGATTTGTGTGCCGCGATCGAAGATGAGATCGTGGCCAACGGCTACAGCGTCGTCCGCGAATTCGTGGGCCATGGCGTCGGGCGTAAGCTGCACGAGGAACCTCAGGTTCCGAACTACGGTCGTCCTGGCAGCGGCCCGAAACTCAAACCCGGCATGACTATCGCGATCGAGCCGATGGTGAACATGGGCGGCTCCGCCGTCCGCGTGCTGGAAGACGATTGGACGGTCGTCGCCGTCGATGGCAAGCCATCCGCCCATTTCGAACACACCGTGTTGATCACCAAAGGCGAGCCGGAGATTCTGACCTGGCGCAAACGGACTTTATCCAAATAGAAGGAAAAATGCGTTTGCACTTCATTCGCATCTTGCCAGGCGGTCAAGTTCTGCTAGAGAAGCTTCCCCTACGATTTGACGAAGGGCAGAATTACCTTCCGGCAGAAGTAGCGAATATCTTCATCGTCGCACCGAAAAACCGAGTTTTTCGGGGCGATTTTTTGTCCTCTAAATCCAACCATCCGTAACATGAAAGTCCGAGCTTCCGTCAAGCGCCTCTGCGAGACCTGCCGCATTGTCAAACGTCAGGGCACGCTGCGTGTCATTTGCAAGAACCCGCGCCACAAGCAGCGTCAGGGCTAATTTTTCCAACCTAACCAGAAACCAAAAATCATGCCCCGTCTTCTCGGCGTCGATATTCCTGGCGACAAGCGCATCGAAGCGTCGCTCCCCTACATTTACGGCATTGGTCCGAGCCTCGCCAAGAAGGTGCTCGAGCAGGCCAACATCGATCCCAACACCCGCGCGAAGGACCTTTCGCCGGAGCAGATCAACTACATCATTCAGGCCATCACGGCCAACAAGATCCCGGTGGAAGGCGATCTGCGTCGTGAAATCCAAGGCCACCTGAAGCGCCTTCAGGCCATCAACTGCTATCGCGGCATCCGCCATCGCCGCAGCCTGCCGGTTCGCGGACAGCGCACCAGCACCAATGCCCGCACTCGCAAGGGCCCGCGTAAGACCGTCGGCGTCGTTCGCGCGAAGGACGGCAAGTAAGACCGAACCCGAACTGAACTAATCATGGCTGAATCGAAAGAACCGAAAAAGACGAAGAAGGCGGAGGGCGCGGAAGGCGCTGCTCCTGCCGCTGCCGCGACGGACGCCCCTGCTGCTCCGGTGGCCGCTGCTACCGCGCCGGCTGAAGGTGCCGCTGCCGCTGAGCCGAAAGCTCCCAAGGCCAAGAAGGCGACCAAGAAGGACGAAGGCGCTGCTCCGGCTGCGACTGCCGCTCCGGGCGCCGAAGCAGCTCCCGTTCGTGATGAACTTTCCCTCGACCCGAACCTAGCGGTTGAGCCGATCAAGGTTATCCGCGCCAAAGGTAGCAAGAACGTCCACTCCGGCATCGCTCACGTCCAGGCGAGCTTCAACAACACCATCGTCAGCATCACCGATGCGACGGGCGCCGTGCTGGGCTGGTCGAGCGCCGGCAAGTGCGGCTTCAAGGGTTCCCGCAAGAGCACCGCTTACGCTGCGCAGATGGTCGCCCAGGATGCCTGCCGTCAGGCAATGGGCCACGGCCTCCGCGAAGTCGAAGTTCGTGTGAAGGGCCCGGGTGCTGGTCGTGAGTCGGCCGTTCGCGCCATTCAGGCCGTCGGTCTCGAAATCACCGTTATCAAGGACGTGACGCCGGTGCCGCATAACGGCTGCCGCCCGCCGAAAGCCCGCCGCGTTTAATCTCAACCGACTACTTCCATGGCACGTTACAACGGACCCAAAGACAAGATCAGCCGCCGCTTCGGAGTGCCGCTTTTCGGCTCCAGCAAGGCGATCGAAACGAAAAATTATCCCCCGGGCATGCATGGCCCGAAGGGTGGCCGCCGCAAGGCCAGCGACTACGCGATCGCGCTCGCTGAAAAGCAGAAGCTCCGCTTCCAATATGGCGTGCTCGAACGTCAGTTCCGCCGCTACTTCGCCATCGCGCAGAAGAAGCGCGGTGTGACCGGTGAACTGCTCCTGCAGGCCCTCGAAACCCGCCTCGACAACGTCGTCTTCCGTCTCGGCCTCGCCAACAGCCGCTCGGCTGCCCGCCAGTTCGTCGGTCACGGCCACGTGACGGTGAACGGCCGCAAGGTGAATATCTCCAGCTACGGCGTAAAAGCTGGCGACGTGATCTCTATCAAGGACAATCCCCGCAGCCGCAGCCTCGCCGCGCGCAGCCTCGAGCTCACGCAGATCACCCCGGTGCCGGACTGGCTCACGCTGGACAAGGACAACTTCAAGGGCACGGTCATGCGTATCCCGTCGCGCGACGAAATCGCGCCGATCGTGAACGAGCAGCTCATCGTCGAGCTCTACTCGCGCTAATCGACCTGTCAGCAGTTTGATCGAAACCGGCTTGGGAAGCGATTCTCAAGCCGGTTTTGTTTTGGCGGGATCAAGGCGCGGCGACGGTCCGATCACTCCGTCGGTGTGATCGAAGCCCGAAGGAAAGCGTTCTGTCGCTCCAGCCAGGCCGTCCAGCTTTCCGGGTCGGTCAGCGCCTCGTGCACGGCGCTGCCGAGTTCGTAGATGGTGTAGTCGAATCCCGCTTCCGCGTAGGCTTCGATGTTGTGCTGCATCGCTTCGGATAGCGCACGATAGAGCTCGCGATGGTGAGCGGCGGGTGTTTCGAGATCGCTGGGATGATCGAACGTGTATTGGCACGCCGTAAAGTCCTGGGAATGATGTCGCCGGCACGAATGCGGCCGCACTTCGTAAATCGAGCAACTCCCTTCCTCCAGCATGGCGCAGGGGAGGTTGGTCGTTGCATGTTCGAAGGGTGTCATCGCCGTGACTTTCTGTGCATGAAGCGACAGACGATCGAGGAGTGTGGAAATCTTCTCTGGCGCAAAGCGACGACTGATGTGCCGGGCGATCAGGAAGATTTCGTGTGCGAACACGTCCACTCGAAGCGAACAGCAGAGGGAGCAGCCTTTCTGACACGCCAGGCGAATGTCGTTTTGTTCGAGGAGAGTCCTGTTCAGCACATCGAAGTTTTCGAGCGCTGAAGCGGCGACTTCATCGAAACCTTCGGGCGACAATGCCCGGGTAATATCGGCGAGGAGTTGATTGGTCGAGAATTCAGGCATGGGTTGAGGCGTGACCTCATCGAATGGGGCGACGTCCCTCGATATTAACGGATGATCCGGGTCAGCGCGAACACCGCGTTAAAGACAAGATAAACCGCGGCAGGTGTCATGGGACGTTTCGTCACGCGCGGCGCGACCTTGGTCGAACGCATGAAAAAGGTAAGCCCGGCGCCCGCGATCAGCCACGTGAGCGGAACGGTCCACGGCAGATGACCGGGTGCGTCGAGCTGCGCCGCATACCACAGCCACCAGGCACGGTATTTCCATGCTACGGGATCGATCAGCACACTGGTCAGCGCACAACAAACGCCGGCGATCCCCGCGCACCAATGATGCGCGAGTCGGGAGAAGACACTCAGCACCAGCTCCCGCGCGCCGATGACGATCAGCAGCCACAGGAAAGGCAGCGCAAACGGGACGCTGCCAAGCTTGGGACCGAGGTTGGCTGGAAAATGAACCGGTCCGAGCGGCAGTCCGACGAGAGCACTGACGGTGGCGATTCCGCACGCCCCCACGAAAACCGCCGCGCTCCACTGCCGGGCTGCCTGGAGTCCTTCACTTCGCGCGAGGGCGAGGTAAAGATACACTGCGCCGAGCACGATCCAGATCGGGTCGAGGGCTCGGCTGAAAAGGTCCAGTGCCGAGCGGAGGTCGCGATTGGGCACCTTGTTCGCAAAGTCCGGGTCTGTGACGGTGGCCGCCCCGAATCCGCTGATCCAAACAATCGCCACGAGCACGCTGCACGCGAGGAAGAGCGGCCAGATGAGCGTGGCGAAGGTGGCTAACGAGCTTGGACGGGATGAAGGCATGGAAGGGTGGGAAGGCGGCACGTGCCCGCCGAAAGTTCACCGTTCACCGTCGTCCGTCCAGTAACCCATGGACTCGCCTGTCGCCCGGTGAATGTTCGGCGGTTCTAGCTGCCGCTCTCCGTTATGCTTGTTGATTCCGGCTCAGCTTCCGCTATCGGGCTGCGCTCCACATGTCTTTTCAGGAATTCGGCCTGCTCGATGAAGTTGTTCATGGCGTGCAATCGATGGGTTACATCGATCCCACGCCCATCCAGCTTCGTGCCATCCCAGTGGTGCTTACGGGCAAGGACCTCATGGGCTCCGCGCAAACCGGAACGGGCAAAACGGCGGCATTTGCGCTCCCTCTCCTCACCCGGCTGAAAAAGCACGGCGCCCTGCGCGCTCTCGTGCTCGAGCCCACGCGTGAACTCGCTGCCCAGGTCGAAACCGCCTTCCGCGATTATTCCCGCTTTATGGACGTGCAGGTCGGCCTCGTGCATGGGGGGGTCGGCTTCGGCGAGCAACGCGCGGCGCTCAAGAGCGGCCTCGATGTTCTTGTCGCCACGCCCGGTCGCTTGCTCGATTTCATGGGCGAGGGGGATGTGAACCTCAATACGCTCGAGATCCTCGTGCTCGACGAAGTCGATCGGATGCTCGACATGGGCTTCCTGCCGCAGGTGCGCAAGATCGTCGAGAAATGCCCGAAGGAGCGCCAGACCCTCTTCTTCTCCGCCACCATGCCGCCGGAGATTGAAGGCATGACGCAGTGGGTGCTGAAGGATCCGGAGAAAATCGAGATCGGCATCCGCTTCAGTCCGGCGGAGACCGTGACGCACGCGCTCTATCCGGTGGCGAAGGATCAGAAATTCGACCTTCTCCTCGCCCTGCTCGAGCGCACGCATTTCGAGAGCGTCATCATTTTCTGCTCTACGAAAGTCGCTGCCGATAAAGTCACCGCTCTCCTCAAGCAAAAGCAGCATGCGGTGGCGGCCATGCACAGCGACCGAACCCAGCGCGAACGACTCGAAGCGCTCGAGGGTTTCAAAGCTGGCAAATACGAGGTGCTCGTCGCTACCGATCTCGCCGCGCGCGGTCTCGATATTGCCGGTGTCTCGCACGTGGTGAACTACGATGTGCCGGGTCATCCCGAGGACTACGTGCACCGTATCGGCCGCACCGGCCGCGCGCAAAATGTCGGCGATGCGTTCACGATTTTCTGTGCTGAGGATCTCGATGCCGTGCGCAAGATCGAGCGGTTCATCGGCATGAGCATCCCACGGTTGAAGCTCGAAAACTTTAATTATCTCTATACCGCGCTCTTCAACGAGAGCAGCATCCCTCAAGGCAGCGCCGCCAAGGGGGGGCGGACACTAAAGGGCTACTCCTTCGGACGCCGGAAGCGTTGATACGGGATTGTCACTCGACGGCAACGAATCTGTGCGCTACGCATCGAACGTATGCGGTCGCGCTTCCTCCGCGCATCGATTTTCATTTGCCTGAGCCTCGGAGCGGTTCGGGCGCTGGACCGCACCCCGGTTGAATCGTCGAGTCTCGCGAGCGTAGCTTATGAAGCCGGAGCACGAATGCTTGAACTCGAATTCAAGAACGGCGGCATTTATCGTTACCGCGATGTCCCGCGGGAAATCTTCGAAGGGTTGATGGCGGCGACCTCGAAGGGACACTATTTTCTAGATCGCATCAGGGGGAAGTTCGACTACGAGCGGGTGCGGGAGGAAAAGCCATGAGGCTTACGCGCGAGGAAATCCGCATCGTCGTTTTCCTGCTGACCGCACTCGTGTTTGGCGCCGCTATAAAGCACTATCGCCATGTGAAGATGCCCGAGCCGATTTCCAAGGCGGCTGCGCCGTCCGAGTAACGCGGGCAACATCGTGCTGGCGGGTGAATATGTGGAGGGCGGGATTGACCGCCCGCCGTTATTTCCGCTGCTGCGCGAGGGTGAACCAGTCGTTGCCGCCCCCGCCGCCATTTCCTGCTGCGGCTGGCCGGCGATCCTGAAAGCGGCGCACGTCGCCGGGGCGAGCTTCGTTTTTCGGACGCTCTCCTCGCGGTGCGAGATCGACTTTCGTCTTCATCGATAGCGCGATGCGTTTCCGGACGAGGTCCACTTCTACCACGGTCACCTGCACGCGCTGGCCGACTTTGACGACATCGGCTGCATTTTTCACAAACTGATCGCTGAGCTGACTGACGTGGACAAGGCCGTCCTGATGCACGCCTACATCCACAAATGCACCGAACGCCGCGACGTTCGTGACGATGCCGGGGAGCTTCATGCCGGGTTTAAGGTCTTCCGGTTTCTCGACTCCTTCGGCGAAGCTGAAAGCCTCGAACTTCTGGCGCGGATCGCGACCGGGCTTGGCAAGCTCGGTGATAATGTCTTTCAGCGTTGGCAGGCCGACTTCCGTCGTGACGTATTTTTGGGGCTGAATCTTCGCGCGGCGCGAGGAATCGTTCAGCAGGTCGAAGACGGTGCAGCCGAGATCGGCAGCCATCCGATCCACGAGCTCGTAGCGCTCCGGGTGCACGGCGCTGCCATCGAGCGGGTGTTCGCCATTGCGAATGCGAAGGAAGCCGGCAGCCTGTTCGAATGCCTTCGGTCCGAGACCAGCAACCTTCAGCAGTTCTTTGCGCGACTTGAATGGCCCATTTTCATCGCGATGCGCCACGATGTTGGCTGCAACCCGGGCGTTGAGTCCCGACACGTAAGCGAGAAGATGTTTACTCGCGGTGTTGAGCTCGACGCCGACGTTGTTCACGCAACTGACGACACTGTCGTCGAGGGTGCGTTTCAGCGCGTTCTGATCGACATCGTGCTGATACTGGCCGACGCCGATCGATTTCGGGTCGAGCTTCACCAGTTCGGCGAGCGGATCCATGAGCCGGCGACCGATGCTGACGGCGCCACGCACGGTTACGTCCTTATCCGGGAACTCTTCGCGTGCGACTTCACTGGCCGAGTAAATCGACGCGCCGCTTTCACTCACCATCACGATGGGGATCGATGAGGGCAGGCCGAGCTTGCGAACGAAAGTTTCCGTTTCACGCGAGGCGGTGCCGTTGCCGATGGCGATGGCTTCGATCTCGAATTTCTTTACCACGCTCTTCACAAACTCGATCGCCTCAGCGACTTCGCGGATGCCTTTTTCAGGATAGATCACGTCGTGCCCGACAAGCTTGCCCTGCCGGTTGAGCACCACGACCTTGCAGCCCGTGCGGAAGCCGGGATCGATCGCGAGCGTGTTCTTTTGGCCGAGCGGTGAGGCCAACAGCAGTTCGCGAAGGTTGTCGGCGAAAACCTTGATCGCTTCTTCGTCGGCGCGCTTCTTCAGCGCGATGCGGGCTTCACCTTCCATCGAGAAACCGAGCAGACGCTTGTAGCAATCCTGCACCGCCGTCTTCACTTCCTGCGCGGCGGGCGAAGTGCCTTTGACGAACATCCGTTCGACGATGCTGACCGCTTCGATCTCATCGGGCGTGAGGCGCGAAAGAAGGAACCCTTCGGCTTCACCGCGGCGGATGGCGAGGATTCGGTGGCTCGGCGCCGTGGCGCCCGGCTCGTTCCAGTCGAAGTAGTCTTTAAACTTGGCGCCCTCCTCTTCCTTACCGGTGAGAACCTTCGATTTCAGCACCGCTTTACTGGCAAAAAGTTCGCGGAGCTTGGCGCGCACCGCAGCGTCTTCCGCAATCCGCTCGGCGATGATGTCGCGTGCTCCGGCGAGCGCGGCAGGCACATCTTTGATCTCGTAGGTTTTTCCATCGGACTCGATCGACTTCGGCACATAGGCGGCGGCGGCAGCCTTTGGATCGGTGACCGGGTCCTGCGCCCAAATGAGTTCGGCCAGCGGTTCGAGGCCCAGTTCCTTGGCCGTAGTGGCGCGGGTGCGCTTTTTCGGTCGGAACGGTGCATAGAGGTCTTCCAAGGCAGACAAGGTTTCCGCCTGGTCGATCTTCGCTTTCAAGGTCTCCGTTAGCAGTTTGCGCTCAATCAACGAGTCAAGAACCGAGCCGCGACGCTTGTCGAGTTCCTCGAGCTGTTCCAGCCGGTCACGAATCGAGGTAATCTGGACCTCATCCAGTTCACCGGTGCGTTCCTTGCGGTAGCGGGCGATGAACGGAACGGTGGCGCCTTCTTCAAAAAGGACCGCTGTCGCGGCAACCTGCCGGGTCTGGAGCTTGAGTTCCTGGGCGATTTTGAGGACGTGAGCTTCGAGCATGGTAGGGGTCGGTGAGTGCGCGAAAAGGATGCGAATTCACCGCCGTCCGTCAATGCGCCGACCTCAATATATTGTGTCTTTCCGCCCTTGACCTTCGTTATGTTGTGGTCGCGTCAGAGTAATCCGCTGAACCGCCCGGTTGGGTGCTTGAATCCGGAACCGATCCTTTTCAGGATGGGCCGATGCGTTTTCTCCTCCCGCTCCTGATCGCCCCCTTGTTCCTGCATGCCGCCGACCCCTCCGCCCGCTGGTGGAAGGGGAACCTGCACACTCACTCGCACTGGAGCGATGGCGATGATTACCCTGAGATGATCGTCGATTGGTATCAGAAGCACGGTTACAACTTCCTCGGCCTGTCCGATCACAATATCCTGTCCGATCACGAGAAGTGGACATCGGTCGCGAAGAGCAAGGGCGGCCCGGAAGCGTTCGAGAAGTATCTCAAGCGCTTCGGCGACAAGTGGGTCGAGACCCGGGGCGAAGGCGACGATAAGGAAGTGCGGCTCAAGATGCTGAGCGAATTCCGCCCGATGTTCGAAAAAGCGGGGCAGTTCCTCATGGTGCAGAGCGAGGAAATCACCTGTCGCTACCTCACGGCGCCCATCCACGTGTGCGTGACGAATGTGCGCGAGGTGATCGAACCGCCCACGGGCACCAGCGTGGTGGATGTCATGCAGAAAGCCATCAATGCCGTCATGGACCAGCGGCAGCGGACTGGGGTGCCCATGTTCCCTCATATCAATCATCCGAACTTTGGCTGGGCTCTTACCGCGGAGGAGATGATGCAGCTCGAAAACGAACGCTTTTTCGAGGTCTATAACGGCCATCCGTCCGTCCACAACGAGGGCGATGAAAAGCGTGCGAGCACTGATCGCATCTGGGATATCCTGCTCACCGAGCGTCTCGCTGAGCTGGGCAAGCCGCCTTTCTTCGGCCTCGGCACCGACGATGCGCACAACTATCACAACCAGCCCAAAAAGCTGAGCCACACGGGCCGTGGCTGGGTGATGGTGCGCGCGAAAAGCCTTGCCGTGGAGGATCTCATCGCAGCCATGGAAGCGGGCGATTTTTACGCTTCCTCCGGCATCACTCTACGCGATGTGCGTCGCGAAAAGGGCGGTCTTTCCGTTGAGATCGAAGGCGAACCGGGAGTGACCTACACGACCGAATTCATCGGCACGCGCAAAGGTTACGACCGCAAGAGCGAGCAGGTAACCGATGACAGCGGCACCAGCATGCGCACCACGCGCCGCTATAGCGCCGACATCGGCACGGTGCTGGCGAAGGTGGAAGGCACGACTGCCAGCTACCCGTTGAAGGGCGACGAGATCTATGTCCGCGCCCGGATCGTCTCCTCGAAACTCAAGGCCGACCCGTATCGGGAAGGGGAGTTCGAGCAGGCGTGGACACAGCCGCTTGTGACGGGAGTGCAGTAGTTTACTTCTTTTCCTTCGGCGTTTCGTCAGGCACCGCGCTGCTGTCGATCTCGTTCTTCATTCCGCGCAGGTGCATGGCGAAGAATTGTTTCACGCGTTCTTCCACGGTCTGGCTGCGGAATCCGTGACCGGCGCCGGTTACGGAAATCAGCAGCGAAGGCACTCCCGCTTTCTTGAGTGCGGCATCGATCTCGACTGCCTGGCCGAACGGGACGGTGGGATCGTTTGAACCATGCGCGGTGAGAAACGGTGGATCGTCCGCACTCACGTAGGTGACCGGCGCCGCGGCCCGCGCTACGTCGGCTTTGTCCTTCGGATCGCCGCCAAGCAGTCCGACGACCGCCGCCGTCGCGTTGCTCTTCTTCTCGGCAAGCATCGTCGCGAAATTTTCCGGGCCGAAATAGTTCACCACGCACTGCACCCGGCTGCTGTCTTTCGGATAGGGACCGAGGTCGCCTTCGAGTTCCTTCACCCCACCGCTCGTGCCGAGCAGCGAGACGAGATGTCCGCCGGCTGAAGTGCCCCACACGCCGATGTGATCGGGATCGAGATTGTATTCTTTTGCATGCCCGCGAATCCAGCGGATCGCTGCCTTGCAGTCGAAAATCTGCGCGGGGAAGGGCGCTTCATCGGTCAGTCGATAGCCCACTGACACGCCAGCGTATTCACCGCTTGCCACGTAAGGAGCGATGCGGCTTAGCCCGCCAGAGCGATCGCCTTTTCGCCAGCCACCGCCGTGGATGAAAACGATGACGGGGAGCGGCTTGTCGCTCGCTCGTTTTTTCGGCAGATAAAAATCGAGCTTTTGCTTTGGGTTGTCGGTGCCGGCATAAGGCTGGTCGCGATGCGGCTCGATCGCGTCGAGCGGAGGGCGTTGGGCAAGGGCCGCGGTCGCGGCGAAAAGAGCGAGGAGAAAGAGGCGGTTCATGTGAGGAGTTGCGCGGGATGGAGCCGCCTCTTTAGCGTGGCGCTCGTGAACCTGACCACCGCCCTTTCGTTGAGTCTCGCCCTGGTTTTTGCCGCGCAACTGTCTGGCGCCGAGATCGAGGTGCTGCCGGATATCGCTTACAAAACTGGGGCGCTCACCGATTACGAAAACGAGCGGTGCCGTCTCGATCTCTATCTCCCGGCCGAGCGCGCGGGATTTGCTACGCTGGTGTGGTTTCACGGTGGCGGGTTGACCGCCGGTGCGAAGGACGGCACGTCCACGCCGGCCGTGGCACGCAGCCTGGCTCAGGGCGGCATTGCCATAGCGGTCGCAAATTATCGCCTCAGCCCAAAGGTGCGATATCCCGCTTACATCGAAGACGCAGCTGCAGCGTTCGCGTGGGTGCACGCGCACATTGCCGAACGCGGAGGTTCGTCGGAGCGGGTGTTTATCGGCGGTCATTCAGCGGGGGCTTATCTCACCTCGATGGTAGGGCTCGATTCGCGGTATCTCACGGCTCAGGGATTGAAGACCGACGACATTGCTGGGCTCATCCCGGTTAGCGGGCAGATGATGACTCACTTCACGGTGCGCGTGGAGCGCGGTCTGCCCAAGGATCGCATCATCGCCGACGAAGCCGCGCCGATTTATTACGTCGCGAAGCGAACTCCTCCAATCCTCCTCATCATGGGCGACCGCGACTGGCCCGCGCGGCTGGAGGAAAATCTCTACTTCGTTGCGGCGATGAAAGTCGCTGGCAACAAGAACGTGCAACTCCTCAAGTTCGAAAATCGAGACCACGGTGGCATCGGCGGCAAAATGGCAAACCTCGACGATCCGGCGCGCGAGGCATTGCTTGACTTCATCGCCCGCACGCCGCGCCCGCGAATGGCCAAGTAGCGGTCACTTCGCCAGCACCGGTGCGCCGAGGTGTTTTTTGAAAAAAGCATCCGCGATCTCAACCGTCTGGTCGCACCATGGCTGGCTCATCCAGAAGGGATGCGGCGCGTCCTTAAGCGTGTGCACGGCGGTCTCGACGCCGAGTTCCTTCAGCTTGGCCATCATCTCCGCGCGGCCAATCTTGAGCGAATCGCGTTCACCTTCGATGAAAATCGTCGGGGGCACCCCTTTCCGCACGTGAGTGATCGGTGAGGCTTGCTTGTAAAGTTCCGGATTGTCCGCGTAACCCGCGCCGAAGAAAGCCACGGCGGAAGCGGATTCTTTGGCTTGATAAGCCGCCACCAGATCCTGCGTCGCCGCCATGACGATGCACGCCTGGATATCGCTATTCTGATCCTTGAACGGACCGTTGCCATCGAATTCCTTCAACTCACTCGTCATTCCAACGAGGCCGGAGAGGTGCCCGCCTGCCGAACCGCCGATGCAGCCGATCCGCGACGGGTCGATCTTCCACTTCGCTGCATTTGCGCGCAGGCAGCGCACTCCCGCTTTGCAGTCGTGCAACGCCGCTGGATATTTCGCCTCGCCGGAAACGCGATAAGACACGAGCGCCGTCACAAACCCTCGCGTTGCGAGCCGCTCCATCATCGGCTTGTCCGCCTCGACCTGCCGCGCTGCCCAGCCGCCGCCGTGAAAATCGATGATCGCCGGGTAAGATCCGGCTGCGTCCGGCACATAGACCGTGAGCGTGACTACGTGCTCGGGATACGAGGCGATCACCTCCATGAATTGCGTCACCCCTGCCGGCGTCTGCGGATAAACCTTCTGCCATTTCGGTTTCGGAGCTGGCGTGGCTGGCGTTTGTCCATCCGCGGAAACCGCGGCGAACATCAGCAGGGCGGAGAAGAGCAGGGGCAATTTCATCTGGTTGGAGAAACTACGGAGAGAAGAGAACCTTTGAAAATCCCGGTGATCGTTCCTGGAGCCATGGCGCTTACTTCACAAAGCCACGCGCCTGCAGCCAGAACTCGCAGTCGCGTGTCCATGGATGGAGCGTGGCGTCCGGCGCGAACGATTTGCCCCCGAGGCCCAGGCCGATGCCGTGTTTGCCTTTCTCGTAGAGATGCAGATCGAACGGAAGATTCGCGGCGCGGAGAGCGTTGGCCAGGGTGAGTGCATTTTCGACGACTACTTTGTCGTCCTCGACCGTCTGCCACACGAAGATCGGTGGCATATCGGGCCGGATATTGCGGGCGGGAGCAAAGCGGAGCGCGAGGTCGTCGGGAACGTCTTTGCCGAGCGCGTCTTCGCGACGCTGCGGGTCGGTCATCGTCTTTTGATCGAAGAGAATGAACCCGTAGCAGAGGACCGTAGCGTCGGGCCGCGAACTGGCGCGCTCGATCGGGTCGGAGGCGTCTGATTTTCCCGCATCGAACTGCGTCGAGAGCACTGCCGCCAGGTGCCCACCTGCCGAGGAGCCGATGACTCCGATACGCTGCGGATCGAGCTTCCACTCGGCGGCCTTGGTGCGAACCGTGCGGACCGCACGTGCCGCATCGAGCCAGATCTGCTGCTGATGATAGCCCCCGGGATAGAGTCGGTATTTGAGCACGAACGCCGTGATGCCAAGAGAGTTGAGCCATTGCGCGAAGGGCTCGCCTTCATGTTTGGCGAGCGACCGGTAACCGCCGCCCGGAAAGACGATCACGGTCGCTCCCGTCGCCTTGTCCGGCACAGGCCAGTAAGGCGTGAGTGTCGGGACATCTTTTGGCTCCGTGCCCAGTGCACCGGGCACCTGACCCGAGAGCCAGAGCGGGAACTCCGCCGTCGGCAATTCCGCGCGCAGAGTGATGCCGAACACGAGGGGGAGGAGGCCGAAAAGAAGAGGATAACGCATGGGAAGGGGGAGGAGTCTGCGCGAGCCTTCCGCACGATGCCAAGGACACATTGCTGTCGGGCTGGTCGGCGACTCCAAAGCTCGGACACTTCAATGAATGGCTTGTGGGGATACACGCTACAGCCTGCAAGGCAAAAGGAGACGCATCGTCTCGACTTTCATTACTCGCAGTGACTTTTGCCGGAACTGCGTGGGGACGTTTGAATGGCGAGGTCAAATCCCAACTCCCATCCCCATGACACCGCTCACCCTCGCGACTCCGAACCCGATTGAGAACATGATCAAGCGGCAGGCTTTGTTAAATCACCCATGCGAATTTTTCCGCGGCTTTTTCGGCGGGCGCGTGCCGAGCCTGGCGGAAAAGATCGCCTGGATCGAATGGTCGATGCAGCGCACGGTGCCGGTGCAGACGTGGGAAAACGAACTCTACATCGTGCGCGTTTACCACGAGGGGTCGTTCGTTCACCTCGATATTACCGCCAAGGATGAGCAACCCTGCAAAAGCTGGCGGCACTTTCAGGAAATTAAGAATCAAATCGTCGGCCCGTCCTACGAGGCGGTGGAATTGTTCCCGGCGGAAGAGCGGCTCGTCGATACGAGCAATCAATATCATCTGTGGGTCGTGGCAGACTCGGGCTACCGGTTCCCCTTCGGCTTTCAGGACCGGTTCGTGTTGACCGAACCAATCCGGGTGGCCTGCTCGGAAACGGGCGAAATTCGCACCAGCGTCACCGACGTGGTGCCTGCGACGCAGGCAGCTTAGCTCGCGGGAAAGTATGCGGCTAAAATGCCGTGTTGAGCGGGGTTGAATGGGGACCGCGCTGCTGCGCGTTTCCCTCCACATGAATCATCTCTCCTCCCGCCGCTTTTTCCTCAAGACCACCTCGGCTGCCGTTCTCGGCTTTCCGGCAGTTCTTCGATCCGCCAATCCGAATGGCAAATTGCAATTGGCCGCCGCTGGCTGTGCCGGCAAG
The DNA here is from genome assembly GCA_044226525.1 of Chthoniobacteraceae bacterium. Lineage (GTDB taxonomy): Bacteria > Verrucomicrobiota > Verrucomicrobiia > Chthoniobacterales > Chthoniobacteraceae > VFJQ01. Next base: position 38,796 of record JBGAGV010000016.1, on the reverse strand, counting down.
GGCTTGTCCGACATCACCGAAGTCGGCTCGCACGCGCAGGTGAAGTATGTGGGCTTCTGCGATGTGGACTCGACCCGCTTCGCACAGGCCGACGCGAAGTTTCCCGGCGTGTCGCACTTCGCGGACTTTCGCGAAATGTTCGCGAAGCTGGGCGATACGTTTGATGGCGTGATCGTCTCGACCCCGGATCATATGCATGCGCCCATTGCCATCGCGGCGATGAAGGCGGGGAAACATGTCTATTGTCAGAAACCGTTGTCGCACTCGGTGTGGGAAGCGCGGCAGATGCGTCTCTGGGCAGAGAAATCAAAGGTCGCCACGCAGATGGGAAATCAGATCCATTCCGCGACCGAGTATCGCACGGCAGTGAAGCTCATTCGCGACGGCGTCATCGGCAAAATCAAGGCGGTTCATTCCTTCCAGGGGAACCCGGGCAACAAATACACCGGCATGGTCGCCGCGCCGCCGCCCGGCCCGGTGCCCGCCACACTGAACTGGGACCTGTGGGTCGGGGCGAGCGCAATGGTGGACTACGCGCCCGATGTCTATCACCCCTTCAAATGGCGCGACTGGCAGCATTTCGGCAATGGCACCATGGGTGATTTCGGATGCCATATTCTCGATCCGATCTTCACCGCGCTCGAACTGACCTCGCCGCGCACGATCAAGGGCACGAACGCCGGTCTGAACGACTTCACCTGGCCTGCTGCCGAGACCATCGAATACATCTTCCCCGGCACGCCCTTCACGACTGGGAAAACGATCGCCGTTACGTGGTATGATGGCGGCCGCCAGCCGGATGCCGCGCTGACGCAGATGCCCGCCGACAAAAAGCTGCCGGCGTCCGGGTCACTGCTGATTGGCGAAGGCGGCACCATGGTGTTGCCTCATGTGGGGCTGCCGCAGCTTTATCCGCAGGAAAAGTTTGTCAGTTACACGATCGAAAAGGTGGCGGGTTCCAGTCACTATCACGCTTGGGTGGGTAGCGCGCTGAGCGGCAAACCCACAACCGATAATTTCGCCTACGCCTGCCCACTGACGGAGGTGGCGCTGCTGGGCAATGTCGCCACACGCCTGCCCAACACGGAGCTGAAATGGGACGCGAAAAAACTTCAACTGACCGGCCACGCCGATGCCGCGCACCTGCTCACCAAGCCGTATCGGTCCGGTTGGGAAATTCCGGTGGCGAGTTAACTGAGCTTTCCGATCAAAACGGCACGCGCTTCGTTGGGCTTGCCGCGTTTTCCGGAGATACTGCTGACGAATGAGATCTTTACGCTGTCGCCCTCGCACTGGCAGACGACGGAATCGTGGTGCGGCGTTTCGATGTAACGCCAGGTCATGATGAAAGTCTTTTCGTCCTTCCAGCGACCGCTCGCGGCAATGCGGTAAGGTGTGCCGGCCGGAGGCGTGCCCCCGGCGATGATGCGTGGCGGCACGCTGGGGAAAGCGGTTTCGCCCAGGTGCCACTTTTCGATGCCGCAGGTAATTGCATGGACAGCGTCCGCGCTGCGGGCGGTGAAGACGGCGGTATCGCCCGTGAACGCAAACTCAGCGGAAATGAGGTGCAGCGGCCCCGGCTGAACAGCGAAGGCCTTTCCCGAAATGCGCTCTGCTGCTGCCGCCGTTTTCAGACCTGTCGGGATTTTCAAGGCGAGTGAACCGAGCGTTGCTTGAAGACGAGCCGTGCCGGATGCATCGGCGGGGAGCGCCTTCTCTTTCATGGCCGGGAGCAGATGCTCCCACACGAGATCCAGCTCGCCCTGCATGTTGCCGCTCTCGCCGGTCATGGCGATAACCGCGTCCTGTTCCGGCAGCACGATGACGTATTGCCCAAACGCCCCATCGCCGCGGAAAGCGCCATGCTGGCAGCGCCAGAATTGATAGCCGTAACCCTGCATCCAGTCGTTTTGCTCCTTGGGCCGTGCGGGTTTGGGCGGCGACGGTTGCTGAATCTTGAAGGTGGTCGCTTCCTCCACCCACGCCGCGGGCAGGAGCTGGCGCTCACCCCATTTGCCTTTCTGCAAGTAGAGCTGGCCGAACTTGGCGAGATCCTCCGTGCGCAGGCTCAGCCCCCATCCCCCCGTGTTGATTCCGCGCGGGCATGTCTCCCACGTCGCGCCTTCGATCCCCAGCGGTTCGAACAGGCGAGGTCGCAGATAATCGACGATCTTTTCCCCCGTGACCTGCTGCACGATCGCGGAGCACATGTAGGTCGCCGCGCTGTTGTAGAGGAAAGTCGTGCCGGGAGTATTCTTGAGCGGCTGGGCGAGAAAAGTGCGCACCCAATTCTCCGTGCCGACCACCGCTCCCGTAGGCTCCTTTTCGTTTCCAACCGACATGGTCAGCAGATCGCTCACGCGAAGACTCGCGAGACGGTCGCCGACGGTTTTTGGCAGATCATTCGGAAAAAACGACACAACGCGATCTGAGACGCGCAGCTTATTCTCCGCGACGGCAAAACCGACGGCGGAAGACGTGAAGCTTTTGCTCAGCGAATACAGCATGTGCCGCAACTTCGGCCCGTAGGGTGTCCACCAGCCCTCGGCTACGACCTTCCCATGGCGCAGCATCATAAAGCTATGCAGTTCGTGAGTGCTTTTGTCGATCGCATCGAGAAACGCGAGGATGCTCTCGGACGAAATGCCTCCCGCCTCCGGCGTGCTGCGCGGGAGGCCCGTGGCAGCGCAGGACGGCATCGCATCGAGGAAAGCGAAAGCACCGGCGCTGAGACCGAGTTGTTTGAGAAAGGCTCTGCGGGTGGAGGTCATAACCGGACTGTGCTGAGATCGTGCGGACGCAACAAGCGCGTTGTGATCGATGACGAACAACGAAGAGACGGGCAAACGCCGCGGCCTAGCTTGCAGGGCTGCCCGGATTTGATTTTGTCCGCGCTGACACGGACATCTCCGCAGCGGATCGCATGGGAACCGAACGATGCACCGATTCTTCCGATTATGGATGTCAACGATGCTGTCCTCTGAGATCGATCCGGTGATCGACCAGACCTGTGCCTGTGCGCACTTCGATGATGCCCGCGCGGTTTTTCAGCAACAGGCGTGCGGTCGTGATGGCGTTTTCGCGGGTGCGGAATAAAGGTCGAACGCCCGGTCGTTCGACCACCTCCCAGAGGCCGTGAAACGGCTGAACCACGATGGTAGCAGGGGTGGAGGCGCCGACGTTCACAACTCTACAACGGCTACGCGCCGTTTGTGGATGTCACAATCTGACAGCCACTAGTGTGATGCGGGGGCCGACGGCGGGGGTGGGATGGAGAAAGTCTTGCCGTCGGTCGAAATTCGGCGGCAGGTGTTGTAGTGAAGTATCATCCCGTCATGCACCTGCTCTCCCGCCGTTTGCTTACCACCTTTTTCGCCACGCTTTTTTCGTTCTCCGCCTGGGCGGAGACGCATCAGGCGGATGTGATCGTCTATGGTTCCACCCCGGGTGGGGTGTGCGCGGCGATCGGTGCAGCGCGTGAAGGTGCGAGTGTTCTTCTCGTTGAGCCGAGCGCCCATGTCGGAGGCGTGAACACGGGCGGACTGTGCTTCAGCGATTCGAACCAGATGTGGCGCGTCTGCCTGCGCGGTTTGTTCGAGGAATTTCACCAGCGGATTGAAGACGATTACACCCAGCGTGGAGTAAAGCTCCCTTACTCCGTCGCGGTGAAAGATCAGTCCGTGTGGACGTATGAACCGCACGTGGCCGCGCGTGTGACGAACGCGATGTTGAAAGAAGCAGGGGTCACCGTCCTGACTGGACAACGTGTGTTGAAGGTCGAGCACGATGGCGCACGGCTGAAGACCTTCACAACTCGGAGCGATGTTTTTGGAGCGAAGACGTATGTCGATGCAACCTACGAGGGCGATCTCATGGCGGTGGCCGGGGTGAGTTGGTCGCTCGGGCGGGAAGGACGCAAGGAATACGGCGAGTCGCTGGCCGGGAAACAATATCCGAAAAAGCCGATGCCGTTTTCGGGCCTCGATGCACAGGGGAAATTGCTGCCCCTCCTCACCACACGCGATGCGGGCCCGGACGAAGACGGCGATAACAACGTGATGGTTTATAGCTTCCGCCTGTGTCTCACAAAAAACACGGAGAACCGCACCCCGTTTCCTGAGCCGGCGCACTACGATCCCGCGCGCTTCGAAGCGGTGCGGCGTTATTTTGCCGTCGAGAGGAAGCCCATTCTGCTGTGGGATCTCTATCCGCTGCCGGGTGACAAAGTGGACGCGAACAATGGCATCGGGAAACAGTTCTCCATGGGCCTGATCGGTGCCGGTAATCCATGGTGCGCGGCCGATGATGCCGCGCGTGACGAAATCTGGGAAGAGCACCGACAATACACTTTGGAACTCTACAAATTCCTCACTACCGACCCCGCCGTGCCCCAGAATCTGCGCGATGACCTCGCGAGATATGGCCTGTGCAAGGATGAGTTCGCCACGACCGGGCACTGGTCACCTCAGCTTTACGTGCGCGAAGGCCGCCGGATGCGTGGCGCTTACGTGATGACGCAGTCGGACATCCTTTCGACCAACACCAAGCCCGACACCATTGCTGTTGCGTCGTTTCCGATCGATTCACATGACTGCCAGCGCGTGGCGCGGGGAGACAGCGAGGTGATCAACGAGGGCACGATCATTCCCTTCAGGCTCAATCCCGCGCAGCGTGCCGGCCCACCCTATCAGGTGCCTTACCGCGCGATTCTTCCGAAGGCAGAACAGTGCACGAATCTGCTCGTGCCCGTCGCACTGTCGGCCACACATGTGGCTTACTGCTCCATCCGAGTCGAACCGGCCTGGATGGTCATCGGGCACAGTGCCGGCATCGCTGCCGCCTTGTCTGCGAAGAGTGGAGACGACGTGCAGAAGCTCGACTACGAGCGGTTGAAGGAGCGCCTTCTTGCGCAAAAGCAAATGCTGGAAATGCCGCAGTGAGGTGAGGGAAAGCATTTCCTAACGGCGGCCCGGCAGCGGAATCGTGTAAACGATCTCCCTGCCTCTATGCATCGAATTTTCCTGCTGACTGTCCTGTCGCTCCTTCCAGTGCGGTCCGCCTTGGCGTGGGGAGAACCGCATCTGGCGATCACACGGGCGGCGCTAGCCGTGCTTCCTTCGTGGCAGCGGGAGCGGCTTGGAGCGGAGTTGAAGCCGCTCGGCGATGATTACTGCCTCATTCCCGATCACGTTTTCACCGACCGCCGGAACGCGCGCTTTGCCGTGATGGAAAGCCGGCCGACGGAAACGTATCTCACCATTTTGCACCTGCCGGCCCGCCAACCGGAGAACCTGGAGACGTTGCGCTATTTCCTGGGCAAGACGGTCGAGGCGCTACGAGCGGGTCAGATCGGGCCGGCAGCTCGTTTCATGGGCACGGTATGCCACCAGATCGAAGACTACGGCAGTCCGGCGCACACGATTCCGGGCGACAACATGTTTACGCTGCTCCGGCAGTTTTTGCCCGCGAGCGAAGCGACGAAGGATCAGTTGATGCATGGACCGATCGAGAACGGCACCTTTACTGTGAACATCGCCGGCTATCAACCACGGCTGCTCGGAACGACGGTGGAGGAAGCGTCCTGGCGGCTGCTCCACCGCATGCACGAGGCGATTCTTAACGCCCGCAGCACGACGATTCCGATCCTCCGCGCGCTCGACGAGGGCGATCCAGATGCTGTCACCGCTGCGCAGATGCGTGCGGCGGTCTTTGATGCGCAGGTCACGGCCGATGCGTTGCACACCATTTTTTGTCTCGGCGCGCAACGCTTCGAGGGCCCGTCGGCACTGGATCGAGTCGCGATCAGCACGTTCTTCCCGCTCGAGGCGGAGAACCTCTACTTTCCGCAGAAGGAGTTCTCCGGCGCGCCCAATTGGGGGCATGCCCGCAGCGGAGTAATCATGGCTGAGGGGAAGAAAGCGATGCCGCTGAAACTCCGCACCGACGCGGAGGAGAAGATTTTCGGCGATGGTATTAGTGGAGTGATGGGCAAATCGCTCACGTTTCTACTGCCGAAAGGTATTTATGCGCGTTTCACCGTGCTTGTAGGGCTGCACCCGGAACTCGGCGAGAAGGGGAGGGTGGAGTTCAAAATAAGCAGCGATGGCAAGGTCCTCACCTCCGCGATCGTGAGCGGCACTGAACCGGCCCGGGCGCTCGCTTGCGACGTTTCCGGTGTGACTGAACTGCAACTTACGCTCGCCTCCAAGGCCGACCCGAAAAGCGCGTATGCGATCTGGGCCGAGCCAGTCCTCACCAAGGCAAAGCCTCAGTAGTTCGAAGCTCCAGCTTCGCATCGACTATTGTTCCAGCCGGAAATCGAAGCTGGAGCTTCGAACGACTTTCCTCTCCGCTTCGCACGCCATGATCCCCCGCCGCTTCTCGTTCGCTATCTTCGCTGCTTTAGCCTGCCCGGGCCTGTTCGCTGCCCCTCCTCCCACGTCGGAAGTCGTCTCCACTCTCGCCATGCCGAGTGTTGAGCGCGACGCTCGCTGTATCGTGACAGTAGCCTGCGCCACCGCAGGCGCGGTGATCCGTTACAGTCTCGATGGCGTTGATCCGAATCCGAAATCCGGTCCGTATCTAGGGCCGTTTGCCTTGCCCGCCGGTGGCACGGTGAAGGCGCGTGCGTTCTCGGAGGACCGCAAGCAGATGAGTGAATTGATCGAGAAGAAGTTCGACGCCCTGCCCGGCGTGGTGGCAATGCCGTCGACCCTCGTGCCATGCACGCAGGATCGAGACTGGCCGATTTACGACTGGGCCAGGCGTCACGCGGCGGTGACCGAGATTGCGCGTGAGCGGAACGCATCGCTCGTGTTTATCGGCGATTCGATCACGCAGATGTTCGGCGGCGAGCCGCCCGATCGTTCGCAGCCAGGCAAGGAAGTGTGGGAGCGCTATTACAGCCGACGCAGCGTGGTGAATCTTGGCTTTGGCTACGATTTCGTAGAAAATACGCTCTGGCGCCTGCAGCACGGCGAACTCGACGGTGCGGCGGCGAAGGCCGTGGTGGTTCATATCGGGACGAACAACGTGAGCCGCAACACGCCTGCGGAGATCGCCGCCGGGGTGCGAGCGATTTGTGCGGAGGTGCATCAGCGCCAGCCTGCGGCGAAGATCGTGCTCATGGCCATCTTCCCGCGCGGCCCGAAGCCCGATGCGACGCGCGAGAAACTCGCGGCCATCAACCAACTCATCGCCACACTCGATGGGAAGGATGACGTCACCTTTGTCGATATTGGTGCGAAGTTCTTGGAGCCGGATGGCAGCATTTCGCGAGAAACGATGGCCGACTTCCTTCATCCGACTGCGAAGGGTTACGAGATCTGGGCGCGCGAGATCGAGCCGTTGCTGGCAAAGTTGCTTGGCGAAAAATAGCGGGGTATGTGCCGCGCATTCCTCCTCAGCCTTTTCGTCGCAGTGGGCGCGCGGGCGGATGATTGGCCGCAGTGGCGAGGAGCGTTGCGCGATGGCATCTGGCGGGAGAAGGGAGTGTTACAGTCCTTTCCCGCAGATGGCTTGAAGATCGTGTGGCGAGTGCCGGTGGGGCCAGGTTGGGCGAGCCCGACAATCGCAAGAGGAAAGGTTTTCCTCGCCGACTCGGACCTGAACAAGCCGAATGCCCGTGAGCGAGTGCGTTGCTTCGATGCGGCGAATGGCAAGGAACTTTGGAGCTATGCTTACGAGGTGAACTACCCCGAGTGGGCGTTCTCGCCGGATCAGAATACAGGACCAACTGCGACCCCTGCGGTAGTGGAAGACAAAGTGTATGCGCTCGGCGCGAGCGGCGAAATCGCGTGCCTTGCCACGGCGACCGGTGCGGTGATCTGGCGGAAGGACCTTGGCAAGGAATACGAAGTGCCGCCGATGCAGACACGTGCTTCGCCACTGATCGAAAACGATCTGCTCATTCTCAATGTCGGCGCGAAGCCCGGCGCATGCGTGATGGCACTCGATCGCCATACGGGGCGTGAAGTGTGGACGACGCTGGGCGAGCCGGTGGCGAACAGTTCGCCGATCGTCATTGCAGCCGGTGGCCGGCGGCAGTTGATCGTATGGACTGGTGATTCGGTGACATCGCTTAACCCGGCCACCGGCGGCATCTGGTGGCGCGAGGCGATGAATACCAGCAACAACGACGACAACGCCACGCCGGTGTGGGATGGCGACCGCATCCTCATCAGCGGGCTCATGTTCAAACTCGCCACGGACAAACCCGCCGCCACGGTCGTCTGGCCCGAAAATCGCGGCGTGAGCAAACGTATCCTGAGCAACACGTCCACCCCGCTGCTCCTCGGCGACGCCATCTACTCCGCCACCAATCGCGGCGATCTCGTGTGTCTCGACGCCGCGACCGGACAGGAACTGTGGAAAACGGATAAGGTAACCGATCGCAAAACCGGCCCGAGCATCCATATCACGCCGAATGGCTCGACCTTCTTTCTATTCACCAATCTCGGCGACCTCATCGTCGCACACCTGACTCGGGCCGGCTACGAGGAACTCGGCCGCTTTCGCTTGATCGAACCGCTGATGCCGTTCGGTGGGCGCAAAGTCACATGGTCGCCGCCCGCTTACGCCAACCGGCACATCTTCGTGCGCAACGAAAAGGAGCTCGTTTGCGCATCGCTGGCGGCGCCTTAGTGGAGGGGCCTACTTTTTGAGCGCTTTCTTGATTTCGGTGGCGACCTGCGCGGCGAGGGCTTTGCTGCCTTCCTCCGTGAAGTGGACGTTTTTCTCCCGCTGGAGGGAGGGCTTGGCGATCACGACGGCATGGAGATCGTCGATGGCGACGCCTTCATCTTTCATCACGCGGAGTGCGACAGTGTTGTAGGCGATTTCGTCTTTGGCGACGCGCCCGTCGCTGCCTTCGGGCACGGGAGTCGTGGTGGCGAAGATGAGTTTCGCGCCCGTCTTCTTGAGGCCGGCGACGATCGTGCGCAGGTTCTTCTCGTATTGATCGACGGGATTCACCTGCGGGCCGGAGAGGGCGAGTTTGCCGTCCTTCCAATGTTTGAGGTCATGAAGGCCCCAGTTGAAGTGGATAACGTCCCACTTTTTGCCGGCGCCATCGGTGGCGAGCCAGGCGTCGAGATTTTTGACGCCCGCGTCGGTCGAACTGCCGTTGGTGGGAATGCGATGCACATTCGCTACGCCTTCCAAGGCTTTGCGCGTCGGGATAGTGTAACCGATGGAAATGGAGTCGCCGATGAGCAGCACCCGCGGCAAGCCGGCGACGTCTTCGATTGGAGCCAGCGCGGGATCTTTCTTTTTCTCGCCGCCTTTCTCCGGTTTCGGAGCCTGGGCAAAGGTGATGCTGGTGAAAGCAAGCAGGGTGAGGGAGAGGCGATGAATCATGGCGTGGAGATGAAGTGAGGGAAGAGTCGCGCCTGGGCCAGCACGAGCACACCTACCAAGAGGGCGAGTCCGAGGCTGTGCCAGAAGACGGCGCGGAGAATGGTGCCAGCGTCGGGGTGTTCGTGGTCGGACGATGTTTGCCCGGTTGGATTGGTCGCGACCTGTGCGACGACGATGCTCTGTGCGTCGATCATCTTGCCCATTACTCCGCCGGAGCTGTTCGCGGCGGCGCAGAGAATAGGGGAGAGGCCGAGTTGTTGCGCGGTGATCTTTTGCAGGTTGCCGAAGAGGACGTTCGACGAGGTGTCGCTGCCCGTGAGCGCCACCCCGAGCCAGCCGAGCAGCGGACTGAAAAAGGGAAACCACCAGCCCGTCTGCGCAAACGCGAGCCCCATGGTGGAATCGGTGCCGGCGAAGCGGGTGACGTAGCCGAGCGCCAGCATGAGCGAGATGGTGAGCAGCGAAATGCGCACGCGCCAGATGCAGCGGCCATAAAGCCTGGCGAGAGTGCCCGGCTTCACCCCCAGCAGCAGGCCTGCGAGGATCCCGGCCAGGAACAGCGCGGTGCCGGTCATGGCGAGGATGTTAAATTTGTAGATCGCTTTCTCGAGCTCCGGCTCTGCCACTACCGGAGGCATTTTTTGCACCGCGAGATGCAGAGCGGGAACCTCGAATTTCCACGGGGCCGTGGCGACCAGCCACTTCTCCACCAGCGCGATTTTCCAAATCGCGACGAACATGGAGAGAAGCAGCCATGGGAGCCAGGCGCGAAAGGGATTGCGCACCTCCGTTTTCGGAATCGTTGCCGGCGCCTCGCCGGAAGTTTTCGGACGCCAGAAGCGAAGCAAAACGACCAACGAGAGCATGGCGACGATGCCTGCCGCGATATCGACCAGCGCGGGACCGTGATAGTTCGACACGAGAAACTGCACGCCGCCAAAGCTCACGCCGCAGACGAGGCAGGCCGGCCAGACTTCTGTCATCCCTCGCCAGCCAGCCTGTGCCGCTACCAGCCAGAAGGGCACGATAAACGAGAAGATTGTGAGATGAAATCCCACCATCGCACTGAGCGCGTTCACATTCAGGCCAGTGACATCGGCCAGCGTGATGAGGGGGATGCCGAGTGAACCGAACGCCACCGGGGCGGTATTGCCGATCAGCGCGAGTTTGGCTGCCTCGAGTGGCTTGAAGCCGAGACCGATCATCATCGCCCCGGTGATGGCGACCGGCGCGCCGAATCCTGCGCAACCTTCCACAAACGCACCAAAGGCGAAGGCGATCAGCAGGGCTTGGATGCGGCGATCACCCGCCAGTCCGGCGATCTGCTGCTTTAATACCTCGAAGCCGCCGGTATCGACCGAAAGCTGATAGATGAAGATCGCGTTCAACACGATCCAGCCGATGGGGAATAGCCCGAATACCGCGCCGTATCCCGCCGCCGCGGCGGCCAGATGCGCTGGCATGCCCGACACAAAAACCGCGACGCCAACGGCGGTAAGTAGCCCGATCAGGGCTGCGAGGTGCGCCCGCACATGCCAGATGGCCAGCAGCGCGAGCAGCACCGCGACGGGGAGCGAGGCGATGAGCGCGGAGGGGAGGAGACCGCCGAGCGGTGTATAATTTTGCGGCCAGGGCATGACCTGCGAAGATCAGGGCTGCACGACGTTGCCTTCGTCGAAGTAGAGCTTCCCGACGAAGGTGCTCGTCTGGAGATATTGCTTCCAGGTCTTACCATCGGTCGCCTCACGCCGGTTGGTGACGGGCTTTTCCGTTGGGGGGGCGGTGTCGGCGATCGCTTCGGCCAGGATGCGACCATCGCATTTCGCTGCCTGCGCATCGAGCCCGAGCAAGTGCATGATGGTAGGTGCGACGTCGATGTTGCCGCTGGGGAATTCACTGCGGAACCCCGCGCGGATATCCGGCCCCGCGCCGACGAGCGTGTTGTGCACATCGTAGCGGCTCAGAGTGCCGTGTGTGCCGAGGTTGACCTTGCCTTCCGCCACGATGAGGCCGGGCGCGCCATGTTCGTTTTTCTCGTCCCGCCAGCGGAAGGAGAAGATCACGTCCGGGCTTTCCGGGCTGTTCAGGCGCGATTCGCTCAGCGGGAAGGTGCCCGGCAGCGCGCTGCGGCTGAAGATCGCCCCGGCAAAATCGCTCTGCTGAAGCAGCGACACGACCTTTGCCTCGGTCGCCTTGTCGTGCTCGTGCACGTAGAGCAGCATGCTCGCGCCGATGCCTACGGTGAAGACGTCGCCCACCTGCGGCGGCGCATTGTAAGAGCGGACGACGTGCACGCCGTGGTCGTTGAAATACTGGGCTGCATCCACTGAACGCTCGATCGTGCTGAAACCATGATCGCTCACCACGAAGATATCGGTCTTCTCCAGCAGGCCACGTTTTTCCAGTGCGGCGATGGCGAGGCCCAGGTTGGCGTCGCTGCCGTGAATGCTTGCGAGCGCAGCGGGATGACCCGGATGCGAGATGTGCTGCACGAAGTCAGGATCGCTCAGCCAAAGCACCGAGTAGCGAGGCACTTCGTTTTTCCAGAAGTGTTCGATGAGCGCGTGTGTCGTCCACGCATTCTGGTCTTTGTTTGGCTGAGGGTTTTTGAAGTCCGGCTTCCATTTAGGAAACTCCCCAAGCGATGAAACCAACGGATCGAGTGCGTTGGGTGGGTAGGTTTTTCCCGCAAAAAGCGTGACGGAAAAAGGTTTCTCCGGGCGTTCTTTCGCGCGATCGTGCAGCAGGGCCACACCTTTAGTTCCGGCGATAGCGGTGGCGAATCCCGCGGCGCGCACGCTCTCGGCCACGGTAGGTGCAGCGAGATAGTGACCGCTCGTCAGTTCGTCGCCTTTCTCGATCGTCTCCTCATCTTCGGTCGCGACCGCGCCCTTCGGATTGATCTTCGGGCGGTATTCGCGATTGGCGATCACCGTGCTGTGCTCGGGAAACATCCCAGTGGCGAGCACCGTGCCATTGACCTCGGTGGTGCTGATCCACATCGAGTGATTCTTTGCGAAGAACGTGCCACGCTGCGCGAGCGCGTGCAGGTTGGGCGTATTTTCGGGCGTGATGAAATCGGGGCGCATGCCATCCCACACGCAGAGCAGCACATGCTCCGCTTTCGGCTTCGGAAGATCGGCCGCGTGGAGGGTGAACGAAAGAGCGAGGATGGGGAAGATGAATCGCATGAATGTGGGGACAAAGAGTAGAAAGGGCATCGAGTTCTTAGGGCAAGCATCCATCGTGATAGTCGGTGAAAGGGGTTTGATACCTTGGAATGGTGGTCATGGCCTTCGCGAGTGGGATCACTATTCACTTTCCCTCGGCGATTCGCCCTCCGACAAGTGCGTGTCCATGACCCGTCTTACTGCGCTTTTAGTCGTCCTCGTTTTGTGGGCTGCCATTTACCTGCCCGGCCTCGGCTCGACCGAACTGCGTGGTGAAGAAGGTCGGCGAATCCTCCCAGCCGTGACCATGCTCGAAACCGGGAACTGGCTTGTCCCCTACGTCGGAGGAAAACCCTTCCTGCGCAAACCGCCGCTGATGAACTGGCTCATCGCTCTTTCATTCAAGGTGACCGGTGTTCGCAATGAATGGACGGCTCGCCTGCCGTCGGCACTCGCGGTGCTGGCGCTTGGACTTACGATTGCGGGTGCGAGTTTGCTGAAGCCGCGCACCGCCGTGGCTGCCTCCGTCATGGCGATGACGACTTTCGGCCTTCTCGCCAAGGCGCGTTTTGCCGGGGGCGAGATCGAAGGCGTGTATGCACCGCTCTTTGGGATCGCGCTCGTGCTCTGGTTGTCCGCGTGGAAGAGTGGGGGATCGCCGTGGCGGCTGTGGATTTTGCCCGCTGTTTTTCTTGGTCTGGCGGCGCTGGCGAAGGGTCCGCTGCATATCCTGTTCTACTATGGCATCGTGATGGCCGTGCTGTGGTTGGAGAAGCGCATGCGGGCGTTGCTTCATCCTGCGCATTTGGTGAGCATTGGGTTGACGGTGGTGATCTTTGCCGCGTGGGCGGTGCCGTATTTCCGGACCGAGGCGGCGAGCAAGGCGAGCAAGGTGTGGAAGGATCAGATGGCCAATCGCGTGACCGAAAACCGGATGGATTGGAAAAGCTACGCGTTGAACGTGCCGCGCGGGGTGGGGGACCTTCTGCCGTGGGTGTTGCTCGTGCCGGTCGCCTTGCGGCGGAGGAGTGAAGGGACGTCGAGCGCCCCACTGGACCGATCCTTTCGCGCGATCGGTTGGGTAAGTGCCGGCCTGTGTCTGGCGCTGCTTTTGATCCCCGGCATTCTGCCTCGCTACGTGATGCCGTTGAGCATCCCTCTGGCGATCGCGCTGGCGGCGATCATCGAGCCAACGCGCGTTGCGGGATGGCCTCTCCGGATCGGTGTCGGACTCGGTGCGTTGTCGATCATTTACGCGGTGTTTGCCGTGCCTCGGATCAAGGCCCACGATGACCTCCGTCCGTTGGCACAGGTGGTCGATGCTGCCGTGCCGCCCGGTGCAACGCTCACGATTTACGATCCGGGCTACCAGGCTTGGATTTTCTATCTGCACTCGCGTTATGAATACGCGCCTTTTTTGGAAGACGTTCCGCCTCACCCCGGTGCGGTGCTGGCGCGTGGAAAAGAGGCGAAAAAGTTTCAGGAAAAACGACCCGATCTCACCGTGCGCCATACGTTCCACGACAAGACGGGCGCGGAGTTTCTGCTGCTGGTTTCCAAATAGTGCCGGAGACGCATCATTTGGACGGCCACTTCAACTCGCGTCGCAGGAATTCGAAAGTGCCCTGCCCGTTGATGACATGGCCACCGTTGAAGAACTCGATGGCGGTCCGCTCGCCGAGGCCGAACTGATCGTAGAACCAGCGCGTCTTGGCATACTCGGAAGCGACCCAAGAATCGAGTGCGACGCCGTCGTGATGCCCACGCTCGACCATGAAGGGACGGGGGAAGATGAGGTAACTCAGCTCCGCGTAGCTGAAAGTGCTTCCCATGTTGAAGCACCCGATTTCCCACTCGTCGGAAAACATGAAACTCTTGCGGTCGTGCGTGGACGCCACCTTGCGTGTCCAGTCGTTGAAATCGCCCGAGCAAATCGAGAGCGCGTAACCATCGAGCAGCGAGGGCAGTCGCATGGCCGATTCGCCGCCAAAGCTCAGGCCATAGAATCCGATCCGTCGCGGATCGACCTGCGGTAGCGAAGCCAGCCACGCCAGCCACTGCTGATGATGTCGCAGGATGACAGACCAGTGCGTGAGGCCAACGGTGTGGCCCTTGCGCGCAAGCAGGCGGTAGGTTGGTTCGTTGCGGTAGAGGTTGTGCGGCGCAAGCGTGATGAATCCCTGCTCTGCGAGCCGCGCGGCGAAGTTGTGATACGCCGGCTTGTCACCTGCGAGCGTATCGCTCGGCACGCCATTTCGTCCGTGCTGGCACACCACGACGGGCCGGCGCTCGCCGGGCTTGAGATCCTTCGGCAGCAACAATACGCCCCACGCGAAGCCGTCGCCGCCGGTGTCGAGCACCACTTCGTAGCCGGTCCACTTCGGCTGATCGTAGACCAGGCGTGTGCGCGGATTCGGCGGCGGGAGCGGGGCGTCGAGTTTACCGAGAATGTCTTCCCAGAACATCCGCTGGTAGTCCTTCGCCGCGTTCGTGAAGGCCGCGGCGTTTTTCTGCGGAAAACTCAGATTGTAGTTCCACGGCACATTGGCGAACTCGGGCAGGAGCTTGTGCAGGAAAAACGCATCGCGCGAGCGATCCGAATCGCGCACGAGGATCTGGATGTGATCGTTGAGTTCGCGCACCTGGCGGAGCTGGCGCGCGATGGGATCGAACGCTCGCCGCTGATCCTTCGGCAATTCATCGGAAAGCGCCATGGGCGAATCCGCGTGCAGCAGGCTGGCGAACGCCGCGAACGCCGTCGCTCCATCGCCTTGAACGAGCCGGCGTTCACCCAAGGGGGTGGCGGGCACAAGCGTGCCGATGCGACTGAACTCCTGCTGCACTTCCGCATAGGGCGGGGTTGCGAGCTGGCCTGGCGCATTGACGTCTTTCTGCCCCTGTGGCGCTGGAGGGACTTTCACGCGCGGTTCGTCCCGATGGGCGATGACCAGTCCGCGCGGGGCGATGAGAGACGCAATCTCTGCGTCGCCAAATTCCTGGAGCAGGCCCCACACATCTCGATACAGCGGCTCGCTCCAGGTCTGCTGTCGCGATTTGAAATAACCGCTGACGAGCGCGGCATCGATGCGTTCGTCGGTGGCCGCAGCGTAAAAAGCGAGCAGGCCGCCTTCGCCATAGCCAGCGACGCCGATCTTTTCCGCGCCGCGCTGCTTCATCCAGTCCACGGCTGCGA
Source organism: Chthoniobacteraceae bacterium (assembly GCA_044226525.1). Taxonomy (GTDB): domain Bacteria; phylum Verrucomicrobiota; class Verrucomicrobiia; order Chthoniobacterales; family Chthoniobacteraceae; genus VFJQ01. Next base: position 23,076 of record JBGAGV010000016.1, on the reverse strand, counting down.
GCGCCTTCTGCACTTCGTAGCCGATGACGCTGCGGCCCATCATCCACGCCTGTCGATGAATCCACTCGCGGTGCGTCACATTCGTCACGAGCAGCGCGGGATCGCTGGAAGCGCGTGCGCTGCGGTCGAGCAAGGTTGGCACGACCACCACGAAGTCATTCTCCGCCAGCCGGCGCGCGAATTGCGATTCCGGCTCGGTCCCTGGCGCGAGGCCGCAGAGCTCCTCGGGTGTCTGGTCGGCGTCGGGAATCGCGACGACGTAGCCGCGGATTCGCACCGCCCGAGCGGGTTCGAGCAGCAAGCCCTCGCCGTGCACATCCGCGAAGACCGGCCAGCGCACTTGCGAAATACGCACCTTCTGCGTTTCGGCTACGAGTGCCGGGTTCGCATCGTCGCCGAAGTGCTCCATCGCTACCGGCACCCGTTGATCGACGAGACCGATGATCCGCTGCAACCGGGCACGATTTGCCTTGATCGACTCGACGTAAGCGGCGGGTGAACCGGTGGCGCGTCGCCAGAACTGCGCGCGAGTGAGCGGCGCATCGGCGATCTTTTTGTCCATCTCACGGAGCGCCGCCTCGTGCATCTGCGCAGAGAGGTCGCCCTGCATGGCCAGCGGTTGCGAGCCGGGTAGCGCCGGTAGTTCCGCTGCCTGGATGCAAGCGATGCAGGCAGTCGAGAGGAAAACAGCGCGCAGCATGGCTGCGGTTATTTCTGGGTGGGCGCTTTCAGCTTCTCAAGCAGGTAGTCCTGCGTGGTCGCATGCTTCACGTCGGGAGCGCCGGGGTAAACCAACTCGCACGGCACTCCGAGTTCTTTGCAATGCTCCTGCAGCTTCACCCCGAAGTTCGACGTGTGCGTGGGATCTTTCTGCGGCTGGCCGAGCCCGGGGGGCGCGCTGAAGGTCAAATACACCGGCGCGTCGTCGGAGCTGACCAGCGCGTAGGGAGAATACTCCGCGATCCACGGCAGGATGGTGTCTCGCTTGGCGAGGCATTCATCGAATGGCGTGAGCTTCTTTGCCGGGTCGCCTTTGAAGCCGAAAGCGTGCGCGCCGTAGGTGCTGTTGGGCGTCCATTCCTTCATCTGCTTCGGATCGAGCGAGGTCTGCGGGCCGGTTACCGCCGCGCACCAGAGGCGCGTGGATTCGCGCGCGATCGGATCGTCGCTCTTCGGGTCTGCCATGTCGGGATGGAAGGCGAGCCAGAGCGATGTGCACGCGCCCGCCGAACCTCCGCTCGCGCCGATGCGTTCCTTGTCGAGGTTCCATTCTTTCGCCTTGCTGCGAACAAACTGAAGTGCCCGCGCAGCGTCACCCAGCGGACCTTTCACCGGCGGCACCACGCCGTCCGCCGTGGCCTCGGGGATGAAGCGATACTCGACCGAGACGACGGAGATGCCCGCTTTCAGCATGGCTGGCAGCATGCCGGTGACACCGCTCAGGCGGCCGCCCGCCATCCATCCGCCGCCGTGCACGAAGAAGAGCAGCGGGGTGGGTTTGTCCGACTCGGCTTTCCAGAAATGCATCACCTGTTTCGGATGCGGTCCGTAGGCCACGTCGTATTCGGTCGGGTTCGGGATCGGCGGGTTCGACTCGACGAACTTCTTGCCCTCGGCGGCGCCGATCTCGCGCACGTAGATATGGCGCCAGCGGATCTCGCCGCCATGCGTCTGGAGCATGATCGGCCCCTTCGCGGGCAGCGGCTGCGTTTTGTCGAAGTAGTTTTCCATCGTCGCGCCATCGACCACCAGTCGGCTGTTCAGCCACACCCAGGTGCGTCCACCGATCTGGCGAATCTTGAAATCGTTCCACTGCCCAAACGGTTTATCCACATTGGCGATGGGATCGCGCCCGAGCGTTTTTGGCGTGTTATTGAAGAGGCCACCCGAGCCGAGGAAAGGCCGGCGATCGGGCTTCTTCGGATCGAAGACCTGCGTGTTGTCCCAGATCTGCACCTGTGGATTGCCGCGCAGGTAGATGCCGCTGTCCGCGTGCGGCACCGTCTTGTATTCGATCATGAGTTCCATGTCGCCGAACTCCTCATCGGTCGTCGCATAAGGTCCGGTGCCGGCGTTGACCAGTTCGCCATTCTCGACCGTCCATGTCTGCGGAAATTCCTCGCGCATCTTTTGCAACGCGGCGTCCTTTTTCTCGCCTTCGAGCTTCACGACCGAGTGCGGGTTCAGCCCATGCCAGCCGGTGAGGTCCTTGCCGTTGAAGAGCGCGCGAAAACCTTTAGGTGGAGCAGGGTCGGCAGCATGCGACGACGCGAACAGCGCCAGTAGAGCGGAGGGGAAGAGGAGGGTGCGTTTCATGATGGGTGGTGAGGTGGAAGATCTTTGCGAGTGGTGGTTTCTTGGGGAGTCTCGTGACGCTCGGCTAGTGCGACGGGGTAGAAGGGATATCGTCTTTTTCGACAGCGCTCAGCCGCTTCTCCGCTCGGGCCCGGGCGGTATTGATCTCAGCTTCATTGAGCGACGTGCCAGTCGTGCCGGAAGCCATGAGGTTGAAGGTGTCCTGCCGGTGCGAAAGGCCGAGCGCGTGGCCGATCTCATGCGAAGTCACCCGGGGGAGCGGTTCGTCAATTCCGCCCTCGACCTCCCGAAGCGCCGCGGTGTCCTTCACGACGATCGGCTCGCCATAATAGAAACCGTTTGGCCTCACCTCCTTCACGTAACACACATCCAGGGCGGTCTTACTCAGCGCATTCTTCGGGATCATCGCCTTCACGGCCGCAAAGGGGCCTTCTGCCTTGAAGTCGGGAGGCAGCGGAATCGCCTGTGTGTGCACGATGGATTCGATCTCAAAGCGAATGCCCGCCTGAGCCCAGACCGTGTTCACCTTGTCGAAGATACGGCGCACGTCGGTTTCGGTGAGAGTCGTGTGCATTTCTGGCGCGGTGTCCGATTGCATGAGGTGCACGCGCACAGGCAGCGCGAGGATAGGTCGATCCTCCGCCTGCGCGCCTAGGACACACGCGAGCAGAAGGCCGGCCGCCCTCTTCATTTCAGCGCGGCCTCGATCGACTTTGCCACCTGGGCTCCGAGCAGGTCGTAGCCTTCCGCCGTGAAGTGGACATCTTTCGGGTTTTGCACTTTCGCGAGATGCGGGGTGATGAAGGTGAAGAGATCGTCCGTAGGGACGCCTTGTTTTTGCGCGATCTGACCCGCGATGCGGTTCTTTTCGACGATCGCTTCCGCCGCCGCAGGGCCATCCTTGGTGTCGGGAGGAATAGGCGTGGTGCTGGCCCAGATGACCTTCGCACCGGTGGCTTTCAGCCGCGTGACGATCTCGTTCAACCTCTGCCCATAATCCGCCGTCGGGGTGGCGCGGTCATGGATGCCGAAGTTGAAGTGGATTACGTCCCATTTGCCGTCGCCCAGCCAGACGCCGAGTTTCTTCACGCCGTTCGCTGTTGGGCCGCAATTTTCCGGCGCGCGATGCACGTTGGCTTTTCCCGCGAGCGCCTTGCGAGTGGCCTGCGTGTAGCCGCGGGAAACCGAGTCGCCGATGAGCAGGACGCGTGGCAGCTTGGGATCGTCGGCCACGAAGTCCCACGCGTTTGAGCGGGCCTGCACCTTTTCGGATTTGTGGATCGGCAGGTAAAAACTCCCGAGGTTCTGCTCCAACACCGTTTCCCAAGCCTGCTGCTCGGGCGGGAGCTTGGCTTTCCATGCCTGATACTTCTCATCGATCGCCTTGTCTGCCGCGGCCTTTTTTGCGGCGGCTTCGGCGGCGTTGGTCGGTTCGGCTTTTGTTTCGAGCGCCAGAAGTGCATCGGCAAAGCGGCGTCCCACTTCGATGGTGCTCTTTGTGTCGAAGTGCGCGGCGTTAGCGTAAGTGAGTCCGCTCGTGTCCACGTAAGCGCAGCGGGCGATCTGTGTAGTGAGCAGCTTTTGCTGATCCACGATCGCCGGCATGAACGTGTTCTTCCCGTTGCCGAAATTCGTGTTTACGCCCACGAGGGCAACCAGATCCGGTGCCGCGAGGTCTTTGCGCAGCGTGCCGATCATCTCGCCGAGGCGCTGGGCGTAAAGCGGCGCGGCTTGTGCGTTCGCGTCACTCTCGCCCTGCACCCACACGAGGGCCCGGGGCTTGAGTTCCACGCCTTTCGCCTCGGCCGCAGCGGTCGCGGCTTGCACTTCCTCGACGAGTGCACGGTAACACGAGCCCCCGGCGCCGGGATCGGCGTGGTTCCAATCCTGAACCATCCCGGTCCCACTCCACGCGCCCTTGACGATCGCGAGCGGCTTTTTCTCCTTAGCCTGCAACGCACGCGCTAAACCGATCTCCGGCCCGAAGCCGGCTGGGTTGGCGAAGTTGCCCCATTGCCGCGGCAGGCCGCGCTCTTTCGGCATCGGGTTGCCTTTGGGTTGAGCCTGTAGTGTGGTCCATTGGCCTCCGCTGGTGGTGTCGAATTCATCCGGCGGCGGGTCGCCCGTCCGCCACCAGAACATCACGTTCCGGTCCGTGTCGTCGGACGGAAGATCGGCGCCATTGGCATCGGCGCCCACGGCGTTCGATTGCCCGGCAACAATGATGAGGTCGCGCGTTTCGGCGGCATCAGCGGAGCCGAGCAGCGCGAGGCTCAGAGCGAGGATGAAGGGGCGCGGCATGGCGATCAAATCAGCGGCGTGCGACCGGCGACGGGGACTTCTCCCACGGGGAGTTTCATGTCCCAGGCGAGGTTTTTCGGGAAGGTGTCGAGCTTGGAGGCGAGCGCCTTTTCCCACGTCACTTCCTTGCCGCTGTAGGCGGCCATGCGGCCCATGATGCCCATGAGGGTGCTTTGCGCCATGCGGTCGCCGTCGTTCGGAATCTTACCGGCGCGCAGTTCGGCGAAGAGTTCGTCGTGCTCGACCTGGTGCGACGAAAGCTTCGGTCCCTGGTAGCGCCACGGTTTTTCACCGAGGATCTTCGCTTCGTAGCCCACGAACACCGCGCGGCCTTTAGTGCCAATGATCAGGTCGTCGTGCGAATTGTAGCAGCCATCCTGGTAACGCGTTTTGAGGAAGGCCATGCGTCCGTCGGCCCACTCGTAGGTGACGTCGAACTGATCCCACACGTCGCCGATCTTCATCTGCTGGCGTGCACCGTCGGCGATGCAGCGCGTCGGTGGCACGTCACCATAGACCCACGCGATCTTGTCCACGCTGTGGACGGTGATCTCCATGATGTAATCGCCCGAGAGCCACGAGAAATAGTGCCAGTTGCGGAGCTGCCATTCGAGATCGGTCTGGCCGGGTTTGCGGATGCCGTCGAAACGGGTGAGCGGATTGCCCATGCGGGTGGAGTAAATCGCCAACACATCCCCGATCTGGCCGTCGCGGATGCGCTGGATGGCTTCGCGATAGCCCGGTTCAAACCGCATCGAGAAACCCGCGCGGATGGCGAGTTTCTTCTCCTTCGCGAGTTTCACCGCTTCCATGACGGTGCGAACGCCGGCCGGGTCCACCCCCATGGGTTTTTCGCAGAAGACGTGTTTGCCTGCCTCGATGGCGGCCTTGAGGTGAAGCGGGCGAAATCCGCCCGGCGCGGCGATGCAGACGAGATCTACATCGCTCGCGAGCACTTTTTGGTAAGCGTCCAGCCCGATGAATTTCTGGTTCTCCGGCACTTCCACCCGGCCCGGCTTGTCCTTGAATTGCGCGCCGATCACGCCGAGTGATTTTTCGATCTGTTCTGGAAAGACATCGCCCATGGCGACGAGCACGCTATTGCTATCGGCCGTAAGCGCCTGGGCGGCGGCGCCGGAGCCGCGGCCGCCGCAGCCGATGAGGCCGATCTTGATCTTGTCGGTGGTGATGTCCTTGGCGCGCGCAGTGAGCGGAAGGGTGGCGGCGGCGAGGGCTGCGGAGGAGGTCTGGAGGAACTGACGACGGGAGGTCGGGGGTGTTTGCATGGTCTGATGTTGAATCGGTGAGCGTGCGGAATCTTGGCCTTCTATCGAAGACAGGCGCGAATCTCGACTGCCTGAAAGTTTATGGACAAAGACGGAGCGGGTTCCGCCGGTTAGCGTCTTCGCTCCTCCACCCACATGAACTCGCCCAAATCTCCCCGCATTCCTCGTCGCAATTTCATCAAGGCTACCACCGCCTCGGCTTTGGTCGGTGCAGTGCGAGGCGAGGCGAAGGAAGAAAAGAAGCGGACGCTCATTGCCGAGGAGAATCGTAAGCCGGGAGCCATCGACTGGCAGCTTACGCGGGTGCGACTGGATAAGCAGGCGGGGGTGCGCGCTTCGACCATTGAGGGTTACGGCTCGAAGCAATCCGTCCTCGTGGGGGAGTCGATCGACCTGATGGTGAGCACGGCGGCCGCGAAGTTCACCATCGAGATTTTTCGCACCGGTTACTATGGCGGTCGCGGTGCGAGGCTGATGAAGACGCTTGGGCCGTTGCCCGGCAAAAAGCAACCTGACCCGGTGATGGGCGAGCGGCGTCTGATGGAGTGCAAATGGGAGCCTTCGATCTCGCTGAAAATTCCCGGGGATTGGCCGAGCGGCGTGTATCTCGGACGGCTCAGCACGATTCCGGAATCGTCTGATCAGCCGTATTGGCAGAACTATATCGTGTTCATTGTGCGCGATACGCGGAAGGCAGACATCCTCCTCCAGTGCAGCGACAACACGTGGCAGGCCTACAACAAATGGCCCGAGAGCACTTCGCTTTATACCGATCCTCGTGGTGCACACGCGCGCGGCGTGGCGGTGAGCTTTGACCGTCCATACGGGAAGTATGCGCAGATCTACGAAAACCCGCAGTCCCTGGGTTCGGGGGAGTGGCTCTGCTTCGAGTTCCCGCTGGCGTATTGGCTCGAGCAGCATGGTTACGATGTCACGTATTGCTCGAACAGCGACTGCCTCGACGCCGCGCAGATCACACGTTGCAAGACGATGATCAGCGTCGGGCACGATGAATACTGGGACGTGCGTCAATACGCGGCGGTGAAAGACGCGATTGCTTCGGGCGTGAATGTGCTCTGGCTCAGCGGTAACTCGTGCTTCGCGGTGAGTGAGTTTAACGACCGCCGGCGGATCATCGAGCGCACGGGGCATTTCTCCGGCATGACCGATGCAGAACTCGCGCTGGAGGAGCGGGTGTTTACCAAGGAATTCAAGCGGGTCGGTCCAGACGAAAGTCTCATCATGGGAGCGCGTAGTGTGGTGCCGTTCAATGGCGGTGGCGACTGGACCTGCACGAAGCCGGATCATTGGATCTTCGAAGGCACAGCGATGAAGCAGGGTGAGAGTATTTCGGGGTTGGTGGGCTGGGAGCATCACGGCGCTCCGGCCAATCTGCCCGGGCTGGAAGTGCTGGCGGAAGGGCTTGTGTGGTCCGGCGGCGTGAAGCCATCGCGCTACGCGGCGACAATCTTCCCTGGGCCGAAGAAGAATTTTGTGTTCAACGCCGCGTCCATTTTCTGGGTGCAGGGGCTTTCCACGCCGCCGGGGCACATGCTGCCGTGGTCGCACTGGAGTCGGCCGCACGGGCCCGATGAACGAGTGCAACGCATCACGCACAATTTGCTGCGGCGCGCGATTGCCTGAACTCGTGCTCACGATTTGGCTGTGCCGCCGCCGTCGCGGCTGTTTATAGTCACCTCCATGAAAGCGTTGCTTCCCCGCGTTTTTCTGTCCCTCGCCGTCACTCTCTCCAGCGCCCTCGCCGCGAACTGGCCCGCGTGGCGTGGCCCAGCCGGCACCGGCGTCAGCGAAGAGAAGAATCTTCCGACCCAATGGAGTCCGACCGAGCACGTAAATTGGCGCGTGCCGCTGCCCGAGCGCGGGAACTCCACGCCGATCGTGTGGGACGACCGCATTTTCGTGACGCAGGCTCAGGGCGACCAGCGGACGCTGATGTGCTTTGACCGGAAGGATGGAAAGCTCCGGTGGCAAAAGGGAATCACCACGAAGGAGAAAGATCCCACGCACCAGACGAACCCGTATTGCTCCGGTTCGCCGGTGACCGATGGTGAGCGGATCATCGTGTCGTTCGCTTCCGATGGACTGTTTTGCTACGACTTCGACGGCAAGGAACTGTGGCACCGCACCGACCTCGGGCAACAGGTGCACATCTGGGGTAATGGTTCTTCGCCGATGATCGCGGGCGATCTTTGCTTTCTGAACTTCGGTCCCGGCGCGACGACCTACCTGCTCGCAGTGGACAAAAAGACGGGCCGCACGGTGTGGAAGCACGACGAGGCTACCGGTTATGGGAGTGGCGAAGGGAAGAACGCGACATTCAACGGCTCCTGGACCACCCCGACGCTCATAAAAGTGGAAGGCAGGGATCAACTGCTGATGAGCTGGCCACAGCGACTCGCGGCGTATGACCCGCAGAGCGGCAAGGAACTGTGGACGTGCACCGGCCTGAACCCACTCGTTTATACCTCGCCAATCTCTGAGGACGGTATCGTGGTGACGATGGGCGGTTACAACGGCATGGCCATGGCCGTGCGCGCCGGTGGCAGCGGCGATATAACGACCGAGCGGCGGCTCTGGCATCAGCCGCGCACGAAACAGCGCATCGGTTCGGCGGTGATTCACGAGGGCTACATCTACATTCACAACGATCCCGGCATCGCCGAGTGCTTCGAGCTGAAGACGGGGAATCTCGTGTGGGATCAGCGTCTCACCGGCAAGGGGAAGACCGGCCAGAACTGGTCCTCCGTCATGCTGGCCGGTGGTAATTGCTACACCATCACGCAGGGCGGCGATTGTTTCGTCTTCAAGGCGAGTCCGAAGTTCGAGATGGTATCGGTCAATTCGCTGGGCGAGCCGAGCAACTCGTCGATTGTGCCATCCAACGGCCAGCTTTTCATCCGCACTCACGCCGCCCTTTGGTGCATCGAGTAAGCGCTTTCGCGTTGCGGCGGCGGGGCTTTTTCTGGACCGTCGCGCGATGAACCGCCGCTCCCTCCCCGAATTTGGCATGAGCCAGGCAGGGGCAGAGGGCTTGCGGCAGGCGGGTGTCGTGGTGATCCCGTTCATGCGTTCTGTGGCCATGGACCCGCAGCGCATGCGGCCGCATTATCACGAGTTCTTCCAGATCATCTTTCTGCACGGGCAGGCCACCGTCATGCACGACTTTGTCGAGTTTGCCGCCCGAGGGCGGATGATCATTTTTCTCAGTCCCGGCCAGGCCCATTTCGTTCGGCCAAAGCCGGGTCTGCATGGCCACACCATCTCGTTCACGCAGGCGTTTTTCGATCACCTTGCGCCGCCGCCGAGCGCACTCTTCAAGTTTCCTTTCTTCTTCCCCACTGATACGCGTCCGTGGCTGACGCTGCCGGAGGGCGATCCATTTCGTGTCATCGAAGCGATGGTCGAGCTTCAGCGGGAATTCGACGCCGCGCAGGCTGGTGCGGCGGAGGTGCTGCGGGCGCTGCTCCACATCCTGCTCGTGCGTGCCAACCGACTCTACCTCGAGGTGCACCCGCCGAAGAAGGCTTCGCGCGCGGCCCATTTGATGCGGCAGTTTCACCTCGCCGTCGAACAACGGTTCCGAGAACTGCACGCCGTGCCCGATTACGCGCGCCTGTTGGGGGTGACGGCGAATCATCTGCACGACGTGGTGCGCGAGCAGACGGGTCGCAGTGCAGGCGACTTCATCCGCCAGCGTCGAATGCTTGATGCCAAGCGGCTTCTGTCGCACTCCGATCTTACGGTGGCGGAAATCGCCTATCAGCTTGGGTTTGAAGACCCGTCGTATTTCACGCGATCCTTCAAGCGACTTGCGGATGAAACACCTGCCGAGTTCCGCAGCAAAATCCGAGAAAAATACCAGCGAAACGCTCGCTAGTCCCACTCGCTCCATTTGCCGGAGTGGCGCGAGACATGGACGGTCCCGCCTATGCAGGCCGTCACCGCTCAAGAGCCCACCTCCGCAGCGAGGCCTCGGACCGAGCAGACCGTTTTCGCCGTGCTGCTGGCGATCAGTTTCTCGCATCTGCTGAATGATACGATTCAGGCGCTCATCCCGTCGCTTTATCCGCTGCTGAAGCACAATCTCGGGCTGAATTTCACCCAACTCGGGCTGATTACTTTCACGTTTCAATGCACCGCCTCGCTGTTGCAGCCGCTCGTCGGCCTTCTCAGCGATCGGCGTCCCATGCCTTACTCGCTGGCTGCAGGCATGGGCCTCACGCTCGGGGGGCTGTTGCTTCTTTCGCAGGCGCACAGTTTCCCCATGATCATTTTTTCCGCTGCCCTCGTCGGCATGGGCTCGGCGATCTTTCATCCGGAAGCGTCGCGCGTGGCGCACATGGCTGCTGGGAAACGGCGCGGTCTCGCGCAATCCGTTTTTCAGGTCGGCGGCAATGCGGGCAGTTCCCTCGGTCCGCTGCTCGCCGCCCTTGTCATTGTCCCGCGTGGACAAGGTCATGTCGCGTGGTTTTCGCTGCTGGCTGGGCTTGGCGTCTTCGTGCTCTGGCAGATTGGCACGTGGCAGTATCGGAATCTCCACCTCATCCACCGTCCGAGCGTGACCGCCGCCAACGGCCCCGCCGTCTCGCGCGGCACGGTGGCTTTTTCGCTCGCCGTGCTCATTGCGCTGATCTTCTCCAAATACATCTATCTCGTCAGCCTGACGAACTACTACACGTTCTATCTCATCGAGCGCTTCCATATTTCAGTGCAAAGCTCGCAGCTTTATCTGTTCGCGTTCCTGTTTGCGGTAGCCGCCGGCACCATCCTCGGCGGTCCCATCGGCGACCGGATCGGACGCAAGCGCGTGATCTGGGCGTCGATCCTTGGCATCGCGCCCTTCTCGCTCTGGCTGCCGCACGCCGGTCTCGCCACCACCGCCGTGCTCACTGTCATCATCGGTCTCATTCTGGCTTCGGCGTTCTCGGCCATCCTTGTTTACGCACAGGAACTGATGCCTGGTAAAGTCGGCCTGATCGCCGGTCTGTTCTTCGGCCTCGCTTTCGGCACCGCTGGCATCGGCGCCGCCGCCCTCGGCAAGATCGCCGATCACACCGGCATCATCGCCGTCTTCCACGGCTGCGCCTGGCTGCCGCTCCTCGGCCTGCTCACCGTCTTCCTGCCTGACCTCAGCCAGGCAGGGAAAAATCCCGTGGCCTGAATAGATCGGATTAAGTCGGATTAACTTGGATTCCCTCTGTAAGGCCGTGGTCGAACGGTGACGGCTGATCGTGGGTAGAGCTCCTCCGCTGCCCTCTCCGCGCTTGAACTTCCCGAGCGCCTGCATCGTGCTTTGGCCGAACCTGGATCAATCCGGATGAAGCCGGATCACCTCCGTAAGGACGCGCAAAGGGGAGGTGGAGATTTTCTGCGTGGTCCCCGAGTCACCGGCACCCTCGGCAACCTGGCGTTGAAGCGGCATTTCGCGCGAGAACATTCCTTGGTCTTATCGTCCGCGACGGAAGAATGAACCAACCGGCGGTTCCGTCTATTCCGTCTGTGTCGGAGAATAGTCACAGCGAAGAGCAGGAAAGTCGTGCCGAGGAGGGGACTCGAACCCCTACTCCTTGCGGAACCAGATCCTAAGTCTGGCGTGTCTGCCAATTTCACCACCTCGGCGTGGGGCGCTGATATACCGAGGGGCGTCGGGGCTGGCAACAGGTTGCTTTATTTTGGGTAATCGGCGCCGGTCAGGCTTTGGAGGACGGAGGTTTGCCAGTCGTGGAGGGCGGTCTGGAGCTTGGCAGCGACGGCGGGTTGTTGCGGGAGGAGGTTCGTTTTCTCGGCGGGGTCGGCTTCCAAGTCGAAGAGTTCGTGTATGGGGCCGCCCTGTTTTTGCTCGTGGATGACGAGCTTGAAGCGGCCGTCGATGATCGCGCGTGGGCCGAGGTAATCGGCGTCGGTGATTTCGCCGGGGTGGCGGACGTTTTGGAAATCGCGGGTGGCTTTGTTGCCCATGCGTTTGACCAGCGGGGTGGTGCCTTCCTGGAGTTTGGGATCGAGGTAGGGCTGCGGTTTGAGACCGGCGAAACGTTTAGTGTCGTATTCCCAGAATTGAAGTGCGGTCGGGCGGGTTTCGAGTTTGCCGTCGAGCACGGGGGAGAGATCGAGGCCATCGAGCGGTCGGGCGGGGGCAGGTTGGCCGGTGAGGGCGCAGAGGGTGGGAAGGAGGTCGCTGGTGCTGGCGCGGAACTTCGTCGTGCGCGGCTGCGGGATGCGGGCGGGCCATTCGATGAGGCTGGGCACCAGGATGCCGCCTTCATAGACTTGGGCTTTCGCGCCGCGATGGGGGAAGCCGAGGGCGGCGTCGGGGGAGGTGCCGTTATCGCCGCAGTAGAAGACGAGGGTGTTATCGCGCAGGCCCTGGGTGGCGAGGTGTTTTCGGAGCGTGCCGATGGCGCGGTCCATGGCGGTGATCTCGGCGTAACGTTCGCGGAGAACTTCGCCTTGTGGCCGGGTGGTGGGGCCGCCGGTTTCGTTCGAGGTGAGATGCACCTTCTTCGTGTATTTGGCGGGCAGGTCGTCGTAGAACGCGAGGTCGGCGGGCAGGCCGCTGTAGGGCTCGTGCGGCGAGCCGAACCAGACGACGGCGAGAAAGGGTTGCGCCTTGGCTTTAGCGGCGTCGATGAAGCGGATGGTTTCGTCGATGAGGATGGCAGAGCTTTCGCCCTGGATGATCTCTGGCGGGCCGCCATTGCGCGAGAGCGAGGGGTTCAGCTCGAAGAAGTTGTCGTGCGAGAGGCACTCGTGAAAGCCCATCGCCAGCGGACTGACGGGCGACTCTTTCTTCACGGCGCCCACGTGCCACTTGCCGAAATGGCCGCAGCGGTAGCCGGCCTTGGCGAGGACCTGCGCCATCGTGATTTCCTCCGGGCGAAACGACCAGCCGGGGGCGAACGTGCCCATGCGGTTCGGATGCCGGCCAGTGAGGAAGCTCGCGCGGGTGGGGGAACAGCTCGGATGCGCGGCGTAGAAGCTTTCCAGCCGCAGACCGGTGCGCGCCATCTCGTCGAGCACCGGCGTCTTCACGTGGGGATGGCCGTGGTAGCCGGTTTCCTCCCAGCCGTGATCGTCTCCCATCATGAGGATAATATTGGGGCGAGAATCGGCGGCGATGCCCCGGCCGCAAAGCAGGACGAGGAAGGCGAGAAGAGGGAGGGCGGATTTCATGAGGAGCGCGGGCGAGGGGATTCGTTTCACGGAGGAAAATCGGCTAGTTTTTCTTTTTCGGGGGTGTTCCGGGAGAGGCGGTCGCATTTGCTCCGAGAGCCCGACCCTGATCTTGAGGCATGGTCTCGTTCCACGCGAGCGCGGCCTGGGTGAGTCGAGCGACGAGGTCGCTGTGTTGCGCGGCGACGCTGGTGGCTTCACCCGGATCGGTGGTGAGGTAATAGAGTTCGGACGCAGTGCCGTCGAAGTTGCAGAGGAGTTTCCAGTCGCCGTCGCGGACGGCCAGATCGGGCAGCGGACTGGAGCCGTAGGCCACTTTGCGGTCGGGTGGCCGACGCCAGAAAATTGGTGCGTGACGCGAAACGGTGCTCTTTCCCGTGAGCATGGCGGCCACGTCTTCGCCGTCGAATTTCACCGCCGGCGGCTGCGCCACCCCGGTGAGGGCGAGCAGCGAGGGGGCGAGATCGAAGGCGGCGAACACGGATGTGTCGTTCTTGGTTCCGGCTTTGTCCTTCGCGATCAGGCCTGGTCCCCACGCGATGAGCGGCGAGCGGATGCCGCCTTCGAAGAGCGCAGCCTTATGTCCGCGGAAGGGACCGCCGCTGCCCGCGCCCGGTTCGTGACCGTTGTCGGAGCAGAGGAGGATGAGCGTGTTGTCGCGCAGGGCGGGAGTGCTGCGGATGTGATCGAAGATCCGGCCGAGTTGCCGATCCATTTCTTCGAGCACGGAGAGGTAAAGCCTTCGCTTGCTGCCGTCGCCCCACTTCGCCACGGGCGGCCACCATGGACCGTGGACATCGTCTGGCCAGAGGTTCACGTAGAACGGTTTGCCCGCGGCGACCGCGCGATCGATGAATGGCACGGCGGCATTGGCGAAGCCGCTCGTGATCTCGGAGCGCTGCATCCAGATGACGGGTCCGCCGAGACGTTCGGCATCGTCCCAGATGCGGTCTGGCGTGGTGGTGCCGGGCTTGAGGGTGAGCGGAAGGAGTTTCGCGCCCATGCCTTCGAAGTTCGTCAACGTTTCGTCGAAACCGTAAGTGCTGATCGGTGGTGCGTCGGCGATGTCACGTTGACCGCCGAGGTGCCACTTGCCGAAGTGTCCGGTGGCATAGCCACTCTGCTGCAGCAGGCGGGGAAGCGTGGGGGCGTGCGGATCGAGCCATTGAGCCACGCCGCGACGGTCGTTGTCGGCGCGGTTGTTGAGAAACGACGTGATCTTCCAGCGCTGCGGATATTGGCCCGTGGTCAGCGCGCAGCGTGACGGGGAGCAAATCGGCGAGTTTACATAAAACTGTTCGAAGCGGATGCCTTCCGCGGCGAGTCGATCGATGTTTGGCGTTTTTGCGTCATGGTCGCCGAAGCAGGAAAGATCGCCCCAGCCCATGTCGTCAATCAGCACCATGAGGATGTTCGGGCGCACATCTGCCGCGACGGCGGCGGCGCGAACCAGGACAAGCGCAGCGACGCTGAGGAGGGTGAAGCGAATTCGCATGGACGGGTGTAATCTCGGGCTTGGATAAAGCGCGCCTGCCAAATCGGGCGATAGCGCGAATGGGAAAGGGCGATTCGATTGCAGGCTTGAAGCGCAGGGCCTTCCTGCCTTCAACACCCTTTCCCAATCCCTCGCCATGAAACTGCGCCAGATCCTCCTGTTTACTTTCCTGCTGATGGCTGGCCTCGCCGACATACCCGCGGCGAGCCGGCCGAACGTCCTCTTCCTCATCGCCGACGACTTGAATAACTCCCTCGGCTGCTACGGTGCCCCGGGGATGAAGACGCCGAACCTCGACAAACTCGCCGCGCGCGGCCTGCGGTTCGAGCGGGCGTATTGCAACTTCCCCCTGTGTGGCCCGAGCCGGAATTCCTTCCTCACCGGGCTGTATCCGAATAGCACCGGTATTCTTGCGAATGCGCAGCTCTTCCGCGAGACCATCCCGTCGCACGTGAGCCTGCCGCAGGCATTCCGGCAGCAGGGTTACTTCGCCGCACGAATTGGCAAACTCTACCATTACAACGTGCCGAACTCGATCGGCACCAACGGCCACGACGATCCCGGCTCGTGGGAAGTGGAGACCAATCCCGCCGGCGTGGATCGGCTCGACGAAGAGCCCCTCATTTACAGCCTCACGCCGGGGCAATTCGGCGGGACGCTGAGCTGGCATGCGTCGGACCAGCCCGACGAAAAACATACCGACGGGCTTGAGGCGTCCGATGCGGAGTGGATTTTGGAGCGCTGCGCGAAGCAGAAGGACCGACCGTTTTTCCTCGCGGTCGGGTTCTTCCGTCCACACACGCCTTACGTCGCGCCGAAGACTTATTTCGAGAAGTATCCGAAAGAGCAGATCGCGGTCGTCCCGGGCACGGTGCACGACCAGAAAGGCGTGCCGGCTGCCGCGTTGATGAGTTACAAAAAGGAGCAGGACAAGCTCACCGACGAGTTGCGGCGGGAAGCGAAACAGGCGTATTATGCCGGCATCAGCTTCATGGATGCGCAGGTGGGCAAGGTGCTCGCCGCGCTCGACCGGCTCGGCTTGAGCGAGAATACCATTGTCGTATTCACGAGCGATCATGGCTATCACCTCGGCGAGCACGGGCTCTGGCAGAAGCAGAGCATCTTCGAAGAAAGCGCTCGCGTGCCGTTGATCATCGCCGGGCCGGGCGTGACGAAGCCCGGCAGCGTGGCCGCGTCACCCGTCGGACTGGTGGATCTTTACCCGACCCTCACAGAGCTGTGCGATGTGAAGCCGACCGTGACTCTGCAAGGCCAGAGCCTCGCCCCCATGCTCAAAGATCCGGCGGCGACCGGGCGGGGGTGGGCGCTGACTCAGGTGGTGCGGGGCGGTGGCTTCAGGCGGATGGGGGCCAGCCCGGCCGTCGGGGATAATGTGCGGCGCTTTTTCGGCTACAGCCTGCGCACACCTCGCTGGCGTTACACCGAGTGGGACGAAGGAAAAGAAGGGCGCGAGCTTTACGACCACGACGCCGACCCGCACGAACTGACTAATCTCGCCGATCAGCCGTCTCAGGTTACAGTCGTCGCGGAGTTATCCGCAAAGCTGCGCGAAGCGGTGAAGACGACTTTCCCCGCCGACGGCAAAACGCCGGAGCTGCGCAAGGAAACGTGGGCGCCGAATCTCACGAAGCCGTGACGTCGCTTGTCCGGCTCGCGTTTCAGCGCGACGCGATCGGCGTTTCTCGCTCGGGGCCGGTTGAACCGGGCCTTGACAGGCGCTGGTAACGAAGTGGCCGCTGGTGGGAATCGAACCAGTCAGCGCTGGCTGGTTTCCTTCCCGCCGGCAGGATGGCGCCCCGGGCCTTGTGGGGAAGACCGACGACCTTGGGGGGAGCGCAGAGACGATAAGATCAACCCATTCCTTGGATCATCGCTACGAATGTGCCGGAGGAGGCGCCTTGAATCTGGCGGCAAGCAGTCCTGGGGAGCCGGCTGGCAGGATCGCCGTCTAGCCGTTGGCTGCTTTCTTTTTGGCGCGCGCAGGGGGGTGGCCGGTTTCTCGGGCGAGCGTGGCCCGGCGACGAAGTTCCGCACCCGAACTCAGGCCGAGCTTGATCTTGATTCGCTGCTGATGGCTCTCCACGGTCTTCACACTCACTCCCAGCGTCTCCGCCATTTCCCGCGGCAGGCGTCCCTCGCCGACCATGCGATAAATCTGCCACTCGCGCGCGCTCAAGCGAGGCTCATCGGCGGCAGAAAAACTAACATCGCCCTTGGCTAGTCGATCCAGCAGCACCTTTGCGATTCGCGGACTGACGTGGCGTTCGCCCGACGCGGCTCCCAGCACCGCATCGATCAACGCCGGCACGGGATCACGCCGCGTTACGTAACCACACGCACCTGCCGAGAAGACCCGCTGCACCCACGAGGCGTCTTCGGTTTGAGAAAACGCCACCACGTGAGCGCCCGCCGCCCAGCGCGGCATGTCTTTCAACAATACAAATCCGTCGCCTCCATCCATCGCGGGATCGATCACGACCACGTGCGGCTTGAGCTTCGCGCACAACTCGCGCCCGGTGCGAGTCGTCTCCGCTTCTCCGACCACCCGCAGATTCGCATGAGACTTCAACAGGGTCACGAGACCGAATCGCGCCACGGGTTCGGGATCGATGACCAGCACATCCATTCTGGGCGAGTTTTTCATGGGAACATTCTCCTGCTGGCGAGGGCGTGTAGAGGAAAGCCGCGAACTTCCGCAAGCAAATCCTTAAGAGACCCTTACATTTTTCGCCGGGGCAGCTTGCGAGTTTCCCGCACCCGAGATTGCGACGACAACCGGATTCCACTCCGCCCTCGGAGTCGCTTCCATCGCCGCAAGTGAGAAGTGTATCCGCCACCCCAGTTGTTCTCAAACGGTCGATTCAGGTATGCCATTGAACCCCGCTGCCAATACGTTTGACCCCGTCAACGCCCTCGTTCTCGCGGGTGCCTCCCGGGTCGCTTATCGCGACGAAGCCGCCGCTCGAGCGTGGGCGATCGAGAACGGCTTTTCCAAGGATGCCTTCGAATGGCTCGATTTCAAAAGCGAAACGGGCCTCTTGGAGGATTTGCAGGCTTTTACGACTTCCAATGCCGACGCCGTCATCCTGGCCTTCCGTGGCTCCGCCAGTCCTAAGGATTGGATGAACGACTTTCGCGCTGTTCCCGTGCGGTTCGACTGGGTCTTCAGCGGCGCTCCGCATGTCGGCGAGATCCACGCCGGCTTTAGCCACGAGTTTCTGGGTGGCATGGAAAAAATCGTCGAAGCTGTCGAAAGAGTCGCCCCACGCCCGGCGCTGACCGCCGCCGATTCGACCTCATCGCAAGCGCAGCGCACCTTATGGATCACCGGACATAGCCTTGGTGGGGCGCTGGCCGTCGTCGCCGCCGCGGTCTTTTCCATCTTTGGCGGGCGCACCCGCAGCGGGCTCTCCATCATGCGCCCGGTCAGCGGAGTTTATACCTTCGGCCAGCCGCGCGTCGGGTTGCACAACTTCAGTGACTACTACGACCGCCTCCTGCGCAGCCGCACCTTCCGCTTCGTCAACAATCGCGACCTCGTCCCCCGCGTCCCCTTCCGCGGCTGGGACTACGCCGACAGCGGTCACATGATCCATTTCGATGCCAGCGGGGTCGCCCGCGTCCAAAGCACTGAGTGGCGTGGCTTTCTCTCCCGCACCATCGAAACCTTCGCCGAAGCCAACGAAATCTTTACCCACCTCGGCGGCGACGCCGGCGACCACAGCATGGATCTATATTTCGAACGCGTGAAGGCGAATCAATTGAGATTGGCCGGAGAGATTCTGGTGGATCTTTCATAGTATCTATCAAGCAAGTAAAGCCCTGAAATTATACCAAGCTAATCCAATGATCGGCACCCCTCTAAGCATTTTCGTCGCTCTCGTTGCTCTTGCCCTGCCTTTGTCGCAGATGGGTTGCGCGGGACGATCTGTCCTCGCTCATACCAATGCCTATGGCGGAACTACGGCAACGGCGCTCGCCCCCCAGAGCGAAATCGGAGCATGGAAAACCGCCTATGAGAGTGCTTCGGATGACAAGGAAGCCCGCTACAATCGTAACCGGATCGTCCGCCGGCTTATGCTAATGGACGATGAGCGTTTCTTGCTCTGGTCTCAGCGACTCTACGGTGGAAAAGCTATGGCCGACACCGGCACCGACATCGCTGTTGGCGTTCTCACGAGCGCGGCGGCTGCGAGCAATCCTGCCCAGATGGCCGCGACCCTCTCAGTGATCGCGGCGGGCCTCACTGGCGCTCGCGTCGTCGTCGAGAAAAACATCTTCCTCGAAAAAAGCATCGGCGCGCTCGTTTCGCAGATGGAGAGCGATCGTGCGAAGGTCGATGCGCAGATCACCCAATATCTCAAGGAAAAGGACACCGCCGAATATCCGCTCGAGCAGGGGCTACGCGACTTCCTCCGCTACTATAAAGCGGGCACGATCGCTGCGGCCAGCGAGAGCTTGCACAGTAACGCGCGTGCCAATGCGGAGGTTGCAAGCGCTATTGTAGAGAACACCAAGGGAGATACCAAGATCGCGCCTGCGGCCCTCAGCCGCGCCACCGTCACAGAGGTCACGCCTCATCTCGTGCTCAATGATGAGTTACAAACGGATCTGGCTGAGGTCAAGCGCCGCGCCGAGGCCGCAAACAAACGTGCGAGTGAGGCTAATGACGCTCAGAGCGCGGCCGCAAAAGTCAATGCCACCTTGGATGAACTCGGCGACGCCGAGACTAGTGCGCCCGCGGGACATAAGCTGGGTCAGCCCGAGTATGAAAGTATTATGAAGGCCGGCGGCTGGACCGAGGCTGACCGCACCAAGTTTCCCGCGACGCCCGCCGGGTCGCGCAAGTTTATCCGCAGTAAGGGAGACAACACCGCCGCCCAGAGCGCCATGGGAAGCCAAATCAAGAGTCTTAACATCCATCCGTAATCCGCCATGCCCGCTATCAATTACCTTCCCTTTGATCTCTCCGACGAGGAGTCTTCATCCTCGGGAAAACTCGAGGAGGCCCTGCACAAGCTCGTCTCCCGGCAACAGGCAGCCATTCACGACATTCACTGTCTGAAGGGAGATGATGCCAACAAGGTCAATACCGTCGCCTATGAGGAACTGGCCCCGCCAGAAGCCCTGCCTCCCAGCAAGATTCGTGTTACTGACTACGCTGATTCCGACGCGGGCGACAAACAGGCTCTTGCCTTTTTGGTGAATGCGGGCCACCACGAGATCAGCTACAGTCGGCTTTTTCTGAATAAAGCCGATCGCCGCGTCCTGGTGAGCGAGCCGGGTCGGCAGCTAACCTTGCGTGGAAAAATGTCCACCTTCGGTGGGCCGAACGATACGGGGATGACTCCGACGGAGGGATTGGCGATTATCCAGAATAGCGATATCGGCACCGTGCCAGGGGTAAAGGAGCTTTTTATAGACCCTGCCCGTGGGGCATTGGGGCGCAACCTCAACAACAAAAAGGCTGCTTACATTGCCTGCCGATGGGACTATCGCGTCACCCCGCGCTCTTACCTTGCCGCGACCAATGTCATCGTGCGCAACCCAATTACCGGGAAACAAATAGCGGCGCGTCCAGTGGATTGGGGTCCCGCTGAGTGGACCCATCGCGTGGCCGATCTTTCCGATTTTGTCGCTGACGAACTTGGTTTGCAAACCAATGGTGAGTGTGAAGTCCTCATTCCTCTGCCCGGAGCAGCAGCAGAGCCACTCGGCCTGAATCTTGGTGTTGGCGCCGATGCCTTCCGCACTAATCTGATTCAGGTAGCTAACAGCCAACTTAAAAAATTCGGCGGCATTAACGAAGGCGACGAGCCGCTGCGAAGCCGGATCAAAGCTTACTGGGACGAACTCCGTCAGTTTACTGGTGATGCCAATTTCGCTTTTCAAAACGTCGACGTTGCATGGTCAGCTGTTTTTGTCTCCTGGTGCATGATGCAGGCAGGGGCTCAGCAGGCCGATTTTCGATTTTCGCCGCGTCACTCCGCGTATGCCAACAATGCCATTCGTAGAGCGAGAACCAATCCGCCAGCGACGACTTTCATCGGTTTGCCCATTGACCAATACGCTCCCCAGCCAGGCGATATCATCCAGAATAACCGAGCCAAGCCGCCGAAGACCTATGACGATGCCGCGCAGGATGACAGTTATGAATCCCACGCAGCCATCGTGGTGGCGGTTACTAAAAACGCAGACGGCCCCTGCGCCGTCACCATTGGCGGTAATGAATCCGACAGCGTCCGGACTCATCAGGTGCTGCTGGATGCAAATGGAAAGATACAACAACGAGGAGTCAATCCGTATATATGTGTCATCAAGACTACGTGAACGATACGTGCTTGTTGGATTCGTTTTATCCCACTGCGTCCACAGGAGGCGAAGTTCTTTAAAATCTACGGTGAATGCAAAGCCTGCTCTGGCTGCCCAAGCTGCCGTATATGCAGTGAATTTATGATAATGTGATTCCTAAGCCGGTCGAGGGAAATTTCAGACAGATGATAAGGTGTTGCCGACATACAACGACTTATGCTCCAACAACTCGATACCCTGATCGGTTTTGTGGTCGTGATGGCGGTGGTCAGTCTTCTGATTACGATTCTGACGCAAATTGCTTCCAATCTGCTGGCTCTTCGTGGTCGGAATTTGCTGCATTCCTTGGAGATGACTTTCAATGGCCTGGCACCGGGCGTAGCGGCACAAAGCAAGGCCCTCGCGCAAAGGATTCTCACGGATTCCGTTGTGTCCGATACCGCGTGGAAGTGGATTAAGAATTCACGGACCGGCTGGATCAAGGCGAGTGGGTTGGCTACCGCGGTCAGGCCTGGGGAAATTTTGACGATCCTCGAATCGATCGCGACGGCCCCCGGTCCTTTGGCTGCAGCCGCCAATGCCCTGCTAGCTCAGATCAAAACGCAATCCACGGCGGACGCCAATGCCATAGCTGGACTAACAACGACGCTGGCCAGTCTGACAGACGAGGCCCTGCTGAAGGCTAAGGAAAGGATTCTTGAGCTTCAGGACGTGACGCGTGTGGCACTGACCAATCTTGGGGCTTGGTTCAATGCCGCCCAGGATCGGGCTCAGCAGCGGTTTGCTACGCATATGCGAGTGATCACGATTATCGCTTCCATCGTGACGGCTTTTGTCCTTCAGCTCGACACCTTCGCGCTGCTGCGGCAGATTTCTTCCAATTCCGATCTCCGGGCTCGGCTGGTGGCGAGTTCAGGGGCTCTGCAAGCGCAAGCGGAACAGGTCTTCAACGACGCCGATCCGACGAATGTGAAACTGCACACGGCGGTCCTCGCCGCTTTGCCGGCAGAATACGCTTCGCTCACTAAATCGGTGAGCGATACTCAGGTCTTCACTAGCAAACACTTCATCTTGCAGCGCGACATCGAGAACTGGATGAGGGATCAACTCAAGGGGGAAGACTCGAGGAAGGTGGATGCGTTCATCGACGCCTACCATGACCAGGCCCAGGCGCTTGTCGGGAAGCGGATCGAACGGATGCGAGAGCAGTTCGGAGCGGTGAGCCAGAAATTCAGCGACAGCGGCCTTTCCTTATGGCCTGACCCTTACCCGCGCTTCGGCTATTGGAGCTGGCCTTTACCTCGACTGATGGGAATCCTGGCGTCGGCCGCGTTGCTAAGCCTCGGGGCACCATTTTGGTTCAATAGTCTGAAAACATTGACTAACCTCCGGCCGATTGTTGCGGAAAAAGTCGAGAAGAAACCCAACCTCGTTGACTAGAATGTGACAGGTCGGAGACAAAAACCCATCTTCCTCACCGTTCTGAAATGCTCCGCCCCGTCGTTCAGTCGCTGAGGGGATGGAAGCCGCAATAGCGATTCGGACTTGCTCTCGGGAGCAGCGACTGGTGAGGAGGGCTCGAGCCTGAATGGCACTTAGATAAGAGAGGTTTTTGCGAGTAAAAGCACTGAGAAGGAGAGGGAATGGGCTTGGAAAGAGATGCCAAATGGGACGCCGATGTTTGAACGATGCGCAGCAGGGAATGGAGGGGATGAACGCGTTGCTGGCCTGCCCCCGAAGTTTGAGCCACTCGCTATGAGAGTTAGTGGAGGTGATGGATGGTTGGGTTGATGATGTCGAGGCCGCAGTTTGGTTCCCCCGGAACGCCTGCCGCGGCGAGCGGCGCGGGGCTTGGGGGCGCGCATCCGTCCACATACACGTAGGCATACTCTCCGCTTAACGGCTGCCGCCGCCACGCTTCGATCTGCACGTAGATCTTCTGGTTCAAGTCGCTCACCAGGCTCGGGCTCACCTTCGTCCCCCACAGCGCTTCGGTGATGTCTTCGACTCGACTCACGGTAAGCGTCCGCTGGAGCACCTCTTGACGCGATAAGGTCATAAAACCTGGTTGGGAGTCGTAGATGTCGTAGTCGTGGGACTATGACATCTATGCTGCAGAACGCAGATCGGCTTGAAGCTGATGCTTCGCCCAGG
>JBGAGV010000015.1:0-196604 GCA_044226525.1 Chthoniobacteraceae bacterium | reverse complement strand
CGGCTCTACCTTCTTAATTTTTTAAGCGCCTTCCAGCGCTCGTCCAATAGATGATAGCGATCTCGTGATAACATTCACGCCATCAACTCGCTGACGCCCAGAATGTTGCAGCTTTTTCCATTTTGAAGACACGCCCTAGTTCTTCAACCGCTGATGCGCACGAGACAGGCGACCGGAAATTCCGCGAGGAGATCCGCCATGCGAGCGGCGTCTTTTAGCTCAATATCTCGTCCACTGAAGACGTCGCGCCAGTGACCCGCGGACAGGTCCGCGGTGGTGTCTTTCCAGACCTTGCCGGTGGCTGGGAAGCCGAGCTTTCCGGTGAGGCGCGGCACGACGACGGCAATCGCCGTTCCCTCGTGCTCGCGAATGAACGCTACCACGCGCTCTGCGTGCACGCCGAACGTGTCGAGCGCCCGATAGCTCCCTTCACGGAATACCCCCGGGTCTTCGCGCCGCAGCCGCAGCAGGCTTCGAGCGATGAAGAGTTTTACCGCGCCGGAGGTCCAGGTCGCGAGGAGCGACGCCGGAGTTGCTCCTTTGAAGCTGGCGAGCAGCTTGTGCCGGTGCTCGAAATTCACGGGGCGGCGGTTGTCTGGATCGACGAGGCTGAAGTCCCACGTCTCGCAGCCTTGATAAAGATCGGGCACGCCCGGGGTGGTGCATTTGAGCACGAGTTGTGTGAGGCTGTTGATCGCGCCGAGCTGGGCGATGCGGTTCGCGACGGGCTCGAAATTGCGCAGGAATTTGCGGCCTCGCACTGGATCGAGAATCGCAGCCACGAAATCGCGAGTGGCCTTTTCCCACTCTTCGTTCGGATCGACCCAACTGCTGTTGAGCTTTGCTTCCTTAAGCGATTTGACCATGTAGTCCTGCACGCGGCTCACCAGTTCCGCTCGCGAGATGTCGTCCAGGGGGATGAGCGGCCAGACCCCAACGAGCGTCTGGTAGAGGAAATATTCTTCGTTGGCCGAGGGCGCGAGCTGCCCGTCCACTTCCGTTTTTAGCGCAGCATTGTCCGCACTCCATTTGAGCACGGCCTTGCGCCAGTCGTTGGCGATCTCGCTGATCGCTGCGATTCGAGCGCGCACATCTTCGCTGCGTTTGGTGTCGTGAGTGGACGTAGCAAGGAGAGTATGCGGGCAGCGACGGAGACGCTCGATGTTGCGAGCGTGAAATTGCGCGACGGACAGGCTAAATCGCCCGGGATCTCCGCCGACTTCATTGAGGGCGATGAGGCGTGCATAAATGTAAAACGTCGTATCCTCGACAGCCTTAGCCATCACCGGGCCGCTGCATTGCTGAAATTTAAGGGCGAAGCGGATGCGCTCCTCGTAGTCGTCGGAACGGCCCTCCGGAAATTCCAGGAGGAGCACTTTCGCCAGGAAATCGAAAACCGGCTTATCGATCGACGGGTTACGGTGCCGTGCCTTGCGGACGGTGCGGAGAATAATGAGCCGGTCTTCATCGCGAGCCGACTCCTCGGGGCTGATGTAAGTGCGATAAACGGGCAGGCAGGCGATGGTTTCACGCACCGCGGCGGTGAGCTGGCTCTGCGTGAAATCGCGCGTGTGGCGTCCGCGCTCGGCGATGCGCGTGAGCATTCGCCCGAGGGCCACCATCTCGCTCGCCATGGTCATGCGCGTGATGAAGAGCTTCTTTTCATGCAACAAATCATCGAGCTGCATGTCTTCGGCGAATGGCGTGTAGAGTTCGGTCAGCGTGCGCTCCGCCGCCGGATCGACCAGCACTTCCGTCACGTCGCTGGCAAATTCGTAGCCGGTGGTTCCATGCACTGGCCATTCCGGCGGCAGCCATTCGTCGGCCGCGAGGATCTTCTCCACGACGAGATAAAGCTGTTCCTTCGGAAAACGCTCGCGCAGTTTCTCGAGATAGGCGCGAGGATTCCACAAGCCATCGATGTGATCGATGCGCAGGCCGGTCACATCTCCCCGCTCGATCATTTTGAAGACGAGATCGTGCGCGGCCGTGAACACTTCCGGCACTTCGGTGCGGATGGCTGCCAGCGTGTTTACGTCGAAGAACCGGCGGTAGTTGATTTCCTCTGCTGCGACGCGCCAGTAGGCGAGCCGATAGACCTGCGCGTCCAGTAGTTCTTCCATGGAGTTGAAGCTGGCAGGTTCTCCGGGCGTGCCTTCGAAGGCGCATAGAGTCTGCTCGATGGCGAAGCCAACCTCTGGGGCGCTCTCGATGAGACGAGCGAGTCGGCGCTTGCCGACTTCTTTTTCGCGGGCGCGAGTCTTCACGGCATCCAGATCGGCCATCGCCCGATGGGGGAGGGAGGCGAAGGCGGTGGAAATGCTGAGCAGTTCGTCACGGGTCTCGCCTGGCACCGATTCGCCCAGTCGCTCCGCGGCTTCTTTGAGGATGAGCGGATAACTACGCGGATTCACCGGCAGTTTCGTCTCGTAGTAGTGCAGGAAAAACGCTCCCTCCTCCAAGGTGAGCTTGAATTCACTTTTTTCGAGGATGCGACCGTAGCGATCGCCAAGCACAGGCAGGAGCACTTTGTTTTCCAGTTCCTCCTTCTGAGGGTGCCATTCGATATCGAAATAGTTGGCGAACTGCGAGGAGGGGCCGTTTTCCAGCACATCCATCCACCAGCGATTGATGGGTTCGCTGATGCCCATGTGGTTCGGCACAAAGTCGAGCAGGTGCCCCATGTTTCGCTCCCGCAGGCCGTCGGCGAAGCGGGCGAATTGTTCCTCCCCGCCCAGCGCGGGGTTGATGCGGTTATGATCCGCGACGTCGTAACCGTGAGTGCTGGCCGCTCCAGCGTGGAAGAAAGGCGACGAATAGACGTGAGAGACCCCGAGTTCGTGAAGATAATCCAGAATTGCCGTGGCCTGCGCGAAAGTGAATTCGCAATGGAACTGCAGGCGGTAGGTCGCAGACGGAATCGGATGGTTGACGTTCACGCCGTTTTCATCGCGCGCCGCAGGGTCGATGGCCGGGTGCGAGTGTCGCTTTTCCCTACGCGCTCCACGCGGGGGTGCGGCTCGGTTCGGTCTTCGCATGCATCCACTCCCGACCTTGGAATTCCGTCGCGGGATGGATGTCCACGAAGATGGGGAAGGTCAACTTGCGACCGTGTTCCTCAACGAGACCGTCCAGAGCAAGCTGCGCTGCGCGACCGAGGTCCAGTTCGTCCTGCACCTCGACGGCTAGTTTCGCATCGATGCCAGCCGCATCGCTCAGTTGCACGACGAACGTTTTCATCATTTCGCCATCGGAACCCCTGCGGTGAGTGGATGTAGATTTGTGTGGGAAATTTTTGGGCGCAAAGTTGGTGCCCTCATTCGCAAGGCGAGGATCGAATCCGTCCGCATGAAGAGAGCGCTTTGCACCGTCGCAGCTCTGGCTGTGCTTGGTTGTCGCACCGTCTCAACAGGAGATCAGGTGTGGTTTAAGGAAGGTGGCACGCCGCGGGAGCGGGACCAATTGCTCGCAGCGGCGGAAGTGCAGGCCCGGCAGGCCTATCCCGATTCACCGATGCCGGGGGGAGGAGTGGGCACGACGGGGCCACGGTCTGCGGCAGCGCTGAAGCAATCCCGGCAGGACGTCGTGGTCCGGTCCATGACGGCGCAGGGCAGGCGCCTCGTGCCGCGAGATCAAGCGCGATAAAAACACGCGCGACCGGCTGGCAATTTCCGATCAGCGAACATGAACTTTATTGTGAAAATCATTCTTGTTCTGTCGTTGGGCGCGATTCTCGGAGGCTGCGCTTCTGGGGTGGGCGTCTCGACGAAACACCATCATGTGCGCGTGGGCGGTTCAGTAGGATGAGCGGGGCTGAATCAGTTCCTGGTAAAATGCGGCGTAGCGAGGGCCGATTGATTCCCACGCGTAATTTGCCCGAGCCCATTCCGCGATGGCGGCGCGTTCAGTGGGCGTCTTGCGCCCGGTGGCGAAGAAGTCGCGGAGAGCGTGGGTCACGCTGGAAACGGCAGGCTCGGCGAGGAAAACCCGGGAGGAACCAGCCGCGGTCCACGGAGTGGTCGTCGTAGTCAGAGCGGGTGTGCCCACCTGAAGTGCTTCCAAGACCGCCAGACCGAAGTTTTCCGAATGGGATGGAAGGCAGAAAAGGTCCGCACCTTGGAAATACTTCCAACGTGTTTCTCCCCAGATCTCCCCGATCCAATCGACCCGGGGAAGGCGTAGCGCCGCAGCGAGATCCTTGAGGCCTTCCACGTAGGAGGGCTCGCCGCCACCGACGACGGCGAGGCGGATCGATGAAGATGCGCCCGCTTTCGCGAGGGCGTGGAGGAGCAGGTCGAGACCTTTCTTTTCGTGCACGCGGGACAGAAAAAGAAGGACCACTTCTTCCGGCGCCCAGCCGAGTTCCGCGCGCGCCGCTTCGTAGTTTGGCTGCGCGTTGCCAGTGAAACCGAGGGGAAGCGTCGCCACGTGGCAGCGTGGCAGCATGGTTTGCAAACGGCGCTCTTCCATCGGCGCGGTGGCGAGCAGACGGTGCGAACGGTGAAGATGCCCGCGCTCGCGCAGGAAAAAGTAGGGCCATTTCTTCCACCATTTGTGACGCCACGCCCAGGGTTCGAGCATGCCGTGCGGAGACACGACAAATGGCACTCCTTCGGCCACGAGTCGTTTTGAAAGCGCCGCGTGCGAGGGCTGCCACAGGCCGTGAAAGTGAACGACGTCGGTCGGTTGAAAGGTGTTGCCGCTGGT
The DNA here is from genome assembly GCA_044226525.1 of Chthoniobacteraceae bacterium. Classification (GTDB taxonomy): domain Bacteria; phylum Verrucomicrobiota; class Verrucomicrobiia; order Chthoniobacterales; family Chthoniobacteraceae; genus VFJQ01. The sequence continues at coordinate 191,897 of JBGAGV010000015.1, read as the reverse complement.
TACTTCGTGCCCAAGCTGTTGCAGAGCGTTTTCCAGCGAGCGAATCGCTCCATCGAGGCCGCCGATCCGTTGCGCGGCGGGAGGTTCGACGAACTGAATTTTCATCGGCCGAGGGTTTCGCGGTAGAGCGCCTCGTAACTGGCAGCCATCACGTCGAAGGAAAAGCGCTCCTCGGCGAGCTGGCGAAGGCGCACCCCCAACACGGTAAGTCTCGCCGGTTCGTCGAGTGCCGCCGACCACGAGGCGTCGTCGGTGACTGATAATACTTCGTCGCGGTGAAAAAAGGGCATTTCGGCGAGCAAATGCTCGGCGATGGCGCACGGCACGCCGGCGGACATGGCTTCGAGGATCGCGAGCGGGAGTCCCTCGAATTCGGCAACGTGGAGGAACACATCGGCGGCGAAGAGCAGGGGAGCCACCTCACGCTGCCAGGGGAGTCTTTGCACCTTGTGGGCAAGACTGAGCTCATTCACCCGCGCGTCCCACTCGTCGGTGAGTGGGCCATCTCCGATCCACACGAACCAGACTCCCGTGCGCGCTGCGGTGACGAGTCGAGCTTGCTCGAGAAAAGCGAGCGGGCGTTTCTGTGGCACCATGCGCCCGACGGCTACGACGAGTTTCTCGTCCGCGTGGATGCCGAGTTCCGCACGCTTCATGGTTCGAAGCGTTTCGCGTTGAGCAAGGTCGAAAAGCGGCACGCCGTTCGCAATGAAACGAATGCGTGGATCGTCACCGAGAAAATCGACGAGATCGCGCTGGCGCTGTTCGAGCACGGTGACCATCAGGCCCGGGTAGCGTTGCAGGGCACGCCGCGAAACTTTGTCGCGAATGGACGCGAGCACCGCGCGCAGGTAGCAAGCGCTCTGCGAAAGATGAATCGTGCAAAGGCTCGGCAGGCCCGAGAGGGGAGTGGCGGCAAGCAGGTCGAGGCCGTCTTCGAGGTTCTGCTTGTTGATGTGGACGAACTCCGCTCCGGTCTGGCGCCACGAGTCAGCGACGCGCAGGGCGGAGGCGCTATCGAAAAAACTCGCGATCGAACGCAGCGGTCGATCGTAGGTGTTGGTGTATTCGCAGCGATGCACCGGCCCGATGCTGGAGAACAGCTCCGCGAGTTCATCCATGCGGGGATGCGTGGAAGTCCAGAGCATGACGTCGTGTCCGCGCTTGGCGAGCGCGCGACCGAGGTAGAGGAGGTAGATTTCTCCTCCCCCGCGCGAACCGGAACTGCTGCTGGCGAGGAGGATCTTCATGAGGCGAGCACTTCCTCAATGGCTTCGACCCACCGCGCGGCTCCGGCTTCGGGAGTGATGCCAGTGGCTTTCGCGCGCGAGGATTCACCGTAGGGCGCAATCAGTTCGGGTCGATCCACCAATCGTTGCATCGCGGCGAGCAAGTCGTCGGCATCGCCGGCCCGAAATTTCTCGCCATTGATGCCATCCTCAACGAGGTCGTGACCGGCGCCGACCATATCGGAGCAGATCACCGGCAAGCCGGCGCCGATGGCTTGATTCACGACCACGCCCCAGCCGTCGTAGCGGCTTGGCAGGACGAACACATCGGCTTGCGCGAAAAGCCGAGGCAGGGTGTCGGGCGGCTGAAAACCGGCATACTCCACACGAGAGCGGGCTTCGGCGGGGAGCGTGGCGAGCAGTTGCGGCAGATCCGCCTGGCGACCGACGAGGAGCAGGCGCCCGCGTTCTAATCGCGCGAACGCCGAAAGCAGCAGATCCACGCCTTTGCGCGCGATCATTTGCCCGCAGAAGAGGAAGACTGGTTCGGTTCCGAGTGCATGGCGAGGCTGCTCGATAAACCCGGCGAGCTCACAATAGTAGGGCAGGCAAAACGTGCGTGGCTCGGGGAATCGTTCCGCATAATCGCGCTGCGCCCACGAACCAACCGCGGCGATCCCCGCGGCGTGATGGAGCGGGGCGGAAAGCGACTCGTGCCATCCTCCGCGTCGCCCGAGTTTTTCGCCGAAGAAAATCCATGGCACGGAGCGGAGCGGGCCGCGCATGAGGCGTTGTGCGGTAAGCGACATGAGTGTGTTCACGATGACGAGGTCGTAGTCGCGCATGTCAGGCAGCCCCCAGTTTACATGCACCCGCGCCCCGGCGAGGGAGAACCAGAAGCCGGGCAGAATCTGTTCGTAGTCCGCGAGCGGCTTCTCCGGCCAGGGCGAATCGGGAGAGGCGGCTTCAAGATAATGCACCCGGAGCGCAATTTCCGGCCGCTGGGCGAGTGCGGCGAGCAGGTCGCGCTGGTAGGGTGAAGGGACGACGGAAATGACGCCGACGCGCCGGCGCACGCTACTGGCCACGCGGGGGGAGTGGTCGTGGCCGCCGCAGGGGCGGGCGTTGCGGGGCGACGCGTTGCGTGCGCGGCGTCCGCACGAGCCGCGCGGCCTGCTTGGCCAGTTGCTTGAGCATGAACCACATGATGGCGATGGCCGAGAGGGTGGGCAGCAGCGCGGTGGTGAAGACGAAAATGCTGCGCATCGAAATCGCCGCCGCGAAGAAGCCGGACGCATAAATCAAAATGCCGACCTCGGAGTTGTCCGGCGAGGCGAGTTTGGTCCACCACGCGCACGCCGCGCCGAAAAAGACGCCGGTGAACAGAACGACGATGATGCCGCCGGCGATGTAGGCTTCGCCGATGAAACTCGCGGCGACGGTCCAGGCTTCATCCGCTCCCGAGGCGTCCTCGAGGCTCATGCTCAAGCCCTCGGGTTTCCCCGGCCAAAGCGCCCGCGGAATGGGGCGGATGAGTGCGAGATACGGCACTTCCAAGCCGAGATAGGGCTGCCGTTCCGGAAAGGTGGAGACGAGCTGGCTGATGACGTAGAGGTTCATGTCCACGTGCATCTCCGAGGAGGCGACCTGACCACGCAAGCGGCGGCCTTGCAGCCAGTCCTTCAAGCCGACGGTGCGGAAGTTGAGCATGAAGATGGTGGAGACCAACGCGACGGCCACGGTGATCGAGGTGACCGCGATGAGCCGCGTTCGATTGCTCGGCGGTGATGCAAACGCGTAGCCGATGACGAAGGTGACGAGATAGGAAATGAAGAGGTTTCGTGTGCCGCTGGCAAAGCCGATATAAAGGACAAGCAGGAAGCCGAGTGTGATGATCACCAGTTCCGGAAAGCGGAACAGCTTGCTCCGGGCGTAGGCGATGCCGGCGATGGGTGGAATGAGGTAGAGCAGCATCGCCAACTCGTTCAGAAGTGCTTTCCAGTCGCCCAGGCGGCCTCGGCTCCATGGCTGGGTGAAACGAGGGGCGGCGCACCATTCCAGCATGAGCCAGAAGTTGAAATCCACCGCGAGCAGCATGTGCAGGATGCCAAGGCCGAGACACAGCACGAAGACGACGACGATCCACGCGTTAGGCAGCGGACGCTTGAGCATGGCGGCGAGGCGTTGATGACCACCCAGCCGGATGTGTCGCCCCAGAATCAGACCCGCCATACCGAGGAGACAGGCGTAGATCGCGTGGCGTGCTGCCTCGACATTGGTGAGAGCGTTGAATTCCTCCTGCGGGAAAAGGAACTCGAACAGCGTGAGAAAGTAGAGACCGACGATGGCGAGGATGTCGGCACGGACCAGATTCCGCATGCCGCGCTGCAGGTCGAAAAGCATCGTCAGTGCAATGCTCAACCCGGAACCGTAAGCGGCGGAGCGCGCCAGCATTTCCGGTTTGTCGCCAAACATCACCACCGCAGTGAGCGCGAGGCCAAGGACGGAAAGGGCCGAGCCGGTCCACGAAGCGCCGGGCAATTCATGGGGAACTCCGCCGTTGGCAGGAGCGGTATCCGCCGCTTTCGGTGCGTTCTGCCACCGGGGAGGATTATGGGTGCGTTTCGGTCGGGCGAAGGGCATGGACTCAGGTGGCGGCGGCGCTCAGTGCGATGAGCCGACGAGCGGGTTCTGTCCAGCCAAAGCTTTCCTGCAGGCGCTTTGGATGGACTGCCCACCAGGCGAGTTCGGTAGCGAGCACGGAAGCATCGCCCGCGGGAAAAATGGAGCCGTTCTCACGATGGCGGATGAGGTCTTTCGCGCCGACGCGGTCGCTGACGACGCACGGGACGCCGCAGTTGAGCGCCTGTGGCACGACGAGGCCGAAACCTTCCTCGATCGATGGCAGCACCAGCACGGAGCTGGCGCGCATGGCCTCGGCCAACTGTGCCTGGGGCTGCGGGCCATGGAAATGGAGCGGCGTTGCGCCTCGATAGGCGGCGAAATCTTTTCCGGTCTCGCCAGAATCGCCGCCGAAGAAATCGACTCGCCATTCGGACTGCTGTGCGAGGGTGAGCGCGTCGAGCAGCGTTTTCATCCCTTTGCGCAGGCAGACCTGCCCGGCGAAAAGGATGTGGAAACCGTCTGACCTTTCCGCGTCCGGGTAGAAGAGGGAGGCATCGGCGCCGTAGGGAACAGTCCAGATTTTTAAGCGGTCGATACCGTGGGCGATGAGTTGATCGCGCACCACGGTGGACGCTGCGCAGTGGAAATCGGCGAGGGCATACTCCTCGTCTTCCCGAGCGAAATATTCGTCGTCGTAGGGGCAGTAGTCGGTGAGCTTCAAGCCGACGCGCTCGTATTCCGGCGTCGTGAGCTGAACCCAATCGCGGACGGGGCCGGTGGCGTGATTGAGCACGGTTTTGATACCGAGCCGCCTGGCGCGGCGAAACGTGGCGAGCGCCTGGCCGGGCATGGCATGGATGAAATCGGCTTGATCGAGATGCGAGCCGACCCAGCGATCGAACCCGCGATCCTGCCACGTGAAAAGAGCGCGTGAATCAGGCCGCAGCCATGCGGGAGCGAACTTGAGCAAGCCATAGACGACATTCGTCCGCAGGCTGTGAGCCCGCACGTCGATGCCGTCTGCGCCCCCGAGCTTCCATGCCGGATAGCCGGAATAGTAGTGGCCGAGCGCACCCGCCGCCGACAGCTCGCGAGCCATCGGCCAGAGGTGGCAGGGATTGGTGGCGGAAATGGAGATCTTCACGGTGTGCGATCTTCGAACAGCGCGTTCCATTCCTGCTCGGAGACGATCGGCTGTCTCACGAGGCGCATCCACGCGAGATACCGTGGCCAGGATAAGGGCTGTCGCTGGCGGAAGCATGTTCGGATGCCTTTGCAGGCGGCCCACCACCAGAGCGGCTCGCGCATGACCCAGTTTGCGCCGCGCCGGCACGCGTAGCCGAACTGTCGCATCGCGCGGAAGAGCAGCACGCCGAAGACTTGTGGTGCCGGGCAGCGGAGCAGGGCACTCCAGGCTTCGTTGCGCGCGTGGCGGTGGTGGGTGCGGATTTCGTTTCGTTGCAGTGCGGTGAAATGGTGCCGGACGAGAAGAGTCGATTCGTAGCGCACCTGCCAGCCAGCGCACACGCAGCGCAGGGCGAAATCGGGCTCTTCGTAGGCGTGGAAAAAGAAATCCGGATAACCGCCAAGGCGGACGAAAGCCTCGCGCCGGATGGCGGCACCGGAGTTCGCATAGCTGCCGACGAAAGCGGCGGAGCCGAAATCATGACCCGTGAGGGACTCGGGGAACTCATCCGAACGCTGCGCGAAGGCGAGCACGGCGAGACGCGGCGATTGGATGAAGGCTTCGCGGACGCGGCCGATGAAGTCCGCTTCGAGAGGATAGCTGTCGTCGTCGAGCGAGACGACGACTTCGCAGGTGGAAGCCCGAGCGAGTTCATTGCGCGAGGGGATGGAGCCTTGGGCGGTCTCGTGAATGAGAAGGCGAACTTGCGGATAGCGGCCTTGCACGAAAACGATGGTTCCGTCCAAGCATCCATCGGCGCAGACGAGGATTTCATCCGGCGCGGGCGAAAGCCGGGCGAGTTGCTCGAGCGTGCGAGCGAGTTCCTCGCAGCGATTGTGAGTCGTGATGGTGAGGCCGATGCGCAAACTCACAGCCAATTACCCGCGATGAGTTGAAGCCAGCCTTCGGGTCGGGTGCGCAGGAGGAAGACGGTGACGAACAGCCGGTGCAAGGCGTCCTTCCACCACAATTCTGCCCATCCTAGCCTTTGAACGTCGCGGGCGATGAGGCGGCGATTGCGCGCGCTCATCCGGGCGTGGCGGAAAAATTGGCGCTTGGCCGAAGTCATCGATGGAAAGTGATCGTAGCGTGCGGTGGAGTGAAAGTAGAGCCGGAGTTGTTGGCCTATGCGTGCTGAGAGGTGGACGTCTTCGCCAAAGCTATAGCCTTCGAAGCGCGGGAACAGTTCGGCGCCGAAGGCATCGCTGCGGAAGAGCACGCAGCCGAGGTTCAGCCAGTCGGCTGGGATGAGAACCTCGTGCTGCACGCTGTAGCAGGGGAAACAATTGATCGCCGCGCCGAAAAGGCGGCCGCCGTAGGTTTCGTCATCGAAGCCCGCTTGCACGCGATAATATGAGCGAAGCAAACGGCTGGGAGCGGGGTGCTCGGCGCCATTCATCCGTGCCGATACGCCGCCGGTGTCGGGGTGCTCAGTGAAGACGGAGCAGAGTTTTGCGAAGACATCGGAGGCGAGCACCACGTCGTCATCGATGAAGGCGACGAGCGGTGTCTGCACATCGCGGAAACCTTGGTTGCGCTGCACGGCGGCGCTCGGTTGCTCCGCGCGGCGATAGATGATCGGCAGGTCGAACGCGCCGGCGGCTTTTTCGGATTCGTAGCCCTTTGACGCATCGACGATAACGATGCGCTTGGGTAGATGGGTCTGGCGTTCGACGCTGGCGAGTGCGTCGCGCAAAGCGCCCGGACGTTCGTAGGTGGCGATCACGATGCTGTAGGCGGGATTCATCGATCAGGGCCAGATCCCGAAGCCGTGCATGACTCGCTTGATGATCCGTTGAGCGGGCGATTCGAGATGGAAGGCGGATTCGTCCGCCACGTATTGACCATCTCCACGGTCGAGATGGAGCGTGGCCGGATCGGCCACTTTGTCGCGCCACGACTCCTGCGTGCTGTGGGCGAAATGAGCCCAGCCACTGGCGGCGGCGGCGCGGCGTGTATCGAGGCGGCGCTGGATCTGGGCGGGGGAGCGATACTGGAAATGCTTTACGCGAATACGCCTCGGCTCGATGAGGCCGAGGTGCGCAGGCCAGGCGCCGCCTTGCCAGACGAGGCCATCGCGGTGGCGGAAGAAGCGCGCTTCTCCGCCCTTCGCCTGGTAGTAGCGGGGGAATTTTTCCGGCGTAATCTCGGGCGGCGTCTGCTCATCTGCGGCGGTGAAACGCGAGAGATCCGCGGTGGTGAGAAAGTATTGCAGCCAGGAGCCCCAGACGACGTGATGCGACGGGCTCACCGTGGCGAGAAAAGCGCGGGGATCATCCACGTAAAATTCGTCCGCATCGAGCCGGCACCACCAGTCGCCGTTTTTCGCTTCACCCCGGAACGCATGGAAAATATCCGCGCGCAGGGCGTCGTCGAACGGTCGTGGGTCTTGTTTAAACGCCACGACACGGGAATCGGCGCGCGCGGCTTCCTGCACGTAGTGCCAGGTGGCGTCGGTGCTGCCGTTGTCGAACACGAAGATTCGATCGCACCAGCGCAGGCTTTCCTGAACCGAGGTGCGGATGATGTCGGCTTCGTTTTTGACGAGGCTGAGGCCGAAGATGCGCATGTGACGCGGGAGAGAAGGCGGCGGAATACGGTGGTGTCAATCTTGCCGCGCGGTCCCGTATGGTATTAGAAGGGCGCCGTGCCCCGCGTCCTCATTCCGTCCGACAACGCCGACTTTGTGCATTATCTCGCGCAGGCGTATCGGCGAGTGGGTTGGGAAGCGACGGTAGGGAAGGGTAATTTCGAACTCGGGACGGCGGATTTCGATCTGGTGCATTTTCAATGGCCGGAGGAGTTGTGCGGCTGGAACGTGCCGAGCGATGCGACGCTGGAGAAAGTCTTTGCGCGCCTGGAGATGTGGCGAACCCGGGCTCGGCTGGCGATGACGTTGCACAATCTGCAGCCGCACCGCGATGGCGCGGCGCCGAATTACCGGCGGCTCTACGAGGGCTTCTTCGATCGTGTGCCCGTCGTGGCGCATTTCACCGAGACCTCGCGGGAACTGGTGCTGAAGGAGTATCCGGATGCGGCGTTGTCGAAGCACATCGTTACCGGCTATTTTAATCATCTCCACCTCGTGAAGGCGGAGCGAGGCGAGGGACATGCGCGGATGGGCGATGGATTTGTGGTGCTGGTATTCGGGGCGCTCCGGGAGTGGGACGAGGTGATGCTGGTTCGCGAAGCCTACGACCAGTCGCGAGTGTCGGGAAAGCGGCTGATCTTTGCCGCGAGTTACGACGAGCCGGCCACGCCTTGGAAGCAGCGGTGGCGGCGTTGGGAACTCGCGCGCTGGCTGCGATCGAGGCGGGCGCTGGTGCGACAGGGCTTCATTCCCGACGATAAACTGCACAAGGTGCTGGAGGCGGCGGATGCCATTGTGATTCCCCGGTTCCGCGCGATCAATTCCGGCCAGCCGGGCCTCGCGGCCAGCTTCGGACGCATCGTGATTGCGCCGCGCTGCGGATCGTATCCGGAGTTGCTGGGCGACACGCCGAACCCGCTCTACCAGCCCGGAAATGCGCAGGACCTCGCGAAAGCCATCGAGGAAGCGGCGGCGCTGGATCGGATGAAAATGGCCGGCACGAACCGGCATCTTGCGGAGTCGTGGAATTGGGATCGGATAGTAGCCAGCGTGATCAATACAGTTGCGGCAGCCAGACCTTGAGTTCCCGGAGATCGGTGGGGCGCGCGGCGGCATCGGTCATCCAGAAGATCGGCTTCGCACCGAAGTAGCTGGCGCAGCCGGAAAAGGTGCTGGGAGGCCCGGCGATGAAATCGCAGCCCGCGAGGCTGAACATATCGAGCATGAGGTGTCCAGGCGCGGGAGTGACGGCGAGCGGTGCGAAGTTGGCGGGCAACACAGGATGGTTTGACGCGACGACGAATCCGACGTTGCCGCCGAGCAGGCCGGCGAATTGCTGCATGACCGCGGCGTAGATCGGGTCGTCGAAATACCAGCGGCCGTCGCGGTAGATCTTGTAGTCGCCGCGCCGGATGTGGATGCCGACGAGCACGGGATGCCGTTGTCGTAGCGGGGCGAGAAACGCCTGCACCTTTTCGCGAATCGCGGCGTTTGGCCGGAGATGCGCGCGGATGGCCGGAGCGTGCCGTTCGACGACAGTGGGATCGCCAATAGGACATTCCCAACCGGTCAGCGTGGCGAGCGTGAGGGCGCGCTCCGGGCGGCCGGGGACGCCGTCATGCTGAAAGTTCAGCAGCCGATTTAGAACGGCGCGGCCGAACTTGGCCCGGCTAAGCCGATCGGATGCGAAAGCGAGTGCGCGCCGCGTGAGGGCCGGGGTGTCGAGAACGACATCGCCGTCGAAGCTGAACCGATTTTGCACCCAGCGCTCGAACGGCGGCAGGATGCGAAGCGCGTGGACGGAGCCTTCGATAGCGCGCCGAATGAAGCCGCGTTTTCCGGGCGCACGTTTTGGTTCCCATGGTCGCGCGATGAGAGGGTCGTTCAGATCAAAAAAACGGGCATAACGCCAGAAGCCGAGATTGGTGAAAGCGGCTCGGTGCTCGAGCGAAAGCGCCAGCAACCAGGCATAGGTTACGAGCCGATTTCCGAGTTCTCCGCCGTCCAGATGGCTGAGCAGCCAGCGGATGCCATCATCGTCGGGAGAATCGTGGGGAATGGCTGGTGGCATGTGAGCGGTGCCTTTGCGGCAATCGCCTGAAAACCGCAAGTGCCGTGCCCCGGGGATTGCGCGACCGCGAATTGTCCGCTTCTCTTTCGCGATGCCCGCTGGCCAGCCGATTCCGGTTTTTACTGCCTGCCTTGCGCGAGACCTGCACATCCTCCGCTATGCGGTGGAAGCGTTGCAGCGTTTTCTGGCGGTGGCGTCGATCACGGTGGCGACGAGTCGGGAGAACTTCGCAAAATTCCGCCGTGCGCTGGGCTCGCAGGTCAGGCTGCTCGACGAGGATACGATGATCCCCGGGATGAAAATTGGGGATTTGCGGAAGGCCGATCTGCCGCTGCCGGGGTGGTATTTTCAGCAGTTGCTGAAGTTCGCTTTTGTCTTTCACGCCGGTGAGGCGGCGGATTTTTTGATCTGGGATGCGGACACGATTCTGCTGCGTCCGCTGGAGCTTTTCGATGCCGCCGGGCGGGCCTGGTTCACGAAGGCGGAAGAATATCATGAGCCGTATTTCGAGACGTATGAGCGGCTGCTGGGGCTGACGGCGCCGCGGGAGTTTTCGATGATCTCGCAGCACATGGTGGTGAACTGCGCCGTCATGAAAGAGATGCTGGCGCGGATCGAAAAATATTGCCCCGGCGAGGAGAACTGGGCGTGGAAGATCATCCAAAATCAATCGCCGCGGACGACGAATCGGTTCAGCGAATACGAGACTTACGGGCACTACGCGAAGCAGGTGCACCCAGAGATGGTCGCTTTTCGCGAGCTGGACTGGACGCGTGATGGGGCGCTGACCGCGATGCGGCTGAGCGAGCGGCACCTGCGAAAACTGGGGGAGCGCTACGCGTTTGCGGCGTTCGAGTCGCGGCAGTCGTTGTGGAACCGGTTTCTCGGGTGGAAAAAGCGGCGGTTCGGGTGGTAGGTCGGATCGGTCCTATAGGACGGATATGACCTGTGCGCTGCTCCGGCGCCAGGCGGCCAGTCGCTCGGCGTTGGTGAAACCGAGCGTGTGATACGCGAGGCGATAAGACCAGGGTGCGGCTGGTCCTTGCGCGGTGATGAGACCCCGGTGTCGGCGCTCAGCGTGGTAGGTGGTGGCGTGGGCGAGGTCCTCGCGAGCGAGGGTGCGTGCCATTTCGAAGCAGGCTCGCGCGGCGATCTGCTGATACTGAGCGGTCCACCGGCCCCGGTCGGTGAGCCACGCGCGCGCGTCGTCGAGCAGGCCGGTTTTGACCTCGATCGTCCGGCGTGGGCTTTTGCGGCAGACAGTATCTTCGCTCCACAGGCGGTAGACGGCGTGAGCGCTGGGAGCGAAGGCAAAGCGCAGGCCGGCTTTCAGCGCGCGCAGGTAAAGTTCGTGTTCCTGGCAGCACGGTTGGCCATCCTTCCAGCCGCCGAGCGATTCGAGCGCGCTGCGACGCCAGAGCACCGCGCCGGTCTGGGGAAGTTGCCACGCGAGCCATTGGGCGAAGAGGTCGAGCTGCGGATCGAGTTCGCCGAGCCAACGTTCGGATTCCGCACCGTATCGCTCGAACCAGTAGGGGCTATAGATGGCGTCCGAGTCGGCTCCATCGCGGGCCTCGGCAAACTGCTGCTCGATTTTTTCAGGTTCGAGGTAATCGTCCGCGTCGAGAAATTGCATCCATTCACCGCGGCCTTCGCGGAGCGCGACGTTGCGTGCGTGATTGCCCCCGGTGTGATTCGTCTCGAACAGCCGCACTTTTTCGCCGAAGCCTCGCGCGATTTCCGGGGAGCGATCGGTTGAACCGTCATCCACCACGACGACCTCGCACTGCGGCCACGTCTGTGCGAGGGCACTCTCGATGGCCGGTGCCAGCCAGCGCTCGGCGTTGAAGCAGGGGATGCCGATGGTGACGAGGGCCGGCATGGACTCAGCTCGTTCGTCCCACCCGCAGGCTGAGCGGCCAGACGATTTTCCGCGTCGAGGCTGGGTCGCCCCACACGCGTTGAAGCTCGATCGAGAGGGGTTCGAGCGGATTGAGACCGTTCGCCTTGATGTATCGATTCGTTGCCGACCACGTGCTGTAGTAGCCGAGCAATTGCGCCAGCGTCCATTCCGTTTCCATCCGAAAGGCCGGTGGAGTGATCTCGGTGAACGGGAAGGAGATGGTGCGATAACCTTGTTCCACCAGCACGCGTTCCGGCGGCCAGTAGGGGCTGAGCGTGTCCGCGTAGTATGCTTGTGCCAATCGATTCACTTCGTCGCCTTCCACCAGATTGACGCCATAGGCCCAGATCGCGAGCGCGCCACCGGGAATCAGCACCCGCTTCACCTCGGCGTAAAAGCGGTCGAAGTCGAACCAGTGCACCGCTTGTGCCACCGTGACGAGCGCGACGGAATGATCCGGCAATCCGCTCTGCTCCGCGGAGGCGACGCGGAACTCGATGCATGGATGCGGAGTGGCGGAGGCGATCTGTTCGGCGCTCGCGTCGGTGGCGATCACGTCGTCGAAATGTCCGGCAAGGCCGACGGACGCCTGCCCGTTGCCGCACGCGCAATCCCAGACCGTGGCATGGTTTGGGGCGAGCGTGGCGAGGTAGTCGAAGAGTTCCGCCGGATACCGCGGGCGGAAATCGGCATAGCGATTCGCCACGCCGGAGAAATGATCGTGGAAGGCCTGATTCATCGAAAAGGAGTGACGTCTAGCGCCGTGCGAAAGCGAGTGCGAGCCATCCGCCGAGCAGGGCGAGTCCGCCAATGGGTGTGATCGCGCCGAGCCATTTGATGTTCGTGATGGCGAGCGCGTAGAGGGTGCCGCTGAAGATCACAATGCCGCTGGTGAACAGCCCCCACGCAGCGCGGGGCACCCGCTCGCCTAGCGAGATGGCCACGAGCACGGCGGCGTGAACGAGATGATAGAGGGTGGCCGTGTGCCAGTCGTCCATCCGCGCATTGGCGGTGAGGATGGCTTTCAAGCCGTGTGCGCCGAAGGCTCCGAGCGCGACGCCAAGAAATCCGAGGATGGCGGCGAAGCGGAGCGCGAAGGTGGAAGTCATGCCTTCCACTGTGCCGCGCACACCGCGAGTGACAAGTGCGCTCCCTTCGGCATCATCCGCAGCGTGTTCACCGAATTTGACTGGACGAACTGGACTCCGCGCGAGCGGGCTAACCTGTGCTTTATCCTGAAAGACGACCGCGTGCTGCTCATCCGCAAAAAGCGCGGCCTCGGCGCAGGCAAGATTAACGGCCCCGGTGGCAAGCTCGAGCCCGGCGAGACTGCGTTGGAGGCAGCCATTCGCGAAGTGCAGGAGGAAATCGGGGTCACTCCGTTGGAAATCGAAGATCGTGGCGTGCTCCATTTTCAATTCACCGATGGCTACTCGCTGCACTGTGCGGTTTTCGTCGCGCGGGATTTTTCAGGCGAGCCGATCGAGACGGTCGAGGCCACGCCGATGTGGTTCCCGGTGGCGGAACTGCCGCTGAGCGAAATGTGGGAGGACGACCAGCACTGGCTTCCGCAGGTGATGAGCGGGGCGAGCTTCGATGCGTGGTTCGTCTTCGACAAAGAGCGGATGCTGGAGAAGCGCATCGTCTGGCGGACGACGTCGAGCGTGTCGGTTTAGCGCAAAAGCACGAAGGGAAATTCCTCTTCGCACCGGCGCCCGCATCGTTCATGTAGGGCGCCTCCATGTCTTCCACCGCTCGTCTTTCTCCCGAACAACTTCGCTCCCGGCGCTGGTTTGGCCCGAACGATATGCGTAGCTTTGGGCATCGTTCCCGCGCGCGGCAGATGGGCCTGGCCCCGGCGGATTGGGAGGGCAAACCGGTCATCGCCATCCTCAATACGTGGTCGGAACTGGTGCCGTGCCATCTGCATTTCAAGATCCTCGTGGAGCATGTGAAGAAAGGGGTGCTGCAGGCGGGTGGTATGCCGGTCGAATTGCCTGTGCTCGCGCTGAGCGAGACTTACATGAAGCCGACGGCGATGCTCTATCGCAACCTGCTCGCGATGGAGGCGGAGGAAGTGATCCGTTCGCAGCCGATCGATGGTGTGGTGCTGCTCGGCGGATGCGATAAGAACACGCCTGCGCTCATCATGGGGGCAACATCGGCGGCGGTGCCATTCATCTTTGTGCCGGGCGGGCCGATGCTGCGCGGCAACTGGCGTGGCGAGGCACTCGGGAGCGGCTCGGACGTGTGGAAATACTGGGACGAAAAGCGCGCGGGCCAGCTCAGCGAAGAAGCCTGGTGCGAGATCGAGGAAGGCATCGCGCGTTCGCACGGTCACTGCATGACGATGGGGACCGCTTCGACCATGACCGCGATTGCCGAAGCCATGGGGCTGACGCTGCCCGGCGCGTCGTCGATTCCCGCCTCCGACATGGCGCACTGGCGCATGGCGGCGGAATCCGGACGGCAGATCGTGGAGAACGTTTGGGCCGATCGAAAGCCCGCCGAGTTTCTGACCGCGGAATCGTTCGACAATGGCATCGTTGCCGATATGGCGCTGGGTGGATCGACAAATGCGATCATCCATCTTGTCGCGATGGCGGGCCGGGCGGGGGTGTCGCTGCCGCTGGAACGGTTCGACGAAATCTCGCGCCGCACCCCGCGGCTGGCCGATCTGCGTCCGGCGGGGCGATTCCTCATGGAGGACTTCTACTTCGCCGGTGGCCTGCGGGCATTGCTCGCCGAGATCGTCCATCTGATGCACGCCGACGCTCCGACGGTGAATGGCAGGACCCTGCGCGAAAACCTGGCGGGCGCGCAGATTTTCAACCAGGAGGTCATTCGCCCACGCACCGATGCACTCTCGACGGAAGGTGGCACGGCGGTCCTGCGCGGAAACCTCGCGCCGCGCGGCGCGGTCATCAAATACGCCGCCATGGAGCAGCGATTTCTTCGCCATACCGGCCCGGCGCTCGTTTTCCGCGACTACGACGATCTGGCCGCCCGCATCGACGATCCCGCGCTGCCTGCGACGCCCGATTCCGTCATCGTTCTGCAAAACGCCGGCCCGATCGGTGCACCCGGGATGCCGGAGTGGGGGATGCTGCCGATTCCGAAGAAACTCCTCGAACAAGGCGTGCGCGACATGGTGCGAATTTCCGATGCCCGCATGAGCGGCACGAGTTACGGCGCCTGCGTGCTCCACGTTTCACCGGAGTCCGCCGTCGGAGGCCCGCTGGCTCTCGTGCGCGACGGCGACTCGATCACTCTCGATGTGGAAGCTCGCCGGCTCGATCTAAACATCTCCACATCCGAATTCGCCGCCCGGCAGTCCGCGTGGAAAGCACCGGCCGGTCGCGCCCGGCGCGGTTATCTCTCCCTCTTCCTCGACGAGACCACCCAGGCCGATGAAGGTTGCGATTTTCGTTTCCTCTACCGCGTGCCGGAGGACGAAGCGGAGCCAGAAATTCACTGAACCGTTGCCGGTCTGCTGCGAGGAGACAGGCTGATATATGGCTGATTTCCATGGAGATCCGACGGTAGGCCGGCGTCCGCGCGCATTCGCCGCCGTGGTCGGTTCGGAAATACTCGTGGTTAGGGGGTATGGAATCGGATAGCCTGACCTGATGTCGGCTCTCACTCTGGCTCATGTGTTGGTCAGCCTTCTCGGAATCGTGTCGGGTATCGTGGTGGTGCGTGGGTTTGTTGCGAGCCGGCACGGCGCGGGATGGTCCGCGGTTTTTCTATGGAGCACGCTGGTGACGAGTGTGACGGGTTTTCTCTTTTTCCCGCTGCAGCCGTTTACCCCGGCGCATGTTTTTGGGGCCGTCTCGCTGGTGGTGCTTGGGCCGACCTTCTTTGCGCTTTATTCACGCGGGCTCTCCGGCGGTTGGCGCAGGATCTATGTGATCGGCGCGTTGGTGGCGTTCTATCTCAATTTTTTCGTCCTCATCGTGCAGATGTTTCGCCGGGTGCCGTTTCTTCACGCGCTGGCGCCCACCCAAAGTGAACCGCCTTTCGCCGTCGCGCAGCTTCTCGCGCTGATTGCTTTCATCGTGCTCGGGGTCCTGGGGGTGAAACGTTTTCGCCCCGCCGCGGTTGGCGGCTGACGGACCATGCGTCATACGGATTTCCAAACCACCAATCCCACACGACCATGAGCACCATCACGACCAAAGACGGCACGACGATTTACTACAAGGACTGGGGACCGAAGGATGGCCCGGTGATCACCTTCAGTCACGGCTGGCCGCTGTGTTCCGATGCGTGGGAGGCGCAGATGTTTTTCCTCGCGTCGAATGGGTTCCGTTGCATCGGCCACGATCGCCGCGGCCACGGGCGTTCCAGCCAGCCATGGGACGGAAATCACATGGATCAATACGCGGACGATCTCGCGGAGCTGTTCGAGAAGCTCGACTTGAAAGGCGCGATGATGGTCGGGCACTCGACCGGCGGCGGCGAAGTGGCGCGTTATATCGGGCGCCATGGCACCGGGCGCGTGTCGAAGGCGGTGCTGATGGGGGCAGTCCCCCCGATCATGTTGAAGACCGTGGCGAATCCCGGCGGCCTGCCGATGGAAGTCTTCGACGGCTTTCGTAAAGCGTATCTGGAAGATCGCGCGCAGTTTTTCCTCAACGTGGCGAGCGGCCCGTTTTTCAACTTCAACCGCCCCGGCGCGAAGGTATCGCAAGGCCTCATCCAGTCGTGGTGGCTGCAAGGGATGATGTCCGGCCACAAGAACGCGTATGATTGCATCAAGGCGTTTTCGGAAACGGACTTCACCGAAGACCTCAAGAAGTTCGACGTCCCGTCGCTGATCATTCACGGCGACGACGACCAGATCGTGCCGATCGGGGCGTCGGCGATGCTTTCTTCGAAGCTCGTGCCCGGGGCCACGCTCAAGATTTATCCCGGCGGCTCGCACAGCCTCGGCGACACGAGCAAGGACCAACTCAACGCCGACCTGCTCGAATTCGCGAAGTCCTGAGTCGATAACCCGACGAAACCATTCGCCGGCAGGATCGTCTTCCTCGAAAATGGCGCCCGACTCCATCCGGCAGGGTGGAAATGGCGATGAGCGCCGCATTGCTCTCGACTGAAGGTCGCGAGTGGGGAACAACGTGCGCGTTTTAAATCCCCGATATGAAAACCGCCTTCACCCCGTCCGATATTCACCAGTCCGTCATCGCAGTGCCGCCGCTGTGCCGGGATGCTTTGCTCAAAGTCTCTGCGGCGGAAAATAAGAAGGTGATGCGGCATATCGAGGCGGGCGGTGTCTCGACATTGCTCTACGGGGGAAATGCGAATTTCTATAACATCGCGCTGAGCGAGTATGCAGAGACGCTCGATGTGCTGGCGGAGAATGCAGCGGCGCAGACATGGATCGTGCCGTCGGTGGGGCCTTATTTTGGGACGATGATGGATCAGGCCGATGTGCTGAAGACGCGGAACTTTCCCACGGCGATGATTCTGCCGACGGTGGCGGTCAGTTCGCCGGAGGGAGTTCGTGTGGCGGTGATGAGATTCGTCGAACGCGCGGGCATTCCGGCGGTGCTGTATGTGAAGGATGAAAAATACGTGACGCCGGAAGTGGTGAAAGCGTTGGTCGAGGCGAAGGTGATTTCGTGGATCAAATACGCCGTGGTGCGGCCGGACCCGGCGGTCGATCCGTTATTGCGTGCGATTGTCGATGTCGTCGATCCCGCAATGATCGTGAGCGGCATCGGCGAGCAACCGGCCATCGTCCATTGGACGACGTTTGGCATTCATGCGTTCACCGCGGGTTGCGTGTGCGTGGCGCCGAAGCGTTCGCAGGAGATGCTGCGCGCGTTGCAGCGGGGCGATCTGGCCGCGGCGGAGGCGATTCGCGAGCGGTTCAATGGTTTGGAAAAACTGCGCAACGCCCACGGGCCGATTCCAGTCTTGCATTACGCCGTGGCCCTCGCCGGGATCGCGGAGACGGGTCCGGCGCTGCCGCTGCTGGCGGAGTTGGACGAGTCGCTCCTCGCGCCCGTTCGCACCGCATCGGCCGACCTGCTGGAGTGGAATCGCGCTTCCTGAATCGGTTTTCGCCTCCATTCGTCCCTGGGGGAAATCCTCCAATGGCGGAAACTTCCCCTCGCTAGCGTCGCCGAGGCGTGCCAGCGTGGCGGTCTTTCCTCAATGAATACCCGCACCATCGTCGCCGTCGCTTTCGCTGCCGCCGTCGCTGCCGAAGCTCCGGCGGCCGACAAAGCCGCCCCCGCCCCCCAGACTCCTGCCGCGCCCGCTGCTCCGGCAGCTCCCGCCGCGGAGGCTAAACCGGCTCCGAAGTTCGAACTGAAAGATCCCGTGGCGGTGGTGGACGGCACGGAAATCAAGGCGGCTGACCTTGAAAAGGCGGTCGGAGAAATCGTTGCTCAGCAGGGTGCGACCATGGAACAGGTGCCGGCCGAGGTGAAGCCGAAGCTTTATCGCCAGGTCCTGGATGGCGTCATCGTCGAGAAGCTCGTGACCCGCGAAGCCTCGAAGGTCGAAGTGACCGACACCGCGGTCGCGCAGGAATACGATCGCTTTTTGAAGCGCTTCCCGAACGAGGAAGAGATGAAAGCGCAGCTCGCGAAAGCGGGCCAGACGCCTGAGACGATCCGCGGCCAGATCCAGAAATTTCTCCAGCAGAACCAGTGGCTCGACGCGCAGGTCGCCGGCAAGACCGACGTGACCGACGCCGAGGCTCAGGATTTCTACAAGTCGAATCCCGATCAGTTCAAAACCGACGAAGAGGTGCGCGCCAGCCACATCCTCGTGAAGTGCGAGCAGGAGGCGAAGGACGACGAGGTGAAGACCAAGCGCGAAGCCGCGAACAAGATTCTCGATCGGGTGAAAAAGGGCGAAGATTTCGCGCAGCTCGCGGGTGAGCTTTCCGAAGACCCGAGCGCCAAGGATAACAAAGGCGACCTCAACTTTTTCCCGCGCAAGGGTGCGATGGTCGAGCCTTTCGCCGAGGCCGCGTTCAAGCTCAAGAAGGGCGAAGTGACCGATACGCCGGTGCGCAGCGAGTTTGGCTTCCACATCATCAAGGTGACCGATCGTCATGACGCCGGCACGGTGGCTTTCGATGAAGCGAAGCCCCGCCTCGTCGCGTATCTCAAGGACCAGAAGCGCAAAACGGAGACGGGCAAGGTGCTGCGCACGCTCCGCGATGGCGCGAAAGTCACGGTGAATCTGCCGGATGCGCAATAAGGTGAATCGTTCCGCCGAGAGCCTTTAAGGCGGTGCTTTCCATTCCGCATTTCGTTCGCTAATCCCAGCAGTCTGTCATGGCTCGAAAGTCTCGCAAAAACGTCGGTCTGATCGGCCTCGGCATCATCGGCTCGCGCATTGCCGCGGGCCTGAGGGCCGGGGGCTTTCACGTCTTTGTCTGGAATCGCACGCCCAAACCCGCGCCCAATTTCGTCGGCTCGCCGGCGGAGGTCGCGGAGATCTGCGATGTCATCCAGATCTTCGTCGCCGATGCGGCGGCGGTGCACGAAATCATCGACGCCTTCGGCGAGCAGCTTGGGCCGCGGCACATCATCGTCAACTGTGCCACCATCGGTCCGGAAGCGACGGTTGAAATCGCGAAACGCGTGCAGGAACGCGGCGCGGCGTATCTGGATTGTCCGTTCACCGGCAGCAAAGGCGCGGCTGAAAAATCCCAACTCACTTACTACGTGGGAGGCGATGAGGCTGTCTTTATGCGGGTCAAACCGATCCTCGAAGCGACCAGTCGCGCGATTCTGCGCTGTGGCCGAATCGGGGATGCCTCGACGTTGAAGGTGGCGACGAATCTGATCACGGCTGTGACGACGCAGACGCTCGCGGAGGCGCTGGCGATCGTGAAAGCCGCGGGCATTCCGGGTGAAGCTCTGTCCGCGGCCCTCGAGCACAACGCGTGCAAATCGGGGGTGATCGACCTCAAGTTGCCGAAAATGATGAACGGCGATTACGAGCCGCACTTCTCCGTGAAGCACATGTTCAAGGACGTGCAGCTTGGCATCCACCTCGCGAATGCGGCGAAGCTCGAAGTGCCGCTGACCACGGTGGTGGGTGGGGTGCTCTATGGGGCTTTGTGCAACGGCTGGGGGGACCTGGATTTTGCCAGCCTCTATCGCGTTTACTCGGAGGCACCCGCGCCCACGCCGGAAGCGCCGAAAGCTTTGACCGAACAGCCGCAGGAAGAAAAGCCGGCGGCTGCCGACGAATTCGCTGACCGCGAGATCGAACCGCTGACCGCTGCGCCAGTCGCTGAGGAAACGCGTCCCGAAGAACCCGCCGCTCCGCAGACCGTGCCGGAGGGCTTGGTCGAGACCGCTCCGTTGGCCGCGGAAATCGAAGGCGATGTCTTCAAGCGGAGAGACTCGTCGATCGAGGAAACGAAGCTCGAACAGTCGCAGGGGGACGAGCCGAAGACGATCGATATCCAGGTGGAGGAAGTGAAGTCCGACGAGGCGAAAGCTGAAGAGGTGAAGCCTGCGGAAATGAAGGCGGAAGAAATCAGAGCCGAAGATGCAGCCAAGGTTGCTGAGTCTGCTGCTGCACCCTCGATTCCCGCGGAGGAAGTTACCTTGAAAGCGGGTCCGCCCGCGGAGTCGGCTGCATCGACGCCGGTCGAGCCATCGGCTTTTCCGGCCGCGAAGGGCCCCTCCGAAGCCGCGATCGCTGCGAAGCCTGAAGCCCCCGCGGCAAATGGCAGCGAAGTGGAGCCGGATGAGGACGCAGGTCTCGCGGGATTTTTCAGCCGCGTCTTTCGCCGCCGGGGCACGCCGGTCGGCAAGTGACGCGCGATGAGCAGCGAGGCGCTCCGGACGGCGTATCGTGAATTTCAGCAGAGCGGGGGAGTCGTCGATCTCGCCTCGCGGCTGAAGCTGCTCTTCACCGGCGCCGATCGCCTGCGCTATCTCAATGGCCAGCTCACCGCGAACCTTCAGAACGCAAAAAATCCCAGCGTCCTGCCGGCTTGCGTCACGACCGCGAAGGGCAAACTCTGCGCCGACGTTTTTGTGAGCCTCGGGCCGGGCGGCATTCTGCTCGATGCCGATGCCAGTCTCGCCGACACACTCCCTGCTCGCATGGAACGCTACATCGTGGCGGATGATGTCACCATGGAAGACGCGACCGAGCGTGTCGCCATCGTCCATGCGCTCGGTATTCCTGCCGATCGGCTGGCCGCTTTTTCTCCGCTGCCCGTCAATCGTTACGGCCTTTCCGGTTTCGACATCTTCCCGCCGTTTCGCGCCGACCTTCCGCCCATCTGGGAAAAACTCACCGCGGAATTCCCGGTGATTGGCGACGAATTGCTCGAAGTGATCCGGATTGAACGGGGCGTTCCGCGCTGGGGCTTCGAACTCCGGGAAGATACGCTCCCGCCTGAAGCTGGCTTGGATCGCACGCACATCGACTATCACAAAGGCTGCTATATCGGGCAGGAAGTCATCTCGCGTTTGAAGAGTGTCGGCCATGTGAATCGCGAGATTGCCGGCTTCGTCGCCGATATTCCCGTCCCGGTCGGCGCGACCATCACGACGGGCGATGCCGCACAGCCTTGCGGCACCATTACGAGCAGCGGATGGAGTTTTGCCTTGGAAAGACCCGTCGCGCTCGGCTACCTACGCCGTTCCACGGCGCGCGACGTCTTGTTTGCGCGGCCGCCAGCAGACGGCGCCGAGCCGATCGCCCTTCACGCCCACGACCTTCCATTTACGACATGAAATCCATCTCCATCGCCCTCGCCGTGGCTTTTGCCGCCACGCTTCAAGCCGAAGACTGCGCACTCATCACGCTTAAGGTTGGCCGCGAAAAACAGCTTCAGCAATTTGCCGTGGAGTTCTACGAAGGCGATGCCCCCGCCACGGTCGCGAACTTCAAAAAGCTCGCGAAAAAGGGTTTCTACAAAGGCACCACCATTCACCGCAGCTTTGCTCATACGCTGCTGCAAATGGGCGACCCCCTGAGCAAGGACGAGAAGAGCGCGAAGGTCGGCACTGGTGGTCCCGGCTACAGCCTCCAGCCCGAGATTCGCCACCGTCACACGAAAGGGGCCATCGCCGCGGCGCGTCTGCCGGATAAGCTGAACCCTTCGCGGGTGTCGAATGGAAGCCAGTTTTTTGTCTGCCTCTCGCCCATGCCGAGCTACGACGGGCAATACACCGTTTTCGGTCAGGTCATTTGGGGACTCGAGGGCCTCGACGCTCTGAGCACTCGCGCCACCGACAGCAACGACGCTCCCGGTGAACGCATCGAAATTCGCAGCGTGAAGATCATGGATCGCGCCCAGTTGCCGCCTCCGCCGACCGCCACGAGCAAGCCGGCAAAAAAATGGTGGCAAATCTTCTGATAAACCCCTTGCGGTCGGAGTCGCGTCGCGTATAACGCACGCCCCTCTCGGGAAACCGGGCAGATACCGAAGTGGCCAAACGGGGCGGACTGTAAATCCGCTGGCTTACGCCTTCGCTGGTTCGAATCCAGCTCTGCCCACTCCTTCTCAAAGTCGAGCGGGAGTTTGTGTCCAGAGTGCCTGGCGGCAGAAGAGAACGCGTTCGTGGTGAAATGGAGGCCAACCAGCGCGTTTGGCGAGCGCGTGAAATTCGGAGAAACTGAAGGCGCGGCGCGCGGATGTGTCGCCGTCTTGGACCGTCATGCGGTTGTGATTGAGCAGGATGTTGACGAGGTGAACGCCGAGCCGCGTCACGATAGTTCTTTCCAAGTCGGCGATGAGGACGAATCGCTCTGACAGCCCGATGCAACGTTGCAGGAACGCCCCGGCCTGGCTGGCGGAGAAGTGATGCAACGAGAGCGACGAGTGGACCAGATCGTATTTCTTGTCAGGGGCGAACTGGAGAGCGTCGGCCTCGGAAAAAGTGATTTCCGGGAAGCCGAGACTGAAGTGCTCGGCAAGTTCGATGATGGCGGGGTTTCGATCGATGGCGTCGACCTGAATGTCGATGCCGCGTTCCCGCGCCCACTCGACCATCACCCTCGGAAAATCGCCTCCACCGGTGGCGAGATCGAGCACCCGCAGCTTGCCGGAGTCGGCGAAGTGCTGATCAAGGAACCGGCGGAGGTAGCGGTGTCCGCCGAGATTTCGATTGAGCCATTCGAGATTGCGGAGCGTCTCCTCGAGTTCCGCGCTTACCGGTTGAGGCCGGTCCATCAATTCCACTTCGTGACAGTCAAAGGAGCGCATATGCCACGAGATCGGAGATCGCACGACTGATGGGTTGAGGAAATTTTTGGCGCCGATGGGAAGTAGAGACGCTAAGGAAGACTTCTCAGAGGGTGAGCGCCGTGCCTGAGCAGATTTTCAGTCTCCGCACTGATAGACAGCGGCCCGTAAATCGGCGCTGGTCATTGAGGGCTTTTTCGACTGGAATGCGCAGTCGTCTCGACTTGGTTAGATGAAGATTCCTGCTTTCTCCCACGCCTTGTTCGCCATTGGCGTTGTGTTGTGTGGTTGTTCCGAGCGACGGGAGTCAACACCGGTGCCTTCCATGGAAACCGCTTCGCCGCCGGCAGTGGTGATCGCTGGCCGGCCTTCGCCGGATCCTCGCGCGACTCCCGATCCAGCCGCCGTGCAGCGTGCGCAGGTGGCGGCAAAGGTGGAGGCGTTGCCCGACAGCGAGTGCGACTATCTGGTCCTGGAATTTCAACTCATCCCGCGCGATGAGATTCTCGAGCCGCTGAGCAAGCCGAAGAAGGATTTGCTCCGCTGGGTGCGACGGATCGCGTCGGCTGAGGAATTAACCACCCTCGAACGAACGATGGACGAGCGGAGGAAGAAGCCGATGCGTCCTGAAACCGTCTTGTTGCCGGCAAAGAAATGAGCCCGGCGCTCGTGTGAAAGGCGAGACGCCGGGCGTGAGCTTTGTCGCCGACCGCGGCTTTACTCGGCGGCAGGCAGACCGTCGGGTTCCATTTCCTCCTCGACGGCTTGACGGGCTGGCACGGTGACCAGTTTAGCGCAGGCCGCGAGCACGGCCGCGACGACGAGATAAGCGCCCGCCATCAGCGGAGACTGGCCAACGCCGATGCGCTCGCCATGCATGAATCCGAAGAAAGTGAGAAAGGCACCCGCGGTGGCGAAGGCCCCGGCCTTATAAAAGTTTCGGTCGATGATGAAGACGGCGATCGAGGCGAGGATGAGGCCGCCAAGGATCGAGCCTCCGCCGAGGACTTCCAAGCCGTGATAGAGCACGCCTTCGTTTCGCATCGCAGCGATGAGTGCCTCCTTTTTCTCCGGCGTCAGTGCGGGCATGATGGTGCCGGCGGCGGCGAGAGAACCGTTGATCTGCACGGTGGCCCAAGCGGCGAGGTGTGGCGTGAGGCCGAGAATGATCGCGGGAGCATGCGCCTTCGGTGTTTCCTGGAAGGCTTGTGAGCCGATCAACATACCGATGTAGAGTAGAATAGGCAGAATCGCGACGGTCGGGATCAGCGCGAGCATGACGGAAATCACGCCAAACCAACACAAGACGATGACCAGCACGCCGGTGGCGGCGGAATAACCGATGCGACCGCCCATCGATTTCCAACCGGGATGGCCGATATAGACGGCGTTGATGAACGGATTGCCGAGCATGCAGCCAATGAGGCTGACCACGCCGTCAGCGGTGAGCACGCGGGTGGTGGGATAGGCGTCGCCAGCAACTTCGGCGCTCTCGACGTTGTCGATCGCTTCGACGAGGTCGTAGATGCCGAAGGGAATCGCTGTCACCAGCAAGATACCCAGAAACTGGAAGCCGCTAAAGACGTGACTGAAGACCGGCACCGGGATGTTGAAGCCGAAGTTCGTGACCGAATCCATGAGGCCCTTGCCGGTAAGGCCGCCGAAATCCTTGATGCCAAGCGAGGTGGCGATCCACGCGATGACCGTGCCGACGCCGATGGCCACCAGTCCCGCGGGAATACCGCGATATTTCACTCCGCCAAACCAGCTTAGCAGGATGATGGTGAAGCACACAAAGCCAATGACGGGAGTCATCATCATTTCCAGCGCGGGCTTCATCGAGATGAACGTGATCGAGACACCTGCGAGCGTGCCGAGCAGCGCGGCGCGTGGCGTGATCTTGCGAATGATCGATCCCGCAAACCCTCCGAGCATGAGCACGAAGCTCTGGATGAAGACCCAGGTGAGACCGGCTTCCCAGCCCTTGATGGGGTCGCCGGTTTTTAACGTGATGGGCAGCATGATCACGAAGGTGACCACAAACATGTGGGGCACGCTGATTCCGGACGGCAGCGCGCACACGTCGGTGCGTCCGGTCTTTTTCGCGAGGCGATAGGCGAGCCACGCGTAATACATCGTGGAGAGGCACAGCATGAGGCCCGTCGCCGGGAGAATTTTGCCGAAGACGAGATCGTTTGGCATCTTCAGCACGAAACGCAGCAGCGCCGTGAGAGTCAGCAGATTGACGAGAATATTGGTGCCGAAGCCGAAGAAGGCGTTCCAGTCTCCGGGCACCCAGATTTTGGGTTTGGTCGTTGTGCTCATGGTATTGGGTTTGGTTTTCGTGAAGAAAGGTTCAGTCCGCCGAAGTGGCTCCTTTGCCGCCGGAGTGGGCCAGGGCGGCGAGGATTTTGTCGGAGTGCGAGACCCAGCCGAAGATGCCACCCTGCGCTTTGATCATCCTCAGTCCCATCTCCTGAAACTCCGGGAAGTAGCTGCCTACACAGTCCTCAGGCACGAGGCAGTCGTAGCCGCGATCGTTCGCCTCGCGGACGGTGGTGTTCACGCAAACCTCCGTGGTGACGCCGGTCACGATGAGGTTTTTGATGCCCGCGTGCTGGAGAATAGCGTGCAGGTCGGTAGCCCAGAAAGCGCCTTTGCCCGGTTTGTCGATCACCGGTTCACCGGCGAGCGGATAAAGTTCGGGAATGATGTCATGGCCGGCTTCGCCGCGCACGAGGATGCGTCCCATCGGGCCGCTGTCGCCGATGCACGTCTTACTACGGCCACGAATTTTTTTCGCGGGTGGTAGATCGGCGAGATCCGAGCGATGTCCCTCACGAGTGTGGATCACCGGCAAGCCGGAGGAGCGCCACACGGCGAGGAGTCGCTGGTTTGGCTCGATGGTCCGCCGTAGCTGCGATACGTCGTTGCCGAGCATTTCGCCGAAGCCGCCCGGCTCCAGGAAATCACGCTGCATGTCGATGATGAGCAGCGCGGTCTGAGCGGGAGGGAATTCGTAGCAATACGGTTCGGCGTCGATCGTGAGGTGTCCGTTGGTGCTCATGGTGTGGATGGCGCGAGTGCGCCGCGCACCGATAGCGAGCGGTATGCCATCCTGGGTCGCCATTGCCGAAGCTGCTGGTAGTCAGCGCATTATCGTTGTTGGGCGATTGGCACGTTTCCGTTTTTTTGGGTTCGTCCGCGTTGCAAGTGTTCACTTTGCAACAACTGCGACAGGTGCGTTTCGCGCCGGTCTGATGAGGTTTTTTGCCGACACGGAGAATTTTCGCTCGCGCTTCGCGGCGGCCTGTTTATACCGCCCGCCCGTCATGCATTTGTCACCGCGTGAAACGGAAAAATTGCTGGTCGTGACGGCCGCAGATCTTGCCCGGCGCCGTCAGGCCCGCGGGCTGAAACTCAACCACCCTGAGTCGGTCGCGATCATCACTTACGAGATCATGGAAGGCGCCCGCGATGGGCGCACCGTGGCGGAGTTGATGAGCTTTGGCACGACGATCCTCAAGCGGGAGGAAGTCATGGAGGGCGTGCCTGAGATGATTCACGAGGTGCAGGTCGAGGCGACTTTTCCCGACGGCACGAAACTAGTAACTGTTCACCATCCTATTCGATGATCCCCGGCGAAATCATTCCCGCACAGGCGCCAGACCTCGAAGTGAACGCGGCGCTGGAAACAAAACGCATGGAGGTGGCGAACACTGGCGATCGGCCCATTCAGGTCGGCAGCCATTTCCATTTTTACGAAACGAACTCCGCGTTGCGTTTCGATCGTGAAGGAGCGCGTGGGTTTCGGCTGAATATTCCTGCGGGGACGGCGGTGCGGTTCGAGCCGGGAGACACGAAAGAAGTCGAACTCGTGGCCCTTGCCGGTTCCCGCGAAGTTTTCGGCCTCAACGGAAAGGTGAACGGTAAGCTATGAAAATGACGCGCCGGCAGTATGCCGAAATGTTTGGCCCGACGGTGGGAGACAAAGTGCGGCTCGCGGACACGGAACTGTTCATCGAGGTCGAGCGCGACCTGATCGCCGAGGGAGGGGGCTATGGGAACGAGGTGAAGTTCGGCGGTGGAAAGGTGATTCGCGACGGAATGGGGCAATCGCCGACGGCGACGGATGCGGAATCCCTCGATCTGGTCATCACGAACGCGACGATTCTCGATGCAGTGCAAGGAGTGATCAAAGCGGACATCGGGGTGAAGGGCGGACGCATCGTCGGCGTCGGTCATGCGGGAAATCCGGGCATTCAGAGCGGCATCACGCCGGGGATGGTCGTCGGTGCGGCGACGGAAGTGATCGCGGGGGAAGGCTGCCTCGTCACGGCGGGCGGAATCGATACGCACATTCATTTCATCTGCCCGCAGCAGATCGAACACGCGCTCGCGAGCGGGGTCACGACGATGATCGGTGGCGGCACGGGACCGGCCCACGGCACTTACGCGACGACGTGCACGCCGGGCATCTGGAATATTCATCGCATGCTCGAAGCGGCGGATGAATATCCAATGAACCTTGGCTTTCTCGGCAAGGGCAACTGTTCGACGCCGGAGCCGTTGCGTGAGCAGATCCTCGCGGGGGTGTGCGGTCTCAAACTGCATGAAGACTGGGGCACGACACCGGCGGCGATCGACTGCTGCCTTGGGGTGGCAGATGAACTCGACGTGCAAGTCGCCATTCACACCGACACGTTGAACGAGGCGGGGTTTGTGGAGGACACACTGCGCGCGTTCAAGGGGCGCACGATTCACACCTTCCACAGCGAGGGCGCCGGTGGCGGACATGCGCCGGATATCATTCGCGTCTGCGGCGAGGCGAACGTGCTGCCTTCGTCCACAAATCCGACTCGGCCATTCACGGTGAACACGATCGATGAGCATCTCGACATGCTCATGGTCTGCCATCACCTCGACTCGAAGATTCCGGAGGACGTGGCGTTTGCCGAAAGCCGCATCCGGCCTGAGACGATCGCGGCGGAAGATTTGCTGCACGATCTGGGCGCGTTTTCGATGATGTCGAGCGACTCGCAAGCAATGGGGCGCATCGGCGAAGTGATCACGCGCACCTGGCAGACCGCGCACAAGATGAAGATGCAATTCGGCCCGCTCGAATCGACGCGCCCGGCGGACAATTTTCGCGCGCTGCGCTACATTTCCAAATACACGATCAATCCTGCGATCTCGCACGGCATTGCGCACGAAGTCGGGAGCATCGAAATCGGCAAACTCGCCGACCTCGTCGTGTGGAAACCCATGTTTTTCGGCGTAAAACCGGAGGTGATTCTGAAGAGCGGTATGATCGCGATGGCGAACATGGGCGACCCGAATGCAAGCATTCCGACACCACAGCCGATGTTTTATCGACCGCAATTCGCCGCGCATGGCCGGGCGAAATACGCCACGTCGCTTACCTTTGTGAGCGAAGCGGGCTTGAGGAGCGGGAAGTTGCCTGCGGTTGGAAAACGCTACTCGGCGGTGAAAAATACGCGAAGTGTCACCAAGCGCGACCTGCTTTGGAACAACGCGCAACCGAAGATCGAAGTCGATCCCGAGACTTATACCGTGAAGGCGGATGGCCGCGAACTGACCTGCGAGCCCGCGAAAGTGCTGCCGCTCGCGCAACGCTATTTCCTGTTCTGAGCGCCTCGTAGTCATGCAGTTGATCAATGGGCCTCTCGCGACTCTTTCGGCAGGAACCGCTTCGATTCGAATTCCGGTCGATCGGCTGATGTTGGCCAAGCGCCGCTGGCGCGGTGTGGCGGAAGACGGGGCTGAGTTCGGCTTCGACCTCGAAAAACCGCTCAGTGATGGTGCTGCGGTTTTTGAAGATACGACGAGCGTTTACATCATCGCGCAGAAATACGAACCGGTGCTCGAAGTCGAGCTGGGGACCGACGCTCCAATTGCGGCGCGTCTTGGCTGGTTGATCGGCAATTTGCATTTTCCGCTCGAAGTGGCGGGGTCAACGGTGCGGGTGGCGGATGATTCCGCGATACGGCAACTCTTCGAGCGTGAGAAAATTCCGTTCATCGCCTGCAAGCGCATCTTTCACCCGTTGGCTGGCGGGCATCATCACTGAGTGTGGATTGGCTTCCGTTCCTGCTACAGACCAGCGATGCTTTGTTTCCGACCGGTGCATATGCTCATTCGCTGGGGTTTGAAGAATCGGTGCGGCTGGGAAGGGTAAAGGACGAAGCGACGCTGCGGACGTTTTTGCTTGAGCAAATCGTCCCTGCACAACGCGAGCACGAGTTGCCGTATTTGCGATTCGCTCATGATGCGGCGGCCAAAGGAAGCCTGGCGGAACTGCGCAGGCTCGATTTGGAGATCAGCGCTTGGAAGCTGGCGCCGGAGACGCGCGAGGCGAGTGTGCAGTTGGGCACGCGTCGGTTGCGGGCGTTGCGCACGATCGGTGAAAAGCCTTTGCTGGAGGCGTTTGAGCGAATGGTCGTTCATGGTGCGTGCCGTGGGCATCACCTCAGCGTGTGTGGTTTGCAGGGGGCGATGGAAGGCGTGCCGTTGAATGCAGTGCTGGCGGCGTATTTCTATCAATCCCTGGCGGCGATTTGTGGCGCGGCGATGAAGCTCATTCGCATTGGGCAGGAAGGTTGTCAGCGCGTGTTGCGTGAGGCGGCGCGGCTGGCAGATTCATCGCTCGCGTCTTCGCTGGAGATTGAGCGCGGGACAGCGGGATGGTTCAATCCAGTGCTCGAGATCGCCAGTCTGCGTCATGCGCGGGCGGACGAGCGTCTTTTTATTTCATGACTACGAACTCCAAACGTCCCATCCGCGTCGGCATCGGTGGTCCCGTGGGCTCGGGAAAGACGATGCTGGTGCTCCGGCTTTGCCAATGGCTGCGCGACGAATTGTCGATGGCCGTGGTGACAAACGACATCTACACGCGCGAGGATGCGGAGTTTCTCGTGCGCAACGAAGCGCTGCCGGCGAACCGTGTGATCGGGGTGGAGACGGGCGGGTGTCCGCACACGGCGATTCGCGATGACACCTCGATGAACCAGGCGGCGATCGCGGAACTGGAGCGAGCGCACCCGGATGCCCAGCTCATTCTCGTCGAGAGCGGCGGAGACAATTTGAGCGCGACGTTTTCGCCCGAACTGGTCGATTCCTTCATCTACGTCATCGACGTAGCGGAGGGGGATAAAATTCCACGGAAGGGTGGGCCGGCGATCCGGCATAGCGATCTGCTGCTGATCAACAAGATCGACCTTGCGCCGCTGGTGGGAGCCGACCTTGGAGTGATGGCGCGGGATGCGAAGAAGATGCGCGACGAGCGCCCATTCTTGTTTGCTGATCTCCGCAGCGAGAAAGGGAAAGACGAACTGCTCGCGTGGCTGCGACGGGAAGTGCTCTTCGTGTGAGCCGCGGACTGGAAGGGCATCTCGATCTGGTTTGCGCTCCCGATGTGCGCGGCGTGAGCGTGCTGCGGCACCAGTCGTTCCGCGCGCCGATGCACATCAGCAAACCGCATCACGATGCGGACACGCTGGTCGTGAATGTCATCAACCCCACGGCAGGTTTGCTCGAAGGGGATCGAGTCGGATGTCACGTGAAGGTCGAGAGGGGCGCACGCCTGCTACTCACGACGCCGAGTGCGAGCCGGGCGCATCGTATGCGCGCGGGAAGAGCCGAATTCGTGCAGGATTTGCGCGTGGCAGAAGCAGGATTCCTGGAGTTCTGGCCCGAGTTATTCATCCCACAGGGCGGCACAGGCTACCGGCAGCGCACGCAGCTTCATGTGGAGGAAGGGGGAGAGTTGATTTTCTTCGAATCGCTGGCGCCCGGGCGGGTAGCGTTCGGGGAGTCGTTTGCGTTTCGCGAGCTGACCTGGGAAACCGATGTGTGGCATGGCCCGACGCACATCGCGCGGGAACGCTATCGCCTGACGCCGGAGAGCGAGAGTGTGCGGACGCTGCGGGCAGTGTTTCCCGATGCCTACTACGCGAGCGGGTTCGTCGTCTCGCCGCGCCTCGACGACAGCCACCCGTGCTGGCAACGCCTGCACGATCTGCAGACGCCGGATACCTGGATCGGGTGCGGGCGGCTGGCGCAAGGGGGCTGGGTGATCAAATGTCTCGCCTCCGGCAGCGTGGCTTTGCGGCGAATGCTCGCGACGATCCGGATGGAAATTTATGCGGCCTTAGAACGCCCAGCACCGTCGTTGCGCCGGGCGGGTGCCGCCTGAACTGGAATCAATCTTCCTTCGGCGCCCAACGATTGCGATCGGCGTAGAAGACGCATTGGTAGTCGATCGCCATCGGGGTAACTTCGCGCAGAGGAAAATCGCGCAACGCCGGGCCGACGATCTGGCGGGTGATGAAGACTGCCCATTCCTTGTAGTCGCCCGTGATGATATCGCCAATGAACGAGCGATTGCCGCTCACCGGGGTGAGATAAAGCCCCACGATGTGGCCGTTGAGGCGGTTGTAATCGTTGAGATCGATGAAGTCCTGCACGGTGATGGGCAGCCAGAGGCTCTTGCGGTCCGCATACCACGCGACCGCCCACGGCATGTCGGAGGCGATGATTTCACGCTCGGTGGTCCATTGGGTGAGGATCGAGATACCAGGCAGACCGCCCTGACTCGGCGGCACATAAGGCGGCCACTGGACAAAGCCCTTCGCACTTCCGTTGAGGTCCACGAAAGTCGTGAGGAAGCGGATGGAGGAGAGGACAAACAGCAGGGCGAGAAAGCCCGCGCGAACCAGCGGCACAGTGATTCCCACGCGGCTCCACAGCACGAGCACAAAGGCGAGGCCGTAAGCCGTGAAAAGCGGAATGAAGAGCAAGCTGAGATCGCTTGTCTCGACAGGGGGAGCAAAGGGCTGATTTTGCGGTGGCCCGGTGCCGCCAAGGGCGCTCATGCCCAAGACAGCAGCCAGCCACATCAGGAGAATAGCCCATCGAAACACGCTCGTTTCCCGCCGTTTGAAGAGGTGCAGCAGTGCGACAAAAAAGACGGGAGCCACAATGATGCCGCCGAGTCGTTCGGGAAGGTGCTGAATGTAGCCGGTAACTCTGGCTTGAATTTTGTTGCGGAAAAAGAGCGGCGACACCCGCTGAAAGGGCGGCTCCATCGAGCGCATGATCGCATTTTCGGTTCCTTTGATTTCGCTGAGGTTCGCATACCAGCCGAGGCCGACTGGATTGCCGCAAACCCGCGCGTTGCGGATCATCCAAGGGGTATAGCAAAGCACGATCACGGCAGCGAATGCCGTGGAGGTCAGCCAGCGCGGCGGGAAATAGAACGCGACGAAAACAATCGCACCTGCGGCGATCCAGAGAGTAAGTGCGTGCGCGAGGCCGAGGAGCCCGAACGCGAGCGCGCAGGCGAGCAGCCAACGCCAGGTGGATTTCTCGGCGACCCGATTTTCCACCGCCCGCACGAGGAAATAAATGGCGGCCGCGAAGAGCGCGAACATGAGATTTTGCGGCAGACCGCTGATGGCAAAATCCCAAAAAGTCTGGCAGAGAATGAGCATCCAGACGCCAAAGACGGCGAGTCGCTTGTCGAAGAGCCGCTTCATGGTGAGGTAGCTCAGTAGCCAGCCGACGATCATCCAGAAAAACTGCACGCTGATGAGGATGCGGTCGGGGAGGGAAACGATGTCCTTGTTTCCCATCTGCCACGAACTCTCGACCATTTTGAGAAACGGCGCGTTGAGGAGGGGGTTGAGCGGCGCGTGATAGGTGTCCGGCGTGTGCTCGAGATCGAAGCGGCCGGTGTTCTCGCGGAACTGGTAGAGCGCGGCGGGGCGAATGAACTTGGTGCTGAAACCATTGCCGCGAGCCACTTCACGGGAGATTTGCGCCTGCTCCATCGCGGCTTCATGGCTGAGCCCCTTGAAGCCATTGTTCCGGAACAGCCACAGGCTGATCACGAAGATAACGAACAGAGCCACGAGGACGCGCCGCACCCAGGTAGCCCAGCCACCTTCTTCCAGTTGATGGATGATCCCTTGGACCCAGGTCTCAGACGCCATCGTGCGGAGGGGTGGTCGCCGGGGTGGCGTCGGTGGAAGTAGTGGGCGGAGCGGGCTTACGCAATTGGTTCAACTTTCGATGCAGGGTGCGCCGGCTGATGCCCAGCTTTTTCGCCGCATGCGTGACATTGCCACCGGTTGAATCGAGGGCCTGCAAAATGAGGGCTTCTTCGTTCGCGTGGACATCGAGGGCGAGTTCGCGGGGCGGCGCGTAGCGGGGCAGCGCAGGACCCGTGAGTCCGCCGGCGGCACGGACGCTGGGAGGGAGATCGCGGAGAGTGATTTTTGCCCCCGTGGCCATGACGACACCATGCTCGACCGCCGTGCGCAGTTCACGCACATTGCCGGGCCAGTCGTAGCGTTGAATCGCGGCCATCGCTTCGCTTGATAGATCAGCCACCGTTTTGCCATTCTCTTCGGCGGATTGTTTGACGAAGGCTTTCACCAGCAGCGGCAGGTCTTCCTTGCGCACGCGCAACGGAGGGAGCTGGAGCGTGACCACGTTCAGGCGGAAGAAGAGGTCGTCGCGGAACTTGCCTTCCTGCACCATCTTCGCGAGGTCGCGGTTCGTGGCGGCGACCACCCGCACATCGACCTTCACGGCCGAATTGCTTCCGAGTCGTTCAAAGGAGCGCTCTTCACTCAAAACGCGCAGCAGCTTCACCTGGGTGGCCGCGTCGATTTCGCCGATTTCATCGAGGAAAATCGTGCCGCCATTGGCCTGTTCGAAACGACCGATCCGGCGTTCAGTCGCGCCGGTGAATGCGCCCTTTTCATGGCCGAACAGCTCCGAGGCCAGCAACTGCTCGGGCAGTGCTGCGCAGTGCACCGCGACGAATTTTTCCTTCGGCCGTCCGCTCAGCGCATGCAGTGCATGCGCGATCAATTCCTTGCCAGTGCCGCTTTCGCCCTGAATGAGCACGGTGGCGCGGGTCGGCGCGATTTGCTTCACCGTCTCAAAGACTTCCTGCATGAGCGGCGATTCGCCGATCAGCTTCTCGAAGCCGAATTTCTTTTCGACCTTCTGCTTAAGTTGCACGACTTCGACTTCCACATCGCGGCTGCGCAAAGCGCGGCGGATGAGAATTTCGAGGCGATCGATGTTCAGCGGCTTGGTGATGAAATCGTAAGCTCCGCGTTTCATCGCTTCGACGGCTGCATCCACGCTGCCATACGCGGTCATCATGATGACGATCGGCGGGTGGGGGCGTTTGAGAATTTCTTCGATGAGCGCCATGCCGTCCTCTCCACCGAGTCGCAAATCGGTCAGGACGAGGTCCACGTGCTCATTTTCGAGCACCGCGCGGGCTTCCGCGCCGGAGGCGGCGATATAGACGTCAAAAGAATCCTCCAGCGACGTGCGCAACCCTTCACGGGTGTGCTTTTCGTCATCGACGATGAGGATAGTGGGCTGCATGCGGTTGAAGGAGGGGAGCGCCATTAAGCGCGCGGCGCCGTTTTGGCAAGACGCTGCCGCGAGTCGATCGGGAGACTTACCTAAAATCCAGCCGATAGGCGAATTGACAGACTGAGCCGTGCAGATACATCTGCCGGGTGTTCAGCAAAATCCTCTCCTCCAAGCCCTCCAGCGAGGAGGAAAGCCCAATTTCTACTACACCGGAGCCCGCTGGGGCTCCGCCTCTTCCGTCGAATCAACCCAATACCACTAAAAGCACCATGGCCGATATCAACCAAAGCAAAAACCTGCTCTCCGCCGATGTGGAGATCAAGGGCTCCATCAAGTTCACCAACGAGCTCACGATCGATGGTAAGGTCGAAGGCGAGATCACCTCGCAAGGTGTGCTGACCATCGGCCAGAACGCCGAGATCCGTGGTGAGATCAAGACGAAGTCCGTGACGGTGCTCGGTAAGGTGCATGGCAACATCACCGTCGATGAACGCTGCGAACTCAAGTCGCACGCCGTCCTGATGGGCGATCTCAAGGCAGCCCGCCTCGTCATCGAGGAGGGTGCGACCTTCGTCGGTAAGTCCGAAGTGACGCCGAACAAAGTGGCGATGAAGCAGCCCGAAGTGGCTCGTCCGGGCGAAGCCCCGAAACAAAACGTCCTCGGCCGCTAATCCCGGGCGCACCCAGGGACCAACTTACCTAGCGGCCCAAAGTGGCCAACGAGAACAAGCCCAGACAGGCTGAAAAGATCAGCGCTGACTGCCCGCATTGCGGTTTCACGCAACTGGAGTCGGCGTATGCGAAATCCACCTTCTGCCGCAAATGCGGCCAGCACTACTCGATCGAGAAGTTGCTGGCCAAGGAAGCCGTCAGCCTCAAGGGGCCTGGTTTCTTTGAAAAGCTCACGAAGCTCGTCACGCGCGAAACTTTTCGCGACGTGGCGTGCTTCTCTTGCGGCCATAAGCAGACGGTGACCAGCGCGGCGCAGTCGAGCCTTTGCCCGCAATGCGGCAGTTACATCGACCTGCGCGATTTCAAGATCGGAGGACCGTTCGGGCGGAGCATCCAGACGCAGGGCGAAGTCCACGTCCTGCCGAAAGGAGAAATCTCCGCCGCCAAGGTCGCGTGCAATTCTGCCTTCGTCGAAGGTAAGCTGCGCGGCACTCTCTTTGCCACTCACGAGGTGCGCCTGAAGTCCAAGGAGAAGCTCTCCGGAGCGATCGAGACACGCACCCTGATCGTGGAAAAAAAGTGCGACTGCGAATGCGTGCGGTCGGTCAAAGTGCAGAACGCGGAGATTCACGGGCGCATCTCTGCGCGATTGTTCTGCGATGGACAGGTAAAGATTTTAAAAGGGGGGGTGCTGGAGGGCACGCTCTACGCGAAATCGATCGTGGTTGAGAAGGGCGGCATCTTTAGCGGTGAGCTTTTCATCGGCCAGAATGCCGCGCACGAGTCGGAGAAAGCTGAGCAGACGACGTTCTTAGGGGACGATGGGCTGGAGTTGAAGCCGGCGTAGGCGGAGTTACGAGAGCCAGGAGCCAGGAGCCAAGTGGCTCCGCGGCGAAAGCGTCCGGGACTGGCGAAGGGGGCGCAGGTAGGTCATGCTTTTCTCTGGTCGGAGCAGCCCCCAAGTCGATGTGCTCACTTGGCTCTTGGCTCTCGTCACTTGGCACTCCAAGTTCGCCCCATGCCTTCCCGCCGCACGTTTCTTCACACCTCCGCGCTCGCTCTTGCTGGCGCTGCTTTTGCCGCTGATTCGAAGCCGAAAATCAAAGTGGGGCTTGATAACTTTGCCGTGCGTGCGCTTGGCTGGAAAGCGCCTCGGCTTGTGGAGTATGCGGCCGAACTGAAGTGCGACAGCATCCTCATTTCGGACCTGCCGTCGTTTGAATCGCTCGACGACGCGTATCTGCGCGAGGTGCGTGCGAAGGCCGACGCGCTGAAGGTGGATCTTTATCTCGGTTCGTGGAGCATCTGCCCCACCTCGGTGCGATTCAAAAAAGATTGGGGCACTGCGGAGGAACATCTGCGCCTTGGCTTGCGGGCGGCGAAGACCCTCGGCTCGCCCGTTTTTCGCGTGATTCTCGGTGGGGCGGACGATCGCAAGACGCCGGGTGGGATGAAGGCGCGCATGGCCGACACGATCGAGGTGCTGAAAAAGTGCCGCACGCAGGCGCTCGAACTCGGGGTGAAAGTGGCCATCGAAAATCACGCCGGCGACATGCACTCGTGGGAACTGCGCGAACTGATCGAGAAAGCGGGACCTGATTTTGTCGGCGCAAATTTCGACTCCGGCAATGCGGCGTGGACGCTGGAAGATCCACTTGAGGCGATGGAAACGGTCGGGCCTTACATCATCTGCTCCAGCCTGCGCGACGACATGATCTGGGAAACCGCGGACGGCGCGAACGTGCAATGGACAGCTGCAGGCGATGGGCTCATCGACTGGAAAAAACTCGCGGAGCGCTGGGCCGTGCTGTGCCCGCAGGTGCCGATCATGATCGAAACGATCAGCGGCTTCGCGCGGCCGTTTGCCTACAAAAAGGAAGAGTTCTGGCAGTATTACGACAAACGCCCGGACCGTCTGTCGCACTTTGAAGCGCTCGCCAAACGAGGGCACGCGCTAGAGCCCTTCAAGGCCCCGGAAGGCGCGGACAAAAAGCAGGCGGAGCAGGACTACCAGCGCGCACAGATCGAGAAATCGATCCGGTATTTGCGGGAGAAAGTGGGGCTGGGGCTGAAGGCATAATTGGGGAAATCCGAAATCCGAAGTTCGAAATCCGAAACAATTTTCAAAAGCGACCAGAGCTCAAAATAGAGTAACGCTCCCGATGGGAGGTTTCTCCATTTCCCAACTTTTTATGCCGTTGGGATTTGTTTCGGATTTCGGATTTCGGATTTCGGATTTTTCCCTTCGTGTTGCCTCCACCTCGACCTTCGCTAATCTTCTCCCCGTGAAACTCCTCGCCCTTCCTCTGCTTGCTCTCGTGCTGGCCTGCACGGGTGTGGCTGCTGAACCCAAGAAAATGAACGATCAACCTGCTTCTTCCTCGCTCGAACAGATCACTTTTGGCGGCGGATGTTTCTGGTGTCTGGAGGCGGTTTTCCAGCGTCTCATCGGGGTGAAGTCGGTTGCCAGCGGTTACGCTGGGGGCGAGGTGCCGAATCCCACCTACAAGCAGGTCTGCACCGGTGAAACCGGTCATGCGGAAGTGGTGCAGATCGAGTTCGATCCGAAAAGGATCACCTTCGACAAACTCCTCGAAGTGTTCTGGGCTGCGCACGATCCGACGACGCTGAATCGCCAGGGAGCGGACCATGGCACGCAGTATCGCTCGATCATTCTCTACGCGAGCGACGCGCAGAAGGCGGCGGCTGAGAAATCCAAAGCGGCGGCGCAGGCCGAGTTCAAGGATCCCATCGTCACGCAGATCGTGCCGCTTAAGACCTTCTATAAGGCCGAGGACTATCACCAGAATTACTACAACGAAAACGCCGACCGGAACCCATATTGCGCGGTGGTGATCCGGCCGAAATTGCAGAAGCTGCTCCACAAGGGGCTCATCAAGGAATGACCGACGAATCTGTTTCGCCCGCTCCGGAATCCGCTCCCGACACGAAGTCGGAAGATCCCAAACTCAAGGATCTCAAATCTCGCGCGCAACTCACGCGGGCGACGGTGAAGTTCAGCCACGACGGCGTGTGCGAGCGCCTGCTCAAGGAACTTAACGCCGCGCTCGATAAGGACGAACTCGTGAAGGTGAAATTTGTGGCGATGAAGGATCAGAAAAAGATCCTCGCCCGCGTGCTGGAGCAGCAGACAAAGTCGCTGATGGTGCAGCGCGTCGGCCACACGGCGACCTACTACCGCGCGAAGGCGAAGTAACGGGGGCAATCCTGCCCGCGCTGTGTTTCGGCGGGCAAGATTGTCCGCGTTACGGCGCGAAGCGGAGGGCGAAGAGATCGGCGTCGCGCATGACGACGCGGAGTTGGATCGCTTTCCCGCGGAGGGCGAAGAGATCGCTGCCGGATTTCCATTTCGTCACGGCTTCGATTTCGTCGCCGTAAAGTTCGGGCATGTCGGTCAGGGCGAATCCGGGGATTGGCTTTCCTGCTTCATCCTGCACTTCGACCTGCACGGAACCGGCAGCGGAGGTGGCGTAGTTGAGCAGGAGCTTGCTGCCGTCGAAGCGGAGCGTCTTGGTGGTGAACTCGCCGCCTTTCGCATCGGCATGCATGGAAGCGAAGCCGCGCTCGCGCACGGTGACTCGGCGCAGGCGGTTGTCCGGCCAGCGATAATGTTCGCTGAGATACATCGACCATTCGCCCGGCTTGGTTTGGACGATGCCCCAGGCGGTCATGTTGCTGCGCTCGGTCCAGTTGCGCTGATCGAGTCCGGGGCGGACCCAGGCTTCGAGAAAGGTGCGATCCCATTGCACGCCATCGCGGCTCGACATGAAGACGGCGTCGGACACGCCGCCGTCCTTGTGCTCGGGCACTTTCTTGCGTGCGGGCACGAAGCGTTTCGGGAAGGCGAGGAAAAGATGCGGCGCGCCGGGGCAGGGGAGCGTGGCCTGCGTGTAGAAGTGTTCCATCGGCACGCCTTCGGCATAGCGGTTCGGCACGCCGTCGGTCCAAGTGCGGAAATCCGTCGAGGTGCTGCTTTGAATCCCTCGAATTTTATTGGGAGTGATGCGGCTGTAGCAGCGATATTCGCCGCGGTTAGAATCCCAGAAGGCGAGATTTTGCGAATCGAACGCGCCCTTGGTCATGACCGGTTCGGGCTGAAGTTTGCGCCAATGCAGGCCGTCGGCGGAGGCGAAGGCGTAGAGCCCGCCGGGCGTTTCGCCCAGTTGCCAGTTCTTACCCTTTTCCTTGATGCCGCCAAGCGCCTTGAAACGCTCGTCCGGTTTCGCGGCGGGATTCGTGTCGAGTATTGCAGCGAAATTGTGGGACTCGACACCGCGCCAGACGACGTTGTTGTCCTTGGTGCCGCCCACTTCGATCAGGCCGAGCTTGGGCCGAGTGAAGTGGATGCCGTCCTGACTTTCGACCACGCAGGTGACCTGGGCTTCCGACGAATCCGAATCCTTGGCGGAGCCGCGATAATAGAGCCGCACGGTTTTGCCGTCCTGCACGGCGGAGAAGTAGGCGCACGAGTAGCCTTCCCACGGCTGATTCGTGGTGAGCACCACTTCGCGGCGCACCGGTTCGTGCAGCTTCAGCGCGAGGCCGGGATGCTGGGCGAGGAGAAACTCATCGACGAACAATTCCCAGCGCGAGCCGATGTCGATCGGAGCGGCGAGGAGCGGGGATGCGAGGAAAAGGAGTGCGGGGAGGAGGGAGGGGCGCATGGAGATCAACCGCTGGAGGGAAGATGGCGCCTACGGCGGGAAGGTATCGAACAGCCTGAAGGCTGGATACCAACCCGCCGTGAGGCCGACGCGCCGGTCAGGCGCGAGGGAGCTGGAAAGAGCAGGTGCCGTCAGCGGCTTCTTCGGCGATCGGGTTGCTGAGAGCGCCGATCTTTTCGATCTCGACCGTGACGGTTTCACCCGGCCGGAGCCAGCGTTTGGGCGTGCGCGCCATGCCGACGCCTTGCGGCGTGCCCGTGATGATCACGGTGCCGGGAAGCAGCGTCGTGGAGGCGCTGAGGAATTCGATAATCGTCGGCACGTCGAAGATCATGTCGGCGGTGTTCGAGTCCTGCAGCGTTTCGCTCCCGATGCGCGTGCTGATGCGCAGGGCGTTCGGATTCGGAATCTCGTCGGTGGTGACGAGGCAGGGGCCGAGCGGGCAGAAGGTGTCGAACGATTTGCCGCGATTCCATTGATTGCCGCCGCCGCCGAGCTGCCAGTCGCGCGCGCTCACGTCGTTCGCGCAGGTGTAGCCGAGGACGTATTCGAGCGCCTGCGCACGAGGCACATTCTTTGCGGCCCTGCCGATGACGATGGCGAGTTCACACTCGTAATCGACCTGCTCGCTGCGCAGGTAGCGCGGGATCAGGACCGGAGCGTTGGGGTGATGAACAGCCGCAGGGTTTTTGAAGAAGAGGACGGGGAAGGGCGGAATCGGTGCGTTGGTTTCGGCGGCGTGCTGGCGGTAGTTCAGGCCGATGCAGAGCAGCGCGCGAGCATCGACGGGCGAAAGCAGGCGCGCGACCTTGGCGGTCTCGCCAGTGGGCTTGAGCCCGGTGAAGAGATCGCCGGCGAGGACTTGTTTTTCGTCACCGTCGCCGGTGCCGAAGAGGGTCTGTCCCGAGGTGGATTCGAAGCGGAAGATTTTCATGCAGGTGGAATTGAGCGAGCTGCGGGTGGGACACGACGAGCCCCTCCATCAGCGGCGCGTTTCCGCTCCGCTGACGAAAGGCTCAGGCTCGTGTGAGCGGGGTTAGACCGCCTCGAACTTGCCGGGCACGGGCAGCGGATACTGGCCGTTTTCGTCGGGCACGACGGGCGGTGCGTCCTCAAAGCTGGAGATGATCTTGGCCATCGTCTTCTCGGTCTTCATCATCTCATCCCACGTCACTTCCTTGCCGGAATAGGCGGCGCTGCGGCCCATGAGGACGCTCATCGTGCTCAGGGCGCCGCGTTCAGCTTCGTTGTATTCCTGGTTGCCGATCACCGCAGCGATGAGGTCGTCGTGTTCTTGCTGATAGGGATCTTTCACCTTTTCCTCGGAAGGCCGGCGCCACTCGTTTTTGCCGCGAATCACGTAGGTATTGCGGTCATTCACCAACTCGGCCCAACCATCGGTGCCATGGGCGCATTCGGCGACGTAGCTCCAGCAACCGGGGACCTGGCGGTTGGCTTGGAAGCAGCGGGTGCCGTCGGCATATTCGTATTCCACGTTGAAGTGATCGAAGAGCGCGCCGGCGTCCTTGCCCTTGCGGACTTCCGCACCGCCCATGCCGCGGGCGGAGATGGGGTAGGCGCCCTTGATCCAGTTGATGACGTCAAGGTTGTGCAGGCCTTGATCGACGATGATGTCGCCGCATTGCCACGCGAAGTA
This sequence comes from Chthoniobacteraceae bacterium, assembly GCA_044226525.1. Taxonomy (GTDB): domain Bacteria; phylum Verrucomicrobiota; class Verrucomicrobiia; order Chthoniobacterales; family Chthoniobacteraceae; genus VFJQ01. Next base: position 150,673 of record JBGAGV010000015.1, on the reverse strand, counting down.
GAACTGGTTGCGGAGCTGGAACTCGAGCTCGCTCATGCCGGGCTTGCGTGGGACCATGGCGCGGGCGGCGCCCATGTTCCAGAAAGCGCGGTAATAGAGCTGCTGGCCGAGCGCGCCGTCCTGAATGCGCTTGATGGTCTCGATATAGCCGGCTTTGTGACGGCGCTGGAGACCGACGCCGACCTTCAGGCCTTTCTTCTTCGCTTCGAGCGCGGCGGCGAGCACCCGGCGAGCGCCGGGGGCATCGACGGCCACGGGCTTTTCCATGAAAATGTTTTTCCCTTGGCGCACGGCTTCCTCAAACATCTGCGGACGGAAAATGCAGGGGGTGGCGAGGATGACGACATCCGATGCGGCGATGGCTTTCTTGTAGGCCTCGAAGCCGAGGAAGCGCTCCACCTTCGGATCATCGACCTGGTCGGGATGCTGCGCGGCGAGGTTCTTCACGGCGATATCGGCGCGGTCCGGATAGAGTTCGGCGATGGCGACGAGCTTGAGGCCCTTGTAAGCGCTCAAGCACTGGCCCGCGGCACCGGTGCCGCGTCCGCCGCCACCGACCATCGCGAGCTTCAGGTCGCCACTGCCGGCGGCGTGCGCATAACGCGCGACCGGAAGGGCGGCGAGCGCGGCCGAGGTGGCTCGGAGGAAGCTGCGGCGAGGAACGAGGAGACGGGAGTCGGAGGTGGGTTTCATGTGAGGAGAGAGATGAGTGGCAAGATTGAGCAGGCGCGCGCGAGGATGTCACGCCCAAGGAAGGCGCATTTTTCAAAGCGCAAATTCACAACCCGCGGCTAGTGCCACGCTTTGAGAAAAGCGTGCGCGGGTGCGGAGGAACCGTGGAGTGCTGCTGCTTGCACCTTTCCCCGTGTGCCGATAAAAAATCGTTGCCCTGCCGCATGACGCCTATCGCTGCTTCCGAGCCCCTGCCTGCCTCCGATGGGTCGCCAGAGTTCATGCGGCTTGATGCTCACTCCCGCTGGTGGGCTTCGGCGCGGAGAAGCATCGCGATCTTCTTTTTATTCTGGGCCGTCTATTTTGCCGTGCACTGGCTTCGCCCCGATCCGGATCGAATCACCTTCATTGATTTCTGGATATCGAGAAGGCCCGCGATTGAACTCGCCGCCTACCGGCGCCGGGTTTCGTTGGCCTTCCGTCCCGACATGTATGATTCGCGACCGGGAATACTTCCCGTCCAGATTTACAGTTGGGCTCCGGGAGCGAACCTCAGACCAGAACCCAAGTGGTTTGCGGGAAAAATCATGCCTTCGCTTGGCGGCAAGTTTCCTTGGGTGCCAGTCGCAGTGGCCTGTCCTCCGTGGTTTGCGGTGAGTTTATCGCTTGGAATTGCGCTGGGGGTTTGGCCGTGGAGAGTGCGCCGCCGAACAGTCGTGGCTAGTCCCATTTCGCGTCGAGCGCCATGTGGCGGGTGAGGTTTTTCAACTCGGTGGCGATCTGCTCGGGAGTGCGGCCGCGCAGGAGGTGTTTCTGCTCGGCTTCGGTGGGCGGGGTATCGGTGCGAAGGGCGTCGAAGTATGCCGCGATGCCGGCGCCGTCGCCTTTGCCGTCGTGGTGGAGAAACCAGTGGGTGAGCAGCGCGGCGGAGTTGTAGAGATCGTAGGCGCTTTGCGCGCTGACCTCGCGCTGCCACTCGGCGGCGGTGAGTGACATCATGCGGCCGGGCGAGATGAGGCGGAGGGTGCGGCTGTCGGGCCGGCCGCGCCATTTGAGGAGATAATCGCGCAGGGCGCTGTCGAGGCCGGTGAAAGTGTAGCGACCACGCACGTAGGGGGCAGCCGCGAAGGTTTCGGCGAGGCCTTCGTTCAACCACGGCGGCAGCGGCAGGTGCGACGGCGCGGTGATGAGGTGGACGGTCTCGTGCTTGAGGACGAAGAGATGCTTCGTGTGCTCGGCCCCGAGACCGTTGGTGGTGGGTTTGATGCCGAGATTGGGCAGAAGGATGAGCAGTTCGCGGCCATCGAACATACCACCGGTTCCCGCCGCGCCCCCAGCCTGGGTGAAGCTCTCGACGCTTGCGCACAAGCGCACGAGATATTGCCTCGGCTCGGCGGCGACAGCGAAACCTAGCGGTGCGGCGCGCACGGCTGCGCGGGTGCTTTCAAAAACCGCGGCGAGGTCGCGCACGACGCCGAGCGGAAGCTTCACCTCGGAAGGGATGAGGAAATGCGGGCTGGCATAAGTAGCCGCCATATTCGCGCTGAAAGGCGCGACGAGTTTCACGTCGTAGTTTTCGGCAGCGACCGACGCGGGCCACGGAGCCTGGGCGTGAGCGAGCGCGGTGCAGGCGAGGAAAAGGGCAGCGGCTTTCACGGGAGGGACGATGCGAAGAAAGACGATCAATGAGAAGAATGGGAAGAATTTGATTTTCGATTTGGCGGAAATGCCCGGGTGTGGGCAACGTCGGGCCACATGAATCTGCCGAACCAGCTTACCTGCTCGCGTTTTGTCCTCACGGGCGGATTCGTGGCGTGCATGACGCTGGCCTGGCGCTGGCCGAATGAAGACCCGACGTTCGGCGCGGTGGCGCCGCGTTTGAGCTGGGGGTGGGGTTATACGGCTGCACTGGTGTTGTTCGTGATCGCGGCGATCACGGACTGGCTCGATGGCTGGCTCGCGCGCCGGATGAATGTGATGAGCGATTTTGGGAAGCTGATGGACCCGATCGCCGACAAGGTGATGACCGCGGCGGCGTTTATCTGCCTGATCCCAGAGAAGGCGATTCCGGCGTGGGCGGTGATCGTGATCATCAGCCGGGAATTCGTCATTACCGGTTTGCGCCTGCTCGCGGCCAGCAAAGGCGTGGTGCTACCCGCCGAGCGGCTCGGCAAACACAAGACAGCCTGGCAGATGGTCACGGTGAGTTATTACCTGCTGCTGCTCTCACTGATGGAGGCGGAGCGGGCCGGCGTCATCACCGGACTTTACTGGTGGGCGCACGCCTGGAGTTATGGCGGTGGCAGCCTGATTGCGCTCTCCGTTGCGCTGACGCTCTATTCAGGATTCGGCTACGTGTGGAAAAACCGTGGATTGATCGACGTGAAGTAGATCGCCAATCAACGCATGTCGAGCCGGTCACCGGGACGAAGAATCGGGTCGTCCGCAGGCTTTTCGCGCAGCTTCCTGATGTCGTAAGTGGTCTTTTCACCGTTGCGGATCAAATCGATCTTCTTGCCGGAGAAGTCGCCAGGGCCACCCGCCGCTTCGACTGCGGTGAGCAACGTGAGGTCGGGAGTCCAAGGCTGCCGATTGGGGGAGCGGACCTGACCACCAACCGTGACGTAGCGAGTCCCTTGGTTATTCGGAAGGCTGACGTTCGCGGTCGGATTGGTGAAAATCTTTTCGTCGATGAGACGCCGCTCGATGGCCTTTTCGAGCTGGCTTTGCGTCAGACCGGCCGCACGGACCTGACCGCCCAGTGGGATGTTGACCATGCCGTCACCGCTGATCGTGAAGGCAGTGGCATAAGGAATGGCGTCCTCCGCCGGCATCCCCGTCATCCGCAGTTCGAAGGTGTCTCCCACACGGAAGGTCGCTCCGAGATTACTCCCGGCAGTCGTCACCGTTGTGGCAGCGGGAGCGACCGCAGTCGCGCGGGAAACCGGTTGGGCGCGCCGAACTTCGGGATTGGCGGCCGCGAGAGTTGCATCTGCGTCCGATTGGCTGTTGCGGCCGAAGAATGCGGACTGTGCGGAAAGGGTGACGGGGAGGGCGAGTAGGGCCAGAAGGGAGTGGGGGATACGCATGGCTCAATAATCTTCTTCGTCTTCCTCGCGCGGTTTGACGACCGGGCGAGCGGGCGCGCCGCCATTGGTGGAAACCGGAGTCGGCGCCGCCGCCGGAACCGAAGCGGGTTCGGGCTTGGCTGCGGGCTTGGTCGCGCGGCGAGGGGCCGGGGCGGCCTTGGCCTCCTTCTCGCGGACCGGCTTCGTGTAGTAGTCGGTGTAGGCGCTGTAATAGCCTTCGTCGTGACGCTGATCGACGTTGTTGAGGACGACGCCGATGAGTTTGCCGCCGGCCTGCTGCACGGCCTGTTTCACACGCTGGAGCATGGCCCGCGGGAAACGGCGATGCTGGATGACCATGATCACGGCCTCGCACTCGCTGGCCAGCACGGCGCCATCACTCACGCCGAGGATGGGCGGGGCGTCAAAGAACACGAGGTCATACATCCCCTTCACCTGCTTGATGAAATCGACCATGCGCTGGGAGTTCAGGATGCCCACGGAATCCTCGGGCAGACGACCGCTCGGGATGAAGGAAAGGTTGTCGAGTTTGGTCGGCTTGGTGATCTCGTCGATCGTGACCTTCGGGTCCTTCAAATAATCGACGAGACCGTGGCGGTGATCGATGTCGAAGAAACGATGCTGGCTGGGACGCCGCAGGTCGGCGTCGATCACAAGGACATGATAGCCACCCTGGGCGCAGACGAAGGCAAGATTGTTCAGCGTGGTGGATTTGCCTTCGCCGGGGCCGCCGCTCACTACGGTGATGGTGTTGGCGTTGCGGCTCGGTTTGTTGAACTCCACGTTGGCGCGGAGAATGCGATAGGTTTCCGCGTCGGCGGTGTCGCCCTCGGTGTTCATGAGGACGTGCACGTTCTTGGGCACCACGGCGAGCACGGGCACCTGGAGATGTTTCTCCACGTCCTCGAGTGTCTTCACACTGGTGTCGAGGTATTCGATGAAGAAGGCGAGGCTGACGCCGATGATGAGGCCGACCACGGCGGCGAGCAGCATGTAGGCGGCGACATTCGGACGAGCCCAATTTGACGATTTCTCGGCCTTTTCCCAGATCTTGGCTGGCTCGAAATCGATGCGCCGGTCGATTTCCTCGGTTTTGAGTTTCACGCGCGCAGCTTCCTCAATCTTCTTGGCCTGGATATACCGTGTCTTCGCCTCGACGTAGGCCTGAGTCTTCTTTTTGTCTTCGATCTGCGCGGTCATTGCCTCCGCCAGCTTCGACTCACGCTCTTTGAGAATGCCCTCCTCGATTGCCAGCCTGCTAGCCAGACTGCCCCGGACGCTTTCGAGCTGGTCGTTCAAGTTTTGGAGGTAAACCTCCTTTTTTGAGCGCACCGCTCTGAGGCGCGGGTGGTTTTCACCGAGGCCCGAGGACGACAGGTTAGCTTCCTCCGCAGTCATGTCCTGAAGGTTCTGCACCATGCGGTTAACCACCGGGTCTTCCAAGTTGAGGAAGTGGAGCACGTCGCGGAGTTGCTCCGCCTTCATCTTCATAATGGCCTCGAACTGACCTTTGAGTTCGGCGACCTTAAGCCGTTTTTCGTTCACCTGCTTTTCCAGCTCCGGCACGTTGCGGTCTGCCGTGGAGACGACCGCGGTGGCGTTTTCCGGATCTTGATCGACGATATTGTCGCGCTCACGCACGCGGGCCATTTCGGTGGCGGCTTCCAACACGAGCTTGCGCTGGGCTTCCAATTCGTCCTTCAACTGTGCCAGCGCGCGGTCGATGCTTTCCTGGGCATCCGCGAGACGCCGCTCGCGGTATTTGATGGCGAGGGTGTTGGCGATGTTGGCGGCCTCCTGCGCGTCAGTGCTGTAAACCCCAAGCTCAATGAGGCCGGTGTTGCGCACTTCGCGAGGATCCAGCATGCGCTGCAACTTGATGTAGGCGTCTTCCACCGTCATCCGGCGCCCCTCGGCGGACCACGCCTCGACGAGCTTGAGGCTCTCGATCACGGGATAGAGGATCTCCTTACGCTGGAGGATCTGGAATTGGGTGGAAATGAACAACGGATCCATGCCGGTGCGTCCGTTGCTATTGAAGACGCCACCGCTCATCGGCCCGCTGTTGTCGGCCTTCACTTCCATCGTCACCTTCGAGAAATACTCGCGCGGCAGGAAGTAGGTCGTGACGCCGGCCGTAACCATGACGAGGAGGAACGTGAGCACGACGAGACCGGCACGAACCTTGATGGTGCGCCAGTAGTCGAGGAAATGGAGTTTTACCTCACTGGTATCGTTCATATGGTGATCGGGAACTTGACGGGGAAACCCTTGAAGAGAGCATCGGGAGGGTGAATCGGCAACGGGTGAATCCGCGTCTTAGAAGTTATATTGCCCTCCGACGAAGATGCGGTCGCGGTAGTAGTCGCTGAGTTCGTTGCTCGAATTCGACAGGGTGAACGTGTAGTTGGCGTTGAGACTGAAATTCCGGGTGACGTCATAATCGAGCCCGAGGGAGATTTCGACGGTGTCGATGCCAGTGTCGTCGCCCCCATTGGTCGGGTGGCTGACTTCATGAATGAGATTGATGTTCGCGTCGCCGACCAGTCTTGGGCTGAACATGTATTTGTAAGCAATCGTGCTGCGATAGACGAGGCGCTCGATGGTCGGCGAAGGCGGTTCTTCAAAACCGAAGCGGTTGTTCCAGGACACCGAGGAGCGCGAAGTGGAGCGATAGGAAATCGAGGATTCGACGTAGGGAGCGGTCTGGCTGTCGCCCTGCTTGAATCGCTTGAGCGACTCACCAAGGCGCAGACTGCCGGAAAGCCTCGGGTTAAGCACAAATTCACCACCGAGGAGCAGGTATTCGGTGTCCGAATCCAGGTCGGCGGTCTGGTCGTAAACATTCGTCGCGTGGCGAATTTCCGCGGAAAACGAGAGCCGCGGACTCCAGAGGTATCTGCCCTCGAGGCCGAAAGTGTAGGAGTAATAATCGCCGCTCTGCTCGGCCTTCTTCGTGTAGTAGTTCCCGGAGAAATTGGCCGTGCCGGTGAGGGAAATGCGCGGGGAGAACCGGTAGGTCAGGTCCAGCCGCGCGACGGGGTTGAGGAGGTTGCCATTGAGCTGAGTCTGGGGCGTATTCGGACGCGACAAATCCGGCTGGGAGAGGTAGGCGATGTTGGCCTGCGCGGTGACCTGAAGCCGCGGGGTGACGCGGTAGAGGTAGGTCATGGCGAAGCTACCGCTGTATTCCGAGGGGTCCTGGTCGCGATCCCAATAATACGTCTCCGAGCCGGACGCATCGAGCGTAAAAAGGGAGCGCGGGGAATAGCGTAGCATTTCCATGCTCAGACCGACGCGGGTAAAAAAGCTGGCGACGACATCCGCCGGTGGCGTGACCGGGACATCTTCAAATTGGGCCTCCGTCTGACCGACGACGCCGTAAACCGGAACGGATCGAAAGCCGAAGCCGTTGTTCACAAATCGGTAACCGACGACGCCATAGATCGGCTGAGGCTCCGCTGTTTGGATCTGCTGGGGCTGGGTATCGGTCTGGATGACCGAGGAGGCACCGATGAAAGGCAGCCGGGGTGTTCCGGACCGCGGGAAGGAGTTGAGATTGTCGTCGTAGCCGAAGCCAAACGTTCCGCTCATGCGAAAGCGCGGACGGGCGAGGCGACCGCTGCCGCCAAAGAAAGTCGTGGACCCTTGGCCGTAGAAGCCAGGCACCGTGAAACTGGGCGCAGCCGTCTTGGTGGTGGCCGACTCGGCGGCAGTGGCCGCCGCGCCGGTGCCTTCCGTTTCGGTCGTGCCTGGCGTGGAGGGTGGGGGGAGCTTGGGTGGTTCGCTGCTGAAAATATTAAAACTCGAACTGCTGCCTGAGCCACTGCCGAGCACGGGGTTGCTGCTCGGAGTATCCGTGGCACCACTGCTTGACCCACTTCCGCTGCTGCTGCTGCCGGCAGAGCCCCCGGACGGAGCTTCCTGCGACATGGCGACCTCGCTCCAGCCCACAGCCGCCGCCAAAAGGGCGATCCAGTGGCGAGACGATGATATCATGCAGGGCGTGGTGTCGGAGAGGGTGGAGCGGGCAACGAGAATCGAACTCGCATAGCCAGCTTGGAAGGCTGGAGCTTTACCATTAAGCTATGCCCGCGCGCGTTCACCAAGAGTGGGCGGGACTCGTCGGAAGGCAAGTCCGTTTTGTCAGGAGATGCCTCATTCGACTTCGTTGACCATCACATTGGTAGTCGCTTCGACTTCTTTGAAGTCGTTGGAGGCCCCCCGAAGCAGGGTTACGGGAGTGCCCTGAACGGTGACCGAGGACACGACCTGAGCCACGATCCCGTAAGTGTCGTCGCTGGCCAGGACGCTCCCGCCGACGATGACCTTGGCGATGCTTGAGAGAATCTTCGGATTGTTGATCACGGAGGTCGAGGCCGTGAAGGAGGCATCGTCGCCCGTGCCAAAGGAACCGTCGGTGCCAGATGCACTTCCCGCCGCGATGTTCGTGGCCTTCATGTCGCCCTTGATGTTGACCGTGCCAATCTGGACATCCGCGGTAAGTTGAGCGCCGAGCGGATCGGCCACCGTGCCGTCCGGGCTGTAGCCGGCAAGCACGTTGAGGAAGGAGACCGAGTTGGTCGTGGAACTGCCGAGCGTCAGCGAACCGATCGCCGGACTGGTTTTGCCATTGACCACCGGGCCATTGCCGCCAGCGGAGATGACGGCTGCATTGGTCTCATTGCCGATGACGTTGCCGCGAATGATGAGTGAAGCGATGTCGTTGCGGGTGCGAATGCTGCCGCTGTCTGCGATGCCGCTGCCGAAGTCGTGCCCGGCGACGAGATCGCCGCCGACGATCATTTGGGCGATGCGCCCGGCCACCACGAACCCGCTGCGGACGAGATCCGCTGCGGTGATGCTGGCGGTGGCGCCGGGTGAGTCGCCGCCGATGATGCTGCCGCGGACGTCGAGTTTCGTGATGGTGCTGCCCGCCTGCACGCCACCACTGCTATCGCCGGACCGAGTGGAAGTGCCGCCTTCGCCGGTGCCGCCGATAATATCGCCGTAGATGAGCGCGTTGCCGATCGTGCCTCCGCGCACGGAGAAGCCGGCGGAAGAGAATCCAGCACCGGAAGTGATCGTGCCGGAATCGACGCCCGAACCGCCGCGCACATCGCCGCCGGTGCCGTCCGCGGAGCCGACGGTGAGTTTCTTGATGAAGATCGAGAAAGTCGGCGTGGTGGAGAAATTCTGTGCTGTGCCGACCTGCACGGTGGCACTTCGTTCGCCGGAGGAACCGATGATATCGCCATCGATGACGAGAGTCGTGAGGTTCTGCCCCACGACGATCGCACCTGCGTCCAGGGAGCCCGAACCGCCGAGGAGCGAACCGCCGACGTGAATGGCATTGACCTTCCCGCCAGCGACGACGAGGCCCGTGGTGCTCTGGATGCCGCCTTTTACGTCGCCCTCGATGAGCACGGTGCCGATGGTGGTGAGGGAACGAATGACGCCCGAATTCGAGCCCTTCGGAATGGTGGTGCTCGTGCCGTTGACGACATCGGTGCCGGTGTCGCCCCCACCAATGATGCTGCCATCCACGGTGACGGAACCGATCGACTTGGCGACTACCCCGCCGGAGCGGGTGCCCTTGCCGCCGACGACATCACCCAGCACGTGCAGCGAACCGATCCGCGCGGTGAAGTCCGTGTAGGCAGTAATCGAGCCGCTGTCGCGTGCTCCGCCACCGATGATGTTGCCGATCGTGGCCGACTTCAGCGTGCCGGTAAATGCGATGACTCCGGTGGGCGCGTCGTCCTGCGTGGTCACGGTTTCCGCGCCACGCAAAGCGCCGCCGATTTTCAGGGAATTGATGCTGCCAAATTGATTGCCGAGCACCTGCACGATGCCCATCACATCGCCCTCGACCTGCAGCGAATTGACCGTGGAGAGAAACTGGGAGGTGATGTTCGGGGCGCCCGTGTCGGTGCGGGTGCCGAGGGATTTCACCTTGATGCCGCCGATGATCGAAGGAGTGGTGAAGTTATCGCCCGCCGTGATCTTGGCGACATCGCCCGGCACGACAATGTTCCGGAAGTCGATTCCGTGGGAGAATTGCAGCGTCTCCGTATCCGGGATGGCGCCGCGAATGAAGCCGATATCGACCTCGCCGTCCGTCGTCTTCCCGCTGGCCGCGAAACCAATCTGCGGCTCCACGGTGACAATCAGATCGGTCCCATTGAACAGCCTCGGATTGCCCGTGAAATCGATGAGTTGAAGGGTGCGCCCGCCGGTGGATTGATTGATCCGGCCGAAGGTGATCGAGGCGGCTGAGAATGCGCCCTTGGAGATCTTCACTGTCGCGAGGTCGCCATCCTCATCGACGTAGAGCAGGGTCTTCGAATCGATGAAGACGAAGTCGTCGTTGAAGATCGTGCCGCGGGCTTCCTGACGCGCGATGCCGGCATTCGACGAGGGGCTGCCGATCCCCAGGAAGAAGTTTTCCGTCGGCTCGAAGATGCCATTCTGGGAGGACGAAACGAAATCCGTTTTGAGCGCGACCTGCACCGTGGTCGAAGTCTGACCGGCGGCGATGGTGTATTGCGTGGGCTGTAGCGCCACGTAGTCGGCGTCGCTCAAGCCCGTGGCAATCGCCGTTCCGTTCCGGGTCTGCGCGTAGAAAGTGACGGCGGTATCGATCGCTTTCGTCAGCTCCACCTTGAAGTTGATCGTGGGGTTGCTCACTTGCGTCGTGCTGCCGTCGGAGTTGACGGTGAACGGATCTTCGACGCTCGAAGTATCCTGCACGATGAGTCCCACCACGGAATCGTCGCCGTTTTGAATGGTGCCGGTGCCGGTGGCGGTCCCGATGCTCGCGTTCGTGGCGCCCGAGAGCGTCATGGTGAACGTCTCGTTGTTCTCCAGCCACGGATCGCCGTAAATCGGCACGGAGATCGTCTTGACCGTCTCTCCGGGGGCAAAGGTGAGCGTGCCGGAAGCGGGCACGTAATCCGGCAGGCCGCCCACGCTCACGGCTGGAGTCGCACCGGTGCCATCCGCGGTGGCATATTTCACCGTGATCGTCTTATCGGCAGTCCCTTGCAGGGTCACCGTGAAGACCATGTTCGACTGACCGCTATCTCCCTCGACGATGGTGGGACTGTCGATTGCCAGCGTTGGGATCGGATCGTCGTCCACGATGGTCACCAGCGAAGTCGTGTCGGAGAAGCGCACGTTGTGCGGGTTGTTCAGCTTGAAGCTGAACGTCTCGTTCGATTCGCGAATCGTGTCGGCGATGATGCCGAAGTTGAGCGTCTGCAACTTGGTGCCGGCCGGGATCGTGATCGTCATCACGCTCGGCCCACTGAAGGTGTAGTCGGTGCCCAGCGTCGCGGTGCCCGGCACAACCGTGAGAGTGAAGGTGATGTCCTTTTCGCTATAAATATCGTTGCCGCCGGCCGTCGTGACCAGCTGGAGCACCGGGTTGAAATTGGAATCGCCGAAAGAGCCTTCCGTCACCGAATAGTCGCCGTTGCTGCTCGATCCGCCAAAGACCACGAAGGGCGCATCGTCATCATCGAGGATGATGCCGGTTCCCGTATCACGCTTCAGCACAAGGTTTGTCGCGGGCGTTGCGCCCGCCGCACTGGTGATCTTCACCGCCATCGTCTCGTCGTTTTCATCCACCTGATCGCCAGTGATGGGGACTGAAATGACCTGGCTGGCCGCGCCAGTAGGAGTGAACGTGAGAACGCCCGCTGACGTCGTATCGTAGTCCTTGGCAAAGGGCGCGTCGGCTGCGCCGCGCGCCGTGTAGGCCGCATCCAGTTCCTTGCCGATGGTCTGATAATTCACCGTGACGGTCTGGGTTTCGTCGGCGGCGATCGAGCCATCCGCCGCCACCAGTTTCACGGTGAAGGAGAGCTTGTTAGTCCCGTTCAGGTTGCCTTCGAGGGTGGCCGGAGCGTCGGTGATTTCGACCTTCGGACGCTCGTCGGTGCCATTGAGAATCTTGCCGGTTTGCGTGCTCTGCGCGGAGTCGATCGTTCCGTTCGTAGCGTCCTCCAACTGCACCCTGAAGGTTTCGTCGTTTTCGTAGTTGAAGTCGTGCTTGAGCGTGACGGTAAAAGTCTTCGTCTCTTCCCCTGCGGCGAAAGAGAGCGTGCTCGAAGCGGCCACGAGATCCGGGCGAAGGCCGCTGGAAACAGCCGTGTCAACGGCCGAGTCAGTGACGGTCTTGATCTTGACTGCGCCCGGCAGGGTGAGATCGCCAGAGCGCGTGACCGTGAAGGTCATGGTGTTATCGCCGCCGCTGGCATTCTCTTCATTCGCCGAGACCACCGCCGTGCCGAGCGCATAGGTCGTCTCATCGGTTTGGATCGTGCCTACACCGATGTTGTCGGAGATGATGGCGTTCAGCGGTTGCACCGAATCCGCCGACAGACGCACGAGGAAATATTCGTCGGGCTCAATGGTGCTGTCGCCATTGATGGTAATGGAAAAGGTCTGCTTGAGATCGTCGCCGGTAGCATTCGCCGCGAAGGTCAGCACGTTGGACTGGGCTACGTAATCCTCGCCAGCCTTCGCCGTGTCGTCCTCGGTTGCGTAGCGGACGTTGACCGTTTGTTTCGGGCTCGCCGAAAGCGTGACCGTAAAGGTCATCACTTTAGTTCCAGAGTCGCCCTCGGTCACCGTCATGTCGCTGATGCTGAGCGAGCGGAGGTCGTTATCGAGAATGGTGCCGGTAGCGTCGCCATCGCCGAGGGTGGCGTTCGTCGGATTGAACAACTGGACTTGGAAGGTCTCAGTCGGCTCGTCGTCGGTGTCCCCCATGATGGAGACCGGCAGGGTCTTGGACGTTTCGCCGGGCTGGAAAGTGATCGGGACGATTTCGCTGATGGCGATGTAATCCGTATTGGCCAGCGCGCTGCCCGGAACGGTCTTCGCATAGACCGTGATCGTCTTGGAACTCGGGTTGCTCAGCGTCACGGTGAAATTCATCGGCGCATTGCCGGAATTTCCTTCCGTGAGCGTCGCGTCGGCGATGGAAATGGTCGGCGTATTGTCGTCGTCCCCAATGGTGACCGTGCCCGAATTCGGTGTGCCCAGCGATGCGTTCGTCGAGCCGGTCAGCGCAACGACCAGGGTCTCGTCGTCTTCATCGACATTGTCGCCCTTGATCGTGATGTCGATCGTTTTGGACGTTTCGCCGGGATTGAAGGTCAGCGTGTTGATCGTCGGGGCCACGTAATCGGTCCCGGCGGTCGCGGTGCCGGCAGTGACGGAGAAACTGACGGTGACCGGAGTCCCGGCGATCGGCGCATGGTCAAGGCTGACCGTAATGTGCTTAACCGTAGTGCCAGTGTTTCCTTCCGTCGCGGGAGTGGCGAGATCGGCGGTCGAGAGCGAGACGAGAATGTCGTCGTCGCGAATGGTCCCGGCCGCGGAAGCGGTGCCGATGGTGGCGCCTTGGGCGCTCGAGAGCAGGCCCAGCACCGTTTCGTCGCCTTCGATCGTGCTGTCGCCAGTGATGGGCACCAGCACGGTGGTGGAAGTCTGTCCGGGAGCGAAGCTGAGGGTCGTGCTGGTCGCGGTGTAATCGTTATTGCTCAGCTTCGCGGTGCCGTCGGCCGTGTTGAAGGTGACCGAGACCGGGGTTTGCGAGGGGCCGCTGAGATTAATCGTGAAGACGAGCGAGCCGCCGTTTTCGGCGACCGTCCCGCCGGTGATCGAAAACGAGGGCAGGGGATCGTTGTCGATGATGGTGCCGGTCACGCTGGTGGTCGCCAGTGAGGCACCGACGGGATTGGAGAAATTGAGCGAGAAGGTTTCGTCTCCTTCCCGCACTACATCGCCCAGGATCGGCACAACCACCGTCTTGGTCGTTTCGGTGCTGCTGAAGGTCAACGAACCGGACGTGGTGGAATAATCACTACCGGCGATCGCCGTGCCATTGGCGGTGGCGAAATTGACCGTGACAGTGCCACTGCCGACGCGATTCACCAGATTGACGGTGAAGACCATGTTGAGCGTGCCGGAGTCGCCTTCCACGATGCTGGCGTTCGAGACCGTGAGAAGGTTCTCGTCGTCGATGATGGTGCCGACGCCGGTGAGGCGCGAGCCCGCCGTGCTGAAAGTCTGTTCGGGATGATCGACGTTGGAGACGTTGCTCAACACCACGTTGAACTTCTCGTCCGTTGATTCGTCGAGCGAATCGCCCAGCACCGTGACCGAGATGGTCTTGACCGTTTCATTTGCGGCGAAGATGAGCGGAGTGCTCGGGATCGCGGTGTAGTCGCTGCCTGCCGTGGCGCTCCCGGAGATATCCGCGGTCTGGTAGTTCAGCTTGATCGCGCCTTGCGTATTCGCACCACGCACCAACGTCACCGTGAACGTCATGACTTTGGTCGTGCCGGCGCCACCTTCGATGACTTGCGCGTCGCTGATGCTCAGGTAATCGTCATCGTTCTGGATCGTGCCCGTCACCGATGTCTTCGTGAGGGTCGCGTGCTGTGGGTTCGAGAAGTTGAGCTTAAAGAACTCGTCCTGCTCGCCATACGTGTCGGGGTTGATGTCGATCAGGATGGTCTTCTGCGTCTCCCCGGCGGCAAAGGTCAGCGTTCCAGTTGCGGCGTTGTAATCCTGGCCGCCTGAGGCCGAAGAACCGGTTGAGACCGCCGTGCCATCGGCCGTCGCGAAGTTCACGCTGACGTCGTGGCTCGACGCCTGGCTGAGGGTGACGGTGAAGGCCAGCTTGGGAGTGCCAGTATTGCCCTCGACGATGGAAGCGTCGCTGACCTGAATTTTGACGTCGTCGTTGCGGAGGAAAACGACCGTGGGGTCCGCGGGAAGCTGAACCACTCCAGCCTTCGATGTCGCCGTGAGGGTGAGCGCTTCGCTGAATTCGTCGTTGGTATCGCCAAGCACATTCAGCGTGAACGTTTTCGTCGTTTCGCCGGCGGCAAAGGTGATGTCCTGATCGACTGCGAGGTAGTCGGTGCCCGCCGTGGCGAGGTGGGTATCGCCCGCCTGGCTGCTGCTGATGTGAACGGTGATCGGCGTGCTGCTCGCGTGATCCAGCGTCACGGTGAAGATCTGGGCTCGGGAGCTATCCGCTTCGTCGAAGCTGATCGTGCCAGTCTGTTGATCCGGGGCCGGCCCCTTGATGGTCACCACCGGAGGGGCGTCGTTGTCGGTGATGGTGCCGGAGGCGTCGGCCGTGGTAATCGTCCCGGTATTCGAACTGACGAGGTGAACGGTGAAGTCCTCCGATTGCTCGTAAATCGTGTCATCGAGGATCGTGATCGTGATCGTCTTTTCAGTCTCCGCCGGCAGGGTGGTGCCGGGATTGCTCGGATCGTCTCGCTCCGGCAGGAATGAAAGGGTCTGGTTGGAAAGAGCGTTGAAATCCTGGCCGCCGGTGGCCGTGCCATTCACGGTCGAATAGACGACGGTGACCTCTTGCGTCGGAGCGGAGGAAAGGTGGACTTTGAAGGTGATCGTCTTGCCAGGGCCTTCCTGCACCGGCCCCGACTCCGGCGGGTCGATGGTAATGTTCAGCATCTCGTCGTCCTGGATCGTCCCGGTGGCGGTGTCCGTTCCGAGGATGGCGTCTTCGCCGACGTTTCCGATCTTGAATTTGAACGTCTCGTTCGGCTCGCTGGTGGTGTCGCCGGTGACGTTGATGTTGTAGGTTTTTTCCGTCTCGCCCGGCGCAAACGTAACGATGTCGTCGATCACCGACGCGTAGTCGCTGGCGTCTGCGGGGTTGGAGCCGCTGTCGTCCTGCGTGAAGACATGCACCGAGACCGGAACGCCCGAGGGCTTGTCGAGGCGGATGAGGAACGGAAATGGTGTGGTGCCGGAATTTCCTTCCGGCAGGCTCACGTCGGGTCCGACGGACACTGTTGGTTTTTGGACCTGATCGTTCGCCAGAATGGTCGCTGTCGCCGTGTCCTGAGCGCCGACCATGACCACGCCATTGTCCACGCCCGTCAGTTTGATCGAGAAACTCTCATCGAATTCGTAAAGGCCGTCCTGAACCGCCAGCACGGAGAAATCCTTGAACTGGGCGCCGGTCGGGATGGTGGCGGGGCTTGGGTCGGTGAAAGTGAAATCTGCTCCTTCCTGCGCCTGACCGAGTGCCGTGCCCCCTAACGCAACGAAATTGACGACCACATCCGTGTCCTGCACCTCATCGATAGATACGCGAAAAGTGATCTGATCGCCTTCGTTGGCATTGGCATTGGAAATGACGCTGATGCTGACGGCGGCAGGAGCGTATCGGGTTTCGAGGGGTTCGATCAGCGCGGGTTTCATGGCACAAATAGGGCGGTGATGGGAGTTGTGGGACAGTAAGGGGCCGCCCGCAAGAATCAAGGTGCGGAATAAATTTTTTACTTATTCTCGCTTTCTTACACGGATTTAATCTTGCCAAAAAGGGTAATGGCCCGCCATTTGCCGCCCCACCAAACCCGCTGAGTAGACCAGCTCGCGCCCCAGCAAACGGCCTCCGCCACGTCCGCCACCAGGCTCCACCACAGCCAACCGCCCAAAGCCTGGCCGATCCGCCGGGCCTGTATTGCGACTCCCAGCAGATGGAGTCCCCCCGCAAGGAGGAGATTGACCGCAGTTAACCCGCACGGCCAGAGGAGGAAAACCAGCAGGCACAGGGCAAATCCCCGGGTCAGAATCATCCCCGCCGCTCCCGCCGGCGCGACGACCCGATAGGTCACGGCGACCCGCAGTTGATGCCGCCCATATTCCCGCCAAGTCATCGGTTCGATTTCCAGCCCTAGCACCGCCCGGCTCAGTCGGATCGTTTTCCCAACCGCCGCCAGCCTGGCCCCCAACCGGCGATCTTCCGCCAGTTCCTCCCGCAGGGCTGCCCAGCCGCCGATTTCTTCCAAGTCGCCCGCCTTCAAAGCGGTGCATGCCCCCAGCGTAAACCGCATCTGCCCAAACGCCCGCACGAGTTCCAGTCCCGGCCAGAGCGTCTGGATCACGGCAATCGCATCCAGCCATTGCGCCGCCGTCTGCATCCCCACAAACCGATACCCCGCCGTCAGCACGTCTGCACCACTCTGCTGCCACTCCGCTCGAAACGCCCTCACAAATTCCGAGTCCAGCAGCGCCTCGGCATCGGCCAAAATCAGGCGCTCGTGCCGCGCCTGAGGAGCCATCGCCAGCAGCCGTGAAATCTTCGGGTTGGGCACCGTCCCGCTGCTGCAAGCCACCACCTTCAGCCGCCCATCCGCCTCCGCCAGCCGCCCACACAACGCCTCTTCCTCCGACCCCGCATTGACCCCGAAAATCACCTGATCCTCCGCTTCCAATGCTGCTACGAAGCCGCGCAGTTTCTCCTTCAGATTCGGCACCCCCGGCTTGATCGGCCGCAACCAAGTCACCGGCGTCATTTGGCCGAGTAGGACCGGCGCCTTGCCGGCCACCTCTCCCACCGGCAGGCGAAGCACCCGCCCTGCGACCATCCCGCCTACCCACACCGCTAATCGATGCACCAGCATCGTGCCCAGTGGCAGCGATAAGAGCAAAGCCCGCGCGTCCATCACCTCCCGATTGGATGTTGGATGTTGGGCGTGGGATGTTGGACATTCACCTGATCAACTTCTCCACCACCGCCGCCGATGCCAACGACCGAATTCTCCACACGCAAGATCGTGGTCACCGGCGACGACCTGGGGATGAGCAGTCAGGTCAACGCGGCGATCGAGCGTTACCACCGGGCTGGGGCGCTTCACCAGGCGAGTCTCATGGTGACGGGGGCGGCGGTCGATGAAGCCGTCTCCATCGCGCAACGCAATCCGGTTCTGCGAGTGGGCCTGCATCTCGCGCTGTGCGATGCGCAGGCGACGGTGCCATCCGCGCTTACCGATAGGGAGGGCCGCTTCTCGCGGTCGCCCGCACTGTCCGGGATGCGCTACGCCTTTGCGCCGTGGCTCTGGAGCGTGCTCGCGGAAGAGATCGAGCGCCAGTTCGTGCGATTTCGTGAGCTAGGTTTCGCGCCGACTTATTGGGACGGTCATACGCATCTGCACCTGCATCCTGTGGTTTTCGCGCTGACTCTGCCCATCGCTCGTGCGCACGGTTTTCAGCGTGTTCGCCTCGTCCGTGAGCCCGGGCCCCGGGCGCTGGTGCCCTGGATTTTCGAGCGCCTGAGTCGTGCGGCAATTCCGCGCCTGCGTGCTGCGGGCATCGGATTCAGCGACCGGGTTTTCGGACTGCGCGATACGGGCCGCATGAGCGCCGAGTCGTTCCGGCGCGCGCTGGAACTCAGTGGGGCAGGGGAGACCGAGATTTATTTCCACCCCGGTGCCGACCCCGCTGCTCCCGTGCCGGATGATCTCGCGCGGATGCTCGCTTAGCGCTGCGGCGTGACTTTCAGGCCCGCGCGGCCGGGCAACTGCGCTACCTGTTTTTCGAAGCATTCGGGGCAGATGCCGTGGCTGAAATGCGAGCCGGTCTGCTTGTGAATGTAGGTCTCGACCTGTTGCCAGTAGTCCTGATCGTCGCGCACCCGTTTGCAATACATGCAGATCGGGATCAGTTCCTTCAGCATCTTGATCTCCGTGGTGAAGCCGAGGATGCGTTCCGCGACGCGCAGCCGCATGAAGACCGCCTCTCGATCGACCGGTTTGGTGAGAAAATCGTCGATGCCGGCATCCATCGCCTTGCGCAAATTGTCGCGGCCGGTGTTGATGGCGGTGAGCAGGATGAAATACGTGTATTCCGTCTTGGGCCGCGCGCGCACTTTCTGGCAGAGCTCAAGGCCATCGAGGCCGGGCATCATCCAGTCGCTCACGATCACGCGCACCGGGTCCTTGTCGAAGGTCTCCCATGCTGTCTGCCCGTCATTTGTCACGATGACTTCGTGGCCCCAGTGCTGGAGCGTGAACTGGACGATCTTGACGGAGACCGGGTCATCTTCTGCGATCAGGATTTTCATGCGGCGTGAGCGGGCAGTTCTTTCTCGAGGACGACACGGACGAGCCCGAATTCTTTCTCGATCTCTTCGATGAGTTTTTCTGCGCCTTCAAGGGAACCCGAACCGGCCCGGGTTTCCAGCTCAAAACAAAGCTCCCGCATCCGGCTCGCGCCGAAGTTTGAGCAGCTGCCCTTGAGGGTGTGGGCAAGCCGGGCGGCCTGCGGGGAAGCACCATCGCGGATCGCCTGCCGCAGCTCGTGCACGAGGCCCGGCGTATTTTCGAGGAACACAGAGATGAGCTGTCCCAGAATGCCGCCCGAGCCGTCGGGATCGAGTTCGCGGAAGGCGTCGAGCGCGCTGTGATCGACGATATCCTTGCCGCCGGTCGTGGCGGCTTCCTTCGCCGACTGCATGCCGGAAAACCGGTCGATGGCGCCCTTCAGATCGTCGATTTTCACGGGTTTGGAAACGTAGTCATCCATGCCGGCAGCGAGGCACTTTTCGCGGTCGCCTTCGAGAGAGTGCGCCGTCATGGCCACGACCCACGTGTGTCGCTCGGTGCCTTCACGCCGGCGAATTTCCGCGGTAGCTGCATAGCCGTCGAGTTCGGGCATCTGGCAATCCATGAAGACGATGTCGTAACGCTGGCGGTCCAGCGATTCCAGGACGAGACGCCCATTGTCCACGGCATCGGCGATATAGCCGAGCTTCTGCAACTGATGGAGCGCGACTTTCTGGTTCACGACATTGTCCTCCGCGATCAGGATGCGTAGGGGGGGAGGGGCGTCGGCGGGTTTCTCGACCGGTTCGGCAGGCGCGCTGATCGCCATCAGCCCCGACATGATCGCCTTGGGACCTTCCTCGCTCCCCATGACGTTCAGCAGAGCCTCGAGTAGCTGTTTACGCTTGATCGGCTTTGTCAGGTAATCGTCCACGCCGCATTCGCGGAAGGCTTCGAGGTCGTCGCGGCGATCGATCTGGGTGAGCATGACCAGGCGCGCGTGGGAGATGCGCGGGTCGGTCTTGATGGCGCGTGCCAGCATGAGGCCGTCCATCCCCGGCATGACGGTGTCGATGATCACGATCTCAAACGGACGGCCACGTGCGGCTTCGCGCCGCATCGTGGCGAGCGCGGCGTCGCCGGTCGATTCGAGATGTTGCTCCATGCCCCACGAGGCGAGCAGGTGCTGGCAGATGACGCGGCAGGTCTCGTTATCATCGACCACGAGCACGCGGCGTTGCTGCAGTTCGGCGGGGCGAATCGGTGCGGCGGCCTTGCCGGGATGCTGTTTGCCGAAGCGCGCGGTGAACCAGAAGATCGAGCCCTTGGTGGGTTCGCTCTGCACGCCGATCGAGCCCCCCATCTGCTTCACGAGCTGTTTGCAAATCGCCAGCCCGAGGCCCGTGCCCCCATACTTGCGCGTGGTCGATCCATCGGCTTGCACGAAGGCCTGGAAGAGTTTCCCCTGCGCTTCCGGGGCGATGCCGATGCCGGTATCGCAGATGTCGAAGCGCACGAGCACTTCGCCCCATGACTCCTCGGCCATGCGCGCTCGCACCACCACCTCGCCGTTCTCGGTGAATTTGACCGCGTTGCCGACCAGGTTGGTGATGACCTGCCGCAGCCGGCCGGGATCGCCCCGCAATGCACAGGGCACCTCACTGTGGACCATGGTGGCCAGTTCGAGTTTCTTCGCGGCGGCGCGTCCGGCGAGCAGTTCGGTGGCGCCTTCGACGACCGAAGGCAGGTCGAATTCGATTTCCTCGAAGACGAGCATGCCGGCTTCGATTTTCGAAAAGTCGAGAATGTCGTTGATGATGTGGAGGAGAGCGTCTGCGCTCTGCTGGATCGTGAGGGTGAAGTCGCGCTGCTTCGGCGTCTGCTCGCTGTCCAGCAACAGGCCTGTCATACCGATGATGCCGTTCATCGGCGTGCGAATCTCATGGCTCATGTTCGCCAGGAATTCGGTCTTCAGACGTGCCGATTCGAGCGCAGTGTCGCGAGCTTTCGCGATCTCGTCCTCGGCCTGGCGTCGCGAAGTGATGTCTTCCACTGTGCCCTCGTAATAGATCAGGTGATCGCGCTCATCGCGGACGCTGCGGGCATGTTCGCTGATCCAGATGACCGCGCCATCCTGCCGGTAAACCTGTGAGACGAAACTCTCGACGGCGCCGTTCTCCTCCATCGCCTTCACGAACTCTTTGCGCCGGTCGGGATCGACGTAGAGCTGCCGGGAGATATCGCTGAGCTGGCGGGTGAGTTCATCCGGTGAGGCGTAGCCAAGGATGCGGGCGAGGGCCGGGTTGGCGCTCTGAAAGTGTCCGTCGGGCGTCGTCTGGAAAATACCTTCAATCGCGTTCTCGAAGATCGACCGGTATTTTTCTTCCGCCTGCCGCAACTCGTGCTCGACTCGTTTCAGCGCGGAGATGTCCTGTAGCGTCGAGCGCATGCCGCATACTTCGCCGTTGGAGTCGGTGATGAGACGGTGGCGCATGAGCACCGGCACCACGCTGCCGTCCTTGCGGCGGAAGGTGCGTTGCGTGGCTTCGAGATGCAGTTCGCTGGCGAGCCGGACCGGGATTGTGTCTTCTGAAGATTCCTCGACGATGAATTCCCACACCGTCCTCCCCACCATTTCCTCCGCGGTGTAGCCGAGCATCCCAAGTTCGGTTTTGTTGACCCGGGTGATGCGGTTTTGCGTGTCGAGTTCGTGATAGGCGACGGGGGCGTCGTCGAAGAGCGCGCGGAAATCGGCCTCCCGCTCCCGCAGGGCTCGCTCGGCGTTTTTCTGCCGCGAGATGTCGATGCCTACGCCACCGATCATGCGCTTGCCGCTGCCGGTTCCCATGGGGAATTTCAGCACCAGCCATTCCTTGGTCTTGCCGTCGGCAATGGGCACCACTTCGAGCATCCGCACGGGCTGGCCGGTCTGGAGGACCTTCCGGTCGCCATCGGTCGTGACGCGGGCCGTCTCAGCCGGCAGCCAGTCTGCGTCGGTGCGGCCTTTGACATCGATCTCAAACTCGACGCCAAACTGCTCCTCGAACGGCTTGTTCACATACATGTAGCGGCCCGCTTCGTCCTTGATGAAGGCGATGGTCGGGCTGTGCTCCATGAAAGCCTTGAAGCGTTCTTCGCTTTCACGCAATGCCTGTTCCGCGCGTTTTCGTTCCGTCAGATCGCGCCAGACGGCCAGCATTGCCGGCCGGTTTTCCAAATTAATGCGTGTGAGCGTGAGATCGGCAGGGAAAAGTTCACCATCGCACCGCCGCATCGTCCATTCTTCGCGAAATTCGCCGATCTCGATTGCGAGCCGCACCATTTCCGCGATCT
This sequence comes from Chthoniobacteraceae bacterium, assembly GCA_044226525.1. Taxonomy (GTDB): domain Bacteria; phylum Verrucomicrobiota; class Verrucomicrobiia; order Chthoniobacterales; family Chthoniobacteraceae; genus VFJQ01. The sequence continues at coordinate 128,691 of JBGAGV010000015.1, read as the reverse complement.
TGGTCGCCGAGGTGACACCGCCCGGTTGTTGCGTCGGCGAAAGGGATGCGAACGAGCATGCGCGCAGGGTGTTCTTATCCGGATAGCGCAACATCAGCACCGCCGCACGGTTGCAATCGACGATGTCGTTTCCATCGAACAGCACATGAGCATCGCCCGCGCTTTCGAAGAGCACCTCGAACCGTTCTTCCGCGGATTGCGCCTCCGTCACGTCGCGAGAAACGGCGAGGAGGCGTTCGAGCTGACCGGCCGCGTCGAGCACGGGCACCACCATCACGTCCCACCATTTCATCCGCTGGGCAAAATCCATCGCGCCTCCTCGGAATTTCCCGATGTGGCCCGTGCGCGCCTGGCCGATGGCGTGGCGTGCTTTCGGAGCCGCGTCGCCCGGCCACAACTCCAGCCAGGAGGTATTCAAGATTTGCCCGATGCGGGTGATGCCGCGGCGCTTCTGCCCTTCGGGATTCATGGAAACGATACGGCCTGTCAGATCGAGCACGCAGACGCAGTCGCCGCAGGCCTCGATCAACTGATCTCGCGAACCTTTGCCGATCTGCACCTGCGCTTCGAGCCGTTGCCTCGCCTTGCCCTGCACGACGTAGAGCGACCAGGCGAGGCCGAACGCCAGCAGCGCCACGATGCCGCTCGCACCGAGAATTGCCCACGTGCCGTGAGCTACATTCGAGGCTGCTCCGCCGTCCACGGTTTCCTGCAGGCCAGCCAGGTTCCGCCACGCGAAAACCGAGAGCACGATGAAAGCCACCAAGGCTAACGCGAAACCGATGGCGACTTTCTTTTCAGCAGATGAGGATGGGGTGTGCTCGGAGGGCACAAGTCTGAGAGAGCAGGAATCTTGCTGGACGGAAGGAACTTTGTGTCTTGGCAAAACGCCGCTGGCAAGCGCGATGGTGACGGCGCAGTCCGCGGGTTTTGTTCAACCCCCAAAGCAGTCTCGCGAGGAATGAAAAACCCCGTCTCGCGCGAAGCGAAACGGGGTCTTTCGGGGGGAGGGAATCGGTTTGAGGACTAGAGCTTGGATTTGAGATCCTTGCCCGCGCCGAACTTCACGTTCTTCGAGGCTTTGATCTTGATCTTTTCGCCCGTCTTTGGGTTCACGCCGGCGCGTGCTTTGCGCTGCACGACTTTAAAGGTGCCGAAACCGACGAGTTGCACGGCCTTGCCTTTTTTGAGGCCGGCCTTGATGCCATCGATCACGGCTTCCACTGCGCGCTCCGCCTGAGCCTTGCTCGTTTCCTTGCCGAGCGACTTTTGGACGCTTTCAACGAGTTCTGCTTTATTCATTTTCTAATGCTTTTTCTCCGATTGGATTGTTGGATTTGTTTTCTGGGTTTGCTGGGGGTCTGAAAATTTTTGTCCAGCGACGAGCGGGCCTTCTGCCAACGGCCCCGGTGACCGTCAATATCTACTTCCAACAATTTGTGCGGGTATTTGTGCACGCGACATTGCCTTTGGCAGTGCGGCGCGCTCTTTCTAGGTCATGGAGTTCAAGTCTCGCATTGATCAGTTTCTGGGTGCTGCGCCGAAGGTTCACGAGACCGCATTTGTCGCCCCGGGGGCGGTGGTGATTGGCGACGTGACCCTGGCCGAAGAGTCGAGCGTATGGTTTTCGACCGTCATCCGCGGTGACATCAATCGCATCGTCATCGGGCCGCGGTCGAACATTCAGGACGGCGCGGTCGTCCATCTCGCGGACGATTTTGGGACCTGCGTCGGTGAACTTGTCACCGTGGGGCACAAAGCCATCCTGCATGCCTGCACTGTGGGCGATGAGGTGCTCATCGGTATGGGATCGATCGTGCTCGATGGCGCAGAGATCGGCGCGCGCTCCATCATCGGAGCGGGCGCAGTGGTAACTGGAGGTAAAAAAATCCCGCCCGGTTCGCTCGTTCTCGGTGCACCGGGGAAGGTGGTGCGCACGCTTTCCCTCGAAGAACAGGCGGGATTGAAAGTATGGGCGGAGCGCTATGTGGAACTGTCGCGCGTTTATCGTGAGCGCGGCCCGCTGCCATTTGCGCGATAGGGCGAGGATTTGATGAACGCGGAGACCTCGAACAGCAAACCGACGATCTCACTTTTCGCTGCGATGTGCCTCGTCGTGGCCAATATGGTCGGCACCGGCGTGTTCACGAGCCTCGGTTTTCAAGTAGGGGACCTGCCGTCGGGATTCGTGATCATGGCGCTGTGGCTGCTGGGGGGGATTTGCGCACTCGCGGGTGCCTTGTGCTATGCGGAACTCGCCGCCGCGCTGCCGCGGTCGGGCGGGGAATATCACCTCATCACCCGCACGCTCCATCCGGTTCCGGGGTTCCTCGCGGGATGGCTTTCGGCGACGGTTGGGTTTGCCGCGCCCATCGCGCTCGCGGCGATGGCGCTGGGAAAATATTTTGTGGGTCTGGTTCATCCCGAGCCGGGTGGAATCATGATAGGCGTTACGTTCCTGAGCCAATGGATGCCGCCGCTTCCGCTCGAAACGGTTGTAGCGCTCAGCGCAGCCGCCTTGCTAACGCTCGTGCACTTGCGCGGGGTTCGGATTGGAGAGTTGTTCCAGAGTGGCGTCACCGCGTTTAATCTGACGCTGATTTTCGCGGTGATCGTTGCCGGCTTCCTTATCAGCGAAGTGCAGCCGGTCCATTTTACGCCGTCGCCCGGTGACGGGGCACTCGTGCTGAAGCCGGCTTTCGCGATCAGCCTCGTTTATGTGATGTATGCCTACACGGGATGGAATGCGGCGATCTACATCGTCAGCGAAATTCGCGATCCGGCTCGCAATGTGCCCCGCGCTCTCCTCTACGGCACATTGATTGTCACGGTGCTTTACCTCGGCCTGAATGCTGTATTCCTCCGCAGCACATCGATTGATGAATTGACTGGCAAGGTGGAAGTCGGTCTGCTGGCGGGAACGCACATTTTCGGTCCGACAGGTGGACGAATTGTTGGTGGCTTCATCTGCCTTGGCCTGGTCGCCTCGGTCAGCGCGATGACCTGGGTTGGTCCGCGTGTTTCCGCCACGATGGGCGAGGACTACGCTGCGTTGCGCTGGCTCGGGGAAAAGAGCCGCGTGGGTGTGCCGGTGAATGCGCTCCTCTCGCAATTCGTGATCGTTGCCGCACTGATTGTCAGTTCCACCTTCGACAAGGTGCTGGTGTATGTTCAATTCGCGCTCACGCTGTTTTCTGCCCTCGCCGTGCTGGGACTGATGGTGCTTCGGTGGCGGCAGCCCGAACTGCCGCGACCGTTTCGCGTCCCGTTCTATCCACTCACGCCGCTGCTCTTCCTCGCGGTGAGCGGCTGGATGCTCTGGCACGTCGTGCGCGATAAACCCGCCGAATCTTTCTACGGCCTTCTCACGATCGCCGCCGGGCTGCTGATCTATTTTCTCTCACCGAAAAACCAACCAAATCCATGAAACTACCGCTCTTTGTCCTCGCGCTCGCGCTGGCTGCGACTGGCTACGCCCGCGATTTCGTCTCCGCCAACGACCAAGCCCGTTTCCTCGCCGGTCTGCCGGTGCCGTCCAATTCGCCGCTCGCCCCATTGACCAAGACCGAGGCGTGGACGCAGCACGCGACCGAGATGGACGACGCCTGGGCCAGGTGTGAGCGCCTCTCGTTGAGCAAGACCCGCGCATGGGCGGGCAAGTTCGTGAAGAGCAGCGGCAGTTCCGCGCCGTGCTACTACATGTTCAGCGGTCCGGACATTCTCTACGCGCACACGATCTACCCGAACGCTTCCACCTACGTGCTCTGCGGCATTGAACCCATTGGCTCCGTGCCGGATCTCTCGAAGGCTTCGCCCGATCGCATGGCCGGCGGGCTGGCTGCGATGCGCCGATCCCTCAGCAACGTGCTGCGCTTTTCCTATTTCATCACCAAAGACATGAAGGTCGATCTCGGCGGCGGTGGTGAACTCAGCGGCACTGTGCCGATCATGTATTTCTTCCTCGCTCGCATGGGCTGCGACATCACGAATGTCGAGTATCTCAACCTCGGCAAAGGTGTCCCCGGCGTGCGCATCGACTTCCGTCGCGGTCTTGGCACGCAAACGGTCTATTATTTCAAGGGCGATCTCTCCAATGGGGGCAGCGGCAGCGCTGTGATGAACTACTGCCGCAAGCTTGGTCCCGATGGCCTTGGCCTCCTCAAGGCCGCGTCGTATCTGCTTCACGAAGGCAGCTTCTCCTCGTGCCGCGACTTCCTGCTTTCGAACTGCCGCGTCATCGTGCAGGACGACAGCGGTATCCCACACCATTTCTACAATCCGCAGCGCTGGCAGCTTCGTTATTTCGGCACCTACGCGGGCACGACCGGCGGACCATTCGCAAAGTATTACCAACCCGATCTCTCCGCTGCTTACACCGATGCCAATGCAGCGTCGATCGACTTCCAGATCAGCTACCAGTGGGATACGAAGAAGGCGAACCTCATGGTCGCAGTGCGCTCGGGCAGTGCGCCCGCGGCTCCGAAACCGGCGCCCCAAGCCGAGTCGAAACCGAAAAAAACTTCCGGTCCCAAGAAACCCGCCCCGCCGCAGGAGACCGAAAATCCATTCTTGTTCCTTTTTGGCTCGAAACAAAAGCCAGCTAAGGCGCCAGCAACGTCCTCAAGAACGCTCCGTCTGAAAACTTCGTAAGGCCACCCAGCCGGACAACGACGAGGCTCATCGAAGGAATCGCGTAGAGCCGCTGCCCGCCGGAGCCGACCGAAGCGATGAGATCGCTCGGTGCCGAACGGCAAAGGCAGGCGTTGCGCCAACTCTGCTGCTGCCACTCGCGGTGGAGCATGTCCTCCGGATCGATTTCCTGCGCGCTGGGAGCGAGACGGTTGTTCCAAAAGCCGAGCCCGAACATCGGATTCGCCGCCGACCCGCGCAACGCCTCGCTCAACGAACCGTGCAGCACCGGCGAGCCATTGCTGACCAATGCCTTGCCCATGCGAGCCCATTGCGAGGGCGTCATCGAAAATCCAGCCGCGAGCAGGGGATTGCCCGATTTGTCTGGCAAGTAACGCTGCGATCCCAGCCCGAGCGGACGCAGCACGCGCCGCTCGAGATAATGCGTGGGCGTTTCATTCCGGGGCGCGAGCTTACGCTTCAGGATCTCGTGAAAGCACTGCAACCCTGTCGGTCCATAGATGAATGTGCCGCCCGGCGAGCCGAGCACCGGCTGCTTCAGAGCGTAGGCATCGCGATCATCCCAGCGATCGCCGTGCAACGCATACGCCTCGTTCAGCCCGGCGGAGAAGTTCAGCAGTTCACGAATCGTCAGCCGCGATTTCTTTGCGTCGCTCGACCATTCCGTCAGCGTGGCGCAGGCTTTGTCGTCGAGATCGAGCAAACCGTCCTCCTGCGCCGCCAGCGCCGCGAAATTCCAGAACCCTTTCGTGCCCGAATAAATTTTCGCCGAAGTCCGGCTCGACCCGCCGTTGCGGTAGTCTTCGAAGATGACCTTGCCGCTCTTGAGCACGACCAAGGCCGTGCCCCGGTGGGCTGCGGAATACGATGCCGCCTGCCGGAGCGATTCCGGGGAAGGATTCCCGAGCACCGGTAGAGCCAGAGCGAACAGGACAGGAAAAGCGACTTTCATCACTCGTCCATGCTGCCACCGCTTCGCCATCGCGCAAGGTGATGACAAACCACAGACGATGATCGAACGACTTTGCTCCGGATCGCAGCGAAATTCCGCGTGTCCTCGGCGGCATTGTAGGCCACAGAACGACATGGACTTGATCGATGCCCTTTCCACTCGTGTCGTCGTCGCCGATGGCGCGATGGGCACGTTGTTGCGCACACGGGGAGTTTCGCCCGAGGCGTGCCTCGAAGAGCTGTGTCTTTCGCAGCCCGAACTCATTGCGCAGGTGCATGCCGATTACCTCGCCGCCGGTGCGCACCTCATTCGCACGCACAGCTTTGGTTCGAACGCGGTGCGGCTGGCGCAGTGGGGGTTGGGGCATCGCGTGAGCGAGTTAAACTGGCTGGCCGCTCGCATTGCCTGTGAAGCCACCAAAGGCACGGGCGCGATGGTGGCGGCGAGCGTCGGCCCGACTGGGCAGGGAGCCAAGGCTGGTCCGCTGTTTGAGGAACAGATCGGTGCGCTGCTCGATGGGGGGGCTCAGTGCGTGATCTTCGAAACCTTTACCGACATCGATGAACTCATGCTAGCCATCGAGGCCAAGCAATCGCTCCACCACTGTCCGGCGGTGGCGATGCTCGCGCGCGCCGACAGCGCAGCTTGGCCACGGTTACGGGATGCCGGCGCGGACGTGGTTGGTGTCAATTGCGCAGGCACGCCCGCAGAGATCCTCGCCGCTCTGGGGGATGCCGAACTCCTTGAGACAGCCGCTTTCCCCAGCGCCGGGCTGCCCAACGCTTACGCAGGCTACGATCTTCCCCCCGCCGCCTTCGCCGAGGAAGCGGCACAGTTGATCGAACGCGGGGTGCGTTTGATCGGCGGTTGTTGTGGCACCGGGCCGGAGCACATCGCCGCGCTGGTGGCACGAATAGGGGAGCCGCAGGAAGGGTGAGGGGCGATTTGACGAGCGTGAATGCTTGTCCACCGCTCGAAGACCAGCCACGGTCCGCGCCTCCCATGCCGCCACCGCGTCGCCCCAATTTCTCGCCTGTCTTCCGCGGGGCCTTGTTGTGGCAGCTCGTGGGGCTGGCTTTGGGGGCGGGGGTCCTGTGGTTCCTGGCCCAGCGATTCCCCAGCGTCGTCGAACACATCACGCGTGCCCAGCATGCCATCGGGGAGATGGACGTGTGGGGTGGGGTAGTCTATCCGCTGCTCTATGCCGCCTGTAATGTTTTACTGCTTCCGGGGGGTGTTCTGGCGGTCGGCAGCGGACTTTTTTTTGGGCTCTGGTGGGGGTCGGCCATCAATATTGCCGGCAACGTCCTTGGGGCTGCCGTCTCCTTCGGTTTGGCCCGGTTAATCGGCCGCCGCTGGCTGGTTGGTCGGCTTCTTCAACAACCCCGGTGGGCTGCCTTGGACCGAGCCATCGGCCGCCACGGGTGGAAGATTATCTTCCTCACTCAGGTGCACCCGCTTTTCCCTTCGAGCTTGCTCAACTACTTCTATGGGGTGAGTAGGATTCGCTTCGGCACGTGCATGTTATGGATTGCCTTGGCACAGGCCCCGGGGCTCTTCCTCTACGCCTACCTGGGCACTTTGACCCAGCACGGCCTACGGCTTTTGCGTGGCCAATCCCACCCACAACCTCACGAATATGTGATCTGGTTCGGTGGTCTGGCTCTGACCGTTGTGGCTACCGTTGCCCTCGCCCGGCTTGCCCGCCGGCTTCTGGCGGAATCACGGCAGGACACCGACTTGGAACCCGGACCGGAGCCGGCCGCAGCCATCCACGAGTAATTGTGGGGGGAAACACGACGACCCTTTTTTGACAGACCTGCGGGGAGTGCTAGCGTCCACTAAACCTCCCTGCACCATGAGCGATAGCAGCGTTAGTTTCCCAGTCGGCCCCCGCGCCCAGTTGGTTCTGGACTGTGGGTTGGACGAACAGCCTGTCGATCAGGAATTCACCATTGACGAGCGGGGGATGAGATTCAGCTCCCGATGGCAATTTAGCCTCGGGACACAATTGGCGATCGGGTGCCAGTATGGCCATCCGCGTCTCGCTAAACGTGGGGTGCGCCTTGAGGGCATCGTCGTCTGGTGCGAACGCCAGATGTCTTCCGGCGAAACCACTCCCACCTACGAGACCACCGTCCTCTTCCTCGAACTCCCGGATGATCTTCGCCAGAGCCTCCGGGAGTTTTCGCATCGCCTCGGCACGGCCGGGTGAGCGGTAAGGCGGGCAATCTGCTCGCGGGCAAGGATCGCCCATGTTTCTTACCGACAAGCAAAAAGGCGCCACGACGGGCGCCTTTCGCTATGAAACCAAAATCGGTTGGGCGGGATTACTTGACCGACGCCAAGCCAGCCGCGAGCTGCGACTTCTGGCGGGAGGCCTTGTTTTTGTGAATCTGGCCGGTTTTCGCCGCCTTATCGAGCACCGACTGAGCTTTCACGGCTAGTTCAGCGGCCTGGGCCTTGTCTCCCGCCTTGATTGCTTCACGGACGCGCTTAAGGGCGTTCTTGACCTTGTTCTTCACACGACGATTGGTCGCAGTGCGACGGACGGTCTGACGGGCTCGTTTAGCGGCGGATTTGGTGTTGGCCATGGCGGTAAAATTTTCGGAAAAGGGGCGCGCACAGTAGGGGCATCGCCTCCGCAGTCAACCGCTTTCTAACCTGTTTTCTGCTGGCCCCACGCTTTCGGGATTCCCGAAGGCATCGGTTTGCGCGCTTTGTCTGCCGGAACCATCACCGGTTTTACCGGGATGAAATCGACCACCTGCACGTCATCGAGCAAAGGTTTGGCAATCTTCACAAACGCTTCGTGTTCGGGGTGGTGCAGGTAGGTGTCGCGATCTGCCTCGCTGCGGAAAGTGAGGATCCAGCAATGCAGGAAGCCTTTGTTCAGCCCCTCCGGGCTCACATTGGTGCCCCACTCGAGGCTATCGACTTCGCGAATTTTCTTTTTCAGCGTCGCGAATTCACTGATCACATGCTGAATTTGCTCCGGCGTGGCGTCCTTGCGGAATTTGAATTGCACCACATGACGCACCGGGCCGTCTGCCAGTGCGGGCAGCGTCATCAGAGCGAGACAAAAGAGGGAAAGCAGGGATTTGTTCATGAATCGATCCGAGGGTGGAAAACCTTCGTGCGGATGGGAAGCATGAAACTTCGTTACCGAATTTCGCTTTTGCTTCCGGCGCCTCTCGGCGATTCCTTCTGCACGATGCACTTCCGTCCGCCAGTCGCGTTTGCGCTTTCGTTCGTCACCGCCGTGTCTTTTGGGTTGTTTTTCTCGGGTTGCGGCAGCGACAGTCGGCCTGCTCCCTCGCCAGAAATCGACCGTCTCAAAGCCGATCTGGACACCACGCGTCAAAAGCTGGCCATGGTGGAGAAAGATCTCGCCTCTAAAAGCGATGAACTGGCGAAAGCCTCGGCGTCGTCGTTCGTCACCGATTTGTCAAAAAAGGAAGCCGTTCCAACTGCTCCTGCCGACCTGCAGAAGGATGCTCAGGTCCAGGCGCTCCAGGCTGAAATCGCGAAGCTTAAAAAGCAGGACGCCATCGCCTATGCTCAGGCGAGCGCGACTCAGGCGAAGGGCGTGACGACCATTACGCTCGATCGTTATCAGCAGTTCGTGAAGGACTACCCCGATAGCCCGCTGGTTGCTGATGCGAATCGCGCCATCGCGGAGTTGACCGCTGCTTCCGAGCGCGAGGCCCGCTGGCGCGCCAGCCTCATCGACCCGAAACGCCCCGAGCGCGATGTGTTGCAGCGTTTTGGCAACGGCACCGCCACCGCCGAAGAAATCGCCCCACTTCTCAAGCGCCGCTCCACTGCTGAGGTTGTGAAACTGCTTGGCAATCCCAACCGCGAATATCGCAACGGCAGCGAGGTCGGCTACGTCGATCGTATTATCGACTCCCGGACGGGCAACAAAGACACACTGGTCGTGATTTTCGACGAAGACGGTCGTGTGGCGAGCCTCCGCATTGGCTACAACGGCCGCGAGATCAAGCCATAGCGCGCTACGCGAGCAGCGCGTCGATCACATGTCCATGCACGTCCGTGAGCCGGCGGTCGATTCCGTTGTGCCGCCACGTCAGTTTCGTGTGCTCGATCCCGAGCAGTCGCAGCATTGTGGCGTGGATATCGTAAACTTGGGTCGGGTTCTTCCGATCCAGCGGTTTATAACCCCATTGGTCGCTCTCGCCGACGGTTACGCCGCCTTTGATCCCGCCGCCACACAGCCAATTCGTAAATACATACGGATTGTGATCGCGCCCCTTGCCACCCTGCGTGCTTGGCATCCGGCCAAACTCCGTCGTCCATAAGATCAGCGTATCTTCGAGCATTCCGCGTTGTTTGAGATCCTGAATGAGCGCCGTTGTTCCACGCGCCATGCCGCTCGCAAGTGGACCGTGGTCACGCTGCACGTCTTCGTGCGAGTCCCAGTTTCGCCGCGGAAATCCGTTGTCGTTCCCGTTCCAGATCTGCACGAACCGCACTCCGCGCTCCAGCAGTCGCCGCGCGGCGAGGCACTTCTGGGAGAAGTAAAACGTCTCTTCCTCCGCATTGATATCTTTCGGCCAGTTCTGCGGTCCGCGATCCAGACCGTAGAGCTTCAGGATGTGCTCCGGTTCCTTCTTCAGATCCAGCGCCTCGGGCGCCGCTAGCTGCATTTTGGCCGCGAGTTCGTAGCTGCGGATGCGTGCGTCGAGCCGCTGATCGCCCTCGCGAGTAGCCGCGTGCTCGCGGTTGAGTGATGCGAGCAGGGTCTGCGCCGCTACCTCGCTCTGCGGCGTCACATAATTGCCGGCCTTGTGGGGAAAGAGGTCGGCGATGGGTTCGTCCGTGCCCGGATGAATCACCGTCCCGCTATGTTGCGACGGTAGAAACGCCGCGTCCCAATTCTTCACTCCATTGCTCGCGAAGCCGCGATGATCCGGTAGCACCACAAAGGTCGGCAGATTTTCGTTCAGCGATCCGAGCGCATAACTCACCCAGCAGCCCGCGCCCGGGAAGCCCGGCAGATTGAAGCCCGTGGCTTGCAACAGCATGCCCTGTGAATGGATGCCCGTCTTTCCCACGAGATTGTGCACGAATGCGATATCGTCCACGCACGCACCAAGCGGCGCGACGATATCGCTGAGCATCTTCCCGCACTGCCCATGCGGTTTGAAATCCCAGACCGGTCGCAGCCACGGCCCGAGCCCGTTTTGAAAGGCCTCCACATGCTCGCCGAAATCGCTCGGCTGCCCATGGCGTTTCACCAGCTCCGGCTTGTAGTCCCATAGATCGATATGGCTGGCGGCTCCTGCCATGAAGAGTTGCACCACCCGCTTTGCCTTCGCGGGAAAAACACACGCCGCATTTCCTCCGCGAGCCTCTCCGCCCAGCATTGTGGCCAGCGCAACCCCGCCCAATCCGCCGCCCGATTGCCACAGAAACTGCCGCCGCGTCGGCTGCGTGCGGGGAGGCGATTGATGGAAAGGGGAGTCGTTGCGCATGACTCTAATCCACGAAGGTGAATTCATTCAGGTTGAAGATGACTCGGCAAAGATTCGGGAGTCCGTATTGCCGGGCGAACGCGACCAGCCTCTCTCGATCCTCTGCCGGGAGGGAATGCCCCACTGCCAGCCGATAGGCTCGTTCCACCTGCCCACCGACCTCGCCCCTAGCGTCGCGCTCTACCCGCTCCGCCAAATGCCGCGCCTGCACGAGCATGAACCCGTTGTTTAACAGCGCCAGCGCCTGGGGTGCGGACACGCTTTCATTTCGCTTGTCCACCCGCATCGACGGGTCCGCGCAATCGAGTGTCGTCATCCACGGCTGCGTATTCGAGCGCACCACGAAGCGATATACCGAGCGCCGCCAAGTCTTCGCATCTTCTGGATTCGCCAGCCCATATTCGTAATGTGGCGAGTGTTGCGGATGCTCGACCACGAAGTCCTGCCATCCCGCGCCGCCCATCGTCAGGTCGAGTTTCCCGCTCACCGCCAGCACGGAATCCCGCAACGCCTCCGCCTCCAGCTTCCGTCGGTTCTGCCGCCACAGCAGGGTGTTGTTCGCATCGATGGAGGCTGCTGGCGACTCCCCGTTTCCGACCGTCGAGGTTTGCCGATACGCTGCGCTCATCACGATCAACTTGTGCAGCCGCTTCAACGACCCGCCGCTATCGCGGAACTCCGCCGCCAGCCAGTCGAGCAATTCCGGATGCGTCGGCACTCCACCCATCCGTCCAAAGTCATTCGGTGTATCCACGATGCCGCGCCCGAAATGATACTGCCAAACCCGGTTCACGATGCTGCGCCAGGTGAGTGGATTGTTCGGATCGGTGATCCACTTCGCCAGCGCCGCACGCCGCGCACCTTCGTCCGTGGCTTCGAAGCGGCCCGGCGCAAACTTCAGCGCCGACAACGCTCCCGGTCCCGCCTCCTTTCCGGGTTGCGTCACCTGCCCGCGCGCGAGCACAAAAATGGGTCGTGGCTTTCCACCGTCCGGGCCGGTGCCGCGGAAATTACCCGAGCCGTAGTGAACTGCGCCCGCATACACCTGGCTCGGGGATGGTAGTTTCTTTAGCTCCGCGGCCACCTGCGCGGCTTCAACCAGTAGCTCGCTCCGCTTCGCTTTGGTCCCGTCATCCGCAAAGCTCAGCAACAGCGCTTCGCGTTCGGCGATGAGCTTCGTCTTTTCGCCCGCTGAGGTTCCGACGGGAGCGATTCCGTCCGTCAGGTTTGCCTTTCGCCAGCGGGGCGGGGCCTCGATCGCATCGAGTGCTGTCACGGGCCGGCTCTTCGCGACATTGACGCCTGCGCTGTCGAACACCTGCAATTCCGCAAGCGCGAAGATGAAGTCGTTCTTGCGGGGGGCGAGTTTGGTTGCCGTCACGCGGACATAACGCCCCACGGTGCCATCATCCTTCGCACCGGTAGTCGTGAAGGGCTGTAGCTTCGGGTTCGGAAAATCACGCATGAACGTCTCCTCGTGCCGCCGCCACAACAGCGTCGCCCCCGTCTTGAATTCCGGATCATCGCTCACCTCGACCTTGAACCTCACCGGAAATCCAAATCCCGCGCCGATGCCGTTGAAGTCATCGTAGCATGGGAGCAACACCACGCGGTCGATCGACACGCGCTTTCCGAGATCGACCTGCACCCACTTCGTTGTGTCCTGCCCCGGGGCGATCTGGCTATGATACCCGAAATCCGGTTTGGCGTTCCCCGGCTGTTTGGAAGAGGCCCCTTCGATGCGTTGGTTGAGCGCCGTGAGTTGCGCGCCCGCCCGCTGCCGCAGCGGCGTTTCCATCGCCTCGATGTCTTTCGCCAGCTTCCGTTGCTTTTGCTGCAACTCGCGAAACCGGGTGTTTAACTGGTCGTCTGGATAATACGCCACCGGTGCTCGGTCCACCGCCGCGAACACGGCCTGCAGCGAGTAATAATCCTCCTGTGTGAACGGATCGAATTTGTGATTGTGACACTGCGCGCAGTGAACGGTCGCGCTGCAAAAGGTCCCGATCGTATTTGCCACCATGTCGTCGCGATCGAGATGCCGCGCGATCTTTCCATCGGTCTTCGACTCCGGCACCTCCTGGTGCCCGATGAGATCCCACGGCCCTGCCGCGATAAACCCCAGCGCTTCGATCCCGTCGCGCGTGCCAGGGAAAAGAACATCTCCCGCGATCTGCTCCTGCACGAACCGCGCATAAGGTTTGTCCTCGTTGAAAGCGCGGATGACGTAATCCCGGTATGGCCAGGCCGTCGGTCGTGGCTGATCCTTATCGTAACCGTGGGTGTCTCCGTAGTGCACCACATCGAGCCAGTGCCGCGCCCATCGCTCCCCATACCGCGGCGAATTCAGCAGACGGTCCACCAACGCCCCATACTTCCCCGGATTCCCGTCTTTCACATAAGCGTCCACTTCCTCCGGCGTCGGAGGAAGCCCGATGAGATCAAAATACAGCCTCCGGCAAAGCGTCCCAGCCTCGGCCTCCCGCGACATCTTCAATCCCTTTTCCGTCAACTTGGCCGAGATAAACGCATCGACTGCCCCGTGATCCTTCACCACCGGTTTCAAGCTCCACCAATCCAGCGGATCGGCTCTTTTGGCACTCGCGCTCTCCGGCCACGGCGCGCCTGCATCGATCCAGTTCCGCAGGATCTCGATCTCTTCTGCTGAAAGCGGCTCACCCTTCGGCGGCATCTTCATGTCCGCATCGAGCCCGGTGACGAATTTGACCAACGGGCTCTCTCTGCTTTTTCCCGGCAGAATATTGGGAGCATGCGCTTCACCACCGTTGAGGGCGACATCTTTTACATCGAGTCGATAGCCGCTTTTCTGCTTCTCCGGTCCATGGCACTTGATGCACTTCGCTTCGAAGATCGGCTGCACCTCGTGCACGAAATCGACCGCCAAAGCGGGCGTGGCAGCAGCGAGCAGGAGGAACAAGCGAAACATGGGCGGAATTTATCGCCGTGCTGTCGGTCCGCCATCGCGCAAACGCGGGATGCCTACACCAGCCTTTCCCTCAGCGCTTTCGCCACCGCCCCGGTCCGGGTGTTTACCTCGAGCTTCCCGTAGATGTTCCGCAGGTGTGTGTCCACGGTGTGAACGCTGAGCCCGAGTTGATCGGCGATTTCCTTTTTGATGAAGCCTCCCACCAGCCGCTGCAAAATCTCCCGCTCTCGTCCGGTCAGCCCGTAATCGTTCTGCCGCGGCGCGAACTTGGAAAACATCTCCAGCACTCGGCGGGCGACCCGTCCATTCATCGGCGCGCCTCCCGCGAGCACTTCACGAATCGCGCGAATGAGTTCCTCCGGCGTGGTCGTCTTCAGCAAATATCCCGCCGCTCCCGCGCAGATTGCGCGGACGATCTTATCCTCATCCTCAAACACCGTGAGGATGAGAATCGCCGCCTTCGGGGCCAGCTCACGAAGCTGTGGAATCGCATCGAGTCCGCTCATTCCGGGCAGGCCGACATCGAGCAAGATGACCCCGGGTGAGGGAAGTTGCGAGAGGGCCACCAGTGCATCCTCGCAACGAGCAAAGACCTGCCCACAACGGAAACCGTCCTGCGCATCGATCGTTCGTGCCACGCTGCGGCGGAAGGTGGCGTTGTCCTCGATGAGCCAGACTTCGACCGTGCTCATGCGAGGCGGGCGCGCAGTTCGAGCTGCGTCCCGTAGTTTGATTTGGAATCCAGATGAAGACTTGCCGCGATCACTTCGGCACGGTGCCGCATCGACGCCAGACCGAGCCCGCCCGTCGCGGCCGCCGGATCGAATCCCGCGCCATCATCGTTGATCCTCAGAACAAACTCACCATTCCGCTGCACGACATGGATCGTGACCCGCCGCGCTTGCGAGTGCTTGCGAATGTTGTTCAGCGCTTCCTTGAAGAGCAGAAATACCTGCCGCTCGAAATCGAGTGAGAACGGCCCGGCGACAGCCTCAGCCTGGAATCTCCAATCAATCCCCGCTAGCAGCGAGCCCGCCACCTCACGCATCCTAGCAATTAGATCGGACGCATCGCGCGGACCCGGTTGAATGAGCCACACAATGTCGCGCATCGAATCCGCCGTCTCCTGCGCGATGCGCTGAATGTCTGCCAGATCCGCACGGACATCAGCCGTTTGCTGATCCACCGCCAGTCTGGCCAGCAGCGCGATGCTGCCGAGATTGCTCCCGATCTCATCATGCAGATCGGCCGCGATTCGTTGACGCAGGTGAGCCAATTCCTGCTGATACTTGCGTCTTTTTCGAGCCATCCACATGGCGAACGTGGCCGCCGCCACGGCGACAGCCCCGCCGGACGTCAGCGCGAGCCGCCGCAAAGCCTGCGCCGTCAGGGCAGGCATCGCCTCTTCGAGATTCGCGCATTCGCGGAGCACTTCGCGCCGGCGCGACAGGCCGCGCAGCCATTCGGGAAGAACGAGAATCCGCCCCTGGCTGGTAAAGCCGTCGTTGAGCTGAGCCTCGCTCCAGCTCCCTGTTTCGAGGTGGTCCGATGCCATGACGGCCGCTCCGCGCGCGATATTTTCGCCGCCGGAAAAGACCTCCATTTCGCTCAGTGCGAAGATGAAGTCCTCATTCCGCTCCCAAAGTTGGGTGGCTGTTACGCGCACCAGCCGCGCCTGGATATCGTGAGCCATGATGGTCACTGGGTTTTCGCCCGGATTGGGAAAGTCACGATCGGTCCACGTCGCGAGAAGCGTGGGTTGCGCGAAGTCTTCGCGGGAGCTGGCCTCGACGCGGAACCGCACTGGGAATCCGAATCCTCGCCGCGGCGGAAAATCTCTCGGCCGTGCCGCATGCAGTCGCACTTCCTCGATTGGACGCGAGGCTCCAAGATCGAGTTGCACCCATTTTGGGTTGTTGGCCTCCCGCGCGATGGTGCTGTGAAAGCCATTGCCCGGCGTCGGCTCGATGTGCAGAGGCGGACCGAGCACGCTCTGTCCGTCGGTCGCGTTCTCCGGCTGCCACGCGGGGGCGTTTGCATAGTTATCGCTCACCCGCACGACCGCGCCGGCTGCGAGATTCTGCTGGCCACGCAAAATCATAAGCTCCCCGAGTGCGAACGAGGCGAACCCATCGCGAACGAACAACTGTGTAGCGGTGACGCGGACGAAACGCCCACCTGCTCCCGGTGTCTCAATCACGACGGGAAGATTGCCTGGGTTCGGGAAATCGCTAGTCGTGAAGTCGGCCAGTGTCACCGGCAGGGCCGAAGGATCATCGTCGAGCGCTTCAATGCGAAAACGCACTGGAAAGCCGTAGCCTGGGCCTGAGTGCGTCCCGATCGCTACATTCGCGGGAATCAGCGCGAGAACGCCGAACTCCGAGACCGTGCCGAGGTCCACCGTGATGGAATGGGGCGACTTTGGATCGCGACCGAGCCGGCTGTGCCAGCCGATTCGCTCGGTGCTCTGGTCGCTCGGCGTCGGCGGCAACTTACCGAGTTCCTCGCGAAGTGTCTCAAGGCGAGCGCGCTGCGCACGCAGTTCCGGCAAGGCTAGATCTTCTAGTCCGCTCAGCGGATCAGCCGCCCATGCGATGGGGAGAGCGCAAGTGAAGCCGAACCAAAGAGCAACCGCAGTGCTCTGCATCACGGGTTTCGGACGAAAACGGTCCGTCCAGCGACGATCGTTCGCAGCGGTTTGATCGCGCGAATTTCGTCCTCGGGGCAGGTGAGGTAGTCGCGATCGACGACCACCAGGTCAGCGAGTTTGCCGGGCTCGATCGTGCCGAGCTTGTCTTCATCGAAGCTGAGCCACGCCGGCCATTGCGTGATGCTGCGCAGGGCGTCGAGACGCGATAGTTTCTGCTGCTCACCCCAGACCCGGCCGCTATCCGTTTTTCGCGCGACCGCGATCCACAGCATCAGCGCAGGGTTGAAGGAGTTCATGGCGTGATCGGGATCAAGGCCGCTCATGTGATCACTGTTGACTGCCACCGGCACTCCGCCGCGGACCCATTCGGCCAAGCCGATGAACCGCTCAGCCCAGCTCGCGCCATAGATTTCTGCGAGGACGTCTGCGTCGCGATGGTAGAGATATCCTTGGGTGTCCACCCCGACGCCGAGGTGTCTCGCGAGTTGCACCAGGGTGGGGGTGGGGAAGTAGGCATGGATCAGATTAAACCGTCGCTGGGCGATGGTCGGATCCGTTTTGGCGACCGCTTCGATGGCTTCGAGCACCGCCTGCATGCCGCCGTCCCCGGTCACGTGAGCGCTCATCGGCCAGCCGAGATGGTTCACGGTTGCAAAGACTGCCCGCATCTGCTCCGGCGTGTAGTTATGCTCGCCGCCATACTGAGGGTCCGCGAGGCGATAAAAATTCGCGCGCTTCTCGCCATACGGTTCGCTCAACCACGTGGTGCCCCAGTGGATGCCGCCGTCCACGGTGATCTTCATGTGATCCGCGCGCACCCAGTCGTCGCCTTCTCCCGGCTTCAGGCCAAGGTTTGTGATGTATTTCTCGACCTGCTCTGCCGTCCTGGCTGAGAAACGGAAGGTGGCGCGCACTCGTGTCGTGAGCTCCTGGTGTTGGTGCAATTCGCGGAAAGTGTTGAACCCCGCACGATCCGTCGCGCGCTCGAAAATCGTGGTGATTCCGACTTCGTTGTAGCACCGATGCACCTGTTTCAGTGCGGCGAGCAGCTCATCGCGGGTCTCTGTCTGCGGCGGGAAAAACTGATGCACGGACACATTGCCGCCTCCGCGAATGAGGAGCGGGTGGCCCGCGTTGTCGCGCACCACTTCGCCGTCCGGCAGCGTGCTCTTCGAATCAAGCAGGCCGAGGGCGCGCCATCCGGCAGTGTTCAGCACATGTTTCGTCGTGGAGGTGTAGAGCACCGGATGGTCCTCCGTCGCCGCATCGAGTTCCGTGGGAGTCGGATGACGATGCTCCTCAAGCCGGGTGATTTCATTGCGTGGGACTTCGATCCATGCGCCGGATGGGGTCGCTTGCGCTCGTTGCCGGATCCACTCCTGCATCTCACCGATGCTGTGCAGTTCGGCATAGTCGCCATGCACCGATTCGCGCGCGGCCCCGATCGAGTGGCAGTGCGATTCGATGAACCCCGGCAGCACCATTTTCCCATCGAGACGGATCACTTCCGTCTTCGGTCCGGCGAGCTTTTCGATCTCCGGGGATGTTCCCGCCGCGGCGATTTTTCCATCGCGAATTGCCACGGCTTCCACGACGTGCTCCGCCGGATCGAGCGTGACAATTTTTCCGCCGAGCAGCACGAGGTCGGCTTGGGCAAAGGCCGCGGGGGCGGTGATGAACAGGAGAAGGGCGGCGAAGATACGAGTCACGGCAGGGGGTGATTGGAAATGACGACGTCGTCCACGTAGAGTGTGTGCTCGTGTTTGGTGCTGCCGTTGGCAGTCAGGCCGACTTGCAGCCGGTCATAAATCGTCTTTGCCGTCGGCAGGGTTTGGCCGCGTGCGTCGAGAATCTTGGTTTCATCCTGCCACACTTCCATCGTGCCATCAGACTTTTCGGAGAGGAAAAGATGCATGCGGAGCCGGACCCAGCGGTCCTGCGGAAAGGGAACTCCTCGATCGTGCGGCTGGCGGAATTTCGGTGCGAAGAACCATTTCCCGAGGTCCGAGGCGAGCACATCGCCCGTCTGAAGATAAATTCGGCGTCCGGGCGACTGCCACTTGCGACTCGTCTCCAAGTCCCAGAGGAAGACTTGTTCGCCGCTCGCTCCGCCCCTGAGCAGAAACCAGCCCTGAGACCAGACGTGATCGCTTTTCCCGAAAGGCAGTCCGCCGCGCTCTACGTCGGCCTTGGAGGTGACATTGCCGCGCTTCGCACTGGCAAAACACTTCAGCGATTGCCGTCCGGAGTGCGCGACTTCGGTGGTAATTTCGACGATATTTTTCTCGGGCACGAGCTGACGGCTGTGCCAGCGGGACAGGTTTTTCGGGAACAGATCAAGGAAGGTCGCAGCGTTCTCGAAGTCGTCACTGAACGTGAACGCGCGCTGGTCTCGAATGGGCTCCGATTCGAACCAGTCCAGCCGAATGCTGACGCCAGTGGCGAAGCCGACGACCACCACCGCGCTGGCAGTTTGCAACGCCCGTCGAAAGATCATCGCACGGTCAGTGGCTGGCTGGGCGTGGTGTCCGCCGGGCGATGGCGCGGAAGCTCCGCTTTAAAATCGCCGAGGCTCGGCCAGTGCAGGCGTTTGCCGAGATCGACTTCCGCAACCACTACAGTGCCCCATTCTTTGGCCTGGGCGAGCGGACGGCCGTCCTGGCCGAAGATCGCGGAAATCATCCAGTTCGCCTCCGCTGCGGTGTGTGTGCTGCTGACCACATAAACGTGGTTTTCACAAGCCCGTGCCGCGCCGAGCAGGGGATTGCAGCCCATCACTGGCCACGCGATCACTTCCGCTCCCCGATTGCTCAGTTCGCGCGCGACTTCGGGGAAGAAACCGTCGTAACACACCATCATGCCCACTTTGCCGAAGCGCGTGTCGAATACCGGGTAGTCGTGTCCCGGCGTCACACCGGCTTCGATTTCCCCGCGCGGCAGGCAGACCTTGCGATATTTGCCCACGATGTCCCCATCCGGCCCGATGAGCATCGCGACATTGTAAATCAACGGGCCATCGCGTTCGACCAACCCCGGGACAAGATAAAGATGATGACGCTTCGCGAGTTCCCCGAAGTATTGGGTCGAGGGTCCGGGAATCGGCTCCGCGACGTCGGCGTAAGTGGAGCCGTTGCCATAGGTGAGAGTCTCCGGAAGAACGACCAGATCGGCGCGCTGCTTCGCTGCTTCCTCGATCAATGGCGCGAAGGCCTGACGGCGCTCTTCCGGCGTTTTGGTATTCCGTGGCACGAAATGCACCGTCGCCAGCCGCACCGTGCGAGGGGCGGGTGCTGGAACCGTGACGAGCGAAACTTCCGCCCACTCGACACGCGCGTGGGGTGCCCAGCGAAACTCCATTTCCACTGCCGCCTGCGTGGCCGCGTTGGGGGCATGATATACTCCGGTCTGCGGCGTCCAGCCTTGCGCATCGGTCGCGCCATCATCGGGATACTCCGGTGTCGCCTGTGGCTTTTCGCCGGGGCGATAACTTGCGTAGCTCGGCTCGTCGTGGTTCACCGGCTTGCCTTTGGCGTCGCGCCATAGCACGCGCACCACACCGGCGCGCCGCGGTGAGTCCGCCCCCGTCACTTTCCTCAGCGCACTGAACCGGTAGTGCTCGCCGCCTTTGATCGGAAAGGTCTTTGTCCAGCGCCCGACCAATCCCTCGCGATTTCCGGACTCGATCACGAAGCTTCCGTGATGATTCGGCCCTCCGCTCGGGTCGTAGCGGAACTCCGGCTTGATCTCCTCGCGCGGCGCGGTGGTGGTCCAGCCTTCGGGCGCATCGGCGGCGAAAACCGTGGAGCAGAGGGCGAAAAGGAGGGCGGGGAGTTTCATGGCAGGGGTTATTTGCCCAGAGCCCAAGCGACGCCGTTCACGAGCAAACGGCGAAATTCGGGATTCTGGAAATCGTCGGGGTGACCGAGCGATGTATAGAAAATCCGCGCGGCCCTCGGTCCATAGGTATGAGTCCACGCGACGGGTTCGGGAGCCTGCTCCGGGATGCTGCCGATGAGCAGCGGCACTGTGCCGCTCACCAGCGGGTTTACTTTGTAGAGCGAACCGTTACCGACGAGCTTCGCCACGGAAATCCCGCGCAGGATCGGAGACGCTGCCGCGCCGGGCGCGAGAGCGATCGTCGTTTTCGGTCCGTTTCCATGATGATTTGTGTAATGTCCGCCGAGCACCTCCGGGTCGAACTCCTGCCAGTTCGTGAGCTTCGGATCGGCGAGCTTATCCTTCTCCCGCAAGGCAAACGCATGGCAGGCGGTGCGGATGCCAACTAATGGTTTGCCTGCCGCCAGAAAAGCGCGGACGGCGTCGAGTTGTTCCTTGGGCGGAGTGCGGCGGCGCACGCTGAGGAAGAGCAGATCGGCGTCTTGCAGTGCTTGAACCAGACTGGGAAAGTTGTGTTTGTCCGCCGCGTCTCCGTTGATGATCGTGGTGCGATAACCGGCTGTTTTGAGATCCTTAGCGGCGAACTCGGGCAGGGTTTCCCACGTGTGATATTCGTCTTCACCGATCATGAAGACGATGTGCGGTTCAGCGAAAGCCGCGGTGGCGAGGAGGGTGAAGAGGAGGAGCAGGCGTTTGATCATAGAATAGGTGAAAGATGAGAGAGGTGTTACTCGCGCAGCCACTCGTCGCGGTGGCGGGCCACGAAGTCGTCGTCGTGAAGGTGCGGATAAGCGCGATAGACGCGGTCGATTTCTTGCGCCTGGCCGGGGCTCAAGGTTTCGTCTGGATTCAGGCACCAGGTGCCTTCGAGCATGCCCTGCCGCCGCAGGATTTCATGCAAACCGGCGATACAACCGCGGAATCCATTCGCCGCGTCGAAGAAAGCCGCATTCGTGTCGGTGACCTCGACGCCGAGCCGCAGCAATTCCGGCGAGGCTGCCTCGCGCTGGCAGCGCTCCAGCAATTCCACCGCACGCCGTGTCCACACCGACCAGTGCCCGAGCAATCCGCCGACGAAACGCCTTCCCCAGAGTGACGTGATCAGGTCGCCGACGATGTGGTCGTCATTGCCGGTGTAGAGCGCGATGTCATCGCGACCCGACTCGACGACCGCGCGCACGATATCGAGCGTCTGGTAGCGATTAAAAGCGGCGACTTTGATCGCGACCACCGGCTCGATCTCGACAAACCGGCGCCAGAACGAATACGGCAGAACGCGTCCGCCCACGGCCGGTTGTAAGTAAAAGCCGACAATCGGAATCACTTGGGCGATGGCACGGCAGTGGATGATGAGTTCATCTTCGCTGGCCTGGTGCAAGGCCCCGAGGCTCAGCAGGCCGGCGTCGTAACCGAGGCGATGAATCGTCTCGGCTTCGGCGAGAGCCTGCCGGGTTTCGCCACAAAGCCCCCCGATGCGCACCAACGGGCGACCCGCCCGGCTCATCTCTTCCGCCGCCAGCGCCAGCACCGGCTCAAACAGACCCACTCGCGGATCGCGAATTTCAAACTGCGTCGTATGCACGCCCACGGCGAGACCGCCAGCGCCAGCGGCCAGATAATACCGTGAAAGCGCGCGCTGTCGGCGCTCGTCGAGTTTGCGATGGGCATCAAGCGCCAGCGGATGAGCGGGAATGACGACCCCGCGTTGGAGAATGGTGCGAAAGTCAGAACTGGCCATCGCGGGCTTCAAAGTGAGTGGGTTTGCCGAGGCTGCTTCCGCCAGTGCGCACCCAGTGAGCGGTGGCCCCAATCATTTCTTCCAGCGAAACCGCGACCGGTCCCAAGAGTTCGAACGAGCGCGCCGCGTTGAAGAGCCACGCGGTTGGCGCCTCTTCGCCAACGAGGATCGGCTTGCGTCCCAGCAATTCACCGAAGCGGAGAGCCAGTTCACGAATCGAAACGCGTTCGCGTCCGGTCACGTTCAGCGGTGTTGGCGGAGTGCTCGTATGGGCGAGGCTTTGCAGCGCCCGGGCATTGGCATCGCCCTGCCAGATGACGTTGGCATATCCCATCGTCACATCGACCGGCTCGCCCGTGGCGACCTTGCGCGCGACATCGTGCAGCACGCCGTAGCGCAAATCGATGGCGTAACTCAGTCGGAAAAGCAGCGCGGTCGTGCCGAGCTGTTTCGAGTAGTGGGTAAAAATGCGTTCCCTGCCGACGCAGGAGTTCGCGTATTCGCCCGGCGGACCGAGTGGATTGTCTTCGCTTGATCCCGGGCCATCCACCGGGGTGAGGGGATACACACAGCCGGTGGAGAACACCACGATGCGCGAGCGGGCGTAACGTTCGGCGACGACGGCGGGCAGCAGCGTGTTCATTACCCAGGTAAGTTCCGGCGCGGACGACGTGCCGAATTTCTGCCCCGCCATGAAGATGATATTAGGAGCATCCGGCAAACGTCGAACTGCTTCGCGCTCGCTGAGATCGCAGGCGATGGTTTCCACGCCGTGGCCGCGAAGCTCATCGGCCGATCTGGAAGAGAATCGTGAGACGGCGATCACACCGCGCGATTGGTTGAGTTCGTCGGACGCCCGCCGCGCCATCCGCGCGAGAGTTGGCCCCATTTTTCCGCCCGCCCCGAGCACAAGGATATCGCCTTCGATGGCGCGCCACGTTTCGAGCAGGCCCGGGGTGGGCTGGCTCAGACGAGCTTCCAAGTCGGCGATGGTTTCGATTCGAGTCATGCGAGCAGCGGCTGAATGACTTCGCCATGCACGTCGGTGAGGCGGTAGTCGCGTCCTTGGAAGCGGAAGGTGAGTTTCGTGTGTTCGATGCCGAAGAGGCGCAGAATGGTCGCGTTCAGGTCATGCACATGCACCGGATCGCGCGTGATGCCGTAGCAATAGTCGTCGGTTTCACCGTAGGTCAGGCCAGCCTTCACGCCGCCCCCAGCCATCCACACGGTGAAACAGCGTCCGTGATGATCGCGCCCGAAGTTGGTCGCGGTGAGTTTGCCCTGACTATAAGTCGTGCGGCCGAATTCGCCGCCCCAGACGACCAGCGTATCGTCGAGCAGCCCGCGCTGTTTCAAGTCCGCCACGAGCGCGGTGCCCGCCCGGTCCACGTCCTTGCACTGGAGCGCGAGATTGGTGGGCAGGTTGTAATGCTGGTCCCACCCGCGGTGATAGAGCTGAATAAAACGACAGCCGCGCTCCGCGAGCCGCCGGGCGAGCAGGCAGTTGGCGGTAAAGGTGCCAGGGCGGCGTGCGTCGTCGCCGTAAAGATCGAAAGTCGCAGTCGGCTCGTTCCGCAGGTCGGTGAGTTCCGGCACGGACGACTGCATGCGGAACGCCATCTCATACTGCGCGATGCGCGTTTCGATCTCGGGATCGAGTGACGTCGCATGCTGGAGTGCGTTGAGCTTTCCCAAAGTATCGAGCATCCGGCGCCGGTCACTTTCGCTCACGCCATCCGGGTTGGAGAGATACAAGACGGGATCGCCGCTTGAGCGAAAGCTCACGCCTTGGTGACTCGACGGCAGGAAACCGGAACCCCACAGCCGCGCGTAGAGCGGGTCCGCTGGCGAGACGGCACGGCCGCGCGAAATAAGGACGACGAAGGCCGGCAGGTCCGCGCTTTCCGTTCCCAACCCATAACTCAGCCAGCTCCCGAAACTGGGCCGCCCGGGCTGTTGATGCCCGGTTTGGAGCAGGGTGATGGCTGGATCGTGGTTGATCGCTTCCGAATTCATCGACCGGACGATGCAGAGATCGTCGGCAATCTTCGCGGTGTGCGGCAGTAATTCGCTCATCCACGCGCCACTTCGTCCGTGCTGCGCGAAACGGAACGGCGACGGCGCCACCGGCAGCGAGGACTGCTTGGAGGTCATGGTCGTGAGGCGTTGCCCTTGGCGAATCGATTCGGGCAACTCCTCGCCATGTCGTTGGGCGAGGCCTGGTTTCGGATCGAACAAGTCGAGCTGAGATGGTCCGCCTTGCATGAAGAGATAGATGATGCGCCGAGCTTTCGGCGCGAACTCCAAGCCTCGAAGAATACCCGTCGGCGCGGTCGCCATCGAACGCTGGCCAAGCAGAGAGGCAAGCGCCAGCGTGCCGAGACAGCCGGCGGTGCGATCGAGAACCTGTCGCCGTGTGAAGAGCTGGGAAGGGTGGTTCACGGCGAGCGGCGTTAGTGCAGGGTCTGCACCTCGTCGAGGTTGAGCAACAGACTCGTGGTCAGGGTCCACGCGGCGAATTCGCCTGCGTCGGACGGTGCGGAAGCGACCGCCTCGCTGGTTTCGAGGAGCTTTTTGGCCGCAGCGGGGTTGCGCCGAAATTCAGCGAGTTGTGACGATTGAAATGTCGCCAGCATCTCAAGCTCTGCCGGCTGAGGACGGCGCCCGGTGACGAGTCGGAACGCCCACGCGACGTGGTCGGCGGACTGCTGGAGAATACGCGCCGCGATCCCGCGGGCAGCTTCGAGATAATTTCGATCGTTGAGCAGCAGCAGCGCTTGCAAGGGCGTGTTCGTGCGAGGGCGGCGCACGGTGCAGACTTCACGGGTTGGCCCGTCGAAGGTGAGCAGGTCGGGCGGCGGGGATTGCCGTTTCCAAAACGTGTAGAGCCCGCGGCGATGAGTCGCATCGCCGTGGTCCGGCTGATAACTTGCCTCTCCATTGTAACTTACCGCTTCCCACAGGCCCGACGGCTGCCACGGCTTCACGCTGGGGCCGCCGATTTGGCTCACCAGCAAGCCACTCACGGCGAGGCTTTGATCGCGGAGGATCTCCGCCGGCAGGCGGAAGCGCGGGCCGCGAGCGAGGAGCCGGTTGTTCGGGTCACGCGCGAGAAGTTCGGGCGTGAAGTTCGATGATTGCCGAAAGGTGGCGCTCGTGACAATGAGCTTCAGCAGCGCCTTCACATCCCACGGTTTGGTTGTCGTATGGCCGTCGCGAAATCGCACCGCGAGAAAGTCGAGCAACTCGGAATTAGTCGGCGCTTCGCCTTGCAGGCCGAAATCATTTGGTGTCCGCACAAGCCCATCGCCAAAGCACTGCGTCCAGAGCCGGTTCACGGCCACGCGGGCGGTGAGTGGGTTGTCTTTCGCCACCAGCCAGCGGGCGAGGCCGAGGCGGTTGTGTGGCGCGTCTTGGGGCAAGGGACTGAGCGCCGCAGGCACTGCGAACGTCACGTCGTCGGACGGTTGATCATACTGGCCGCGTTTGAGGACGTGCGTGGCGCGCGGCATTGCCATCTCCTGCATCACAGAAACGGACAAAATGCTCTTCCGCGCCACGTCTTCGGCGACCCGGGCGGACTGCAACTGCTGCGAGAGTTGTTGCAACTCCGGCGTTCCATGATGCTCGATGAAATAGGCTTCCAGTTTGCCGGCCTGCTCTTTCGTTCGTTTTGCGGAGTCGATGGCAAGAGTTCCCTCCAGGAACTCGCGCCAATGCAGCGCGCTGACTTCCTCCGCGGAAAGGGCGCGGTCGAAGAGCTGGAATTCGTCCATCCCACCTTCAAAGCCGATGCCGGTTCCCTTCCAGCCGATCCGCCAGGGTTCGCTCGACGCGATCGAGCCGGTCAATGTATCGCGCCGCACGTCGCTCTCACTCAGCTTGCCTTCGATATAGACTTTCAACCCGGCGGCCTTCGATGAGCCATCGTAGGTCACGACGAGATGCCGCCACTGCCCGCCGCTGAATTTGTCACGCGCGACAATCTCGATGCCGTCGCTGCCATAGCGGTGGGCGAGATTGATTCGCGGCTGCGACTTATACCAAAGCACCTCAAACCCGCGGCCGTCCGCATCGGAGTCTTGTTTGGAAGCCACGCAGCCCTGGGGCGAACTGCCGGGATTGATCCACACGGAGAGCGTGAACGGGCGGTCGCGCTCGATCGGAGCGGGCGCGGTGAAATCGATGTATTGGGTCGCGTCGAGCAACGTCGCGCGGCCCTTCACGCCCAGTCCCCCCGCGAGCTTTCCGGTGACGTTCGAATTCACGTGCCGCGGGCCATGATCGGCGAAATCGTTGTCGAAATCGAAATGCACCAGCGGGCCGTGGTGAGGCACGGGCGGGAGGTTCCCGAGAGCCGTGTCGCTCCACGTGGCGATGTCCTGCGCGAGCGACGGGCGCAGCGTCTTCAGTCTGGCTTCGTCCCGTCGAATCTGGTCCGAAAGTTGGGCGGACTGTTCCTGCTGTTGTGCCGAAGGAAGCGAAAGCGCCGGGGCCGGGCTCATCGGCGCGACATCCTTGACGATGCCTTTCTCGTCGAGGTTGTTAAACGCCGCGAAGAGCCCGTAGTAATCGCGCATCGTGAGCGGGTCGTATTTGTGATCATGGCACTTCGCGCAGCCCATGGTGAGCCCGAGCCACGTGGCGGCGGTCGTCTCGACGCGATCACAAACGTAACCGGTCCGGTATTCCTCTTCGATGATCCCCGATTCATTCGTCACCATGTGGTTGCGATTGAAGGCGGTCGCGATTTTTTGGTCGGGCGTGGCGTTCGGCAGCAGATCACCCGCCAGTTGTTCGATCGTAAATTGATCGAAGGGCATGTTGGCGTTGAAGGCGCGAATCACCCAGTCGCGCCAGGGCCAGGCCTGCCGTTCCGCGTCGGTGTAATACCCGTTCGTATCGGCGTAGCGCGCCACGTCGAGCCAATCGAGCGCCAACCGCTCCCCAAAATGCGGCGACGCCAGCAGCCGGTCCACGACCTGTTCGTAACTTTCGCGACGCTCATCCACGAAGGACCGCATTTCTTCTACCGTGGGGGGCAGCCCGGTGAGGGCGAGCGATACGCGCCGGAGGAGCGTGTCGGCGTCGGCTTCGGGAGCAGGGTGTAAGCCCTCGCGGCTTAGCCGCACTGCGACAATTTGGTCGATCGAGGAAGTTGGGTCCGTGGTCGGTTTCATGAACGACCAATGCGTTTGATACTCCGCGCCGTGATCGATCCAACGCTTGAGCACATCGATCTCCCGGGGCGAAAGCGGCGCGTGATCCTTGGCCGGCGGCATCACTTCGTCTGGATCAGTGCTCATGATGCGCAGCACGACTTCACTTTTTGCGGAGATGCCCGGGACAATGGGCGATGCGCCCGACTTCGCCGGTTTAATCGCTTCCTCGCGCACGTCGAGACGCAGCTTTGCCTTGCGGGCGCTGGCGTCGAAGCCGTGGCACTTGAAACACCGGTCCGAAAGGATCGGCCTCACGTCGCGATTGAAGTCCACCTCGGTTGATCGGGCTGGAGACAGCAGCGCCATCGCTAAAAAAAGACGAGTCGCCAGTCGGAGGTTTGAGTTCATGCAGCGGCGTGAATGGCGGCGGCTACTCGATTGGCGGTGCGGGTGGCGGCGTCCATGCCGTGGGGCATGTTATCGTAGGCCGAACCGGCGAAATGGATGCGACCGACCGGTGTGCCAAGGTGCGGCCACATCTTTCGCAATTCGCCGAAAGGAAAGGGCAGGCGCTCGCAGCCGAAGCACGTCGGCTCTTCTTTCCACCACTGATGCACCACGACCTGATCGATCGTGTCTTTCGCTTTGCCGGGATAAAATTTCCGGAAGGCCGCGAGGGCTTCTTCCTCGGTTTCAATGGACGCACCGCTGCCCATGAGCAATCCACGCTCGCCGGGCACATCGTCGGCCGTGCGATAGACGAGCACCATTTTGCTGTCGCCGGTTTCGAGGTTAATGCTTGGAACGTCACTTTCCCAAAACCGATTGCGCGCGACGAGCAGCACCCGTGATTGCATGCCGATGGATACGTGACTGATGGCGTGAGCCTTTTCTGGCGGCCACTCCGGAGCGACCTTGATCCCCGCGAGCAGCAGGGGCGAGAGCGCCACGACGAGATAGTCGGCGTCAAGCGCCTGGGGCTTTTCGTTTTCCGTGAAAGCGACCCGGACACCGTTTGCATCGTGCTCGATGGCAGTGACGGGACAATTCTTCCGCACCCGTTCGCCGAGTTTGGCGGCGAAGGTATCCGGCATCACCTGATTGCCTCCTTTGAGGTGAAAGACGTCGCGTGAGAAGGTCGGCAGACCGCGCAGGGTTCGAATTGCATCCTGCCACAAGCGGAAAAGGGCTGATACGTCGTTTCTCGAAGCGGGCTTGCTGGGCGCGCTCCGGCGTCCGCCGATGAAGCGGATGGCTGCATCGGAGGCGCCATCCTGAGCGAGCAGATCACCCAGCAGCATCTCGTCGAGATGATCAAGTCCGAAGCCGAAGGGTTGAAATTCGTCGGAGAATTTCGCGACGTAGGGCGCGAAGTAGAGCGTGCTCAGCGAGGTCCAGCCGTGGGCGAGGATATGGGCAACCTCACGCTCGTTAAAGCCGAAGCTGCGCACGGTGGTGGGATCAGCAAGATCTGCTTCGGTGAACCATTTTCCATCGATCTTGCGATACATGTTCTGCCGCCGTTTCCACGGCAGATAGGGCAGGTCGAACTTCTCGACGTAGCGCCAATATTGCTCGTAGCCGGGTTTGGTGAAGTGCTCCGCGCCCACGTCGGCATAGAGGCCATCGGGCAACGGGTCGCGAATGGTTTTGACGTGACCACCGGTGCGGCGCGAGGCCTCGAGCACTGTCACGTCGTGCCCGCGTTCCATCAGCTCGTAAGCGCAGCAAAGGCCGCCGATGCCAGCGCCGGCGACGATGACGCGCTTCGGCTTGCCCGCCGCGGAGGAAGCGGTCGCTCCGGCGAACAGCAGAGTGCCCGCGGTTTTCAGGGCATCGCGGCGCGTGATCCGATTCATCAGATGCGGAGAAAGATTTTCTGCCGCGCCATGCTGAAGAGAATCAGCCAGAGCACGAGAAGGATCGCGCCACCGAGCAAGAGCGATTCATAAGCCGATCCCAGAACGAGAAAGGCGTTCTTGCCGAGATGTGTCCGAAGCGCGTCGCGGATGAAGCCTTCCCACAGATGCGCCATGCAGTAGGCGGCGATTGAATTCAGGCCGATGACGATGAGCGGAAACGCCCAGGAGCGGCGCTGCTGCGCGTCGATGATGAAATAAAACGCCGCGAGCAACAGCAGGCACCAACCACCACTGAAAAGGACCCAACTCGGCGTCCAGATGCGCTTCACCACCGGGCACAGGCCGACGGCTCCGATGAGCCAGCCGCTGGTGAGACCGATGACGCCGGCTGTGGCGAGCCAGCGAATCTTCTCCATCGGCGTGCGCTCGCTGCGCAGAGTTTCACCGGCAATCAGGCCGAAGAGCATCGTGGCGAGTGTCGGGATGAAACTGAGCGTCGCGTAGCCGCCAGGATTGCAGACCCACGGCTTCTCGCGTGGGAACAGATTCAGGAACCAGTTGTCGAAAGCCCACGCGAGGTTGCTGTTCTTGTTCCAGTGCGCGGCGAAACCGTTCTGGCCATACTTCGCGAGCCAGTCGGTGCTGACATTGACGCGGGCGTAATCGAAGTCCGGCGGCGGCAAAGGATGGAGCGCAAACACCGACCAATAGCCGATGAGCAGCAGGCCAAACGCGATCCATTGATCGCGCACGGGCCGGAACCCGAGCATGAACAGGAAGCCATAGCCGAGGCCGATCTGCGAGAGGGTATCTTCGAAGGTAAAGACCGTTTGCGGTTTGCCCACACTGCGCAAAAACACGCCGAGTGCGATGAGGATAAACGCGCGGAAGAACGCGTGGCGTGTCAGCGCTCCACGCGTCTGTCCGCGTGCGGTGCGCGCTGCGATGGAGAAGGGAAGCGCGACGCCGACGATGAAGGAGAACGATGGCTGAATGAGATCGTGCAGCGAACACCCGATCCACTCTACGTGGGTCTGGTGATATGCGAGGAACGACCAGAACCCGCTGCCGGGCAGCGTGTTGGCCACCGCTTTGAACCGCAACACCTCGGCCATCATCAGCAGCATGACGAAGCCGCGGTAAGCGTCGAGGGAGATGAGACGTTGGGGGATTGTGGGGGGCTCGCTGGGCATGGCGCGGGACGCGCAGGGTTTATTGCAGCGTCTTGATGAACATGATGAGCGATTCGATTTGCGAATCGTTCAGCACGCCCGAATACACGGGCATGCCGGCTTCGATTTTCTCGTAGCCTTTCACGACTTTAGCCGTGGGGGTGAGGATGGACTCGCGCAGATAGTCTTCGGTGGCCTCGACGGGCTGCCCTTTGAAAATCTCGCGCTTCTTCCCATAGAGCCCTTTCCACGAGGGGCCGATCTTAAGCTGCACGGAATCGTCGATGGAATGACAGGCCATGCACCCCATCAGTTGATAGAGGCGTTGACCTTCCGCGGCGCTCGCCGGCGCGGTGGCGGGGGCGAGCGAGGGCTTGGGCGTGAGGTCGACTTCGAGTTTATCAAAACCCTCGACGGCAGGATCGAACTTCACGAGGTCGTATGGGGTGAAATATGCGTTCCCTTCGACCTTCACACCCTCGGGGGTGGAAAGCCCCCAGCCGATGCGCATTTGCTGCACCGGTTTCATGTCGGGCAGGCCAACGAAAACCGAGCGGCGATCTTTTGAAAGATAGGCGCTGCTTGGTGTCAGCCAGTCCTGACCGGGCGAGTTGTCGGCTTTGAGATGTGGTGAACCGTATTGCCATGTCCGGCGATAGTGCCAGCTCTCCATCGTGTAGCTGGCGCGGTCGGTCGCGCTTTTCGGATCAAGCGGCACGTCGAAACGCACCAGCACGCCTTTGTCCATCGGCACGACTTCTCGCGGCAGAGTGACGGCTCCACCAGTGTAGCGAACGCGGGCCAGTGCGCTCAGCGATTTTGAGGTGGTGCCCCACCCGACGACTTGGAAACCGGTGACGTAGACATTTCCGTCGGCGGGATTCACAATGGCATTGAGCGCGGGCACATCGAAATCACGCAGCCAGCTCACCACTGCAGCTTGGGGGCGCGAACCGCGGAAGTTTAACATCACGCGAAAGAGCTCGGGCCGATTGAACCCGACGTGAATCAGCGAATCGTTGAGCGGCCCCATCTTCGCGCCGTAGAGCCAGGTCTGCGAAATGGCGGAGGCGTTGACCTGATGCGGGACCCACGTAAGCGGGTCGGCGATTGGGGCTGGGTATTTTTCTTTCGGGAGCAGTGCGCTGAGGAAGCCGTGAAACTCGGCTGGTTCCTTGAGGATATAAAGCGGAGTGGTCGGTGTGTAGTTGCCTTCCTGGTCGCCGGCAGTGACAAGGCCGGTGCGGGGATTGACGCCCGCATAGACCTGGCGGAAACCGACACCGAGCACGTTGTAACTGCGACCGTCCGCGGCGACACGGAGCACGCTGCCGTTGAGTTTGCTGATCGTGGAGTCCTGCTGCCCGCCTTTGGCGATCACGAAGGAACCGTCGGGTGCGAGTTTGAGCGAATTTGGGAACTCGCGCGTCTCGGCGGATTGCGGAAAGACGTTCGAGAAGAGTTCGTGCACCTCTGCTTCCCCGTCGCTGTCAGCATCGCGCAGACGCCAGATGCCGTTGCGGTCGAAGACGTAGATCTGCTCATCGCGAATCGAGAGCGACATGGGCTCGTGCAAACCCGACGCGAACCGCTTCCACTTGATCTCGGTCGAGGTCCCATTCAGCCCACGGATGAGCCACACATCGCCGTCGAAGCTCGACGCGGCGGCCGTTCCATCCTTGAAAAACGCGATGTCGCAAAGCCGCACATTGCGCCGCCACGGATTGTCGAAAGGCAGGCCGATATCGTCCACCACATAAGCGTCTTTGGCGGTGGAGAGCGTCGCTTTTGTCGCGATTTCCTGCGGCCAGAATGGAGCTTCCTTGTCCGTGCCGTAGGGCGATTCCGCTGGCAGCGGTTGATCGCTCTCCGCCCGGAAGTGAACTGTGAAAGACACAGCCTGTTTCGCTGGCGCCACCTTGAGATAGCGAATGTCGTTCGCCGTCTCGATGCTCACCGCCTTCGGATCGCCCTGCTTCTGCACGATGCTGGTGACGGAAACTTTCGGCGCGAATTTCCCGAGCACGCACGCGAGCGTCGTGCTGTGCGGCTGAACTTCAAAATCTACCGCTATATCGCATTGCTGACCGCCGCTGCTGCCAAAGGTCGCCGTGACCGGCGTGCCGTCCACGGTGAAGTCGATCGACTGATGCCGCGTCACTAATTTCTCGCCGTGCTTGAACGAACGAATGCGAACGGCCTTGAGCCGCGACTCCATCGTATCCGGCAACGGTCCGCGTCCCGGTTCCTCCACGCTCGGCTGAGCTTCGCGTGGATCGGTGAAAGCCGGTTGATCGTTTGCTGATTTCAGGACCTGCCAACCGGGATAGACGCCGCTGGTCAGGAGGAGCGTGCCGTCCGGCTTCGGCAGCTTACTCTGCCCGCCGAGCGTCTTGAAGTTTCCAGCCTCTTGATATGAAAGTGGCCCAAGGGCTTCGGGGGTGACTCCTTTGCCCGTCCAGACCGCGGAAAGACGGAGCAATTCAGTATCGAAGCACGCCCAGCAGCCGTGGCCGAGATTCAGCACCAGCCCGCGCGGCGTTACATTCATCGGCACCGAACTCGGGTCAGCGTCGCGCAGGTCGAGCGATGAGGAGAAGAAGGGATACTCGGGCTCGATCCACGGCGCCCATTTGGTATCAGCGAACGCGGCGACCGTGAGAAGGGAAAGGGCGAGGAGCGACTTGGAAGTCATTTGGCCATCAGGTAAGTGAAGAGATCGCGGGTCTGCTCGGGGCCGAACGCGTTGAGCAATCCCTCGGGCATGAGCGAAGTGGGAGACGCCACGAGGGACTTGATGTCTTCGCGAGCGAACTTCGTCTTATTGCCTGCGGCGTCGAGCAGGGTGACGAACTGGGGCGTGTTTTCCGAAACGAAGCCGGCGAGCACCTGGCCGTCTTTTGTCGTGAGGTTGTAAAGGGTGTATTCCTCGCGGATGCCAAGACTCGGATCGACAATCGCCGGGAGCATGAAGTCGAGATTGTCGCGCTCGTAGCCGGTGAGATCGGGGCCGATCTTGGCGCCTTCGCCCTTGAGCGTGTGGCAGATAGCGCAGGTGACTTTGAACAGCTCGCGACCTTTCGCGGCGTCGCCCGGGCGCGCGATGATCATGTGGAGGTTCTTAATGAGATCTTCCTTTTCCTTGGGTGAAGCGCGCAGACTGCCCCAGTGCTTCTTGATGAGTTGATCGA
The DNA here is from genome assembly GCA_044226525.1 of Chthoniobacteraceae bacterium. Lineage (GTDB taxonomy): Bacteria > Verrucomicrobiota > Verrucomicrobiia > Chthoniobacterales > Chthoniobacteraceae > VFJQ01. The sequence goes on along the minus strand of JBGAGV010000015.1, from coordinate 94,972 downwards.
GCTGCGGATCGCCCAGCTTCTGCATGGCGAGCAAGTTGCCCACGGAAACCTGTTCCTTCTTCACTTGCGTGCGATCCACCAGTTCGAGCAGCGACCGGGCCCAGTCGGCGCGGCTGCTCAGAGCCGTGATGGCGACGGCGCGGACTTTGGACGAGAAGCCCGGCATCGCATCGATGATGGTCTGGCCGACTTCAGGTGCATTGAAGCGGGCGAGCGCGGTGAGAAGGTCGAGTTTGGCGGTGTCCGACTTTTCCTTTTTCAACTGCGCGGTAATGACCGGAACTGCCGCTTCAACCCGGCGCTCGGCGAGCAGTTCGAGCAGCTTTTTGCGTTCGGCCGCGGAAGTCTTTGGATCGGCGAGCAGTTCCACAGCCGCTGGGGCGGCAGGCTCGTAATTGAGGCGCAGCGCGAAGCTCACCAATGTGGAAGTATGCGGATGCGAACTCCATATGGTGGCGACCTGCTGGCTGAGCGGGGCGGGCACGGTAGCAACGCGGTCGCCTTGCAGTCCGGCCTCCATGCCTTGGATGAGTTCATCGACGAACTCTGGCGCCGGTGCCATGGCGAGGAGTTGCGCGGCGGTCTGGAAGTTTTCGTCGGTTCGCTCGGCGGTGTAGCGCTGGCCGAGGCGCGAGACGATGAACTTGCTGAAGACGGGGGTGCGCCAGAGCGCAGAATCCTTGAGCAAATCGAGCACCTGCGGGCGGTCGCTGGTCGCTTTGCTTTCGAGCGCCCACCACGTGAGCAGAGGAATGTGTTTGTCGCTCGCGTCTTCGGCGCGATACATCGCTTCGCGAAGAATTGGCAACGCATTCTCACCCGGCAGGCGTTTGGCGGAACTGGCGATTTGCGCGCGAACCTGGGCTTCGGCCTCCTTCCGCGCGAGTTCGATGAGCTTCTTTTCCAACCCCGCCGGGAGTGGTTTCGGCCTGGCGGTGGAACTGCTGTAGCGCGCGGGCGGGTAGCGATCGCCGAGCAGGCGCACCGTCCAGTAGCGCACAAAGTCGTCTTTGTGTTCCAGCGTTTCGAGCGCGACGTCGTCGGTGAATCCGCCGCTCGCATTCAGCGCCCAAAAACACTCGAGCGCGAACTGCCCGGTGTTCTCGCGCACGAGCTTGAAAAGCTTCGGGGCAAGACTGGCGTCGTGGCGATCGTAGAAAAGGCGCAGGGCAGTCTGGCGAAACCACTTGTTCGGGTTTCGCAGGGTCTCGATCAGTTCGTCGCTGGAAAGCTTCGCGAGATCGATCGGTTTCGATGGCTTCGCGTTCTCCGCCTCAAGCCGGTAGATGCGCCCATGCTCGTGGTCCCACGTGTCACGCGGATCGACGTGGGTGAGCCGGCTGTCATACCAATCGGCCATGTAGATCGCCCCATCCGGCCCCACCTTCGTATCCACGGGGCGGAACCACCGATCGTCGGTGAGCACAAGCGGGTCGATGTCGTCGGTGCGATAGGTCGAGGTGTCGCGGGAGAGTTTGGCAGCCATCACGCGATTCATCAGCGACATCGGCGAAATGAGCAGGCCTTCGAGCTGCGGAATCGCGCCGCCTTCATAAATGCACATCGTCTGGGTGAAGCGAGGCTCGTAGCCTTTGTGCGCCATGTGCTCAAACCAACCGAACGAATAAGGGTCCATGAGCGGCCCGTGCTTGCCCCAGGTTTTGATTCCGCCGCTACCCTGTGGATAATACATGCCGCGTGTATTGCCGCTGTTCGTTCCGGAGAAGGCGCGGCCTTTTGCGTCAAACTCGAGGCTGAACGTATTGCCGCCGCCTTCCGCGAAGACCTCGAAGTCGTCCGTCGCCGGATTATACCGCCAGATGGCCTGCCCGAGGAATTTGACGCCTTTGATGTCCGCGGTGCAGGTGCTGCCATGCGCGCCGTAGAGCCATCCGTCCGGCCCCCATGCGAGCGAATTGGCGCCGCTGTGCGTGTCTTCGATGCCGAAGCCGCTCAGCACTACGCGGGGATCGCCATCGGGAATGTCGTCGCGATCTTTGTCCGGATAAAAGAGCAGATACGGCGGATTCAGAACCCACACCCCGTCGCGTCCGGTCACCACGCTGCGGGTGATATTCAGATTGCTCACGAAATCCTTGTGCGACTCGAAAGTGCCGTCCCCATCCTTGTCTTCGAGAATGGTGACGCGGTCCTTGCCTTTGAAATGATGCGGTGGCGGAGGCGGCACCTTGTCGAAGACCGCGCGAAGATACTCGTCGTATTTCACGATCTTCAGCCCGGCGGGGAATGGATACTGAAGATATTGCACTACCCACATGCGCCCGCGTTCGTCGAAGTAAAGGTTCAGCGGCTGCGAAACCGTCGGCTCGTTCGCGACCACTTCCATTTTCAATCCGGGGGCGAGCTTGAAGTGCTTGAGCGTTTCTTCGGGCGTGAGCGGCCTGGATCCGTCGTTGAGGGCGCCTTTGCCTTTGAAACTTTGCACAAAGGCCTGGAGCGCCGGGTCGATATCCGGCCCGTTTTGCGCAAAGGCAGCGGTGGCGAGGAGAGCGAGGGTGGGGAGGAGCTTCATGAGGAAATTCGGGGACTCAGGATTTCTGGAATGGTGCTGTCTTACTCGACGGCGCCCAATCCCTTCCCGGTCAGGCAACTCGTATCCATCATCCCATCTCGCACTTTGAAGATCCCGGGGAAACGATCTTCCCAGCCGCGGTTGGAGATGGGGCAATACTGGCGGGAGTTGGACTCGATGGCGGCGACACCGGGGACGTGTGCGGCGAGACTGGCGGAGTGGATGAGCGAGGCGCCGGGGCAGGTGAGATCCTGCACGCAGAGGAACATGCCGAGCTTTTGGGCGGCGGCAGCCATGAGGAGCGACTGGCTCTGGCCTTTGCAGGCCTTGAGCGCCGCACCGGTGTAACCCATCTCTCGCGCGAGCAGCAGCGTTTCGAGATCGGTCAGCGATTCGTCGATCACCACCGGCTTGAGCTTCGCTGCTTCGTGCATGCGGTTTTGCGGGTTCGCACGCAGGTCGCGGCTGGTCGGTTGCTCAATGTATTGGACACGATCGAATCCCGCCTGGGTGCGCTCGCGCAGTTTTTGAATCAGCTCGATGAGATACTCAACGCTCTGGCAGCGCTCGTTGAAATCGAGCGAGTAGTTCCACGCTGTCACTCCGCGCTGCTGCTGTGTCTCAGTGGCGATGCGGTCGACTTTGATGATGCGCTCGAGATCCCATCCCAGATCATCGCCGTTGAGCTTGATCTTCATATGGGTGAGACCGTTGAAACGAATCCAGTCGCCGAGGGTCTCGGGCAGACCGTCGCCGACGGGTTTGGTCAATTCGGCTTCGTCGAGCGGATCAAGCGCGCCGACGAGATGATAAAGCGGCATGCGCTGCTGCGGTTCGCGGTGCACGTAGGAGTCGAGCCATTCACCGGCATACTCCGCGCCGAGATACGTGCCGAGGTCGTGACTCATGAAGTCGGGGCCGTAGGTGTGAAAGCAACTGACCCCATGCACTTTGCCAAAGGCATCGTGCAGCGCGGCGTCGAACGGACTACCAACAACCAGCGTGGCCAGTTTCGGAATCGGTTGTGCGAGGTTCCGCTCGCTCGTGATCGCATCCGCGGCGGCGAGGAATTTTTCCTCCAGCTCTACCCCGAGATCGACCGGGTGCGCACACTCGGTGTGGCTGCCAGCGAGGCTGGCGCAGCGTTCGCTCAGTTCGACCATCGCGGCGAGCGTCTGGTCGTAATTCATCACTTTCGACGGGTAGCCCCAGATATTCGAAAGTGGCATCGAGCCAAAGCCCCGGGCGGTGCGGCCATCTCGGGTGGCGACGTCGCACTCGACATTTAGGACGGTGGCTTTATCCACCGCCACACCGCCGAATTTGATCGGCGCGCGGTAGGCATAGTTGTCGAAGCTGAGCCGCACCTGGGTGATGCGGATATCGGTAGGTTTGCCGGAGGTCATGAGAGCGGAGAAGTTATTCGGGAAGCGGCTGATCCTTCGTTTCCGGACCAAACCAGACGATGGTCATGCCGATGAGGTAGATGCCGGCCATGACGGAGGCGGCTTTTGGGAAACTGCCGCCGAAAAAGGCCATGAGGTTTGCAGTTTGCAGGCCGCCGATGGCCGCGACGATGCGTCCGAAATTGAAGGCGAAGCCTTGTCCGGTCGCCCGCACGGCCGTGGGGAAAAGTTCAGGCAGATAGAGGGGGAAGAAGCCGTAGAACGAAGCGGTGAAGGCGCCGGCGATGGTGGCGCAGACGAGGAAGTAGGGGCTGTAAGCGGTATTGGTCTGGTAAAGGAGGAGGGAGCCGCCGATCGAGAGGACACAAAGGATGGCGTAAGTGATGCGGCGACCGAATCGACCCGCGGCGAGTGCGGCGATCATCGTGCCGATAATCGCACCAACCGAGAGCCAGAAGAGTGTCCATTCCTTCGCGAGCTTCGCGGCGTCAGGTTCGAGTTGAACCGCCCATTTTGAGGCCCATTGCGTGGAGCCCCAAGTGCCGAGCAGCGCCACCGCCGCGAGACCGGCACCGAAGATCATCATCTTCACGATGCCTTGATTGGCGCGGATGGACCCGGCGGCTTCGGCCCGCGAGAGATATTGCCGCACGGGGAAGAGGTAACCAAAGAGTGCGACGGTCACGCCCACGATCGTGATCGCCGTAGCAGGCAACGGCTTCACACCCGCCGGAGACCAGGCCCAGATGATGACGAGCGCGGCGATGCTGCCAACGACCACGCCGAGGAGGTCTGCTTTCATCCAATGCGAAGTGGCGCCTCGCGCGTGCTCCGCTTTCCACTTCTCCGACTCGGGCACAAAGAGCATGATTCCAAAAATCATCAGGGCCGGTAAAGCGCCGCTGATCATGAGGAGACGCCAGGCGGTATGCGAGAGGAGGTGGGAGGCGGTCGCTTCGGAGATGCCGATGCTGAGGAAAAGGGAATGGGTTTTATCGATGAAGCTGAGCAGCACCATGCTCAACACGGCTACGAGCAGGTAACCGACATTCGCCGCCGCGCCGATGAGTCCCGCGGTCAGCGCGCGGGATTTGCCCGGCCAAATCTCATTCACGAGCGCCACACCGAGCGACCATTCGCCGCCCATGCCGAGAGAGGCGATGAAGCGTAGCCCCGCGACGTGCCAGGCCTCCGTTGCGAAGCCACAGAGGCCGGTGAAAATCGCGTAGGTGAAGATGCTAAAGGTCATCGCTCGGACGCGTCCGATCTTGTCGCCGAGCCAGCCGAAGATGACGCCTCCGCTGGCTGCACCGACGAGGAAAACGGCGATGATGGCGCCAAACCATTTGTTCGCGTCGTCGGCTGAGGCAGCGGTGCCGAGGAGATCTTTCAGCGCGGGTTGGCCGATGAGTGGGAAGAGGCCCATTTCGAAACCGTCGAACAGCCATCCGAGGAAGGCGGCGAGCAGCGTCATCATCTGGGCGCGTTTGAGGACAGGGGCGGGAGCTTGGGTCATGGGTAGCGTGACCCCGGAGGTTGGCCGGGGATGGCTGTTGTCCCTCGCACAAGCCGGAAGAGCAATCCGACTTCGTATAAAAAAATACCACTTTTTGGTCGCAGCGATTTGCGCTACTTCGCTCGGGCGTCATGTCCACCCTCCGCGTCGCCTTGCTCATTGAGACTTCCCGGGAATACGGGAGGGGGTTGCTTCGTGGCATCAGCCGCTATCAACGCGAACACGGGCCGTGGTCGATTTACTTCAAGCCGCACGGTCTCGGGCAGCCGCCGCCGGATTGGCTGGTGTCGTGGCGTGGGGAAGGCATTCTCGCACGCATCAACGACCGAGCCATGGCGGACGCGGTCCTCGCGACGGGTGTCCCGGCGATCGATCTGCGCAGTTCGCTCGGGCCGATCGGCCTGCCCATCGTGGGAATCGATAACGTGCCCGTTGTCCGTCTGGCCGTGGATCACTTTCTCGAGCGTGGGTTTCGCCACTTCGGTTTCTGCGGCACGCCGTATGGGGAGCACCGCTACCAGGACGAACGCTCCGATCGCTTCGCACAGGCAATTCGGAGTCGGGGTTTCGTTTGCGATGTCTATCAGCATCCGGCTCGTGCCGCCCTCACGTGGGATGAAGAGCAGAGCCACATCGCCGAGTGGCTGCGCCGCCTTCCGAAGCCGGTGGGAGTGATGACGTGCAATGACGATCGCGGCCAGCAGGTGCTCGACGCTTGCCTGCGAGCGGGATTGGTCGTGCCGGACGACGTAGCCATCGTGGGCGTGGATAACGACGAGTTTCTCTGCAATCTCTCCACGCCGCCGCTGACGAGCATCGACGTGCACCCCGAACTTATCGGCTACGAAGCAGCCGCATTGCTCGATCGCATGATGAAAGGCGCCCGGGCTCCGAAACGCCGGCGCCTGTTTTCTCCCCGAGGAATTGTGGTGCGCAAATCAACCGACTTCACCGCAATCGGCGATCCTCACGTGGCCAAAACCGCGCGACTCATTCGGGATCAAGCCTCCGCCGGCCGACGAATCGAGGAACTGATTCAGGAGATCCCGGTGTCGCGCAGCGCCCTCTTCCGGCGTTTCAAGGAACACCTCGGTCGCTCACCGAAAAAGGAAGCGACCCGCGTGCGTTTGGAGCGAGCGAAGGAACTTCTGCGCGAGACGACCCTCTCCGTGGCGCAGATCGCCGAACGAGTCGGCTACGCCGAATCGAAGTATTTCATCGCCGTCTTCCACCGCGCCGTCGGCACGACGCCGCTGCGTTATCGACGACAGAGCAGATCGTAACGGGATCGCGCTTCTGTCCAGACCTGAGTGGCAGATGGGGGAAATTCGCGAAGCGCTTCGCTTGAGCGCACGATGGCGCGGGCGTCGGCGAGAGTGCCGAGTTCCCCGCGAGCGCGAAGCTGCATGAGGAGGTTGCCGAGCATAGTGGCCTCGACGGGACCGGCGATGACGGGGCGGCTACAGGCGTCGGCAGTGAATTGGTTAAGCAGGTCGTTGCGCGAGCCGCCGCCGACGATGTGGATCGCTTCGGCGCGCGTGCCGGTGATGGCATCGATGTCGTCGAGCACTTGTGCGTATTTAAGCGCGAGGCTTTCGAGCGCGCAGCGGACGATGGCGGCATCGTTGCCGGGCACGGGTTGTTTCGTCTCACGGCAGAACTCGTAGATGGCCGTGGGCATCGATAGGGGATTGAGAAAGCGCGCATCGTCGGGATCGATAAGGCTGCGGAGCGGCGGGGCTTCAGCGGCGAGGCGGACGAGTTCGGCGTAGTCGTATTCGCGATTAAACGCGCGGCGGCATTGCTGCACGAGCCAAAGGCCCATGATGTTTTTGAGCAGACGAACGGTGCCATCGACGCCGCCTTCATTGGTGAGATTCGCGCGCAGCGCCGCGTCGGAAAGGATGGGCGAGGGGAGTTCGACGCCGAGCAGTGACCAGGTGCCGGAGCTGAGATAAGCGCAACGTTCCTTCATCGGCACCGCGACGACAGCGGACCCGGTGTCGTGCGTCGCGGGAGCGACGACTTCAACGCCGCGATATTGTCCGATTTTGGTGCCGGGCGCGATGATCGGCGGAAAAATGCGCGTGGGCAGGCCCAGTTTTTCCAGCAGCCCACGCGACCAGTCGCGGGTGACGGGATGCACACATTGGGTCGTCGTGGCGTTGGTGAATTCGCACGCCCGCGTGCCCGTGAGGCACCAGTTGAAAAAGTCGGGAATGGTCAGGAAACAATCTGCCGCTTCGAGCACCTCCGGGCTGCGCTCGCGCAGGGCGAGGAGCTGGTAGAGGGTGTTGATTCCCATGAACTGGATGCCGGTTTCCGCAAAAATTTCTTCCCGCGGCACGGTGGAAAACGTGCGTTCCATCACCCCTTGGGTGCGCGAGTCGCGATAGGTGCAGGGCATGCCGAGCAGTTCGCCGCTGCGCGATAGCAGCACAAAATCGACACCCCACGTATCCACACCGATGGACACGATCGACTTGCCGAACCGCCGCTCCGCCAGTGCCAGTCCGTTCTGGATCTCCTGCCAGAGCCGCAGCACGTCCCAGCGCAGCGAACCGGCGATCTCAACGCCGCCGTTGGGAAAGCGGTGAATTTCCTCCAGCCGCAAATGTTTCCCATCCCACAGTCCGGCGGCCACACGGCCGCTTTCTGCTCCGAGGTCGATGCCGAGATAGACTTGTTCGCTCATGGGTGGGCGAGCTTCCTACCCCAGCAAGTAGCGGTGCGTCTTGTGCAAAATCTGTGTTTCGCACTCCGCGCAGGTTGGTTTACATGCACGACCCTTATATGAATCTCACTCGCACCGCTTTTGGCACCTGGAATGGGGGCCGCTTCATGCACTTCGGCACCCCGATCGAAGAGAGCCACTTTTCCGAATTGATCCGACGCGCCTACGAACAGGGCGTCCGCACCTTCATGACCGCCGACGTCTATGGCAACGGCGCTGCGGATGAAGCGATCGGCAAGGCACTGGCGGGTCTGCCGCGCGATAGCTATTGCCTCGTGGGCATCATCGGGCACGACTTCTACGCCGGGCTGCGCGACGGGCAGAAAGGCTTCCCGCGGTTCACCGATCCGCGCCTGCGTCAGGCGAGCGGGTATCTTGACTACGTTCGGATGGCCACCGAGAAATCGCTCGCGCGTTGCCAGACGGATCACTTCGACTGCCTCATGCTGCACAATCCCGACTCGATCGGCTATTCCAGCGATGCGGTTTGGAGTGCGATGCAGCGGATGCAGGAAGAGAAGATGACCGAATCGCTCGGCGTCGCGCCAGGGCCGGCCAATGGCTTTACCCTCGATCTCATCATGTGCTTCGAGCGCTTCGCGTCGCTGCTCGACTGGGCCATGATCATTCTCAATCCGCTTGAACCGTGGCCGGGCGGTCTCTGCCTGGATGCGGCGCAGAAGGCGCAGATCGACCTGATTACCCGCGTGGTCGATTACGGTGGTCTTTTCCACGACGACGTGAAGCCGGGGCATGAATTCGGCCCGCGCGATCACCGCACGTTCCGGCCCGCCGGTTGGGTGGAACAGGGGAACGAAAAGATCGAGCAGATGCGCCATATTGCGCAGAGGCACAACCTCACGCTACTGCAGCTCGCCTGCCTTTGGAACCTCGCGCACCAGCCGGTGAAAAGCGTGGTGCCGACGCTGATCCAGGAAATCGGCGCGACCGCCAAGCCCATCGAATCCAAGCTGGCCGAACTGGCTTCGCTGCCGCCGATCGAACTCAGTGCAGAGGAGGTGGAGATGATTGCCGCCATCGGCAACAACAAGGGCTGCATGTCGCTAAAGGGGGGCAACCCCGAGCACACTGGTGAGCCGCTGCCGGATCGCTGGGCACTTTCCAACGACCTGCGCGAAGTGGCCCAACGCTGGAAAATCGTGCCCGAGGCCGACCTCGTTTGCAGTCACAAGGCGGCGTAAACGTAGCCACCTGCTTCCATGTCCCATGTCGGCCTCATCTGTCCTGAACTGACGGGGCATTTGAATCCCATGACGACGCTGGGGCGTGAGCTCCAGCGTCGAGGTCATCGGGTGACGGTCATTTCGCGGCTCGATGGGCGGCGCAAAGCCGAAGCTGCCGGGCTCGGTTTCGCCGCGTTTGGCGAGGCGGAGTTTCCTGAAGGAAGCATGGCCGCGACTTCGGCAGAGCTGGGAAAGCTCACCGGGATTCGCGCCGTGCAGTTTACGGCCGAACTGCTGCGCCGCGGCGCGGAGGCTATTTTGAACCACGCTCCGGAAATCGTCGTCCGCGAGCGGATGGACGGGCTGCTGGTCGATCAGGTTTCCCTCGCCGGAGGAACCGTGGCCGAACGCGCTGGATTGCCATGGGTGACGGTGTGCAATGCCATGGCCATGAATCCCGATCCGGAAATTCCACCGGGCGTGCTGCCGTGGCCTTATCGGAAAGGGTGGATGGCGCTACTTCGGAATCAACTCGGCGACGTGATCCTGCGCTGGCTCGCGCACCCTTTGATTCGGCAGATCGATAAAGAACGGGTGCGCCACGGGCTGCCTCGCCTCGTCGGCGGCATGGGTGCGGGCTCGCCGCTGGCACAAATCGCGCAACAGCCTGCATTCTTCGATTTTCCGCGGCGCCGGTTACCGGCGCACTTTCACTACACGGGGCCGTGGCACCATGCTGCGAGTGCAGATGCAATTCCGTTCCCGTGGGAAAAGCTCGACGGCCGCCCACTGCTCTATGCCTCGATGGGCACATTGCAAAATCGCCAGCAGTTCATTTTTGAAACCATTGCCGCGGCCGCCGCTCCGCTTCACGCTCAACTAGTGATCTCGCTCGGCAGTCGCGACCAGGATGCCACCGCGCTGGCCGCCGGTTTCGCCGGAAATCCGATTGTGGTGCCGTTTGCACCGCAGCTCGCGTTGCTGGAGCGCGCCTCGATCTCGATCACCCACGCCGGCTTGAACACGGCGCTGGAATCCTTGAGCCATGGCCTCCCAATGGTCGCCATTCCCATCACGAACGACCAACCCGGCGTCGCCAGCCGTCTGGCCTGGCTCGGAGTCGCCGAAGTGGTGCTGCCCTCGAAGCTCAGCGTTTTGCGGTTACGCACCGCACTGGAAATGGTGCTCGGCGATCCGGCTTATCGCGAAAAGGCCCGCCGGTTTCAGGCGCAGATCCGCGCCATCGATGGGGTCGCGCGTGCGGCGGATATCGCAGAGCAGGCGATTGGCACACGCCGCCCCGTGCTGCGCGGAAACTAATCGATCACGCGAAGACTTCCGTAATGACCTGGCCTTCGGAGGCAACGACCGGGCGATTCGTCAACGTGCGCATTTCGCGATGCGGGTCGATGCCGAGAGCGTGGAAAATCGTCGCGGCGACATCGTCAGGGCGAACCGGGTTTTCCGCGGGATAGGAGCCGGTCTTGTCGCTCGCACCGTGAACGAAGCCGCGTTTCACTCCTCCGCCGGCGAGCAACACGGTGTAGCACTGCGGCCAGTGATCGCGGCTGGCGTTTTTGTTGATCTGGGGCGTCCGGCCAAATTCACCCATCCACACCACGAGCGTCGAGTCGAGCAAGCCGCGCTCCTCGAGATCGGTGAGCAGGGTGGGCAGCGTCTGTTCGGTCATCGGCAGATGATACTGTTCGATGATGGGATACATTTTGGTGTTGTTGAATCCATGCGTATCCCACCCGCCGCTGTCGGTGCGCTGGCCTCCGATCGAGTCGGAGAAATAGGCGGTCACGAATTTGGTGCCCGCTTCGACCAACCGCCGCGCGAGCAGGCAGCTCTGGCCGTAAGTCGTGCGCCCGTAGCGTTCGCGCGTCTTGTCCGGTTCGGCGGAGAGATTGAACGCGTCGCGCAGCCTGGGCGATTGCAGCATGGCCAGCGCCTTGTCGTAGTAGCGGTCGAAGCCGCGCACCGTGGCGTTCTGCTCCATCAGCTTCGTCTGCGCATCGACTACCTTCATCAACTCGCGCCGCGCCTGCATTCGTTCGAAGGGAATGTCCTTCGGCAGGCTCAGCTCCGGCAGCGAAAAGCCGGGGGAGTTCGGGTCTTGCAGCACCAGCATCGGGTCATTCGCTTTGCCGAGGAAACTGGCGTGCTGTCCGGGCGTTACCGAGCCGTCGCTGATGACGTAGGGATACGATACCGCCGTCGGCATCTCGCCGCGCGAGGGCGCGAAACGATCGACGATCGAGGCGTAACCCGGGAAGAGATCGAGCGAATCGCGCAGGCGCTGGTCGTCGCTCGGCGGCGCATGCCCGGTCAGCGCATAATAGCCGGCCGAGTTGTGATTTTTCATGGTGTGATGCACCGAGCGAATCAGCGTCACCTTGTCCATGATCGCGCTGCACTTCGGCAGCTTCTCGCTGATCGTGATACCGTTGGCCCTGCTCGCGACCGTCTTGTGCGGCGACCGGATGCCCTCCGGCGCGTCCGGTTTCATGTCGAACATGTCGAGGTGCGAGGGACCGCCCCATTGAAAGAGAAAGATGACCGACTTCGCCCGTGCCTTAATCTTCTTTGGCTCCGACTCTGCTGCCCGCAGCAGGTGCGAAAAGTTGAGCCCCAGCAGCCCCGCGCCGCCGACCTTGAGCGCGAGACGACGGCTCAGGGAGGTCGCGTGAAAGCTGGAACAGGCGTGGGAGGGCATGGTCGGAGAGGACGACCGGTGGGATCGGTGAGTCTTAGAAGAACACCGTGCCTTACCTGTAGCCCGATGCCTCAGGTCATGGACGGCGGCTGTCCCGTGCTCTCCAGCACCGATTGCCAGAGCTCACTGGTGGGCGAAACCTTCCGGCGTCCGTGGGTGGCAAGGGCAATGGGCAGGTGGACGAAGCTGCAGTGCCACCGGCCGACGAGCATGTTCGTCTTGCCTGCCATGGCGGCATGCACGGCGTGCTGGGCAAGCTGGCTGCAATAGACATTGTCCTGAGCACTCGCCGGCACGGAGCGAATGAGGTAACTCGGGTCGATGTATTTGAGCGAGACCTCGATGCGGCGGTCCTTGAAGAAAGCGCCGATCCTGTCGCGGAGGAAATGGCCGACGTCTCCGAGCTTCTTGTTGCCGGACGCATCGGTTTTTCCGGCCTCCATCTTCATGAGTTCCTGTCCAGCGCCTTCGGCTACGACGATGACCGCGTTCTTGCGCTTCGCGAGGCGGTAACGGAGGGCTTCGAGCAAGCCGCGCTCGCCTTCCAGTGTGAATGGAACCTCGGGAATGAGCACAAAATCGACATTGCCCGCCGCGATCGCCGAGTAGCACGCGATGAAACCGGAGTCCCGGCCCATGAGGCGAATCAGGCCGATGCCGTTCATCGCCCCCGTGGCCTCGACGTAGGCGCACTTCACCGCCTGCACTGCCTCAGCGAAGGCCGTTTCGAAGCCGAACGACTTGTCGATCCACATGATATCGTTGTCGATGGTCTTGGGAATGCCGACGACCACCTTGCGCAGGCCGCGCCGTTTGATTTCTGCCGCGATTTCCGCCGCCCCGCGCAGGGTGCCATCGCCACCGATGACGAAAAACAGGTCGATGCTCATCTCCTCGAGCAGTTCGACCATTTCCTCGATCGATTGTGGACCGCGCGAACTGCCCAGGATGGTGCCGCCGAAGTTGTGGATATTGGCAACCGACTCAGGCTTCAGCAAAATCGGCACGTGACCGTAGCGCTGGATGAGGCCTTCGTAACCGTAGCGAAACCCAAAAACGCGGGTGACGCCGTAGCGATAGTGCAGATGCGTAACGATCCCCTTGATGATGTCATTCAGACCCGGGCACAATCCACCACAGGTGACAATCGCCGCGGTCGTCTTGGGCGGATCGAAAAAAATCTTTTCCCGAGGGCCGGCGCTTTCGAAAAAGCGCGGTTCACCCGGCCCGGGCTCCACGCCGGCGCCCGTTTCGACGAGGACACGGTCGCTGTCGCTTTTGAAAATAGCATCCGAGCCGCCGAGATGCGTGAGCGGTGAATCGAACAGACACGGCCCTAGTGACTGAATGGTGGCTGGCATGAGGCGCTGCCTTTGGCGCAGGGAAGGGGACGTGTCGAGAACGAGGTTGAATTTTTCCTGGGGCGTCGTGCTTGCCATCCTCGCACGGCCCCTCTAACCAACTTCAATCTATCCATATGGCACACGAACTCCCATCTCTTCCGTATCCCAAGGACGCGCTCGAACCCCACATCGACGCGCAGACCATGGAGATCCACCACGGCAAGCATCACCAGGCTTACGTGACCAATCTCAACAAGGCTCTCGAGAGCGCGCCGGACCTCGCCGGCAAGAGCGCCGAGGACTTGATCAAGAATCTCGATAGTGTCCCCGAAGGCATTCGCGGCCCGGTCCGCAACAATGCGGGTGGTCACGTGAATCATTCGTTCTTCTGGAAGCTGATGAAGCCGGGTGGCGGCGGCGCGCCGACCGGTGAACTCGCCAAGGCCATCGATGCGGCTTTCGGCAGCTTCGATGAATTCAAGGCGAAGTTCGAAGCCGCAGGCGCGGGCCGGTTCGGCTCGGGCTGGGCGTGGCTCTGCGTGAACGATGGCAAACTCGCGATCTGTTCCACCGCGAATCAGGACAACCCGATCATGGGTTCGATCGCTGGTTGCGGCGGCAAGCCGGTCCTCGGCCTCGACGTGTGGGAACACGCCTACTATCTCAAATACCAGAACCGCCGCCCCGACTACATGAAGGCGTGGTGGAACGTGGTGAACTGGGCGCAAGCCGAGGAAAACTATCAGGCCGCGCTGAAGTAAGCGCCCGCTTCTTCAAAGCCGCATTTCCGGGGCCTATAGGACGAATTCGTCCTATAGGCCCCATGCGCGTCTTGCAGACACAACCCTCTGTTGTCCCCGACGCGCACTCGCGCTACGCTCACGCTCATGACCGCCACCATCGACCCCAATCTTTCCATGCGCGATCTGCTCGCGCAGTATCCCAGCGCGCAGCGGGCTCTCTTTCGTAGCTACCACATTGGCGGTTGTTCGAGCTGCGGTTTCCGCCCGGACGAGACGCTTGCCGAGGTCTGCTCGCGCAACGACAATCTTCCCGTGGCGGACGTGACGAATACCATTCTCTCCGCACATGAGGCCGATCAAAAGATGCAGATTTCGCCGACTGAAGCCGCGCAGTTGGTGAAAGATGGCAAAGCCAAGCTGGTTGATGTGCGCACGCGCGAGGAGTTCGACGCGGTGAATATTCCGGGCTCGGTCTTCCTCACGCAGGAGCTCATGCACGAGCTCGGCGGCTGGCCCAAGGATCAGCAAATCATCTTCGTCTGTCATCACGGCATCCGCAGCCTCGACGCCGCCTCGTATTTCGCTGGCCACGGGATGGAAAACGTCCGCAGCCTCACCGGTGGCATCGATGTCTGGAGCTGCGAAGTGGATCCGTCGCTTCCTCGGTATGAACTGGCGTAACAACGACGTCGTCCTGCTTATCGCCACGCTGGGACTTTTCGCGGCAGCCTACGCCATGAAGGTGCCGCACATGTCTGCGGGCGACCTCGCCCTGGTCACGGCCGCCGGGTTGGTCGCCGTCGATCTTCGCCGCCAATTCTGACCCCATGCCCGACGATCTTCAGCAACGCATCACCGAAGCCATCGCCAGCCCGAAAAACCTCGGGGAGATGGAGAACGCCGATGCTGTCGGCACGGTTGGCAGCGCGGATTGTGGCGACATGCTGCGCATGTGGGTGAAGTTCACGACTGATGACAAAGGGCGGAAGATCATCGACCGGGCGACCTTTCAGACCTTCGGCTGCGAGACCGCCCTCGCTGTCGCGAGCGTCGCTACTGAACTCATCGCCGGCAAAACCGTCGATGAAGCTCTCAACATGAGTGGCTCCGACCTGAGCGCCCCGCTTGGCGCGCTCCCGCCGATGAAAATTCACTGCGCGCAGTTGGTCGAAAGCGCTCTCCGCCAAGCCCTCATCCCCGATTCCCGCCCCGCACCTGCCCCCGCTACTTCGGTCGTTCCCGCTCAAGCGCCCACGCTGATCGAGAGCTTTGCCGGACCTGCCAAAAAGGTGAACATCGTTTTGAAAAAGCCCAATCCCTAATGGAAGAAAACTCCGAAAAGATCCTCACGCGCGACGTCGAAGCGATTCGCATCCCGAGCGGCGAAACCTTTACCCTCACCCAGGGGACGGTGGTCGTCATTACCCAGGCGCTCGGTGGCAGCTTTACCATTTGGACGCCGAATGGCCTTGCTCGGATCGCTGATGAAAACGCGGATGCGCTCGGGCTCGAAGCGACGATCAAGAAGGACGACTCCGCAGCAACGGGTCCTGTGCCCAAGGTCGATGAGCAGGCCGTGTGGGCGCAGCTTCGCACCTGCTATGACCCCGAGATTCCCGTGAACATCGTCGATCTGGGGCTCGTTTATGATTGCGCGATCGAGCAGTCGGAAGGTGCTTCCGCGAATGTGCTGGTAAAGATGACGCTGACCGCGCCCGGTTGCGGCATGGGACCGACCATTGCCGCCGAAGCGCGGGCAAAGATCGTCAGCCTGCCCGGCGTTGCCGATGCGACCGTCGATCTCGTCTGGGACCCGCCGTGGAATCAGGGGATGATCAGCGAAGCCGGCAAGATGAAGCTCGGGCTCATTTGACCTCGTTGATGTCCAGCTTTCAGGCTGCGGAAAGGGGCGGAGCCGGAGAACAAGCATCCTAAGGGGAATGGCACTGAGTAAGCCCGTTTCCGGATGCCATGGAGAAGACATTGACTCATCCGTGGCATCCCTAAATCGGCGCTGATCCGCTATTGCCAAAGGCAGGTTGAGGCGGATTGGGCTCGGCCAGGTCGAGGTGGAAATAAGGCGAAAAGATACCCGGAACCCACGGAATGGAGGGAATGGACGGCTCGCGCGAATTCGCGCCCGGGCCGAAATGAGGCGCCTATGAAATCACTCACGCAGTCTGGTCGTCCGTCCGAAGACGCGCCCCCTCGGCGCCGCAGCGCTCGAAACGTTCGGGGCCAACAGACACAATAAACACACTATTTTGCCACGATGGCATCCCCATGGGGCCAAGCGCAATCCTGCGGAAGAGGGCAGGAGAGAATGACACTGAGTCAAGGCTCGTTTCCCAGAGTCATTCTCTGGGGGCGTTCATTCGAGAAGGTGGCTTAACTCAGTGCCATTCCATCCCAGAGGCTGAACACCAACGGTTTTCGTTACGGCAGCGGCGCGATCTCGCGGACGGAGAATTTCTTCAGTTCCACGTCCACGTAGTCGGCGCGGAAATAGACGGCGGGGCGGGGTTCGGTGATGATGGCGTCCTGGGCGCGGTTGCAGCCCGGTTTCTCGCCGCGCCAGCCACCGGCGTCAGTGAATTCGCTCACGAGCTTCCACTCGTTTTTCGCTTCGGGATCGAGGTGAAGTTCGAGCTTCACGTGCGTGTCCCGGTCGCTATTTCGGCAGACGAATTTCATCCCGATCCATTTGCCTTCGGGAACGGTGGGCCAGAACTTGGGCGCGGGGTCGGGGCGTAACGCAGTGTAACCGCCGGTGTGCCACAGTTCTTTTTTGAAGCCGCACGTTCCATCGAACCGCGCAGTGGAGTGGTAGCTGGTGCCTTCGCAGGGGACGTCGTCGTTGTGCCGTTCGCCGCTGCGGGCACTGAGGTAGAAGGCTTGATAGTCGAGTTTTCGCGTGGAGGCGCCCCGGCGGGCGTAAACGGTCATCTCCACATTCTGCCACGGAGTGGCTTTTCCGGAGAGCACGACCAGCCGGGTCAGCCCCGCCTTTACTCGGGCGATGCCTCCGCTGATGCGCAACTCGTGTTCCTCGTTCCGAAAGAGCGGGTCAGCCGGATCGATTTCGTAGGAAGGCACAGTGCGCGCTGCGTCCCATTGCGCAAACCATTCGCGGCCATTCGGGACGGTCGGATTCAGCATGGCGACTCCGAACCGGTCGTCCGCCCCGTGCGCGGCAGCGAGGTGCAAGGTGAGCCAGGCGAGGGGGGTGAGCGGGGTTTTCACGCCCCCTCGAAAACCGTTCGACGGGCCGGGCGTCAAGCCGCATGGTGCGCGCCTTTTTCGCATGAAGCGCATTCTTTCCATCCTCATCAGCATCGCGATCCTCGCTTTTCTCTACTGGAAGATCGGGCCTGAAAATCGCGCTCAGCTCGTGCGGATTTTCCGCGATTGCGATCCGCTCTGGATGACTCTGAGCCTTGGCATGGTCGTGCCACTGACCCTGTTTACCTCGTGGCGGCTCCAGCAACTCATGCCTTCGACCGGGCAACTGAGCTTCGGCGAAGCGAACCGGCTCATCCTCGTGGCCAGCGTGCTGAACATGGTGCTGCCGTCGAAGGGCGGTGACATCGCCAAAGCCTATTTCATGAAGGACAAAAGCGGCCTCACCGGCTCCCTGGCTCTTTCGCTCGTCGTCTTCGAGAAATCGTGCGACATGCTTTCGCTCCTCTTGTGGTGCGTCTTTGGACTGATGCTTTACCCGAAGCACGACACGGTCTTTCTCGTCATGACCGCCGCGGTCACGGGCATGTTTTTCTTTGGCGCGCTGCTGCTTGGATCGGTGAAGTTCGCGCACTTTTTCTTCGACCTGGGAGCGAAATTCGCACCGGGGAAGCTCAAGCAGAAGTTCATCAAGTTCGGTGCCTCGTGGGCGGAAATGCACGCTTACTTCTGGGAGAGCAAAGCGCGCCTCGCGAAGGTGACGCTCACCTCGGTGTTCATCTGGTTCCTCCATCTGTTGCAGATCTGGCTGTTCATCCTGGCCCTGCGGGCGTGGACGCCGTTTCTCACCAACCTCGCGCTTTCGCCGCTGGCCATTCTCGCGGGCCTGCTCCCGGTGCCGACCTTCGGCGGCGCGGGGACTCGCGATGGCGCTCTCGTGGCGCTTTACGCCCCTTACTTCGCGGCACCGACGGCGCTCGCGCTTGGGTTGCTTTGCACGGCGCGCTACATTTTGCCCGCTCTGGGTGGGTTGCCCTTCGCCGGCCGGTATTTCTCGGCCGCGAAGAACATGAAGAAGAGCGACCTCGCGTGAGCGACCGGCGCGTTTACTTCGGGGATTCCACCACGGCGCGGAAGCTCTGAATGCTGACGGCTTTCGCCTTGGGGTTGAACTTCAATGTGAAGTCACATCGATCCGCCTCGGCGGGAATGCCGAACACGAAAAATTCCTTTCCACCCTCGCGATGCAGATAGGGCTTGAGCAGATACTCTCCGACTTCGTTTGCGCCATGTTTGAACTTCATGCGCACGGTGAAGGACTCGGGATGGGCTGAAGCGGCCACCGCTTCGATGCGCACATACTTTCCGCGCAACGACTCGGGCAGATTCCACTTTTTAGTGAGCTGAATCGGACCCTGTTCGCGATGCCATTCCAACGGGAGAGTAGGAAGAAGGCCACGGAATTCGGGCGCGTCGGCTGCCAGCACCTGGGCCGGAGGTGTCTGCGGAGTGCGGCGGCGATAAAAGATGAGATCTGGCGTTTCTCCTTTCGCGAGAAGAAGCTGCAACGACCAGTCCCGCTCGGGCGTGTCGAAATAGCTGCCGAGCGGAGCCTGTTTTGGCAGGATACCCGTTTCGAGCTGCTTGCGCGTGCTCAGCCACACAAGCTTGCGAGCATACCAGAACTCACTCGCCTGACCTGCGATGGTTTCCAGTTCGGGAGTGCGTTGCAAGATGCGGCTTGGTGCGTCGATATGCAGACCTGCGACCGCCCGGGAATCGCAGAGCAAAGCAATGGCCCGCATGGATTCATGCGTAAACACCCTCGTTCCCGGTGGCAGCGAGCGCAGATAAGCGCGGAATTCCGGCACGAAGCCGAGGTCGAAGTGCGTGCGCCTGGCGCCGGCGGCCATCGCAATCACGGCGACGCAGCCCATCGCCGCCGCGGGCACACGGATGGGACGCCACGCATTCAGCTTTTCCCAGAGCCACCAGAGCCCGCACACGGCGAGGAGGGACATGGGCACGACGAGTCCGGCGAGGAAGCGATCGGCGTCGCGCAGGAGCGGGCGAATCGGCCAGGCGGGCTGCGGGGTGCAGGAGTATTCAAAATACAGCACCGCGAACCACAGCACGATCACGCGCCCCAAGGTGCCGAGCCGGCGCCACGCTTGAGCGATGCCGACGATGGCCAGCAGGCTGTAGAGCGGCGCGAGCGGCGCGGGCTTCCAGAGCGAACTGAGGAAGCGGACGGGAAGCTCCCACACGGCGATCGGCGGCGTGCCTTTGTTGCCGGTGTTCTGCATGTTGGCGTGAATAGCGTGCAACCAGTCTCCGAAAAGGTGGTGGTAGAAGATCGCTTCGCCCACGCAGCCGACGATCGACACCATGCCGGCGCCGACGAGCCAGCCGAAGCGCCGCGGAAAGAAGACCAGCGTATTCACGATGAGCACGGGCACGATGAACGCGCCGGTGATACGATTGGCCTGCGCCACCCACACGAGCGCGCCGAGGGCGAGCATCCACGCAGCAGAGCGCCGTGTGGCATTCATCATCATCCACCAAGCGGTGATCGCGGCGGCCCCGATGACGCCTTCGGAAAGGTCCGGCATCGGGCGGAAGCAAACGGAGTCGAGCAAGGGATGGAAGAGAAACGCAATCGCACCCGCCCAGCCAGCCGCTCTGGAACCGAGGAGCTTTTGCCCGAGAACGAAAGCGAGCACCGCTCCAAGCGCGAGGTAGAACACCGGCTCGCCGTAATAGGAGGAGATGCCAAATCCGAACACACGCTGCAACGCCCAGCACACCCCCCACACGGGCCAGCGCAGATCATGAAAGCTGGCACGTTCCCAGGCCCGCTCGCCCCGCTCGTGCACTTCGAGCCCCTGAGTCCAGTAAGTCAGGTCATCGCCGAAACCCGGCTCCTGCAGGAAGGCAAGCGTCACGACCACCGCGAGGAGCGCGACGAAAAACAGGTGGGTGCCGTTCTTCATCGGCGAACGAGCTTTTTCACGCCGAGCCAGCAGCACTCCGCCAGTAGCGCGATGTAAATGAACCAGAACGGCTCGAAAACGAAGCGGAACCGTGGCCGCACGTTTGCCGTCAGCATGATGGTGAAGAAGAACCCGAGCAGCGTGAGTCCCCAGGCAAGGTGAAAGCGTTGCAATTCCCCGCGCCGGATCATCACCGCCAGCACTCCGAGCAGCGCGAGGACAAAATAAAGCGGCACACCCGGCACCACCAGCACGCCGATGGGCGATTCCGGAAACGGGTAACGCGAATCCGGAAGCCGGACGGCGTTTACGACTGCGAGCCAGCGATCGTTCAGCGTATTGAACCACGGAACTTCCCCGTAGTGGGTATCGACCCAGTGCTGCATTTCATCGGCGTCGTGCACCGTGCTGCCGAGCAGGCCGTGCGAAAGGCGAATCACCCGGGCGAGACTATCGAGGAACGCTTCGCGTTGTTTGCCAAAGAGCATGGCATTGTCCAACCGCGCGGCGGGCGATTCGTTCGCCACGGCGCGGAATTTCGCCAGCGCCAGCCCGGGGAGGGCGGGAAGGTTGCGCAGGCATGTCTCCTTCGCGAGGCGCAGGCAGAAGGCGTTCACATCTTCGTGCCGGCGGGCATTGTCGCCGCGATGCTTGAGATAGTTATCCACCGCGCCCGCGATATTCCGCCGGTCCCGCACGCGCGGGAAACTCGGCCGCTCGGCCCAGCGCTTTTGCAGGTCCTCGCGAATGTCGTGGATGAAGGGATCAAACCCTGGCGCGCAGCTCAGTTCGGTCGGGGTGATCCGAGCGACTGACGTGTAGAGCAGCAGCCCGGCTTGCGAAGTCTTGGTGCAGAAGTGGGTCACGATCGCGACCGCCAGCAGCGCCACGGGTTGCTGCCACGCCGTTCGGAGCCGGCCCCAATTCATCAGGACCACCATCAGAAGGCCAAAGCCGAAAAGCAGTTTCCCTTCAGGTCGCCCACCGGCCTCGAGCACCAGTGCCAGGCACAGCCCCACGAAGCGCGGCGCATTCGGCCGTTGAGCGTAAAGCGTCCCGGCCAGCGCCACGAGCACGGTGCAGAAGACGAAGGTCGTCTCCGCCATCAGCGTGTGTTCATACCACAGGTAAAAGGGGTTCACTGCCGCCAGCACCGTCAGCGGAATGATGAAGAGCTTCCACGAGTTCGTCAGCCACAGCCGGCAAAGCGCGCCGATCAGCACGATCAATCCCAGCCCCATGAGGTGCTGTGCGAAAGGGATCGTTTTCATCGCCGGGATCGGCAGTGCGAACGGCGCCGTGAACAGAATCGGAACGAGGAAGGTCTTCTTCTCGTGCAGTTCGAATTTGTGATCGGTGATCAGCCGGTCCGGTGTAGTGAGAAAGTCGGGCGCGTCGTCGTGGTAATACGCCACCGGCATGTGCACGGTCAGCACCACACGCAGCACGAGGCCGATCAGCAACGCAGGCAGGCACCATCTCAGCAGTTCGCGCAGACGCGGTTCACGCAGAAGGGCTTGAGTGGAAGCGAGGATTTGAGACACGGGGGCGCGACGAAACCGTAACAGGCCCCACCGGGCAAGGGGGAAGAAAGGCTGCTTCCATCAAGCGGCAAGCCTGTGTCATAATCGTGGAGATGAAGCGCCTGCGTTTTCTCCTCCCGGTTCTGGCTGTCGTCTTTGGGTCGTCAGCTTTCGCCCAGTCCAAGCCGATTCCCGATGCGCTCAAGCCTTGGGAGCAATGGGCTACGTGGGACGACCACCATCGCTGGTGTCCTACCCCGTATTCCGACCCAAAGAGACCGCTTTGTCTTTGGCCCTCTCGTCTCGGACTGCAAGCCGAGGCGAGCGGCGGAAAGTTCGACATCGCCGTCACCGCCTTTTCCGAAGCCTGGCTCGCGCTGCCGGGAAGCGCGGAGGTGTGGCCCTTGGAGGTGAAAGTGGACGGTGCTCCGGTTCCGGTCTTGGAGCACGGAGGTGGGCCGGCGTTGAAACTTCAGCCCGGCACCCGCCACATCGAAGGCGCATATCGTTGGACGGAAGTTCCCCAGCGCCTCCTCATTCCACGCGAGATCGGCATTCTCGCGCTCGTCCTTGATGGCAAACCGGTCGAGTCTCCCGTGTGGGATGCCCAAGGATTTCTCTGGCTCAAGCGCAACGCCTCGACCGAGGAGACCGACAAAAATTTTCTCTCCGTGAAGCTCTACGCGGCACTGGAAGACGGCATTCCGCTCTGGTTGCACACGGAGATTGAACTCATCGTTTCCGGCAAAAGCCGCGAAGAAGAGATCGGCACGGTTCTCCCGGAAGGTTGGAAACTGGCCTCCGTGCAGGGCGCTATTCCGGTGGTGATCGACGACGCCGGACGGATGAAGGCGCAGGTGCGCGCGGGGAAGTGGAAGGTGCAGGCAGACGCGTTTCGTTTCGATAACCCCAAGGAGTTTCACTACCCTGCCAATGCCAAGGCAGCCGCCGAGCAGGAGCTCGTCGCCTTCCGCGCGCGGCCGGAATTTCGCATTGTGGAAATCATCGGACCTCCGGCCATCGATGTTTCGCAGACCACTTTTCCCGACCAATGGCGCGAACTACCGGTATATCGTTGGGAAACGAACACGCCCCTGCGCATCGAAGAACGCATGCGCGGCATGGGCGATCAGAAACCCGCCGGTTTGACGATTGCCCGCCAGCTTTGGCTCGACGAAGACGGCAGCCGTCTGACCTTTCGTGATCAGATCACCGGGACCATGCAGCAAATCTGGCGGCTCGACGCGGCGCCGGGACAGGATCTCGGGTCGGTGCGGAGCGGCGCGCAGGGGCAACTCATCACGCGTAATCCCCAGAGCGGCGCGGCGGGTGTCGAAATCCGCACGCGTAATCTCAACCTCGAAGCCACCGGGCGGATGACCCGTGCGGCGTCCCTGCCCGCGACCGGCTGGCAGGCCGATGCCGATTCCCTTCGCGTCTCGCTGAATCTGCCGCCCGGTTGGCGGCTGTTCGCGCTTTTTGGGGCCGACTGGGTGCGTGGCGATTGGCTGACCGCGTGGACGCTGCTCGATTTATTCCTGCTGCTGATTTTTTCCCTGGCCGTCTATCGCTTGTGGGGATTCGGACCCGGCGTGCTGGCGTTTCTGGCCTTCGGCTTGGCTTATCATGAACCGGGTGCGCCGCGTTACCTCTGGTTGTTCCTGCTCATCCCGCTAGCCCTCACGCGAGTGGTGCCGGACGGGTGGGGGAAGCGCGTCGTCGGCATCGCGAAGTGGGTGACGATCGGTTTGTTCATCCTCGCCTTGGTTCCGTTTGTCGTGCGGCAGGTGCAACAGGCGTTATATCCGCAATTGGAGATCGTGCGGTCCAATGGGGTTTTGCGGTCGCAGACGCTGGCCGGGCCCGCGCCGGATTTCGCGCCTGCTCCGGCGGCGGCCTCGACGGATGTCGCTCTGGCGGAACGGGAATACGTGCCATCGGCGGGTGTTTTCAGCTCCGCGAGCGTCAGGAGAGCGCCATCGAAGGGGAAAGATAACCTGCTCTACGACGCCAAAGCCCGCATCCAGACAGGGCCCGGCGTGCCGGAGTGGATGTGGCGAGAAGTGAGCTTCGGCTGGAACGGTCCGGTGACCGCGTCGCAGCAGGTCAAACCCGTCCTCATCTCGCTCAGCCTGGAGCGCGTCCTGACCGTGCTGCGCGTCGTGCTGCTCCTTGCGCTGGCTTCCGTGTTGCTCGGGGCGCGCCGACTGGGGGCCTCCGTGTTTCGCGCGAACGGAAAAGCGGTCGTTGTCGTGCTGCTAAGTCTTTCCACCGCTGCGCCCGCGCAAGAAGCTGCGGTCCCTCGTCCAGCTTCCGGCGAGCTGCTTCGCGATCAGGAGCCGATTGTAAATCGAGTTTCCGGCGCATTCTTCCCGGATCAGGTCACGCTCGAACAATTACGCGCGCGGTTGCTCGAAGTTTCCGACGCCTATCCCACCGCGGCGAATATCCCGACGGTTACCCTCACGCTCAATGAACGGAAGCTGACGATCGAGGCGGAAATCCACGCCGCAGTCCGCACGGCTGTGCCGCTGCCGGGCCGGCTGCCGGTCTGGTCGCCGGTCAACGTCCTCGTGGACGACAAACCCGAGGTCGCCTTGCGGCGCGAGGATAACTTCCTCTGGGTGGTTCTCGAAGCCGGAGTTCACCGCGTCCGCATGGAGGGTTCGCTGGCGAACCTCACCGAATGGGAATGGACCTTCCAACTCAAGCCCCGGCAGGTGAAGATCGAAGCGCCGGGCTGGACGGTGAGCGGCGTGCGGGCGGACGGCGTTCCGGAAGCGCAGGTGTTTTTTGCGCTGAAACAAAAAGCTGCGCCCGGGACGGCGAGTTACGACCGGCAGGATTTGCAATCGAGTGTGGTCATCGACCGCTACCTCGAATTCGGGCTCGTCTGGCAACTGCGGACCACCGTCACGCGACTCTCGCCCGCCACCAAAGCAATCGCCCTGCGCGTGCCCCTGCTGCCAGGGGAAAACGTGCTCTCGGCCAATGCTGTGGTGAAGGATGGGTTCATCGAAGTGAGGCTGGGCGCGCAGGAAAAGGCGTTCACCTGGGAGAGCGGCCTTACGGTGGTCAGTGCGCTGAAACTCGCGACGCGCGCGGAGGATGCATGGGTCGAACGCTGGCACCTTGTTGCATCGCCGGTCTGGAACGTGACCATCGGTGGCTTGGCGCCGATCTTTGAACCCGGCAGCCCCGACCTGGTGCCGGTGTGGCAGCCGTGGCCCGGCGAAAGTGTGGATTTGGCCATCAGCCGGCCCGAGGCCATCCCGGGAGCGACCATCACGGTTCACCGCGGGCGTCACCAAATATCGCTCGGCAAACGCCAGCGCACCGCCAAGCTCGACCTCTCCTTGCGGTGCAGTCTCGGCGAAGATTTTTTGATGGAGCTTCCGCCCGATGCCGAAATCACCTCGCTCACGCAGAACGGAAAAGCGATTCCCGTGCGCAAGGACGGGAATAAGCTCGTTATCCCTGTGCGACCCGGGGAGCAGGAGATCGGCATCGCCTGGAAATCAAACGTTGCGCTCGGCTTCCGCGCGCAGGCTGGCGACGTGCGTCTCCCCGTGGAGAGTGCGAATATTCACACCGTCATTCAGGTTCCAGACGATCGCTGGGTGTGGTGGACGGCGGGACCGCGCCGTGGACCAGCGGTGCGGTTTTGGGGCATTTTGATTTGCTCGCTGCTGGCCGCCGTCGCGCTGGCTCGTGTCCAGCGTTCGCCCCTCCGCGCGGTCGAGTGGATGCTGCTGGCGATCGGTCTCACGCAGGTTCCGCTGCCAGCGGCACTCGTGGTGGTCGGCTGGCTGTTTTACTTGGTCTGGCGTCGGGGCGAATCGTTCCAGCAGCTTGGTCGACTGAGCTACAATTGGTGGCAGGTGGTGCTGATCGGTCTGACCGCGATTTCGCTCGGCATCCTCGTTTTTGCCGTGGGCGAGGGCCTGCTGGGACAGCCGGAGATGTTCATCGCCGGCAACGGCTCGCGCAGCACCAATCTTCAGTGGTTCCAAGCGCGCAGCGAATCGTTGCTGCCGCGCCCCGCACTGTGGTCGGTGTCGATCTGGTGGTATCGCTTTGCCATGCTCGTATGGGCGCTGTGGCTGGCTGCGGCGCTCATTCGCTGGCTCCGCTGGGGCTGGCAGTGTTTCAGCACGGGCGGCTTCTTCCGCGCCGCACCGAAGCCGGCTCCGGTGGTGCCGCCGTTGCCGAAAACCTGAAAACGCGGCGGCTTGCACTCCGCCGCGCGGTGCAGCATACGGCATTCATGAACCTGCTCCCCATCTCCCTCGCGCTCACCCTCGGGCTCGGCACCGCTGCCTTCGCCCAAAAACCGGCCGATAAAAAGAAACCCGCGGAAGCACCGGCTGCCGCCAGGGCTCGCGTCCAGAACGTCGGTCCCGACGAGGCTGAGAAACTCATCAATCAACGCAAGGATCTCGTGGTGGTCGATGTCCGCACCGTCGAAGAATACGACATGGCGCACATCGCGGGAGCGAAGAACATTTCGGTCCTCGACGAGGAATTTGACCAAAGCATCAAGGAACTGGAAGGGAAGCCGGTGCTCGTTCACTGCGCCGCCGGACGGCGCAGCATGCAGGCGGTGCAACGGATGGTCGCGATGGGGAAATTTCCCGAGATCTACCATCTTACGGTCGGTTTTACCGGCTGGCAGGAAGCAGGCAAAACGGTGGTGAAGACGGCCAAGGCCAAATAGCCCCGCCGCACCGCGTCACTCCGGGCGCCGGTGCGTCAGCGCATGCAGAAATGCCGCGCGTGCCTGATCGCCCTTCACCGGTTTGGAAAGGTGCGCGACCGCGTGGCAGCGCCGCTCCATCTGGCTCGTCTCGGCGTGATCAGGTCTGCTCACTGCGACGACGGGCAGAAGCCCGGCTGCCGTTTGAAAGCAGGCGCGATTTCCCGTGTGCCGATCGATGTCGATGACCGCGAAGTCAAAGCTCGCCACATCGTCCATCAGCGTGGAGATCGCGGTGGAGCCGCAGGTGAGATGAACAATTTCTTGGTGGAGTTCCCTCGCCGCCGATTTCGCCGCCGAGGCGGTGGCGGAATCTTCCGTGACCAACAGAACCATGGATGTTTTCATAGACTTGAACCGCGCACAGCCTGCCAAGGGCGTGGACTCGATGCTCCACATCTTTTGTGGATCGCTCACCTCGGATTGAGGCTGCCGGCCAGATGTTGGTCGGTTTTCGGCAAGGCACGGTGAGCGGTTCCCACCGTTGTGTGCCACAAAGGACGCAGGGAATATGCAAAGAATCAGGGTTATCTGCGCTTCGTGCGCCATCCTTATCGCTCCTTCACTACTGCCGGCTCACGCTGGCCAACTTCCGCTGCCGGAACCGGGTGCGGCTAACTTCACTTCGAATCGGGAACTGACCGATCTTTCGCTCGGGAATTTCTTCACCGCCGGCTGGGACGAACCGTTTACCAAACGCCCGCGAGCCGGCGCGCCCGATCTTTCGTTGCTGCGCGTGCAGACCAACTTTCTGGTTCGCACCTTTCGCACCGACTACGCCTTCGAGCGACCGCTCCGCAGCGACAGCGAACGGAACGTGCAGACGCTGAATCAACTCGTCGAATGGAGTTTCAATCGGCGGTTCATGCTGGCGGTCTTCGGGAGCTACAAGTGGATCGACGGCCGGGCAGGGGAGGATGAAAGCGGCGGGGCGTGGGGTGCGATTGCGCGCCTGCAACTGGTGGACACCCCACACTCGTCTTATGCTCTCAACTTCCGTGTGGCCGCGCCAAACGATGGGCTCAACGAACGCCAGACGACGCTCAGCTTTGCCCTCGCCGGCTGGCACGATCTCGCGCCGCTCGGCCTCGGACGCACCGGATTTTACTGGCACGTGCAGGAGGAAACCTATCTCGGTCCGCCCGCCGCCGGCACTCGCTTGAACGATCTCACTTATGCCGGTTCACTCGCGACGACCTGGACCTCCCCCGACGCGCCCTTTGGCAACTTCAGCACTTTCGTCGAAGCCTATGCGAAGACCGATCTCGATGGTCCGCGCCCCGGTCGCTCCGTCGTGACGATCACCCCGGGTTTGAGGTTTACCGTCGCACACCGGCATATTTTCATGGCCGGGCTGGAGGTTCCCGCAAGCGAACCGCGAGCGTATGAGCGAATGTTTCGCTTCTCATACCTCTACACTTTTTGACATGCTGAACTGAAGCGATGCTCCACCCAAGCTGGCTCCATCTCACGATCACCATGGCCGATGGCGGCCTGCTGTTTAACTGGCTGCAGGAAATCCAATCGATCCATGCCGTCGCGGCGGCCGTGTTGGTGCTCGCTTTGGTCGCAGCACTTGGTTTGGGTTTGGGCAAAGTGAAGATTCGCGGCGTGGGTCTCGGTGTCGCCGGCGTGCTGTTTTCCGGGATCGTCTTCGGTCACCTCCGTCTCAGTCTCGACCACACGACCCTCGAATTCGTCCGCGACTTCGGCCTCATGCTGTTTGTTTACACGATCGGCCTGCAGGTCGGTCCGGGCTTTTTTACTTCGCTGCGGCGCGAAGGGCTGCCCCTGAATTTAATGGCCGCAGGCATCGTGCTGCTCGGAGCCGGGATCACCGTGGTATTAGCCCTCGTGGCGAAGATCGACATCGCCGCCGCCGTTGGGCTTTTCTCCGGCGCTACCACGAACACCCCCTCGCTGGGAGCGGCGCAGCAGGCGTTGAAGGGACTGGCGCTGGCCGATCCATCGCGGCTGGAATTACCTGGGCTCGGCTATGCGGTGGCGTATCCATTTGGCATTGTCGGAATCATCTTGGCGATGATCCTCTTCCGCGTCGTTTTCCGGGTGAATCCGCAGCACGAGGCCGAGGCCTTCCGCAAGGAGCATCAAAACGGGGAAGATCACCTCGAACGCCTGAACATCGATGTGGAGAACGAAAACCTGAATGGAGTCGCCATTCGCGATCTCCCTGGCCGCCGCGAACTCGACGTTACCGTCTCGCGCATTCGTTTCGCGGGTGAAGAAGAGGTGCATATCGCGAAGGGCGAAACGCCGGTGCATGTGGGCGATACGATTCTCGCTGTGGGGCCGCCTTCGCAGTTGGCGAAGTTTCGGCTCATCACCGGGCGCGAAAGCAAAGTCGATCTGATGAAGGTGCCGGGCGAAGCGACGTTCCGCCGCGTGGTGGTAACGCGGGTCGAAGCGATCGGGCGCCAATTGCGCGACCTGCGCTTCGGCCAGGCGCATGGGGTCACGATCACACGTCTCGTGCGCGCCGGGGTAGAAATGCCACCGAGTCCGGGTGTGCGGGTGCAGTTTGGCGACGTGCTCCAGGTGGTCGGGCGTGAGGCCGATATCGAGCAGGCGGCCCGTGATGTGGGAAATTCCTCGGAGGCGCTCAATCGCACAAATTTCATCGCGGTCTTTGTCGGCATCGCCTTCGGCTTGCTTCTCGGTTTGCAGCCGATTCACCTCCCCGGCGTCCCGGTCCCGGTGCGCTTGGGCGTCGCGGGAGGGCCGCTCATCGCCGCGATCCTGCTGAGCCGTTTAGGCCGGGTGGGGCCGATCGTCTGGTATATGCCCGACAACGCGAATATCGCGTTGCGCGAACTCGGCATCGTCCTGTTCCTCGCCTGCGTCGGGCTCAAGGCCGGTGAGCATTTCATCGAGGTAATCAGCGGAAGCGACGGGCTTCTCTGGATGGCTTCCGCGATCGTGATTACGCTCCTTCCGCTTCTCCTCGTCGGCGCCTTGGCCCGACTGATCTGGAAACAAAACTTCATGAATATCTGCGGCCTGCTTGCCGGTAGCATGACCGACCCTCCCGCGCTGGCTTTCGCAAATATGACGGCCGGTTCGGACGCACCTGCGCTGGCTTATGCCGCGGTTTATCCCTTCACGATGCTCCTGCGAATTGTGGTCGCGCAGTTGATCGTGCTGTTTTTTGCGCGCTAGGAAGGTTCTGATTTCCGGCCTTGGAAATTTCCGCGGAACGGGTTTACGGGTGCACTCTTCTATGAAATCCCTCTCACTTTCTCTCGCGGTCCTGGCCGCGTCTGCATCGATGGCCCTGTCGGCGGATTCGCTTTTTGTTGAAACGGAAGGCTTCGCCCAGCCCGGCGGCTGGGTGCTCGACACGCAGTTCATCGACGCCATGGGCTCGCCTTACCTGATGGCGCACGGTCTCGGCGCGCCGGTAAAGGATGCGGCGACGACAGTGAAGTTTCCCTCGACGGGCAAGTATCACGTGTGGGTGCGCACCTTCGACTGGGTGGCGCGCTGGAAAGCGCCGGGCGAGGCACCGGGGCGGTTCCAGCTGGTGATCGACGGCAAGCCACTGAGCGAAACCTTCGGGATTCGTGGCGCGGATTGGAACTGGCAGGACGGTGGCACCGTGGAGATCGCCAGGCCGGAAACGACTCTCGCGCTGCACGATCTCACCGGGTTCAACGGCCGCGCCGACGCGATCTATTTCTCAAAAGACGACGTCGCGCCGCCTGCGGAAAAAGACGCACTCGCGAAGTGGCGCATGCAGGCGCTCGGTCTGCCGGAAAAACCGGAGGACGCGGGAACGTTCGATCTCGTGGTGTGTGGTGGCGGCTACGGTGGCCTGGGCGCGGCGATTTCCGGCGCGCGCATGGGCTTGAAAGTGGCGCTCATTCAGAATCGTCCCGTCCTCGGCGGCAACGGTTCCAGCGAAGTGCGCGTGTGGGCGATGGGCGGAATTCGGCGCGGCCTGTATCCGAACATCGGCGAGATTGTGGAAGAGTTTCAGGACCAGGCGAAACTCTCGCCGGGCACCGAGGAAGAATTCGGTGACGCGAAGAAAGAGCAGGTCGTCCGTGCGGAGAAGAACATCTCCCTCTTCCTCAACCACCACGCCTATGCCGTCGAGATGGCTGAACCGGGCAAACACATCGCGGCCATCGTCGCGCTCGACACGCGGACGAATCAGCGCCGCAAATTCAGCGGCAAGCTATTCGTCGATTCGACCGGACACGCGACGATCGCTGCGCTCGCCGGTGCGGAAGTCACGCTGCGCGAAACCGAGCACCTCGGCATGTCGAACATGTGGCGTTGGGCCAATGCGGATACGCCCGAGACGTTCCCAGAGACGCCGTGGGCGCTCCAACTCGGTCTCGAAGATTTCCCTTATCCGCAGCGCTTCCACGCGCAGTGGTTCTGGGAGAGCGGTTTTAACAAACACCCGATCCTGGAACTCGAATCCACGCGCGATTGGAACCTGCGCGCCGCGTTCGGCGCCTTCAACGCCATGAAGAACGGTGAGGGCAAAGCCGATCATGTGAACGCCAAACTGGAGTGGATGGCCTACATCGGCGGGCCGCGCGAGAGCCGCCAGGTCATCGGTGATGTGCTTCTCACCCGGGAAGACATCGTCGATAAGAAACCTTTCCCAGATGGCACCGTGCCGACCACCTGGGACATCGATCTACATTATCCGCGTGAACAATACGCGCAGAAGTTCCCGCAGGATCCCTTCATTTCGAAGGCGATCATGGACAAAAAAGTGGACCGCCTTCAGGGCTATCCCGTTCCGTATCGATGCTTCTATTCGAAGAACATCGACAACCTCTTCACTGCGGGCCGTGATGTCAGTGTGACCCACGAAGCGCTTGGCACGGTGCGCGTCATGAAGACGGGCGGCATGATTGGCGAAGTCGTCGGCAAGGCCGCCTCGCTCTGCGTGAAAAACGAGTGCACGCCGCGCGAAGTCTATGAACGCTATTGGCCGCAGCTTTCCGAGTTGCTCCAACTCCGTGGGGCGGCCCGCCGCGAGACCCTCGATGGCCCGATCACGCTTCCGTCCGGTTATCAGCCCCCGGCGCCCAGCAAGGACAAACACGATGGAAATGCGGAAGGGATTGCCGTCGCCTCGCTGGGTGGGCTCGTGGTCGATGATGAGCAGGCAAAGCTGACCGGCACCTGGGCGACCGGCCACGGTCTGCCCGACTTCGTGGCGAAAGGCTACCGCTACGCCGGCCCGAAAGCCGCGGCGACCGCGCGCTACGAGTTCACGGTCAAGGACACCGGCCGTTACGAAGTTCGCGTCAGCACCGGCTCGCACGAAAATCGCGCCAGCAACGCGCGCGTCACGATTGAAAGCGCCGACGGCCCGAAGACCGTCACGCTCAACCAACGCGTCGCCGCCGACCTGCCCAAGGGCCTCCACTCCCTCGGTTCTTTCCGCTTCGAGACCGGCAAGCCCGCCGTGGTGAGTTTCACCACCGAAGGCGCCGACGGCAACGTCCACATCGACGCTGTCCAACTGATGCCGCAGCCGTAACGGCCAGCGCGCCATTTCGTTTATCTGCCGCGATCCAACCGCGTGCGCCGAGTCCTGCTTCAGATCTACCGCCTTGCGGTGCTGGTCGCGATTGCGTGGATCATTCGAGTGCACGCGGTGCATCTGCGCGTAAGCGGCCTGACGCCGCTTTCGGTCGAAGAAGTGCGCGCGGTGCTGCCGGAGGCGGCGGAACTGCGCGACGACCCGAGCAACCGGGCCGGCGTGTTTGTGCACGACGGAAAAGGGGAGCAGATCGGCTACGCGGTCCGCACGGCGCCGGTGTCCGATTCGGTCATCGGCTATCGTGGGTGGACGGATTCGCTCATCGTGCTCGATCCGGGATTGCGTGTGCTTGGAGTGCACATCCGCTCGTCGCAGGACACGCGGGAGCATGTCGGCGACGTGAAGGGTGATCCCTATTTCCTCAAAAAAACGTGGAAGGGGAAAATGTGGGATCAGGTCGCGGCGAAGACACCGGAGCAGGCGGGGATCGAAGGCGTCGCGGGTGCGTCGATGACAAGTCTGGCGGTGGCCGAGGGCGTGCAGAAACGCCTGCTCGCATGGAAAGACGAAGTGGAATCCGCGCGTCCCATCCGCTGGCAGGTGCACGACTACGGCATCGTTGCGATCATCCTCGCGGCGCTGGTGCTGGCCTTTACCGGGACCCATGGAAAGCCGTGGCTGCGGCGCGGCTTCCAAGTGCTGGTGATTGTGTATGTGGGCTTCATCACTGGCGATCTGCTCGCGCAATCGCTTATGGTGGGCTGGGCGCAGAATGGTGTGCCCTGGCAGAGTGCACCGGGGTTGATGCTTCTCCTCGCGGCCGCGCTAGTGGTGCCTTGGGCGACGGGGAAGCCGCTTTATTGCCAGAACCTTTGCCCGCACGGCGCCGCGCAGGAACTCATGCACAAGATCGCACCGCGCCGCTGGCGGATCGGCGTGCGCGCGGATCTGGACCGCGCCCTGCGCTGGCTCGCGCCGGGGTTACTGGTCGTGGTGCTGGTCATCGCGTTTCTTCAGTTCCCCATCGACCTCGCGCATCTCGAGCCCTTCGACGCCTATGTGCTTCGCGCCGCTGGCTGGATCACCGGCAGCCTCGCCGTTGCCGGTCTGATCGCCTCGCTCTTTGTGCCGATGGCTTATTGCCACTACGCATGTCCCACGGGTGCGTTGCTCAATTTCATCCGCAGCCACGGAAAACGCGACCGTTTCGGTCGGCGCGATCTTGTGGCGGCGTTGCTCGTGGCGCTGGCGTGGGCGCTATCGCACTTCTACCTGTCCATCCACGGCTGGATGACGGCGATCTGAGCGCGCGTTACTCCCACGATATCTGGTCGTCGGAGCGCTCGGTGGAGGACCGGCGATAGATGCGGTCTCCATCGGTCCCGAGCTTCCCGTCCTTGCCCATGGAAAAGACGCCGACCGTCCACCGCGGGGCATGCCCACCATGGTCCTGCACGCCGCCAAAGTCGTAATAAACGTCCTTCAGGTCGATGCGGTTATCGCCGTTCGCATCGACGATAATGCCATACTGATGGCCCCACGGATCGTAGAGGCAGCTTTGCTGCAATGCAGAAGGGATTCCGCCGGTGATGGTCTGGTCGTAAAAGCCGGCCCGCGGCTCGTTCTGCGCGTTCACCCGGGCCGTGTGGTCTTCGAAATAGACGGTGCGTCGCGGGTTGGCGGCGAAGTCCCGGTTCGGACCGCCAGGGATATTTCGCAGCGTGTAAAAAAGCTCATTGTTCGGGCCGATCGCGCTCATGACCGGTTCGCCGAAGACCAGATCGTCTTCCTTGGGTTTCACATCCACGAAGGGAGGCATCGCTCCATAGTCCACGTAGTAGCTCTTCACCGCAAAGACGACCGAGCGGGCCGTGTTGTTCGCCTGACTTCTCTTCGCCACCTCGCCCATGGAGCGCGTGGCGGTGAGAGTGAGCGCCATCAGGATTATAATGATCGCCACCACGGTGAGCAACTCGATCAGGGTGAAACCTGCGGAACGACGACGGAGGGAGGACGTGTTCATGCGGTGATAATAACTCAATCACGCGAGGGCGCCAACGCTTAAAATCGATCACGCCGCCGGGAATCGTCCCGCCGGCAGGCTTGTCTTTTCCGCCCCGTGCGGCTCCTTTGGTCGGCATGTCTTCCCGCGCCCTTTTCGCCGCCCTTTTCTTTGCCGGAGTCTCCAGCGCGCTGGCGCTTTCCGATGCCGAACTCGACCGCATCGGCCGCCGGGTATGGCAGAACGAATGTGGCGGCACGCGCGAAGGGCTTACCTCGTGGAATTCCGGCGAGAACTTCGCCTCGCTCGGGATCGGCCATTTTATCTGGTATCCCAAAGGCGTGAATGGACCGTTCGAGGAAAGCTTTCCGAAGCTCGTGAAATCGCTCAACGCCGCCGGGGTGAAGACGCCCGGCTGGCTCAATGGCACCTGCCCGTGGTCCACCCGCGCCGCCTTCCAAGCCGACGCGCTGAGCCCCCGGATGAAAGAACTGCGCGATCTGCTCGCGAGCACGATCCGGTTGCAGAGCCATTTCCTCGCTGAACGAATGAAAGTCGCCTTGCCAAAAATGCTCTCCGCCGCCCCATCGTCGGACCGTGAAAAAGTGCGCACGAATTTCAATCGCCTCGCCGAGAGCGGAGCAGGCACTTACGCGCTGATCGATTACGTGAACTTCAAAGGCGAGGGGACCAATCCCAAGGAGCGTTACCACGGCGAAGGCTGGGGCCTCCTGCAGGTGCTTGCCGTCATGCCGGCGGAGGGCAGCGCAACCGCGGGATTCTCTCGCGCTGCCGCCAGCGTCCTTGAGCGCAGGGTAAAAAACTCTCCACCCGAACGCGGAGAGTCCCGCTGGCTCCCCGGCTGGAAAAACCGCGTGCGAGGCTACGCGGAATAACCGTCGCTTTCTACTGGACGAACGCGCCAGTCCGGGAATCCTCCGCGCCCACATGCACTGGCTCGCCGAAGCACAAACCTGGATCAGTCTCATCACCCTCACGGTGCTGGAGATCGTTCTGGGCATCGACAACATCATCTTCATTTCTATCCTCGCCGGAAAGGTGCGGAAGGAGCAGCAGAAGAAGGCTCGTTCGCTGGGATTGATGATGGCTCTCGTCACCCGGGTGATCTTGCTCTGCTCGATCTTCCTGCTGACCAAACTGACCAAGCCGCTGTTCGAGGTGGCGGGGCATCACTTCACCGGTAAGGACCTCGTGCTGCTCGCGGGCGGTCTTTTCCTCATCTGGAAGAGCGTGCACGAAATCCACGGCAGCCTGGAAGGCGAGGAGCATGGGCATTCGTCTGGAAAGGGCGTTGCCACTCTCGGGTCGGTGGTAGCGCAGATTGCCGTCATTGATATCGTGTTTTCACTGGATTCAGTCATCACGGCGGTCGGCATGGCGCAACGTGTCGAAGTCATGATTGCTGCCGTGATCCTCGCCATGGCGGTGATGCTGATGGCCAGCGGTGCGATCAGCGACTTCGTGAATCGCCACCCCACGGTGAAGATGCTCGCGCTCTCCTTCCTGTTGCTGGTGGGCGTGGTGCTGGTCGGGGACGGGCTCGGTCACCACATCGAGAAGGGCTACATTTACTTTGCCATGGCGTTCAGTTTTGGCGTCGAAATGCTCAACCTTCGAGCTAAGTCGAAGCGCAAGCCGGTGGAACTGCGCACCCCTTACTGAGTATTTTACGAAGCGACTCCGGACTTGCAGGGCGAGGGAAACCCCCTAAGGTCCGCGCCCTTTTCTCCCTCTTGGTCCAACCACTCATGTTCATTCTCGCTGCGAGTTCCCTCGAAAACACCGGTATCCCCCTGGCCATCGCCTGCGCATTGGTCGGGCTTGGTTACGCCGCTTTCCTCATCAAATCGATTGTGAGTTCGCCGGCCGGCAACGAGCGCATGCGCCAGATTGCGGGGGCCATTCAAGAGGGCGCCAAGGCTTACCTCGGGCGGCAGGTGCGGACGATTTCGATCATCGCGGTGGTGCTGGCGGTGCTGCTGGCGATCTTCAAGGACGCTTGGACCGCTGGGGGCTTCGTGCTCGGTGCGGTCTGCTCGCTGGCGGCGGGGTTCATCGGCATGCGCATCGCCGTCGTGGCGAATGTGCGCACCGCGCAGGGGGCCACGGAGAGCCGGCAGAAAGCGCTCCGCGCGGCCTTCAATGGTGGTGCCGTCACTGGGTTGCTCGTGGTGGGGCTCGCGCTGCTTTCGGTGGGCGTTTTCTGGCTGCTGATGCAAAAGCTCAATCCGGACAAGGCGCTTTCGAGTCTCGTTGGGGTGGCGCTCGGGGCATCGCTCATTTCCGTGTTCGCCCGTCTCGGTGGTGGAATTTACACGAAGGCTGCGGACGTTGGCGCGGACCTCGTCGGCAAGGTCGAGCAATCGCTCGATGAAGACGACCCGCGCAACCCGGCGACCATCGCGGACAACGTGGGTGACAATGTGGGTGATTGCGCCGGCATGGCGGCCGACGTTTTTGAGACCTATGCTGTGTCGCTGATCGGTGCGGTGCTCGTGGGCGCACTGACGGCGGCCGCCGCGCCTGCGGCAGTGATCTTTCCCTTCGTGCTCGGCGGGGTCGCGATCATCGCGAGCATCATTGGCATTCTCTATGTGAACGTGACGAAGTCGTCGCCCACGGCAGCCCTGATCAACGGCGTGATCATCGCTGGCGCCCTGACAGCAGCGGCAGCTTACCCGGTGGTGCAGCAGATGTTCCCGGCTGGCCTCCAAGTAAAGAATGTGCTCGGCAGCGGTGAAGCGCTCACCACCTACAGCGCCAATGGCATTTACCTCGCCGCGGTCATCGGGCTGCTCATGACAGGCGCTGCAGTGGCGATCACGAACTATTACACCTCCACGGCTTACGGTCCGGTGCGGAAAATCGCTGCTGCGAGCCAGACAGGCCACGCGACCAACATCATCGCCGGCTTGGCCGTGGGCCAGCACGCCACCGCGCTGCCGGTGCT
This sequence comes from Chthoniobacteraceae bacterium, assembly GCA_044226525.1. GTDB lineage: Bacteria > Verrucomicrobiota > Verrucomicrobiia > Chthoniobacterales > Chthoniobacteraceae > VFJQ01. The sequence goes on along the minus strand of JBGAGV010000015.1, from coordinate 57,839 downwards.
CTGCATCGGGGCGAGCATCTGGCTGAGCTATTATGCAGCCGGTCTCTATGGTATCGCCGTGGCGGTCATGGCCATGCTCGCGCAAGCAGGCATCGTCATCTCGCTGGATGCGTTTGGCCCGATTACTGACAACGCTGGCGGCATCGCCACGATGAGTGAACTGCCGAAGGAAGTGCGCAATATCACCGACGAACTCGATGCCGTGGGCAACACGATGAAGGCGGTCACCAAAGGCTACGCGATCGCCAGCGCCGGACTTGCGGCGATCGTGCTGTTCGGCAGCTATTTCGTGGACCTCAAGCATCACCTCGAGACCGTGCGTCACCTTAGCGGCCCCGCGCTCGACAGCGTGCTCAATTTCTCGCTCAAGGATCCGAACATCATCATCGGTCTTTTCCTCGGTGGCTTGCTGCCGTATCTCTTCAGCGCCTTCTCGATGAACGCAGTCGGCCGTGCGGCTGGTGCGGTCGTCACCGAAGTGCGCCGGCAGATTCAAGCGCGCCCCGGTATCCTGAAGGGCGAGGATACTCCCGAATACGGCACCTGCGTGGACATCGTTACCAAGGCCGCGCTGCGCGAAATGATTGTGCCTGCACTGCTCCCGTTGCTCGCGGTGGTTCTGGTCGCGAGCCTCGGCCTTGAAGGCGCAAAGATTCTGGGTGGCGTGCTTGTCGGCACTATCGTCACCGGCCTCTTCATGGGCGTATCGATGACCAGTTCAGGCGGCGCCTGGGACAACGCAAAGAAATACATCGAGGAAGGCAATTTCGGCGGCAAACACAGCGACGCCCACAAGGCCAGTGTGACCGGCGACACCGTCGGCGATCCTTACAAGGACACCGCCGGCCCGGCGATCAACCCGATGATCAAGGTCGTCAACATCCTCGCGATCCTCGTCATCCCGATCTTTTTCTGATCGCGCTCTGACTTGTTTGTTCTGGAACTGAAGTTGGGCGTTGAGCCGCGTCCGCTAAACGTCTCTCTTCACCGCGGATGAAATCCCTTTTCCTGACCAACGAATATCCTCCGACCATCTATGGCGGTGCGGGGGTGCATGTCGATTATCTCTCGCGCGAACTGGCGAAGCTCATGGACGTGGAAGTGCGCTGCTATAGTGAGCCCCGACGCGATCTCCGGCTCGACCTCCCCACGCTGAAAGCGACCGGTTACGGAATCGACGCCAGCGGGTGGGGAGCGCCGAAGCCGCTGCACAGCATCTTCGCGGCGCTACAGCGCGGGGTGGATTGGAATGCCACTGGCATTGATGCCGACCTGGTCCATCTTCACACGTGGTATACGCACTTTGCGGGGATTACCGCGAAGCTGTGTTACGGCATTCCCATGGTGTTGACGACGCACAGCCTCGAGCCATTGCGGCCTTGGAAGCGGGAGCAGATCGCCGGTGGATATGATTTTTCGGTCTGGGTAGAAAAGACAGCAATCGAGATGGCCGATGCTGTCATCGCGGTTTCGAGGGAAGCGCGTGACGATATCCATCGGTTTTTCAACGTGGCGCCCGAGAAGGTGCACGTCATCTATAACGGCATCGACCTCGACGAATACCAGCCGGTGACGAGCACGGCGGCGCTGGAGAAATACGGAGTGGATCCGCGCACGCCTTACGCGCTGTTTGTCGGTCGCATCACGCGCCAGAAAGGCATCGTGCACTTGGTTCGCGCCATCGAGCATCTCGATCCCGGGATTCAGGTGGTCCTCTGCGCGGGGGCGCCGGATACGCCGGAAATCGCGGAAGAAATGCGCACCGCCGTGGCCCGCGCGCAGGAGAAGCATGGCAAGGTGGTGTGGATTGATAAGATGATCAGCGTGCCGGAGAAGATCGAGCTCTACACCCACGCTGCGGTCTTCTGCTGCCCGTCGATTTATGAGCCCTTCGGCATCATTAATCTCGAAGCCATGGCGTGCGAAACGGCGGTCGTCGCCAGTGCGGTCGGGGGCATCAAGGAAGTCGTCGATCACGGCGAAACGGGCTATCTCGTTCCGCTCGAGCAGATGAGCGAAAGTCCGTTTGAGGCGCTGCATCCCGAACGCTACGCGAGCGATCTGGCCCAGCGGATCAATGAACTGATGGCCGATCCCGCGTTGCGCACCCGCATGGGCAAGGCAGGACGCAAACGGGCCGAAGACATCTTCTCTTGGCGCGCCATCGCACAGCAGACCCACGAGCTTTATAAGCAGCTCATTTCCGAGAAGAAGCGCTAGCGAAATCAGGCGCCAGTCCGCCCGCGTCGCCAGCGATTTGTCTCGACGCAGGCTAAGTCCGAAGCGCGCCGATGGTTCTTCGGAAGACCATGCGTTTCCCCGTCATCCTTGCGCTCGCCACAGCCGCTGTCGCGGCGGAACCTGCCATCGCGCCGCCCGGTAATCGGCAACTCGCGGACTATTTTAACCGCGAAGTCACCTCTATCGAAGCGAACGCGATGACCCTTCCCCCCAATGCGGAGGAGTGGATTGCGCAGCGCACCACGATGCGCCATCAGCTCGAGGAAATGCTGGGGCTCGATCCGATGCCGGCGCGCACGCCGTTGAACGCCACCAAGACGAACGAGCAGACGATTGAGGGCGGGGTGATCGTCGAGAGCCTGCACTACCAGTCGATGCCCGGCCTCTATGTGACGGCAAATTTTTACCGCCCAGCCAAGGTTGAGGGTAAGCTGCCCGCCATCCTTTATGTGTGCGGCCACGCCAGCGTGAAGGGCAAGGACGGCACTCCGCTCGGTAACAAGACGCACTATCAGCATCACGGTGCGTGGTTTGCGCGCCACGGTTACGTGTGTCTCGTCATCGACACGGTGCAACTCGGCGAGATTGCGGGCGAACATCACGGCACCTACTCGGGCAAACGGATGTGGTGGATGTCGCGTGGTTATACGCCAGCAGGAGTCGAGGCGTGGGACGGGATGCGCGGGATCGATTATCTCGTGTCGCGGCCGGAGGTAGATCCCGAGCGCATCGGCGTGACCGGGCGCAGTGGCGGCGGGGCGTATTCCTGGTGGATCGCCGCGCTCGATGAACGGGTGAAGGTGGCGGCCCCGACGGCGGGCATTACCACGCTGCGGAATCACGTCGTCGATGGGGCCGTCGAAGGCCACTGCGACTGCATGTTCATGGTGAACACCTATCGCTGGGACTATGAGCGCGTGGCTGCATTGGTGGCGCCACGTCCGCTGCTCATCTGCAACACGGACAAAGACCGTATCTTTCCCCTCGATGGCGTTTATTCCGTCTATGCCAGCGTGCGCAACCTCTACAAGACGCTTGGCGCGGAGGCGAAGATCGGCCTGCAAATCGCGGAAGGTCCGCATCAGGATGTGCAGCCGCTGAACACGGGCGCCTTTGCCTGGTTCGAGCGTTGGCTGAAAGGCGCGAAGCCCATGGATACTTTCGACGACGCGGCGAGGCAGGTCGTCGATCCCGAAAAGCTACGCGTTTTCAGCGGTTTGCCCAAAGACGAGCGCAACACGCACATCGACGAGGAGTTTGTGTCTGCGGCCAAGGTGCCCGCCGTGCCGTCGAGCGCCAACGCGTTTGCGAAGCAGCGCGATGAATGGATGAAGGCGCTGAAAGGAAAGGTCTTCGCTGGTTGGCCGCGTGAAGCTGAGCCGCTCAATGTGCGCGAGGTCGGCCAAGCCGAGCACGATGGAGTCGTCTTGCGCGCGTGGGATTTCGTTTCACAGGAGCCGTTCAATCTACGCCTCTGGGTCGCACAGAAAGCCGGTGCCACGCCCGATCAACTCAAACTCATTGTTCTGAACGTGCTGGATCAGGAGGGCTGGAGCGACTTTGCCCGCATGATGGCCGGTCACTTCGCGCCTCTGTTTAGCGCGGCCGATCGCAAAGACGCCGATGGCGCCGGCTTTGCCGACGAGAAGAAGATGTTCGATACGCAACCGTGGGCCATGGCCTACGTCGCGCCACGCGGCGTCGGTCCCACGGCTTGGACGGGTGCCGACAAACAACAGATTCACCGTCTCCGTCGTTTTTATCTCGTCGGCCAGACCCTCGACGGCATGCAGGTCTATGATATCCGCCGAGCCATCGCTGCTCTGCGCACCACGGATTTCGCCAAACCCGCGCTCTGGCTCCAATCGCAGAATATCATGGCCGTGAACACGCTCTACGCGTCTCTTTTCGAGACGGACATCGCCCGGCTCGACCTGCACCAGCCACCGCCTTCACACGTCAACGGTCCGACCTACCTCAACGTCATCAAGAGCCTCGACGTCCCGCAGGCCGCCGCTATGGCCGCATCGCACGCTCGCCTCAGGATCTATACCTCCGACAAGGAAGCCTGGAAATTTCCTGCCGACACCGCGGACAGACTTGGTTGGGAAAAAGCCTTTGAAGTTCGGGCGGAAGCCGGAGGAGAGTAACTGCCTAAGGGCGAACTGCGGCCGTCGCTGCGTCCGGTTGAGCCGGGATCGCAAGAAGGCGCTTGGATTCTTCCAGCAGCCATTTGGCTTCAGTGAAAGGTTGGTAGGAAATGTTTTGCCAACGGACGAGGCCCGCGCCGTCGATGAGGAAGGTGCCGTGCAGCGGAATGGACTCGAAGTCGTCGAAGGCGCGATAGGCGTGGAAGGCGCCCAGTTCGTGATCGCTGGCGATCTTGAAGGGGAAACCACTGGCGTCTTTGGCGTGTTCGAACGTTTTGGCGAGACCTTCCGAAGTATCGGTGCTGACGGCGATGATCTCAATGCCTGCGTCGGCGTAGGCATTGGTAAGCGGGGCGAAGGTATTGAGCTGTGTCATGCAACCGGCGCAACCGGCACCGAGATAGAAGACGACCAGCACGGGTTTCCCGTGGCGTGATTCGAGCGAGATGGTCTGGTGATTCTGGTCCAGCAGGGAGAAATCCGGCGCCGCATACGGCTGCCAGCGAAAAGGGCCGAGCTTGGCGAGATCGGGGCGATCGCCCACATCGGGCGATACAGTGCGAGGAGCGCGCCAGTCTTTGGGAAGTTTAGCGCGCAAGGCGAGGGGCGTAAGCCGGACAAAAGCCGGTAGATCAAGATCGACCCCGGCACTGCGCTGGCGAAGTTGCTCGAACGCCTTGAGCGCCTCGTCGGGTTTACCCGCCTGCGCGAGGATGTCAGTCAGCAGAGCGTAAGGGAGCACCTGGCCGGAGTCGGCCTTGATCAAATCGCGTGCGAGTTTTTCGGCCTGGTCATATTCGCCCAACGCGAGGCGAATGCGGGCGAGGCGCGCGGAAGGAATGTCGTTCACCTTTTCGAGTTCGGTGCGCACCGTGGCGGGGGGCGCTCGCCGTTGGCGAGCGCGCGGGTGAGGCGCAGATCAGCCAAAGCCTTCTCGATCGTTCCCGCGGCGCCGGGCTTCTTCTTTCTCGCGTCCGGCTTGTCCTTCGTATCATCCTTTTTTGCTTCCGCCGCCTTGCCGTCTTTCTTCGCTTCGGCGGCCTTTTTGGCCTCTGCCTCCGCTTTCGTTTTTTCTTCGGTGAGCTTTTGCTGAAGCGCGGCGAGTTTCTCGTCGCCCTTGGAATTGTCGCCTTTGGCGAACCAAGCGATGCCGAGGGCGCGCAGGCGTTCGGTTTCGCGAGCCGTATCGGGATCGGGCGAGAGGAACGGTGTTGACTCAAGCGCGGTCAGTTCGCTCCAGAGTTCAAAAGCCACGCCGAGTTCGAGCAGACGGTCGCGGCCCATCCGCCAGGCGGCTTGCTTGTCCGGGCCGAGGCGTGGGAGTTCGACGAGGTTTTTCGCGAGTTCGATGCCTTCGTGCACCCGCCCGACATAACCGAGGTTTTTGACCAGCCAGTCGTTGTTGTGCGCGTAGTTGTGAATCTGCTCCGGCATGATGTGTGTGGCCGCCATCTGGGTGTGATCGACCCGGGCGCTCGCTTCCTGCTGCCAGCACGCATCGGTGTATCGATGCAGTTCGGAGAAAGTGTGTCCGCTCATATGCCACAGGTGAGCGATGGCTGGAGCGCTCTGTCCGCAACGCGCTGCGCTAAACAGCGAGTGTTTATCGCTCCCACCACGATTCCACAGGTGGATGAGGTAGTGATGAATACCCGGGTGCATCGGCTCCTCGGCGAGCACCTGCTGCGCGAGCGCTTCCACGGCGAGCCGGCTGGGCAGGGGAATGCTGTGCTGCCGATTGTCCCAGAGCTGGAGCACTAAAAAGGCGCGGGCCTCGAAGTCGTCGGGGAAGTTGTAGATGAGTTCCTCGTAAGCATTCACCAAGGCTTCGCGCCGCTTGGTTTCCTCTTTTTTTGTGTCCGCATAATACGCGGCCCACATATCGATCCACGCTTGCTCCCGCGGGTTGGCTTGAGCCCGGAGTTTCACGGCATCCTTGATGAACTCGGCGGCGCGTTTTTCGTTGTTCACGTTAGCCATCGTCATGCCCCAGTAAGCCATCGCGCAATCGGGATCGAGATAGGCCACCTGCCGAAAAGAACGCTCCGCTTCGAAATACCAGAACCCGTGCAACTGAGTGACGCCTTGGTCGAAATACTTCTGTGTCTCTGCGCTTTTTGTCGTGACTGCGAAATGCACCGCGTTCGCTCCCGGGATCAGCGTCGCGAATTGCCGCGGCCCTTCATTAAATGCCTCACCGTGCATGGAGTGCCCCGGTGTGGGCGGCTCGGCGGCCAAAAGTCTGGAAACCCACAGGGCAGCGAGGGAGAAGCGAAGGCAGGAAAGAGCGTTCACGGGAGGATTATGCCGAGATTAACCTGACGCGCAGCAGAATGTGAGGCGGCAATTCAGGGCAGTCGAAGTTCCTTCGGTGCCGCCGATTGCCGCTACCGCTTGGGATTATCCAGCACCACGCGATGTTCGCGAAGGGTGGTCCCGATCTGGCGATGGTATTCGCTGACGGCCTTGTTGTAGTCGCTGCGGGCGCGGAGTTCGGCGGCTTCGGCCTCGGCCAGTTTGCGCTGGAGCTCGAGCACTTCGAAGGTGGTGCCGGTGCCCGCACGAAGGCGCTCCTCCCCAGCGTCGAGGCTCTCTTTGGCGAGCGCACTTGCTTCGGCGGTAGACTCGATTCGCTGCCTCGCAGTAGTCACTGCGCCGCTTGCGTTGTCCACATCGACGACGACCTGCTGCTCGAGTTGTTGCAGGCTCACCAGCGATTGCGCGGCACTCAGTTTCGCTGCCGCCACCGAACCGCGTCCTTCGCGATTTGGAATCGGCACGCTGAAGATCGCTCCGACAGACCAAACCGTCTGGTCGCGGTCGTTGATGCGGTTGACGCTGCTGCCGAAATCGTTCTCGATGCCCAGATAGTGCAGGCTGGCACTGAGGTCGAACCGGGGCAGTGCGGCATTCTTGGTGAAGGCGAGAGTGATGTTGCGGCGCTCGATTTCCAACATGGCCTGCCGATAGTCGGGCCGCAGTTGCAGCGCTTCGGCGATGCCGGCGCGAACGTTGGCCGTAAAGGGAGGCGTCGGAGGCGGGTCGATTTCCAGCTTGATGTCGAGGAGCCCCTCAAGGTCGTTCGTGATGAGCTGCTTCAGGAAGTTTTCGTTATCCAGAATCGCACGCTGAGCCCGGATGACGGCTTCTTCACGGGAGGCGGCCTCGGCGCGTGCGGTCGTAATATTGAGCGGCGACATGACGCCGATGTCCACGCGTTTCGTGTTGTCGTTCACGAGCTGCTGAGCCAGGTCGCGGAAACCGCGTGCCACGTTCAGCGCCTGGATCGAAAACTGTAGTTCGTTGTAGGCTGAGATGGTGTTGGTAACGACGTCGATGATCCGCTGTCGGAGTTGCCATTCCGAGACGAGCACGTTGTTTCGCGCGATCCGAAGCTGCGAGAGGTTGGCATCCGCGCCGAACCCTTGGAGGAGGGGCTGCACCACGCTGAAAGTTGGGCCGGTCGTAAAGCGTTCCCCAGTGCCATTGAGGGGATCGAGGTGGTCCGCGGAAATGCTGACATCGTATTGCAGGCCCCAAGAGGTTATGCCATCGATCCCGGTATCCAGCGAACTGCTCTGGCGCACACTGCCGATGGCGAAATGCTCCAAGCCGCTGAAAACGTTGGTGTTGATTTCGGCAGTTGTCGCAGGCCGATACGCATCGCGCGCTCGGATATCGAAAACGTCTCGCACCGTGTTCTCGCCATGAGAGGCACGAACGTGGAAGTTGGGGTCGAACGTGCCGAGTTCCTGAGTGACGCGTTCGCGCGAGATCTGCGGGTTGAAGCGTTGAACCTCAAGGGAGAAATTCCGCGCCAGCGCCATCTCGATCGCCTTATGCAACGAAAGATGCAGGGTGGAGGGGCGCGCCGCTGCTGGACGGACAACGGGGCGTGCGGCCGGCTTTTCCGCGGCAAAGGCGCCCAAGGTTGGCAGGGCGGCAAGGAGAATCAGGGCAGAGGGACGAAACACGCGGAAGGCGAAAGCGCATTTCGGGGCAAGTTGCAAGGCAGACACGACACACCAATCGCATGGCTGCCCGCGCGTTAGGCCCGATTCTAGGGGCGTTCGAGTGGCAAGGGCGGGGGGCGAACCGTGCTGCGGGCGGAATTGGCCAAGGCAGATTGGATCATCATGAGTTCGCCGACATTTTCAGGAGTAAACAAGCCAACGAGTTCGCCGGCGCGATTGAGCACCGGGAGCGCGGGAGTTCCGCCCTCCTGCATGATCTGGAAGGCGCGGTCGAGCAGCATGGTCTCGTGAATGCTAGGCACGTCGGTCCGCATGATTTCGGCTACCGGGGTGTCGGCACCGCTCTTGCGCAGGGCACAGATCAGGTCGTCTCGGGTCAGGACGCCACAGACGGCGCCAGTCCCATTGACGATGGGAAAATCCGCCTGCGAGGTGTGCAGCACGGCTTCGCAGGCCGCATGGAGGGTCGCGTTATGTGGAAGTGCCTCGAAGCGGGTGATCATGGCATCACGCACCCGCAGGCCGTTCGAGACGGCGCGCATCTGAGCATGAGAGGCTTCGCTCTGAGCGCCGAAGAACACGAAGATCGCTATGAGAACCAGAACGGGAGCGTTGAAGTGGAGGGCCATCAGCCCGCCTACGCCCGCGAGAACCTGACCAAGGGTGGCGGCGATGTTCGTAGCGCGGATATAATCCATTCGCATGGCCAGCAGCGCGCGTAACACCCGCCCGCCGTCCATGGGGAAAGCAGGAATGAGATTGAAGAGGACGAGCCCGACGTTCGTCACGAAGACCTTTTGCACCAGGCTCGGGCCGTAATGCTCGAGCGCGTCCAGATTGAAATGGGCGAAGGGCAGCAACACTGCGGCGATGACGACATTGACCAGGGGGCCACATACGGCGACGACAAGCTCCTCACTTGGTTTGTCAGGCATCCGCTCAAGCCGGGCGAGACCGCCAATGGGCAGGAGGGTGATGTCCGGGGTGTGTATGCCGTAGCGACGCGCAGCAAGCGCGTGGCCGAACTCGTGCAGAAGCACGCACAGGAAGACGAGGCAGATGAAGATGATTCCTTGGACTGCGGCAGCCGGCCCCCCCTGCCCGAAGAAGAGGAATCCGTAGAAGGCGAGCAGCAGGAAGAACGTGGCGTGAACTTTCACGTCGATCCCGGCGATGCGTGCGATATGGAATGACCAGCGCATTTGCCGGGAACCTTAGCGGCAGGTAGGAGCTACGGCAAACGCACGTCGCGCCGCCGGGCTTCGAGGCGGGCGGCTTCGGCCAGATTGGGGACCAGGCGGGCGAGCATGAGCCAGGGTTCGGCGCGGAAATCCTGGGTGGCCAGAAAGGCGCGCAGTTCCTTCACGGCTTCAACTTGATGGCCGGTCTGGGCGAGTGCGGCAAGGTAGCGCTGGCGCATGGGCCAATTGAGCGGCTGTAGATCGGCCGCGGCGCGATATCCGGAAATGGGATCGGTTTTCTTTTCGGCGAAATCGAGCGCGGCGCGGAGTTGCCGTTTTTCAGCTTCGAGCCCCGGCGATTTTTCCGCCCGGTCAAGTGCTGTGCGAGCTTCCGCGAAGTGACCGAGCTTGAGTTGCACGCTGGCGACGGCGAAGTGTGCGAACGACAAATCGGGTTCGCGCAGCAAAGCGATGTCGTATTCCGCGAGGGCGCGTTCGGGGTGGCCTTCGCTGGCTTCCAGATTGCCGAGGTTAACGCGCATGCGGGCCGAATCGCCTCCGGCGGCAATCGTGCGGGTAAGGAAGGTCCGCTGATCGTGCCAGTCGGCCTGCCGGTTCCAAGTCCTCACCGCCAGTAGCAAAGTCCAGACGGTGAGTGCTGCCATGACGGCATTCCGAACGGCGACGGTTGCCCGTTCGAGAGGGGTGAGGCTGAAGGCGGCCAGCAGGAATGCGCTTGGCACGTAGAGCCAATGTTCCGCCACGGTGGCGTTCAGCGGAGTGATATTGCTGATGGGGAGATAAGCGACCCCACCCGCCAGAAGAGCGAGCCGTGCATCCGAATCCGTCCGGCGAAACCAGGTGATGAGTCCAATGAGTAGCAAGCATCCCAGCAGCGTCTGCGCTTCGCGTCGGGCAGCCAAGGTGCGAGAAGCCTCCGGCGTTTCCATGGGCCGGGTGGCCACGTCGCGTTCCATACGCAGATTGATGGGGGCGAGGAAAAGCTCAGCATATTCTGCGACGGCGCGAGCCGCGAGGATGGGGCGAACGCTAAGGGGCGTGGATTGTGAGGGTGGGTGAGGCGTTTTGTGCGCGGTGAAGCGTGAGGGCACGTAGATCGCCAATGCTGCGATGAGCGACATTCCCGCCTGCATCCAGATCACACGGGGCACTCGTCTCCAGCCGAGAAAAAGAAGCCAGACGACCAGAAACATCCCGCCGCTTTCTTTCGACATCAGCGCGCCGAGAAAGCACAGGCCCGCATACAGCTGAGCCCGCTTTCCTTCTCCCAGCGCAAACCACAACCCGGTGAATCCGCATAAGGCGGCCAGCAAGTCTGCCCTCCCGGCCACATACGTGACCGCCGAGGTGTGCAGTGGATGAATCGCCCACAACAGTGCCGCACCGAGACTCCAATGCCGCCGCGTCTCGCCCAACCAGCGCCGAAGCAAGGCGTAGAGCGCCGCCGCAGCCGCCGCATGAACCGCGATGCTGGTGAAATGCCAGCCTCCCGGATGGGCGAATCCCCAAAGCGCATAGTCCGCCGTGAAGGTCAGCCGCTGTAGGGGGCGGTAGAAATTCGAAGCCGAGGCATCGACGAAGAGAAAATGACGGAAGCCTTCCGGAATTAGCCGCCACGAGCGGATGAGCGGGTCGCGCAGCACCAGCGCGGTGTCGTCCCAGACAAAGCCATTGCGCAAGGCCGGAGCGTAAACGACGAAAGTCGCTCCGATGATCAGTAAGACGGCTCCGAAACGCTGGATGAATTTGCTCAAGCTCGCGCTGGTGTGCGCGGTCCTGCCGCCTTGGGCAAGTCTTTGCGCAGGTGAACTCGATAACGCTCAACAATTGATCGTCTCAATTGCGTCCGGTTGGGATTCTTCGACGGGCAGGATGCAGCGCTTCGAACGGGTCGGGCGTGATTGGAAAGCGGTCTGTGCTCCGGTGAACGTGCTCTTTGGACGAGAAGGTCTCGTGTGGGGGCGCGGTGTGCTCGGGACCGATGAGCCCGGACGTCACAAAGTGGAGAAAGATTGGCGAGCACCGGCTGGTGTCTTTCGTATCGGCACCATTTACACCTACGATCAAGCCTTGCCGGCTGGCTCCGATTTTCCCTTTCACACCGTTACCGCCGGGGATGCATGGATCGATGATGTAAACCACCCGGATTACAACACGCACGTCACTGTCGATCCCGCCAAGCCGCCGGCGTGGTTTGAGAAGCAAAAGATGCGGCACAACGACTTTGCTTACCGCTGGCTCGTCGAGATTCGGCACAATGCAGACCCGCCGGTCGCTGGCGCGGGCAGCGCCATCTTCTTCCACATCCGTCGCGGCCCACAGAAGCCGAGCGCGGGCTGCACAACCATGGCGGATGAGGATCTCGTGACCCTCATCCGCTGGCTCCGCGCTGCCAAGCACCCTTATTACGCTTTACTGCCAAAAGCGGAATATACCGCGAAATGGAAGGCGTGGGGATTGCCTTCGCCTGAAGCCGCGGCAGCTTTGTTTTGATCTAATCGGCCAGCACGCAGCGGAATCCCAGATCGGATCTTCTCTGATCGACTCCGAGCGTATTAGAAGCTCGCAAACGGAGTTCGCCCTGGCTCGCGCTGCGCCAACTCCCACCCAGCATCATGAATTGCCCCGCTTCAGGAGGGCCGTCCATGATCATTTCCCAGACGTTGCCACTCATATCGAAGACCCCTAGCGCATTGGCGCGGAAGCGTCCGCTGGGGGCCGTGAAGGCCCACCCGTCCCGATACCCGGCGATCCCCGACGGCACCGCATGCGCATCGCTGCCGGAGTTGTCCGCGTAGTTGCCGGCGCCGGGTTCCGGCGGCCAGCTCTGCGTGCCCCATAGAAAGGGCGGAACGGCGTTGCCGGGGTTGTTGGGAATGCGCCACACGCCATCCCCGGGGCGAGGCGGCCCGTCTGGGCGAGGGCCATTCGGCGGCTGCCCATCGAGTGGGTTTCCGCTCGGAGGGGGGCCCGCAAAAGTTGGTGGGTCGCCATTGGGGGGCGGCCCGCCGGGTCTTCCTCCAAACCCGTTTCCATCCGGAGGTCCGCCCATGCCGTTCCGCGGCGGTGGGAAGCCAGTGGACTCATCCCACTCCAACCGCGTCGGGAGCCGGTAACTCTGGTTGCCCCCAATTCGCCCGGACGCTCGCTCGACCTGGGTGAGCCATTGGCAAAAACGAGAGGCGTCGTTCACGCTGACATAGACCACAGGATGATCTGGGTCTTGTGGGAAGCCGGGATTTCGCCAGGTGTGCCCTTCAGAATCGGGGCGGTCGGCGTCCCGATAATTCAGCGCCTTCACAAAGGTCTCGAAGTCCCGCACACGCGTTTCCCAGATGGAAACCTGAACTCGTTCGTTGGGAATCGGGACGAACTTCATGCCAAGACTGTTGACCCACTCGGCTCTGTAGCGAGGGGGCGGGGGGGGAACTGGCGTGGCGTCCGGCCCTAGCCCGGGCTGAGGTCTGGACTCCGGAGCCGGAGCCGAATCAGGCATCGCGGTCGGCTTGGCGGAAGCAACCGGTGGGAGCGTGGAACTCCGCCCGGCGAAAAACAACGCCGCGCCTGTCGCCACCACCGCCACCCCGATCGTCATGGGCAGAAGGCGAGACGGTTTCTTTTCCGGTTCGGGCAGGGTGAAATGGGTTCGCGCCCGCGTAGCCACCCGGGTGATGGGTGCGGCTGGCACCACCCCGAGCGGATGAAAGCCATCTCCTTTTTCTTCCAAGGCTTCGAGGACGACTTCGATTTCGCGCACCGCTTCGGAAGGAGTCGCCGGACGTTCGTCGGGAAACTTGCCAAGCAGCCGCTCCAGGATCAGGCGCAGCGGCGTGGGAATGGAGCCGAGTTCCGCAAAAGGCGGTGGTTCGACTGCTTGCGCCTGAATGACGGCGAGCAAGCTCCCGCTGAAGGGCGGACGTCCGGCGACCATGAACCAGAGTGTTGCGCCGAGCGAATACAGATCGGACCGGCTGTCGAGTTCCTCCTCGCTGCACTGCTCCGGGCTGGCGAAGCCAGGTGTGCCCACGAAGCCGCCGGTGGTGTAGGAAGCCGGCACGTCGGAGAGGACCTTGGCGAGGCCGAAATCGATGACCTTCGCGTGCAGTTCGCCACCCTCGGCGTAGCTGGTGAGCATGACATTGCCGGGTTTCAGGTCGCGGTGCAGGACGCCTTCCTTCGCTGCGGCACCCAGAGCAAGGGCGATCTGCCGGGCGATCTTGAGCGCGTGCACTGGCGCGATCGGGCCGACGCGTTTGATGTAGGTTTCCAGTGTTTCGCCCACCACGAGTTCCATCGCATAAAAGCAGGCCGAACCTTCCATGCCTTGGTAAAGCACGGCGGCGATATTCGGATGTTGGAGTCGCGCCGCCGCCCGCGCTTCCCGGGCGAATCGCGAGCGAACCTCGGTATCGTCCATCCATTGGGGGCTGATGACTTTCAACGCCACGGCTCGGTCGAGTTGAGTGTCGAAGGCGCGATAGGTGATGCCCATGCCACCGCGACCGAGCACATCGAGTTGGCCGTCCGGGAGCCGGTTCACGACAAAATGAGCGAAGCGCTCGCCGCTGCCGGCACCGGAAATTTCGTTCGGGGAAGGGAAAGGACTGCTATCGCCCGGGCTCATGGGAAAGATGCAGTCTGGTCTCATCGTCGTCGGTCTTCGTCTTCAATGGCCGTGAACGAGAAGGGTTCATGATCTCGCCGCCTTAAAACAACACTTCGCGCGCCTGCGCATGGGTAATTTTGTAAAGCTGCCGTGACCTTTCTTTACATCGGCGGAAACGAATTGGGGGACATCCCGACGTGTGAGGTTGTGTCCGGCACAAAAAGCAGCGTAGTCTGGCGGGCATGGAAATCGTCACTCAACTCTCGCTGTTTCTCGCCAATAAACCCGGCACCCTCGCGGCGGTCTGCGATGAACTCGCCAAGCACAAGGTCAACATCTACGCGCTGACCATCTCCGACACTGTGGACCACGCGGTGGTGCGACTGGTGGTGAGCGATACCCAGATGGCGATTCATCTGCTCGAAAGCCGTGGAGTGCTCGTGGTCGAAAACAAGGTGCTGATGATCGAGAACTCGAATCGCCCCGGCGCGTTGTCGAAGATCGCCGAGCGGCTCGCCAAGGCGAAGGTGAACATCGAGTATGCTTATCTGGCCACGCGTCCGGGCGAGAAATCCGGCCTGCTCATCCTCCGCGCGAGCGACACAAAGAAAGCCCTCAAGGTCCTGCGGAAGAAGTGAATTTGCGAGGGATGCAGGGACGCCTCAGTTTGATGGGCGATCGATTCGCCTGCGGTCGTTTTGCGCCATGAAATCGATCGCCTGGCCCGGCAAGCCGTATCCTCTCGGGGCGACCCTGACTTCCGAGGGCGTCAATTTCGCGGTTTTTTCGGAGCACGCGACCGCCGTTTATCTCTGCCTTTTCGATTCGCCCGATTCGCCCACGGAGTCGGCGAAAATCCGGTTGCCCGATCACACCGGTGGTGTGTGGCACGGCTTTATTCCGGAACTGAAAGCCGGGCAGCTCTACGGCTTCCGCGCGACCGGGTCGTATCGGCCTCAGTTTGGCCATCGGTTTAACGGCTCAAAGCTGCTGCTGGACCCCTATGCCCGTGCGATCAGCGGACCATTCAAATGGTGCGAGGAAATGATGGCCTACGCGCCCGGCGCTGATGAGGACCGCGACCTGCGCCGCGACCTGCGTGACAATGCGTGGGCGATGCCGAAAGCAATCGTGGTCGATCCCGCGTTCGATTGGGCGGGGGATAGGCCTCCCGGCACCCCGCTCGCCGATTCGGTCATTTACGAACTGCATGTTAAAGGCTTCTCCAAGCTGCACCCGCACATCCCGGAGGCTCTGCGCGGCACCTACGCAGGGCTCGGCAGCGAAGCGGCCATCGCATATTTCAAAAAGCTGGGCGTCACCGCAGTCGAACTTCTGCCGGTGCACCATTTCGTGAACGATGAGTTCCTCGAAAAGCGTAAGCTGACCAACTATTGGGGATATAATTCCATCGGCTACTTCGCCCCGCACTGGGCTTATGCCAAGGCTACGCTGGGTGGCCAGGTGGCGGAGTTCAAGAAGATGGTGAAATCGCTGCACGCCGCCGGGATCGAAGTGATTCTGGACGTCGTTTATAATCACACCGGCGAAGGCAGCCATCTTGGCCCGACCCTTTCGTTCCGCGGCTTGGACAACGCGGTTTACTACTGGCCCGTGCCGGAATCGCCCCGGCACGTGATGGATTTCACCGGCTGCGGAAACTCGCCGCAGGTGACTCATCCGCGCGTGCTCCAGTTCATCATGGATTCGCTCCGCTATTGGGTCTCGGAAATGCATGTGGACGGCTTCCGCTTCGATCTTGCCACGACTCTTGGCCGTGAATCGAATGGCTTTGATCGAAGCAGTGCTTTCTTTGATATCATCCGGCAGGACCCGGTGCTCAGCCAGGTCAAGCTCATCGCCGAGCCGTGGGATGTCGGTCTCGGCGGTTATCAGGTAGGAAATTTTCCTGAGCCTTTCGCGGAGTGGAACGGCAAGTATCGCGATTGCGTGCGCTCCTACTGGAAGGGGGATGAGGGGCTGATTGGCGAGTTCGCCAACCGGTTGACCGGTAGCAGCGATCTCTATCAACACAACCTGCGCCCCCCTTCCGCGAGCATCAATTTCGTCACCGCTCACGACGGATTCACCCTCGCGGATCTCGTCGCTTACAACGAAAAGCACAACGAGGCGAACGGTGAAGAGAATCGTGATGGTGACGGTCACAACCGCTCGTGGAACTGCGGGACCGAGGGGCCGTCGGACGATCCGAAGATCAATGCGCTGCGGCGCCGCCAGCGGCGGAATTTCATGGCCACGCTCATCTTCTCGCAGGGGGTGCCGATGCTCACGGCCGGGGACGAATACGGCCGCTCGCAGAAGGGAAATAACAATACCTATTGCCAGGATAACGAACTCAACTGGCTGGCGTGGGATCGCTCCGAGGAGCAGAGACGGTTCGAGGAGTTCACCATTCGACTCATCGCCTTCCGCCAATCGCATCCCATCTTCCGGCGGCGCAAGTTTTTCTCCGGCCGGAAAGTCCCGCGCACGCGGGTGAAGGATGTCATGTGGCTCGATGCCGATGGCACCGAGATGGACGAGTCCGACTGGACTTCCCCGCATATTCGCTGCCTGGGCGTGGTCTTCGTCGGGCGCTCGTCCGATGTCGTGGATGAGCGCGGTCGCGTGATCGACGATGCGTCCTTTATGATGCTGTTCAATGCGTATCATGCCCCGGTGAAATTCATCCTCGCGGGTCGCGAGCACGTTCGCTGGCAGCGTCTGCTCGATACCCGCGAAGAAGGAGGATTTCTGGCGGAGCCCACCCTGCATCAGGCGAGCGACGAGTTCGAGGTCGAGTCCCGTTCGATGTGTCTCTTCCAACTCGTCCTTGGTGCCGAGCAGGAGGCCCGCACCGCTGCCTGGCGACCGCGCGAACAGCCGGTGGCGGACTAATTCGGCGATCAGCGCGGGGCGGAGCCCAGCCAGCCCATGCTCTGCATCCATTCGGCACAGCGCTGCGGCCAGTCGTTGATCGGATTTTTGTCCTTCCTCATGCCGAAGCCGTGGCCGCCTTTGGTGAGGATGTGCAGTTCGGCCGGCCGGTCGTGCTTTTTGTATTCGAGGTAGAGCCTCGCCGCTTCGATGGGGTTCGTCTTGTCGTCGTGGGCGACGAGGAAAAACGCGGGGGGCGCATCGGCCGGCACGCTGAAACCCTCGCGGAATTTCGTCTTGTCCGCCTGGTCGAGAAAGCCGCCCCCGTAGATGAAGACGAGGAAATCCGGTCCGCGCGGATCGTCGAGCTCAGGCTTCTGCGGATAGGTCCGCTCACCGCGATCCCACACCGCATGTCCCGCGAGATTTCCCCCCGCGGAGAAGCCGAGCAGCCCCACGCGTTTCGGATCGACGCTCCATTCGCTGGCGTGATGCCGCACCAGTCCCAGCGCCCGCTGCGCATCCTGAACCGGCAGGGTGAACGGGTCTTTTTCGTCCCGGGTGGGCGTGCGGTATTTCAGCAGCACCGCGGTCACACCGATCGAGTTCAGCCACTCGCACACCTGCGTCCCTTCGTGCGCATAGGACAGAAACATGAACCCACCGCCGGGCGCGACGACCACGGTCGTGCCGTTCGGATTTTCCGGACGATAAACGGTGATCGTTGGATCACTGATATCGCTCAGGCGCGTTGCCGACACGCCACCATACGACTTGATCAGCTTTTCCGTCGCTTCGGATTTGGGAGCCAAGGCAGTCGGAGGTCCATCCGGCCAGAGCTTGAGCGTGACTGGTTCCGGCGCCGCGAAGGCAAGACCCGCGGCGATGAGCAGCGAAAGGAGGATTTTCATCGGACTGAACTACTTCTTTTTCAGCTCCGCCTTAAGGTCCATCTGGCAGCTTTCGTCGTGCGGGACCGCCTGGCCTACTTGATCGGCGGGATGGGTGAAAAGGTAACGCCACACGTCTTCGTGCAGGAATTTGCCGGAAACATCCGTTGGCGCGGCTTTGCCCGGCACGACGGAACTGTGTGCGCGTTTGGCATCGCCTTTCACATCGGCATCGGTGATAAGTCGGCGCGTATTGCCGTAGGGAGGCTTGGATTCATCCACCTTCACGATCGGGCCGAATTGGTTCAGCCCGAGCAGTTCCCACGAGCGGCAATAATGATCGCCCGACCAGCCGCTATCGAGCACGTGGCTGAAGGCGAAGAAACGATTCGCGGGAGTCGCGGAAGGAAGCGCCTGCCAGGTTTCGTATTGATCGCGCGGTCCGCAGAAGATCACGACGCGATCGACCTTCTGGTGTTTGGCGAAGCGAGTCGCCGTGGTGGAGCCGTGTGAACTGCCGGAAACGATGATGCGATCCCATCGCAGGGCGTTTCCATCTTCGGTGAGAAAATAATCCCAGCGTGCCTGAGGATTCACTTTTGCGAGCCATTTTACAAACTGCAACGCGCGCTCCATCATTCCATCCGGTTTCGGAATCTCGACCACCGGGCTGAAGTCTTCGCCCGTCGCAGCCTCCAAGCGGATCTTGCCGAGGAATTTGTCGTCGTCAGGCGGAGCCGCGTTGCCGAATTTACCGAACCAGCCATTGGCGTAGTGAACGCGGATGGCGTGCATGCCGTAGCTATTGATCCGCTCGAAAAGCGGGTCGCTCATCCCCATGAGCCAGATGACGAGTTTGCCCACCGGGGCGACGCGAGTATCCACCGTTGCGTTCTCCACGTCGGCCGGCTTGCCGCCTTTTTCGAAGACGAAATCGATCTCGGGATGTGGCTTGGCTCGGGAATCGAGTTCGCTCGCTCGCGCGGTCAGTTGATAACGCTGAGGATTTGGGTCGGTGAACTTGAGGGGCGCTTCCGCTGCCTGCAACGTGGCCGCGAGCAAAAAGAGGGAAGTGAGGATGAGTGGGGTTTTCATAAAGATTTGCGGATGAACTTCTGCACGCGCTGGCCCTGGCCCTCGGCCACATAGACCGAGCCATCGGGGGCGACCGCGATATCGTGACCCAGTTGAAACTCGCCGGGGTGAACGCCGGGACCGCCGAATGTGGTGACGATGTTTCCTGCAGGATCGAATTCGAGCGCACGCGCGCGAGTGCCTCCGTCAATGGCGAAGACATGATCGGCGCTGGAGATGGCGACGCCGTAGGGGCGGCCAACTTCCGCGCCTTTCCATTCCGCGAGAAATTTCCCGGTCGGGTCGAATACCTGGAGGCGCGAGTTGCTGCGGTCACACACGAAGACCCGGCCGCGCGAATCTGCCGCGATACCGTGGGGCAGATTGAACTCGCCGGGCCCGGAGCCTTTGCTGCCCCATTCAAACTGATAGCGGCCGACGGCGTCGAACTTCACCACTCGCGTATTGCGATAGCCATCGCTCACGTAAAAGGAGCCATCCGGCAGCACCGCGACATCGGTCGGGAGATTGAAATGAGCCTGATCCGCGCCGGGTTTGCCGCGCTCGCCCAGCGTGAGCAGGAGGCGTCCATCATGGCTGAACTTGAAGACCTGATGCAGGCCCACATCGGTAAGCCAGACGTTGTCCTCGCGGTCTAGTGAAAGACCGTGTGGCATGATGAATTGTCCCGCGCCCCACGATTCCAGTAGCTTCCCGGTTGGCCCATCGAAGACGGCGACCGTCGGTTCGGCGATCGGTTCGGAGGGGAAGGGATTGCTCCAGGCGCGTTCATTGCGGTGGAAGACGAAGACGCGGCCATGGGAATCCACCCCGACTCCCGCGCACAGGCCGAGGCTGGTGCCGGCGGGCAGGGCGGGCCAGTGAGGATCGACTTCGTAATGGGAGCCGCTGGCTGAGAGCGGTGTGCTGTGGCGGAGCACATCGAGTTGGCGCGCCTTCCACTCGGGCGTTCCCCACCGGACATCCTTGATCGGTTCGACGCTCAGCGTGGCGCCCGCGTCGAGCAAGGCGCGCTGCACCAGTTCGGGATCGAGCGCGCGGGGTTGCACCTCCTTTTCGATGGCCAGCGCCGCGATGGCGCCGACGGCCTGGCCCATGAGCAACGTATGCGGTTGAAGACGAGTGGCCCCGTTGGCGAGGCGTGATTGGGACAGGTTCTTTTCCGCCGGCAGAAAACCGTCGATTTTTTCCGGGATAAAACACTCGAACGGGATGGCGAAGGGCCCGATGCCCTTGCCGCCGAATTTATCTGGGATGTCCGACTCGCGATCAAGGTCGAGCTCGAGATAGGGCGCAGTCATCGAGCCATGCAGGTCCACGGGGTAATCGCCGAGCGCGACGGTATGCGCGAATTGAATCGGCTTGCCGCTTTTGCGTTCGATTTCGCGAGCAGTGAGCGTGTGCAGGCCGATGATGCGGCGGCTTTCGCGCGTGTAGGGAATGACGGAGAAATGAATCAGGATCGGGCGATACGGCTGCAAGTCCGGCCGTTCCGCGAGCCAGCGGTCAACCTCCTCGCGATTGTAGGCGGAGTCGAATCCTTCGTCGTTCGCGACGGACCAGTCGGATTTGCCGACCGTGTGCTGGAGATAATAAAGCAGGTGCAGCGTCTTCAGCCGCATCTCGCGATTGGTGGCGAGACGCGCTGCCGGATCTTCGATTTCGGCGACGCTGGAGCGGTAGTCGTTGTTGTAGTTGAGATGCGTGCGTGTGATCGGCGGCGAGTCGCCCGGACGCGAACTATCCGGCATGCCTCGGTAGCCGATGAACGTGGCCCAGTTCCACGGTTTGGTCTTCAGATCGACCTGGTCTCCATCGGTTAGCGAGCGGACGAAAGCGGCCGCGACTTTTTCGGAATAACCCGGTGGCGGTTGTTTAAGGAGCAGTTCGTCCGGCACGCCTTGCGGATATTGTTTCACTACGGCCGTCCACGTGTTGTCCTGCACGCGACTGGCGGGATCGATGGCGTCGCTGATGCAGTTTCCCACGCGATAACGTGCGCCGGTGAGGGGGATGACGTCGCCCCATTCCGTGGCATCGATCAGAATCCTGCTCGTGACCTTTCGCGATTGGCCGCCGCTCTCGATCTCGACGCCCGTGACGGTGTTGCCTTCGCGATGCACTTTGGTGACTCGCGTGCGCAAGGCAAGGTCGAGCACGCCGGAACCGCGCGCGTCTCCGAGAAGCTGATGCAATAGTGTGCGGCCAACGCGGGGTTCGACGCAGACATGCCCATTCCAGTAGGCCGTGGTATAGTTGATGCCGAGCGGCTGATAATGCGACGCGATCAGGCCGCAGAGTTCGCGGTAAAGCCCCCGTTCGCGCACCAGCGTGACGCCTTCATCCATCGAAGTGACGGCGGCCGCATTCATCTGCCCGCCAATCCAGTCGGTCTCTTCCAGCAACAGAACCGATCGCCCCATGCGCGCTGCCTGCACGGCCGCGCCGACCCCACCCGTGCCGGCACCGGCGATGACCACATCGTAACCTGCTCTGATTTGCGCAAACGGAATCGCTTCGAGCGGGGCGGCTTGGGCAGATTTGGGCGGTTCGATCGGAAGCCGCGCCGCGCAGCGATTCAGGATGGTGGCCACGTTGGGGCCACTGGCGGTGTTGCCGGGTGTCGCCGTTTTTTTCCATACGTCTGGCGAACCGATGACACCTCGTTGCTTCAACACCTCGATGGCTTCATCCCGGCTGGCGATCGGCTTGAAGACGTTCGCCACCTCGATCAGCATGGCTGCGACCCTGGCCCCGTCGCATTTGCCATCCACGACCGCGTTTTTCCGCCAGTAATCGGGCTCGCTCAGGAAGTGGTGGGTATGCAGTGCTGCGATACTTTCATCGGTGCGATCCAGCCCCGCAGGAGCCGCCGCCGCGATGATTGCGACGAACGCTAGCGCGAGGGCGAGGAAATGTTTCGACATTGGGAGAGGCGTGAATGGCACTTGGATAAGGGAGGATCTCGCGGATCAATTGCGATGGGGAGAGGTCTTCATTTGATGCCTTGGACGAGTGAGCAGTTGATCGCTTTGGGGCCGTCTTGAATGGCAAGAATTGGCTGCCTCGAAATTGACATGATTCAATATTTTTCTCCCAACCACTTTTTCCCGACCGCTTTTTCATTTTCACTGCCGCTTTCCACCGGAAGGTTTCTGCGCATGCCATGATCGGCGAATAGTGTGTTTATTGTGTCTGTTCGTGGGATTTGTTTCGCCGGGCGGGTTGAGGGGTTAAGCAGGAAAACAGGAAAACAGGAAAGCCACGCAAATCCCTCCGGCCAGGCGGCGGCTCCTGTTTTCCTGTTTTCCTGCTTCATGCTTTGAGTGGGGACATTCGGCAGAATCCGGTGGCTGGAATAGGTTGGATTAAGTTGGATTACCTCTGTGGGGCGAAGCCAAAGAGCGGCGACAGGAATGACCCCGCGAAACCCCATGGTCTCTGCGAAGTGCGCCTCCGGCGGGTGGAAAAATACGCTGCCGCGCTGGCGCAGTGTCGCCGCTCCTGGGGCCGCTCGCCGCCCCCGTCGCTTTGGTCATGGCTCCGATTTTCGACCTGAGGGGGCGAATCTCCAAACCGTTCATTCCGTCCGTTCCGTGGGTTCAGGTTTTTCGATGCCGGCCGGGTGAACCTGCGCGGAGTGCCTCGAAAACCTTTCTTATCTAAATGCCATTCGGGAGAGGCGTGTTTCATGCCTTCCCGATGCCGAAAGCGTCTGCGCCGTTGTTCCAAACGGGCAGGTTGACAGAGGCGCGAGCGGTTGGCGTTAACGCAGCGCGAGTCCCACGACGGCCGTCAGTTCCATGGCAATGAGCGTGATGAGAATGCTGATCGACGGCCACCCCACGGAAGGAGCAGGCGGAGGCGAAAACGGTGCGGGAGTCGAGCGGTTCATGACGTCAACACATCGCATCCCTGGCGCTTCGTGCGTGGCGGGAGGGCGCCTGATCGCTCTATAGGGATATCGCTATTTTCCCGGAGGTTTCAGCGAGATGAGAATGTTCGCCGCGGTAATCAGCGCCCCGCCGATGACGAGGTGCGATGTGAACTGCTCGTTGGCGTAGTGGACGCCGAGCCATGGTGCGAGCATGGCGGGCAGGAAAAGCGCAAAGGCCGTCGCAAAAAGCGGTTCCGCGCAATAGACGATGCCGGCGGTGGTGGCGTCCACGTGGGGTTGCCAGCGATTCATCATGATAAACGCGAAGATGGAGCAGGTGAGGGTGATCGCGATGAACAGCCCGGCCATCGGACCGTTGGCCGCGATGGCCCGGACATCGCTGGCGTGGTGCATGGTGGAAAGGAGGATCGGCAGGGCGGCCACGCCGACGGTCGCAAACATCACCATCGACACGCGTCCGGTATGATTGCCCGCCCAGCCGGGGCGTTCCAGCCAGAGGATCTGTCCGGTGAAAAACGCGGTGCCGAGCAGCGTCTCCGCTTCGCCGCGTCCGAGGTGAAGTTGCGCAAAGTCGAACTGCCCCAGAATCGCGCAACCGGCCATGACCATCCCCACGCAGACCACCGTGAGGATCGACGGCAGCCGCCGGTCGCGGCCCATTACGTAGATGGGCACGAGCACGGCGGCGAATTGGGTGAGGAACGCGGACGTGCTCGCGGCCGTGTGCATCAAACCATCGGCCTGCGCAAACATGCCGCAGCCGCCGAAGAAACCGAGGCCGATGCCCTGGCGCCATTCATTGGTGGTGAGCTGTCCCCACGCGCGCGGATGCGCCAGCCAGAGCAGTAGCGCGGCGAGGAAAAAGCGCGCGCTGATCGTCAGCGAGGAGTAGAACCACGAGCTGCGATCGGGTAGCACGGATTCCATCGCGATCATCAGCGCCTTGCCGCCGGGGAAAGAGAGTCCCCACGCGGACGTGGCCAGGATGAGCATGAGGATGGCACGCGTGCGGTGCATCGGCGCGGAAGGTGGCGGGCTCATGCCTTCCCGGATTTGGGAAGGATGAGAGGGACGGGAAGAATGGGGGAGTGGCTAGGCCAGCGCTTCCTGCATGCGCTGAAGTTGCGTGAGCTTTTCGGCCCACGTGGCTTCGCGCTGCTGGTGTTCGCCGAGCACCTGCGCCGGGACTTTGGCCGTGAAGTTCGTGTCGGCGAGCTTGGCGCGCACTTTGGCCAGTTCCTGCTCCACCTTGGCGATTTCCTTGGCGAGGCGCTCGCGTTCGGCGGCGACATCCACGAGGCCTTCGAGCGGCAGCATCAGCTCGCCGAGTGGTGTCAGCGCGGTGGGCGTGCCTTTCGGCGCTTGCCATTCGGGCGTCACGAGTTCGAGCGGGTCGGCGCCGAGGAGCAGTTGCAGCACGGCGTGATCGTGCGGCGTGAGCGAGGCGTAGCCGCGCAGGACGAAGCGGACGCGTTTGTTCGACGCGATATTGAAATCGCGCCGCAGGCCGCGGCCGGCGTTCACCACGTCGTAGCGTTCCTGCGCCGAGTCTTCGTGCGAAGGATCGATGTCCATGTAGTGCCGCTCGTCGTTGGTGAGCGGCTTCGGCCACGGCGCGGTCATGATGGTGCGTCCGCCCTGGTCCGCCGGCATGTCTTCGGAATACCCGAGCCCGTGCCACAGCTCCTCCGTGATAAACGGCAGGAACGGATGGAACAGCCGCAGCGTGTGCGAGAGCACGAAATCGAGCACGGCCAGCGTGGTCGCCTTGCGCCCTTCGTCACCACCGGTGAGGCCGGCCTTGCTTGCTTCGAGATACCAGTCGCAAAACTCGTTCCAGAAAAAGCGGTAGAGCGAGGTGGTGGCATCGCTAAAGCGGAATTCATTCAACGCGAGCGACACTTCCTTCACCGTGCGGTCGAGCCGCATGATGATCCATTTGTCGTCGACGGTGAGCAGGCGCGGATTGATCTCCGCCTCGCTCTCGCCGCCCTGCATCTGGCGGAACCGCGCGGCGTTCCACAGCTTCGTGCAGAAGTTGCGACCGAGCTCCACGTTCTTTTCGTCGTAGATGACGTCGGCCCCGAGCGGGGCGGAACGCATCACGCCAAAGCGTAGCGCATCGGCGCCATACTTCGCGATGAGGTCGAGCGGGTCGGGCGAATTGCCGAGCGACTTCGACATCTTGCGCCCCTGCTTGTCGCGGATGATGCCCGTGAAATACACATTCCGGAACGGCATCTCGCCCATCCACTCGTAGCCGGCCATGATCATCCGCGCGACCCAGAAGAAGATGATGTCCGGCCCCGTCACGAGATCAGTCGTCGGGTAGAACTTCGCGAGCGTGTCCGTCTTGTCCGGCCAGCCCATGGTGGCGAACGGCCATAGCCACGAACTGAACCACGTGTCGAGCACGTCGGGGTCCTGCGTCCAGCCTTCGCCTTCCGGCGCTTCGATGCCGCAATAGGTTTCATCGCCGCGATACCACACCGGCACGCGATGCCCCCACCAGATCTGGCGCGAGATGCACCAGTCCTGGATGCCTTCCATCCAGTGGTCGTAAACCTTCGCCCAGCGGTCGGGGTAGAACTTCATGCGGCCCTCGGCCACGCAGGCTTTCGATTCCGCCACGCTCGGATACTTGAGGAACCACTGTTCACTCAGACGCGGCTCGATCGGCACGCCGCCGCGCTCGGAATAGCCGACGTTGTTTTGATGCGGCTCTTCCTTCTCGAACGAACCAAGTTCGGTGAGCAGTTCGACCGCGCGCTTGCGCGCTTCGAAGCGATCGAGGCCGTTCAGGTCGTTGCCGGCGAGCGGGTTCATCACGCCATTTGGGTGCATGATGTCGATCTGCGGCAGGTTGTGGCGCAGGCCGATTTCGTAGTCGGCCTTGTCGTGCGCGGGCGTCACCTTCAGCACGCCGGTGCCGAAGTCGAACGCCACGGCTTCGTCGCCGATGATGGGCAGCTCGGCCTGATTTTCCCGCGGTAGCGGGCGGCGGGCGTGTTTGCCGATGAGGTCCGCGTAGCGTGGGTCTTTCGGGTTCACCGCGATGGCGCTATCGCCGGGGATCGTCTCCGGGCGCGTCGTCGCGATGGTGAGGAAGCGGCCCGGCTCTTCGACCACTTCCACGCGGAAATAATACAGCGCGCCGTTCTGCTGGCGCATCTCCACTTCTTCATCGCTCAGCGCGGTGAGCGAAGCGGGGCACCAGTTCACCATGCGTTTACCGCGATAGATGAGGCCCTTTTTGTAGAGGTCCACGAAGACGCGCGACACACACTGCGAATACGCCTCGTCCATCGTGAAGCGGGTGCGTTCCCAATCGCACGACGCGCCGAGGGCGCGGAGTTGCTGGAGGATGATGCCGCCATATTTCTCGCGCCATTCCCAGATCTTCGCCACGAGCCCTTCGCGCCCGAGATCGTCGCGATGGCGGATGGCGCCTTCCTTCTTCAGCGTCTTCTCCACCACATTCTGCGTGGCGATGCCCGCGTGATCGGTCCCCGGCAGCCAGAGCACTTCCTTGCCGAGCATGCGCGCGCGGCGGGCGAGGATGTCCTGAATGGTATTGTTCAGCACATGCCCGAGCGTCAGCACACCGGTCACATTTGGCGGCGGGATAACGATGGAAAACGCCGGCCGCTTCTCGCTGACCCGCGCGGGGTCGGCATGGAAGCAGCCCTGCTGCAGCCAGAAGGAATACCAGCGCTCTTCTACGCTGGCGGGCTCATAAGTTTTCGCGATTTCAGGCATGACGATTTAGAGAAAAAGGGCCGGGAGCTTCCGCGCGGTTGGGGGCTTTGGCAAAGCGAAACGAATCCCACTCCTTCGCCCGCTAGAGTGCGCCCTTACGCTGTGGTGCGGTTCGATATCTGCTCCGATTTCCGCGCATGGCCCACCTTTGGCAAACAGTGCTGTCCCACGTCGGCAAACCCACCTTTCTCGGTCTCATCCTCTTTGGATTGATCTTTTCGCCGATCGATTCGGCACGAGGCGGGGTCATCATCGATACTTTCTCCCACGTCGAAAGCGGAGATCCGGATGTCTTGGCCGAAGCCGTGGGCGGAGTGATCTCCCAAACCTTCCTGGCCGACCCGACGCTGATCGATCCCCTGGGAGGCTACCGATTTCTTTATATGTCGGCCGCCGGGCTGAATCCCTCCAGCATCACCGTCGATGGAACCAGCGGCAATCTTTCCCTCAGCACTGGCCCGATCAATAGCCTCACCTGGATTCTGGAATACTCCGCCAATGGTGGGGATCTCCACTTCAACGCATTGGCCGAGGGAGCCGACAGTTTCCGGCTCACCTTCGACGTCATCGACCCGGGTGCCACCGTGACGATTGATCTGTTGAGCGCGGGCAACGGAAACCGCCTCACGAAATCGATGGCTTCCGTCATGGATTTTCGCTTCGCCGACTTTTCTGCGGGCCCCTTCTTCGACTTTTCGACGATCCGCGCCATCGAGATTACCTTCAGCCATGGAAACCAGTTCAATACCCCTCACTCCGTGGTGCTGACACAGTTTGAGACCGTGCCCGAACCCGGATTTGGTGCGCTGCTGCTGGCCGGTGGAATGGCGGTGATGGTCCGACGGCGCGTAGTGTGGATGAGGCGCTAACTCGCGCTGGCGTTGCGGGTTGGGGTCGGCATATTGCGCGCCTTTTCCATGTCCGACCTTTGGCAAACTGCACATCCCTGGCTGCGTGAACTCGTCTCTTATGAGCCGGGCAAACCGATTGAAGACGTCGCGCGCGAACTGGGGCTCAAACCCGAGGAAATCATCAAGCTGGCGTCGAACGAAAACCCGCTCGGCCCTTCGCCGAAAGCGCTGGCCGCGATGCGCGAGACGCTGGAGCGGGCGCACTTTTACCCGGATGGCGGCGGCTATTACCTGCGCGAGGCGATCGCGCAGAAGATGGGGCTGGCGCGGGCGAACGTGATCCTCGGGTGCGGGTCGAACGAAGTGATCGAGTTCATCGGCAAGGCGTTCCTGGAGCCGGGCGACGACATCGTCGTCTCGCAGCATGCGTTCGTGGTCTATAAGCTGATGGCCACGATGTTCGGCGCGCGCACCATCGAGGTGCCGGACCCCGGCTACGCGCACGACCTCGATGCCATGCTGGCTGCGATCACGCCGCGGACGAAGGAAGTCTTCATCTCGAATCCGAACAACCCCACCGGCACGCTCTGCGGGCAGGAGGAGATCGACCGCTTCATGGCGCGCGTGCCGGAGCACATCGTGGTGGTCTTCGACGAAGCCTACTACGAATTCCTCCCGCAGCCCCCCGACACGCTGAAGTATGTGCGCGAGGGGCGCAATGTGGTGGTGTTGCGCACCTTCTCGAAGATTCAGGGGCTGGCGAACCTGCGCATCGGCTACGGCCTCGCGAAGCCGGAACTCATCGACGTCCTGCAGAAAACGCGCCAGCCCTTCAATGCCAACGGCATCGCCCAGGCGGGGGCACTGGCTGGGTTGCTCGACGATGAGCACCAGCAGAAGACCCGTGAGCTCACCTGGGAAGGCCGCGATTTCCTGCAGAAGGAGTTCGCGGCGCTGGGGCTGGAGTTCGTCCCGAGCCACGCGAATTTCGTCCTCGTGCGCGTGGGCGATGGCAAGCGGCTCTTCACCGAGTTGATGAAGCTGGGCATCATCATCCGCGACATGAACGCCTATGGCCTGCCGGAGTGGGTGCGCGTGTCGATCGGCACGATGGATCAGAACCGCCGCTTCCTGGCCGAGTTGAAAAAGCTGCTGCCGGCGAAATAAAAAGAGTCGCCTGTGGCGGATGGGAAGGTCGAGCAGCCTCAAGGCTGGATTGACCCCGTTGCGCCGTGGACCTGTCGCTTCGCTCCAATCCGACCCGCTGCCCGATGCCGTCAGATTAAAGAATCGTCAGCGAATAGTCGCCCACCTCATCCGCGACCGATGGGGCGGTGAGATTCGTCTTCGAGGGCAGGCTGCCGCGGACGTAGCGACCGACGGTGTCGGCGACGAAGCCGAAGTCCGCGCCGGTGTTGTCGCCCTTGACGGAAAGAATGGCGATTTTCGTGATCGTCTGCGCCGCGATTTGCGAGTTGGCGAAATTGCCCGTGACGATGGTGAAGCTGCTGATGAGGCTTGCCGTGGTGAAATCGCCGGTTGCATCGGGCCGAGAAGTGACCCCTCCGACGAAGAAATTCGAATTCACCATCCCGCCGAGACTGACGGTTCCGACATCGCTCTTGGTCGTGACGGAGGCATCGCGCAGCACGCCTTTCACGACGAAGGAACTCGTGGCCGTCGCCTGCGTCAGGTTTACATCGGCACCGAGATCGCCGGCCACGGCTGCGGTGGTAGCAGTGGCGGTAGCGCCGCGAATATTCAGCACCGAGATGACGGGGGCGGTAATGACGTTGGCGGCGCCGGTTTTATCCACCCATTCGACGGCTTTGAGCGAGGAGATGGGCTGATCGGCGTGGAGGTTGAGTTCGCTCACCCGGCCGAAGCTGAGCGACGCGCCGATGTCCGGATTGCTGTAGGCACCCAGGTTCATGGTCTGCTCACCGCCAGCGATGGTGCCGAGTGCGATGCTGCCCGCGCCAGCGTTGAAATCGATGAGGCCATCGACGCTCGCATTGGCAAAGCTGAAGCTGCCGATGCTGTCCTGGACGGTGAGGTTATGAATCTTGGTGGTGGCGCTGGTGGTGAATTTCACCGAAGATGAGGCGTCCGTATCCTGAAGCGTGAGGTTCACCGCAGGGAAAGTGGTCTCGGTTTCGGCGAGATGAGTGATGCCGGGGCCGGAGGAAGCCATGGTGCCATTGATCACCCCCTTGATTGCGAGGGTGCCGAGTGCGCTGGCGGCGACTTCGGAGTTTTTGAACTTGCTGGCCGTAAAGCTCGTGATGGTGTGGCGACCGACGAATTCGCCGTTCGTGTCCCGACCGGCGTAGAACTGCGAGTTATCCATACCGCCGACCTTCACCGTGCCGACATTGCCCGGCACGCTGATGGTGGAGTCGCTGATTGTGCCTTTTACCACAAAGGAACTCATCGCGGTGAGGGCCGAGAGCGTGAGGTCTGACTTGAAGTTGCCGGCGATGGCGGGTGTCGTGGTGCCATTGGCGTTCTTCACTGCTGCGGCGCCGCGAATGTTCACCTTGGCAAGGGAAGGCGCGGTGATGTGATTCGCAGTCGTGCCATCGTCGAGCCACTCGATGGCATTCAGCGCGGCGAGCGGTTGATCGGACTCCAGGTTGAGATTGCTGACCCGGGCGAAATTGAGGGTCGCCGCAGTGCTGGTCGATCCGCCAAACGCACCGATGTGCAGCGTTTGCTCTCCGCCGGTCACGTTTCCGAGAGTGAGTGTTTTGATGCCGTTCGCCACGGAGATCGCACCGTTGACGCTGGCTTTGGAGAAGCTGAACACGCCGAGGGTGTCGTCGATGTTTACGTCATGGATGGCTGTGCTGGCCTTCGTGGTGAAGACGATGCTGGAAGTGGCCGTCGTGCCATCGGTGATGAGATTCGTCTGGCCTCCATCGTCGGTGAGATGCGCCGTGCCCAAGCCGGTCGTCTTCCACGAACCGGCAAAGTGGCCGGGAATCGAAAGACTGGTGACATTAGCGGCTGCTACCTCGGAGTTGGTGAACGTATTGCCCGTGATTTTGAAACTGGTGATGGTCCGATTGGCCGGGAAATCGCCATTGCCATTCGCACCGGCGAGGAACTTCGAGCCACTCATTGAGCCGATGCTCACCGTTCCCACGTTGCCGAGGGTGCTGACGGTGGAGTTGAGCAATTGACCAGCCACCGTGAAGGACGACAGTCCGGCGGTAGTGGTGACGTCCACGTCGGCGGTGAGGTCGCCTTTAACGTTAAGCCTGGTAATGGCCGGAGCAGAAATGGTGTTGTGAGCTGACCCAGTGGTATCGAGCCAGTCGGTCGCCGTGAGAGCCGTGATTTTCTGATACGACTCAATGTTCACGTCTTTCACATGCCCGAAATTGATCGTGACCGGCGTGCTGTTGAGCGCGCCAAACGGTCCGAGAAGGAAAGTGCGCTCGTGAGGGGCGGAGGTGGTCACGTTATTGACGGTGGAGATTTGTCCGCCGACGACGTCGCCAAAGTTCAGCACCTTGGCTCCGTTACTGATCGTGATGTAGCCGTCGATGGTGGTCTGGCCAAAGTTCAGCGTGCCCACCGCGTTGGCGACATCAAGGTGGTGAATCTGCGCAAGGGCAGTGCCGCTCTCATCTGCCGCAGTCTTGGCAACGACATTGACAATCGAAGAGGCGTTGGTGCCGATGATCGAAACGTTGATGCCGCCATCGTTCAGGAACACGTGGCCCCCGCCAGCGCCGGAGATGCTATAGGAAACGATGTTGTTATTCGCATCGTTCGAGTCGTCCGGTGTGTCGGTGTCGACGTTTTCGGGTTCAGAGAAGCTGAGCGTGGCAAGGCGTGCGCCGAAGTTAAAATTAGTGCCATTGAACGCGAGCGACGGGATCGAGACCACACCAAAGCCATTGGAATAGGCGTGGATACTGCCCTCGGAGCCATATTGATCGTCGGTGAACAGCTCGGTCGCGCCGGTTACCGGTTCGACCTTGGCGATGAGCCGGTAAGCGGTGTCGGCGTTTTGCAGATAAGCCGCGACCGTGAGGCTGCCCGTGAGAGTGGCCGTGCCGTCGCTATTCAACGTCACGGTCTGGTTCGCGAACATGTCCTTGCTTAGCAGGATATCATCCGCATCGCCGGCGAAGCCGTTGGGGTCCGCTGTGGTGGAAGGCGAAAGGTAGAACTTCACGTTTACCGTCCCATCGAACTTGGCCGCGCCGTTGTTGGTGATCTTCACGACCGGTTTCACCACATCGCCCGGAACGAGGATGCTGGGCAGCGGATCGCTCACGATGTTGGCGATGAGATTCGGACGGACGGTGACACGGAAGGTATCGTCGAAAGTCTCGACGGTCTGGCCATCTTGTTTCGTCACGTGCACCGTCACATCAACCATGCCGCTTTTGCCGGCGGCATAGGCGAGGTTAAGCTTGGAGCCGGTGATAGTGGGCGTCAGTAATCCGCTGTCCCCATCGACCGTGGCAATATCGACGGTGTAGCTCAGGTCATCTGTAGCTCCCGCACGAGCCGTGGGACTCTGAACTTTGACGCCTTCGATACTGATGAGGTTCTCCGTCTTGAGCCCGGCGGAAGCGGAGTAGTTCTGCACCGGCAACTCGCCCAAGGCTGAGCCAACCGAAGAGGCGTTCAGCTTTTGCAGCAGGGCGATCTGGTCGAAATACTGCAATCCCGAAACGACCTGGCCGAAGACGGTGTAACCGCCGCTGTTGCCATTGGTGGGGCCGAGGATCGTGCTGTTGTCGGTAGTATTGACGAACCACTCGCTGCTGGCGGTATCCGGCCCTAGCGCGGTCTTACCCATGGCGATGGTGCCACGGACGTTCGGGTGCTCGGCGCTATATTCGTTGTGCAGCGTCGGGTAGGTCGGGATGTGAGTGTCGAGATCGGTCGTAGCGAAGCCGCCGCCTTGGATGATATCGATGCCGGTTTGTGAGCCGCTACCGAAGTCGGCCATACGGTGCAGGAAAGTGCCGGCGTAATCGTTCGGATTGGCGTTCGGATCCATGGTGGCGACCGCGTAACGCAGGAAATTTTGCACCGTCAGCGGAGCGTCGTCGTCGAAGAGTTCGAACACCACCGTGGCGTATTCGATCTCGGGAGTGCTCAGATTGGTGTCATACTGGTTGCCGGGCGTATTCGGGTCGAGATCCAGCTTCAGCGTGAAAGTGACGAAGGTGTGATTCGGATTCTGCGCGAGCGCGTCCAGCATCTGGCCGAGTTCAACGGTAGTGCTCGTCTGGCCGGCGCCGGCGACAATGTCGGGGAGGGGATTGACGAGAGCAGCCGGGGCGATGCGCGTTTCGAGCGGCTCAAGAGAGGCAGGGCGGTGCATGGGGAGGCGAGCGTTAAGGCAGGTCATCGCAAGAGACAAGGATTAGGGAGCCACTCGGCCTTCGAGGGGTTCGATGCCCCGGATTTTCGACTCCTTTGGTGGACGGGGAGGAGGAATCGGCGCCGGTTTCACGGCACGCCTGCGCCGAAAGAGCGAGGCAAGATGGGAAAAGAGGGAAGGGCGCGGTTTCATGGCGAAGGCGCAGAAGGAATTTGCGGGATTATGCGGTGAGGGAGCGTCCGTCGCAAGTGGATGTTGAAACTTTTATCAAGAATCGCAAGGGACCACACCGATCAGAGGAAAAGGGGAAATAAAGGGTAGGGGCGATTTCGCCGCGGGCTAGGCTAGCCCGCCGATTTATCACAGGCAATCCCGGGCACACCGACGATTCACAGAGGAGTTAGAAGGAAGCCTCCCCTCGGATCTCCTTTATCGCGAGAATGAGCGGCGCCTACTTCCTCCGAATGTTGGAAATCGCTTTGCGGGCGGCACGAGCGATATCGGAATCCGGATCTTTTGAGACCGCTTCAAGCGCAGGAACCGCTTCGTCCGCGCGCCGCGCCAGCGTATCGAGCCGATAAATGGCATACAGACGCACTTCGCGATGCTGGCCTTGCAGGAGCGGAATAAGTTTCTGAATGTCGCGAATCCCGAGTTGGCCGAGGGCTTGCAAAGCGAAAGCGCGGTCACTGTCCGCGCCGGCGAGGACGATCAATTTGGAGAAAGCATCGGCGGCCTGATCACCAAGTTTGCCAAGGATTTCAGCGACGGCTTTGCGCACGGCAAGATCGGAGTCGTCCAAGCCGGGCAGCAGTGCGGCGAGACGCTCGGATTTCTTCGATTCGATGGCTGCAGTAGCCTGAAAGGCTGCAATACGGATGGCGGGATCGGCGGATTTGCGCGCGGCGGCGATGGTGGGGCTGCCTTCACTGGCCGAAGCCCCGATCTGGCCAAGGGTGGTGAGAATACGGATGCGGTCGTCTTTCGAACCGCTGTCGAAATGCTTCACCAACGGAGCCACCGCCGGCTTCGAGGCTGCACCGATTCGGCCAAGGGCTTCAATGGCCCCGGAACGCTGGCTGGCGTCGTCGAGCAAGGCGGTGAGCTGTGGGACGGCGTCTGCAAAGGCACTGCCGAGGTGTCCGGTGACGGTCTGGCGAACTGTAGCATCGGAGTCCTTCAACGCCGCAATCACGCGAGGTCGAAATTCCTTTCCTTCATCGCCAAGCCTCACGGCGGCTTCGACCCCGGAGGCGCGGATAACGGGCGAGGAATCCTTGAACGCAGCCTCGAGATGCGGGCGCAACTGATCGTAAGGAGCCTTGGCGCCGACGAGCGCGACGAGGGCGGCAGCCCGCACGTGGAGTTCCTGATCGTCGAGTGCCTTGAAGAGAGCGGGAATCGCAGCTTCCGCATCCGGGCCGAGTTCGACGAGGGCCAGCACCGCCAGCAGGCGGACACTTTCGCTCGGATGAGTGAGATTACGGGCGATCGGGGCTGCTCCAAGGCCGCCCATTTGTTGCAGGCTCTTCACCACCCAATGTTCGCGCGTGAGCTTCGATGGTTGCTGCTTTTCAAACGCGGCCAACATCGGTGTGACGGCGGGTTCACCGATCTGCACCAGTGCATCGAGGAAGGCCTGCGAGGGGGTTGGCTGCGCCGTGACGACAGAAATAATCGCCGGCACTGCGGGCCCGGCAGATTCCCCGAGGCGTCCGAGGACATAGGCGGCGCGCTCGCTCGTGGCAGCGTTGGGGTCGCGCAACATCACCGACAGCGCTTTCACGATTTGGGGCTGCGCGGCGCGCATGGTGAGCAGGCCGTTGATCGCCGCGTGCCGAATCGGCTCCCGCTCGTCTTTCATGCCGTCGATCAAGGCGGGCACGACCTGTGCGGGATCGGCGCCGAGGCGTGGGAGGGCTGTGATGAGGCTGGCGCGAACGGTGACGTCGCTTTCCCCCTGCAACTGGGCGAGTATGGGACCGGTCGCATCCTTCGCAGGTTTGCCGATCGCGCCGAGAGCGAGGGCCGCTGCCGAGCGCTGGCGGGGCTCCTTGGCTGCAAGTGCCTCGAGAATCTTCGGCTTGGCGGATTCACCAATGGAACCAAGCGCCTCGATGGCATCATTTTGCACACCAGCCTCCCAGAAGCCGAGGTTTTCGATCAGGGCGGGGATGGCATCCCTGGCTACCGGTCCCATGCCGCCGAGCGCCCGGGCAGCGCCGCTACGCATCATTGTATCGTTCGACTTTAAACCTTCAATCAGCGGTGGAATGGCAGCCGGGCCGATGCGCGTGAGGGCGTAGGAAGTGCGGATGAGAACCTGATCGCGGTAATAGCTGCGCTGCCGGTTGGCGCCTTTTGAATCGAGCGCGGCCAGAAGGGCCGGAACTGCATCCTTTGCGTCCGGGCCGATCGCCGCGACGGTGGCAATAGCATTGGTCCAAACTTGCTTGTCGCTGTCTTCGAGCGCCTTGATGAGGGCTGGAATGGCCTCTTTCGCCTTGGGGCCAAGTTGACTGAGTTCGTAGCTGGCATTGCGCCGCGCCGCGACATCGCCCGAGGCGAGCCGGGCAATAAGTTGCGCGGGATCAGCCGGCTTTTCCGCAGCCAGCAGGGTGACTGCAAAAAGCGCGAGGGTCACACCGGTCGCGCCAGTCCGACTGGGCGGACATCCCATTAAAACGCGCCCCACTGTTTTAGGCGTCGAGCCCGCGCAGAGCGCCGGTGCTATCCCCGAAATGGCTCACCGGGGCGCTCATACGTTCGAGCATGGAGACGAAAAGATTGCACATCGGCGTCTCCGCCGCGTAGCGGACGTGGCGGCCGGGGAGAATGGTGCCACCGGCGCGACCCGCCATGAGGAGCGGCAGGTTGCCGTGCTCATGGGCATTGCCGTCGGCGAGACCGCCACCGTAGAGGAGCATGCAGTTGTCGAGCAGCGTGCCATCGCCCTCCGGGATGGAGCGCAGCTTGTTGAGCAGGTAGGCGAACTGGCGCAGGTGAAAGCGATTGATCTCGCGGAGTTGGCGATGGTTGTCCGGGTTGCCCTGGTGATGCGACAGTTCGTGGTGGCCGCGCGAAATGCCGATATTCCGGTAGGCACGGTTCGAGCCTTCGTTCGCCAGCATGAGCGTGGCGATGCGGGTTGAGTCGGTCTGGAAGGCGAGCACCATCATGTCGAGCATGAGCTTGGCGTGCTCCTCGTAGCTTTCCGGCACGCCCTCCGGGATTTCGTAATCAGCGATGATACCTTTGTTCGCCTCGGAAACCTGAGCCTCCGCCGCGGCGACCCGCTGCTCGATCTCCCGCACCGCGGTCAGATATTCGTCGAGCTTTTGCTTGTCGTGACCGTTGATCTTTCTGCTCAGCGCACTCGCATCCTCGAGCACGAAGTCGAGGATGCTCTTGCGGAACATCTGGCGGCGTTTGGCCGATTCGCCTGGCTCCTTCGGCATGGCGCTGGAGAAGAAACGTTCGAAGACGGCTCTGGGATTGATCTCGCGCGTGGCCGGCGTGTTTTCGGTGCGCCAGGAAATGTTATTCTGGTAAGCGCAGGCGTAACCACTGTCGCACTTGCCGCCCATACGCCCGGGTTCGAGACCGAGTTCGAGGGAGGCGAAACGGGTCGCTTTGCCTACGACGTTCGCCGCGTGCTGATCGACCGACATCCCAGCGCGGATATCCGCCCCTTCGCTCTTGAGCGGTTGCGCACCGGTGAGCCAGCTCGCGGCGGAGCGGGCGTGATCGCCGCCACCGTCGCCATTTGAGCGGCCGTGATCCTGCGTCAGGCCGGAGAACATCAGCAGATCGTTCTTGTAAGGCTGAAGCGGTTGCAGCGACCATGGGAGCTGGAAATCGGCGCCGTCGGCGGTCGGCGTCCAGTCCGGCATGTGCACGCCGTTCGGCACAAAAAAGAAGCCCATGCGCACCGGGTTTTTCGTCGGCGCGGCCGCCGCGGCGAACGCACGAACGGGCACGAGCGATTCAAACGCCGGCAATGCGATGAGCGTGCCGAGGCCTCGGAGAAAATTGCGGCGTGAGAACTGGTAGCGATCAGTCATGGAAAACAGCACTATACTTCAGGGGGTAACCGGCGGCACCCGGTTTTATTGGGTGGGATGTGCCCCGCGCGCTTTTCTTCCTTTCTCGTGCTCGTAGTCGGTTTTGTTTCGGTTACGGGCAAAAGCACGAGGATACCTGGGGACTGCCTGCTCAATCCCAGACGAAATGTTCCAGCCGGAGTTGCTTTGCCTGCCGCTGGGCTTCCTCGGCGCGGGGACCTTCGACGCGAGCCATTTTTTCGTAGATGGCGATGGCGGCGGGCCAGGCGGATTGCTGCTCGTAGTGGCGCGCGGCTTCGAAGCCGGACTTGTAGAACCAGAAAAACTCGCGCTGGGCTCCAGCGAGGTTCTGGTCGAGCGCTTCGTTGAACGTGGCCACCGCTTCGATCTTGCGACCGGCTTGGTCGAGGGCGCGACCTTTTTCGTAGAGAGCCTGGTAACGGCGCGAGGCGGTGGCTTCCTGATCGGCCGCGAGCTCGGAGAAGGCGACGATGGCGGCCTCGACCTGTGGCGGGTCGTTGCGGCTGAGTGTCATCAAGGTGTCGCCTTTGCCGATGAGCGCGGCGGCGCGCAGTTCCGGATCGGCGGGCGGCTTGGCAGTGAGGATGACGTCGTAGAGCGCGATGGCTTCGGCTTGTTTGCCAAGCGCATTCTGGATGATGGCCTGCTGTTCGCGGGCGTGCAGTTTGAGCGGGCCGGCTTGTTTCACGACTTCGTCGAAATAGCCGAGCGCCCGTTCAGTAGAGCCGGTGTTGATCGTGCGCATCGCAGCTTGCCCGGCGAGGAAGAGGGCCGTCTCGACGTAGGGGCTTTGTGGGGATTCCTGCGCGAGGGTGGCGAACTGAGTCTCGGCATTTGGGTAATCAGGCTGCCGGAAATAGACTTGGCCGAGTTTCATTCGCACCTCGGGTAGCAGAGCGGATTTCGGACGCCCGCGGATGAAATCCTTGGCGAGTCGGATCAGTTCGGCGTCGTCGTGCGACTTCTTCGCGTCGGCGAGGAAGATCGCGAGGTAGGCTTCGTGATCGTCCACTTCGGCGGGAGCGGATTTTTCGTTCGCGGCCTTTAGGAGTTGCGAGGCTTCGGTGAGGCGACGATTGGCAAAGGAAAGCTCGGCATCGGCGAGCCGGGCCTCGGCCACGCGCGGGTGCGAGGGGAACTGATCCACAAATCGCCGCAGGGTCTCGCGGGCTTCCGGATCGCGCAGGCGAGCGCGGGAGAGGCCTTCCTCAAGGATGAGATTGCCGCGCAGGTCACCGCTGGCGCCACGTTCACCGAGGCGGCGGTAGGTCTCGAAGAAGCGCTCATAGTTCGGTTGGTTCAGCCAGGCGAGGGCGGAATCGTAGAGGGCGACCTTGCTCGCGGGGCCGGAGCGGGCGGCGGCGAGGTCGAAGCTATTCGCGGCGAGCACGAACTCGCGCTGGCGCAACTCCACAAGCCCCGTGCGCAGCTCGATTTCCCCGCGCAGGGTTTGGTTGGTGCCGGCGATGCGAGCAGCGGCTTCGAGCGCGCGCACCGCGGCGTTCAGGTCACCCTTCTCGATCTGCACATCAGCGCGCAACAGGAGGACGGAGGCACCGAATTGATGCCCGGGATAGCTGCGCAGGAAGGTTTCGATGGAAATGAGTGCCTTGTCCCATTTGCGCCCGCGCACCTGCATTCGGCAGAGGTAATATTGTGCGAGGGCGGCCCGGCGCGGCTGCGATTTCTTCGACCATTTTTGCAACTCGGCTTCCTGCGGGTTGCGCTCGGCGGCGTAGATCTGGTCGAGCCGACTGAAAACGAGATCGAGCCAGGCGCTGTCGGGATTTCTCCAAATGAACGTCTCGAGTTCGTTGTCCGCCGCCTCCGGGCCTTGGAGGGCAATGCGTGCCTCGACTGCGCCGAGGGTGGCGGCGACGAAGAGATTTTCCGAGAGATTGGTGTGCGTGTTCAGCAACTCGGTGAAGGCACTGCGCGCTGCCGCGGGCTGACCGTCGAGCAGGGAGAGCCGGCCTTCAAGATAGCGCACCCAAAGTTTGTCGGCAGGCTGGGTGGGTTTGAGGTTCGCGAGGAGTTTGCGCGCGCGAGCGCCCTGCCCGGCTTCGACGTGTAGCGAGGCGAGGCGGAGCCGGATGGAGACGGGCACGTCCGGCTGGTTCATCAGCGGTTCCAGGACGGCGATAGCGCCAGCGGTGTCGCCCGACGCCTGGGAGGATTCGGCGAGGCCGATGTGCGCGGCGAGAGGTGGGGCGGGCTGCTTGACGATGCGATCGAAGGCAATGCGTGCGTCAGCCCAGCGACCTTTGCGGGCGAGGGCCTGGGCATTCAGCAGGGCGGCGCGAGCGTCTCCCGAACCAAGCAAGGGGGCGAGTGTGGCGAGAGCAGCGTCCGGCTGGTTGGCGGTGATCTGTGCTTCGGCGCGGAGAAGGGAAGCCTCGGGACTGGCGGGGACGCTCTGGAGTTTGTGGAGAGCGATGAGCGGGAGGTTTTCGGAAAGGGCGGAGCGGGCGGAGGCGAGGGGATCATCCGTGGCGAGGGTGCCTGCGGCGCTGAACATCCAGCCTCCCACACTCAATATCCAACCTCCAATCGCTCTGGCTCGACCACATGGGCTCCATTGCTGGTTGGGTGTCGGAGGTTGGATATGGGAGGTTTCCATCACGGTTTTCCTCACGCCCCCAGCATCCGCTTCAGATAGCTTCCCGTGTAGCTTCCCTCGACTCCGGCTACATCCTCCGGCGTCCCTTTCGCCACGATCATCCCGCCTGCGGCGCCGCCCTCGGGACCCAGGTCGATGAGCCAATCAGCGCATTTGATAACTTCGAGGTTGTGTTCGATGACAATAAGCGTGTTGCCGGCGTCGCGGAGTTTCATCAGCACTTCGAGCAAGGTGTGAATATCGGCAAAGTGCAGGCCGGTGGTGGGTTCGTCGAGGATATAGACGGTGCGGCCGGTGGCTTTTTTGGAGAGTTCGGCGGCGAGCTTGATACGCTGGGCTTCACCGCCGCTGAGGGTAGTGCCACTCTGGCCGAGGCGCACGTAGCCGAGGCCCACGTCGAGCAGCGCCGCGAGCTTTTCGTAAATCTGCGGCACGTTACGGAAGAAACGCGCGGCTTCATCGACCGTCATGTCGAGGATGTCGGCGATGTTTTTGCCCTTATAGGTGACTTCGAGGGTCTCGCGATTGTAGCGTCGGCCGCGGCAGACTTCGCACTCCACATACACGTCGGCGAGGAAATGCATCTCGATGCGTTTGACTCCATCGCCCTCACAGGATTCGCAGCGTCCGCCTTTCACGTTGAAGCTGAACCGTCCGGAATCGTAACCGCGAATGCGGGAGGCGGGGAGGCCGGCGTAGAGTTCTCTGATGGGGCCGAAGGAGCCGGTAAAGGTGGCAGGGTTCGAGCGTGGGGTGCGACCGATCGGAGTTTGATCGATGACGATGACCTTGTCGATCTGCTCCAAGCCAAGGATGCGCTCGTATTTACCGGGGCGATCCTTTGACCGATAGAAATGACGGAAGAGCGCGCGGCGCATGATGTCATCGACGAGGGTCGATTTGCCGCTGCCGCTGACACCGGTGACGCAGGTGAAGCACCCGAGTGGAAAGCTGACGGTGAGATTGCGCAGGTTGTTCTCCTGTGCGCCGACGAGGGTGAGCCAGCCGTCGTTGTGCTGTTCCTTGCGCGCTTCGGGGGCGATCCATTGGGGACGCTTGCGTTGCTTCGGCACGGGAATCTTGGCGCGCCCGCTCAGGTATTGGCCGGTGAGCGAGGCTTCGTGCTCGTGGATTTCCGCTGGTTTGCCCTGAGCTACGATGTGTCCACCTCGGACGCCGGCGCCGGGGCCAAGATCAAGGATGTGATCGGCGGCGCGGATGGTGTCTTCGTCATGCTCGACGACAACGACGGAATTACCGAGATCGCGCAGCCGCCGGAGCGTGCCGATGAGACGGTCGTTATCACGCTGGTGCAAGCCGATGCTCGGTTCATCAAGCACGTAGAGACAGCCGGCGAGGCCTGAGCCGATCTGCGTAGCGAGGCGAATGCGCTGGGCTTCGCCGCCACTCAGCGTGCCACTCTCTCGATTGAGCATGAGGTAGCCAAGGCCGACCTCGCAGAGGAAGTTGAGCCGATTACCGATCTCGCGCCGCACTTCGGAGGTGATGACGATCTGCTGCTCGGTCAGCTGCAGTTTCTCGATAAAATCGTGCGCTTCCGAAATGGGCAGGCGGCAGAAATCGTTGATGCTGATCCCTCCGACGGTGACGGCGAGGATCTCGGGTTTGAGGCGGGCACCGTTGCATACCGTGCACGTGCGCCGGCTCATATATTGCCGAATGCGCTGGCGGCTGAGCTCGCTGTCGGTGGTGTCGTAGAGATTTTGCAGCGCGGCGATGACTCCCTCGAACGGT
This sequence comes from Chthoniobacteraceae bacterium, assembly GCA_044226525.1. GTDB lineage: Bacteria > Verrucomicrobiota > Verrucomicrobiia > Chthoniobacterales > Chthoniobacteraceae > VFJQ01. The sequence goes on along the minus strand of JBGAGV010000015.1, from coordinate 16,483 downwards.
TTGGTGATCGCACTTCGCTTTGAATCCTCACCCCAGTGCATCTCAATCTCGTGCTCACCCGTGCCAAAGAGCATCGCATGGCGAAAGGCTTCCGGCAGTTGCTCCCACGGCTTGTCCGCGTTTGTTTTGTAAGCCCGGCAGAGCGAGTCGATGACGCCACTGTAATATTGCTGCATCCGCTTGGCCGCCTTGGCCCAAGGAGCGATCGCGCCTTCCGAAAGCGACTTCTCCTTGTCGGAAATGACAAGGTCGGGATCGATGAAGGCTTCGCTGCCGAGGCCCTGGCAGGCGGGACATGCGCCGAAGTGGGAGTTGAAGGAGAAGTGCTTCGGCGTGAGCAGAGGAAGCGTAAAGCCGGTTTCGGGGTTGGAGAAATCTGTCGAGAGCCGCCGCTCTTCCCATTGGTCCCGCTGGTCGGGGAGTTGCTTCAGATACCCCAACTTGCCGCCACCCCAGCGCAGAGCGGTATCGACGGAATCCGCGAGGCGAGCGCGCAGACCTTCTTTGATGATGAGACGGTCCACGACAGCCTCGATACGATGAGCCTCCCCCCGTTGGAGTTTCACCGGTTGTGACCCTGCGAGTTCGACCATCTCTCCATCGATCCGAGCGCGGACGAAACCTTCCCGCTTTAGCTTCTCGATGACGTCGCGGAATTCGCCCACCTCGCTCTGCACGATGGGCGCGAGGAGCACCACGCGGGTTTCCTCTGGCAGCATGAGAATGCGATCAACGATGTCCTGCGCGGTGAGCTTAAAGACCGGCGTGCCGGTGGCCGGATCGTGCGGTTGGCCGATGCTGGCGTAAAGAAGTCGCAGGTAATCGTAGAGTTCGGTCGTGGTCGCGATGGTCGAACGTGGATTTCCACCCGAGCTGCGCTGCTCGATCGCGATCGCCGGTGACAACCCCTCGATGAAATCCACGTCCGGCTTCTGCATCTGGTCAAGGAACTGCCGAGCGTAAGCCGACAGACTCTCGACGTATCGACGCTGTCCCTCCGCGTAGAGAGTGTCGAAAGCGAGGGAAGATTTGCCCGAACCGCTGAGCCCAGTGATCACAACCAGCTTCTCCCGGGGAATCTCAAGGGTGAGGTTCTTCAGGTTGTGTGTGCGAGCACCGATGATTTTGATTACTTCGGCTGGCATCTTTCCTGCACTTGTCGGAACTGCCAATCAGAGCAAATCCCAACGTCCGCGCCACAGGAACTTTCCGAACTACCGTCATTTCTTATCCCATGCCCGACGCACCATCCACACTGAACCGCGAGGAATTGCAGGCGCTCCACGATTACTTCCGCGAGATCAAACACAACATCAACAACACCCTCGCGGTGATCATGGCGCTGTCGGAATTAGCGCAACGTAATCCTGCCCACTATGAAAAACTGGCCAAAGCGGTGCTCCAGCGCGGGCCTGAAGTGGTGCAGTCACTGCAGGATTTCCAAGTCAAACTCGCCAGCAAACTCAAAGATGGCGAGCCTGCTTCGGCTCAAGCCGCCTAGGGTATCAGGCCGGTCAGCGAGTCCGATCTGCCGGACTATTTTATCGCCTTGGCGAGGACGCAGCGGAAGCCGAGGTCTGGTCGCCGCGTATTCCGAGGCAAGGTTTTTCTCGAATTTGAGTGGCATTCCGCAGCACTGGAAGTCCAAGCACCTCCACGGATGGGTTGATTTTCGGTCGCGGCGTCAGCACACCATTCCCAGACGTAGCCGTGCATGTCGCAGAGACCCCATGGGTTGGGCTTCTTCGCTCCAGTAGGCGGGTCGTTGCCGGCGGCGTTGCCACTGAACCAACCAAAATCGGGTAGCAGATTCGCATCATCGCCGAAGCTGAACGCCGTCATGGTCCCCGCCCGGCAGGCTGATTCCCATTCCTGTTCTGAGGGAAGGCGAACCGCTTCGTCCGGCGCGATCAATTTGGCGCCGCGGAGCAGTTCGGTTGCTTTGGTGCAGAAGGCGATCGCTTCATCCCATGAAACCATCTCGACGGAATTCCGCGGCCCTTTCCAGCGACTCGGATCGGCACCGGTGACCGCTTGGAAAACCGCCTGCGTCGTCTCCAGTTTGTGCATCTCGATCTGTAAGCCGGGGAGGGGGGTGAACCCTCCCCTCCATTCATGGAGCAGGGTATCCGATTGCGCGAGGGCGCAGAGGGGCATAAAACCGACGAGAAGAACCAGCCGCTTCATTTAGAGGCCGGCGCCGAACAGGCGCTCGTGTTCCTGGATAAGGTAGCGATCCGTCATGCCCGCTACGAAATCGCATACCGTGCGGTGCAGGCCGTCGCGTTCGAGTCGTTTCGCCGTCGTCTTTCCAAGCTGGCGCGGATCGTCTAGATACGACTCGAACACGCGGGCGAGCAGTTCGCACGCACGCTGATTTACCCCCGCGACGCCTTCGTGATAGTAGAGGTTGGCGTAGAGGAACTTTCGCAGCTTCGCATTCGCCCGCCGCAAACTATCGCTGTAGCGGATGAGCGGACGCGGCAGTCGGCGCACCTCGTCCGCGCTGGCGACGCCCGCCTTGGCGATGGCATTGGCGCTTGCCGTCACCACGTCCTGCACCTGCCGGTCGATGATGCAACGAATGACGTAGCTCGCGAGGTCCTTACCTTTGAGCTTCGGGAAATACTGCCGCACCTGTGCTTCGCTTTCCGACCACGCATCAAGCCCGGAAAATTGCCCCATTGTGATAAGTCCGGAATCGAGCCCGTCGTCGAGGTCGTGGCTGTAGTAGGTAATCTCGTCCGCGAGATTCGCGATCTGCCCCTCCAGGCACGGACTGGAAAAGGTTTCGTCCTTTCCACGGGCAAAGCTGCGCGCGTGTTTTTGCAGTCCTTCCCGCACTTCCCACGTAAGGTTCAACCCGGAAAAGCGTGGATACTTCTGTTCGATCTGTTCGACGATGCGGAGACTCTGCTCATTATGGTCGAACCCGCCGTGGCCTTTCATCAGCCGGTCGAGCGTTTCCTCGCCACTATGGCCGAAAGGAGGATGCCCGAGATCGTGCGCCAGCGCGATGGCCTCGGTGAGGTCTTCATTCAGGCCCAACCCGCGCGCAATGGTGCGGCTGATCGAGGCCACTTCCATGGTGTGGGTGAGCCGTGTGCGGAAATGATCGCCCCGGCCATTCAGGAAAACCTGTGTCTTGTATTCGAGCCGGCGAAAGGCCTGGCTGTGGATGATCCGAGCCCGGTCGCGCTCATAATCGAGCCGATGCGGATGCGACGGCTCCGGATAAACGCGTCCGGCTGTATCGCCCGACTTCTGCGCATACGGCGCGAGACGCTCGCGTTCGAGGGTTTCGAGTTCAGCGCGAGTTCGGATCATCGTTTTGGGAAGTGAGGTTTTGCTCGAGGTGTCGCCGCGCTACGCGACCGGCTTTCCGGACCGCGAGCAGATCGAAGACCGCCAGCAGCGCTGAGGAAACCGTGATCCACGCGCACAATCCCCAGTAGCCAAGAAACACAAATGGATGCGCGCGTAACACCGTATCGAACAGCACCGCTCCGGCGAAGACCATCAACATTGCTGCCAGCGCCAGATAAAACATCGCCGTCCGCCGCGCCCGGGAATCCCGGATGAGCGCGCGCGTGAGAACAATGATGGATTGTGGTGAAAACACAATCACGCAACGTGCGACGTCGGAGCCCATCCGGCAAGACGGCAGGCTGCCATTTTCGCGACCGCGTTGCGGTGTTGAATCGACCATGTGTGCTGTGGTGAAGCCGCTTGCTGGAAATTTTTTCCTCCCATCTAAGATCGCCGCCCTTATATTCGTCTGCTCGGCATCATGCCACCTTTTGGTCCTGCCCCGTCCCTATGAACGCTGCCATCGCTTCTTCCGATACTCCTCGCCAGTCGATCGTCGAAAAGATCACCAACTGGGCCAATCGCGCCCGTTACATGACCTTCTCGGCGCTGCTGCATGTCATCCTCATTCTCACCCTTGGCGGCACCGTCATGTATAAGCAGATGTCGTCGGTGCCCGACTTCGCCGCGCCGCCGGGTGGGCTCGTCTCGGATGAAACGACCGCACCGCCGCCGGCTCCGGACGTCAAAATGGAACCCACCGAAGTGGCCGTGAATACCCCGAGTGCCACGAGTAGCGCCGCCATCGCACCGATGGATGTTATTAGCAGCACGACCACTGCTGCAGCCTCGTTCACCATGCCCACGGTCACCACGCCAGGCCTCAGCATCAAACCGACCCAACCGCAGCCTCAGGCGGTTTCGATGCCGAAGATCAGCGGCTCCGGCCTCAGCAAACAACAGGCGTCGCGTATCGCCGGCTTCACGGGCGGCTGGGCCAAGGGCGGCACCGCTGCGATGAGCCAGCCACTCAAGAGCCGCGCTTTTGAATTCACCGCCTACCTGGCCAAATATGCCGGCGGCGACTGGGACGCCACCGTGTGGCTCGATGGCGATACCGTCCGCGGCGGCAGCCTGCACAACCTGCTCTACATCATGTCGCGCATGTCGCACAAAAAGATCCACGCCGACCCTCAGCCGGTCCCGCTCGATCTTTCCAGCGAAGAGATCTTCGAGAAAAAGCCGCCCTTCATCTGGTTCACCGGCCACCGCGATTTCCGCCTGACCGATCAGGAAGTGAAGAACCTCGGCGAATACCTCCGCTCCGGCGGTTGCATCTGGGGCGATAGCTCGCTGCCCGGCCAGCGCTCCCGCTTCGACATCGCCTTCCGCCGCGAAATGCTGCGTCTTCTGCCTGAACTGCAGCAGAAATGGGAAGCGCTCCCGGCGAGCCACCCCATCTACACCAACACCTACTACCAGGAGATCAAAGGCGTCGTGCCCGGTGTCAACTTCTACAGGGAGCCCATCTATGCGCTGAAGGGTTTCGCCGACGAAATCGCCGTGCTCTACACCGCCAACGACTACGGCGACATGTGGCAGTTCGGCATCGACGAAAACGAGCAGTTCGACCTGTCGCGCGACGAGAAGCGCCGCTTTGTGGCCATCAACGAACCCATGTGGCACCGCCGCAACCTTTACTTCCGCAACATCGAGCCCAAGCCGCTCATGGACACCTACAAGTTCGGCACCAACATCATCATCCACCTCCTCACCCGCTGGGAAGCGAAGGTGCGATTCGCCTCGGCTCCGAAGTAGACCGAGCCGCGGCAGTTTCGCAACACCCGCACGAGCTCACGCCATGCACATCCCACCTGCACTTGCCACTTTCCCCAATCTCCTCATGAAACGCACCTCTCTCGTCTTCTCGCTTTTTGCGGTGAGCGTCCCCGTCTTCGCCGCCGATGAACCCGCCGGGCAAAACGCCGTCCTTAATGGCACCTTCGCCAAGTTCGCCGCTCGCGAAAACCTCTGGGACGGCGTGGACAGCCAGAATGCTCTCTGCGGCAACCCCGTGGGCGCTTACGCCGTCACGGAAAGCGGCAAGATCGGGACTCTCAACATGCCGGTCACCGTCAGCTTCAACGACATGAACGGCGACAAGCTGCCGGATATCGTGAGCTGCGACCCTTCGGGCATCATGCGCGTCTATTTCAACAGCGGGACGCCCACCGAGCCCAAGTTCACCGTTGCCGAGGTGCTCCCCATCTTCCCCACGCAGGTCGCCAAGGACGATCGCTGGACGAATCGTGGCGGTTATTGGACCTGGCCTCATAGCGCCCCGAAGATGGCGCTCTACGACTGGGGCAAACGCGGTCTGCCCGATCTCTTCTTCGGCAATTACACCGGGGACGTCTGCATGATCGACAATACGGGCAACACCACCGCTCCCGTTTATTCACAGCCGCCCAATTATAACCGCGTCCGTATCCCGATCGGCACCAAGCAATGGGGCAATCTCTTCGCTCCGTGCATCTACGACTGGAACAAGGACGGCAAGCCTGACCTCCTCATCGGCGAAGGTTCCTACTCTGCGAACGCCGTCTATGTCGTGCTCAATCAGGCCAACGGCCAGGAGCCCAAATTCTCCGACGCGGATCGCAGCTACCTCTGCTACGGCGACGGTCGCGAACAGCTCGTTCCCACCGTGGCCGACTACAATGGCGACGGCCTGCCCGACGTGCTCATTGGCGATCGTCTCGGCACCGTCGGCGCCTACCTCAACCCCGGCAACTGGAAGCCTGGCGTCGAATTGCCGCTGAAGGAAATGATCACCTTTGGCAACGCCAAGAACCTCGGCACCGGCGTCGCCCCGCACGCTTGCGATTACAATGGCGATGGCCTCTTCGACCTCCTCATCGGCAAGGCCAATGGCCACATCGCTATCGCCCTGAACACCGGCACCAAGACCGAGCCCAAATTCGGCCCCGCCAACGACATCAAAGGCGTCAACCTCTGGGGCGCCGACACCCGCCCGCCCGCCAACTTCACCATCGATAACGGCAGCACCCGTGGCAATCTCTACGCCTACACCTCGGTTCAGGATGCCAAGGGACCCGGCGGTGGAAACGTCCTCAAATCTGGCTTCTACCCGTCGCCAAACAAGATCATCAAGATGGTCCCGCTCGTCGTCGATGGCGACATGGGCGGCGATACCAAAGAATTCTTCCGCTACTGGTGGGACGAATGGTATCCCATGAAAGCCGACTGGGCCGCCGCCGAGCGCGTCACCAATTCCTTCGTCATTCGCCAGGACCTCACCCCGCTCAAGGTCGGCGCCACCTACACGCTGAAGTTCAACGTCAAAGGCGTCGGCATTCGCGAGGGCCAGGCCACGGTCGCGTTCCTCGGCGCCAACGAAAACACGCCCACCAAATTCGTCGCCGCCAAGCGCGGATCGAAAGCCGTCAAAGACGAGGCCCACGAGGAAATCTACGAGAGCGAGAAATTCGCCAGCAGCTCGCAGTGGAAGACGGTCGAGAAAACCTTCGTCGCCCGCTTCAAGGACCGCAGCATCAAAGCCCTCGACACGACCACCCTCGCCATCCTCGAGTTCAAATTCGAACTCGAGCAATACCTCGGCTACTGCGAGATCGCCGATGTGCAGCTCGTGGCCGTGCCGACGAAGAAGTAACCGCATGGGGTTCGCTGGCGCGTTGTTCGTCGCATACCGCTCTGGCGATGAGAAGAATAGCGTAAGCCAGCGCTGGCGACGGCGACGCGGCTTCGTCGTTCGCATTACTTACTCGCTTCCCGCTCGACACGAGCGCGAAGGGTGCTTTGCTCCGCGCCCTTTCTCTTTATGAAAACTGTCATTGCTACCAAAGACGCTCCGACTGCGGTCGGTCCTTATTCCCAGGCGGTTGCGCTGCCGGGGTTCCTGTTCTGCGCTGGGCAGATTCCACTCGACCCAGCCACGGGCGAACTGATCAAGGGCGATATCACGGCGCAGGCGACGCGCGTGCTGGAAAATGTGAAGGCAGTGCTGGCGGCGAATGGGATGACCTTTACCGACGTGGTGAAAAGCACCGTGTTCATGGTCGATCTCGCCGAGTTTGCGGCGATGAATGCGGTCTATTCGCAATACTTTGCCGCGCCGTATCCGGCCCGATCGACGATCCAGGTGGCGGCGCTGCCGAAGGGCTCGCGCGTCGAGATCGAAGTCATCGCACACAAGGCGTAAGGCCAACGAATCAGAAAGCAGGGGGCGAAGTCGGGAATTTCGAGCGGGCGTTTCTGGACGAAGCGCCGGTTCACTGACTTACTGCGCTCCATCCACGAAATGACTTCCGACGAAATCCTCGGCCTTTTCCGCTCCACTCGCGCGTTGCTCGACGGGCATTTCCTGCTGCGCAGCGGGTTGCATTCGCGCCAGTTCTTCCAATGCGCGCTGCTCATGCAGCACACCCCCGTCGCGGCGAAAGTGTGCTTGGAGCTGGCGGAGAAACTGCGCAGCGTTGAAGCGGCGCGAGTGATTTCGCCTGCACTGGGCGGGATCATCGTCGGGCATGAAGTAGCGCGTTCGCTCGGCAAGCCGCATATCTTTGTGGAAAAGGAGGAAGGAAAGCTCGTGCTGCGGCGCGGATTTGAAATCAATCCCGGCGATACCTTCATCGTTGCCGAGGACGTCGTCACGCGGGGTGGGCGGGTGCAGGAGACGATTGATATCGTAAGAGCGCACGGTGGCGTGGTGGCGGCCGTCGCGTGTCTGGTGGATCGCAGCGGCGGAAATCGCCCCGATTTCGGTTGCCCCTTCGTGTCGCTGATCGCGCTCAACGTGGAAACCTTTGAGGCCGACAAACTGCCGCCGGATCTGGCCGGCACGCCAGCGGTCAAACCGGGCTCCAAGTAGGTCGGCGCTGATGTCCAGCTATTAGGTTGCGGAAAGGCGGGGAACGGCTGCCTGCGACACCAACGGACAAGCCTTCCCGCTTGCGCCGGAGGGCAAGCGGGAGTAGGGGCGCTCTCCTACTGGATCCATGCAATTCATCTCACCAGCTCAAATCGTCTTTGTGCTGTGGCTGCTCACCGCGGCCGCACCGGCGGCGACTGTGTTGATCAATGGAGCCCTGCTGCCGGTCAATAGCGTGACCGAGCAGCGATTCGAAGTGGTCGTGGCGAAGGTGCAGCAACCCGCCCGCTCGGAGGCTGGAAAGCAGCCGATCGTCCCACTTCCTCGACTGGAAGATTCTGATTTGTGGACCGTCGGCTCGTGGAGCGAGCCGATCACCTCGAGCATCCTGCACACGGACGTGCAGCGTCATCGCCCTCGAGTCGCCTAGGCGAACCGCCAAGCTTCCACCCTTATCGGCCCGGCGCGGACCGATGAATTTGGAGGTGTCGCGGCGCCTTCTCCGACTTTTTCCGCGCCGTTCATCGTCCCTTTATCATTCCTATCTTTTCCTCACGCCATGATCGGCTGGATCATCAAAAAAATTCTCGGTTCCAAGAACCAACGGCTCGTGAAGAGCCTGCGACCCCTCGTCGCGCAAATCAATCAATTCGAACAGCAGTTCCAATCGCTCAGCGATGAAGAACTGCGCGCCAAGACCTTCAAATGGAAGGAAGAGCTCGCGCAGCTCGACCCGAGCGAGCAGCAGCAAATGCTCGATCGCATCCTCCCGGAAGCCTTTGCCGTCGTCAAAAACGCTGCCCGCCGGCTGACAGATCGCAAGGCCACCTACCAGGTCTGCGATCAGCCCTATAACTGGGCCATGGTGCACTTCGATGTGCAGCTTATCGGCGGCATCTGCCTGCACCGCGGCATGATCTCCGAAATGGCCACCGGTGAAGGCAAAACCCTCGTCGCTACGCTGCCGCTTTACCTGAATGCGCTCACCGGTCGCGGGGCGCACCTCGTCACCACGAACGATTACCTCGCCCGCCGCGACGGCGAGACGATGGGCCAGCTCTACGGTTTCCTCGGGCTCACCACCGGCATCATTCAGCACGATCAGGAGCCGTCGTTCCGCCGCGCACAGTATGCGTGCGACATCACCTACGGGATGAACTCGGAGTTCGGGTTCGATTACCTCCGCGACAACGGCATGGCCACCAGCGCCGACCAGCAGGTTCAGCGCGGCCACGTTTACGCCATCGTGGACGAAGTGGACTCGATCCTCATCGACGAGGCTCGCACCCCGCTCATCATCAGCGGCCCGGCGACGGTCTCGACGCACCAGTTCGACACGTATCGTCCGTTGGTTGATCAACTCGTCAAAAAGCAGACCATGCTCTGCAATCGCCTCGTCTCCGAAGCCGAGGCCGCGTGGGAAAAAGAGGACGAGGGGACGTTCGCCAAGAATCTTGTGAAGGTGAAGTGGGCACAGCCGCGCAACAAAGGCCTGCTCCGGGCGATGGAAGAGCCCGAGAAGCGCAAGGTCGTCGAGAAGGCGGAACTCCAGTTCTTCGCCGACCACATGAAGGAGGAGAAGTTCCGGCTGCAGGAAGAGCTCTTTTTCACGCTCGACGAGCGCCAGCACGAAGCCGACCTCACCGAGCAGGGTCGCAACTTCATGAACCCCGACGATCCGGATGCCTTCGTGCTGCCGGATCTCATCTCGCAGTTTGCCGAGATCGATAACAGCGATAAGAGCGACGAAGAGAAGACCAAGGCCAAGGTCGCCGCGCAGGCGCACGCCGATCACCAAGGCGAGCGCATCCACAATATCTCCCAGCTTCTTCGTGCTTACTGCCTCTACGAAAAGGATGTCCATTACGTCGTCGAGGAAGGCAAGGTCGTCATCGTCGATGAATTCACCGGTCGTAAGATGACCGGTCGCCGCTGGAGCGACGGTCTGCATGGAGCGGTTGAGGCCAAGGAAGGTGTTACCATCGATCGCGAGACGCAGACCCTTGCGACGATCACCATTCAGAATTACTTCCGCCTCTACGAAAAGCTCGCGGGCATGACGGGCACCGCCGAAACCGAGGTGAATGAATTCTGGGATGTTTACAAACTCCAGGTCGCGGTCATTCCGACGAACAAACCGTGTGTTCGCAAAGACCTGAACGATCTCGTCTTCAAAACCCGCCGCGAGAAATACAACGCGGTCATCAAAGAGATCGTTGAGGCTCACCAGCGGCAGCAGCCGGTGCTCGTCGGCACCGTCAGCGTCGAGGCCAGTGAAGTGGTCAGCCGCATGCTCAAGCGCGAAAAAATCCCGCACGCCGTGCTCAATGCAAAATACCACATGCAGGAAGCGGAGATCGTCGCCCGCGCCGGACAACCGGGCAGCGTGACGATTTCCACGAACATGGCAGGCCGCGGCACCGACATCAAACTCGGCCCGGGCGTGCCCGATACGGGCGGGCTCTACGTCATCGCCACTGAGCGCCACGAAGCTCGCCGCATCGATCGCCAGCTCCGCGGTCGTTGCGCGCGCCAGGGCGATCCCGGACTCTCGCGCTTCTACGTGAGTTTCGAAGACGATCTCATGCGCAACTTCGGCGCGGCCGATCGCATGACTTCGATGATGGAACGTTTCGGCATGCAGGAAGGCGAAGCCCTCGAGCACCCCTGGCTCAATCGCTCCGTCGAGACCGCGCAGAAACGCGTCGAGCAGCGGAACTACCTTCAACGCAAACGCTCGCTCGATTTCGACGACGTCATGAACAAGCAGCGCGAAGTCATCTACGGCTGGCGCAGCGAAGCCATCATTTCGGAGGATCCGCGCACGCTTGTCTATGACGTCATCGACGAGGCCATCCCGGACAAGGTCCGCAGTTTCCTCGAACTCGACGAGCCGAACCCGCAAGGCCTGCTCAACTGGTGCAACAACACTTTCCCACTCGGCCTCACCATGGAGACGAGTGGTTTCAAGACGAAGAGCACCGAGGAGGCGATCGACTTCCTCAAGGATAAGGTGAAGCAGAGCTACGAGCTAAAGTGCAAACACGAGGAACCGGAATCGGTTCGCTACCTCGAACGGCACATCCTGCTCAACGCGATCGACCGCCTCTGGCAGGAGCATCTCTACGCCATGGATGCGCTTCGCGAAGCCGTCTATCTGCGCGCTTACGGGCAGAAAGATCCGCTCGTGGAATACAAGAACGAGGCCTACGAGATGTTCACCGAGCTGATGACGAACATCAAAGGCGAGGTGCTGCACAACATGTTCCGCAGCACATCGAATCTGCTCGCGTTCGAGCAATTCCTCCAGCAGCTCCCGGTGCATCTTTACGCGCCGCAGAGCGATGGCGATCACTCCGGTGCCACGCAGCAGGCCCCCCCGCAGAGCAGCGCTGCCAGCGCCCGGGCCGCCGAGATCGAGAATTCCGAACCCGAGCCCACTGTCCAACTCGCCCCGCGTCGTCGCGAAATGCCGAAGGTGAGTCGCAACGACGCCTGCCCTTGTGGCAGCGGGAAGAAGTTCAAGAACTGCTGCGGTCGCGGCGCATGAACGACGAGGCGGTTCCCCACCGCCGACGCGTGCGCTACGCGGGGAAATACCCGCGCCGTTTCGAGGACAAATACAAGGAACGCGATCCCGAGCGTTTTCCAGAGGTCGCTGCCAAAGTGGTGACCTCCGGCAAGACGCTCGCTGGCACGCATCGCCCGATCATGGTTGAGGAAATCCTCGCCGCGCTCGCACCGCAGCCGGGGGATATCGCGGTCGATTGCACTCTCGGTTTCGGCGGCCATACCGAGCGCATCCTGCCGCATCTGCTGCCGGGTGGGTGCCTCATCGGCCTTGATGCCGATCCCATCGAACTTCCGCGCACCGAAGCGCGCCTGCGTGCGCTCGGTTTCGGTCCCGAAGTCTTCACCGCGCATCGCTGCAACTTCGCGGGTCTTCCCAAAGTCCTGGCGGAGCAGGGGATCGCCTGCGCGAACATTGTCCTTGCCGATCTCGGCGTCTCTTCAATGCAGTTCGACGATCCCTCGCGCGGTTTCAGCATCAAAGCCGCCGGTCCGCTGGACCTGCGCATGAACCCGCAGCGCGGCCAGCCTGCGTCGGTGCTCCTCGCCAAAATGGGGGCCGATGAACTGGCCTCGCTCCTCGTCGAAAACGCGGACGAACCTCACTCCACCGAACTCGCTCCGCTCCTCGCCGGCCGCTCTTTTACGAACACGCTGGAACTAGCCCACGCCATCCGCACCGTGCTTGCTTACGTGGATGCTGAAGAACGCGAACTCAGTGTGCGCCGCGTCTTTCAGACGTTGCGCATCGCTGTGAACGACGAGTTCGGTGCCCTCGACACGCTGCTCCGGCATCTCCCTGCCTGCCTTGCTCCCGGCGGTCGCGTGGCTGTGCTCACCTTTCACTCCGGCGAAGACCGCCGCGTGAAAAAAGCCTTCGCTGCCGCCCACCGCGGCGGCCTGTTCAGTTCCATCGCCCGCGAAGTTACTCGCGCCACACCCGAAGAGCGCCACGCCAACCCGCGCTCCAGTTCCGCCAAGCTCCGCTGGGCGATCCGCGCGTAGAACGGGCTCAACGAAACCGTCGTCCGCCGCCGCGACGATCCTGTGGGCCTCGTTCCGATTGGCCACCACGCTGGCCACCGCGCCGCTGAAAACCACCGCGCGATTGCGGGCGTCCGCCGCCGGAGGGACGCTGCGAACGTGGTCCCCGGGGACCACGCGGCTGTTCGTCGCGCGGCGGAGCCGCCATCTGGTAGTTGAACCCCTCCGCCCGTTTCCGCACGATCCCGCGGCCGATGAATCGCTCCAGTGTCTTGAGCGGCCCGTGATCTTCCGGCGTGACGAAGCTAATCGCATCGCCAATCGCCTGCGCACGTCCCGTGCGACCGATTCGATGCACGTAGTCTTCGGCGTGCATAGGGAAGTCGTAGTTCACGACGTGCGAGATGCCGTCCACGTCGATGCCACGCGCCGCGATGTCCGTTGCCACGAGCACTCGCACCGCGCCCGATTTGAAATCCTGCAACGCGCGCAGGCGCTGATTTTGCGAGCGATTCGCGTGCAAGGTCGCGCAGCGAATGCCTTGCTGTTCCAGCTTTCGTGCCACGCGATCGGCGCCGTGTTTGGTGCGGGTGAAAACGAGCACCATGTTCATCCCCGGATCGCGGAGGAGATGCGCCAGCAGTCCCGGCTTCAGATGCGGCGGCACTTCATAAACGAACTGCGTCACCGTTTCGGCCGGATTCGACCGGCGCCCGATTTGCACCGTCTGCGGCGAGCGCTGGAAATCGTGCGTGAGTGACTCGATCTCTTTCGAAAGCGTCGCCGAGAAAAGCAACGTCTGCCGTTTCTGCGGCAGCGCTTTCACGATCCGCCGGATCTGCGGAATGAAGCCCATGTCGAGCATGCGGTCCGCTTCATCGAGCACCAGATGAGTGAGCCCCTTGAAATCGGCGTGCCGCTGCATCAGGTCGAGCAAGCGGCCCGGCGTCGCGATCACGATATCCGCCCCACGCCGGAGCGCATCCATCTGCGGTCGTTCGCTCACCCCACCATAAACCAGCGCGACGCTCACGGGCACATGCTTCGCATAAGCGCGCACGTTTTCCTCGATCTGCACGACCAGTTCCCGCGTCGGCGCGAGGATCAGCACGCGAGTGCGCTGCGTGGTGCCGTCGCCCTTCGTCTCGGCGAGCTTCGCCAGAATCGGCAGCGTGAAGGCCGCCGTCTTGCCCGTGCCCGTCTGCGCGATGCCGATCAAATCATGCCCCGCCATGATCTCCGGGATGGCCGAAGCCTGAATGGGCGTCGGCTCGGTGTAACCGGCTTCCTGAATAGCTTTAAAAATACGATCCCCAAGACCAAGCGCGCGAAAAGGCATAGTCGGCCACTATGGCGAAGGATGCGCCGATGGGAAGTCTTTGCTCAAAAGAGTTGCTCGTCCGGCATTTCCCCCCCAAAAAACGCCCAGCCCATTTTCCGGGATGCACGAGACCCTCGCTTTTGCGGGTCCGCTTCGGGGCGGCGCGAACTGGGGACCGCGGTGGCGGAAAGTGGGACGAGAGAAGGGGGGATAAGTCACTACTGAAAATAAGGGATAAGTCCTGACCGAGATTTTCCTCGACGTAGTTAGTTACGAAATGAGAAACTTCGAATATCTCGCCATGAATAGCGCCGAGCCATTGAGGGGTCGCGCTACGAAGTCCTCCCAGGACTCCGTTCGAGGAAATTATCCACGGCAGGGAACGGTGGTGAGCAGGGCACGGCCATCCCCCTTATGCAGAAAACCACACCCTCGTCAGTGCAGGCGGGCTTGTCCCCGATGCGCTGGCTCCATGCCGCCCTGCGCCTTGCGCGGTTCACGATCGTCGCCCTCGTGGCGATGGCCGCATTAGCATCTCCTCGACTTCGCACGGGGCGGATAAAAAACCTAACATCCTCGTCATGTGGGGCGACGACATCGGCGTCACCAACATCAGCGCCTACAGCGATGGGTTGATGGGCTACACCACGCCTAACATCGACCGACTGGCCAGGGAAGGCGTTCGCTTCCTCCACTATTATGCAGAGCAGAGTTGCACGGCGGGCCGCGCGGCCTTCCTCACCGGCCAGCACGGCATTCGCACGGGGCTGACCAAGGTCGGCTATCCCGGCGCGCCGATGGGCATGAGCCAGCTCGATCCCTCCATCGGCGGGCTGCTCAAGAACCTCGGTTATGCCACCGGCCAGTTCGGCAAGAACCACGTCGGCGACCGCAATCCGAGCCTCCCCACCGTCAACGGCTTCGACGAATTCTTTGGCAACCTCTATCACCTCAACGCCGAGGAAGAGCCCGAACTGCCCGACTACCCGAAGGACCCCGAATACTTGAAGAAATTCGGCCCCCGCGGTGTGCTCAAGTGCAAGGCGACCGATGTGGACGACCCCACGGTCGATCCGCGCTTCGGCAAAGTCGGCAAGCAGACCATCGTGGACACTGGCGCACTAACTAAGAAGCGCATGGAGACCGTCGATGACGAGACTTCCGCCGCCGCCATCGATTTCATCAAGCGCCAGAAGGCCGCGGATAAACCGTTCTTCTGCTGGTTCAATGCGACCCGCATGCACCTGCGCACGCACGTCCGCGCCGAGCATCGCGGTCGTTACACCCACGGCGATAGCGAATACATCGATGGCATGATCGAGCACGACGACACCATCGGCTCCATCCTCAAGGCGCTCGATGACCTCGGCATCGCCGATAACACCATCGTCGTCTATTCCAGCGACAATGGCCCGCACATGAACTCCTGGCCCGACAGCGCGATGACCCACTTCCGCTCCGAGAAAAACACGAACTGGGAAGGCGCCTTCCGCGCTCCTTGCATCGTGCGCTGGCCGGGTAACATCAAGCCCGGCACCGTCACCAACGAGCTCATGAGCCACAACGACTGGATTCCCACGCTCTGCTCCGTCGCCGGCGAACCGGATCTCACGAACAAGCTGCTCAAGGGCTACACCGCTAACGGCATCAACTATAAGGTCCACCTCGATGGCTATGACCAGTCGGCCTTTCTCAAGGCCGTCGGGACTGACCCGAAGGAGAAAAGCGCCCGCGACAAATTCTTCTACTCCGACGACGATGGCCTGCTCGTCGGTTTGCGCATGGGCGACTACAAGTATGTCTATGCCGAGCAGCGCCTCGCCGGCACCCTGGGCGTCTGGGCCGAGCCCTTCACCAAGCTGCGCCTCCAGAAGATCTTCAACCTCTTCCAGGATCCCTTCGAGCGGGCGGACTTCACGTCCAACACTTTCTGGGACTGGCAGCTCAACCACGTCGGACAGATCTACGGAGCCATGGATGAAGTCGTCAAGTTCGCGGAGACCTTCAAGGAGTTCCCACCGCGCGCGTTCCCACCCAGCTTCGTCCCGACGACGATCATGGAACAAACCCTCGATGCGCTCAAAGCCGCCCGGTTCAAGGCGAGCAGCGGAGAGTAAGTCCGCCCATCGATCTACCATCCACCACTCACCCCTAATGAAGACAACAAACCCATCGCCGACGCTGGCGGGATCCCCCCCGATGCGCTGGCTTTCACCACCCTGCGCTTCGCGCAGATCACGACCCTCGCCTTAGGGCGTGTCTTCAAAATGGTTTGAGCCAGTCGAGGACTGCGGTCAGGCAAGCGACGGCGAAAAAACAGGTGGAGGTTTTTTCGTAGCGAGTGGCGAAGCGGCGCATGGCTTTGGCGCGCTGAAAGAAGTTTTCGA
>JBGAGV010000014.1:0-200254 GCA_044226525.1 Chthoniobacteraceae bacterium | reverse complement strand
TTCGTGAAACACCGCAAACGCGAGCGCTGCGGCAAAAATGGAAGGCAATCGCGAGCGCATGGCGTTAGTTTCCTTTCACGCGGTTGATCTCGATGCGCGCGATGTTCGGCTGCGGGTCGCCATCGAGCGTCCGGTTGCTCGATTCCCAGGTGAAACGGTCCGCGCTCACCTTGGTGAAAGTATTGTCCGCACTCGTGCGACTGCCGTCGGCGGCGACACCTGTCTCACGCAGCAGCCAGCGCTCACCGTTGCGCGTCCACGTGCCTTCGGAAAAACCGCCCTCGCTGTCGAACGTCCACGAGCGGATGCGCTCTTCGAGCGGGTCCCAGCCGATGATCTGCCAGCCTTCCAGCGTCGTTTCGCCCGCGCGTTTTACGTTCACGTTGCGGGTCAGGAAATTGCCACCGCGCGCCCACACATACTGACTGCGCACGCTCAGGTCGTTGGTCTTGTCGGCGTCTTCCCATTCGCCGACCAGCCACTCGAGTTCGCCCAGCCGATCGTGCGCGGTTTCGACCGGCAGAGGCGTCTCGATGAGCTGGCCGATCTTCCACTTGCCGTCCTTTTTCACATGGATGGCGGTGAAGAGCCCGCCACTCGTTTCGCCTCCCTTCGCGGTCACCGTCGTCGAGCCTTTTTCCAGGACGACTTCCGGTGCGAGCACCTTCACCGAATCGAGCGCGATCGCGAGCTTCGATCCTTTGTTAGCCAGCAGGCCGGCGCGGATCGCGTCCTCGATTTCAGCGCGTCCCCGAAAGGTGCGCCCGTCGTCCGCGGTGTATTCCGCATCGTCGGCAAAAAAGCCGGCGAGCGCCTTGACATCGGCCTTGGCGTAGGCCGCTTCGTAGGCTCGATCGTTTGCCGCGACGGCCGCCTTCTCGGGCGAGTCAGCGGGTGCCTGGGCGAAACCGGCGCTCACGAGCGCGACGGCGAGGGAGGAGATGGAGACAATGGTTTTCATGCGCAGTGGTGTAAATCGCCGACAATTTTTCTGCCGATGCGCCCGAGCGTCCATAGGACCAAAGTCCGATCCCGGCTTGACCCTCGCCGTGCCGAAGTCTCATCATCACTGCGTGCCTGCCAGGTCCCAGCATCCCGCCCTGCTGAACGTATCCGAGAATGCGCTCGTGTGCATCGTGGACGACGACAGCGCGATTCGCCGCAGCCTCGAACGGCTGTTTCGCTCGGTGGCACTTGCGGCGCAGACGTTTGCATCGGCGCGTGTCTTCCTCGATCGCGATCCGCACGATGGCCCTTCCTGCCTCGTGCTCGATGTGCGCATGCCCGGCATCGACGGACTCGAACTCCAGCAGACCCTCACCCGGCGACAGGAACAAATCATCTTTCTCACCGGCCATGGCGACATCTCCATGTGTGCGGGTGCGATGAAAGCCGGCGCCGTCGATTTTCTTACCAAGCCAGTTGACGAGGAAGAACTGCTCGCGGCCGTCGGGCGCGCGCTCGGCCGCTCCGTCGAGGTGCGCAAAACGCTGAACGAACGGAACACGGTTCGCGCCCGGCTCGATACCCTGACCCCGCGAGAGTTCGAAGTCATGCAGCGCGTCATTGCCGGCCTTCTCAACAAGCAAATCGCCGATGGCCTCGGCACCGCGGAAAAGACCGTCAAGATTCACCGCGGACGCGTCATGGAAAAATTGGACGTCGCCTCCGTGGCCGATCTCGTGCGCCTCGCTCAGATTGGCGGCGTGGCCCCGGTGACGCCGGCCACGTAGGACGAAGGTCTCATATTTTCACCACCCTCCTATCGCCTAATCTCCCCTTCCTTCTCCATGAAAAGCCACGTCCTCCTCAGCCTTCTTGCTGCCACCCCCGCCGTCTTCGCCCAGACGACCGCCCCCACCGCGGAGCAACTGAAATCGTGGGTCGCTATTCGCCAGCAGCGCGTGGATCTGCTCCGCGACGAGGTCAGGCAGATCGACGCGCGCATTGAGTCCCGGCTCGACACGATCATCACCACCCTCACGAGCATCAGCGACTCAAAGGACTCGCGCACCAAGGTAGCGCGAATGAAGGAGGAAACCGGCAAGCGCCTCGGCAAGACAATCTCCTACTATGACCAGAAACGTGCCGCCCTGCGGGAAGAGCTGCGCCAGCCCCGCCTGAATCTCACCGCCGACGAAAAGGGCAAAATCATCGCCGCCTTCGATGCGAAGATCGAAAAACGCACCCGGCAAATCCTCGACCTGAACAAGTCCATGCCGACCCACGAGGAGCACGAGCGTTACCGCACGACCGGCGGAGGCTGGTGGGGCACCGAATACGAGCGCAATGAGGAGTATGACCAGAATCGGCGCATGACTTCCAAATCCAACGCGCAACGCGACACCATCTTGAAGCAGATCGACGCGAGCATTGCCCGTCTTGATCGCCAGAGCCGCTCCATCAAAACCCAGCTCGCCGCGACGGCCGATCCGCTGGCTCGAAAGACGCTCACCGAGGAACTCGCGAAAAACGACGCCCTCATCGCCGAGCGCCGCCGGCAGCGGCTCGACACCCTCAGACCTGACGGCACGTTGACTCACACCGTCGCGCTCAAGGAAGCGATGGACCTCGACTGGGCGCTGCAGACCGCGGCCGCTGACCTGCGCCGCGATTTCACGACTCTCTTCGAGCGCTACAATACGCTTCTCAGCGAACTTTCGACGCTTCACACCACAGAGGCAGCTCTCGCTGCCAAGGCTGCGCGCTGATCGGGGAAGCCACGAGGGGGAAGCAACTTCGTTCACCAACGTAGGACCAAGGTCCGATAGGCGGGGGTGAGTCCCTGGGGAAGAGTGCACGCACCACGCCCATGTCCCGCACACCTGTCCAAGTCTATATTGTGGACGACGAACCGTCGATCTGCACGGCTCTGGCGCGGTTGATTCGCTCCGCAAAAATGCGGGCGCGAACCTTTGCATCGGTCGAGGACTTCATGCGTTCGGACATCGTGGATGAAAATGCCTGCGTCGTCTCGGACGTGCAATTTCCCGGCAGGAGCGGGCTGGAGTTGCCCGCGCTGCTCGGCCGAGCGGGGCATCATGTGCCGGTGATCTTCGTCACGGCGCACGACACGCCCGAGACTCGCGAACTCGCTCAGCGCTTCGGGGCGGCGGCTTACTTCCGCAAACCCGTGGATGACCAGGCTCTGCTCGACGCCATCGCCTGGGCCGTCACCAAAAACGTGGCCTAGCCAAAGATGCCCCACCGCTACGCCACCCAACTCCCCCCACACCGAGAACCCGACCGCCTCGTGGTGATCGCCTTCGCCGAGGAGCATCTCGCTTTTTCTCTGCGTGAGCTGCTCTGCGAGTTGGAGGAAGACGGCGTGCTCGAAGTCGGCGACGCGGTGGTCGCCACACGGAATTCGAAGGGCAAGGTGCGGCTGCATCAGTCCATTCCCTTGATCAGCGGGCGCGCGGCGCTGGGCGCTTTCGGCGGGCTCATGATGGGCATGCTGATCCTCAATCCTCTGTTCGGAGCGGTCGCCGGCACCGTGGCCGGCGCGGCCAGCGGGGTGCTGGGCGACGTGGGAATCGATGACGCCTTTATGAAGGCCCTTGGCGAAACCCTTGCCCCGGGCACGTCGGCGCTCTTCGTCGTCGTGCGCAAGACGAAGCCGGAAGAATTGCTCGCGAGGCTCACCCCCTTCGCCGGGAAATGCCGCGTCCTGCAATCGACGATGACGGCGGAGAACGAAACCCTTTTGCGCGGCCTGCTCGAAGGCGCGCTGTCCCACCCCACTTCCGAACCCTCGCCATGAAACCACCACGACCACCCATCCTTCGACTTCACCGCGCCATCGCCCCCGGGCTGCTCGCGCTGCTGCTCGCCGCACCGTCGCGCGCTCATGCCTCGTTCCTCCACGGCGACGCGCTCGACTCACTCGCCAACGCCATCTCCTGGGTGGCTATCATCATCGCGCCGATCATCGGCATCGTCGTGTTCTGGCTCGTCCACATCCTGCCCGAAAAAATCGCCGAGAAGAAAAAGCACCCGCAGACCCACGCGATCCAATGCCTGTGCCTGCTGTCGCTGGTCTTTGGCGGACTGCTCTGGCCGATCGCCTGGCTCTGGGCCTACACCAAGCCGGTCCTGCACAAGATGGCCTATGGCGCCGATATCGATGAATCGATCGGGCACGATGCCAAACCGGCTGAAACCTCCACCGAAGAAAAAGGAGGGCAGGCGTAATGGAAATCATCCTTCTCCTCATCTATTCGGCGATCGTCTGGTTCATCTTCTTCAAGAAGAAGTGGCTGCCTTGGAACATCACCAGCCAGGTCATCGTCGTCACCATCCCCATCATCGCCCTGACGATTCTCATTCTCTTTATGAACATCGTCGCGCCATCATCGCACGATGTCCGCTCGATGAATTACGTCGTGCCGGTCGTGCCGCGCGTCACCGGCACGGTGACCGAGGTGCCGATCGAGCCAAATCGCCCGATCAAGAAAGGCGATGTGCTTTTCAAAATGGACCCGGTGCCTTTCGAAGCCACCGTCAAAGCCGCCCAGGCGGCGCTGGAGCAGAATCACGCCAAGCTCGTGACGGCCGAAGCCACCGAGCGCCGGTTGAAGGATCAGCTTTCCAACGCCACCGCCAAAAAGGCGGCGCTAACTCCGCGCATCGATCTCGCGAAGAAACGCGTCGTGCAGTTCACCGAACTTGCTTCGAGCGGCGCCGGCAAACGGGCTGACCTCGAACAGGCGGAATCCGACCTCGGCAACCTCGAGAGCGAACTCCTCGCCGCCGATGCCACCGAATCGGAAGTGAAACAGAAGCTCAGCGCGCGTAATGCAGCCGGCGAACTCGATGAAGTTGCCCAGGCCAAGGCCGCGATCGCCAAGGCGGAGGCGGACGTCGCCGCGGCGAAATACGATCTCGAGGGCTGCATCCATCTCGCGCCCGCCAACGGACGCGTGACGAATCTCGCCCTCCAGCCCGGCGTGCGCGCGACCCAGTTCGCCACGATGCCAGTGATGAGTTTCATCCAGGAGGACGATCCGTGGGTGCTCGCCTATTTCGAGCAAAACGAGCTGCGCTACGTCGAACCGGGCAACGAGGCGGAGATCTTTCTCAAAACCTATCCGGACCGGATCGTGAAGTGCAAGGTGGACTCCATCCTGTGGTCCACGGCGCAGGGCCAGATGCCCATGGGCGGCACTCTGCATACCTCGGCACCGGGCTCCATGCTGGACAAGCGCATTGCCGTCCGCCTGCTCGTCGAGCCGAGGGACAAGGAACTTTTCCTTGCCGCGGGTGCGGTCGGTGCCGGGGCCATTTACACCGAGCATGGGAAGATCATTCACATCATCCGCAAGGTCTTCGTCCGCGTCTCCACGAAGATGGACTGGTTCGTCTGGAAACTTCACTAAGCCGCTTCTCGCATGACTCTCCGCTTTCTTCTCACCTCCGCCGCTGCCTTCATCCTCGCGGGTTGCGCCATCAAGGAACCGCCCGCTGGCGCGGATATCGCACCTGAATCCGCGCGTTCGCAGATTCCCTCGCGATGGGCCGGCCCGCATCGCTCCGGCGATGTGGTGCCAAACTGGATTCGCACCTTCGGCGATCCCGAACTGACCGCGCTCGTGCACGACGCCGTCGAGCGCAATCCCGACCTCCAAGCTGCCGCCGCCCGCGTGGAAGCGTCGCGCCACGCCATCAAGGTCGCCGCGTCCTCACTCTATCCCCGCATCGCCATGAAAGGGCTGGGCGAGCGGCAGGGGCGCGAGATCGGCGGCAACAAAGGCTTCGGCATCGACCCGCCCGATCTCGGCGGGCTCGGCGTCGATCTCAGCAGCGGCGCCGCGGACACGAGCAATCTCGACAGTTCCTCGCAGCGCTGGGTTTATGGCATCGGCATCGGAGCCTCATGGGAACTGGACCTATGGGGCCGCGTTCGGTCGAAGAAAGCCGCCGCCAAGGCCGAGAGCGCCGCACTGGAGGCCGACTACGAATTTGCTCGCCAATCGCTCGCCGCCGCGGTGGCCCGCGCGTATTTCTCCACCATCGAAGCCGCGCAGCAGGAGTCCAACGCCCAGGAGACGCTCAAGCTCTACGAGGAAGACCTCAAGCTCACCGATGTGCGCAAACAGCAAGGCCACGCCAGCGACTATGAAATTGCCCAGGTGAAATCGCGCGCCGCTGGCGCGAAGGACACCCTCATCGCAGCTCAGCAGGCTCGCGCGCAGGCGATCCGCGCCATCGAAGTCGTGACAAGCCGCTACCCCGCCGGCAAATTCAATGTGCGCCGCTCCTTCCCGAAACAACCGGGGGCCGTTCCCTCGGGTCTGCCTTCGCAGATTCTCGAGCGCCGTCCCGATGTCGTCGCGGCCGAGCGCCGTTTCGCCGCGTCGTTTCATCGCACGAACGAAGCCCGCACCGCGCGATTGCCGCGCTTCTCGCTCAGCGCGAGCACCGGGCTCGGCACCGCCCAGCTCGACACGGTCGGCGTGCTGGAAGCCACGACATGGAGCCTGGCCGCCGGTGTCGTTCAGCCGATCTTCTTCGGCGGAGAACTCAAAGCGCAGCAGGACATCCGCACCGCGGAGCAGAAAGCCGCCGTGGCCAGTTACGTCGGCACTGCCCTCCGCGCGTTTGAAGACGTCGAGGATGCGCTCGCTTCCGATTATTATTTGCGCCGACGTGAAAGTGCGCTCTCGGAAATGGTCTCCGCCAGTGGCGATGCCGTGGCCCTCGGCCGTAAGCAACTCGACCAAGGCCAGGCCGACATGTTCACCATCCTGCGCCTCGGCGGCGAAAACCTCGCCGCCAAGATCGAACTCACCAAGATCCAAGCCTCCCGCCTCCGCGAACGCGTGAACCTCCACCTCGCCCTCGGTGGCGATTTCAAAGGCACCGGTGCTCCCGGCAAATAGTTACCCGCGTCCACCCCATCCACACATAGAGTGGGGCTCCGGATCTGCTCTCGGTTGATGTCAGGTTTCTGCGACTCCTATGAAAACGCATGGCAGTGCACGGCAGGTTTTCGTTCCACCTGTGCTCGTTCACGCCTCGCAGCCACTCCACATCCTGCCCACCAGGTAGCTCACGCGGTATCGAATACCCGGCGCACGATCGGAACTTGTTGAAGCGACTTCGCGCTCCGAGGGGTTTTTAAAACGGAATCTGAAAAATCGAGTGGCGGATCTTGCTCGAAAGTTTCTTCGGGCCATCACCGTCGTTGCGGACGCAGGTCTTGCCTTGGCGCTTGCCTATCCTCCACGCAGCGACCTACGCTCCATAGCTTACCCTGTAAAACCGACCTACCCCACCGAGTGACCCATGGCACAGATTTTCATTAGCTGGAGCACGCCCGACGCCGTATTTGTCAACCGACTGGCGACCCGACTTTTGCAGGCAGGCCACGCTTTTCAAACCTTATCTGGTCCTGGCGGAAGCGCTGATCCGCTGGGCAAGCACGCCGGACTGCGGCCAAAAGGACCCGCAGCTCGCCAGTGATGATCCTCAAACATCGTGCTAACGCAAACTGGAGGCGCCAAACGAGCCGCTGCATCAACGCCTCCTGCGGCACGCCGTAAGACCATGCCTGCCCCCGTCCCCTTCGTCCTCATCATTTCCGACCGCGACGAACGCGACTGGATTCCGAAGATTCGCGGCCAGCTCGAAGAGGCGATGATTCCAGCGCGCGGTGAATCCGACGGGGCAGCCGAGGCGGCACTGGAAGAGAGCACGGTCATTCTCCGGCTGGTATCCGGCGAGACGGAGCAGACGGCCAGCAATGGTCATTTCATTTCGCCAACCCACCATTTAGGCGCGGGGTGTTGGAGCAAAGAGGGTCCGCGACCGGCGCGGCCCTGGCTGTTTCTCCTCATCCTCGAAGACAAGGACCCGGCTGGATATCCGGCCGTGATGCAATGGCTCGAGTCGCGCTTCGGCAGGACGCCGGTGTGGCGTTGGTTCAAGGCTTCCGGAGGCCGCCTCGCTCCCAGGGACGTGGAAGAAATCCGGGCCAGTGTGCGGGACGATCGGTTCCGGCGTGCGTTCGTGTGCAGCGGGCATTTGATTGACCAACCCGATCGCCCGGAACCGCGGTTTCCAGCGAGCCGGGAGCCGGAAGTTCGCGCGCAGATCGAGCGCCAACTCGACGACTGGCAGGCCGGACTGGGAGATCTTGCAGTAAGCGGCGCGGCGCGTGGAGCGGATATTCTTTTCGCGGAGGCCTGCCTTCGACGCGGTCTGCACGTGCGCCTGCTGGTCGCGTTTGAAGAAAGTGAGTTCATCAAGCAATCCGTCGCGCTCGCCAGCGACGGAACGTGGATCGCCCGTTATCACGCACTCAAACATGCGGTGAGCGAAGTCTGGTTCCAGCCCGAACGCCTGGGTCCGCCGCCGCGAGAACTGGACTCGTTTTCGCGCTGCAACCTTTGGATCCTTCACAACACGCTAGCCGAGGTCCCGCCCGACCGGCTCCATGCCGTGCTGGTCTGGGACGAAAAACCGACGGGCGACGGTCCCGGCGGCACGGCGCATTTTGCGGATCAGATCCGTCGCCTCGGTGCAAAGCTTTCCATCATCAACCCGACTTCCCTCAAACCCGACACCCCATGAGCATCGGAACGAAAACCTACAAGGACAAGCTGGCCGCGAAACCCAGCGCGGACTGCTCTGCCGGCGATCCGCTCGATCTCGAAGTCGGCAAAGCCGCGGCGGCAAGGAAAGCGAAAGCCGCGCACTTCGCGGGCTTCTAACCAAACTCGCCCCCCTTTTGATAAGCTCGCCGGTGGCCGGTATTAGCTATCCGGCACCGGCGAGACTTCCTATCCAGCAGTTTTCAGCTTGTCGATGGCTCCTTCGTAAGCCTGCATGATCGCTTCGAAGGGCTGGGTGTTTCGCCCGTTGCGCACCATTCCTTCCTGGAGAAACCGGAAGTTATTCAACGTCGTTTCGGGCATGAAGGTATCCTTCTTTTTGGTGACGAGGGCGAGGGCACGACGTGCGAGCTGGTTCGCTCCAGACCAGTCCTCTTCGCAGCAGGCGAGTTCAAGCGCCGTCGCGATGTCCCAGTAACTGCCGGAATCCGCGAGATTTAACCGGGCGAGCGCAAACTTCACCAAGGGGATGAGTTCCTGAGCCTTTTTGCGGCTCTCTTCGGTCCCACGATGAATGAGAAGCGTGACCGCATTGATCCCCGGATAATAGTCGCGTGGATCGATCTGGAACCCGCGCGTGTAGGAGTCGATCGCTTCATCCAGATATCCTTCCGCGGTGAAGGACGGCGGCTGCCCGGGAGCTTGCTTGCGCTCTGCCTGATACCGGTCTTTGGCCACCCGCCCTAACAAGCCGAGCGTTTCGGAGTCCGGTCCGCGCCGTTCGATGATCTCGCGGAGCATCTCTTCCGCTCGCTCCCGGTCGCCAGGCTCGTTGCGCCGATTGAGCGCCAGCGCCCACTGTTGCTGGATAATCGGATTTTGCTGGAGGGAATGGGGAAATTTCTCACACAGCGCCGCCATCTCGCGCCACGCACTCGCACTCCGGTAAGCCAGCATCAACTGCATGAGGGCTCCACTTCGTGCCGTGCCGATATCGCCAAAGCCGTCCTGCACTTTCACCAGGGCCTGGCGCCTCTCTTCCTCAGTGGCCAGGCCCTTGGCGTGTTCGATCTGCTGGGCAAAGCCGCTTTGTTTATCCATGCGTTCATTCAGCTCCTGCTGAACCTCCTCGGGAATTTGAAAGGCAGGCAACCTGCCGATGAGGTCGTAAACCGGACTGTCCTTCGCCGCCAGGGCGATCGCCGCGCGCAGACGCTCGGAGATCGCGGCCCGGAGCCCGGCCGCCGCTACCTCGCTGAGCGTTCCACTCTTCAACTCATAGGGGATCGAGCGCACCGAATTGACGTCGAAGGGCAGCGCACTGACCGTGGCAAAAATCGGCACGGTGGTAAACGGCTTCGCCATATGTCGAATTCCCAATTCGTAGAAGACGTTGGGATTCCCCAGCGTCAGGTCGGCCACCATGTAGTCGGACAGAAGAATGCGCGCAAACATCGGCAGATGGATGACCCCTCCAGTCTGCTCCTGATCCCCACGGGCCGGCCGAAGCCCTGCGTCCTCGATGGCAGGCTTGATGGCCTTTTCAAAGACCGCATTGAAGTCGATTTCGATTCCGCTCACGGGATCCTTTTTCTTCCCGAAGGGCATGTCAACGAAGCAGACAGCTTGATCGCTCATGGTTTTGGAAAACCCACTCTTGGAGCAATTCAAGGCGGTGTCGATCTTCTTCTCTCGGCCACCGGCCGCCCGCCGATTCGCCGGGTCACTCTGGCGCCTTCACGCTGGGAATTTAGATCAGACCCGCCGCAAGGAACTCGCTTCCCTGACCTTAAGCCGCGGCTGCCTGCGCGGCGGCGAGGCGGTCTTCCATGTCGGACTTCTGGAGCGCTTCGATCATCTCAGTCACGTCGCCGTTCATGAAGCGGTCGAGGCTGTAGAGGGTCATCTCGATGCGGTGATCGGTGACACGGTTTTGCGGGAAGTTGTAGGTGCGGATTTTTTCCGAGCGATCGCCGGAACCGACCTGGCTCTTGCGTTGCGCAGAGTATTTCTCGGCTTCTTCGCGCTGCTTTTTTTCCAGCAGACGCGAGCGCAGAACGGTGAGGGCTTTTTCCTTGTTCTTCTGCTGCGAACGGCCGTCCTGGCAGCGCACGATGGTGCCAGTGGGAATGTGCAGCACCTGCACGGCAGAGTCGGTGGTGTTCACGCCCTGGCCACCGGGACCTCCGGCGCGGCAGACTTCGATGCGGAGTTCCTCGGGCTTCAGCTCGAGATCGACTTCCTCGGCCTCGGGCAGCACGGCGACGGTGGCGGCGCTGGTGTGAATGCGCCCCTGCGCCTCGGTGGCCGGCACGCGCTGGACGCGATGCACACCGCTCTCGTAGCGCAACTTGCGGAAGACGCCTTCACCGCTGACTTTGAAAATGACTTCCTTGAATCCGCCGAGTTCGCCCGGGCTCGATTCGAGGTTTTCGATCCGCAAGCCCGCCGTCTCGGCGTAGCGGCAATACATCCGGTAAAGATCGGCCGCGAAGAGGCCGGCTTCGTCGCCGCCGGTGCCGGCACGAATTTCCACAATGGCATCGCGGTCTTCGTTCGGGTCGGGCGGGAGCAGAGCCATCTGCACGTCACGCTCGAGCTGAGCGATGCGTTTTTCCAGCTCGGGCAATTCCGCCTGCGCCATCTCGGCCAGCTCGTCGTTGCCTTTGGCGAGATCGCTGTTGTCGGCGAATTCCGTGCGGGTCTTCCCCAAGGACGCCCAGGCGGCGAGCAATTCCTTCAGCCGGGTATGCTCGCGCATGATGTCCTTCGCCTTGCGCGGGTCCGCGTAGGCAGCCCCGGAGGCGATCAGCGCTTCGAGTTCTTCAAAGCGGATGCGTTTACGTTCGATGAGCGGGCCGAAGTCCATGGAGCGAAGGGTGAGTGATCCGCAAGTTGGGCAGATTTTCGCGGAGGCGGAAACGAAAGGGCAAACGCCAGCGCCGATTCAATCTGCGCGAATCGGCGCGATCTGCGATGCCCCCGATGAAAACAAAACGGTGAAGGCGCGCAGGCACCTTCACCGTTCTGAAAATCGGTGGATGAAAAGCTAAACCGCCGCCGGCTTCTTCGCGGGACGGCGAGGAGCGTTGGCGTAGCGCTTCGAGAACTTCTCGATTCGGCCCGCGGTATCGACGAACTTCTGTTCGCCCGTGAAGAACGGGTGGCACGCGGCGCAAATGCCGATGCTCAGATTGCGCCGGGTGGAACGGGTGTGATAGACCTTGCCGCAAGCGCAGCGGATGTCGGTCTGTTCGTAATCAGGATGGATGCCGTCTTTCATGACTTGGAAAAAGGAGTGCGGACGTTAGCGAGCATCGTTAATCGTGCAACGGAAAAGATGTTTTCGTCTGCGACATGCTCTGAAGACCTCCACGCCGCCCTGCTCCAGCCTTGGCGGAACGTGCTGGCCGCGCGTGAGTCGGAAGCAGCCATTTACGCGGCGGACGGGTCGATCGTGCGGACTTTTGCGGACGTGGAAACCGAGGCGCGGGAGCTGGAAAAGGCGCTCGCCCCGCTTCCGCCCCGCTCGGTCGTCGCGGTGCAAATCGGCAATTCGCCGAGCTGGCCCGCCGTGTTTCTGGCCCTGCTGCGCGCCGGGCACAGCACGCTGCCGCTCGGCGAAGACAGCGCTCCCCCGCCCTTCGCGCACGCCCTCCTCGAGCGCTCGCTGCGGCTCGTCCCTCAACCTTCAACCTTCAACCCTCAACCGCCTGCCACCGCACTGCTCAAGCTCACCAGCGGCACGACCGGTGCGCCGCGCGCGATCCGCTTCACGGCCGCGCAGCTTGCCGCCGATCGCGACCACATCTGCGCGACGATGGGCATCGTGGGGAGCGATGTGAACTACGGCGTGATCCCCTTCGCGCATAGCTACGGGTTCAGCAATTTGATTACGCCCCTGCTCCTGCGCGGCGTGTCGCTCGTGGCTAGCGAAGATCGGTTTCCCCGCGCCATTCTCGACGGCTTGGTGAAAACGAAGGCGACCGTCTTTCCCGGCACGCCGGTCCTGTTTCAGCACCTCGCGCAAATCGACAGCCCTGCCTTGCCCGCTTTGCGTCTGGCGATTTCCGCCGGCGCGCCGCTCACGCGGGCGGTGTGGGAGAAGTTTCACGCGCGGTTCGGGCTTCGCCTCCACACGTTTTACGGCTCCAGCGAATGCGGCGGGATCGCTTATGCACGCCAGGGCGAATTGCCCTCGGAAGGTTTTGTCGGCCAGCCGATGGAAGGGGTGACAATTACACCGGAGGAAGATGGGCGCATCGCAGTCCGCAGCGCGGCGGTCGGCGAAGGTTATTTCCCGGAAGAAGATCCCGAGACGCTCGGCGGCGGCTCGTTCCGCCCGGGCGACCTCATCGAGTGGCAAAACGAAGGCCTCGTGCTGGCGGGACGCGTGAGCGATTTCATCAACGTCGGCGGGCGGAAACTGAACCCCGGCGAAATCGAGCGGGTGCTCGCGGCGTTTCCCGGCGTGCGGCAGGTCGCGGTGTTTGGCGTCGCGTCGAAGCTACGCGGGGAGGAACCCGTCGCTTGTGTCGCGGGTGAGATCGATGCGGCGGCGCTGTTGCGTCATGCCGCCGCCCGGCTCGTGCCGTGGCAGATGCCGAAAGACATTTGGATCGTCGCCGAGCTGCCGGTGAACGAGCGCGGGAAGATCAGCCGCCGCATTCTCGCGCAGCGTTACCTCGCGCGATAGCACCGGACGTTGGCACGTGACAAGGGACGCGCTGTTCTGACCAATTTATGGGAAGCCCCCGCCGCTCTGCGGGCGGATGCTAGGCCAGAAAGGAGGCCTAGAGATGGGTGCTCTTATGAAAACACTCTTTCACCATTGGCTGGGTCTTGGAGCGAGCCTGGTGTTTGCGCTCGCTCTCCCAGTTGGCGCCGAGCCGGGTGATCTCGATCTGACTTTCAACGGCACGGGCAAGCTCGTGTTCAGGACACCGGGTGCCGCCGGAGCCATCGCCACCGCGATAGCGGTGCAGCGGGATGGAAAGATCGTCATCGCAGGCAACTCGATCTTTGGCGACATCTCACCTCCCTCGAATAGCGACTTCGTCGTCGCGCGGTTCAATCCAAACGGGACGCCGGATACGCGCTTGAATGGCACCGGCATCGTCACGACCGATCTCAAGTATAACGACTGGGCGTCCGCAGTCGTCATCCAATCCGATGGCCGAATCGTCGTGGGCGGTTCCAGCTACAGTCAAAGCGGCGACGACCCGGCATTTGTGCTCGTCCGTTACCGCGCGAACGGAAGCCTCGACACCACCTTCGCCGGCACGGGCCAAGTGAACACGCCGATATCGGTGGGCTGGCCATTCGGAACTCATCTGGCGCTGCAAAGCGACGGCAAGATCGTGCTCGCCGGTAGCGTCGAACCGTCGGGAGGTGGTCGCACGGAAATCGCCGTGCTGCGTTACCATCCCAACGGCACACTCGACACCACTTTCGGCGGCACTGGAGTCGTCACCACCAGTTTGGGTTCTCGGAGTGCAGACCCCTGCGGCGTCGCTGTTCAGCCCGATGGAAAGATCGTGGTCGGCGGCTCGTCGATTGCCCGCTACCACGCGGACGGCACCCTCGACACGACCTTCGGCCACTCCGGCATCGTTACGACCGTGTTTGGCGAAAGCTGGGTCTATGGCATGGCCCTGCAAAGCGATGGAAAAGTCGTGCTGACGGGAGACGCCGGCTACATCGCCGTCACCCGCTATTTCGGCAACGGAAGCCCCGACTTGAACTTCAATGGCACCGGTATGGTCACGCTGCCAGTGGTCGGTGCAGGCCGCGCCGTCGCTGTCCAGCACGATGGCAGGATCGTTCTGGCAGGCACGTATTGGGAATCTCACGACAACTCCGACTTCATTGTCGCGCGTTGCGACAGCGTTGGCAGCCTCGACCTGAGCTTCCACGACACCGGCTTCGTGCACACCGACTTCTCTGGCCCATCGTGGAACAGGGACGAACCGACTGCCATGGCTTTGCAGCCGGACGGAAAGATCGTGGTGTGCGGCCAGACTATTCTCAACGATGGCAGCACTTCGATGACGCTCGCCCGCTACATCGGCCTCCCGGCGGAAGGCACTGCACAGTTCTCCGCGCCAGTTTACGTGGTCAGTGAAAAAGCGCGCACCGCCGTTCTCACGGTGCAGCGCATCAACGCCTACCAAGGCACGCTCACGGTCAATTACGAAACGAGCGACGGCTCGGCGGCAAGCGGCAGCGATTATGTCGCGGCTGCGGGCACACTCGTCTTTGGACCGGGCCAGCGGAAAAAGACCATCCGCCTCGCCTTGCAGCCGGATCAGATCGCTGACGGCGGCGAGACACTCCAGGTTACGCTCAAGTCACCCGCTGGATACATCCTCGACTCGACGACGGTCGCGCTGCGCGAGAACGCGCTCGCCCTCTCCTCCCGGAAGCTGAAACCCGGCCAGCGCCTCACCGTGCTCGGCCGATTCGACCCGGCACAGCCGCTTTACGTTCGCTTCACCGATTACGAACTGAACGACACGCGCGTGATGGCAAGCGACGTAACCGCGCGGTCGGCACGAGTGCGTGTGCCGGTCTTCATCGATCCGAATGCCCTCGAGATCGGTCCAGCGACCTTGTTCGTGCAGGCGGAGCAGGGCGACGTTGTGGCCGGGCCGGTGCCGAACGTGCGTGTCGCCGACGCGCCTCCGACCGGACAGCCGCCCGGCGTGTTTGCGCTCGAGTTTATCAAGGCGACCCGCGAGGTGTGCGGGCTCGCGGAACGGGACTGGCAGGCCATCGACAACCAATCCGAGGGCGGCATCGACACGAGCGAACTGCGCTTTACCCTCGCGGGCATGCAGACGCGGCTGCAGGAATTCGAGGATCAACTGCAACTGGTGCTCGACGGGACGAACAGCGAAATCGAACTCGGCACGGCGGGAGCCGAGACGGTCACGCTGGATTCGAGCGGTCTGGCCATGCTCGATCGGATGCTTGTCGCCGCCGTGTTCGAAGGAAAATTCAAACCCTCGACGGCGGGACTCGTGCGCTGGAGAGCTCTGGTCGCGCAAGATCCGTCCGCTGCAGCCGCGCCGCCAACTGGCACGGATGACTTTGCCGACGAGCTCAATCCGAAGCTCGAACCGAAATCCTCCGGCGTGTTTGCGCTCGCGCGGAGGATGCAAGAGATCGCACAGACCGGCATCGGCAAGGCGGCGGAAATGGCCGAAGATTATCTCGCCCGGCCCGGCCCGCCGCGCGCGGAATTCGAGCAGGGCTTCAGCGCCAGCACATGGCTCGCCACGGTGTTGCGCCCGGCACTCCTCGGCTACACCGCGGCCGCCGAGGCCGAGCCCGTGGTTCGGAACGAATCTCACCGTCCCATCACCGCTGGCGATCTCGAGGCGCCGGTCGCGGCGGTCCACAAAGGGCTCGTCGCTGGAATCCGCGCCGACAACGAACGCCTCACCCGCCTCGGCGATCTCCTCGGAGCGATCGACCGCCAGGGCACGCTGCTATGGAACTGGGTGAGCCAATCCTGGAACGAACTCGACGTCACTTCGTCCGTTCAGCACGCCCTCGATTGGAACGATCCAACCTCCGCCATCTCGAAAATCCCCGAGCTGGGGCAGGTCATTTATGAACATCGCCCGCGCCCGGTGGTCGCCATCGAGTCCTCAGTCACCGTCATCGAGCCCGCGACGGGCCGGCGCAATGCCTCGTTCCTCGTGTCCTTAAGCTTCGCGTTCGATACGAACATCTCGGTCTTCTTTACCGTCGATTCCGGTTCCGCCGTCAGCGGCCAGGACTTTGCTCCGCCCAGCGGCACGACTCTCACGATCCGCGCTGGCAGCCTCGGCGGCTGGATCAATGTGCCTGTGCTCGCCGATCGCAAGGACGACGAAACGACCGAAGGTTTCGGCGTCACTCTTCTCGGCGCGATGAATGCCACCGTGGACCCGCTCCACGCGCATGGCAGCGGCTTCATCCTCGACGCACGCCGGCATTGGACCCTCGATGCAACCGTCCAGGTCGCCGGCACGACTTATCCGATCCCCGCCGTTTTCGATCTGCCCCGCAGCGGCGGCAAAGTGTCGGTGCCGCTGCCGGGCGTGGTCGGCAAAGTCACCATCACACAGACCACCGTCACGGTCAGCGCCAGCGGCTTCAAGTTCGCCGCCGGCGCGAAAGTGACCGGCGGCGGCGGCGGCAGCGCACCGATCACGCCATTCGGTTGCAACGTTACCGCCAGCGGCGGCATCACGGGAAATGTGCACGTGCTTTATAGCGACGGATGCGAAGACGATTTCCCCGTCACCGGAACGTTCACCGCAACGGCGAACGAGTGACGCGATCAGACCACCGGACTTCCACATGGCGCGCGTTCCCCCATTAGTTCATCGTCCACCGGTCCACTCGTCCACTCGTCCCTTCTCTGCCATGACCACCGCCCTCGTCGCCGATCCGCTTTGCGAAACTCACAATCCGGGCCGTGGACACCCCGAGCAGCCGCGCCGGTTTCGCGCCGTGATGGATGCGCTCGACGCCGCGGGGCTCACCGCAAAATTCACCCGGCTCGAACCGCGCGACGCCATCCTCGACGACCTCGCGCTCGTGCACACGCGCTCCTACCTGTCGCTCGCCGAGCACGAGATCGAGTGGGGCGCCGATCAACTCTCCACCGGCGACACCCAGGTCGATGTCCACTCTTGGACCGCCGCCCGCCGCGCCGCCGGCAGCGCCCTCGCCGCCATCGATGCCGTCTGCACCGGCCATGCCCAACACGCCTTCTGCGTCGTGCGCCCGCCCGGACACCACGCGGGGGCGGAATACGGCATGGGCTTCTGCGTGCTCAACAACGTCGCCATCGCCGCCCGCCACGCGCAGAAGCGCCACGGTATCGGCAAGGTGCTCATCGTCGATTGGGACGTGCACCACGGCAACGGCACGCAGGACATCTTCTACTCCGACGGCTCCGTCTTCTTCTGCTCCACGCACCAGAGCCCGTGGTATCCCGGCACCGGCGCGAAGGATGAAACCGGCACGGGCAAAGGCCTCGGCGCCACGCTCAATTTTCCACTCCCCGCCGGTTCCGGCCGCACCGAAATCCTCGGCGCCCTCGAAACGAAACTCGTCGCCGCGATGGAGAAATTTCGCCCCGAACTCGTGCTCGTCAGCGCCGGGTTCGATTCGCGCATCGACGATCCCCTCGGCCACTTCAAGCTCACCGACACCGACTTCACCGACCTCACCCGTCTCGTGCGGAAGATCGCCGACGACCACGCCGAAGGCCGTGTCGTGAGCCTGCTCGAAGGCGGCTATTCCCTCACCGGCCTCGCCGCCGCCGCCAGCGCCCACGCTGCGGCGTTGCTGTAAGGATCGCACATTGCCAAATGGTTAACGTGGTAAAGTAGTAATGTCATAGCTCTGGCGTTGGGCGGCCATCCCGGGGCGACCGCGCGATTCAGATAGTGAAGGAAAACTATCATGAATCACATCACCTCACTCACGCTGGCCGTGGCGATGGCAGCCGCTCTCGCCACGCCAGCCCAAGCCGCCAAACACAAGGCGCCCGCCCGCGGGAAGGCTCCAGCCGCGCATGCACGCGCTGCGGCGCCGCGCGTTTCACACGCCCCGCGAGTCGCCCATGCGCCTCGTGTTTCACACGCGCCGAATCGCAATCACGTGTCCATGCACCGCGCCCCAGCGCAGCAGCGAAACGTAGCCGCCCAGCGCAACGCTGCCGCCGCGCGTTCCGCAGCCCGCTCCGCCGCAGTGCGTCAGCATGCGTCACAATCCCAGAAGCTCGCCGCTCAGCGCAACGCCGCTTCCAAGCGTAGCGCCGTCGTGCAGCAACAACGCGCCGCCCAAGCTCAGGCCGCGCGCAATCAAGCGGCCCAGCGCAGCCGCGCCGCCGCCATCGCGGGTCGCCATCACGACGCGCGCGACGGACGTCACCACGACACCCGCCGCTCTACCGTTGTGAACAACCGCATCGATTCCCGCCGCTTCTCCGTGAACAAGAGCAACCGCGAGTATCACAACACCTACTACAACCGCCCGCCTTACTCCGCCTATCGGGGTTGGGATCGCGGCCGGGTGCACTGGTGGAATAGCCGGCCTTACCACTGGTATGGCGGCTCCTGGGTCATCTACAATGACCTCCTGCCGTCCTACGACTACACCTCCCCGACCGTCGTCTATGCGCCGAGCACCTACTCCGGCGATACCGTCGCCAACGTTCAGGCCGCGCTCAATCGCGAAGGTTACGACGCTGGCCCGGTCGATGGTGTGATCGGTGGCCAGACGCGCGATGCCATCGAGGACTACCAGGAAGACCACGGCCTCGATGAAACCGGCCGCATCGACAGCGCCCTGCTGAGTTCCCTCGGCTTGTAAGCCTGCGCTTCATCGAAATCGAAAGCACACGTTGCGGGTCAGATCCTCTGGATCAGGCCCGCAACGTTTTTTCGTGTTCCAATGAAACCCGCGCTGATGGATTGATGCGGAACGTTCCCATCATGAAATCCGTCCTCCCGTTCCTCGTCCTCGCCACCCCGCTCCTCGCCGCCGACAAATTCCCCGCCTTCACCGATCCGGCCAGCGCCGGACCCGACTTCGCCGTGCAGGGCGAATACACCGGGCAGGGTTGCGCCGCGCAGGTCATCGCACTGGGCGACGGCAAATTCCACGTCGTCGGCTGGACGCCCGCGCTGCCCGGCACCGGCGCCGAGGCGGAAAAGAAAGCCGAACTCGATGCCCAGCGCGAAGGCGACCGCGTCGTCTTCAAAAACGACGACTGGCAGGGCGAGATCGTCGATGGCGCCATCCACGGCACCAACAAAGACGGCAAAGCCTTCGAACTCCGCCGCATCGAACGCCAGTCCCCCACCCTCGGCGCGAAGCCACCCGCCGGCGCCATCGTCCTCTTCGACGGCACCAACACCGACGCCTGGCAAAACGGCCGGCTCACCCCCGAAGGCTGGCTGCAATGCGGCGTCAAAACCGTGCGCGACCTCGGCAGCGGCACCTACCACGTCGAATTCCGCACCCCCTTCATGCCCGCCGCCCGCGGCCAGGCCCGCGGCAACAGCGGCGTCTATGTGCAGGACCGTTACGAGTGTCAGGTCCTCGATTCCTTCGGGCTCAAAGGCGAGGACAACGAAACCGGCGGCCTCTACCACATCGCCCGGCCGAAGCTCAACGCCTGCTTCCCCCCGCTCACGTGGCAGACCTACGACCTCGACTTCACCGCCGCCCAGTTCGCCCCCGATGGCACCAAAACCGCGCCTGCCGTCATCACCGTCCGCCTCAATGGCATCGTCGTGCAAGACCGCGTGCCCCTCCCCGCGCCCCCCCCCGGCGCCGGCCACAAAGACGCCTCCGAACCCGCCCCCCTCCAACTCCAGAACCACGGCAACCCCGTCGTCTTCCGCAACATCTGGTTCGTGCCGAAGGGGTGAGGCGGAAGCGACGCCAACCTCGATTCGCGTTAGGACGGATCGACCTTCGCGAGAAACGACACGATCTTCGACAGACTCAGATCCTTGTCTTCACGGTCCAGAACGGTCACCCAGATCGGAATGAATGGGATCGGCTCAATCTCGATATTCATACACTGCAGGCACAGCGAGCAGCGCAGGACTTCGCGACCACTGCGGGTGAACCGAAGCAGATAGCCCGGGTCGTGACACATGGCGCCGCCTCGGGCGTCAAAGTAATGTTTGGATAGAATCCCAAGGAACTCCTTCGTCTGCTCGGAACTGAGCGGTCGTGTCGCGGTGATCGCGTATTCCGCAGGTGCCACTTTCGTGCGGTAGCGAGGGGCGGAAGGATGAGCCTGTGGCTCGGAGAGATGGCTGATTTCCACTTGGTCCACAGTGAGGATGGCCTCCCGCAGTCGCGACACGGCGCGCTCCTGGACGAACTGCACACCCGCGATCCGCAAGGCACCCACGAAAAGGCAAAC
The DNA here is from genome assembly GCA_044226525.1 of Chthoniobacteraceae bacterium. GTDB lineage: Bacteria > Verrucomicrobiota > Verrucomicrobiia > Chthoniobacterales > Chthoniobacteraceae > VFJQ01. The sequence continues at coordinate 179,752 of JBGAGV010000014.1, read as the reverse complement.
TCCGACTAACAAGCACCCGATGCTCGCCAGAAAGGTTCGTCGTGTTTTACTCATGGCCCGAAGTGATGCCGCTCTATCCGCCGGAGTTAGACGACCGAGGCCCGATCCGGCACCGTGTAGGGAAACACGCCAGCGGTGCGGAGACGTTCCAAAAGCGAAGCGGGGCCGTGGTTCTTTTTGAAGGCGAGTTCCTCCAAGGTGATGCCCAAGCAGAGCAGCAGACTGCACGGTTGCTCCTCCAGAACAAACTGTGCAGGCGAATCGCCGGGATGAGTGAAGAGCAGCGCGCGGAGAGTCGAGTCGCCGAAGAAAGTGCCGATATCCATGGACGCCCCGGGTTGGAGAACGGTCTTCAGCGTATATTGCCCCAGTTTGGAGAGCAGATTCGGCGCAGCAGGAAGATCGGTGCGCGTGCACATCATCAGTTCGTAATTACCGAAGCGGTTGACGGGTTGACCCGCGCCCTCACCGGTCAAATCCGCGGTGACGTAGGTGCAGCCCGGAACATAGTCCGGAAACGGAACCACATCGGCAGCGCCGCCCATGAACATCGGGATCGCCGCGTGAAACACCACATCGCCGGCGGGCCCGAGAATCGCCTCGACGGCACGCAAGCGAGCGTTCCATATCCGTTCCCAGTCGGACTCTTCGGAGGGGCGTTCAGTCGGCATGGAGGCAGGCTACGAGACACCCGAGCAGACGCCCAGCGTGAAATCGGCGATTCTCTCGACGGCGAGATTACCGGCTCACGCCTTCAGGATTCCTCCGCCGTCAATTCGTCGGCGAGGTCGCTGGGTTCCATCTCGATGCCGCAGAGATCGGCGTCCCAATTCAGGCCGACGAGGGCGCCGTCTTCGTGCATGCCTTCGAGCCATTGGTCGATGAACTCTTCCAGCGGGATCACCGTCGGCCGGTGGCGCGCCCATTCGCCTTGCGCGTGCTGCTGCGCCTCGGCCCGGTCGGACCAGAAGATGAGGACATCGGTGTCTTCGTATTCGCTGGAGGTGCAATACGCCCAGCCTTCCTCGCCACGCAGCCCCCACACTTCCCCGCTCTCGCGCACTTGCTCGACGAAACGCCGGGAGTTGTCTTCGGAGGTCGCACGGTCTTGAGGCATGGGTCGGTGAAAGTGAAGACCGCTATCGTGCCCGCAAATCGCCGCCCCGGCAACGCTTGCGAGACGACTGCGCCAAGAAATATCCCGACGCAGAGAAGGGCCATGGAGTTCCAATCCCACTCCATAGGTCATCACACGCCAAGCAGCGGCGCAGTGCTCGGAAGACATCTCCGAGCAATCCTCTTTGTGCCTTTGTGCCTTCGTGCGAGGCCCCTTAGAGAGTTACCTCGTCCGGATCGAGTGTGCCATGGATGATCCGTTTGATGCCGTCTTTCAAAAGATCGGCGCCGAAGTTGATCAGCAACCCGAGTTTTCGATTGGTGAGTTTGATCTGAGTGAGCACCTGTTTCGCATGGACCGGCAGAAGGGTTTCGACCGATTTCAGTTCGACGATCACTTTATCCTCCACCACGAGGTCAGCGCGGAAACCTTCCTCGAAACGAAGCCCGTCGTAAAAATGGGAATCGGCACCTGTCTTTCGACGTGCAAGCCGCGTTTGCGAAGTTCGTGCGCAAAGACAACTTCGTAAACCGTTTCGAGCAGTCCGGGACCAAGCTTTGTGTGAATGGTGAACGCGGCATTCACGACGATTTTAGCAATTTCGTTTTCAGTCATGGGGTTCGTGCTTTGCGGGGAAAGGGCCTCGCACAAAGGCACAAAGGCACAAGGGGGATAAGGCTAGCGCGCGGTGGGTGCATGCTTGGAAGGCACGGGTAGGTAGCGGACGCCCTCCTTGGGAATCTTCGCCGTTTCGCGGACGAAGCGTTCCAGGTCCGCTTTGGTTTCGGGCGGCAGGTCGTCCGGGGCGACCACGATCACCGACTTACCCGCCATACATAGGGCACCGACCTCGGCAAAGCGCGGATCGCGATGAATGAGATCGTTCAACTCTCCGGCCACGCGATAAAAGTTGGGCGGTTCGGGAACTATCCAATTCAAGAGCCACCACCCTGCGGCAGCCGCGAAGACCGCGGCCAACACGACACGCCCCCAGCGGACCGGGCGATTTTCTGCACCTGCGTTACCCGAAAAAGTCACCTCGCTCATCGGGAACTCAGCACATCATTCCCTGTGGTTTCAAATTGCACTTGGGAAGCCACTGCGGGCGAAGTTTAACTTCGCAGGGCCGAAGTCATTTGCCTTCGAATATCGGCGTGCCCGGCTTCTGCTGCCACAAACTCTCAATCTTGGTGATTCTTCGTTGAACATCATGTTCTCCCTTCGGATCGGTCCATTCGAAGGTGCCTTGGAGTCGAACATACTCACCGTTGAATGCAATCCAGATGGACCGCGGCTCTGGAAGAATCTTTGCGAGCGACTCCACGTCGAGTGCGATGGCTTCCGTAGACTCAGAGTAATCGAAAGATTGCCGCGAGAGGTAGAGGGTAAACTGAGCACCTTTGTCGGAGATATTCACGGCCAGCCAGCCGCATGTCTGGACGCGCTTTCCGGTGAACTGTTCGGGCGTGGCGATAAGCCGAACCATGCTGACGGCTGGCGCCGCTGAGTCGGGATGGCCAAGGGCACATGCAAACGATGTGAGGCGGCAGGCAGTGAGGATGGCGATTAAGAGATGCTTCATATCAGTCATGGTTGTTCCCAATCGATAGCATTGTTCCCGGGATATCGTCTCAGCAGTGGGGCATACACGTCGGCGAGAATCCGATTCCACGACGTGTCTGGAATTAGAAGATAGGTGGTGGTGACCGCACGTCCGGCTGGGCCGCGTAAATTCGTGACGGTATGCGACTGCACAAAATAGAGATATGAAGCGCAGTAGCCCACTGCGATAAAGATGACAGCACCGCCAAAACCCGTGGCGATTCTGCCGAGTGACTCGCGACGCATAGGCAAGACAGTTTTGACGAATCTAAGCGCTATCGAGTTGCCGATGCGTCGGGAATGAACCGCAGCGCATGGCTGGCGCTTTGGGCATACCAGGACTTCTCGGTGAAGGGGCGGAGGTGGATGCCGTCGGGGATTGGGACGCCGGCGCTGTCTTTGTGGCCGTCGCCGGTGCTGTCGAGGATGAGGGGGATGTGACCGGGGGCTTCGCCGAGCGGGCCGACCCAGAGGACGACGTGGGTGATTTCATCGCGGCTGCGGCTTTTGATGAAGAGGAGGTCGCCGGTTTTCAGGACGCGGGGGAAATCGGCCCAGGTGGCGGGGCGTTCGATGCGCTCGACTTTCGTGGTGCGGCCGGGGCCGGGACCGGGGACTTCGGTGAGGGCGGATTGGGCGCGGGTTTCGCCGGTGGGCTTGAGGCCGAGGGCGAGGTTGTAAACCCAGGCGGTGAAGTTGCTGCAATCGACGCCTTTGCTCTGCCGACCGAGCGGCGAAGCGCTGTAGGGCCAGTCCTGCGGCGGGTCCCAATCGGGCAAGTGATGATGCTGGTAGCGGTAGCCGACGTAACGCATGGCGGTGGCGAGGACGCGCTGGCGGAGGAATTCGGCGGGCTTGCCGCTGAGCGATGGCGGGCGGTCGAACTGCTTGCTGGACGGGCCCCACGTGGTGAAGCGGCGCTGGAGCGCGGGCGAATACCAGTCGCTGAAGGGAGTCTCGGACGATTTCTTCGCCTCGCCGCGCGGCCCGTCGAGATCGCCCACGAGTTCCTTCAGCGGGAAGGTGAACTTGAGCTGATACGGAGATTGGTAGGGCTGCTCGGCGCGGGATGGGAGGGCGGCGAGCACGGCGAGGAGGACGAGGGGAAGCGTGCGCACAGGAGAAGATTACAGATCTTTCTTCTTCTTCGCTGGGGAGGCGCTGCCGCTGCCGGAATCGTCGGTGGCGTATTGGACGAAGACGCGGCCTTTGTGAGCCCAGAGACGAATCTCTACCTCGCGCTTGTCGATGAGCGAGGTGAGTTCCCACGCAGCGGAAAGCGGAACGGCTTCGGTGCCGCTGTCGCGCCAGCCGAGACCGAAGACGAAGTGCGGCGGACGACGCTTCGCAACCTGTGTGTCGTTGCCGCTGCCGAACTTCGTGACGAGGGCGGACTTGAGCTTGCGGTATTGATCCTCCGCTTTGCCATCCGGCTTCAGCACGATGCGGGCTCCAACGAAGCGGTTGGCGACGAAGTGAAGCTCCCATTCATCGACGTTACGATCGGCCCACGTGCCGCCGGTGAGGACGAACCGGTCGGCGCCGCGGCTTTTGTCTTTCACATGCGCGCCACGACTGGCGAGGGAGCTTTGCGCCTCGCCCATCGATGCGCCCCATTTGATGTCCGCAAAATCGCCGGGGGCTTGCGCGGCGAAAAGCGTGCTGGCGGAGAAAGCGAGGAGGAGGAAGAGCGGAGGGGCCTTCATGAGTGCGGAGGGTATGAGGCGGCGGGCGGTGGTGTCCACTCGGCTTTCGGGTATCGGCCGCGCGGCCGTTTCGGGTTTCGGGTTTCGAGGGGGAGCGCCGCGGAAGCGGAGCCCCGTTGGTGTCCAGCCTTTAGGCTGCTCCTCAACGTGCTCAGCCGAAAGGCTGCCATCTTCGCAATGAACTGCACCGCCGCCTTTCCGCAGCTTGAAGGCTGACTCCAACGGGGCTGCGTTTCGATCGGAACGGTTGTGACGGCTGCGGCGCTTTTGCATTGTCAGGACGGTGCTTTCTGGAGAATAACGGCGGCATGTCATCGGTCGCCTCCGCATCATCGCTCCGCCGTTTTCTCGACGAGGTCGGGCCCGTCGATGCCGTCGGCGTGGAAGAGCGCGTTGCCAAGTTCACCACGCGGAGCATCAAGAAAAAGTCGAAGGTCTTCGGGCTGAAGCTGGCGTGTTCGATGATCGATCTCACCACGCTGGAGGGCAAGGATACGCCGGGCAAGGTGGAGTCGCTCTGCCGCAAGGCGATCGCGCCGCATGTGGGGCTCGATGCGCCGTCCACGGCGGCGGTGTGCGTTTACCCCTCGATGGTGCGGCATGCGAAGCGGCATCTCGTGGGGACGAAGATCAAGATCGCGTCGGTGGCGACGGCGTTCCCCTCCGGGCAGGCGCCGCTCAAGACGCGGCTGGCCGAAGTGCGCGCGGCGGTGGCGGATGGCGCGGACGAGATCGACATGGTGATCAATCGCGGCGCGTTCCTCGCGGGCGAACTGGCGCTGGTGCAGGATGAAATCGCGCAGGTGCTGGAAGCGTGCGGCGCTGCAACGCTGAAGGTGATCTTCGAGACGAGCGAACTGGAGACTTACGACAATATCCGCGCGGCGTCGTTTCTCGCGATGCGGGTGTTGCGACCGGGCGATTTCATCAAGACGAGCACAGGCAAGACTTCTTCGAACGCGACGCTGGGGAACAATCAGGTGATGCTCGAGGCGATTCGCGATTTCTATCTCGAGACCGGCACGCCGATCGCGATGAAGCCCGCGGGCGGCATTCGCACGGCGAAGCAGGCGCTGCATTTCCTCATCGCGGTGAAGGAGACGCTGGGCGACGCGTGGCTCAACAACACGCGGTATCGCTTCGGCGCCTCGTCGCTGCTGAACGATCTGCTGCGGCAACTGGAGAAGGAGCGCACGGGGGCATATCAGGCGCCTTATCTCTTCAGCGACGCCACCGAAGGCTACTAAGGACACTGACAAATCATGGCCAGCAAAGCATCTCCCAAACGACTCGTTTCGCGCCGGCAGCTGGCGCGTGAGCTCATCTTCGGCGATCTGTGGGAATTCGATCCCGCGCCGGAGACGGCCGATCCGAAGCTGAAGAAACGCTACGACCTGTTCATCGACGGCAAATTCGTCGCGCCGAAGAGCGGCAAATATTTCCCGACGATCAGCCCCGGCAACGAGCAGAAGCTCGCGGACATCGCGCTGGCCGGCGCGACGGATGTCGATGCGGCTTACAAGGCGGCGCAGCGCGCTTACGACAAGGTGTGGGGTAAAATGCCAGGAGCGGAGCGCGGGAAATACATCTATCGCATCGCGCGGCTGCTGCAGGATCGCGCGCGGGAATTTGCCGTGGCGGAGACGATGGACGGAGGCAAGCCGATCAAGGAATCGCGCGACTTCGACGTGCCAATGGCGGCGGCGCATTTCTTCTATCACGCCGGCTGGGCGGACAAGCTGGACTGCCTCGCCCCAGGCCGCCGCGTCGCGCCGCTGGGCGTGGTCGGGCAGGTCATCCCATGGAATTTCCCGCTGCTCATGTTGGCGTGGAAACTCGCTCCGGCGCTGGCCACGGGAAATTGCATCGTCATCAAACCGGCGGAGACGACGAGCATCACGGCGCTGAAGCTGGCGGAGATTTTGCAGGAGGCTGAGCTGCCGCCGGGCGTGGTGAATATCGTGAGCGGCGCAGGTGAAACGGGCGCGGCGGTGATGGGGCATCCGACCGCAAGCAAAGTGGCTTTCACCGGCTCGACCGAGGTGGGCAAGATCATCATGCGTTCGCTCGCCGGGACGGACAAAAAGATGACGATGGAACTCGGCGGCAAGGCGGCGAACATCCTCTTCGACGACGCGCCGCTCGATCAGGCGGTGGAAGGGATCGTGAACGGGATCTTCTTCAACCAAGGCCACGTCTGCTGCGCGGGCTCTCGCTTGCTGGTGCAGGAGAGCGTGGCGGAGGAGGTGCTGGCGAAGCTGCGTCGGCGCATCCAGGTGCTGCGCGTGGGCGATCCGCTCGACAAGAACACCGATCTCGGCGCGATCAATTCCAAGGAGCAACTCGCGAAGATCACCGAACTCGTGCAGAGCGGCGTGAAGGAAGGCGCGGAGCTTTACCAGCCCGCGTGCCGGCTGCCGTCGAAAGGCTTCTATTTCAAGCCGAGCATCTTCTCGAACGTCACGCAAAGTCACCGCATCGCGAATGAGGAGATCTTCGGGCCGGTGTTGAGCGTGCTCACTTTCCGCACGGTGGACGAGGCGATCGAGAAAGCGAATAACACGGCTTACGGACTCTCGGCGGGCGTGTGGACCGACAAGGGGTCGCGCATTTTGAAGATGTCTGTCGCGCTAAAGGCCGGCGTGGTGTGGGCGAATACTTACAACAAGTTCGATCCGACCTCGCCCTTCGGCGGCTACAAGGAAAGCGGCTTCGGACGCGAAGGCGGCCGGCAGGGCCTGCTCGATTACGCGAAACTTATCTAGCTCAACGCCATGTCCCGACTTCCCATCACCAAAACTCCGAAGGTCTATGTGGGCGGCGCGTTCATCCGCAGCGAGAGCGGACGCGTGACGCCCCTGCTCGACCCGAGCGGGAACTTCTTCGCCAACATCCCGCAATGCACGCGGAAGGACTTGCGCAACGCCATCGAAGCCGCGGCGAAAGCCGGTCCCGGCTGGGCGAAACGCACCGCTTACAATCGCGGGCAGATTCTTTATCGCCTCGCGGAGATGATCGAGGCGCGCAGCGCGGAAATGGTCGCGGCGATTCGCCTCGGCGGCGCGAGCGAAAAGGACGCGGCGCAGGAGGTGGCGGCGACGATCGATCGGCTCATCCACTACGCCGGCTGGGCGGATAAATACGAGCAGGTGCTCGGGAATGTGAACCCGGTGGCGTCGTCGCACTTCAACTTCACCGTGACGGAACCCATGGGCATCATCGGCATCATCGCGCCCGACGAAGCTCCCCTGCTCGGTCTCATCTCGCTCATTGCCCCCGCCATCACGAGCGGCAACGCCGTCGTGGCGATGGCTTCGACGACGCAGCCTTATCCCGCCATCGTGCTGGGTGAAATGCTGGCGACGAGCGATCTGCCCGGTGGCGTGGTGAATATGCTCACCGGCTTCCGCAGCGAACTCGTGCCAACCTTCGCCACGCACGAACATCTGCGCGCGATCAGCGGCGTGGCCAATGCGGACGAGCGCAAGCAGCTCAAGCTCGGTGCGGCGGAGAGTGTGAAACGCGTGCATTTGCAGAAGGCCGAGCAGCCGACCGATTGGTTCGACGATCGCGCGCAGGGCGTCTTCGCGATTCGTGATCTGGTCGAGTTCAAGACCACCTGGCACCCCATTGGGGCGTAGCGCATAGAGCGCCGACGCTCCCTGTTACTTCAGCACTGCGCGCAGTTGATCCGCGAGACGACGGCCGGCGAGGGCCACCTGGCGTTTGGCGATCTCGTGAGCCTTGCCTTCGTAATCGGCGGGCAGTTCGCCGACGGTGCCTTCGGTCAGTCCATAGGCGAGTTTACCACGACGCCAGACTTCGTTGATCACCAGTTCACGACTCTCCAACGTCCAGCTTTCGGGCGTAGCGTGCGCGGCGAGTTCGGGCAGTTTTTCACGCGGAAAAGCGGGCGCGAGTTCGTTGGCCTGATGCAGCGCAGCGAGGATCATCGTCATCGGCGGAAGCTGATAGAGCGCCGGGCCGGGTCCAAAAAGCTGATCCCAAAAGGCGTGCAGCTTGATGGCCGACCCACCGGGCGCTTTCACCCACGCTTTGTTCCCGCCCTGATCGCCTTCGGGCTCCGCAAAGTCGTCGTTGAAGAGCGATTCGCAGTGCAGCGGCTGGTGCGCATCGCCAACGAGATGAAGGAGAAAGCTGAGCATCTTGGCCCGGGTGCGCGTGTCGTAATTCCCGGTGAGTTTTGCCACGGCGTGAGCGGACTTGGCGAGGCCGGTGAGAAGATCGTCGCCCGGCACCGGCCGCGGCTTCATTGGGAAATCTGGCGGCAACAGCGGATAGTCCACGTAATGCCACTCGCTGAACGTCTCCGGGTTGTCGTAATTCCGGATCTCGTCGGGATAGAGGCTCGCCAGCATCGCAACGAACTTCGGCAGCGGCAGCTCGGGGATTCCCGCCGCCGGATAGGCTTTCTTCCACGCAGCGTATTTCGCGTGGTCATGCAGGATCGTATCGAGCTTGTCGCGCTCAGCCTGCGACAGTTCGTCGTAAGCGATCGCAGCCACGATCATGTGACCCGGCGCGCTCCACGCGAGAACACGCTGACACGAGAGGGCGAAAAGCAGGCAGCAGACGGGGAGAATCCATTTCACCGCGCCAGTGGAACGGAGCAGGCGCGCCGATGCAACTCCCGCGTCAGGCCGCCTCGATCGCTATTTCTTCTCCGCGCCGTCGAAGAGCTTCTTGTATTCGCCAAGGCCAGCCTTATCGAGTTCGGCCACGGGGATAAACTTGAGCGAGGCGCTGTTGATGCAGTAGCGCAGGCCGGTCGGCTTCGGGCCGTCGTCGAAGACGTGGCCGAGGTGGGCGTCGCTCTTGGCGGACTTCACCTCGACGCGGATCATACCGTAGGTCTTGTCTTCGTGCTTGGTCACGGCGTCGTCCTTGATCGGCTTCCAGAAACTCGGCCAGCCAGTGCCGCTGTCGAACTTATGCACGCTGGCAAAGAGCGGCTCGCCGCTGATCACATCGACATAAATGCCCGGCGCGTGATTATCCCAGTAGGCGTTGCGGAAAGGCGGTTCGGTGCCGCATTGCTTGCACACGCGGTATTGCTCGGGGGTGAGCTTGGCGCGGAGTTCTTCGTCGCTGAGTTTGCTGAGGTCTTCGGTCTTCACAGGTTTATCAGCACTGGGTTTAGCATCCTTTTTGTCACCGGCACGAAGCACGGCGACAGCAGCGAGGGCGGTGATGCCGAGGACGAAGAAACGGGAGAGGAGCGAGGAGCGCATGGGTTGAATTGATTAACGAGTTAACCCGTCGGGCGAGGTTGGCAAAGCTTACAAAAAAAGCGTCAGTTGATGCGCTTCATTTTATCGACATTCCCCCGCCCCGATTCTTCGTCGCGCATCCGGGTGCGCACATCGCGGAAGGCTTTCACTACCGAACCGCTCACGAGGAAGAGCGGGATCGCGAGCAGCAGCTTGAAGGGCATCGGCGTGAAGATGAAGCCCACGAGCGAGATAAATCCGAGCAGCCAGAACGCCATCGCCCCGCGCATGGCCACCGCACGCTCACGCAGGGATTGCCCGCCCTGCACAAAGCGCCACGTCTTCCATCCCAGCCAGCCGAGCACGCCAAGGATGACCAGAAAGCCGAATCTCATAGTTCGGGCTCCTCCTCGTCGAGCGGCGCCGGCGCCTGGTCCGAGGTGCTGCGCCACCACAGCAGCAGCGTGGTGGTGAAGATCGCGCTGACCACCAGCAATCCCAGACCGATGCCCGCTTCTCCACTGGTCAGCGGAGAGAACTTCTGCTGAGCCAGAAAGGAATGAATCGGCTGCGCCGCCACCAGGATCACGATCGCCGGAAAGAGTTCCCCCGTCAGGCGCAGCCGCGTCAGCAGCCACCCATCGAGCACCAGAAACGGCCAGCACCATGGGATGGCGAGACTTCCGAAAAACGCCCCGAACCACGACAGCACCGCCCCCAGCGGATCGAGCGCGAACCCGCCCGGCCATGCCGCCCAGCCCTTCGTGGGAATCGACGCCAGCACCGGCACAAACGCATGCACCTGAAACCCCAGCAGATGCCCCCCAAACGACGCCGCGACCAAGCCCACAAAGCGCTCGATCGTATCCGTGAAGCCGGACACCACGGCGTCGAGTGGATCAAGCGGATCGGGCATGGGATGGCCATACGCGCGGATGAGCGTGGGGGCAAGCGTGCGGGGCAGTTGGTGTGGGGCAGACAACTTTTACGGCGAGTTATAGATCGTGCCCCGAGCTGCCCTCATCCTCCGCCGGTGCGGCATCCGAGGTGCGACGCCACCATAGGATGAGCGTGGCGATGGCGACCTCGGAACCGATCAGGAGAAGAAGTCCGATAATGGATTCTCCAAGAGTCGGCGAGTTCTGGTCGAAGGCGATCAACAAGGTGTGAAGAGGTTGGATGAGCGTGAGGGCAAAAAGCGTCTGGAACAGATCGGCACCGGAACGAAGGCGCGCGACGAGCCACAACTCGGCCAGCAGAAACAGCCAGGCCCACCAAGTCAGCAAGCTCTGCATCAGAACTCCAAACCAGGAATAGAGGACGATGGGATCGAACTTAAGCAGGTCTTCCACCTCTCTCCATCCCGCGGAAGGAACGTTGGCAAACGCCTGAGCCGCGTCCCAGAGGGTCGCTCCAAGCGCGCTGCCCCCGATGAATACGCCGATCACACCCGCATAGGCCACGATCGCCGCCCGGAAGGCGTCGGTCGGGTCAAGGGGATCGGACATACCACGGCGACTACTTTTGCGTGCGGGCCGGACAGGCGCCGGCTATTACTTCATCCGATCGAAGTTCTTCTTCAGGATCTGCCAGTCCGCGAGACCCTCGACTTTGGCGCGGTGGTCGGCGACGATCTTCGCTTCGTTCGCGTTTTTGGTCGGGCGGGCGGTCTTGTAGAAGATGCCGAAAGCACCGGGCCAGGCGGCGTCGGCGAGTTTGTAGGCGGCGTATTCATCGGCGACGTCGTGCTCGGCGGGAATCTCGGGGAAGGTGCCGCCCTTGCGCGGGTTCGCGGCGTCAAAGGCGCCCTCGTAGAATTCCTTGCACTCGCTCAGGCACTCGATGAACGAAAAGCCGTCGTGATCCATCGCGGCTTCCATCATGGAGAGCAGGTGCGGGATGTTCGTGGCGGTGCTGCGGGCCACGAAGGTGGCACCGGCAGCGATGGCCTGCTTCATCGGATTGATCGGGCGATCGGCCGAACCCCAGACGTCGGTCTTCGACTTGAAGCCGATGGGCGACGTGGGCGAGGTCTGCTTTTTGGTGAGGCCGTAAACGAAGTTATCCATCACCACGTAAGTCATCTTCACGTTCTTGCGCGCGGTGTGGTTGAAGTGATTGCCGCCGATGGAAAAGGCATCGCCATCGCCGCCGAAGACAAAGACGTGCAGGTCCGGGCGCGAGAGCGAAACACCACTGGCGAAAGCCAGCGCGCGGCCATGGATGAAGTGCGCGCCGTGCGCCTGCACGAAATACGGGAAGCGCGAGGAGCAGCCGATGCCGGCCACCGTGCAGATCTTCTCGTGCTCCATCTTCCGCTTCTCGATGAGCTTGTAATAGAGCGCGAGGACCGAGAAATCGCCGCAGCCCGGACACCACGTCGGGTGATCGGCAGCGGTCTCTTTCTTGGTGAGCGCCTTGCGTTCGGTGGGCAGTGCGGCGGAACCACCGGCGGTGGTGCGGGCGAGGGATTCGTGTGGGAAAGCGAGCGGAGTCATGTGCGTGGGGAAAAGTGAAAGTTACTTGTTCGCGGTGAGGCGCAGGGTGCGGTCGAGAATTTCGCGGACCTTCCAGGTGAGGCCGTCGGTCTTGGTGACGCCGGTGATGCGCGCATCGGCATAACGCGCCCGGAGGATCGAGCAAAGCTGGCCGTAGCCGTAGAGCCCTTCGTCGTTGAGCTCGACCACGACGACGTTCGTGAAGGCTTCGAAAATTTTCTCCAAGCCGTTCGGGAGCGGATTGAGATGCTTGAGGTGCAGGCTGGAGATGGCCTCGCCCTGCTGGCGCGCCTGTTTCACCGCCTCCTCCATCGGGCCCTTGCTCGAGCCCCAGCCGACGAGCAGCACGTGGCCTTCCGAAGCGCCGAAGACCTGCGGCACGGGGAAATCCGCGCCGAGCTTGCGCAGCTTGTTGCGGCGCTTGGCGTTCATCTGCGTGTGCAGCTTGCCGCTGCCGGTCGGATGGCCGAGTTCGTCGTGCTCGAGACCGGTCACGACCGGGTATTTCCCGCTCGCGATGTAAGTGCCGGGCGCCACATGGCGCGTGATGTTATCGGCCGCCGAGAGATCGTAAGGCTTATGATCGGCCACCGGCGTGAAGTCGGGCGAAATGTCCTGGCAGACCTTCTCCAAGTCGGGCATCGGAAACGCCTCGATGCGCGTGGCGATGCCCTGGTCGCTGAGGATAAAGACGGGCGTCGAATACTTGCGCGCGATGTTCACCGCTTCGATCGCGGTGTAAAAGCAATCCTCCACGCTCGACGGCGCGAGGACTACGCGCGGGCTGTCGCCGTGGCCGCCGAAGCACGCGATGTTCAGGTCGCTCTGCTCCACATTCGTCGGCATGCCCGTGCTCGGGCCGCCGCGCTGCACGTCGATGATCACCACCGGCATTTCCGCCATCGACGCCCAGCCGATCGCCTCGGTCTTGAGCGAGATGCCCGGGCCGCTGGACCCCGTCACCGCCACCCGGCCACCGTAGCTGCCGCCGATCGCCATCGAGATCGCCGCGATTTCGTCCTCGGTCTGGATGAAAGTGCCGCCGTATTTCGGCAGCTCGCGCCGGAGCAGTTCCATGATGTCGCTCCACGGCGTGATCGGGTAACCCGCGCCGAACCGCACCCCCGCGGCGATGATGCCGTAAGCCAGCGCTTCGTTGCCACTCATCACCACCTGGTGATGCCCCACATTCGCGCCCGGCTGGAAGGCAAACGTCTGGTAAAGCCCCTCGATCTCGTGCCCGTGCCCCGCGCGGAAGCAATTCAGCGCCGTCTCCGCGATCGTCGCATCCTTCCCCGCAAACCGCTCCTGGATGAGCCGTTCCAGCTTCGGCACATCGAGCGAAAACATGCGGGCGATCAGCCCGAGCGCATACACGTTCTTGCCCTTGTCGCGCCCCGTGCCGCCGATGGCCTCCACCGTGAGCGACGAAATCGGCACCCCGACGTGGCGATACGAGCCGAGCAGTTCCTCGTTCGGCTTCACATGATCCGAATCGTAAAGCACGATGCCGCCCCGCTTCAGCGAGCTGATGTGGTTCGCGTAGCTGTGATCGTAGAAGCACAGGAGCACGTCCGCTTCATCGCCCGCGCTGAGCACTTCGCCCGACCCGATTCGCACCTGGAAGATCGACGGCCCGCCCGAGATCGTGGACGGGATCGTCATGAAGGTCATCACCTCCTGCTCGCTGCGCCCCGCGAGCCGGGCCAGGAAACCGCCGATGGCCTGGATGCCGTCCTGCGAATCGCCCGCGATGCGGATGACGGCTTCGTGAATGGTGGAGATCCGCGGGGCAGAACCGGCGGGTTGATCGGCGAGGGCAGTATCACTCATGACGGGGAAAGAGAGAGAATCGGGGTTAACGCAGGGAATTTGGGTGGGAGACCCGGCACGCAGGCGTTTCTTGGCCGTGAGCACCGGGGCAAGTGGGCAGGCAACGTATGTGACGAGCCGGTGACGTCAAGAAAACCGGGGTATGGGTCAAATTCGACGGTCCGGGAGAAAGAGTGTGAACGGATCGAAGTCCCCCGCCCGCGTGTCCCCTTGACCCGCCGCCGAAAACATGGCGCAATCTTCCGTGCATTTGCGGATGATTCGGTGGTGAGCGGCCCCGCACTCCCCCGGCTTTTTCGAGATGCACCTCCCGCGCTCATGCCACCCTCTGCCAAATCGAAATTGTCCGGCTCCACCGCCAACCTCGGCTTCGAGGCCAAGCGCTGGCTCGCCAACCCGCCCTTCAACGGTTCCGACACGGCCTTACCGCAAGTCGTGAGCGAAGCGAAGGATAAGATGGCCAGCTTCGTCCCCGCCGATGGCGTCATGTCGTCCAACCGGTCCCGCGAATGCCCAGCGCAGCGCAACTAAATTCCCGTCTGTTTCTGGTTTTGCGGGAAAATAACACGCTCGCTGCGGCGAACGACGCCCGTTTGTTCAATGGCGAACCGGACCTCAGTTTGGTAACATGACGTCATGAAAATTGCCGCCATCGAACCCAAAAAAAGTCGGCAGGAGGAACTGGGGCAGTTCCTCACCCCGACGCCTGTGGCTCACTTCATGGCTTCAATGTTCGGGCATCTGCCCACAACGGTGCGCCTGCTCGACGCCGGCGCCGGAGCTGGTTCGCTCACCGCGGCTTTTGTTTCCCGATGCTGTGAAAAGTGCAGTGGTGTTCGCGCCATCGAAGCGACTCTCTACGAACTCGATGGAGAAATTCTAGACGCGCTGTCCGCGACAATGCGCGACTGCGAACGGCAGTGCGCCGACGCCGGAATTCGCTTCACGTTTACCATTCATTCCGCCGACTTCATCCAGGAAATGTCGGCGCGTGTCGCGGGTGACTTATTCGGCACGCATCCTCCTGTCTTTGATGCCGCCATTACGAATCCGCCCTACCGCAAAATCAGCACTGACTCCGCCGAGCGCCGAGCGCTGCGTTCTGTCAGCGTCGAAACCAGCAACCTCTACACCGGCTTCATCGCACTCATCCAGCGCCTGCTTGTTCCCGGCGGTCAAATCGTCGGCATCACGCCGCGCAGTTTTTGCAACGGCCCTTACTTCCGCCCATTCCGCGAGGACTTCTTGAGCCAACTGGAGCTGCGCCGCCTTCACGTCTTTGAATCCCGCCAAGCCGCGTTTCGCGAAGACGGCGTGTTACAGGAGAACATCATCTTCCACGCGGTGAAGGGGCAGAATCAACCCGACGAACTCACCATCTCCAGCAGCAGCGGTGAGCACGGCGACGAAATCACCGAGACCGTTTTCCCGTTCGCCGAAGTCGTCCATCCGCACGACGCCGAGAAGTTCATCCATATTCCCTCCGCGGCCAGCCACGCCACGGCGAAGGAAACCATGGACGGCCTTCGCACCAGTCTGGCCTCGCTGGGCGTTGCTGTCTCCACAGGGCGCGTCGTGGATTTCCGACTCAAAGACGCGCTGCGGAAGGAACCCGAACGCGGCACCGTGCCGCTGCTCTATCCCTGCCACTTCAACGGCGGCACTGTTCACTGGCCCAAATTAGAAGCCCGCAAGCCCAACGCCATTCTCGACAACGACGAGACGCGCCCGTGGCTCGTGCCCTCTGGCGTCTATCTGCTCACGAAACGCTTCACGTCGAAAGAAGAGCGACGCCGCCTAGTCGCCTGACATCCGTCAACTCGCAGCTAAAACGAAATGCTCCAAGTCGGGTAAATGCCGCGAGCCTTTGCGAAGACTTCGCTAAGCTTCAATTCAAGGAAGCTGCCTGTAATGGTGTTCACAAAGATGAATCGAAATTGATCCTTCAAGCTCTGGGCGACCAGGACCTCCGCCGCAGTGAGACCGAAGAAATAGCCGCGAAAGTCATCGGGGAACTTCTGCTTCGTTGACTTGATTTCACAGAACAGGATTTGAGCGAGTTTCTTTTCGACATCCTCGGGCGAGTTCAAATCAACGTCTCCAGTCAGCCTTACAACGTCGAACGCCTTGCCATAGACAATGAGATCCTGCTTGGCACACGCGACGACCAGATTCCGTTTCTGTCGTGCCGTTGGAACTACGTAACCCGCGTTCTTCTCAGCAAGAAACTGCGCAGCCTTCTTAGCCGTTGCGCTGCCCGAATCCGCATTCAAGATGGGAGGCGGCAGAACAACCTCACCAACGACGACAGGCACTGCGGAACTTGGCTCGCTACTCATCCTTGCTCCTCCCTGTCTTCGTCGTGCGTTTTCCACCATCGGGATTTGCCGACGCTTTGGCATACAACCTCGCAAGCTGCTCAAGACTGACGCCGAGTTCGGCGCAGATACGATCCACTTCGATGAAATCGAGCCTGCGCTCACCCATTTCGTATTTGCTCACGAAGCTCTGCGCCATTCCGAGAGCTGCCGACAACTGCGCCTGCGTGACGCCCTTCTGGACACGCAGGTCGCGCAGTAATTCGCGGAAGACTTTGTATTCGGCTGAGAAAACGGATTTAGACACTTGCCCATTCTGCAACCCAAAGTAGAATATCCCAAAATGGGTAATTCTGTCGCCATTCCCAACCGTCCAGGTTCGACGAGGAGCACCAGCCTCGCCGATTCCGTGGAACGCTTGGCGAGAAAGCTACGACTGCCGCGGCACCTTCTGGAGCAGCATCGTTTGCGGCTGCCAGATGGTTCGCTGCACTACGCGCCGCGATTCAGGTGGTGCCTGCTAATCAAGGCCATCATCGAGCAGTTCTGCCCCGCCTTCGCTCCCGGCGGCGTGGTCCTCTACATCGGCGACACCGAAAACAAATTCGTCCATCTGGAAACCGCAGGCTTGGCTGCGCTCGGCGTCACCCTGGATTCCGCCGCCAAGACTCCCGATGTCATCGTCCACTACCGCGCCAAGAACTGGCTCCTGCTGATCGAAGCCGTCACCAGCGCCGGCCCGGTGGACGGCAAACGCCGAAAGGAACTCAAAGACCTTTTCGCCGGCTGCAAAGCAGGGCTCGTCTTCGTCACCGCCTTCGAGACCCGCCGAACGATGCAGACCTTCGTCTCGCACATCGCTTGGGAGTCAGAGGTGTGGATCGCCGAAGACCCCGACCACATGATCCACTTCAATGGCGAGCGTTTCCTCGGCCCTTATCCAGATGCGATGCCAAACATCAATCGATGAACCGAATGCGCGCCCGCGATCTCACTGGGATTCGTTCGGAGAACGCAGTGAAGAATGTGTTCTATAAACTCCGCGACGAAACCTAATCGAACGCGTCCCTGATTTGGAAGGCTCCGCGGCGGCGTGGCGTTTGATCAAATAGTTCGACGAGCGCGCATCGAGAAGACGCACGCGAACACGCGGGCGGTCTTTGGCGATTACATCTGATGCTTCCCGCCGGTCGTCCCTCGTCGGGCACGTCGCTTCGCTCCTGTCCATCTCGCTCCGCTCGGTTTCACCTGAGACATCCAGCGCGGTTTTATTGGCAACGCACGGTGCCGATTACGAGAGTCGCATTGCCAAGCTGGTCCTGAACTCCAACAACCTGCCGAAGTTCAACGCGGAAGCCCCCCCGGTGGGGATCAAATCGATGAACTCACGGAACGGACGGAATGGGCCGTTTGTCGAACCCGCGCCGAGGGGCGACATTGCCGGGTGCGAATCATCGATACAGTTTCGAGTTCCGAGTTTGGAATCGGGGCCGCTTTTGGCAAGCGACTGGACAGGCACGCAACCATCAACCCTCCCCCCCAAACAGACACAATAAACACACTATCTGGCAGCGCTGGCATCCGGGTTTTCACGTTCTTTGATTCTCGATTCCGGGCTTCAGGCTCCGAAGCAAGGCCGCTTCGGGCAAGCAACCGGATCGGCAAGCAACGATCAACCCTCCCCCCAAACAGACACAATAAACACACTATCTGGCAGCGCTGGCATCCGGGTTTTCACGTTCTTTGACTTTCGATTTCGGGCTTCAGGTCACGCGCCCTACAAGGGCAATCCGGGTTAATCCAACTTGATCCGGGTCAGCCGGCGGGCCGGGTTGCTCGACGCTCCGACGTCGCATTTCCCGTCGGGGGCGCGGCACGGGTCACCCGGTTCGGGAGAACCGGGCTACAGAGGCAATCCGGGTTAATCCAACTTGATCCGGGTCAGCCGGCGAGCGGCGTTGCTCCACGCCCCAACGTCGCATTTCCCGTCGGGGACGCGGCACGGGTCACCCGGTTCGGGAGAACCGGGCTACAGAGGCAATCCGGGTTAATCCAACCTGATCCGGGTCAGCCGGCGAGCGGCGTTGCTCCACGCTCCAACGTCGCATTTCCCGTCGGGGACGCGGCACGGGTCACCCGGTTCGGGAGAACCGGGCTACAGAGGCAATCCGGGTTAATCCAACTTGATCCGGGTGGACCGGGAGGATGGCGGACGGGCGGTCGGTCGGCTCGATCGTGCTCCCCCGCCCTGGCGCATCTCTCCAAGGGGAGGGATGGCTTCGGGGCAGGTCCCGGCGGGCTAGGGTTTGCCCATGAATCGCCCGGGCTGGTTGCCGTCCATGAACGCACCGTAGATGCGCTGGGACTTTTGATTGACCACCCCGCCGAGACGCACGGCGGAGCCGGCACCGGGCAGGAGCACCTTGCCGCTGACCATGCCAGTCCTGGGGGCGATATTGATGCTGATGGGTGCGCCGCGAAGCGACGGCATGAACCATTGATTCGCCGATGTGGGGACGTTGAGCGCGAGCGGCGAGCTCAGATGGCCGCCCGCAAAGGTGAAGCGGAGATTCTGGTCCCTGCCGGGATCGATCGCCGGCACGCGCGGACGATAGCGCGCGGCCAGGAACTCGACGTAGTCGTCGCCGGGTTGTTCACCATAGCGATCGAGCGGACGGTGCAGGACCAGCCAGGCGTGCCAGTCGCTGATGGGTTCGTCGCTGAGGTTGGCATCGCCGGACAGCCAGCCGGCCCCGCGGCGGATCGGGAGATGGATCATCAAACGGCCATCGTCGAGCACCGAGCTCGCCTGGGCAAACGGCGTGCCGCCCAGGTAGCGCCCGACGATGCGGGCCGCGCCGCTGCGGCCGAGGACGAAATTGCCCCACGCAGAGATCCGGGCGGGGAAAACGTCGGCGCTGCGGTAGTCGTCCGTGGCGCCATCGACGAAGAAGGGAAACACGCCCGCCTCCTGGGAACCGCTGCGGCGTCCGCCGCTCACGGCGATGTCCGAATAGTCGCCGCTGAGCTCGCCGCTGAGGGCAAACATGCCGTCTTCCTCGGCGATCCGGAACGTCAGCGTCCAGCTACCGCCCTCGTCTCCGAAGAAGAAGACCGCCTGGCCGTTTTCGTCGAGCTGGCCTTTGAACCGATGATGCATGCGCCCAAGAGAAAACACAGCCGTGACCGAGCGCCCTCCCGTGACGATGACGCGCAGCAGGCCGGTCTCGCCGGCGATATCGCCGATGCGCGCGAAGTAAACACCCGCCGCCGGATCGCGGAGGGGACCGTTGAACTTCGTGCCAATCCGGGTGAAGCGCGGCTTTCCTTTGACCAGCGAAACGGTGACGAGACCGGAATCGACGGCGAACAGACGCAGCGGCTCACCGGCAATGATCGCGCTCTGCTGGCTCCGCACGGATTGGGTGCTGGTCCAGCGACGCACAAAGGTCTGGCCGCCGGCCGATTCGTGCAGGGTATGGAGCACCCGGCCGAGCCAGGCCGCGTCCTTGATCGGTCCGGGCAGGGCGTTCTGGTGGACGAGCGTTTCCGCATCGTAGATGCCGCCCGTGCCGAGGATGACGATCGAACCATCGGGCGAGACGCGAACCGGGTGCGCGATCTCGTAGTCGCCGTGATAGGGCGATTCACCGCCGGTGCCGAGCTCACCATTCTCGAGGATCGGCTCGAAATGAATGTCGTTCGGGCTCATGTCGTCGCGCGTGAAATACATGCGGCGATTCGCTTCGCTCCAGATGAACTCTGCCGAGTAGTAATTCCAATCGACCGAGGAGATCAGCGTGCCATCGGAGGCGAAGGTGTAGTGCGTATTCCATGCGCCGCTCGGATCGCTGGCAAAGAGGACCGTGCCCGCCGCCGCGAGACCAAGCGTGGCCTGCGGCAGCGTGGCCCAGTTCGTCTCGCGGAAAGCGGAGTCGGTCAGCTCGATCTTGGTGAGATGGCCGTCGTCGTAACCGAGGTAGAGCCGCCGATTCGCGGGAGACAGCGCCATGTGCGTCGCCTCCCCGAGCAGCGGAATGGCGCGCAGATATTTCGACTGCGAGACGGACCAGCGGAAGACCATCCGATGCTCGCCGGCGAGGAGATAGATCGTGTCGCCGACCTGCTGAATGTCATCGGGCGTATAGACGAGATTCGTCGCGTCGATCGGCTCCGGCGTCTGCGGATCGCCGAACTCCGTCAGTGGCGTGTGCGTCGCGACTACGCCCCGGCCGTTCACCTTGGCAAAAGTCACCACGTCGTCGCCGCCAATGAAGGCGCGCAAGGCTCCGGACGGAATCGTGTGCCGGCCATACTCGAGCAGGTTCACTCCGTAGGCGGTCAGCAGGCCGTTGCGAAGCGTGACGGTAATTCCGGGCGCGAGCGCGAGATCGGTGAAGGCCCCGCCCAGACTTCCGGCGTAAGTGAGATTCGTCGCCGAATAGACCATCCCGGAATCGTCGGCCACCCGTTCGCCGCCAGGGAAAACAAAAGTGCGCGAGGCGGTGGGGTAGTCGCCATGATAGGGGCTGTCGGACTGGTTCCCAATGAGCCCCTCGGCCGTCAGCGTGATCTGGAGAATGTCCGAAGGCGAGTAACCGGACGAGCGGCCGAAGATCTTGTGCTTCGCCGTGTCGAAGGTGATGCCGATCATCGAATCGAAGAACGATTTCCAGCCGAGGCTCAGGCCGGTCGTTATGTCGATGGCGTCGAAGATCGAACTGGAGGCGCTGCCGTATTGGCTGATGGCGAGATAGAGTTTGCCGCTGTCCTCATGCAGCCAGTTGACCGTCGCGCCGGCGGCGGGATAACTCGTCTCGGTGGTGCCATCGAGGGTGAACTTCGAGAGCATCGCGCCGAAGCTGACCCAGATGCCGTCAGCCGCGCCGGAGAGGTGAGTCGGCCCATCGGGAAGCGAGATGGGATCGAGCCACACCTTGGCGGTCATGTCGTAGCGCTCGATCTTCGCCGGGGATGCGAAGAGGAAGTAAGCGAGGTTTCCGGCCTGCTCCGCATCGATCCAATCGGCATCGGTGGGAGCGAGGGTGCGGGACGGGTTCGGACGCGTGATGAGCGGTCCGGTGCCGCCGCCACTGCCGAGGGAGGCCTCGTAAAGCGTAAAGACCGGCTTGCCTCCGGAGAGCGTGATGGCGAGCACCTTGTCGGTCAGGCCAAACATCCGCAGCGGTGCGCCGGCGGTGATCATACTCCCCTGCTCCTGACGGTAGGTGTTCCACTTTTGAATCACGCCACCGTTGGGCGTGGTCGAACCGGTGGGATAAGTCGGCCGAATGCTGAACAGATCGCTGCCGACCCAGGTGGCGTCGGTGAGCACGGGGTTGCTGGAGTAGTAGTAATACTCGCTCGGCACGGAAGGCAGCGGCAGCGCCCCGAGCCGGTTCATGGAGATGGCGTCGTAAATGTCGCCGTTGCCCAGCACGACGACCGAGCCGTCCGGCGCCACGCGGATGGGATGAGTGACCACGTAGTCGCCATGATAAGGCGAGTCCTTCTCCAGGCCGAGCTTGCCTTCGGTATCGATCTGTTCCCAAAGCAGGTCGTTCGGGCTGGTATCGTCGCGGAGGAAATACATGCGGCGATTCGCCTCCGACCAGGTGTAACCGCGCGAGTAGTAATTCCAGTCCACCGCGCTGATTTTCGTGCCATCGGACGCGAAGGTGTAGTGCGTGTTCCACGCTCCGCTGGGATCCACCGCGAAAAGGAATTCGCCTGCGGAAGCCAGCCCCTGGCAGCCTTGAGGGAGATTGGCAAAACCCTGCTCGGCGGTCCCGTCGGTGAGATCGATCTTCGTGATTCGCCCGCCAGTATAAGCGAGATAGAGCCGATTCAGCGCCGCACAGTAAGTCATCTGCTGCGGCACCTCCGTGAGGCTGATGCTCGTCAGGTAACTTTGGGTGACGACGGACCAGCGGAAGATCGACTGGTGCAGCTTGCTCAGCAGGAAGACGGTGCCGTTGCCAAACTCGATCGTGTCGGGCGTGTAAGCCAGATTGGTCGGATCGATGGCCGGTCCGGGCGTGGGGGGCTTGAGTCCATCCAGCGCGGTCTGCGTGGCGACGACGCCACGACCATTCGCGAGGGCGAAAGTATGCGCGATGCTGTCCGACACATAGAGGCGAAGCTGATTGGCGGCGATCGTCTTTCGTCCGCTCTCGATCAGGCCCGGGGAGAAACCGACGAGAGTGTTGCCGTTGCGCAGCATGACGGGCGACTCACCCGCGAAGTCGAGATCGAGAAATGCGCCCGCGAAACTGCCGAGGTAACTGAGATCGCCGGTAGAATAGATGATGCCGGCATCATCGACGACGCGACCTTCGCCCGGGAACAGGAAGGTGCGATTCGCACCGGGATAATCGCCATGCGCTGGGCTGTCGGTCTGGCTGTCCACCAGCCCGTCGGCGGTGAGCGTGACCTGCACGATGTCCGAGGGCGAAACGTTGGACGAGCGGCCGAAGATCTTGCCTTTCGCCTTGGCAAAGCTCAGGCCGCGCATCGAGTAGAAGAACGACTTCCAGCCGAGCGTGAGACCACTGGCTACATCGACGACGGAGAAGGTCTGCCCGGAATAACCACCGGAGGTGATGAGATAGAGTTTCCCATTGGCCTCGAAGATCCAGCTCACCATGCCGCCTGCCGTCGGATAAATCGTCTCGGTGGCGCCATCGAGAGTGAACTTGGAATACGAGGCGCCGAAGGCGACCCAGATGCCACTCGCCGACACACCAAAGGCCGTCGGTCCATCGGGCAGCGAGATGGGATCAAGCCATGTGCCCGTGCTCAGGTCGTAGCGTTCGATCTTCGCAGGCGAGGCAAAAAGGAAATAGGTCACCGAACCGAAGCGCGTCGCATCGAGCCACGCGGTGCTGGTCTGTCCGAGGGTGCGGCTTGGATTCGCCCGGGTGATGAAAGGCCCATTTCCTCCGCCGGTGCCACCGAGAGCCGGGTCGTGGAAGGTGAAGACAGGCTGACCAGAAACGAGCGCCACCGCGAGCAGCGAGTCGCTGAGCGGGAAAAGACGCAGGGGCGTTCCTTCGATCAGTTCGATGCCGAGTTGCTGACGAAAGGTATTCCATTTTTGAATGGCGGCGCCATTTGGCGTGGTCGCACCCGCGGCGTAGGTTGCCCGGATGCTGAACAGATCACTACCGATCCAGCCTGCATCGATCACGGACGGCAGCGAGGTGTAATAGGGATAGCCGCCGCTCGGTGGCACCGGGACGGGCAGCGCACCCTTTCGCTCCAGCGTGAGCGCGTCGTAAACGTCGCCATTGCCGAGCAAAACGATCGAGCCGTCCGGTGCCACGCGGATGGGATGATTCACCCCGTAGTCACCGTGGTAGGGCGAGTCCTGTTTCGTGCCGATCTTGCCCTCGGTATCGATCTGCTCCCAGAGCAGATCGTTTGGACTGGTATCGTCGCGGAGGAAATACATGCGGCGATTCGCTGCCGACCACGTATAACCGCGCGAGTAATAGTTCCACTCGACGGCGCTGATCTTCGTTCCGTCGGGCGCGAAGGTGTAGTGCGAATCCCATGCGCCGCTTTCGTCATCGGCGAAGAGGAACTGGCCCGCCGCGGTAAGTCCGCGCGCAGTCGCGGGCAGATTGGTAAAACTCGCCTCCGCGGTGCCATTCGCCAGCTCGACTTTGCCGATGCGTCCGCCGGTGTAGGCGAGGTAAAGCCGGTTCAGGTCGGTCGAGTAGGCCATGAACTGCGGCACCGCTGCGAGCTTGATGGTGGGCAGGTATTTCTTCGACACCACCGACCAGCGAAAGACGGATTGGTGCAGCTTGCTGAGCAGGAAGACCGTCCCGCCACCGAACTCCACCGCATCGGGCGTGTAGGTCAGATTCGTCGGATCGATGCCGGTGCCGGGATCGACCGGGCGCAGTTCGTCGAGGATCGTCTGCATGGCCGCTACCCCACGCCCATTGCTCTGCGCGAAGCTGTGGGCAAAACCCGCGGCGACGTAGAGGCGAAGCTGATTGGCGGCGATCGTCTTCCGACCGGTCTCGCCAAAGGTCGGCGAGAAACCCACGAGCGTATCCCCGCCGCGCAACACGATCGGCGAATCGCCCGCGAAATCGAGATCGAGGAACCCGCCACCAAAGCTGCCGAGGTAGCTCAGGTCGGCAGCCGAATAGACAATCCCCGCATCGTCCACGACGCGCCCTTCGCCGGGGAAAATGAACACGCGCGTGGCATTCGGGTAACTGCCGTGCTGCGGACTGTCGATTTGAGCACCGAGCGATCCGTCTTCATTGATCGACACCATCATGATATCCGCGGGCGAGACGCCCGTGTTGCGGGCATAGATCGCTCCCCTCCCCGGCGCGAGCACCATGCCGGTCTGGGAGTAGAAGTAGTTCTTCATCCCAAGAATCGCGCCCGTGGTGCCATCGACGGCGGTGAAGGCGGCGCCGGATTGATCGGCGAGATACAGGCGGCCGTTGCGCTCGAAGATGCGCTGCGTCGGCGTCGCCAGCGTGACGAGCGGTGTCTCCGTGGCCCCGTCGAGCGAGAAGCGGGACACACTCGTGCCAAAGGTGACGTAGATGCCCGAAGCCGAAACCGCCAGCCCTCGCGGACCGTCCGGCAGCGAGATCGGCGCCAGCCACGTGCCGCTCGCCAGTTCGTAACGCTCGATCTTCGCCGGATTGTCGAAGAGGAAATAAGCGACTCCGCCGACCTTCACCGTATCGACCCACGCGACCGTCGTCGTTCCGAGCGGGCGGCTCGGATTTGGGCGCGGCTGCGGCGGTTCCGGCGTCGGCAGCGAGGCGGTCGGTGGATCGGCTTCCGTGGGCGTGACGGTGAAAAGCGAGAGCGAGTTCGTCGTCCCCCACATCTCCGTTGCAACGTAGAGATTCCCGCACGCGTAGGTGAGGTGCCCGCCCGCATTCAGCGTCTGCCGCTTGGTAAAGGTGGCGCGGTCGAAGACAAACGTCTGCGCGCCATCGGAGACCAGCAACAGATCCTTGGTGACGAGCGGTTGATCGACGAGCGTGCCGCTCGATCCGAGCCCGGTGTAAGTGCCGAGCAACGTCCCGTTCGTCACGTCGTAGGCTTTCACCTCCTGATCGAGGAAGACATACACGACCCCGTCGGCGAGCGCGGGCGTGCCGCGATAGTTCCCCGCCTTCGTCCAGAGCTGCGTGCGGTTCGCCACGTTGAGCACCACGATGCGGGAGCCCCCGACGATCACCGCCTTGCCATCGGCCACCACCGGCACGTCGCCGTCATACCAATAGGAATACTGGTTCGGGCCGGACGTGGTGGTCGTGAGATCGCGCGCCCAGAGCTGCGAGCCGGTCGTCGGATCGGTCGCGAGGAATTGTCCGCTCACGCACGAATACACGACGCCATTCGCATACGCCGGTGTCCAGCCATCCTCCTGAGCGCGCGGCGTGAAGAACCGCTGCGCCCCGGTCGTCGCGTCGAAGCCATACATCCCGCCGTAATAACCGCCGTTCACAAACACCCCGCCATCCGCGATCGTCGGCGCCTGATACCGCTCCCACTGCGCCGCGTGCGGTGCCGCCCACTTCAGCGTGCCCGCCGCCGCATCGAGACACCACAGGTGCGTGTCGCTGCCATGATTCCCCCGCTGGAAATACACCCGCCCATTCGCATACGCCGGCGGATTCACCGAATACGCATCGGCGAGCGGATAACTCCACTTCTCGCTGCCATCCGATACCTTCATCGCAAACGCGCGCATCCCCCCGTTGAAATACCCGTTCGTCGTCGCGTAGATCGTGTCGCCCGAGACGGCCACCTGATTGATCGCCGTCGAGAACGTCTTCGACCACCCCGCCGCAAACGGTTCCGCGCCGATCGTCTTCGGATAATACCCGGTGTGTCCCGGCCCATTGCCAAACATCGTCCACTCGCCCGCGCCCGGCTCCGCCGCCACCGCGGCACAAACGGACACAATCGAAGTCAGCACAGCCCACAGCCATGCCCGCAGGGTAAGGGATACACGCATAAAACGACCGGAGAGTAGGAGGTGAGCCGGTGTCGTCAATCGGCTACTTCCCCGACTTTGCTCCGGTTCTCGCAGCCGCCACGTCGCCCCGCGAAATCCGCTCGCCTTTCCCGACCCTTCTCCCCCAACGTCCCACCTCACGATGAGTGACGACTTCCGCACGCCCCTCGGCGACAGCACTCCGGGTCCGCCGGATGCCACCCTGCGCGCCCTCGATGTCGGGCAACTGATCGCCGGTCGGTTCCGGCTCGTGCGCCCGCTCGGCAAAGGCGGCATGGGCGTCGTCTGGCTCGCCAAGGACGAAAGCCTCGGCGACGAGGTCGCCTTCAAGTTCCTCTCCGAAATCATCGCCCACGACGAAGCCTCGCTGCACGACCTCAAGCGCGAACTGCGCCGCACCCGCCAGCTCACGCATCACCACATCATCCGCGTGCACGACCTCGTGGAAGACCCGGCGCGCGGCGTCGCCGGCATCACCATGGAAGTCGCCGCCGGCGGCAGCCTCGCCGCCCGCCGCGCGAAGACCGAGCACGGCTGGTTCGAGCCCGAGGAAATCCGCGAGTGGACCCGCCAGCTCTGCGACGCCCTCGACTACGCGCACCGCACCGCCCGCGTCGTCCACCGCGACCTCAAGCCCGCCAACCTCCTCCTCGACGCCCACGGCGGCCTGAAAATCGCCGACTTCGGCATCTCCGCCGCCCTGCACGAGAGCGCCACACGCCTCACCGCCGGGAAAGTCAGCGGCACCCCGCTCTACATGAGCCCCGAGCAATGGCAGGGCTTCCCGCCTGCGCCGAGCGACGACCTCTATGCCCTCGGCGCGACGCTCTACGAACTGCTCACCGGCAAGCCCCCCTTCTATTCCGGCAACGTCGCCGCCGCCGCCCTGAGCCTGCCCCCGACTTCGCTGACCGAGCGCCGCCGCGAACTCGAAAGCCTCGACGCCCCCGTCCCCGCCGAGTGGGAGCAAGTCGTCGCCGCCCTCCTCGCCAAGACCGCCGAGCAGCGGCTGCCGAGCGCAGGGGAAGTGCTCGCCTCATTGGAAAGGAAAGCGCCTCGCCCCGAGCCCCCGCCTGCACCAAAGCCCAGGCCCG
Organism: Chthoniobacteraceae bacterium; assembly: GCA_044226525.1. Taxonomy (GTDB): domain Bacteria; phylum Verrucomicrobiota; class Verrucomicrobiia; order Chthoniobacterales; family Chthoniobacteraceae; genus VFJQ01. The sequence continues at coordinate 152,344 of JBGAGV010000014.1, read as the reverse complement.
TCCCAGCGCCTTCCCCGACCCCTGCCCCGCCCGTCGCCGACGACCAAACGCTCAAAGGCACCCTGCCGGCGCCTCCGATTCCCAGCGACGACAGCTCCGGCTGGCCGTGGCTGCGCCCGATCCTGAGCCGCCGCTGGCTGGCCGTGCTCGTGTGGAGCGCCGGGAGCGGCCTGATGTGGATGGCGCTCGGCTGGATCTGCGGCTTCCGCGCCCCTTTTCTACCTCCCAAGCCTGACACCCACATCGCCGCCGCAGCATCCGATGCAGGTGGCCTTCTCAACACGTGGAAAGTGGGCGATGCGCTCACGATTGCCTCTCTCGCGAGCGGCTTCACGATTTCTTGGTTGCCCATCCTCCTCCTTCGTCCGCGCTGGTGGGGGGCCTTGGGCTGGCTGGCCGCTTCGGTCGGCTGGATGCAATTTTTTGCCGAGAGGCTCTGGAGCATTCCCACACACTGGCGCCGGGGGGACTTTTTTGACCCTTCAAACCGCGCGGGTCTATTATCGTTGGGCTTGGTGCTGGCCTTGCTCGTCAGCACAATACAAGGCGCCGCGCTCTGGAAAGTGCGCACACGCTGGCGGATACCGGCCGCCGTTACTGCAGCGATTCTGCTCCTCCAGTTAATCATCGAGGCGATCCCGCTGAACTTTGTTTTCCTGCAAAGGCTCGATAGCTGGGTGCTCTGGTCCACCAGCCAAGCCATCGGCAGCGCAGCCATCGCCACCGCGTGGTTTTATGGCACCCGACCGCACCGCCCCAACGCCTCCACCACAGCCCAGAAAGCCTGAACGCCTCCTGTAAAACGCGGCGGCACCGCCTCTTCGCCAACCGGCGGAAGACTTTTGCCGACCGGAAACGCCTCTTCGCCGACCGTAAACGCCTCCTCGCCGGGAGGAAATGCCTCCTCGGCTGGAGGAAACGCCTCTTCGCCGGGAGGAAACGCCTCGTTGGCTGGACGAAATGGGGCGTTTCCGGGAGGCGGGGCGCAGTTTCCGGGAGGCGGCAGGGCGTTTTGGGGGGCGAAATTGGGGCGGAGGGTGAGAAGAGCGTTGATCGTGGGGGCGGAACGCGTCAGTTCTGCGGCTCCCTTGCACCGTCCGAGCGTCGGCGTGGGCGTCTGGCCCGGCGACGTGGGGCGGTGAACTTCCCATGATGAAACCACTCCTCCTCGCTGCCGCACTCGCCGCTTCGGCCTTCGGGTCGCGCGCTCTTTCCGTCCCGCCTCCGGCGCGGCCCAATGTCGTCTTCATCCTCTGCGATGACCTCGGCGCGCACGATGTGGGCTGCTTCGGCAGCACCTTTCACGAGACGCCGAATATCGACCGGCTGGCGGCGCGCGGCGTGAAGTTCACGCAGGCGTATGCGGCCAGCCCGCTTTGTTCACCCACGCGCAGCAGCATCCTCGCGGGGATTTATCCGGCGCGCTCGGGCATCACCACGCCGTCGTGCCACGAGCTGCGCGTGAACCTCGAAAAGAAGCTCGTCGCCAATCCCACCCCGCAGCAGCGCGCGGTCAATGCCGACAGCGTCACGCGGCTGAAGTCCGACTACTTCACCCTCGCGGAGACGCTGCACGAGGCCGGCTACGCCACCGCGCATTTCGGCAAGTGGCACCTCGGCCACAACCTCGCGCCGGGAGATCGTTACGAGCCGAAGGATCAGGGCTTCGACCTCGACTGGCCGCACACGCCGCGCGCCCCGGGCCCCGGCGGTGGGTATCTCGCGCCGTGGAAATTCATCAACGACAAAGGCATCTCCGCGCCGGACGGCACGCACATCGAAAATCACATGTCGGAGGAAGCGGCGAAGTTCATCCGCGAGCACAAGAGCGGGCCGTTTTTCGTGAACTACTGGGCTTATTCGGTGCACTCGCCGTGGAATGCGCGGCGCGACTACATCGATTACTTCCGGAAAAAGGCCGACCCGAAAAATCCGCAGCACAATCCGCTCTACGCCGGCATGGTGCGCAGCCTCGACGATGGCGTCGGCAACCTGCTCCAGGCGATCGACGACGCGGGCGTGGCGGACAATACGATCATCGTCTTCTTCAGCGACAACGGCGGCTGGGCTTACCCGCCAAAGGTGACCGATCCGGACGGTTACGAGAAAGAACCGGCCACGAGCAATGCGCCGCTGCGCGCGGGCAAGGCATCGCTCTACGAAGGCGGCACGCGCGAACCGTGCATCATCGTGTGGCCCGGCAAAACCAGGCCCGGCACGAGCAACGACGCGCTCTTCCAGAGCACCGACTTTTATCCCACGCTGCTCGCGATGACGGGCCTGAAACCGCACGCCGACGTGAAGCTCGACGGCTTCGACCAATCGCGCACGCTGCTCGGCGAAGCGTCGCCGCGCGATCGCGTCTTCTGCCATTTCCCGCACGGCACGCCAAACCAGGCCGTGAGCATCCCTGGCATGTTGCCCGGCACGTCTGTGCGTCAAGGCGATTGGAAATTGATCCGCTTCTACGCCGACAACGAGGACGGCAGCGACCGCTTCGAGCTCTACAACTTGAAGGACGACGTCGGCGAAACACGCAATCTCGCCGCAGAGAAACCGGCTCTGGTGCGCGAGATGAACCGGCTCATCGGCGGCTTTCTCAAGGCGACCGACGCGGTCGTTCCCGTGCGCAATCCGAACTACGGCCAGGTCGTCACCACCGCCAAAGGCAAAGCGACCGACGATGAATTTCCCGGCCTGCAAGGCTGGAAAGCGCGCGGCGTCACTTACACAGTGAAGGACGGCATCGTGCAGGTCATGCCGACGAAGAAAGATCCCTTCCTCGGCGTCGGTGCCGGTGTGAACGGCCCGGCCACGATCAAGTTCCGCCTGCGCACTCCGCGCGCTGGACAGGCGCAGATCGAGTGGCTCCCGACGAGTCCCGACCAAAAACGCGCCAAGCCGCAGTCCGCCCGATACGAGATCGCGCCCGGCGGCGACTGGCAGGAAGTGAGCGTCGCGATCCCCGCCCAAGGCGCGCTCGGCATCCTGCGGCTTTATTTCCCCGTGCAGATCGAACCGGTCGAACTCGACTGGGTCGAACTCCAGGGTGCGGGCGGAAGGAAGCGCTGGGATTTCTGAACCAGCTCCTCGCTCCTCGATTTTCAAAGAACCAAGGCGTTCGAGGCGCCGGCCTCGGCGATGCGGCGCAGCAGAGGCTCACAGAATAGTGTGTTTATTGTGTCTGTTCGTCTCCACGACCAGCCGCAGGGCGAACCAGCGCGCCAGCGAATCGAGAAGCGTTTCCAGCGCTCGCCTCCCTCGGCCTCGGCGATGCGGCGCAGCGGCGGCTCACAGAATAGCGTGTTTATTGTGTCTGTTCGTCTCCACGACCAGCCGCAGGGCGAACCAGCACGCCAGCGAATCGAGAAGCGACGGCCGACCCTCCTTTCCGCTCTCCTCGGCAACCCGGATCGCTTCGGTGGCGCGCAAGCCCGAGGGAGACGGAAGCAGAGGCGCAAAGGACGCACAGCGGGAACGGGGAAAAACTCATCGACGCACGGCGCGTGACTCAGGCGTTCGCAGGGAGGCTCGTTTCGGCGTGGAGACGGCGGAGGCATGTCTCTGCCTTTTCGTCCTCAATCGCCACCACGGCGAACCGACGGTTCCGTCCATTCCGTCCGTTTCCACTATTTTCCGATGCTCGGCTCAATGCCGCTCGTGCGCCCGCCCGTCACGCTTCACCAGAGCAGCTTACCGCCGTCGAGCACGAGCACGCTGCCGGTCATGAAACTGCTGGCGTCGCTTGCGAGGTAGAGGGCGAGTCCGCCGATCTCGCGCGGCTCGCCCCAGCGGCCCATCGGGATCGACCCGGCGACTTCATCCGCAAACTCCGGCCGCTCGCCGATCCAACGGCGGTTCGCGTCGGTGAGGAACGGACCGGGCGCGATGCAGTTGGCGGTGATGCCGTGTTGCGCCCAGTCGGCGGCGATGGATTTGGTGAACATCGCCACCGCGGCTTTCGCCGCTTCGTAAGCACGCCCGCGCATCGCCTTCCCCGGCCAGAGCGCGTTAATGGAAGCGACGTTGATGATGCGTCCCCAGCGGCGCGGAATCATGGCGCGACCGATGAGCCGGGTGCAGACGAACGTCGAGGTGAGGTTCAGGTCGATGATGCGCTGCCAATCCGCCGTCGCGAGGTCTTCGGTGGGCGTATTGATCCGGCGGCCTCCGACGTTATTCACGAGAATGTCGATAACGGGAAAGTCTTCGAGTGCCGCCGCGCAGAACCGTTCGGCGGCGTCCGGTTGAGCGAGGTCGGCGGGAAGACCATGCGCGTTCAGGCCGGCGGAGCGCAGTTCCTCCACCGCAGCGGTGAGCCGGGTTTCGTCGCTGGCCGAGATGACGATCTCCGCGCCCGCTTCGCCCAAGGCGCGCGCGATCTCGAGGCCAAGCCCGCGGCTGCCTCCGGTGATGAGCGCGCGGCGGCCGCGGAGATTGAATTGATCCAGCACGGACATCGCTGCGTCAGCCTTCCCAGCTCGCGCCGTCCCACGCGATCATCCGCTCGATCATGGCGACCGTATCGCGCGTAAACATCGCAAACAACGCCGCGCCCTTCTCCGCGCTGGCGCCGCGCGGATCGCCAACATGGCCGGGCAGCGAGCGATCGGGCATGGTCCAGCCGCGCGACGCGGGCTCGAAGGAATTGCCGAACGCGACCGGCGCCACGCTGGCGTGATCCTTCACGAGATGCGGCGCGAGGTGCAGCATCATGGACGTTTCCCATTCGCACGCATGGCCCATCACGGTCTGCTGAAGCTCCGGGCGCTCGACGTGCGGTTGCGTGCCGAGGTTCCAATACGTGGCGAAGAGGAGCAACAGATCGCGCCGGTCGCGATGCCGCTGACGCACTTCAAAGACGGCCTGCTTCCCGGGCACGTCGTTCCCGCCGTGGCCGTTGAGGATGAAGAGCCGCTTGAAGCCGTGGGCGATGAAGTTTTCCAGCAGGCCGCCCAGCAGGTCGAGATAGACACGCGGCTCGGCGGAGAGCGTGCCGGCAAAATCGAGGTGATGATGCGAATTGCCCAGCCATTGCAGCGGCGCGAAGAGCGCGCGTGTTCCCAACTGCTCCTCGGCGCGCCGCGCGATTTCGCCCATGAGCAGCGAGTCGGTGAAGACGGGCATGTGCGGCCCGTGCTGTTCGAGCGCGGCGACGGGGAATATGACGGGCGTGTTCCGGTCGAGCGCGGCGACTTCAGGCGAGGTCAGGTCGGCGAGGCGCATGCGTCACTTGGCCGGAAGTTTCGCGCCATAGAAATCGCTGCTCGTCGAACCGCTCGTGATGCTGGCGCCGTCGAACTTCGCCGTGCCGCTGAACGAACCGCCGAGGTAGAGATTTCCCTGCGCGTCGCAAACCATGGTGTAGGCGTTGTCCCCCTTGTCTCCGCCGGCCTGGGTGATCCAGCGGAGCGTGCCGTTCGGGTCGAAGCTGGCGACGTAAATATCCGTCGCACCACGGCTGTGCAGCTCCGCGCCGCCGAGCTTGAAGGTGTCGGTAAACTCGCCCGTGAGGAAGCTGTTTCCCTTGCCATCGGTCGCGACGCCGAGGCCGTAATCGACGGCCGGTCCCTGCCCCACGCGGCTCCAGAGCAGTTTGCCGTTCGAGTCGAAGTGCGAGAGGAGCGCGTCGCTATCCTTGTCGTTCGTGGTGATGAAGGTCTCGCTGCCAAACGTCGCCTTCAGCTTGAACATCCCGCTCGCCCACACGCGCCCTTCCTGGTCGCAGGTGATCTCATGGAAGAGGCAGCTCGCTTCGCCGAACTGCTGCGCGATCCATTGCACCTCACCCTTCGGCGAGAGCTTTGCGACGACGGCGGAGGAGCCCTTCGGTGTGACGAGCGGTTTGTCGCCAAATTGCCCGCTGCCCGAGCTCAGCCCGCCGATGTAGATATTCCCCGCGCCATCCACCGCGACGCCGTGCCCGGAACCGCCCGCCTTGCCCGTGGCGGCCCTGGCCCAGACGAGTTTGCCGTCGGGATGATATTTGGCGCAGAAGATGTGGCTGCCGGGTTCGTTCGCGATTTTCACGTCGCCGAAATCCGCTTCGCCCACCACCGCGCCGGTCACAATGACGTCGCCGTTCGCATCGACCGCGATGCCGTGGCCGTAGTCGTAACCTTTGCCCCCTGCCGTCTGAATCCACGCCAGTTTGCCGTCGCGATCATACTTGGCGACGAAGAGGTCGTAGTCGCCGCGATTCGGGAGCTTCGTGCCGCTGAAATCGGCGTCGGTGCTTTGGTAGTGGCCCGTCACGTAACAATTCCCCGCCGCATCCGGCGCGACGCCGTAACCGCGATCGACCAGCGTTCCCCCACCCAGCCGCAACCAGAGCGGGCGGCCTTTCGGATCGAGCTTCGCCACAAAGAAATCCATCCCGCCTCCGCTCTTCACCGTCGTGTCGCCGAGCTTCACGTCGTCGGTCGCTTCGCCGGCAAGATACACGTTGCCTTCGCGGTCCACATTGATGGCGCGAGTCTTGTCGTTCTTCAGCCCGCCACCATTCGTAGCCCAGGCGAAGGTGGGCGCGGTTTCCGGCGGAGCGGCGAGCAGGCGGGCGGCGAAACTGAGGGCAAGGAGGGAGAGGGAGACGGGTGAACGCATGGAGGTAATGGCGAACAAGCAGCCGGGATCGGTTCTCTTAGCTTTTGTCGGCGATGCCACCTTTTCGCCGGAGGCCTCAAAGACCGGCGCAATCGTGGGGTTGTAAAACAAAACAACTCCGTTTCGACGGTAAGTTGGGCCCGCCGCATACGACACCCAGACAGATGCTCGCTTTCTTTCGCCATACCCTGAAGCCAACGCTCGCCGCTTCTACCCTGCTGCTCGCGCAGGCCTCGGCCGCCGAGCGCCCGCTGAGTTTTGTGAACGACGTGCAGCCGGTCCTGACGAAGGCCGGATGCAACGCAGGCGCCTGCCACGCGAAAGCGATCACCGGGCAGCGCGGGTTCCGCTTGTCCGTGCTCGGGTATGAACCGGAGGAGGATTACGAAGCGATCGTGAAGCAGGGCAAAGGGCGGCGCGTCTTTCCACCCGCGCCGGAGGAAAGCCTGCTCGTCACCAAAGGCGCGGCGATCGTGCCGCACACGGGCGGCAAGAAGATCGAGCCGGGTTCGCCCGCCTACCAGACGCTCGTCCGCTGGATCGCGGAAGGGATGAACTACGCCTCCGCGGACGAACCGAAGGTCGCGCGCATCGACGTGCAGCCGGGGCGGCAAACGATGAAGGTGAAAACCTCGCAGCAGCTCAAAGTGACCGCTCATTTCTCCGACGGTTCGACGCGCGACGTGACGAGCCTCGCCCTCTACGAACCGAACGACAAGGCCATGGCGGAGACTTCCGAGAGCGGGCTGGTGAAGGTGCTCGATATTCCCGGGAACGTCGCGGTGATGGTGCGTTATGCCGGGCTCGTGTCGGTGTGCAGCGTGTCGATTCCGCTCGGCGCGCCGGTGACCCAGGTGCCGCCGTCGAAGAACTACATCGACGATTTCGTCTTCAACAATCTCAAGCAGATCGGCGTGCCCCCTTCGCCCATTTGCGACGATGGCACCTTCATCCGCCGCGTGACGCTCGACATCGCGGGCCGCCTGCCCACCTCGGCGGAAACCGAGGCTTTCCTCGCCAATAGGACCGCCGACAAACGCGAACGCCTGATCGACTCGCTCATCGGCAGCCCCGACTATGCGGACTACTTCGCGAACAAGTGGACTTCGCTGTTGAAGAACAAGCGCGACGACAATGCGGACATCACCGCAAACTTCGCTTTCCACGCGTGGATGCGCGACAACCTGCTCGCCAACACGCCTTACGACCAGATCGTGCGGCAGATTCTCGCCTCGACCGGCACGATCGTCTCGAATCCGCCGGTCGCGTGGTATAAGCGCGTGAAGGAACCGACTACGCAGCTCGAAGATGTCGCGCAGCTGTTCCTCGGCGTGCGCATGCAGTGCGCGCAGTGCCATCATCATCCCTTCGAGAAGTGGAGCCAGGCGGAGTATTATCAGCTCGCCGCGTTTTTCAGCCAGGTCGGCCGCAAACCCACGGCGGTGGCAGGCGAAGACCTCATCTTCCACAAGCGCGGCGTCGCGCAGGCCGAGCATCGCAAAACACATGTGATGCTGAAACCCGCCGGTCTCGGCGAACCGCCGCTCGACATCGCGCCCGACGACGATCCGCGGCTGAAGCTCGTCGATTGGATGGCCGAGAAGTCGAACCCGTTCTTCGCCAAGGCGCTCGTGAATCGCTATTGGAAACACTTCTTCAAGCGCGGCCTCGTCGAGCCGGAGGACGATCTCCGCGATTCCAACCCGCCGACGAATCCGGAGCTGCTCGACGCACTCGCGAAGCAGTTCGTGGAGAGTAAATACGATCTGAAGGCGATCGTGCGGACCATCGCGCAGAGCCACACGTATCAGCTCAGCGCGCTGCCGAACGAATACAACGCCGTCGATCGCCAGGCCTATTCGCACTACTATCCGAAGCGCCTGACGGCCGAGGTGTTGCTCGACAGCATCGATCAGGTCACTGGCGCGAAGAGCGACTTCGCCGACCTGCCGCCCGGCACCCGCGCCGTTTCGCTGCCGGACAACAGCTACAATCGCGCGTCTCCTTTCCTGAAGGTCTTCGGCCGCCCGGAAGCGACCAGCGTGTGCGAGTGCGAGCGCGTGCAATCCGCCAGCCTCGCGCAGAGCCTGCACCTCATGAATGCGCCGGATATCAAGGCAAAGCTCACCGTCGCTGGCGGTCGCGCGGAAGCCTGCGCGAAACCCGGCGCGCCGGATGCGCAGAGTATTCGCGATACTTACGTCGCCGCCTTTTGCCGCCAGCCCACGGCGGAAGAAATCAAGATCGCCGAGGCCCATGTCGCTTATCCGCGCGCTGGCGCCGACGGCAAACCGCTCGACCCGCAACGTTCCAAGCGCACCGGCTACGAAGACCTGCTCTGGGCGCTGCTGAACACGAAGGAATTTCTCTATAACCACTGACATGCTTCCGCGTTTCCTCCTCACCCTCGCGCTCGTCAGCGCGCCGTGTTTTGCCCAGCAAGTGACGCTGCCGTTGCCACGTCTGCTCACCGTCTTCCCGTTGGGCGGTCAGGCCGGCACGAATGTGGATGTGACCATCACCGGCGAAAATCTGGAGGACGTGAGCAAGCTGACGTTTTCTTCGCCGAAGATCACGGCAAAGCCGGTGGCGGGCGTGGAGAACAAATTCACCGTGAGCATCGCAGCGGACGCGCCGGCGGGAGTCTATGATGCACGCGTGATGTCGCGCCTGGGTGTGTCGTCGGCGCGCGCCTTTTCCGTGGGCAAGCTCCCGGAAATCACCCGCACGAAGCCGAACAACACCGCCGAAACCGCGCTCGCGCTGGCCGCCAACTCGCTCTGCAACGCCACCATGACCAAACGCGCGGTGGACTTCTACTCCTTCACCGGCACGAGAGGAAAACGCGTCGTGGTGGAGTGCGCCGCGACCGGGATCGATTCGCGGCTCACGCCCGTGCTGATCATCGCCGACGCGCGGGGCCGCGATCTGCTCGTGAATCGCACGAGCGGCCTGCTCGACTTCACGCCGCCCGCCGACGGCACTTATCTCATCAAGGTGAGCGACCTCACCTTCCAAGGCGGCGAGCGCCATTTCTATCGCCTGGCGTTGCAGGACGCTGCCGCAGGCGCGCCAATTCAACGTCTGCCGCAAACGCAGACCGTGAGCGCGATGTCGTGGCCGCCGGTCGGCCTCGCGGCGACGGCAAAAGACAGCGAGAAAGAGCCGAACAACAAACCGACCGAAGCCCAGAAGATCACCCTGCCCTGTGACATCGCGGGCAGCTTCTATCCGGCCGCGGATGTGGACACGTTCGAGTTCACCGCCAAGAAGGGCGAGACGTGGTGGATCGAAGTCGCGAGCGAACGGCTCGGGCTGAACACCGATCCTTTCGTGCTCGTGCAGCAGGTCAAAAAGACCGGTGACACCGAGACGCTCACGGACGTGGCGGAACTCTACGACATCGCTCCGCCGATGAAGGTTTCGAGCAATGGCTATTCTTACGACGGACCCGTCTACGATGCCGGCTCGCCCGATGTGAATGGCAAGTTCGACGTGAAGGAAGACGGCACCTATCGCCTGCAAGTGCGCGATCTCTTCGGCGGCACGCGCAGCGATGCCAGCAACCTCTATCGCCTCATCGTGCGCCAGGCCGCGCCGGATTTTTCCCTGGCCGCGTGGGCGGTGCATTTCACGCTCCGCAATGGAGACCGCGCCGCGCTTTCCAAACCGATGGCGTTGCGCGTGGGCGACTCGCGCGTTTTCGAAGTCGTGGTCGTGCGACGCGATGGATTTGACGGCAATATCGACATCGCGATGGAAAATCTGCCGCCCGGCGTGACCGCGACCGGTCTGCGTATCGCGAAAGGCAAACCTTATGGTCATCTCGTGCTCACCGCCGCGAGCGACGCGAAGCCCGGTTTTGCCGTGGCAAAGCTCGTCGGTCGCGCCGCCATCGGTGGCAAGGAAGTAACGCGCGAGGGCCGCATCGCCAGCACTGAATGGCCGGTGAAAGACGCGCATGGCGAAATCCCCGCCACGCGTCTCATGGCGGACATTCCGGTGTCCGTGACCGACTCCGAGCAGGCTCCGCTCACCATCGCGGTGGGCGAAAACCGGGTCTTCGAAGCCAAGGCCGGCGAGACGCTGAAAGTGCCGCTCAAGCTCACATGGCGAAATGAATTCACCGGAGCCTCGATCAAGCTCAAGGCTTATGGCGATGGCTTCACCACGCTGAAGGAACTCGACATTCCCACTAAAGCCGAGACGGCTGAAGCCGTCATCGACCTCGCTGCGCTGAAGACACCGCCGGGCGATTACACCCTCGCGCTCTACGGCAGCGCGGTGAGCAAATATCGCTACAATCCCGGCGCGGTGCCCGTCGCCGAAGCCGCGTTGAAGAAGGCTGAGCAGGAACTCGCTGAGGCGAAGAAGCTCGACGCCGAAAAACAAAAGCAGGCCACGGCGACCATGACCAGTGCAACCCAGCGGATGAAAGCCGTCACCGCCGCCGCCGCCCCCACCGACACAGTCGAAATCATCGTCTCGCAACCCATCCGCCTTTCCGTGAAGGCCGCCAGCACTGCCACCGCTGCGAAATGAAAAACGCGCTCTCCGTCGCCGCCCTGCTTGCCGCCGCGCCCTTCGCCAGCGCGGCCGATCTCGATTTCTATCGCGACGTTTATCCGTTTCTGAAGTCGAACTGCATCTCGTGTCACAACAAGACCACGACGAAGGCCGGGCTGAACATGGAGACGCCGGAGTTGATGATCAAAGGCGGCGAATCCGGCCCGGCGATTGTCCCGGGCAAAGGCGAAGAAAGTCTCGTCGTGGCGGCTTCGAAACATCTCAAGGACATGGAGATGCCGCCGCCGGACAACAAATCCGGCGCGCGCAATCTCACCGCGATGGAGATTGCCACCTTCCGGCTGTGGATCGACCAAGGCGCGAAATCCTCCGTGCAGCAGGAACACACCGTCGTCTGGCAACCGCTCGCCCCGGGCGTCGATCCGATCTACAGCGTCGCCCTGACGAAAGACGGACGGTTCGCCGTGTGTGGACGGGCCAACCAGATTTTCGTTTACGACCTCGCCACGCGGCAACTCACCGGCCAGATCGCCGATCCCGCCGAGAGGCCCGGCACCGCGCATCGTGCGCTGGTGCAATCGCTCGCCTTCAGCCCCGACGGCACGCGCCTCGCCAGCGGCAGTTATCGCGAAGTGAAAATCTGGCGCCTCGAAAATGCGGCACCCGCTTCGACCGCAAAAACAGTCGCCACGCCGGCGAGCGAGGAATTGCAGAAGAAACTCGCGACCGCCTCGAAGCTCACCTTCACCGGCAGCGCGCTGTCTGCCGACGGCAAACTGGTCGCGACCGGTTGCGCCGATGGTTCGGTGCGGGTGTGGGACGCCGCTTCGCTCAAGCAAATCGCCGAAATGCGCGGCAATGTGACCACGACGAAGAAGGCGGCGGAACTCGACTGGATCGTCGCGGCGCAGACCGTCGAGCAGGCTTTTCAGAAAGCGGAAATCGCCCGCATCGAAGCGCAGAATAAAGCCCTCGATGAATTGCTGAAGAAGGCCAACGACGCCATCGCCGCGATGAAAAAGGTGCTCCCGGAAAAACAGAAAGCCGTGCCGGCGACCACCGACGCGAAGACCGCCGCGCAAAAAGCGCTCGATGCCGTGCAGGCGCAGGTCGCGAAAGCCCCCGATGGCAAACCCGACGCCGCGCTGGAGAAGCAACTCAAGGACGCGCAGGACAAATTGATCACCGCGACGATGACGGAGCGTTCCGCTCTCGCCGCGGTCTCCGCCGCCGAGAGCAACGTGCAGGATGCCGACGCGGATGTGAAACGCATCACCGCGTCGAAAGATCAGAACGCGAAAGCCATCGCCGCCGCCAATGCCGCGATCGACCGGGCGAAGAAGGACCAGGACCAGGCCACCGCCGACCTCGCCGCGCTCAAACAATCGCTTACGAAAACCACCACCAAACCGCTGGCGGTTTCCTTTTCGCCCGACGCTCAGCGCGTCGCAGCGGTCTTCGAAGACAATGCGCTCGTGGTGTGGGCGGTTGCTTCCGGCACGCCGATCGAGCAGGCCGCCGCGAGCAACGCCGCCACCACGACCCTCGGCACCGCGCCGGACGGTTCGTTCGTGGCGTCGAAATCATTCAGCGTCTCCACCGGCGCGACGCCGCGCTGGGTGCTGGAACGCACGCTCGGCGGCGCGAAAGATGGCAGGCTTTTCGCGGATCGCGTGAACGCCGTCTGCTTCAGCCCCGATGGCAAAACCCTCGCCACCGCCGGCGGCGAACTCTCGCGCTCCGGCGACATCATTCTTTTCGACGTCGCCAGCGGAAAAGCCACACAGACGTGGAAGGAGCGCCACTCGGACTCCGTGCTCTGCCTCGACTTCTCCCCCGACGGCAAGCGGCTTGCTTCCGGTGCCGCGGACAAAATCGTGCGCGTGACCGACATCGCCTCGGCCAAACAAACCAACCTCTTCGAGGGCCACACCCATCACGTCACCGGCATCGCCTTTCGTGCCGATGGCCGCGTGCTGGCCACCGCGGGCGCGGATGGCGTGGTGAACACGTGGGACATGATCATCGGCGAGCGAAAGAAAAAGATCGAAGGCTGGACGAAGGAAGTGACGTCGCTCGAATTCATCGGCGCTACCGCCCAAATCGTCACTTCCTCGGGCGACAACCGCGTGCGCATCGTCACCGACGACGGCGCCGAAGTGCGCGCCATTACCAAGCTGCCCGACTACGTCCAGGCCGCCGCCAGCACACCCTCTGGCAATACCATCATCGGCGGCGGCGAAGACAGCCAGCTCCGCGTGTGGGACGGCGCCGGCAAAGAACTCGCCGTCTTCGGCACCAAATAACTCCAATCTTATGTCCGACCTCATCACTCCCTCCTCATCCTTCCGCTGCGCGGGCCCGCTCTCGCGCCGCGGCTTCATGCAGATCGGACTCGCCGGCATGGCGACGCTGAGCTGGCCGGGACTGCTGCGGCTGCGCGCGGAAAATGCGCTCAAGCCGCTGAGCGAACGCAAATCGATCATCATGGTGTGGCTGCCCGGCGGCATGTCGCACGTCGATACCTACGATCCGAAGCCGGACAGCGGCAGCGAATATTGCGGGCCGTTCAAGACGATCAGCACGAAGATCCCCGGCACGCGGTTCACCGAACTGCTGCCCATGAATGCCGCCATCGCAGACAAGTTCACCGTGCTGCGTTCGATGCACCAGTCCGCGGGCGGGCATCCGGCGGGCACGATGCAAATGTTCTCCGGCGATTCCGATACGCGCGACAAGCCCAAGCCGCGCCTGCCCGACTGGATGTCGGTCGCGCATTATCTTCGCTCGAAAGAAGGCAAGCGTGCCAATCCCCTGCCCAATTACATCGGCGTGCCGCCCGCTTCGCCGGAATACTCCAGCCCCGCTTATCTCGGCGACGCCTACGCGCCATTCTCGGTCAGCGACGATCCAAACCGGCCGAACTTCCAAGTGCCGAACATCGGCGTGTCCGACACGTCCGAATCGCGGCGGCTGAACGATCGCGTCGCGCTTCGCAAGAGCCTCGACACGCTGGAGCGCAAATTTGATCGTGAAGGCGAACTCGGCGCGCTCGATGAATTTGAAGCGCAGGCCATGACCTTGCTCACCAATCCGCAGACGCGCGATGCCTTCGATCTCGACAAGGAAGACGCCGCCACACGCGACCGCTATGGCCGCAACCGCTGGGGCCAGCAGCTCCTGCTCGCCCGCCGGCTCGTCGAAGCCGGCGTCGAAATCGTGACCAGCAGCCTGAGCGGTCCGCTCTGCGGACGCGTCAACAACTGGGACGACCACGCCGTCAACCAGCACCAGTTCGAGGCGCTGCGTTTCCGCATGCCGACTTACGACCGCGCCGTATCCGCACTCATCGAAGATGTTTACGCTCGCGGCCTCGACAAGAAGGTGCTCGTCGTCGTGACCGGGGAATTTGGCCGCACGCCAAAGATTAGTTTCGATCGCAGCACTGGCGCGGGCGATGCGAGCGGCCCGGCCGGCACCTTGCAACCCGGCCGTGATCACTGGCCGCGCGCCTTCACGAATATCTGGGCTGGCGGTGGCATCCAAACCGGCGGCGTCATCGGCGCCAGCGACAAGCGCGGCGAAGACGTGGTCGAGCGCCCGTGCAACGCGAGCGATTTCCTCGCGACGGTCTATCACCACCTCGGTATCGATTACACCAAGGTCACCATCAACGACCTCAACGGTCGCCCGGTCCACATTGTCGATAGCGGCCGCGCCATTCCGGAACTGATGGGTAAAACGGCGTGAAACCGCTGCGCGCCCTCGCTTCCCTCGCCACCGCTCTTCTCGCTTTCGCGCCCGTGGTTTCCGCCGCCGAGTTGCGCGCGGGCGTAGCGAAAGTCGAGATCACCGACCGGACTGCCGGACCGGTCAACGACCCGCTGTTTGCCAAGGCGCTCGTCCTGCAAAATGGCGAAACCAAAGCGGTGCTGATCACCATCGACGCCGTGGCGATTGGCGAGATCGGGCGCATCGGGAATGGCTTTCTCGGGGAAGTGCGCGCGGAGTTGGAGAAGGATCCGGGCATTCCGGCGGCAAGCATCCTGATCAATGCCAGCCATTGTCACGGCATCGTGCGGGCCGATGTGGCGCAACTCACGGTGCAGGCCGTGCGCGACGCGTGGAAACAACTCACGCCGGTGAAAGTCGGCGCGGGCGCGGGACGGGAAGATCGCATCAGCGAAAATCGCCGGATCAAGATGAAGGACGGCAGCGAGGTCGATATGCGGCGCGCCTATTCCATGCCGCGCGATGAAGATATCGCCAGCGTGGGACCGATCGATCCCCAGATCGGTCTGCTCCGCCTCGACCGCCTCGACGGCCAGCCGCTCGCCGTGCTCTACAACTTCGCCTGCCACCCGATCATGGGCGCGCCCGAAGCTGGCAACACCGCCGACTATCCCGGGTTCGCGTCGAAGGTAATCGAGGAAAGCCTCGGCTCCGGCGCGCTCGCCTTCTTCGTGCAAGGCTGCGGCGGCGATTTGAATCCGGTGCGCTACAAGGAGATCAATCGCCCCGCCGATGCAGAACCGCTCGGCAATCAACTCGGCCTGTCCGCGATGCGGGGCGTGCGCGACATCGGCACGAAGGCGAACGGCGAACTTCGGATCAGCCGCGAGGTCATTGCCCTTCCGCGCGGCGCCGATCTCGAACGCCGCATCGCCGCCATCGAAGCGGAACAGAAAAAACTGCTCGGCGCGCTCAAGCCGACGAACATCAACTTCAAGACCTTCCTCCCGCTGCTGATCGAACAAAAACTCTGGCCCGACTTCCCCTCACACTACGCACAGAGTTACCTCCACGACCGCGCCCTCGGTCGGGAAGCGTTGCCAAAACTCGACACCGCCAATCGCGCCAGCGTCGAAGCCTACCTGCAAAACATCCAGGCGATGGAACATCTCACGCGGCTGAACACCAATCTCGCGCTGCTCAAGAAACACCTCGCGCAAAATCAGGCCGCGGGGAAACCGACACTCGACGTGGAAGTCTGCGGCTTGCGCGTCGGCGATTTTAAACTCGTCACCTTCCCCGGCGAACTGACCGTGCAGGTCGGCCTTAACATCAAACAAGCCGCGCACGACCCGCACGCCTTCGTCGCCGGCTACACCAACGGCTACATCTATTACACGCCCACCGTCGCGCAGCGCCTCAATACCGGTTACGCGCAGGAGGACTGCGATTCGCTCGTCGCACCGGAGTGGCAGCGCCTCTTCGAGATCAAGGCGCTGGCAGTCCTGAAAAAACTCCAATGAAATCCTCCCTGCTCCTCGCCCTGCTCAGTCTCCTCCTCGCCGCACCGCTCCACGCCACCGACGACCGTGGCAAGCTGCGCATCATCGTTTTCGGCGCCCACCCGGACGACGCGCAATACAAAGCCGGCGGCACGGCGGCGAAATGGGCCAAGCTGG
The DNA here is from genome assembly GCA_044226525.1 of Chthoniobacteraceae bacterium. Classification (GTDB taxonomy): domain Bacteria; phylum Verrucomicrobiota; class Verrucomicrobiia; order Chthoniobacterales; family Chthoniobacteraceae; genus VFJQ01. The sequence goes on along the minus strand of JBGAGV010000014.1, from coordinate 135,803 downwards.
GTCACGCCGTGAAGCTCGTGTCGGTCACCAATGGCGACATCGGCCACTGGCAGATGGCGGGCGGTCCGCTGGCGCAGCGCCGCCTCGCCGAAGTGCGCAAGTGCGGCGACATTCTCGGCGTCACAACCGAGGTGCTCGATATTCACGACGGCGAACTCATGCCCTCGCTGGAAAACCGGCAGAAGATCATCCGCCTCATTCGCGAATGGCGCGCCGATATCGTCATCGCGCACCGGCCGTGGGATTATCATCCCGACCATCGCTACACCGGCGTGCTCGTGCAAGATGCGGCTTACATGGTGGCGGTGCCGTTTGTCTGCACCGACGTGCCGCCGCTGAAAAGGAATCCCGTCTTCCTCTATTCGAGCGACCGGTTCGAGAAACCGTATCCGTTCAAGGCCGACATCATCGTCGCCCTCGACGATGTGTTCGACCAGAAACTTGCCGCCATCCACGAGATGCCGTCGCAGCACTACGAAGGCGGCGCCGACGGCAGCGAGGAATATGTGAAAACCGTCCCGCCCGCGAGCGACGAAGCGGGCCGCAAAACGTGGCTGCGCGACCGCTGGACCAAACGCCAGGGAGCCGAGGCCGATCGGTTCCGCCCGGCGCTGCTCAAGTGGTATGGGCCGGAAAAAGGCGCGGCGGTGAAATTCGCGGAAGCCTTCGAGATTTGCGAATACGGACGGCAGCCGAGCGCCACCGAAATCAAAGCGCTCTTCCCGTTTTTTCCCTGAGCAAAAATCCTCGGTAAATCCGGCCGGGCGGCGACAATACTAGCAAATGCCCGATTCCGCGGAGCCCTCAGCTTCCTCCGAGCAGTTCATCACCCTGCTCAATGCGTCGCACTCGCGGCTGCTGGCCTTTCTGCGCGTGCTGCTGGGAAATAACGCCGACGCCGAGGACGTGCTCCAACGCGCGAGCATGACGATCTGGCGGAAGTTCGGGGAGTTTGATCGGAAGAAGGATTTCTTCGCCTGGGCGAGCAGCTTCGCGTTCTACGAGGCCAAGAATTTTCAACGCGTCTCCGCGCGATCCCGACTGCACTTCGACGACGAACTGCTCCAGCGCCTCGCCGAGGAACGCGTGACCGATCTCGAACAGCGCGAGGCACGGCTCGCCGCCATGGATCGCTGCATCGACGAACTCGACGACTCCGGCCGCGAACTGGTGCGCGAATTTTACCTGAACAAGACGGAAGTCGCGACGCTCGCCGAACGGCTCGGGCGCGCGCCGCAGACTCTTTACAACAAACTCAACGCTCTGCGCCGGCTGCTCGCCGACTGCATGAAACGCCGCCTGGCGCGGGAGGCATGAACATGAACGTGGAACTGCATCGACTTTTTGTGGCCAAGGCGGACGGAACCATCACTCCGGAGGATCACGAGCGGCTCACCGCGCTGCTGAAAGAGTCCGCGGACACACGCCGAGCGTGGTTTGAATTTCAGGACGCGGAGGCCGCGCTGTTCGCGTGGTCGCAACGGGAGACCGTGCACCGTGAGGATGGCGTCGGCATGGCAGCCGTGCCTGCGAAGCGGAAATGGCCGGGACGGCTGAAAGTCCTCGGCGCGCTCGCGGCCGGGATCGTCATTGGCTTGATTTCCTGGGCCGCGTGGCCGGACCGGCGTGATGAAGCGACCACCTCAAGCGTTGCGGTTCTCTCTCGCGGGGTGAACTTGCAATGGGACAACGCCGTGTCCGCACCGGCGCTAAATTCGCCTCTGCCGCCGGGCCTGCTTCGCTTGCAGAACGGAGTGGCGGAGATCGAGTTTTTCCAAGGCGCGCGGTTGTGCGTCGAGGGCCCGGCGGAAATCCGCCTGGTTTCGGCAGGCGAGGCATTTTGCCGCTATGGAAAATTCAGCGCACATGTGCCGCCGCAGGCCCGCGGTTTTCGCCTCGGCACGCCAAAGGGTGAAATTGTCGATCTCGGCACGGACTTCGGACTCGACCTGAATGACTCCGCACCGGAGCTGCATGTCTTCAAAGGCGAGGTGGAGCTGTATCAACCGCAGACGCAGGTGCGGAAACTGACGACGGGCGCCGCGACCAGTCTCGCGAAATCCGCAGCGCCGCAGACATTGGCGGCGAATGCGGCCGCCTTCACTTCCAGTCACGATCTCGATGCCCTGGTCACCGCTTCGCGACGGGAAGCCTTCACCCGCTGGCAGGAGGCGAGCGGACGCTGGAACGACGATCCGTCCACACGCTTGCACCTGGATTTCCAAGACAAGAAAGGCTCTCGTTCGCTGCGAAACGCGGCCTCGCACGGCTCCGACATCGCGGCGGGCACCATCGTCGGCTGCAACTGGACCGAAGGCCGCTGGCCGGGCAAACGCGCGCTCCAGTTTCGCAGCGTGAGCGATCGTGTGCGGCTGAATGTGCCCGGCGAATATCGCCAGCTCACGCTCAGCGCGTGGGTGCAGCTTCACAGTCTCAGCACGCGGCAGAGCCAGAGTTCGATCTGCATGAGCCAGGGGATCGAAGCGGGCGGAGTTCATTGGCAGGTGCTGCACGATGGTTCGATCTGCCTCGGCGTGGTCTTCAGCTCGCACCCGAGCGTGACGGACGATTACATCAGCCCCGTGGTCTTCACGCCGGAACGTTTCGGCCAGTGGGTGCATCTCGCGGCGGTGTTCGACAGCGCCGCGAAGGAAGTGCGCTTTTATGTGAACGGCCAGCGCCTGTCCCGCCACCCGCTCAAGCGTGCCGTGCTGCCGAAGCCCGCGCTCACCGAACTCGGCAACTGGATTCCCTCGCCGGATTATCGCGGCTCGCATGCGGTGCGCAATTTCGTCGGCTGCATGGACGATTTCAGCCTCTACGCCCGCGCCCTCAGCGACGCCGAAGTGCGCCAGCTCGCCGAGTAATTTCCCTCCTCATGACACTCCGCCTCACCACTAACCTCCTGCTCTGTCTCCCGCTCGGTCTCGGCGCTACCGCGCATGGCAAAGTCGTTGCGGGCAGCTACGACCTCGCCGCCCTGCGCGATCCGGCCACACTCGAAACGCGCGTGGTCGAAGACTGGCATCCTTGGGCAAAGGACGTGGCGGTGCGGCAGAAGCTCGTCGAGATCACCGTATGCGAATGGTGGCCGGGGCAGAAAGTCCGGCTGCCCGTCACGCTCATCGCCCCCAGCACCGGCGGGCCGTGCAAGAATGTGGTCGTCGGAAACGCGGGGGTGGATTTGAAAGCGGCAACTCCGGCGGGCGCCATGCTGCGACTGGTCAAAGAACACGGCGTCGGTCTCGCGCTCATCGGCATGACGACGATCGATGCCATGCCCCCCGTCGGCCAGCTCGACGTGGGAATGAAGGAACATTTCCTCAAAACCAAAGACGCCCGCTACACGCCCGCCTGGATCTGGGGTCTGAGCGACATGCGCGCGCTCACGGCGGCGATTGCGGAGAAAGATGTCTTTCAGCCGGTGAAAGTGCTCGCCACCGGCGGCTCGAAGCGCGGTGTGGCTACGGCGGCGGCGGGCATCGCCGATGATCGTTTCACGGCCATTCTGCCGGTGGTTGCGCCGATCATCGATCCACCGGGCGGGCCTTACGTCGAAGGTTTGCGCCCGGCCGAAATCACCCAAGCGAACGAGCAATTCCTCGCCGATCTCGCGGCGGGCAAAATCACCAACGCGCCCGTGACCGCCGTCGAACCGCTCGTCTCGCGCGATCAGATTCGCGCCGCGGAACGCGTGACGGTCGCGGAAACGAAGGCGGCCGGCTGGAGCGATGCGGAGCGGAAGGACGCCAGCACGCTGGCGTGGGAAGTGTGCCGCACGACAAATTACCTCCCGGCGCTGAAGAAACGCGGGGTCGAGATTTTCTACAATCAGGGCTCAAACGACAACGTGAGCCCCGGCCTGCGTGAACTCGGGGAGCGCTTCCCGGAACTGCCGATCTACGTGGTGCCCGGCGGCCAGCATGGCGGCGCGAAAACGGCGGGCTTCAACAAACAAGTCGGCGGTCTGCCCGAGGTGGACGAGAATCTCTTCGCCTTTGCCCAGCATCATTTCTTCGGCTCGCGCCCAATGGTGGCGCCGCCAAAAGTTAAGCAGCAGTGGGACGCGAAAGCACACCGGCTGCACGTCAGCGTCACGTTCCCCGATCAAGCCGAGCCGCAAAAGAACGAGTTGTGGTGGTCGATCGATCGCCATCCGGACTACACCTTCGCGATGGAATACGATGAGTGGCAGTCTGCGCCGATGCGCCAGACCGGGCCGGCGACTTTCGTGGGCGACGTCACCCTGCCAAAGGCCCCGCACACACTCGATTTCATCACGGTCCATCAACACACCGCCGGCGGCTCCATCCTCACGGTTTCCAGCCCCGCCCTCCGGGCCAAACTTCCATGATCCGACGCCTCGGTCTCCTCGCTTGCGCCACCAGCGCCCTTGCCGCCGCACCCACCGCGGAGCAGATCGCTTTTTTTGAAAAGCAGGTCCGGCCCATCCTCGTGGACCGCTGCTACGAGTGCCACAGCGCGGAGAAGAAAACCAAGGGCGGGCTCGCGCTCGACTCGAGCGACGCCACGCTGAAGGGCGGCGACACCGGCCCGGCTCTCACGCCGGGCGATCCCGACAAGAGCCTGCTCATCGAGGCAGTGCGTTACAGAAATCACGACCTGCAGATGCCGCCGAAACAGCGGCTCAGCGATGGGGAGATCAAGGCGCTGGAGGATTGGGTCAAAATGGGGGCGCCCGATCCGCGCATCTCGGCCCCGGTGGCGAAACAGGGCCGGGTGATCGACGTTGCCGAAGGGCGCAAGTTCTGGAGCTTCGCTCCGCTTACTCGCGTCCAACCACCGATGGCCCCGGGCGCGGAAACGCCTCTCGACGCTTTCATTCAAGCCAGGCTCTCGGCCAATGGCTTACGACCCGCACCCCGCGCGGACAAACGCACGCTGATTCGCCGCGCTACCTTCGACCTCATCGGTCTGCCGCCGACGCCGAAGGAGGTGGACGATTTCCTCGCCGATGAATCGCCGGACGCGTTCGAAAAAGTCACCGAGCGACTCCTCGCCTCGCCGCATTACGGGGAGCGCTGGGGACGCCACTGGCTGGATATTGCCCGTTACGCCGACTCAAACGGGCTCGATGAGAACATCGCCTTCGGAAACGCGTGGCGTTACCGCGACTACGTCGTGCGGGCGTTCAACAGCGACAAGCCATTCGACCAATTTCTCATCGAACAGGTCGCCGGCGATCTGCTCCCGTCCAGCGAAGACGCCACTACCGCCACTGGATTCCTCGCGCTAGGCGCGCGGGTGCTCGCGGAACCGGATGTGCAGAAGCTCGAGATGGATATCATCGATGAGCAGATCGATACGATGGGGAAAGCCTTCCTCGGCATGACGCTGGGCTGCGCCCGCTGCCACGATCACAAATTCGATCCCATTTCGCAGGAGGATTACTACGCGTTGGGCGCGATTTTCCGAAGCACGCGCAGCCTTTCGGCGGACCGGAAAGGCGCGATCAAGTTCTGGCACGAGCACTCGCTCGCCACGCCGGCGCAGCTCGGGGAAAAGAAAAAATTCGACGAAGCGCTGAAGGCAAAAAGAGCGGAGATCACCGCCTTCACCACCAAGGCACGCAACGCGGTGAAAGCGGAGCTGCAACGCCACGCCACCGACTATCTCGCCGCCGCCGCACTTCTGCCGGCCGGGGCCAGGTTGGCGGACGCCGAACCGCTCGCCAAGGGACTCGACGCGGACTTCGTGCTTTCGTGCCGGCTCTATCTGGACCAGCACCCCGACGCGACCGTCTTCGCGCGGTGGCGGGAACTGGCCGCGAAAAAAGACGCCGAAGGGATTCGCGCGTATTACACGCCGCTTTTTGCCGAAGCTCTCAGCGCGAAGAAAGGTCCGGCTTACGACGCTCTGGTGGATGCGAAAGGTTTCCTCGCGCTGCCCACGAAAGATGCCGATGTGCTCGACGCGGAAACGCTCGCCAAGCTCGCGGCGATGACGAAGGAGGCCACGGAGTTCGAGGCAAAACAGCCCGATCTTCCGGCGATCATGAGCGTGGAGGACACCGCGGTGGTGAAGACGCTACCGGTGCACATTCGCGGCAGTTACCTCACTCTCGGCAAACCGGTGGAACGCGGCTTCCCCGCCGTGATGCAGACGAGCTTCAGCCAGCCGATTCTGCCCGCCAAACATAGCGGCCGGCTCGAACTCGCACGCTGGATGGCCAGCAGCGAACACCCGCTGACCGCCCGTGTGATCGTGAACCGAATCTGGCGCTGGCACTTCGGCGCCGGGATCGTGAGCAGCACCGACAATTTCGGCATTCTCGGCGCGAAGCCCTCGCATCCGGAGTTGCTCGACTGGCTCGCGCGAAACTTCGTCGAGAGCGGCTGGTCGATCAAGGACCTGCACCGGATCATCATGAAATCGGCCACCTATCAGCAGGCGAGCCGCGTGAATTTTTCCACGTCGGATCAGGCCGACCCGCGCCTTGTCGATCCGGAAAATCGACTGCTGTGGCGCGCCAACGTGCAGCGGCTCGAGGCTGAGGAAATCCGGGACGCCATGCTCATGGTGAGCGGCTGGCTTGATTTGCAGATCGGCGGCAAGACCATCCCGCTGAAGAACAAGGAGTTCGTTTTCAATCACACCAGCAAGGACGCCACGACCTACGAGAGCCCGCGCCGCGCGCTCTACCTGCCCATCATCCGCAATCACCTCTACGACATGCTGGAGCAGTTCGATTACCCGGACCCGACCATGCCGACCGGCAGCCGCAACAACACGGTAATCGCACCACAGGCGCTCATCATGATGAATGCGCCCGTGGTGATGCAGAGCGCGCAAAAGCTGGCGACGAAAGTCTGCGCCTTGCCGGACGAACAACGCCTCACGCAGGTCTTCGCCATGCTCTACGGGCGCCAGCCTTCGGAGCACGAGAAAGAGGAAGTGCGGGAGTTGCTCCGCGATTTCACCACGACCGAGAAACCGGAGCGCGCGTGGGCGCTCGTCTGCCAGACGCTGCTTGCGGCCAACGAATTCATCTACCTGCGCTGACGCCATGAACTGCTCCTGCTCCACTCCCCTCACTCGCCGCGACCTGCTACAACGCAGCGCCGGAGGCTTCGGCCTCCTCGCGCTGCAAGCGATGATCGGGAAGGCGCACGGAGCGGTGGAGAATCCGCTCGCGCCCAGGCAACCGCACTTCGCACCGAAGGCGAAGCGGATCGTCTTTCTCTTCATGAAGGGCGGGCCGAGCCATGTCGATACCTTCGACCCGAAACCGCTGCTCCAGCGCGATCACGGCAAACCCTATCCATTCAAACAACCGCGCGTGCAATTTGCCGAGACGGGCAAGCTGCTGAAGTCGCCATGGAGCTTTCAGGAATACGGCCAGAGCGGGCTGCCGGTGAGCGAACTGTTTCCGAACGTCGCGCAGTGCGTCGATGATCTGTGTATCATCCGTTCGTTGCACGGCTCCAATCCGGCCCACGGCGGCGCGCTGCTGAAGCTGCACACCGGCAGCGATACGCAGGTGCGTCCGAGCATGGGCTCGTGGGTGGTGTATGGCCTCGGCACGGAGAATGAAAACCTGCCCGGGTTCATCACCATCTGCCCTACCCTCGCGCACGGCGGGGTAAACAACTGGGGCGCGGCTTTCCTCCCTGCTTACTGCCAGGGCACGCCGATCGGCAATGCAAGCATCCCGTCCGACAAGGCGCTCGTGCGCCACATTCGAAACGAGGAAATCAACCCTGCGTTGCAGCGGAAACAGCTCGATTTTCTGGCGAAGATGAACCGCGAGCACCTCGACCTCTCGGGCGCCGACCTCGCTCTCGAAGGCCGCATCAATTCCTTCGAACTCGCCTTTCGGATGCAAAGCACGATGCCCGAGGCGCAGGACGTGGCCGGCGAAAGCGAGATCACGAAGAAGCTCTACGGCATGGATAATCCGGTGACGGCAAACTTCGGCAGGCAATGCCTCATGGCGCGGCGCTTTCTGGAACGCGGCGTGCGCTTTGTGCAGGTCACGCACAGCGACAGCGAAGTGCAGTGGGATCAGCACGGCGCACTTTACAAGGGCCACACGAAGAATGCGGCGGAGGTCGATAAACCGATTGCCGGTTTCCTCCGCGATCTGAAAGCACGCGGCCTGCTCGAAGACACGCTCGTGCTATGGGGCGGCGAGTTTGGCCGCACGCCCACGGCGCAGGGCGGCGACGGGCGCGATCACAATCCGCACGGCTTCACCATGTGGATGGCGGGCGGCGGCGTGAAGCCGGGCATCGCCTATGGCGCGACCGACGATTACGGCTACTTCGCGCAGGAAAACAAAGTCCACATCCACGATCTGCACGCCACGATCCTGCACCTCCTCGGATTAAATCACGAAAAGCTCACCCATCGCTACGCCGGGCGTGACTTCCGTCTTACCGATGTGGCAGGACAGGTCGTGAAAGGCATCATCGCCTAGCCCCACCTCTTCTTCTCCTCGGAACTATGAATCAAATCGATCTTGCCAACCGCACCGCCATCGTGACCGGAGGCGCGCGCGGCATCGGTCGCGCCATCGCGGAACGGCTGCTCGCTTCGGGTGCCAGGGTTTCGCTCTGGGATGTCGATGCGGCGGCGCTGGCACAGGCCTCATCGGAAATCGGCGCCCACACCGCGGCGGTGGATCTGGCGGACTTCGCGTCGGTCGGGGCGGCGACGGCGGCGACCGTGCAAGCGTTGGGGAAACTGGATATTCTCGTGAACAACGCCGGCATCACCGGCGGCAATGCGAAGACATGGGAACTCGACCCGGCGGACTGGCGGCGCGTGCTGGACATCAATCTCAACGGGCCGTTTTACTGCTGCCATCACATCGTCCCGCATCTGCTCAAGAACGGCTACGGGCGGATCGTGAACATCGCGTCCATCGCCGGAAAGGAAGGCAACCCCAACGCGGCGCACTACAGCGCATCGAAAGCGGCGATCATCTCGCTGACCAAATCGCTCGGCAAAGAACTCGCGACATCGAACATCGCGGTGAATGCCGTCACGCCGGCGGCAATCGCGACGGATATCTTCCAGCAAATGTCGCAGGCGCATATCGACTACATGCTCTCGCGCATTCCGATGGGACGCTTTGGAAAAAGGGAAGAAGCGGCCGCGCTCGTCGCGTGGCTCTGCTCGGAAGATTGCTCGTTCAGCACCGGCGCTGTGTTCGATCTGTCCGGCGGGCGGGCTACCTACTAGCAGTCGCGTGAATCGTCCTCGTTCCGGCGCCTGGAAATGGTGGATCACCGGCCTGCTACTGCTGGCCACGATGATCAACTACATGGATCGCGTAACGCTCGCGAGCGCGTCGGTGCGGGTGACCCGCGAGCTGCACTTGAGCGAGACAGAATACGGGCATCTCGAACTGGCCTTCGGCTGGGCGTTCGCCGCGGGGTCGCTGGTGTTTGGCTTCCTCGCGGATCGCTGCCGCATCTTCCTCCTCTACCCCATCGTGCTCGCGGCGTGGTCGTTCATGGGGATGGCGACGGGCTGGACGAATGGGTTCACCGGGCTGCTCGTCTGCCGCACACTGCTCGGTTTTTTCGAAGCGGGGCATTGGCCGTGCGCGCTGAAGACAACCTTCGCGTTGCTCGACGAAAAAGACCGCACCATGGGCAACAGCGTGCTGCAAAGCGGGGCGTCGATTGGCGCGGTGTTGACGCCGCAGATCATGAAATTCCTCGTCACGGATCAGCCCGGTTCGTGGCGCACGGCATTTGTGGCGGTGGGCGTCGTGGGGCTGCTCTGGGTGCTGCTGTGGTTCGCTTTCCTGCGCCCGCGCGATCTCGAAACCGAGACGCCGGCCACTTCGCAAACCGCCCCGCCGGGGCTCTGGAGTATCATTGCCAGCCGGCCGTTCTGGGCGGTCGCGCTCGTCATCACCGGCGCACAAACCGTGTGGCATATCTACCGGGTGTGGCTGATGAAATTCCTGCAAACGGGCCGCGGTTTTCCGGAGAAGACGGCGCTGGATTTCAACTCGCTCTATTACATCGCCACCGATGTGGGGTGCATCGTCGGCGGGCTGATTTCGATGTGGCTGATTCGTCGCTATTGCGTCTCGCCGAATCGCGCGCGGCGACTGGTTTATACGGGCGCGTGTGTGCTCACTTCGCTGAGCGTGCTCATTCCTTCGCTGGGCCAGGGCTGGCCGCTGCTCGGCACACTCCTGCTCATCGGCGCGGGCGCGCTGGCGTTGTTCCCCTGTTATTACAGCTTCGTGCAGGAACTTTCCGCGGCCCACGTGGGACGGCTCACCGGTTTACTCAGCATGTGGGTATGGGCAGTCACGTCGCCGCTGCACAGCTTCTTCGGCATGATCGTCGATCGCACGCACAGCTACGACACCGGCCTCGTGATCGCCGGGCTCGCGCCGTGGATCGGCGTGCTCGGGCTGAAATTCCTCTGGCGGCCTTCGACCGCGCCATCCTCCTAAACTTTTCTTCATGCTGACCGACTCCACCCGCCTCCACGACTTCCCGACGCTGGCCGGGATGACTTACCTGAACACCGCCGCCGAGAGCATCCCGCCACGCTGCACGGGCGAAGCGATTCAGGCTTATTGGCAGGACAAGCTGCGCGGGATGAAAGGGCGCGACGGGCATTTCGCCGCTGTCGAAGCGTGCCGCGAAGTGAGCGCGAGAATGCTCGGGCTGCAAACGGGCGAAGTGTCGTTCTGCTCGTGCAGTTCGGAAGCCTACAATCTTCTCGCCTCCGCGCTGCAACTCGGCGCGGGTGACGAAGTCGTGGTGACCGATCTCGATTTTCCGGCTGGCGTCACGCCTTGGTTGCGCGCGGCCGAAGCGCCGGCGCTGCGATTGTGGAAAGCGGTGAAAGGCGCGCTGGAGGTCGAGCATCTCGCACCGCTGCTCAACGAACGCACCCGGCTCGTGCAAGTGTCGCTGGTAAGCTTTTACAATGGGCATCGCATCGACTGGCGGCCATTTCGCGACACCGTGCGGCGGCTGGCGCCGAACGCGCTCATTTCGGTGGATATCACCCAGGCGCTCGGGCGCGTGATGCTCGATTGCGACGGCGCGGACATCCTCATTTCCAGCACGCATAAATGGACGCTCGGCATCCATGGCGGCTGCATCATCGGCATTCCCGCGGCGAGCGCGGACCGGCTGACGACGCGCGCGGGGGGCTGGCTGCATCTGCAAAATGCGTTCGATGCGGACCGTTTCGAGCGCGCGGTGACGAAGACCGGGGCGGCGAGCTTTTCCGTGGGCATGCCGAATTTTATCGCGCTCTACGCGCTGAACGCCTCGCTGCGTTATCTGGAGAACATCGGTCTTGAGAAGATCGCAGCTCACGCGGACCCGCTGGTGGCTGAAGCGGAAGCGGAACTGCGCCAGCTCGGTGTGCAGCCGATGTGCCGCTGGAATGGCACTGGCATCCTTGCGTTTCAGCATCCGCGCAGCCCGGAACTGCACGCGGCCTTGGAGCACGAAAACATTCACGTCATGCACAACGCGGGGCGCATCCGCATCGCCGTGCATGGCTACAACACGCAGGACGACATCCAGCAATTCCTCCGCGTGCTCGCCACCTTGCTCCGCAAGGTATAACCCATCTCTTTCCCCAGACCATCCACCACCCACGATGACCACTCCCTCCGTTCTCACCCGCCGCCATTTTCTTCGCTCCGCCGCGCTGGCTGCGCTCGCGCCCGCCGGCTGCGCCACGCTTCAAGGCACACATCACGGCTGCGTCGATGCACACGTTCACGTTTGGACGCCGGACACCGAGCGCTATCCACTCGCGCACGGTTATAGCAAAAAGAAGGACATGGTGCCGCGAAGCTTTACCCCCGAGCAATTGTTCGCGCACTGCAAGCCGCAGGGCGTCAGCCGCGTGGTGCTAATCCAGATGAACTTTTACGAGTTCGACAATCGCTACATGCTCGACGCCATTTCGCAGCATCACGGTGTCTTTCGCGGCGTCGGGATCGTGGACGAGCGCAAATCGAACGTGCGCGACACGATGAAAGCACTTGCCGCGCAAGGTGTGCGCGGTTTCCGGCTCTACACCGACCGCGAGAAAGCGGAGGCGTGGCAGCATTCCGACGGAATGAAAAAGATGTGGGCTTACGGGGCCGACGCCGGTCTCGCCATGTGTCTGCTCGCGGACCCCGACGCGCTTCCCGCGGTCGAGCGGATGTGTAAGGCGTATCCGCGCACCCCGGTGGTGATCGATCATTTCGCGCGCATCGGCATGAAAGGGCGCATCAATCACCACGACCTCGACCGGTTATGTCGTCTGGCAGATTTCGAGCACACGCATGTGAAAACGTCCGCGTTTTACGCGCTCGGCGCGAAGAAGGCGCCTTACACCGATCTTGGCCCGATGATCCGCAAGCTGCGTGACACGTATGGCGCTTCGCGGCTGATGTGGGCGAGCGACTGCCCGTTCCAGGTGCAGGAGGGCCACACCTACGCCGATTCCATCGCGCTGATTCGCGACCGGCTCGACTTCCTTTCCGAGGAAGACAAACGCTGGATGCTGCGGAAGACCGCGGAAAAAGTTTTCTTCGCCTGAGCTACGCGAACCGAAGAATGAACTCGCGGTAAAAATCTACCGCGCGCTCGACTTCCTCGATCTCCACGTATTCCGCCGCGGTATGCGCGCGGTCGATGCTGCCGGGGCCGAACACGAAACTCGGCACGCCTTGGCGCGCCAACTTGCTGGCATCGCAGGCAAAGGGCACGCCGCAGAGCGTGGGGTCCAGGCCCATTTCGCCGAGCAGCGTGCTGGCGAGTTGCGCGGCGCCGGAGTCGGCCGGCGTTTCGAGCGCCTCATCGACCAGCATCGGCGTTTCCATCACGGCATCGAAGCCGTGGTGCCGCGCGCGAAGACCATCGAGCACGCCCTGGTAATGCGCGAGCACGGCGTCCGCTTTTTCGCCCGGCAGCAGGCGGCGATCGATCTCGATGGCGCACTCGTCGGGGACAAAATTCACCTGCACGCCGCCGCGGATCACCCCGACATTGCAAGTCCCCGGACCGAGTAAAGGATGCACTCGTGCCGCCAGCTCGTGGCTGTCCTGTTCAAACGCCAGAACGAGGCGGGCCATGTGTTCGATGGCGTTCACGCCGAGGTGCGGCTTCGAGCTATGCGCCGCACGACCTCGAACCGCGATGCGCCAGCGCAGCACACCTTTGTGCGCGATGACCGCCCGCAGGCTCGTCGGTTCCGCCACGATGGCGGCATGCGCCGTGAGCCCTTCGCAGAGTTTCACCACGCCACGAAAAGAAAACTCTTCATCAACCACAGCGGCGAGCCAGACGTCGCACGGCGGCATCCTGCCCGAATCGCGGACGGCGAGCAGCGCATGCATCATCGCGGCCAGCCCTCCTTTGGTATCGCAACTCCCCCGCCCCCACAGTTTCCCATCTTCCACCTGCGGTTCGAACGGGGGGATCGTCATCCCCTTCACCGAGACGGTGTCCATGTGGGCCTCCAGAATCACGCGACGCGACGAATCGCGGCCCGGCAGGCGTGCGATGACATTGGGGCGTCCTGGAAAGACTTCCTGCTGCCACACTTCGATGCCGCGCTGCTCAAAGAAGCGCCGCACCCACGCCGCCATCTCGCCCTCGCCCGGCCCACCTTCGTAGGACGAGTTGACACTATTGATGCGCACCAGGCTGGCGAGAGTCTGAATGACCGGAGAGATCGTCATACGCCACGGATTTCGCGTTTCGGCGTGGCTCACGCCAGCAGAAACGATGGCACGACGTGCTTCTTCCTACGGCATCGCTCTCAAGGCGCTGCGTCACATGACCGTGAACGCTCCGCCATTTGCACTCAGCAGCACCTTGTAGGTGCCCCTAGTGGTGTAGGCGACGAGATCTGTCCGTCCGTCCACGTTGATATCGGTGACGAAGACGAACTTCAGCGACGTCGGCAGTCGGAACGCGACGGTGGAAAGCGTGAGGTTCGGCGCCGGGCTGAAGAGATAGGTCTGTTTCCGCGCGGAAGTGACGAGGATATCGGGACGGCCATCGGCATTGAAGTCACCAGTCAAAGCAACGCCGGCTGCGGGCCTCCGGCGGGGCGCGACCGGGGACACGGTAAAAGCGCCGTTCCCGTTGCCAAGCAGGAAGCCTCGCGTGTCTTTCGCGCCCGGCCCAGTGGCGAGGTCGATGAAGGTGTCGCCATTGAAATCGCCGGCGACGATGTTCCGGCCATTAATCGCCAGCACCAGCGGTGAGGACCCGGTAAAGCCTCCCAAGGCGTTGCCCAGATTGATGCTGACGCCAGCGCGGCTCTTGATGACAAGATCGGCGCGCTGATCGCCATCGAGATCGCCCACGAACGCCACCGTGGTCCGCCGCACCATGGCGGTGAAGGTGCCGGGATTCAACGTGCCGGACGCCGAGCCGAGCAACACGCGGAAGCCCCCTCGCACCATGACCATGACATCATCGATGCCGTCGGCATTGAAGTCGGCACGATACATCACCCCGACGCCTTTCTCGACCACGGTCGGAGTCGGCGCGGCGAAAGTTCCGTCACCGTTGCCCAGCATGAGGTTCATACTGTGGGTCTTCGTGTTGGTGAAAACGATGTCGGATTTGCCGTCACCGTTGAAGTCACCCACGATATATTTGCTCAGCCCCTTCACGGAGATGATGTCGGTCGGCAGGGCGAAGGTGCCGTTGCCATTGCCGAGGGCGAGGGTGAGCTTCGCTTTCCTCGCCACGGGCAGCACGAGGTCGAGGTTGCCATCGCCGTTGAAGTCGCCGAGCACGTTGTCGTTGTCCGTGATTGTGACGACCGCATTCGCGTTGGCGCCGAGGGTTGCCCCGCCGGTAGGATTGCTAAGCGTGACGGAAAACGTCTCGCTGCGCTCACCGAGCAGGTCGTGAATGATCGGCACGGAGATCTGTGCGGTCGCCACTCCGTCGGCGAACGTCACGGTGCCGCCGGTGGCGTTGAAGTCCACCCCGGCGGTCGCGGTGCCGGCGCTCAGCGTATAGTCGAAGCTGATCGTTCCATCCAAGCCACCGGTGCGCGTGAGCGTAAGGACGGCCATCGTCGTCTTGCCAGCCTCCTTCACCGTGGAGGTGGCGGAGGTGAACTGGACGGTGCCCGGATTCACGGCTGGCGCGGCGAGGACGACATTGTCGAGAGTCACGCTGCTGGTCTTCGGGCCGAAACCGAGCAACTCGGCGGAGAAGGTCACAGCGGCGCCGGCGGCGAGGCCGCTGATGTCGATCTGGAAGTAGAGCGGACGATCGAGCGCGACCGTTCCGCCGGAGACATCGCGACCGAAAACCGTGACGCCCGGCGCGAGATAAATGTGGCCGTCGTTCTGCAGGTTCAGCAGCGCATCGGTGCCAGCCAGTGTGGCGATGCCGACCAGCGGCGCGCCGGTCGCGGCGTCGCGCAACGTCACCTCCAGGGCATCGGGCGGGTTCGCTCCATTGGCAGCGAAGACCGTGACCGGAACGGCGAAGCTGAGCGTGGTCGCGCCAGCCGGGACGACGAAGGTGTAACTGAGCGCCGATTTGCCGCCGACTTCACCGAGTTGCACCGCGCCACCGTTGAGCTGCGTGCCGTTACCGAACCAGCCCGCAGGCAGTTCGCTGCCACCAAAGGTGCCGCCGAAAAGACCGGCGCCCTTGTAACCGAAGCTCTGTGACAAGGTTTGCCCGCTCTGGTTGAGCGCCAGCGTGGTCGTGCCACCGACTGGCAGCGAGGCAATGATCCCCTGCCCGACGGGAGCCAGGGTCACGACGCGATAGTTGCCGGCGGTGAGATTGCTGAACGAGTAGCTGCCATTGGCGCCGGTCACTACAGTTGCTTCGCCGTCGTCGAGCAGACCATTGAGATTCGCATCGAGGAAGACGGTCGCGCCGTTCAGGCCGGACTCGTTGCCATTCGGCACGCCGTCCCCATTCGTGTCGCCGAAGATGGTGCCGGAGATCGTGCCGAACGCGAAGTTCGCGAGATCCGCGGAGTTCGATCCACCCAGCACGGGAATGGTGCGCGGCGCCACGGCGGCAAATCCGGACGGCGTCACCTGCACCACGGTGTAAGTGGTGCCCGGCTGGAGATTGGTGAACGTGTAGCCGCCGTTTGCGTTCGTGGTCGTGCTGACTTCACCCACGTCGAGTTGACGATCGCCGTCCACGTCGAGGAAGACAGTGAGACCGGCGAGTCCTGTTTCGGCGCCGTTCTTCACCCCATCGTTGTTCATATCGTTGAAGGCGGTGCCGCTCAGCGTGCCGAGCTGGAACAAACCAAAGTCGTTGCCCTGCGAGCTTCCATTGTGCCCGTAAAGCACGGTGGATTGCACGCCGGGCCCGCCCGGGGCCGTGTGTTGGAAGCCTCCCGGCAACACCACGCCGATGCGATAGGTGCCCGCGTCAAGCGCGGTGAACGCATAGTCGCCCAGCGAGTCGGTCGTGGTCGTGGTGTCGCCCGCGGTCAGCGAGTTGCTATTGTCGCGGTCGATGAACACGGTTGCGCCCGAGATGCCCAATTCACCCGTCGTGGGCAAGCCGTCCGCGTTGCGATCGTTGAACACGCGGCCGCCAATGGTGCCGGTCGGGTTGGCCAGCACCGTTACGCGACCGGCGGCGTAGGCCGAGCGCACGGATGCGTTATTCTCATCGCGAATCAACGCATAGAGATAATAGTCACCTGAGGGCAGGCTCGAGGTGTCCCAGTTGTAGGTGCCCGCGCCATCCATCTCCGCGAGATCATCGACGATCAAACCGCCGCCGTAGCCGGTCGGGTCGGTGGTGTAGAACAGAGCGATTCGTGCAGTCGAGTCGCTATCGTGCGCGTCGTAGGTGATCGGGACGGTTCCACCGCTGGTGATATTTACCGCGGGGGAAGTGATGCTCACCGTGGGAGCCTGGCCCGGCACATACACTTCGAGGCCGGCACTGCCGAGGGCAGCGCCGTTTGGCAGGATGAGTGTCCATTGACCCGCTTGTGGGTTTGCCAGCGTGACGCCGCGTGTCGTGTCGCTGGTAAAGACATCCGCGAGCATCAGCCCGTTCGCGCCGCCGAAATCCGCTTCGTTGTAAACCACGCCGCTCGGCGAGCGAAGCTGGAGCGTCTGGCCCGGGACGGCATTTGCCCAGCCGGCTGCGACGATGAGCCGCGTGTCACCGGGAAGGACCGTGAAGGGCAGTTCAAGATCCCCCATCGCGGAAGTGGTCGCAACTCCGCCACTCGAAGGCAATGTCCCACCCTGGAGACTCGCGTAGGCAGGAATCGAGCTGCCGTCCGCGTTCCGCTTGGGCGGAGTGATCGGTTCGACTCGTCCATCGGAGAAGATACGAACGCCGAACGTCGCCGACGGGAAGCCGAGGAAACTGACCGTCGCCGTTGCCTCGAACTCGGCCCGGCGATTCGCATACTGGAGATGGAATTCACCGTTGCCGTTGAAGCCGGGGAAGTTTTCGAAACCCGGAATCTTCGGCAGCCGGAGCGTCGCCGTGCCATTGACGGTGAGCTTCACATCGTCGCCCGACGGGAGCACCTCCGCGTCCGTGGTCACGGTGACAAGATGGCCGCCGATACCGAGCGGCACGAGATTGAAGACGAGACTGCCTACGAAGCGCTTGTCCGCCCATGTATAGGTGGCGCTGCCGGTCGCATTCCCGAGGGCGAGTGCGTTGAGCTTCGCCATCGCTTCGAGTTCGTCCTTGTTGAAGTGGCCATCCACTTCGAGGCGGAAGAGCGGGCCGCTCAAGTGACCGCCGAGCCAGGCCGGCAGCGTCACGTTGAACTGCGGTCCGCTCGCGAGCACGAGCTTGCCGTCGAACTCGAGGTTCGCCGGGTTCTGGATATTGCGCAGTTCGCCCTGAATCTCATCAAGCCGCAGCCCGGTGCCGAAATCGACCCCCTTGAAGAAGCTGCCGGACTTCGCATCGCCCAGCCAGCCGCCGAGCACGCCGATTCTATCGATCTTGCCGTCCACAAACTCCGCCGACACGCCGACCTTGAAGCCCGGCGGCAGCTCGATCACGAAACCGCCCTCGGTTTTCTTCGCGTTCGGATCGAGTCCGAAGAAGGCGCTCACGATGCGGAAGCCAGGCGCAATGACGATGTTGGACGCTTCGAGCTTGCCCACCAGTTCCACCTTCGCCCCCGCGGAGCCCTGGGTGACCTTGAGGTAACGATCTCCGCTGAGGTCGGCGGTGACGTTCGAGCTCTGCCCGCCGAAGCTGAGGAAGTTCAGCCCGAGCTTACCGGTGATCTTGAATATCTTCTCGGACGACCCGTCGTCCACGTAGTCGAGATTCAGGTTCTTGCCGGTGACCTCGGCCACGTTGAGCAAGCGGAAGGTGAACTCCGGCAGCGACGCCGTTGCACCGTTCAGTTTCACGCCCTGGTTGGTGACGGTCAGGAAGTTACCGCCCTGAATCTGGAATTTCACCGTGCCGGAGACATTCGGCAGCACGTTCAACGGCAGCTCGACGTCGCCCTGCACCGTCACTTTCGGATCCCAATCGGAACCGGAGCCCGGCGCCTGGTCGGGCACGAGTGTGAGCTGGCTCACGGTCACCTTCGCGCCGAGCAGCCCGATGTTCGGGTTTCCATTCGTGTTGTCGAGTTGCAGGCTCTTCACCTTGCCCTGCTCGAACAGGATGGTCGTCTTCAACCGTGCTGGAGCCGAACCGGTGACCGGCGGTGTCTCGAAATAGGCGATGCCCGTGACCGAAGCGTCCGTAATCGCCTGGGTGAATCCCTTCCGCACCCGCACCTCGATGTTTTCGAGCTTCCACGGATCGTGAATGGTCAGTTCCGTCTTCGTGAACGAGACATCGCCGCCGTATTCGAAACCGCCGCCGGCTTTCTCCTGCAACGTGAAGCCCTGACCGGTCTTGCTGGCATCGATGCCGATCCTTCCGAGGCTTGGAATCACGAGGCCGCCCGTGAACTTCGCCGATTTCACCCCGGTCTTCGGCAGGTTGATTTCCAGTTTGGTGCCGCTCGTCTCCACTTCCAAAAGGCCGAAGAATTTCAACTTCTTGCCGTCGGGGAGCGACAGCGAGCCGCCCTCGAAGCTGACGCCGTCCCGGTTGACGATCAACGGATGTTTGTCGTCCAGCGTGACCTTGAGCTCGCCGATGTCGGTGAGCACAAAGTCGCGTGGCAGGGTGAGCGAACCTTGCAGGATGAACTGCGGATCATCGTCCGACCCCTGGCCAGGCTTGCGATCCGACTGGTAGCTCAGCTTGTTCAGTTCGAACTTCATGCCGAAGAACTCGATCGGCGTCTGGCTCGTCGAGACCTCGACTGAGAAGTCGGTCTTCGAAATCGTCACCTTCCCGGTGATCACGGTGCTAGGGATGATGACCCCCACCGAACCGGAATAGGTCTTGTTCCCCGTATCGACCGAAAGCTTGAAGTCACGCAGGCCCCACTGGTTCTGGAAGACGAGGAACGGTCCCGTCAGCTCGATGTCGCCGACGACCTTCACTTCCTTCGGCGTAATCTCCACATACTTGTTCGCCCCGTCGAAGTCGAACGACGCGGCGTTGCCACCGCTTTGCAGATTCTTCAACGCCACGTGACCGCCGAAACGGAACGTGCTCGTCGCGCTGCTCCACGTCAGCTTCGCGTTGGTCACCGTTACGTCGGTGATGCCGAAGAGCGGCACGGTCACCGGACCGGCCACGGTCAGTTCGGCCGCACCGAGGCTCAGCGAACCCTTCGTCACTTCGAAGCCCTGCACGTTGAAGAGCAGCGCGTTCTGCGCCGCGTCGCTGCCGGCCAGATCCTTCGGCACCTTGATCGTGCCATCGATCTGCACCTTCGGGTCCCAATTGCCGCCCGTGCCGGTGGAAAGGTTGAACGAGTTTGCGTGCACGATCACACCGCCGACCTGCATGTCGCGCCCCTTCGAGGTATCGATGGCGAGGGTGACGCTCGGCCCGTTGACCGAGACGTTCAGCGTCAGGTGCGGGTGCTTGGGATCGAGATCGCCGAGCAACGCGGTGCCGGAAACGGTCCACGAATTCGACGTGCGCTCGACCTTCAGTTCGATCTTATCGAGCCCCATCACGCCGGGCAGGATGTCCACGTGGTCGAGGTGAATCTTGCCGTTGTCGCGGAACTCCGTGATGACCTCGTTAGCCGCATTCGTCGCGACCTTGAGTTCGTTGATGCCCTTGATGAGTTGCGCCTGCGCATCCGGTCCGAACTGCGGCAGGTTGAACAGGCCGCTCAGCAACAGCGCCTTGTCGCCGAAGGAGGGCGCGAAGGCCATGCCTTCGCGAGGCGCGGGCTGCACCTGCGTGGCCGGCACGTCTTCGAAATCGACCTTCGAGGAATCGGTCGCGACGAGCTTGAGTCCGTTGAATTCGAGCGCGGCGCCTTTCGCCACGGTGCCGCCGGTGAAGGTGTAGCCGGCATTCGAGATGCCGATATAGTTCTGCCCGGTGACATCGAGCGTGATCGCCGCGCTGCTGATCGAAGCCGGAAGTTTCATCTGGCCGCGCAGTTCGACGCGTCCATCGGTGGCGGTGCCGCCGTTCGGATTCACGAAGGTGATCTGCGAGATGGTGACGTCGGCGCCGGAGAAGTTGAACGGCGTCTGCGTGCTGCGGACGAGCATGGTGGTGCCGCCGCTGCCGACCGGAATCTCGAAGCTGCCGGAGAAGAGCAGCACGTCCTGACCATTCACCTCGGCATAGACGTCGCCGTTGCCGGAGATCTTGCTGGGCGTGTAGGTGAGCGAGCCGATGAGTTTCACCACCGGGGTGAAGGCCTCGCCCTTCGCCGGCTTGAGGCCGATCGAGATGGTCTGGTTCGAGCCCGAACGGAAGATGGTGCCTGCCGCGTCGAACTTGAACTTGCCGTTGCCATCGATGCCGCCACCGGGCGCGAGCTGGATTTCAATCGGATCGAGATCGACGTTGATCGCTTCCTTGGTGAAGGCGTTGTTCTTCGTGAGCGAGCTGTTCAGCTCGTGCGGTTCGACGATGCGGCCCGGCACGGAAGTGACGTCGGTCGCGCCCGACGCCCAATCGAGCAGGACGACCCACTTGAGGTCCTGGAGATTGATGCCCGCCGGTAACGTGATGCCGGTGAGATCGACGGTGTAAGTGCGGGTAACTTCGCCATTCGGCTGAATCGTATCCTGCACGGTGCGCACCTCGAGCTGCTGATACCAGCGACCGAGGCTCACATTGGTCCCCTGCCACACTTTTTCGTCGGTGCCGATCCAGAGCTGTTCGGTCCACGACGTGCCAGGAGCGATCGGGCGCGCGCCGGTGTTCTTCACCGTGAAGGTGAGCTGACCGACCTGCTGGCCAAAGGTCGGAATCGGCGCCTTCAGTTCGCCGACTTCGAGATCCGGCACGGCAAATTTCGCCGGCACGCTCAACACGCTGTTCGCGGTGTTGAGTTCGCGGACTTCCAGCGGGTTGGGGTTCACTCGCAGCGTGAGCTGGAGATTGTCCGGATTGCCCTGCTGCAACAGATAAGCCGCGGAGGGTAACGTGACGGTGATCTCGTGAGCGCCAGCGGTCGTGAAGTTGTCGAAACCCACGAGCTGTTCGAAGCCCTGGCCATCGACGACGCCATCGTCGGTGATCCAGATCTCCTCGGTCCAGCGCGCATTCTTCGGGAGGCGCTCGATATGATCGATCGCCATGGTGTAATTCACCCTGGTCTGCGCGCCGGGTTCAACCGGCACCGGATCGAAGGTCACGACGCGGAAGTCCGGCAACGAGGCGGTCTGCGACACGACCTGCGACGACAGACCCTGCGGTTGCCCGCCCGTGACGATGACCGTCGGCGCGGTATTCCCACCAAACAGATCGATTGGCGTGGTCAGCAAGGCCCCCGGCGCCACGTTTTGGGCGGCGTTCACCAATGCCTGCACGTCAAAGACGAGCACGCGGCGCAGCGAGCGATAGGCCGCGAACAGCTTCGAGCCATCGGGCGAAATGACGAGGTTGTCGGGGAAGCTCGCTTCGTATTCGGTCGTCGCGGCGACGAGGTCCGGTGTGCCCAGACCGTCCAAGCCGAACGGATTGCGAACGATGCCGATGTTCCCGCCGACGAACTGTCCCGGATGTTCGAGGAAGTCGTGCGACGGCTGTCCCTGAATGTAGCGGTTGTAGCCCGTCACGAAGGCCCACTTGAGGTCGGGAGTCACCGCCACGGCCACCGCGTTGTTCACATCGAAGTAGTCGATACCGCTGCCGAGCACCATCTGCACGTAGTGGAAGTCGAGCTTCAGACGGCTGGAGTTACCGGACCCTACGACCTGTTCTTTGATCAGGGCCAGACCCGTAAAGTCGTTCCGGCGATCGGTCACCATGATCCCTTCGGCGGTCGCAGTCACTCCGTAAGGCTCCTTGCCTTCGTATTCAGACGTCTGGGTTTCTACGCCCGAGCCGCTGGTGCGATAGGAATGGATATCGATATTAACGCCCGCGACTTGCCGGAAGGACCTGGCGCCTTCGGTCGTGTTGAGATCGACGACGACGATGGAACCGCTCGGCCCGCCCGCTTCACCGCCGTTGGTGAAGACGGTCTGAGCCGGCGCCGCGACGTAGAGGCGCGAGTTATCCAGAGTTACGTCGAGGCCGCGCAGGCCGATGAGCGGCGAGAGCGCCTGCGACGTCACCTGAATCGTGCGGACCCATCGATTGTAAGTCGGCGATGCCGGATTGATGTCGATGACGTAGATCGAGCCGACTCCATTCTGCGCGAACTCGTCGGTGACGAAGAGATACGAATCCGTGCGATCCGCGACCATCCAAAACGGCTTCGCTCCGGTGGGAAGCTGGACGTGCAGATCCGACTTCGTGGCCGTCTCGGGATGCGCATCGATTTCGCGCAAGGCCAGCGCATCGAGAACGGCGATCTCGCCGGTGTTACCCAGCGCCACATAGACGCGAGTGCCGTCGCGGGTGACCGTCGTCGAGCGCGCCGATGGGATGTCGCCGGTCGTGTTCGTGATGGGCAAGCGCGCCACGAGGGCACCGGAGTTGTCGAACACCGCGACCTGCTGACGATTGCTGCCGTCCACGTTGCCCAGCGCGAGCGCGCCGAACACGTAGGAACCCTGCGCCTGCACGTTCACAGGTGCGTTGATGACCGTCTCGGGGTAGCGGAAGCCGCCGAGATTCGCCATTTGCTGCCGCTCGATCTGAATCGTTGCGAGGCCGAGCGTCACGTTGTCCGGGACTGCTACGACCAACGAATTTCCACCCGGTCCGAGTTGAAGATCGCTGCCCTTCACCGCGACGCGGCCTGCGCTCGGGTCGTTGAAATAAACCGTGATATCCGAGAGGGAGCTGCCCAGCGCCCCGAGGACATTATTTGCCGTCAGCGTCACGGCGGGCTTTTGCGTCCCGCCGAAATCGACGAAGCCGACGCTGAGTTGAGTGACGACCGGCGCGTTCGGATTCGTGCCGGGCGGCAGGCCGACGTTGTTGATCGGCGTGGTGAAGTTCGCGACTCCGCCCGGATTCACCTGGATCTGCGTATTCGTCACGATGGGCAGCCCGGTCGGCGACACCGCCGGAAGCTGTGACATCGAGTAATCGACGATCTGATCCGGGATCAGCATGATGATCGGCGCCAGTGCGATGTAGGCGAGAAGCTGCGCGTGGTTATTGCCGACGAACGCCGTGCCCGTGATATTCTCGGCCGAATAGACGAGCGGATTCGTGATATTGAACGTGCTCGCGAGATTCGTCTCGTCCACGTCCCCTTCCTTCAGCTTCATGGCCTGATCGATCGCGGTCGGAATGGCCTGGCCAAACTCGCTCGCGCCAAATCCGCCAGCCGAGAGTCCGCCGGGTTGGAACGAAAACAGATCCAGCGCGGCAAAGGCCGCCATCTTGACCTGCGTGAGATCGGTGATTCGCCGACTCGTCGGTGGCGCGGCCTGCGGCAGAGCAGCGCCTTCGCGCAACGATGGCGCCGGCACGGGGATCGTGACGCTGCCATTGAAGGTGCCGGCGTAGGCTGAGAGCTGATTTTGCAGCCCGACATTCTGCACGACCGTGCCGATGTGCGCTCCCGGCGCGTAAGCGATCGCGTATTCGCCCGATTGCAGCGCCCCCAGCGTCGGCATCGACGTGCCGATCCGCGCGATGCCATCGGCGCCCACCGTGCCGAGATCGACCTGAATCCACGCATGCTGCAGCACGCCGCTCGCATCGGGAATTTGACCGTAGCGCATGAGCACCACCTGACCACCCGCCGGAATTCCGCTCGCCACCGGCACCTCGATTTGCAGGCGTTGCAGCGCGGTGTCCGCGCCGATGTTCACATCGAAGGCCGCCGCGAACACAAACGGCGCCAGCACCGGCAGCGTCGTATCTGGCTCGGCCAGCGGCGTGATCGAGACGGCTCGATCGCTCAGCACCGCATTGCGCGGCACCGCGAGGCGATACCCTTCGGGACTCTGCACCACGCCACCATCGCGGCCGAGCACCGTGCCGTTCGCGGCCGCGGCACTTACGTCCAGCGTCAGCGTTGTCTCGGCGTTCTGGTAAATCACCGTCACCTTGGTGCTGCCCACACCAACCGCCGTGATCAAGCCATCCGCACTGACCGTCGCAACCGCGGGATTCGTCACGTAATAACGCGTGCCACCCGCCGCAGGCGTCGCATCGCTGTTGTCCGGCAGACGCACGGAAATCTGCTGCTTTCCGCCCGTCCCGAGCATCAACGTTCCCGGGGTCGCCCGCAGGCCGACTGCTCCGAGTCGCAGCGCCGCCTCGTTCGCAGGTGCCCCCACCCGCACGACGGTCGCAGTCTGCACGCCGTTGTGAGTGGCGATGATCGTTGCGACACCATCGCGCAACGCGGTGATGCGCCCGGTGGATGAAACCTGCACCACAGTCTGATCCGTCGAGGTGAGGGTGAAAAAGGATGCGGGCAAGGCCACGCCATCGGCGTCCGCGAAGCTGCCGTGCAGAGCGAGCTGGGTAGAACCGCCCGCCGAAAGGATCGGCGCGCGGACATCGAAGTCCACATCGAGCAACGCAGCCGCGCTGACCTGCACGATGACAGCGACCGGGGATGAAGCGTTGAAACCATCGTCGGACGCGAGTTGGAAGGACGCATTGCCCGCGAAACCCGCCAGCGGCGTGAAGATGACGGATTTACCGTCGCCCGCCATCGTCACCGTGCCATTGGTGACACCGGAGATGCGGTTGAAAAGCTGATCGCCATCCGCATCGCTCACCAGCGTGCTCAGATCGATCGTTAGCGACAAATCGCGATGCGTGGCGAACGTGCCACCGACCGCTTCCGGAGCGACATTCGTCGTGAAGCCGTAGTTTGCGGCGAGCAGTTGCGCGTCGGCGGGGCCGACCAGTCCATCGCCATCGGCATCCGCCGCACTGGTATAATTCGCACTGCCGAGACCAAAGCCGATTGCCTGGTCAAGCAGATCGGCGTCGAGACCGTCCACATTGCCATCGGCATTCAGATCGCCAACTACCTTCAGGCTGAAGGTGTAGGAGCCGGAGCCAGTAAAGCTGATCTGCTGCAACTCGGTGCGGCTGACCGCAAAGAGCGCGTAGCTGCCACTTGCATCCGCGCGAAGCAGCAACGGATTGAGACCTTCGATTGAAGGCGTGACATTGCCCGTCGCCCGCACCGCGAGCAGCACGGTGCCGCGCTGCGCGGTGGAGTTGAGTTCCGAAGCACGAATCGCAAACGCGTAGCTTTGCGGCGCCGTCGCGGACTTGATCTGCCCGTTAAAGTCGAGCGCCGTGCCGAGATAACCCAGCGCGCTGGTGCTGACGGTATTCTGGTTATACGACAGCAGCGTCTGGCCTGCGCCGGTGACGAGCGAGAGGAGATGTCCGCTGTCGTAACCGTAGCGACCGGTGGCGCCGGTCGAAAGATTGCGCGCGGCGGCAAGGTCGCCATTCGCGTCGTATTGATAAATCAGCGTCGTGCCGTCCGGCGCGGTGATGGACGTAAGCCGTCCCTGCGCGTCACGGCCAAATTGGATGGCCGCACCAGTGGAGAGATTGACCATGCCCGCGTCGGTGTAGAGCAACTGCGTGCCATTCGGCGAAATGCGCCGCTCGACTCCACGCTCGGTGCTGAGCTGGTAAACGGTGCCATCTGGAGCCGTGAGCGTGAAAGTGTCCGGATGATAAGCAGCCGCGCTCCGGAGATCGAAGAGCCGATCGCCCGCCAACGAGAGCTGGGCGTCGGCGGAATTGAGCGTCCAAGCGACACCCGAATCCGCCGTCCATGCCGGCGTGTAATAATCCGCCGCACCCACGAGCACATGGCGCTGCGGGGCGAAGGTAAAGCCCACGCGTTCGCCAGTCGGCAGCGTGAGATAAAGGCGCGTGCCGACCTTGAACGGACTCGACGCATTCGCCGCGACATTTATCTCGATCGCTGTGTCGCGACCGAGGAGCTGCCAGCCGTAGCCGAACGAGCCCACGACGTCGCGCGTGAGATGGCTATAAGCGCGGACGATATCGAGTGCCGCGCCGCCGAGATTCACACTGAGATCGGTCAACGAACGCGCATAAGGCATCGACGACACGCTGTTCATCTCGACCTGCACTGTGGCGGTGCTGGTGCGTCCGCCGATGTCGGTCCCGCTGAGGCGCAGCACGTAGAAACCGTTTTCGTAGCTGCGCGGATCGATCTGGGTGAGGGCGCCACTGAGCGTGCTATTCCCGCTCGCGAGCGTGACGAAGTCGTTCGAATTGAAGCGCGCGATCTCGAGTTTCCACGAGTCGAGATTGCTGTCGCTGATGCTGCCGTTCACCACCGCGCCAAGCGGGAGGAGGGAACCATTGGTCAGCGAATCGAATGACACGATCGGTGCCTGCGTATCGGCGGCGTCGCGCACCTTGAGGGTAGTGGTCGAAGTGCCAATGAGGCCGTCTGCATCGGTCGCCGTGGCCGTGATCGTGTAGCGGCCCGTGGCCGAAGGCGTGAATTGACCGCGACCGTTCGCATCGAGCGCGATCGCTCGTCCATCCACAACGATCGAAAGACCGGTAATGTCCGCGACACCCCCAGCAGTCGCGTGAATGAGCACACGCTGCCCCACGACGGCCGGGAAGCTCGGCGTCAGTTCGATGACCACGTTCGGCGCGGCCGGATTCACCGACGCCTTGATGATCGCGACCTGCGAAGTCGTGGCCTCGCCGTCGGACACCCCGAAGAGCACGACATATTCGCCCGCCTGACCCGGTCCCGGGGTCCAGGTGAAACGCCCTGTCGCCAGGTCGAAACTGGCGCCTTCCGGCAGGCCGCTCGCAAAATACGAGAGTGTGGTGTTCGCATCCGCATCCCCGCCAGCGAGCGTGAAGGTGAGCGCCTGGCCGAGCTTCGCCTGGTGATCCGACACTGCCAGCGTGGGCGTGCGATTCACGTTGTCGATGCTGACCTGGAAGTCGCGCTGCTCCACGAGCCCCTGTGCGTCGCGAATGCCGAAGCGGATGGTGTAATTGCCGGCCTGATCGTAACCCGGCGTCCATTGCACCACACCGCTTGCGGGATTGAGCGTCGCACCGGCCGGCAGACCGGAGATCGCGCTGAAGGTGTAGGTATCGCCGTCCACATCCGCGCCGGTGAGCGTGAATTGCAACGGCGCGCCTTCGCGGCCCGATTGCAGCGGCAGCGGCACCAGCGTCGGAGCCTGGTTCACATTCGTCACCACCATCGAGAAGGTCCGCGAGGCGGATTTGTTTCCATCGGTCGCCGTGACGCTGATGTTGTCGTAGATCCCGGCCTGAAAGATGGTCGGCTTCCATGTGATCACGCCGGTCTGCGGATCAAGCACCGCCCCCTGCGGGAGATTGAGCGCTGAATAAGTCAGCGCGTCACCGTCCGGATCAGTCCCGCCGAGATTCAGCGTGAAGTTCTGGTTTTCGGCGATCGTCTGGTTCGCGATCGGATTCAGCAACGGCGCGCCGTTCGAAGCCCGCGAGGTGATGGTGAAGCTGCGCGAACTACTCTGCGCGAGCCCCGAATTTCCATTACCCGAGTCGGTGACGGTGACGGTGACGGTGAACGTGCCGAACTGGCCCACGGATGGAGTCCATGCGAGCACGGCAGTGCCGTATTGCGCACCGGGAGTGAGCGTCGCTCCCGGCGGCAGTCCGGTGGAACTGAAGGTGAGCGCTTCGGGCTGATCGAGATCGGATGCACGCAGCAGCACGCTGAGCGACTCGCCGGGCACGGCCACGAGATTGCCCACGTAGCCAAGTTGCGGCGCTTCGTTGGCCGACTCCACGTTGAGCACGAAGGTCTTCTCGTCGGTCAACACTGCACCGGCTCCGCCGCCGTCGCCGTTGTCAGCAGCTTTGACGGTAATGGTGTAGTTCCCGCGGTCGCCCGCACCTGGAGTGACGTGCAGCACGCCGGTGCCATTGCCGTTGTCCGTAAACGTGACGAAGCCCGGCAGCGCAAAGAACGGCAGGCCGCTCGTCGCGGTGAAGGAGAGCGGATTGCCGTCCGCATCCATGGCGCTCACCGGGATATCGAGCACATCGCCGCGCTGGATGGTGCGATTGGGAATCAGCGCGAGGATGGGCGCGCGATTTTGATTCAGCACCCGCACCGGCACGGTGACGGAAGAACTCGCGTTCACTCCCGTGCCATCGCCGGTATCGGTGGCGGTGAAGACAATGTTAAAGACGCCGGACGAATTGAAGCCGGGCGTCCAATCGAAGACACCGGTGTCCGCGTCGAACGTCGCACCCACCGGCAGACCGGAAACGCTGTAGCTGACGGTGCGCGTCACTCCTTCCGTGAGCGCCAGGGAACCATCCTGATTCCGATCGATCGGCGTCAGCGCCGGGTTATCGAGATCGACGGCGAAGATGCGGAAGCGGACACGTTGCCCCTCGACGATCTGGAACGCCCCCATGTCTTCGAAGACGGGGGCAGCGTTGTCGTTCAGGACCGTGATGTGCGCCACGGTCGTAGTCGCGGTCGTCCCGTCGCTCACCGTGAACGGCACATCATAGCTGCCCGCCTGCGTGTAAGCGGGCGTCCATTGAAACAGGCCCGTCGCCGGATCGAGCGTCGCCCCCGCCGGCAGGAGCTGGCTGGAGAAAGTCAGCGTGCCGTTCTCGGGATCGGCGGCATTCAGGAAGAGACGCAGCGTGTCGCCTTCACGAATCGTGCGCGCCGAAGGTGTCGTCAGCGTCGGGGCCTGATTCGTGGCGCCAATAAGCAGCGTCGTGCTGCGGACGCTCAGGTTCGTGCCGTCGCTCACAATGAAGCGCACGTCGGCATAAGTGCCGGCGGAGTTCGCACCGGGCGTCCAGCGCAAGGTGCGCGTCTGCGGATCGAAAGCCGCCCCGGCCGGCAGATGATCGGCCCAGAAGCTGAGATTGTCGTTCTCCGCGTCGATGGCGCCGATGGCAATTTCGAGCAACTGGCCTTCCGCACCATTGATCGTCGCCGGGAGAACATCGAGCACGGGTGCGAGGTTCACGCCCCCGACACCGATGGTGAAATCCTGCAAGGCCTGCCCACCGCGGCTGTCCGAAACAATGACAGTCACGCTCGCATTCGCGGGACTGCTCGCCGTCGGGTTCCATGTAATGACGCCGGTTTGCTGATCGATCGTCATCCCCTCGGGCGCACGATTCAGCAGGTAAGCGAGCGAGATCCCGTCGGGATCGGTCGCATTGACGTCGTAAGTGTAAGCCTGCCCCACCGTCGCGGTGGTCAGCGGCGTCGAGGTGATCGTCGGCAGCGCGTTGTCGCCGGTGGAACGAATCGCGTAGCTGAATTCGAGCGGGCCGCCGTCGAGGCTGCGCAGCGTGAGGGTGAACTTCGGCAGCGATTCGTTCGGCGAAAGGATGCCGTCACCGAGCAGATTGGAGAGATCCATCTCCCAAACGCCATCGGCAAACGTGGCTCCCATCGGGAAACCTGTCGTGCCGGCTTTTGGCGTGAGCACGAACGTGATCGGAACCGGCAGATCGTAATCGCCGGTGTTCTTGATGACGACGTCGTAGGACACCGTGCCCGCCGTGCGGTCGGAACGCGCATTGGTGAACGAGATATCCACCGTCGGCGTGAAGTAATTCACCGCATGGAACCGGACCACGTAGGCGTCGCCCAGCGGCAGGCCGGCGGCACTCTGGACAAACGACGACACGGTGAGCGTGTAGGCGTCCGAGGCGAGCGAATCGAAACTCAGCGTCACGGCATGCGCGTTCGCGTCGTAGCTTACGCTGCGCACCGGGAGATTGCCGTTGGCGCCACGGAGCGTGTAGTTCAGCGGATTCAGCACCGAAGTGCCGTCGCTGTCCGTCCGCATCACCTGGTCGAAGGTGATCGTGAGGCTGCCGCGCGGGAGCACGACGGTGCTATCCGGGGCCGGGTTCGTGGAGACCACGCTCGGCGCCACGAGCAGCGAGAGCTGATCCACCTGCATGCTCTGGCTGAGGAAGACGCGCCCATCCGACGTGGCGCGCACGACGTCGCCGCGCGTGCCGCCAGCGGCGATGGTCACGCGTTGCAACGTGACGAGATCGACCATCGAGAGGTCGCCCGCATTGCTCGACACGAAGAGCAACCCGCTCAGCGAGCTGCCTGCCGCGCCAAAGGCGATCGAATCGACCGGTCCATCGTAGCGGAGCATGACCTCCGATTTGCCCTTATTATCGAAGCGCACCACATCGCCGCGGCTGGGCCATGCAGCGCCCCACAATTTCCCGGTGCCGGGCTCGAAAGCGAGATTGCCCACGCGCACGTCGCTGAAGTGCGAGAAGGTCTGCGTGACGGGGTCGTAGACTTCGATGCCCGTGCCCGACGAAACGTAGATGCGATCGGTGCCGGGTTCGACGGCGAGGGCCTGCGTAAGACCGTCGCCATGTTCGGCGAGGATCGCACCGGTATTCGGATCGAGCTGGAGCAGCGGACCGCCCCCGGTGGTAGCCCAGAGCTGCCCCGCGCTGTCGAAAGCGAGATCGAAAATCGGATACGACAGCGTGGCCAGCGGTGTCGTCGCCGCACCACCTTGCTGGCCGAAGACGAAGAGTTGATTGCGCGCCGTGCCGCCGCTGATGAGCAGCGAACCATCCGGCCGCAAGGCAATCGCCATCGGTCCGATGCCGGCATGACTCTGCGCAAAGCCAGTCGCGAACGCCTGGCCGATGAACGGACCGACCACCGTATTGAATGCCGTCGCATCGCCACTCGGCTGCACGGATGGCACCGCATTCTGCGCCTGCGTGAAGATCGGGTTCGTGCTCGGCGTGGTGCTCGGCGTGGCCGGAGTCTGGCCAGACTGAATGCCCGTGCCCGCATCGGGCAGCGTGCCCACATTCACCGACGAACCATCGCTCGGCACCGACAAGCCAAACGACGGCAGTTCGCGGTTGCCCGCGTTGTCCGTCGCCAGGGCGAGGAATTCGTAAGTGTGTCCCGCGCGTCCCTGATAGACGCCATTCGTGTCGGTCGTCTGCTGTTTCCAGATTGTGAACGAGCCGCCGTCCTCGGCGACATACACCGTGATGTGTTTCACTCCGGAGCCACCGTCATCGTCGAGCGCGGTCCAGCTCACGTCGTAATCGGAGCCGGTGAGCGGCGCCGAAGTCAGCGTAGTCTTGGGCGCGACGGCATCGACGGTGTGGGTGATCTTCGTCGTATCCTGCGGCGGCGCGTTGTTGAAGAGCACGCGTGCCGAGGCATCGATCTTCGCACCGGTAGCCGCAGCGGCACCGGGCTGGACGGTGAAGGAAACGAAGCCGGCACCGGCACCGTCCGCGGTGTTCGGAGGCAGCAGTCCCTTGTTTGGATCGTCGATCACTTCGCCGGTCTCCGGATCGATGGCTTGGAAGAGCCATGACGCCGTGCCCGAGGCGTAATCGAGGGCCGCCGTCACCCGCAGCACGTAACCTTTCGCCGCAACGAAATCGAAGTCGCCCGAGAACGAACTGCGCTGCCCCGGAATGTGGACGGAGATGTCCCCCAGCTTGATGTCGCCGAGGGTAAACGAACGCGGATCGACGTCGGGATCGAGCTGGCTGAGCACGCGGATTTCCGAAACCGCGGACGATGCCGAGGACGGGTTCTGGAACGAAACCGTGTAAGGCAGCGCCGTGCCCGCGGGCACAAATTGCTTCGCGCCCGTGCCGGTCGGCCCGGTGATCGTGGCGAGGCGTCCGGTTTGCCCTGCGCCGGAGAAGAAGCTGTCGAAGCTGACCGGCTGCACTTGCTGCAATTCCGGTTCGTCGATACGCGCCTTGCCGTAAGGCACGAAGATATTGAACGCCTCGTAATGCGTCTGATGACTCAGCCCGAGGTCGTAGGCGCCGCCGGCGGGCACCTCCTGGCTGCCAAGCAGGTCGGCCTGATGCCCATACCACTTCCGCACCTGCGTGAAGAACGAAACGAGATCGCCATCGGTCACGATCTGCGAACCACTCGGCCCGAGCAGCAAGCCGGTCGCGAGAGTATTCGCGAGACTGACCGCCAGCGGCGTGTCGCGAACTGGCGGCGCCTGATTCGCGGGCCGCAGATAACCGGCGGTTTCCAGCGCCGCGAGGTAGCCCGCCGTCCATTGGTTCGGACTCGCGGCAAGAGTAATGAGATTGGCGGGCGCGGTCGTGTCGGCGAGGATCGCATCGCGCAGGCGCAGGGCGTAATCCGTCTGCTGAGCGACGAATTCATCGCGCGTCAGCACCGTCGCCGAGGCGAGGATGTGGAAGCGGAACGCGACTTCGTTATCGTCCACATCGGACAACGGATTGTTCTGCGCCTGAATGGCGTTATAAACGTCCGTAAGTCCCGGCGCGATGTTATCGAGATCCTGCGGGCCGTTATCGAGCTGGCCCTTCAGCTCCGGAATCGCGTCGTAGATCTTATCGCGGAACTTCGTGAAATCGCCGGCGAGCAATTCCGTCAGGCCGGGATAAGTCTGGACCGAGAAATTGCGCCCGACGAATCCGCGTGCAGCGAGGTCGAAGGCGTAACCCGGCGCGAGCAGTTCGCCATTGGTATTGAGCGTCGAGTCGAGGCTCGCCCACGGGATATTGCTTGTGTCTCCCTCCGGCGCACCGCGCAGGTTATTCGAGAAAACCACATAGGGCAGGTCGAAGACCACCGGGTTCGTGCCAAGATTCGGAATGCCAAACGTGAAATAGACGTATGGCGTGTCGATGTTCGTGAGGCTCGTCAGCGAGAAGCCGTAAAGGCCTGCCTGACCCGCGGGAATGACCCGCGGCCCACCGAGGCCGACCGCGACGTCCGGCTCGATCGCCCGCTCGATGAGATAACGATACGGCAGAATCGCCGTGTCGCCGTTCGGATTGATGACCTTCAGGTCGTAGAGCCCGTGCGGCGCGTCGCTCAAATCCCAGATGGCTACGATCTTCGTGCCATCGACCACTTCATAACGCTCCGGCTCGAGTTCCGCGAGACCGGGACGCACGAGTTTGACAATCGCGCCCTGCTGGAATTGCGCCCCGCTGATCGTGGTCGTGACATACTTCGAGTCGCCACCGATATCCGGCGTCACCCCCGTGATGCCAAAGGGCACCAACTCCGGCGTGATCGTCACGGCCGTGTTCGCATTCGGCTCCGAGACGCCACGGACGAGGATATAATACGTGCCTGGCTCCGTGCTGGGAATCAGCGCCACCTGATTAGCCTGGATGGGCCCTTGATAAGCAGCGTCGTAACTAATGCCGTTCGGCACGTTGTTGAACCGGACGAAGAGCTCATTCGCCGCGTCCGCCGCACTGGTGCTGAGCTTCACGCGGAAGGTCTGGCCTGCGGGCACGGTGATCTGGAACAGCCGGTCCTGACCGGTGCTCAGCGTCGTATTCTTCGCGACGCCCATCTGAAGCGATTCGACCGTGGTCGTGATCGTATCCGTGGATGGAGTTTTGTTGTTCGCTTCGTCGGGGCCTTCATAGACCTCGTTGAAGATGTCCGTGCGAACGATGATGCGATAGTTTCCCGGCGCGACGGTGGGCACAAAGGCATCGAGCGAGAGCGTGTAGTTCTGCCCCGGTGCTAGCGGACTGCCGGAGCGGGTAACTTTCCCGAGCGGCTTGTCGTTGATATCCCACACGCCATCGGCGGAGAGATAAACCGAATCGGTCCATGTGCCGGACGCGGTATTCACGCCGTGGTTGCTCGCGGTCCACTCGACGTGGACGGGCGCACCGATGAGTCCGCCTCCAGACGCGGTGATGGTATCCACGCGCAGATCCGCGGCCGGCGGCAGGTTGATGATCACCTGCTGAGCCGAGGCGCTGGCGTTGTTGTTTTCCGCGCTTCCCTCGAATACGTCGCCTCGCGCGGAATACCGGGCCGGATCGGTGACGACAAAGACGTAATACGGCCCCGTCAGATCGCGCGGCGCGCGGAAGTCCTGTGTGACCGAATAACCTTCGCCCGACGCCAGTCCGCCGGTGTGATGATAGGTGCCGAGGTAGCGATCGGTATTCGGATCGAAGTTCTGATCGCGCGAAAGATAAATCAGATCGTCCCAGCCATTTTGGCGGACTGCAGTCGCACCCGCACCGGTATTGGTGACCCGGTAGGTGAGGCTGAACGGCTGGCCAGCGGTGATCTGCGCCGGAGCGGTGATCTGCGTGACACGGAGATCCGGAGGAACGGCTGCGTTGATGGCGAGCGCCTGTGCGGTAATGTTGTTACCTTCGCCTTGGAATTCCGCCACGCGGGCGAAGAACGGATCGGAGCCGTAGTCACGGTTCAGACCCGGGCTAGCTGGTGGCACTCCGCCTTCGAGATTCGAGTCGCTGAAGACGAGGATATAATACGGGCCTTCAATGCCATCCGGCAACGAGACGGTCAGTTCTCCCGTGTAACTTCCGCCGGCATCAAGCGCACTGGTGCGCTCGAACGCTCCAAGCATCTGATCGTCCTGATCGAGGGACGGATCGCGAGAGAGATAGACCCGGTCGATCCATGAACCCTGCCGTGTCGCACGATTACCGGCGTTGGTGACCGTCCATGAAACGTCGATATCATCGCCAGCCGTCGGAGTCGTTGGCGGCAGCACGATGTTCGACACCTGCAGATCAGGCTCGCGATAGGTGACGGGCAGCGGCGTGCTGGCGGAGTTATTCGAAGGATCCTCGAACACGTTCGAGCCGTAATAACCCACGCTCCCGCCGTTGTTTTCCGCGTGAAGATCGAGGGCACCGCCCGGATTGGTAAAGACGTAGATGTAGAAGTTTCCGCCGATGCCTTGTGGCAGCGTGACCTGCCGGCTCTGCGCATAGCTCTCCCCTGCCCCGAGCGCCGTATCTTGCGTGTGCACGAAATCGCCGAGCTTGGTCGCACGGCCTTCGATGAAGGTAGAGTCGGGAGAAATCCAGACCTGATCGACCCAATACCGCGTGCCATTCCAGGCCGCGGCGCCGAAGTTTTTCACCACCCACTGCACGGTGGCGGTTTCGCCGGAGAAATTCTCTACCGGCACCGTGATCGACTGCACGCGCAGATCCGCGGGGGCATTTGTCACCACCGTCGGGGTGGAGATGGCGTTGTTATTGCCATTGCTCTCGGTCACGCCGCTGCCGCTCACCACGATGATGTATTGCCCGCTCGCCGCCGGGGAGAGGAGGAAGCTGGCTGAAGCGGAGTAAGTTCCGTTGACGTCGAGCTGAGCCGCGTGACCAACATCCCCCAGCAGGATGGCGTTGGCACCCGGAGCGTTGAGCGTCGGGGTCTGCGAAAGGAAGACCCGATCCGTCCAACCGCCAGTCGCCGCATTCTGCCCCTGGTTCTTAACCGTCCACGACACGCTGATCGTCGTGCCAGCCGCGGCCGCCGCGGGAGCGGTCACCACCGTGGTGACGAGGTCCGGGAAGGTCGGGACCGTCTGCTCGCGTAGCAGCACGGTAATTGGCCGTGCCTTGTAATTGTTGTTGTCGAGCTCGTTCGGATCGTCCGGATTGATGTTCGCGGAGAGGGTATCCTCGAGCACCACATCGTAGGCATCGCTCTGAGGAGTGATGTAATACTGCCCCGTAAGCCCAACCGGAATTTGGACGTTGATAATCTGGTCGTAATTCTCGCCGACCTGCAGCGAGCCATTGTGCGGAACGGTCGCGATGAGGATGTCGCCCTTGCGCGGATCGGGCCGCTTGTTATCGACGGTGAGCCAGATGGCATCGACCCAGCCGTCGCGATCGGTCTGGCCAGCGCCGCTGTTCGTCACCTTGTAGCGCAGTTCGATGGTCGAGCCATCGAATACCTGTGTCGGGGCGACGACGTTGCTCGTGACCAAGTCGGACGGCGGGATGCCGATAACATTGAGCGGTTGCGCAAAAACATTGTTTCCGTCGTTCGGGAACTCATCGACGCGATCGGTCGCATCGCTCTGGATGAGCAGGAAGACCGGACCGCGATAACGGCGCGGAATCGTAAGGCTCGGCGTCTGCGATTGATACTGTTCGCCCGGGGCGAGCGCGGCGCCGTTGTCGAGTTCGCCAATGAGGAGATCGTCCTGGCTGATCGTGTTATCGAGCGAGAGATAGACGCGATCCTTCCACACGCCGGTGGCCGCCTGCGTGCCTTGATTCTTGATGGTGTATTGCAGCGCGACCGTCGCACCGCCATTGACGCTCGCCGGGGCCGTCACCGACGACACCTGCAGGTCGGGCTTCGGCGCGAGGCTCACGGTCATCGTGGCATCGTCCGGCTGAGTGTTGTTCCCCACGCCGAGACCCTCATAGATCGACACGGTATCATTTGTCTCGATCACGACGCGATACACGCCCTGAAGATCGCGCGGCAGGATGAACTGCTCGGAACGGGTGTAACTAATTCCGGCGCCGAGATCCTGCGAATAGACAAACGAACCGAGCGCAATGTCGGGTGCGGACGGATTGCCGACATTCTGGAGATAGACCCGGTCGATCCAGCCGCCACTGGCGAGGCCGTTGCCATCGTTGAGCACCGTCCATTGCACATCGATCTTGGCGCTCGAAAGCGCGGTCGGCGGCGCGACGATGCTGGTGACTCGGAGGTCGGGCGCCGGCGTCAACGCCACCGGCGTGACCGACGAAACCTTGGTGTTATTCCCTCCGTAGATGAACTCGTAGGGCGCCGCGATATTGCCATCGCTGTAACCCGCCTGGACAACAAAATAATAGTCGCCGCTGATGCCATCCGGCAGGCGAACGCTCGCGGTGCGGGTGTAA
Source organism: Chthoniobacteraceae bacterium (assembly GCA_044226525.1). Taxonomy (GTDB): domain Bacteria; phylum Verrucomicrobiota; class Verrucomicrobiia; order Chthoniobacterales; family Chthoniobacteraceae; genus VFJQ01. The sequence continues at coordinate 98,664 of JBGAGV010000014.1, read as the reverse complement.
GTGCCATTCACTCCGAGCACGCCGCTATGGCCGAAGACGCCCAGCAACTGCAAGCCGGTCGCCCCCGTCGGGTCGGTCGTCAGATAGACGGCATCGGACCACGAATTGAGATCGGTCACGCCGATTCCCTGATTCTTCACCACCCAGGAAACTTCGACGTTCTTACCGCTGCCACCGGTTGCAGGCGGAGTGACACTATTGACCACCAAGTCCGCATAAGGCCTCGGGGCGACGGCAAACAGGTTGCCCGCCTCAGCAGTGTTGTTCGTCTCGAGCGAATTCTCAAACACCGCCCCTGTTGCGTCACTGACGACGAAAAGGTGATACTGCCCCTCGAAGGCCGGCGGCAGCGTGATCTGCTCGGAGCGGGTATAAGACGCACCGACATTGAGGAAGCCGGTATGGGTAAACGAATCCAACACGATATCGCCGCCGATCCCGGGAGCCGAGTTTGGCGTCGCGATTACGCGATCGACCCACGTGCTCGTGCGACCCTGGCCATTGCCGTTGTTCGTTACCTTCCAGCTAATCGTCACCTGAGCCGGATCACCGATCGTAAAAGCAGGCGCGGTGACGTTTGAAGCCACGAGATCAGCATAAGGCGGGAGTTGCACCTGAATCGCCGCGGAGGTGACATTATTCGCTTCATTGGCAAACTCCGCGACGCTATTCTCGGCATCGCTGGCGAAGATGATGAAGAGCGGACCGGAAACCTCCAGGGGGAGGGTCAGATCGATCGAGCCGGTATATTGAGCACCGCCGGCGAGCGGACCGGTATGCGTCACCTCGTCGAGTAAGCGATCGCTGCCGTCCAGCGTGCCATCGGTCGAGAGATAGAAACGATCCTTCCACGAACCGTTCGCGCTCTGCGTGCCGAGATTTTGCACGCGATAGTTGACCGTGACTGGATCGCCAGAGGTCGCGCTGGCCGGTGAAGAAGTAATGCTCGCCGACAAATCCGGCCGTCCGATTTGCGTCGTGTTGGCGGCCTGGACAAGGTTGTTGGCTTCGCGACTCGCTTCTTCGACATCGCCATTGGCATCGCTCTTCACCACGACGCGGTAGGTGCCGTCGGGGATGTCGCCGAGGGTGATGGCCTGTGAAGCGTTATAACTCTCGCCCACATTGAGCGGACCGCCGTGCGAGAAGCTGCCGATCTCGATGGCGCCATTCAGCGTGCCGTCGAGCGAGAGATAGACGCGATCCAGCCATGAACCGCTGGCGGCGGCCTCGCCGGAATTCGTCACCGTCCAACCGACGAGGAGCGTCTGTCCCGCTCCGGCTGTCGCGGGCGCCGTCACGTTCGACGTGGCGAAGTCCGGATACGGCGCGAGGGTCGCAGTGCCATTTACCGCCGTCATATTGTTAGCCGGCTCCAGTGCGCCGCCCACCGTCGCCTCAACGACTTCGTTATAAACATCCGTCGTAACCGTGTAGCTAATATTGCCCGCGCCATTCAGGCCCGGTGGCAGTTGGAAATTGATGGACCGATTGAGGGTGCCCCCGGCTGCGAGCGGAGAATTCGCCGCGATGTCATAAGGCACGATGGTGTCGAGAATCGTCGCTCCCGTCGTCGTATTCACGATCACCACGCGATCGCTCCACGAATGCTGCGTAGCCCGATTGCCGGCATTCGTCACGGTCCAAGCGAGCGAGACATTATCGCCCGATTGCGCGCTAGTCGGAGGCGTCACGGTCGGCACCGTCAGATCCGCATATTGACCAAGCACCGAATGAACGGAAATACCGGCGGTGTTGTTTCCTTCCCCGGTCAACGCCGCATTGTTTTCGAAGACCTCGTTGTAAACATCCGTCACCACGGAAATCTGGAGATCACCCACCCCGCGCACGCCCTCGGGCACGGTAAAGGAAAACAAACGCGGCTTTGAAGCACCCGCCGCAATCGGGCCATTTCCGGGCGTCGCCGGATTATACCCGACCGTCGTATCGACGAGTGTCTCGCCCGTGGCGGTATTCACGATCGTAATGCGATCGGAAAAACTCCCGGTGATCGGCGCAGTGCCGGTATTCTGATCGTTCCACGTGATGGTGAGCGTCGCGCCAGTCTGCGTGTCGGCGGAAGTCGCCACTGCGACGCCATCGAGGTCGAAGCCGTTGCCGCTCGTCGAAGTCTGGCCCGGCGCGGACGCATCGGTGCCGACGATCTTCAGGTAACGCGCAGCCTCGGCAAAACCACCGATTTCGTAAGCGCTCGCAAAGCTCAGGTCGTAACTTTCCGTGCCCGGCACCACACCCGTTCCCGCTGTCGGCAACTCGATGATTCCGCGATAGTGGCTCGTCTCGGGATAACCCGGCGAACGGTTATCGCCCCACATTCCATCGCCGAAATAGTTCATCGTGACGCGATCATCGCCAAGGAAGTTGTCCGGCTGGCCCGGATGCCAGTTCGAGTAGTCACCGGAACCGAAGGAATCGCCGTTGATCCAGAAGAAACCGCCGCCCGGTTCCGGGCTATTCGGCGCCTGCTTCAACCCGATATGCAACAACTCGGAAGTGCCGAAGGTCTGCTCGATAAATTGCTGCTCCGCCGCGCTATTGATCGCCACCAGATGCCCGCCGAGGCTCACGGCCTCAGCTTCGGCCTGCTCCCAATCGCCATAGACTTCGGTGAGCTTGTAACGATGTCCGCCAAACGAGAAATAGCCCGTCGTGCCGGCAGAATTCGCCGACGCCCGGGTGTCGGTAATGTCGAAGAAATTCACTCCGTCCGCGCTCACGAGCACCTGATAGGGCTGCTCGGCACTGCCCGACTGCTGCTCATAGACGACAATGTCGCGCCCGACCGCCAGGTTCACGATTCCCGCCAGACCAAAATCATAGACCACGGTTCCGTTGCCAAGCCCGCCCCATGTCACGCCGCCCCCGCCACCACTGGCCAGGCTATCAGGCGCCCCGGTGTAGGCGCTGTTCGGCGCGGTCGTCGTGTTCGTGATGATATTCGATCCAAAAACGAACGTCGAAGTCGCATTCAAACCCACGACCTGCAGGTCCGGATAAGGAGCCAGCGTCGAGGTGGCATTAATCGACGCCGTGTTATTCGACTCGGCCGTTCCTCCCCCGTTGTTTTCAAAGACGATATTAAACCGGTCCGCGGTAACGGTAATCGCGAGTTCCCCCACCCCGGCAGTGCCGTTGGGCAGAGTCACGTTTACCGTGCGGACCTTGCTGCCACTCGCCGCAATCGCGCCCTCGGCGGTCGCATCGTAATAAACCGATTGATCGAAGATCGTCTGGCCGGTGGTGTTATTCACCACGACGACTCGATCATACCAACTCACCGTCGTCGAAGCGGTCCCGGCGTTACTATCTGTCCACTGCACCGCGAAGGTCTGCCCGGATTGCAACCCGCCCGGCACGGTGATGTCCGTGACGGTCAGGTCGGGATACGGAGCGAGCGTGCTGGTGATCGTGGTTAGCGCAGTGTTGTTCGTCTCGGCGTCCCCCGTGCCGTTCGTCTCGGACAGTGAATTACCCGCATCGGTCGTGACGGTCACCTCAAGTTGCCCCACGGCGGCCGCGCCATCCGGCAGAGTGATCTGCAGGCTCCGGGGCAGCGAACCACCCACCGCCAGCTGCGAATTGCCCACTCCATTCGTGTCGTAATAGACCGAGTTCGACGCGATGACCTGGTTCGTGGTCACATTGCGGACGACCACGTTGTCATACCACGAGCCTCCCGCGATCACGTTGCCGCTGTTCACATCATTCCATGAAACGGTGATGGTCTGCCCCGATTGGACGTTGCTGGGAACGTCGAGTCCGCTCACCGTCAGGTCCGGCGCGCCAATGGCGATCGGAATGGCCACGGTATTATTCGTCTCGTCGCCTTCGTGCAGATAACCGTAAACATCCGTCTGGACGATCAGGAAACGATTACCTACCTGAGCATAGCCAGGGATCGTCACATTCTTCGTGATCGTCTGACTTGTCCCGGCCGCAAATGGAACCAAGGCGGATTGATCGAAGTCGATCAATGCCGTGTCGGAGGAAGTGTTCAGCGTGGCATCGTCCGACAACCAGATCCGATCATACCAATTGAGCAGACCATCCGCGCCCAGGTTCTCCAGCTTATACGAAACCGCGATCGTCGTCCCCACGTCGGCATTCACCGGTGCGCTGCCGTTCGAAACCTTCAGATCAGGACCCTGAACGGCGACAGGAACGGCGAAATAGTTATTTGTGTCGCTGCTCTCGGGTTGATAGTCGTAGGTATCCGCCTTGAAGATCAGGTAGCGGCTTCCCAGAGCCGTATCTGGAATCGAAAGGGTGCGATTGACGACATATTGCCCGTTGGCCGCTAACGGATTACGCCCGGAGCTGTCTTCGAGGGTAATGTATTGATCCGAGCCGTCGAGGATGGCATCGTCGGAGAGGTAAAAGCCGTCATACCAATAAGTCGTCGTGGAAGCATCCCCGTTGTTTTTGACTGTGTAGGAAATATTAACCGACTGGCCCGTGGTGATCGTTGCCGGAGCACTCGCGGTGGTGACCAGGAGATCGGCCCCGGTCAGGTTGATTGGGAGGGCCTGCGTGTTATTCGTATCGTCGATTTCCGCGATGGAGCCATAAGGGTAACCGGAATACGCTGGATCGGCGACGATCAGCAAATAACGCGCGCCGACCGGGCTGCTGGGAAGAGTCACGTTCGACGTTTGATCGACAAATCCGCCGGCTGGGATCGAGCCGACGTAGGCTGTGCCAGCCGAGATATCGTTCTGATCGAAAGTCTGATCGGCGGAGAGGTAGAAGCCAATCGACGGGTAAGCCTGCACGGTCCCGGTATTCAAAACCCGGTAACTGACGGAAATCTGTCCACCGAGCTGCGCGGTCGCTGGTGCGGTCCCCTGAGTGATCTGGAAATCGGGACCGCTGATCGTGATGGGATTGACGCTGACGTTATTGGCTTCCTCCGTTTCCGGCTCGGTGTTAGCCGTATCCGTCGCGATCAGGAGATTATAGGACCCGGTATAGCCGGCCGGGATATAGGCATAGACGCCGGTCAGGGTGTAGCTCTGCCCGGCATCCAGGAAGGAATGAGAACCACCAATCCCCGTCGTCAGTTCGATGTCGTCGGCGCTGACGACCCCGTCGGTGGAAAGGTAAACTTTATCCAGCCACGAGTTGCGAGTCTGCCCCTGCCCCTGATTTTTGACGGTGTAGCTGAAATAGAGGTAATCCCCAACGGTGGCTGTCGCCGGCACCGTGGCGCTCTGCACGATGAGATCGGACGGATTTCCCGGCTGAATATCGACCGAAACAGAGAGCTTGTTGTTATTGTTGTTGCTCTCGTGCTGATCGCTCGCGTAGTCGGTCGTGACCTGAAGGGTGCGCACCGCAGGGGTAAGCGAGACGGGAATATAAAGACTGAACGTGGCGGTGTAGCTAGCGCCGGGCGCCAGTGGCGTAATCTGATAGGTATTGAAATAGGCGCTTGTCTCCGTGGTGGCGGAAGCGCCGCTGCCGGTAATCAGGTCGAGAATATCGTTCCAAGTCGCCTCGGCCGGCGCCGTGCCGTAATTCTTGATCGTGGCGGTGACGTTGATCGTCGTTCCCGCGAGCGCGACGGCTGGCGCAGAAATGCTGTCCACGCGAAGATCGACCTGGGAATCCTGGACCGTAATCGTGCGGGAGACGACGTTGTTATTTTCATTCGTCTCCCCCTGGGTGCCATAGGCGTCGGTGACAAAGAACAGGGTCTTTGTTCCGGCCGTGATATACTCCGGGATGTAGGTGTAACTGAAGTAGTTGGTATATCCGGCGCCGGCGGTGAGTTGCGAACCACTGGTGCTGGTCAGCATCGTATCGCTCGCGTCGAAAACGGCATCGTCCGAGATATAAACAGCGTCAGTCCGCCCGCGGTCAGCCGTCTCCATTCCCGCATTTTGCAAATCGAACGTCACCGCTACATAGGTTCCACGAATGGCGGTCGCAGGAGCCGTGGGATTCGAAACCACCAGATCCACGTTTGGAACGGTGATGGTCAGCGGAGAGGAACCAACGTTGTTGGTTTCATTCTGCTCGTTGACGTCTCCATAAATATCCGTCCGGACGAGGATATTCTTCGCCCCGCCGGTCGCCCCAGTCAGGGTGATGTTGCGAGACCGCGTGTAGGTTTCGCCAGGGTTCAGGGTCACTCCAAAGATCGACTCCTCGCCAAGATTCAGGTCATTGGCGCTGACCGCGGTATCGTCCGAAAGAAAAATGCGATCGGCCCAGAAACCGCTCTCGACCGTCTGGGTGCCATTGTTTTTCACCGTCCAACTCACGGTGACGCTATCGCCCGACTGCGCCGTATTGGGCGTGACGGTGACATTCTGGACGATCAGATCCCGCTGGCTGTTCGAGATCAGGGTAAAGGGCACCGCACGCCAGTTGTTATTTTCGTTGGTCTCGCCTTGATAACCAACATCGTCCGACAGGAGGATGAGATAGATATTCCCTGTTGGCCCGTAGTCCGGCAATTCAATCTGCCCGGTCGTAAAGTTCTTGCTCTGCCCCGCGTTGAGCGGACTGAGCGAGAACGGGCTCACATATCCGAACGCGGTATCACCGGAGTCGAAGACATTGTCCTCGGAGAGGTAAACTCGATCGAACCAGAAGTGATTCGCGGTCTGGGTGCCGTTGTTTCGCGTCGTATAAGTGAGGGTGATGGAATCACCCTGCGTCGCGGAGGAGACCGAAGGCGTGATGCTCGTGATCTCCAAGTCCACGTCAGGAGTGGGAATGGTGATCGGCTTCGACTGGACGTTGTTCGTCTCGTCGGTCTCGGTGATGTATTGGAAATCATCCGTCACCAACAGGAGGTTCCAACTGCCGCCCTGAAAACCATGCAGGGTCACATTCTGGCTGAAATTGGCACTCGCCCCCGGAGCAAGGCTGAACGTCTCGTCGTGGTAAATGAACGTGAGTGAATCGTCCGTCCCCAATTCGAACGTGGTGTTCTGGGAGAGGTAAATGCCGTCGCTGAACGGCCCCGTCACGGCAGTATCGCCCTGGTTCGTGATCGTCCAGTTGACCGTGACCACGTCGCCGAACTGCGCGGTAGTCGGGGTGACCGAGAGAGCGGAAACGGTGAGGTCCTTGCCGGCAACGGCGGTAACCGGCGGCAGTAACCCGGCCTGCGGTCCGGCCACGTAGGTGAAGTCATTGACGGTGCTGAGACCGGCGGGTTGGACGGAATTTTGCAGCGGCTGAGCGTCCTGGAAAAGGGCGTCGATCTGCGCCTTGGAGAGTGGCTGGATGGTGGGCTGAACCGACAGCAAAACCCTCGGTTCCAAGCGCTCTAACTTCAACCCGCGGCGACGGGGCACGGAACTGGAGGCTTGGTGCTGGCCTTTCCAGACCGTCCAACATCCGATCCATCGGACCCAATTTTTAATTTTGTGAAACGACCGCGAAAACGGCAGCTGGAAGTTCATAGGCTGGTGTTCTGACGCCGCGCAGGGGACATCGCCGATGAGTGACGGCGACGGCGCAAAGCGGGCTGATGCGAGCACCCATGGCAAAATCCGCCAAGCGCAAATTCTGCAAATGACGCAACTTTTTATCGCATGGGCAGGTTGACAATTCGCTTCTGGCACCCGTCAGGTGTTTTTCGCTAAATCCAGTGACTGCCGACCACCACTGCGCCGCACTGCGCGACGCCTTTACCCAACTCGAATCCCTGCGGCGCTTTACCGGTGCGCCCAACGAATTTTGGGAGGCACTTTTAAGGGTGATTCCCGGGCTCGCCTCGGCCACGGCCGTCGTGCTGCTCAGCCGACAGCATGGGCCGGAAGGCGCCGGTCCGTGGAAGGATTTATTCGTCCACCCATCCCAAAGCGAACTGGCCGCTGAGCTTCGATCCAACCGCGGCGACTTCGAACGACTGGCGCTCACGGCGGAGGGAGATGGATTCGGGGAAAACCCCAATCGGCGTTGGGCCGCAGTCCGCTTGGAAAGTGGCGAAATCGGGCGCACCGCCGTGCTGGTCGTGAAGCTGAGCCCGGAAGCGGACGCCGAGGAACCGCTGGTGCGCCTGCGGTTGATCGCGGATGCCCCCCTGCTCTTTCAAGCCGGCCGGAATCTGGAGCAAACCAGGCAGGACGCGGGTCGTTTTGCGGTGACGCTAGATCTGTTAGTATTGCTGAACGCGCAAACGCGCTTCGCTGCGGCGGCGATGACGCTGTGCAACGAAGTCGCAGCGCGCTTTTCGTCGGAGCGAGTGACGCTCGGTTGGCTGAAACACCATGCCGTGCGCGCGCAGGCCATCAGCCATACGGAACATTTCGGCGAGAAAATGTCGGTAGTGGCAGCGCTCGAAGCAGCCATGGATGAATGCGTGGATCAGGACGAGGAAATTTGCTGGCCGGCTCCAGCGGAAAGCCGGGCAATCTGCTCGGCGCACGAAGAACTCGCCCGGGAGGAAGCCTGCGACCACGTGCTTTCGCTGCCGCTGCGGCTTGGCGGCGAAGTGATCGGCGCGGTGCTTCTGGAACGTTCCTCTGCTCCTTTCAGCCTGCGCGAGACGCAAACGCTCCGTTTGCTGTGCGATCAGGTCGCCCGTCGTTTTTACGATCTTCACCGGCACGATCGCTGGCTGGGGGCTCGCGCGGCGACCGCATTGCGCGAGCAGGCCGCAAAATGGATCGGTCACGAGCACACGTGGACCAAGCTCGGCGTCATCGCCTTTGCCGTCACGCTGCTTATCCTCATCTTTGGCCGCGCAGAGTATCGGATCGAATCGCCTTTCGAACTGAAGGCCGATGTCGTTTCGCAGGTGCCGGCGCCATTCGACGGCTTCATCGAGGAGGTTCACTTCCGCGTCGGCGAACACGTTCAGGCTGGCCAACGGCTCGTCACTCTCGACACGCGGGAACTCATTCTGCAGGAAGCGGCCGCCTCCGCCGAACGCCAGCAGCATCTCGGTGAAGCGCAAAAGGCCGAGGCTGAAAACGACGCCGCGGCGATGCAGATCGCCAATGCCATGGCGGAAGCCGCCAAGGCCCGGCTCGACATCGCGCGCCATCACCTGACGCAGGCGAAACTGGCCGCGCCCTTCGATGGTGTGGTGGTCGAAGGCGACCTGCGCGAACGCCTCGCTGCCCCGGTTAAACAAGGCGATGTGCTCGTGAAGATCGTGCGGCTCGATGCGCTTTACGCGGAGCTCGCGCTGCCCGAGCGGCATGTTCATGAGATCAGCAGCGGGCAGTCCGGCGAACTTGCTTTCACCGCCCGGCCTTCGCTTGCTTTCCCGATCAAACTCGAATCACTCGAGCCCGTCGCGGAAGTGCGCGAGAAGGGAAATGTCTTCATCCTGCGCGGCACCTTTGCGAACCGGGAAGCGTGGTGGCGCCCAGGCATGAGCGGCGTCGCCAAGATCGACGTGGGCTCGCGGAATCTTTTCTGGATCGTCTCACACCGCACGATCGATTTCCTGCGGCTCTATTTCTGGTGGTAGGGCCATGAGCGCGACCTTCAGCGAACATTGGCACCGCGTGGCCGGGCAGCGCCTGTCGCTGCGCCCGACTGTGCAGATGCATCGCCAGATCTATCGTGGCGAACGCTGGTATGTCATCAGCGATCCGGTCACGAATCACTTCTTTCGCATCACTCCCAGCGCCCATGATCTGCTCAGCCGTCTCGGCCGGGGGCGCACCGTGCAGCAGGCGTGGGAGGAAAGTCTGGAGCGCGATCCCGACGGCGCCCCGGGTCAGGAGGAGTTGATCCAACTCCTCGGCCAGCTCCACCAGGCGAATCTCCTGCGCGGCGATGTGCCGCCGGAAACGGCGAGCCTGTTTGAGCGGCATACCGAGCGGCGCAAACGCGAACGCCACGCGCAGTTCAACGTCCTCTCCTTTCGCATCCCGCTCTTCGATCCCGACCGATTTCTCTCGCTCACGCTACCGCTGGTGCGCTGGCTGTTCGGCCCGATCGGCTTCGTCGTATGGCTCGGCGTCGTCGGAGCCGCGGTGAAAGTCGCGTTGGAACACGCGCCGGATTTCGCGGCACAGAGCGAAGGGCTCCTCGCCCCGACCAATCTCGGACTGCTCTACTTCGGGCTCGTGCTCATCAAGGTGCTGCACGAGTTCGGCCACGCCTATGCCTGCCAGGCTTTCGGCGGGCAGGTGCACGAGATGGGCGTCATGTTCCTCTACTTCAGCCCGGTGCCGTATGTTGACGCCACTTCGAGCTGGGCGATGCGTGAGCGCGGGCCGCGGATCTTCGTCGCGGCAGCCGGGATGATCGTCGAGCTCTTCGTCGCGGCGCTCGCCGTCTTCGTGTGGGCGAATACCGCGCCCGGAGCGCTGCACAGCGTCGCTTACAACATGATCTTCGTCGCCTCGGTCACGACGCTCGTGTTCAACCTCAACCCGTTGATGCGCTACGACGGTTATTACGTCCTCAGCGATTGGCTGGAGTTGCCGAACCTCGCCAGCCGCTCGATGGAAATGCTGCGCTACCTCGCCGAGCGTTTTTTGTTTGGCTGCAAGAAGCTGGAGAACCCGGCAGTCACGCGGCGGGAAGGTTGGCTTCTCGCTGGTTATGGCGTCACGAGCTGGGTGTATCGGTTTTTTGTTTTCGTCGGGATCGCGTGGTGGATCAGCGGACAATGGCTGCTGCTCGGCCTCGTGCTGGCACTGCTGTGCGCGGGTGCATTCATCTGCGTGCCGCTATGGAAACTCGCGCGTTATCTCACCACGAGTCCCGCGCTGGCTCGCACCCGTTCGCGTGCGGTGCTAGTGACCTGCGGCGGACTGGCTGTGGTCCTCGCGGTGCTTGCCTTCTGGCCAATGCCGCATCGCTTTCGCGCGCCCGGGGTGCTCCGCGCGGAGGAATACAGCGAGATCTTCACCAGCACGCCGGGCGACATCGCGGAGATCCGGACGCCGTCCGGACGCCGAGTAGAAAAAGGCCAGCCGCTGGTGCGGTTCACCAATCGCACGCTTGAACTCGAAATCACGGCTGCCGAAGCCTCCCGGGCCGCTGCTGTGGCCGAGGAAGAGCGTGCCCTTGCGCGGGAGACCGGCGCACTCGAGCCGATTCGTGCGCGGCGTGTCGTGGCTGAAAAACGCCTCGCTCAACTCAACCGGCAGCAGGCCGCCCTCACCATTACCGCGCCGCACGCAGGCACCTGGGTCGCGCCTCGTCTCGCCGACAATATCGGACGCTGGTTTCCACGCGGCGAACGCCTCGGCGAAGTCGTGCGCGACGACCGGTTCCGTTTCATCGCAGTCATTTCGCAATCCGAAGCGGCCGGCCTGTTTTCCGCCCGGCTGAACGGTGAAGTCCGCCTCGTGGGAGAAGCCGCCCATCCGCTCGGCGTCAACAGCGTGCAGGTCATCCCAGCCGAGCAGGATATTCTGCCGTCCGCCGCCCTGGGCTGGGCAGCAGGTGGCGATGTCGCCACGTCGCGGCACGACCCTCGCGGCATGAAGGCCGCGGAGTCGTTCTTCGAAGTGCGCGCGCTCATCGCGATGCCTGCGGAGGCTGCGCTGCGCCATCAGCGTTCGGGAAAAATCCGGCTCGAACTTCCACCCGAACCCTTGCTCACCCAGTGGATGCGCAAGCTCGGTCAACTCCTGCAAAAACGCTCCGCCGTGTGAACTCCCCCACCGTCGAGCATCGCCGCACGACCATTCGTCCGCTGCAAAAACTGCCGCGCGGGTTGGATCGGGTCGTGCACGACTGGGCCGGACGTATCGCACGGCGGCCTTCTCTGGGCGAAGGACTATTCGAACGCGCGGGAAGAGTCCATGCGCTCTCGTTGTCCGATCTCAACGAGCGTGCCCTCGCGGAGGAACTGGCCGCCTGTCAGCAGCGTTTTCGTCGCGGCGAACCGGTGCGTGAGGCGGGTTTCGACCGCGCCCTCGCGGCGGTCGGCGAAGCGGCCCGACGGCATCTCGGCCTGGTCCCCCATCGCGTGCAGTTCATGGCCGCGCTCGCCTCCTCGCGCGGTCTCATGCTCGAAATGTCCACCGGCGAAGGCAAGACCCTCGCGATCTCTCTCGCCGCCGTGCTCGCCGGCTGGCTCGGCCGGCCCTGCCACGTCATTACCTCCAACGACTATCTGGCCTCGCGCGATGCCGACTGGCTGCGTCCGTTTTATCGCGCGTGCGGCCTCAGCGTCGGCTGTGTCACCGGTGAGATGCAGGCACCCGACCGCAAGGCAAACTACCGCTGCGATCTCACCTACACGACGAGCAAGGAAGTCGTGGCCGATTTCCTCCGCGACCGCCTGCAACTCGGTCCGCTCTCCGACGCCACGCGCCGTCTCATCCGCACCATCCTCCAGCCCGGCGCGGCAGGCCGCGATGGCCTCGTGATGAACGGCCTGCACACCGCCATCGTCGATGAAGCCGACAGCGCGCTCGTCGATGAAGCGGTTACGCCGCTCATCATCAGCCGCAAGACCGAAAACGAGCCGCTCGCCCGCGCCTGCGCGGCTGCACACGAGCTCGCGCAAACGCTCGCCCCCGGCAGCGACTATCTCGCCGACGAGCGCACCCATGACCTCGCGCTCACGCCCGCCGGACTCACGCAGCTCCTGAATGGCGCGCACGCCCTGCCCGGCATGTGGCGCGGACGCCAGCGCGCCGAGGAATTAGTGCTGCAGGCCTTGCGTGCCCGGGAATTTTTTCATCGCGGCAAACAATACGTCGTGTCGGAAGGCGAGATCGTCATCGTCGATGAATACACCGGCCGCCTCATGCCGCAGCGCACGTGGCGCGAAGGATTGCACCAAGCCGTTGAAGCCAAGGAAGGACTGACCGTCACCGCCCCGGCGGAAACCCTCGCGCGGCTCAGCTTCCAGCGTTTCTTTCGGCTCTACCGTCGGCTCACCGGGCTTTCCGGCACGCTCTTCGAGGCGGCGTCCGAGCTGTGGCACATTTACGGCACGCCCATCGTGCGCATTCCGACCCATCGCCCGTGCCGGCGGGTCGAATTACCCGACCGTTTCTTCGCTACGCAGGGGGAGAAGTGGGACGCGGTGGAAGCTGAGATCGTCACGCGCCATGCGCAGCGCCAGCCGCTGCTCGTCGGCACACGCAGCATTGCCGCCAGCGAAATGCTCGCCAGCCGGCTTCGCGCCAGCGGCCTCGATTGCCAGCTTCTCAATGCCACGCTGCATCGCGAAGAAGCTGGGATCATTTCCCACGCTGGGGAAGCAGGCCGTATCACCATCGCCACGAACATGGCCGGGCGCGGCACCGATATCCGGCTCGGTCCCGGCGTCACCGAAGTGGGAGGCCTGCACGTCATCCTCACCGAGCGGCACGATTCGGGGCGCATCGATCGCCAGCTCATCGGACGTTCGGCACGGCAGGGCGATCCGGGCAGCGCCCAGGCGTTTGTGAGTCTCGAAGACGAACTTGCCGTGCGCCACGCGCCTTCCTGGCTGCGCGCCCAGACTGCCCGCGCCCTCGCGGGAAATCTCCCGGCCGCCTCCAGCCTCAGTCATCAACTCATCACCCGAGCCCAGCGCCACGCCGAACGCATGGCCTTCGCTCAACGCAACCGGGTGCTGGAAATCGACACCTGGATCGAACAGTTCCTTTCCTTCACCGGTCCGAACGTCGCCCAGGGTTAGTCATCGCAGGCGAGCGTGAGACTGCCCAGGAGAGCCCATTCGCAATGCGGCTTGCTTCGCGGCGGGTGAACTGATTGTCTCTCCACTGCACCGCGCGTTCCCCGGCCGCGGGACCGGAGAAAACAACGAACGCAAAAAACATGAACAGCCCGCTGCAACCGTGGAAAGGTTTGTCCGCAACGCTCCAAGCCGGGGCGCTTACCGAGGGGTGGACTCTCCACCAACCACCCGCCAAAGGGAGCGAAGACGAAGAACGCGTCTTCCGCTCATCGATCTACTTCTCGATTCCATTCGAAGCACCGCCGATCGTGCATCTCGGCATCACCGGATTCGATTTCGATCAGCGCGACAGCGCGCGAGTGATCACACGTGTCGTCGAGATCACGGCGAGTGGTTTCGTGGCCGAGATCGTGACCTGGCGGGAAACGCGGGTGTATTCGGTGGAACTGAGCTGGCTGGCGCTCGGTCCATAGCCGGCTAGGAAAACCACACAAATTTTGGGCTCGCCAGTGCGAGGCATCGCCATTACCGGAGCGGCTCATGTCTCCGCGCCTGCTCACTCTCGCCTGCCTCCCACTGCTCCTGCTCGGAGGATGCAAAACGCCTTACAAGGATAGCGACAAAAAGCGCGAAGACGAGAAGCGCAACGCGGCCGGTGATCCTACCTTCCAGGCTTTCCTCGGCCGCCTGCGGACAGCCGTCGCGAGGAAGGATTACGAGATGTTGCGCTCATTGATGGCTCCGGATTTCGGCTACCGGTGGGATAATCCGCCGCCGGGCGACAATGTTTTTACCTATTGGGATCTGAACAATCTGTGGCCGGAACTCGACGCGATCCTGCGGAAGGACTTCTCTCTGCTCGACGACTTCATGGTCGGGCCGCCGGAATTTGCGAAAAGCCCGCAGACCTACGCGGGTTATCGGGTGGGGCTGAAGCAGGTGATGGGTGCGTGGCGCTTTATCTACTTCGTGCCGCCGCCGCCGCCGGAACACATGGCCCCGCCCGCCGGCGAGCAGTGAGGCCGGAAGCAGGGAGCGAACACGATCCGATCGCACTTGGGTTACCTCATCGAGAGCCGTTCGTTTTTGTCGATGCGGTGAACGAGCGGGTCGTGGGTGAACGAGCCATCGGATTGAAAACCTTCGCTGCGAACGATCCGGTTTTCCGCGGCCATTTTCCGGGCGACCCACTTGTGCCGGGAGTGCTGCTGGTGGAAGCGCTGGCGCAAATCGCCGGACTAGCCGCCGGTCAACCCGGGCTGCGGCTGGCCGCGGTGAAAGCAATGAAATTCCCCGCCGGGGCACGACCGGAAGAGGCGATCGTTTTGCAGGCGACGAAAGCGGGTGCCGTCGGCGGGCTTTGGCAGTTCTCGGTGGAAGCGCGCGTGGCGGAGCGGGTCGTCGCGGAAGGTGTGGTGGTGCTTGGTGGCGGTGTCTAAACCGGGCAAGGACGCCCTCGAAGACTGCGCGGCTTACCGGCTTTTACTGAGATCGTAGATGGTTCCCCAGTCGCCCGTCGCATGGATAGGGCATTCTTTTTCCCAAGGGCGCGCCGAGTCGGGGCACGCTTCGCTTTCCTGGTCGCCCCAGAAGAGCCAGCGGGCGCCCAGACGGCGGGCGTCTTCGCGCCAGGTTTCGCTGCCGTTGAGGATGCGGGCGACGGTTTGTTTGCGCTCGCTCGGATCGAGACCGTGACTCCAGATGTGACCTTCGTAACCCATCACCACGAGACGACCGGCGAGGAGCAGCGGATGGTTGTAATTTGGATTGGCGATGAAACGATCGGCAATCGGGATATCGCTCGCCGCCCAAAAAACGCCGTCAATTTCGGAACGCTTGGTTTGCAGCGAGTAACCAATGTGGGGTTGGAGGGTATTCGAGCGATCTTCCCCGGTGACGAGATCACCCGTGAGCCCGCCGAGTAACGAAAGCGCGCCGGAGAAAAAGAGCGGCACTCCGACAATAACCCGCACCCATTCCGGCCAGCGCGCGAAGAGAAGCTGCCACATCGAAGGCAGGACGATGAGGTAAGACCAGACCATGAGTTTGGTGTTGTCCCACTCCCACGGCGCGAATTTCCAGATGCAGCAGGCGAGAAAGACGAGCGCCGCAGGCGCGACCCAGGGGATGGCGGCGTTCGCCTCACGATGCCGAAAAAGTTCAACCACGAGCCAGGCCACCAGCGGCAGGAAGAGGCCGAAGTTGGTGAGCCAGAAAACGAAGAAGTTGTCGCTACCCTGCATCCAGCCGGGATGCAGACTGATCATGGAGGCGCCGTGGAATCCACCCGTGACGCACCATACGAGGAAGGTGGCCGGTGCGACGGCCAGACCGACGACGAGCGCGAGATGTTTTTGAGCGCCTTTGACGAAGCAGAACCACCACGCCGCGACGCAGGAAAGGAACAGGAACGTGTGCAGGTGAAACACCGGCATGGTGGCGTAGAGCAGCCATTCACTCCAGAGCGGGAGGCGTTGCGTAGCGCGCGTGGGATCGAGGAAACGCGCGCGCCAGCTTGCGAGCAGCGCGAGCCCTGCGGGGAGCGCGTAGAGCAGGCCGCGTTGCGTGACGAAGAGCGCGAGCGGCAGGCTCTTCCACGCGGCGTCGGCTTGGAAATCGATCACTTTGCCGGTGGCGAAAATTTTGAACCCAAGCAGGCCGCCGGCGAAGAGAAACCCAGCCACGGCAAAGCCGCGCCCCCAGCGCCAGAGCATGGCCGCCGTGCATGCGCTCATCGCCAGGCCCACCCAGATGAACCCGCTCAATACATCGAGGCCGAGGAAATCCAGCAGGCTGTTGAACAGGTCCATGCCCACCGGGTAAGTGAGCGGCTCCCCCGCGAAGATCGGGTTTCCCGGCCAGAAGGACGCACCGTTCGCGAGGTAACGAACGTAGGTGAGATGCAGGGAAAGGTCGCCGAGGTTGTTCGGCGAAAAGACCCAGAGATCGTCGCCCGCACGAAAGACGAGCCAAAGAAAACTGCGCGCCGCGAACAAAGCGAAGACCACCAAGGCTGCTCCACCCCACGCTTCAATCTGCCACGAATCCCGCTCGGCCCGCTGACCCGAACTGCGCAACGACAGCAACCCAATCGCCGCACCGACCACCAGCGAGGCCGCGGCGACCATCGGCGTTAACCGACCTGCCGCAAAGCCAAGCAGGACTCCGCTGAACACTGCCGCCGCGATGACATGAAGCGTCGCCAAGGCTAATCTCATTGGTCGGCCTTCGGTTCGATCTTCCACACGCGCGGGTTCGGCTGAAACTCGGGATTTCGACCGGGAAAGAAATCGCCAAAGGTCTTCGCGCGCAGGTAGAGCCAGGTATCGTCAGGCGCCATGCCCCGGATGTGGATGCTCTCGCGGAAGTAGGTCTCCTTGAGCCCACTCTCGATCCGGTCCCGGGAAAGCGGATCGACCAGCAGCCATTCGGCATCGAGCGGTTGCGGCGTGGCGTCGTGGTCGTTCCACGTGACGTTGGGCCAATCGGCGAGGAGCCAGATGAGTGGATACTTGTCCTCCTGGATCACGTGGCCGCGCCGATAGATCGCCGTGGGATCGCGCGCGAGCAGCCAGCGCAGCGGGTCGAGGAGCCGGTTCACGTCGAGCGTCGTCTGCACATAGACATACGGCTCGTTTTCATCGGTGAATTTTTGGAAGTTGAGTTCGCGGCTCTTCGCGAAGGAGAAGACACCCATGCAGAGCGCCACCGCGCCCACGACCCACCGGTCCACCCGTTGCATGAGCCACTCCACGCCGACGCCAAAGACAAGCAGGAACGGCCAGGCCCACGCGATGAGGCACCACGGCGTTTTGTAGGGAACGATCGCATAGGCCACCAGCGTGCCGAGCGAACTGATCGCCAGCCAGCGCAGGAAACGGCTGGTGCGCGGCCAGACGACAAACGGCGAAGCCGCTACGCCGAGGAGCACGGGCCATTCGTAGAGGCCGAGGAGCTGAAACCAATACCACCACGGTTTTTCATGACCGCTCTCATGCCCTACCCCCGTCTGGGTCCACTTCGCATACGCCTGAACGAAACTCACCAAGCCGGAGGGATCAAGCAGGCAGCCGGAGTAGAAGAAAACGACGAGCGCCGCGCAGATCGTCCCAGTGCGGGCGACCTCATCGGCGGAAAAGCGCATGATCCCGCGAGGCAGCGGCGCGGAGGGGCTGAAAATTTCCACCAACCGCAACGAGAACACTCCGAGAATGAGCGCGACGACGTGCATGACCCACGTCTCCTTCGTCACCAGAATTCCCGCAAAACCTGCTCCGGCCCAGATCAGATCGCACCGCTTCCCGTCGGTCCACAGGCCGGCCAGTCCTGCCACCAGCAGCATGAGAAAAAGCACGAGCCATGTTTCATGGATGGCATAGCGACCGTAGAAAACGAAGCCGGGCGAGATGGCCATGGCGAGCGCTGCGAAACGCGAAGCTTTCACAGATACCCACCGGCGAAATCCAAACAGGAGCACCGCCACGCAGCCGATGCTCGCCAGCACCACCGGTAGCCGCAGCGCCCAGACCGCGCGTCCCAGAAGCGTCTGCGCCACAAAGAGAATGTAGAAATGCAGCGGCCCGTGGAAGTTGGTCGGGTCGTAATGGTAAAACCCGTCGCGGGTCATTTGATCGACGAAGTATCCGTTCACCCCTTCGTCGAAGTGGGCCGGCTTCAGATCGAGCCAAAGCAGACGCAGGACGGCGGCGAACGCGAGAATCCCGATGTCCAACCAGGCCAATGCCAGGAGCCGGGAAATCACGCCCCGGACTTCAGTCCTTGCGCGGGTTGTATCTCCCGTGCTCCTCTCCGCCCCCGCCATGCCGCCGGATTCGGTTTCCATCGTCATTCCCGCCTACAATGAAGCCAGCCGGCTGCCGCCGACGCTGGTGGAGTTGGAGCGCTGGATGGCGGCCTGCAAGTGGCCGGTGGAAGTATGGATCGTGGTAGAGCCGAGCACGGACGGGACGCGCGAGATAGCTGCCGCGGCTGCCGCCCGCCAGCCGAATCTCCACGTTCTCACCTATCCTAAGCAACGGGGTAAAGGCTGTGCCGTGCGCACCGGCATGCTGGCGGCGACCGGCACCATCGTCTTCTACATGGACTGCGACCTCAGCGTGCCCCTCCACGACGTGGAGAGTTTCGTCGCCTATTTCCAGAGCCATCCCGAGGCAGACGTGCTCTTCGGCAACCGACAGCACGCGCAAAGCCGGATCACTCTTCGGCAATCGTGGCTGCGGCAGAAAATGGGGCAGACCTTCAACGCGATCCTGCGCCGTCTCACCCTCGCGGGTGTGCACGACACGCAGTGCGGCTTCAAGGCCTTCCGGCGGGAAGCGGCGCGCGCGATCTTCGAGCGGCAGCAGCTCGACGGGTTCGCTTTCGACGTGGAAGTGCTGCTGCTGGCGCAGAAGCTCGGCCTGCGGGTCGTGGACTTGCCGGTCGAGTGGCGAAACTCACCCGAGAGCAAGGTGCGGCTGGTGCACGACAGCTTGCAAATGCTGGGGGATACGCTCCGGATTCGACGGCGGCTACAGGGCTAGGCGGGCGTGTCGCACCCGAAATCAGTTCCCCTCGATCACTTCGCCCGAGGCGGCATGGCAGAGGTCCACCACATCCTGCCAGTCGAGATTGAACGCCGGGGCGCGGGCCGCGAGGTGGGCCATGATCGATCCCCGCAATTCATCGGCGATCCGCTCCGATTGCCGGGCGATCGTCCGCCGGTCGTAACCGAACATGCGTGCCAGTTCAGTCTGGTGGAGACCCTCGAAATGCAGCAGCCGGAACAGGACGAAATCCTCCGCCGGACGCTCGTTCAAAGCCGCACCGATCGCCTCCCGCAGGAACCCGATCAGGGGCTCGTCGTCCGGGTGCAGCTTCGGGGGATCCACTTTGGTCGAAGCATCCGGTTCCTCGGCCATCAGCAGGCGGGTTTCCGCTTCGTGCAGTCGTCGCCGAACGTCGAACCATCGATTGAGCGCCACCCGCACAAGCCACGACCGCAACGGACTGCGCCCGCCGTATTTCTGGAGCAGAGGCGGGCGTTCGGCAAGACCGACCGTGAGTTCCGACATCAAATCCTGCATCAATTCCCGAGCCGTCGAAGGAGGCGCGCCCGCTTTGACCACCACATGAGCCACGCCGTCGTCGAGCAAGGCCTTGAGGCGTTCCGCCGAGCCGGGCTCTCCGGCCAGACAGGACTCTGCGAGGAGAAAGTCTGAGTCGAAGGGATTGAGTGGAATCACCCACGGGGATAGAGCAAAAAAATGAGCCGCTTCAATGCCAAACTCCTCGCCATCAGTGTCACCCGCCTCAGCCTCGTCTTTTTTTCAGGGGCACGGGTTCGGGCCTAGCCGGGTGCGGCTCCCCCGAACCGCACCCGGCTCCTCCCCGAAGGGCGCAGACTAGCGCTGCGACGCCCCTTTTCCCCGCCACGCTACCAATCTCATGGGTTCCCTTTTCCTTACGCTCCGATCTACGAGGCCCCCGTTTCCGGCGTTCCTCGTCGCGGCGCGCTGTCTGCGGAAAGTTCAGGTCAGAATCTGTCCTTTCATCAATTAAGACGGGAAAACCCGAGGGGGTGGGCAAAGAATCTTAAACTTTTTTAATGAACCTGTCGGGCGCCCCCCGACAGCCGGAAAAATTGTTTGCCCACCCCCCCTGCTTTTTCCGTCTTATTTATAGAATGGATACTGACTTCAAAATCATCCTCGAATTCCTCGCTCACTCCGAGACCGAGGTTCAGGGACGTGCGGCTGCGGCGGAACCCCAGGCAGAAGACGCGGAATTGCTCAATCGTTTCGCCAGCGGCGGTTGCACCCCGGAGGAACGGGCGGAAGCCTGCGATCTAATCCGCCGCCACCCCACGTGGTTGGGATGGATCTCCCACCGCGTGAAGGCTTTGCGGTTCAACAGCGACGGTTCGGATCACTTTCACGACGCGCACCCAGCCTAGCACGAGGCAGGTTTGCGCCGACTAATGCGCGCAAGCTACAGGGCGGATGACTGGCGTTACGCCGGGGTGCCGCGAGGATAGGTGCCCAGCACCTTGACGAAAGTGCAGTGGCTATTCAGCTCGGCCAAGGCGCTCTGCACAGCCTCGTCATCGGTGTGGCCGTCGATATCGACGAAGAAGAAATACTCCCACGCCTTCCGCTTCGAGGGCCGGCTCTCGATCTTGCTCATGTTGATCTTCAGCCGCTTGAAGGGCTCGATCGCTGAGAAAAGCGCCCCAGGTTTATCCTGCAAGCTGAACATGAGCGACGTGCGGTCTTCCCCCGTCCGGGCCGAGGTCTGGTGACCGATCACGAGGAAGCGGGTGGTGTTGTTCGGGTTGTCCTGAATGCTGCGCTCAAGGATCTGGAGTTCGAAGGCCTCAGCTGCCATGGCCCCCACCAGCGCCCCAGACTGCGGATCTTGCGCCGCCAGTTCCGCCGCGCGCGGGGTGCTGGAAACCTCCACCAACTCCACCGTCGGCAGGTTCAGACGGAGCCAATTCCGGCACTGCCCAAAGACCTGCGGGTGGGAAAAGAGGCGCTTTAGTTCCGCTTTCCCCCCCTTGGACGCGAGGTGATTTTCGATCTTCATCAAGATCTGCGCACAAATGCGCAAATCGCTCTCCATGAAGACATCTAGGGTGTGATTTACCGCTCCTTCCGTGGAATTCTCGATCGGCACCACGCCATAGTCCGCCTTGCCCCGGGCAACCGCCTCGAACACATCAGCAATCGTCACTTGAGCCGCGTATTCTACGCTGGCGCCAAACCGGCTCCGGGCCGCCTGATGAGTGTTCGTGGATTGGGGCCCGAAGTAGGCGATGACCAGCCCCTTCTCCAGCGCATACGACGCACTGATGATCTCTCGGTAGATGGCCCGGATGGATTTGTCTGGCAACCGACTCTGCAAATCTTTCGCCTTGGCGAATAGCTTACGGAAGACCTGCTCCTCCCGTTCGGGGGCATAGATCGCCGCTCCTTCCGCCTTCTTGATCAGACCGACCTCGTGGACGCAGTCCGCCCGCTCGTTCAGTAACCGGATGATCTGCTCATCCAAGGCATCGATTCTGGCGCGAATTTCCGGCAGGCTCATGACTGCTGCTCCGGGGAATGCTCCCCTGCTCCTTCGTGGGCTGGTTCTTCGAGCGCAGCCGATTCATTAGGCTCGCTGGCCTCACCGGAGTCACCGGAGTCACCGGAGTCATTTGGCCCAGCGTCCTCGACCGGATCACCCGACACTTCCACTGCGGGCTCTTCACCCGAAATCTCGACGATGGCGGCGTCCAAATCCGCCGCGACTGCTTCCAATGTTTCCGCGGTTTTCGGAGCCGAAGGCTCTGCCGTCTCTGTAGCGGGCTCGGCTGCTGGAGCTTCACTTGGGGCCGCATCGCCCACCGGTGCCTCGCCTTCCTTCTGCTTCTTCGATTTCTTTCCTTTCGGCGGGGCTCCCTCTGCTGGAGTTTCCTCTGCCGGAGCTTCCGGCATGGGTGCCTTCGGCAGTTCCACGCGCTTCAGTTCCTGCGCGTTCGGCAGTTCGTCCACGGTCTTGATCCCGAAGTGCTGGAGAAAATACTGCGTCGTCTCGTAGAGGAGCGGACGACCGGGCACCTCGGCGCGACCGGCAATCTTGATGAGCGACCGTTCCGTAAGCATCTGCACCACGCTATCGACCGCCACTCCGCGGACCGCTTCGATGTCGGCCCGGGTCACCGGCTGCCGGTAGGCGATGATCGCCAGCGTCTCGAGCTGCGGCCCCGTCAGGCGGGTCGGCTTCGCTTCCGGGTAAAGCTGTCGGACCCAATGCACCGCCGCGGGGTCGGTCACCAACGCCCAGCCGTTGATTTGTTCCACGAGCCGGAAAGCGCGCTGAGTCGAGATCAGTTCACTGGAAATCTCCGCCAGCGCCGCCGCCACGTCGGCCTCTTTAGCCTTGGCAAACTCTAGCGCCAGAGCGTCGTCGGTTTTCTCCTTGTCGCCCGCTGCCTTCAAGGCGGCCACGACTTCCTTGATCGTGATCGGCTTCGGCGAGGCAAACACCAGCGCCTCCACCACCTGCTTCAGGCTCATGCTGTGCGGGAAAAGAGCGTCGTCGGGGTTCATGCCAGCACCTCCGGGACTCGTTCGAGTTCGATTTCGTCAAAAGGCGTATTCTGCCGGCAGCGCAACTGTTTGAGTCGCACCAGTTCCAGCAGCGCCAGGAAAGTCACCACGATCTCCCCACGCGATACCGCGCTGGCAAACAGCTCGGTAAATTTCAGCGTCACTCCGCTCGAGGTCATCTTCATGATGAGGTCGATCTTGTCCGAGACGGTGAAATTTTCCTCGAAAATCTCGCGCAAATCCTCGCCCTTCACGGTGAGGCGCTTGAGCACGGCGTTGAACGCGTTGATGAGGTCGAACACCGACACCTCGCCGAGCGGACGTTCTGGCGGGGGCTCCGCCGTTTCGGCCGAACGGGCAAAAAGAGCCGACTGCAATGCCTCCTTCTGGCCCAGTGCCGCTGCGGCTTCCTTGAACTTCTTGTATTCGACGAGCTGACGAATCAGCTCCCAGCGCGGATCGTCTTCTTCGGCTTCCTCCTCGGGCGGCTGTTGATCGACCGGCAGCAGGCTGCGGCTCTTGATGTAGAGAAGATTCGACGCCATCACCAGGAACTCGCCCGCCACCTCCAGATCGAGCAGCTTGAACGCATCGATGAACGACAGGTATTGCTGCGTGATCCGCTCGATCGAGATATCGTAAATGTCCACCTCGTCCTGCTTCACGAGGTAAAGCAGGAGATCGAGCGGACCTTCGAAGATCTCAAGTTTGACTTTGTATTCCTGGGACATGCGTTGGAAGGCGGAACCTAAATGCACCGGCGCGCCGTTGCCAAGCGATTCGGTGACTCCCTGCAAAATCCCGACGGACGGGGGCTTGCCGCCGCCTCGGTTCAGGGATCAAAGTGAGCGTTCCATGCCCTCTTTCCTAACCCGTCCGCTCGTCGCCGCCGCTCTCGCCCTCCTCACGCTGCCCCTTCAAGCAGCGGAAAATCCATTCCTCGGTCGGTGGGCACTCACCCTGCCCGATGGCCGCGCCGGTTGGCTCGGCGTCGAGCAAAAGGGCGGCGGGCTTTCCGCGAGCCTGCTCTGGGGCGGCGGAAGCGTGGTGCCCGCGAGCGAGGCTTCCGTCACGGACGGCACCCTGAAAGTCCGCATCCCCGCCGGCAAAGTCTTCCGTGAAGTCACCGCCACCCGCACAGGCGACGACCTGAAACTCACCGCGGCGATGACGAAACCAAACGGCACGCTCGGCACCGCGGAGTCGCTCACCGGCCGCCGCATCGCCGATCTCCCGCCCGCGCCGGATCTCTCGAAAGTCGTCTTTGGCCCCGCGATCAAACTCCTCGCTGGCAATCTCACCGACACGTGGACCCTCGTAAAGGAAGCGCCGAACGGTTGGGCTCTGCAGGACGGCGTCCTCATGAACCGGCTCCCGGAAGGCAAACACGAGCGCATGGCCAATCTCCGCACCAAAGCCGTGTTTGAGGATTGTCGCCTCACCACCGAAGTCCGCACCCAAGCCGGGAGCAACAGCGGCATCTACCTCCGCGGCATCTACGAAATCCAGATCGCCGACAGCTACGGCCAGCCGGTCGATCCGCACAACATGGGCGCGCTCTATAGCCGCATCACGCCGAGTTCCGCCGCGGAAAAACCGGTCGGCGAATGGCAGACGCTCGCGATCACCCTCGTGAATCGTCATCTCACCGTCGTGCTCAATGGCAAGCGCATCATCGACAACCAGCCCGTGCTCGGCTGCACCGGTGGCGCCCTCACCAGCGACGAAACTCAGCCCGGCCCCATCATGCTCCAAGGCGACCACACCACGATCGACTACCGCAACATGGAGATCGCTCCGGTGGTGAAGAAATAGCCGCTTTTCTGCAAGCGGTTCGCCCTTCCCGCATCCCCCCAATGAAGCGCTCCCCCAACACCCCGTTGCTCTGCCTCCTCGTCGTGCTGCTGATGGGGATCGGCACGCTGCGGGCGGAAGATCGTCCGAACATCCTCTTCATCCTCGGCGACAACTGGCGCTGGCCGAACGCAGGGGCGCTTGGCGATTCGCTTGCGCACACCCCGGCGTTCGATCGCATCGCGCGCGAAGGCGTGCTCTTCACGCACACCTTCAATCCGGTTCCGTCGTGCTCCCCGACTCGCGCCTGCCTGCTCACCGGCAAGGTGGCGCATCAACTCGGTGAACGCGCCAGCCTGTGGAGCGCGTTCCCGAAAGACACGCCGGTCGTCACCCAGTTGCTGCGCGAGGCGGGTTACCAGATCGGCTACAGCGGCAAGCCATGGGGGCCGGGCAACTTCGCCATCTCCGGGTGGTCGGAAAATCCCGTCGGACCGAAGTTCGCTGACTTCGCCGACTTCCACGCAAAGCGTGACGTTGCGAAGCCGTTCTTCTTCTGGCTCGGCAACACCGACACCGCCACTCGCGCCGGCAAGCTGGATCGGATCGAATTCGCGCGGGAGGAAAAGATCGATCCAAAAGCGCTCACCATTCCGCCCGAGTTGCCGGACTGCTCAGAACTGCGCGACGACCTGCTCAACTACTACGGCGGTATCGTGAAGCTGGATCGCGAGGCCGGGGCTGCGATCGCGATGCTGGAAAAAGCCGGCGAACTGGACCGCACCGTCGTCATCTACACGAGTGACAATGGCTGGCAGATGCCGCGTGGACTGGCAAACTGCTACGATGCCGGCTCGCGCGTGCCGCTAGCCATTCGCTGGGGCCGGCAGCTCGCTGCTGGGCGCCGCGTCGACGAGTTCGTAAACGTCGCCGATCTCGGTCCGACGTTTCTCGAACTCGCCCGAATCATGCCTCCTCCGGAGATGACGATGCACAGCATCAAGAATCTGCTGCTCGGACTGCCGGACCCGACGCCGCGCGATGTTCTGTTCCTCGAACGCGAGCGTCATGCCAACGTGCGGCACGACGACCAGAGTTACCCCGTGCGTGCAGTGCGCACCCACGATTTCCTCTACGTTCGCAACCTGCGACCCGACCGCTGGCCCGCCGGCGATCCGGATGTGCTCTTCCTCCACGGCCGCCCGTTTGGCGATGTCGATACCACGCGGGTGAAGGATGTGCTTCTCGCCCATCGGGACGATCCCGCCTTCGCCCAATACACCGCGTTGATTTTCGGCAAACGCCCCGCCGAGGAACTCTACGATGTGCGCAAAGACCCGTCGCAGGTTCATAACCTCGCAAGCGACCCTGCCTATGCAGATACGCTCCGCCAACTGCGCACTCGCGTGGATGATTGGATGAAACAGACCGGCGACCCGCGGCTGGATCCTGCCTACGACGGCTGGGATCAGTTCCCCTACTACGGCTCCGCCAGCAAAGCGCGGGAGTGATCGCAAGCACGCCGTCACTTTACGCGCACGAGCCAGCTTCGTAAGGTCGCGACCTCATGTCGAAAGTCCTCATCGCTGGTTGCGGTTATCTCGGGCTCGCCACCGCGCGCTTGTTTCTGGCGCACGCCTGGGAAGTCGCAGGGCTCGCGCGCTCGCCGCAGGAGGCCGGAGATTTTCCGATCTTCGTCGGCGACCTCACGGACGCCGCTTCTCTCACCGCCCTGCCGGAAAGCGACGTGGTGATTCATTGTGCGAGTTCCGGGCGAGGCGGCGCGGAGGAATACCGGCGGGTGTATCTGGAAGGGATGCGGAACCTCGCGCAGCGTTTCCCCTCGGCGCATTTCATTTTCACCAGCAGCACATCCGTCTATGCGCAAAACGACGGTTCCGTTATCGACGAAAGTTCCACCGCAGAGCCTTCACGCGAAACCGGGCAACTCCTGCGCGCTGCGGAAGAGGTGGCGCTCGCGGCGGGTGGCTGCGTTGCCCGGCTGGCGGGGCTTTACGGACCGGCGCGTTCCGTATTGTTGCAGCGGTTCTTTTCCGGCGAGGCGGTGATCGAGGACGACGGCGCACGCACGGTGAACCAGATCCACCGCGATGATGCGGCGTCCGCGCTGGTATGTCTCGCCGCGAAAAAAGCCGCCGGGATTTTCAACGTCTGCGACGACAGCCCCCTCACGCAGCGGGAAATTTACACCTGGCTCGCCGAACACTTTCAACGGCCGATTCCGCCCACCGGCCCCGTAAATCCCAATCGCAAACGCGGTGTCACCAACAAGCGTGTGAGCAACGCGAAGATGCGCGCGCTCGGCTGGGCTCCGCAGTTTCCGTCGTTTCGCGAAGCGGTCATCCACGACGTAACCGGCTTACGGACCGCGGCAGGAGAATAACAAGACGGGCGGAACAGGAAGATTCGGTGGGCGGCCTAGATTCCGCCGATCCCGCCCACCCCACCGATACCCCCACCACGAGGCCGGCTCGAAGGTGAAGACGCCAGTCGTGCCATCGACAAAGACACAATAAACGGCGATCTGCCCGGCGGCGTTGTGGCTGCGGCTCATCCCGCCGAAGGGCGCCTGCGGAGTAAAAACGTCAAAGCTCTTCACGGCGCGCGGGTGACCGGCGGATACTTCGATCCACATCCCTTCGCGTAGGACGACTTTGGCTGCGCCGTCGCCGACGCGCCAGATGGCAAGGAAACTGTCGCTGTTGGCGGTGACGCCACCCGCACCGACGCGGAGCTTCCCGGCAAAGGCGCCACCCGTGTCGTTGACGATCACGCTCGTAATGGTGTTCACCACCGCGGCGGAGGGAACCCCGTCCAGCGTGGAACCTTCGCGAGAAATCAGGGTCACGGTGCCGCCGTCGATCTGCGCCCAGAGGCCTTGGTTGTTGGTGCTGACAATGCCGAGCGGGACGCTGGAATTGAGCGCACCAAGAAAGGCAACATGATCATTCGCATCGATGATCGGATCCATGAAGCTGCCAAACGTGCCGTTGGTGCCGGGCGCCGGATCACCTTTGCGCGCGATGACAGACAGAGGCGTAGCGCCCTGGTCGGCCCAGATCATCGCATTGTTTGCCGCGGTGATGGCGGGAAGCGGCGCAGGAGCGGTGACGGTCTTGCGCATCGCGACCGTGCCCTTGAAGGCGCGATGGCCGGAGACGTTGACGGCGGGTGAATCGATTGAGGCGAAGTTGGCGCCGACCGGAGCGGTGGGCACGGGCGAGAGGGTCGCCGGTTTGCTCACGATGATCGTGTTCACGACCTCCCTCGTGTCGAGGAAGGCTGCGCTGCTGGTGAGCTTCACGAAGGCCACGCTTCCGTCAGTGCAAGCCGCCCGCAGCAGGACCGAAGGCGCGGTGGTAAAGGTGCGGGCCTGCCCGGTGACGCCCGCCTTGGCAGTGAGCACATCGAAGGTTTTCACGATGCGCGAAACTCCCGCAGCGAGGGTGAGCGAATCGCCTTCACGCAAGCGAATATGGGGCTGCGTGTCGCCGGGGGCCCAACTCCACAGAACGACGTCATTTCCGCCGGAGATCACTTCGCTCGTGCCGGACTTCAACGCCGCCACGCCGAAGAGCCCCTGATTGACCACTGCCACGGACGTGAACGTCTTGTATTGGGCGCTGCCGACACCCGCGATGGTGTCGCTTTCGCGCACGACTTTGGTGAGCACTCCGCCGAGATCCGTGTAGATGGCATCATCGCGCGCGGCATCCTTGGGCGTCAGTTTCAGACTTGCCTTGAAGGTAACCGCGTCATTGTCGCTCTGCACCGGATCGGAAAAGCTCGCAAACAATCCGCCACTGGAGTCCGGCGCGACATCGCCTTCCCGCGCCACCAGCGTGAGCGGCGCGAGTCCTTTGTCCGCCCAGATCATCATATCATTGGCCGTGGTAATGGGATTCGGATCCGCCTCGGTGGCTTCGCGGACGAAAACGTTGCCCTTGAGCGCAAGATGACCGGCCGCGTTGATCGAGGCCGGACGCAGCAGGCTGAAGAGCGCGTCCGGCGGCTGCGAGGGGGTGAGATCGCCGCGCAGGAGCACGACGTTCGTCTCGGCCTCGGGCGATGGCGTCAGCGTCGTGAAGGAAACGTTGTCGCCATAGTCGTAGCCGCCAGCGTTCGTGGCGTCGGCATACACGCTGTAGCTGGTGCTTGGCGAAAGGCCGCTGACTGGAAGTGTAGCCGTGACCGGCGTCGCGCCCGCGGGCATCACCACGCTCCCTTGGAACGAGCTGTTCACGTAGAACGAGACGGTCGTTTCCACGTGGTTAGGATTCACGGTAGCCCGCAGTGTGGCGGTGGTGGCACCGATCGACTGCGGTGCGAGCGTCGTGACCTCTGGCGGGCCGCCGAGGAAGGTGAAGAAGACGTAATCCCCGGAGGTGCCGCCGCCCGCATTGGTCGCGTAGGCGTAGTAGTTGTGCGTCGAACCGGGGATTTGATTCATCACATCGACCGACACTTCCACATCGCTGGTGCCCGCGGGCACGCTCACCGTGCCGGCCGAACTGCTGTCGTAGTAGAAGGTCACGTCCGTAGCGACCTGGTTTGGATTGATCGTCGCGCGCAGCCTCGCGGTGCTCGTGGTCAGCGGCAAAGGGTCGAGCGTCGTCACCACTGGCGCGCCGCCGAGGAAGGTGAAGAAGACATAATCCCCGGAGGTGCTGCCACCCGTATTGGTCGCATAGGCATAGTAGTTGTGCGTCGAGCCGGGGATTTGATTCATCACATCGACCGACACCTCCACATCGCTGGTGCCCGCGGGCACGCTCACCGTGCCGGCTGAACTACTGTCGTAGTAGAAGGTCACGTCTGTATCGACGAGGTTCGGGTTGATCGTTGCGCGCAATTTCGCCGTGCTCGTGGTGAGCGGCAAAGGATCAAGCGTGGTGACGACCGGCGCTCCACCGAGGAAGGTGAAGAAGACGGAGGATCCCGAGGCGGTGCCACCGGCGCTGCTCGCGTAGGCATAGTAGCTATGCGTCGAGCCGGGCGTTTGATTGATCAGATTGACCGACACCTCCACATCCTCGGAGCCGGCAGGCACGTCCACGCTGCCTACGGAAGAGCTGTCGTAGTAAAACGTCACCGTCGTATCCACCAGGTTCGGGTTCACCGTCGCGCGTAACGTGGCGGTGAAAGTCCCGAGCGGCAAAGGATCGAGCGTCGTGACCGAGGGCACGCCGCCGAGGAGCGTGAAATTCACGTAGTCTCCACTGGCGCTGCCCTGGGAGTTGGACGCATAGGCGTAAACGTTGTGCATCGTCCCCGGCGTGAAGCCAGTCGCATCGAGGGTTACGTCCACGTCGGTGGAGCCCGCGGGCACATTCACCGTGCCGCGCGACGAGTTATCGACGTAGAACGTGACCTCCGTGGCGAGGCCATTGGGATTGACGGTCGCGTGGAGCTTTGCCGTCGTGATCGTGAGGTCCGTGGCGTCAGTCGTCGTGACGGTCGGCGCACCGACGGCGGGCGCTCCTTGCGTGAGCACGAAATCATCCACCGGGATCGTCGCGTTGGTGGCAAAGGCCGTCCAGTTCGACACCAGATTCATCTTCGCGATCGTTTTGTTTTCGGGAGCCGTGAAGCTGAACGGCGTGACCGGCGCTTCGATGATCGGCGATGACTCGCCGAAGGAGCCGATCAGGTTGTCATCGGCGTCGTAAAAGTCGGCGTGCCACGTGTCCGTCGAACCACCGCCGACCTTGCCTACCCGGCTCAGGGCGAACGCGGTGAGCGGTGGATCGAAAGTAAAAGTGAGGATGTGATCCTGAAAGGCATCGACCGCGGTGGCGTATTGGTAAAAGAGGTTCGGGTGGCTCGCCGGGACGCTGTTGTTGCCCGGATCGTTTTCGGAGCCAATCGCCGGCCCGCGGGAACCGCTGGCGCCGCCATAGGTGATGCTGGGGATGCCGTAGGCGGCGAGAAAATCCGCCGGCTGCTGCCCCACGGCGAAGTTGTCGAAGTTGATCGTCACCGACCCGCTCAACGCCGGAGTGATCGCGGCCTTCAGCCCCGTGCCGTCGAAGCTGTAGGAACTGTTGCTGCCCCAGCCGACCCGGAAATCGAGCGTGTCGCCCGCGTGCACCGAAACCGTCAGCGCAAAGGCCTTCACCGTGTTCTGGCCATCCACGAACGCGCTGAAGAGCGGCGCGGCGGCGTTGCCATTGAAGACGATCGAGCCATCCGAACTCGTCTGGTCGATGCCCTTGAATTGCCCGGCGACCTGATAAATCCCCGACGCTGGCGCCTTCCAGCGCACGATCGCCTTGCGCCCGTCGTTCCCGGGGAAGAGGCCAAGCTCATCCGCCGCCTGCACGGTGAAGATGTTGTAGTGGTAGTCCGCCCCGGTCTTGTTGCGGACGATGCCCATGTCGCCGGACGCATGGCCCGCCCGGTGCCAGACGTCCACGCTGGCGTCCGACTCTTCGAGCTCCATGTTGCTGAAGCCGGTGCCGTCGGTCTCGCTGGAGCCATACTGCCAGGTCTGGCTCGCATCGTTGAGCGTGGCGGAGAAGTCGGCTACGGCGTCGTAGTCGGTAGCAAGCGCGACCGCTCGCGTGGCAGTGAGGACGATCGCGGCGCACCCCAGCGCCCGGACGATTTGGAAAAGGAAATTCGTTTTCATGATCGCGGGTGGTGCCGGTTAGTTGAGGTCGATACCGATGAAGCCCGTCGTTCCGTCGAGGAACGTGCAGTAACTCATGACCTGCCCGGAGGAGTTGAAACTTCGCCCGACGCCGGCGACGGGCGAAGGCGCGGGATTGATCACGTCGAAGGTGAGCAACTGGCGCTGGTGGCCCGGGAAAATTTCCACGAGCTGCCGTTCGCGTAGCGTAAGAGCAGCGGTGCCGTCCAGGCCGCGCCAGACGACAAGGATGTCGTCGCGTTTAGCTGTCACGCCGCCGACGCCGACCTTTAGCTTCGCCTTGAAAAGCCCACCGCGCTGATGCGTGGCCACACTAACAAAGCTGGCGATCACCGCACCGTTCGGGAGGAACGGCGCCGTGACGCCTTCACGCGCGATGAGCTTGAGACCATCGCCGGTCTGCGCCCAGAGGCCCTGGTCGTTCAGGGCCGTCACGCCGCCGGTGCCGATCTTCATCTTGCCGAAGAAAGCGACCCGGTCGTTGTCACTCAGCACCGGATCGTTGAAACTCGCGAAGGTCGCACCACTCACTCCCGGCGCAGACTCGCCCTCGCGAGCGACCAGCGCGAGGTTGTCGCCCGCCCCGGACCAGAGTGCGGCATCGTTGGCACTGGCAATGGCAGGGAGTGGTGTGGCCCGCGTCTTATAAGCACCGGTGAAGGCAATGTGGCCCAGCGAATTGGTCGCCGGCGAATTGATCGCGGCAAACTGCGCTCCCACCACTCCGGGCGCAGGGTCGGCAGAGGCCGGCGAAGCGGGCGACGTGGACTTGGGCAGGATCTTCGGGCCGAACGTGAGGGTATCGAAGAGATCGGTGGTGGTCGTGAGCTTGAGCAGAATGACCCCGCCGCCCACAAACGTGCTGCGCACCCACGCGGTCGGTCCGCCGCCGCTGTAGCTGCGCCCCTGCCCCACCACGGTGGCTTTCGCCGACAGAAAATCGATCGTGTTCACCGTGCGCTGACCGGCAGCGCCAAAATCGAGGACGGCCTTCTTTTGCAGACGAATGTGCGGCGTGGCATCGCCCGGCTCCCATGCCCACACCACCAGTTCCGAACCCGGCGTTACTCCCGTGAGCGTGCCCAGGCCGAACACGCCTCCGTTGACGACGCCGAGGCCATTGAAGACCTTCCACGTGCCGGTGCCAAAGCCGGTCGGCACCGCGTCGCCCTTGCGGGCCACGACCGCCAGCGAACCGCTTGCATCGCTGTAGATGACTTCATTGTTCGCCGAGGTGAAGGCCGGGAAGAGTTTGCCCGTCTTGAGCGTCGCCTTGAAGGCGACCTCACCCGCGTTGCTCATGATCGGATCAGAAAAATTCCCTAACTGTCCGCCGCTGATTCCCGGTGCGTTCCCGCTCTCCCGGGCGATCAGCGCCAGCGGCGTGCTCCCCTTGTCGGCCCAGATGCAGAGATCGTTTGCCGCGGTGATGGGATTCGGATCGTAGCCGGTCGGGTCTCGGGGGAAGAGCGTGCCTTTGAAGGTCAGCCTGCCGGCGCCGTTGATCATCGGCGGGCGCAACAGGTTGAACATTGCGTGGTCGGGATCGGTCGGTGCTGCGTCGCTCCGCAGCAGATAGCTGGACTGCGTCACAGGCCCATAGTCTGGCGGCGGCCCGGCGGTGACCTCGACCCCGATCGGACCGACCACTGTCCCATTCCCGGCGGCATCGGAAACGTGCACATACACCTGGTGCGTGCCGAGGCTTAGCATGACGTCCAACGTCGAGTCGGCCTGCGGCGGACCGAACGGCGATAACTCGAAGAAGACGTAGGTCAACGGCCCGTGCGCATCACTCCAGCCCGATGCCGAAAGCGTGATCGCCGTTCCTTCCGGGACGGAATTCGGCGTGGCCGTGAAGCTGCCACCCGCGGGAGGCAGCGTGTCCACGACTACGTTCAGCGAAGTGTCGGAAGCAACCGCATTGCCCGCCAGATCCTGATACGAAAGCACCACGGTATAGGCACCGTCCGGGATGGCCGGCCCGCTGGCGACACCGGTTGAAGAGGAGGGATCCTGCGGGTCGAACTGGAAACTGTGCGAGCCGGGCCCTTCATCGATCAGATGCAGGACAAGCGGAGTGCCACCATCGTTGAAGGTCAACTGGACCGAGCCCGCCGCCGCCGCCTCGGGCAGCGTGAATTCGACTTCGCTAAACCTCCCGACCAGCGCGCCGTCCGCCGGCGAAATCAGCACAGGAGCGAGAGTCGTCATATCGGGGCCGGCGGTATCGCTCGTGCCCGCCTCAAACGAAAAGTATAGTTCAGTGTTATCCGTATCCCACTCGAGCGAGGTAATCGGGCCCGTGAAGACCAGCGTCCCCGAGCCTTCCTGGCCGTGCAGCACGTTGTCGTTCGCCCCCTGCCGCTCGAAAATCGGATTGGGCGCAAACTCGGAGCCGGAGCTGGCGATGGTGAATGGCGCCGGGGTCGCAGTTCCATTTTTGGTGAAGGTGAGGTTTACCGGCGTCGAGGGATCGCCAACGCTATACCAGTGCATCGTCACATTGGAGACCGGTGCGGTGAAGGTGAGCCGATGATGCGAGCCCGCACCACCGTAGGTCAGAATCTCATCCGAACCGTGCGTGATGGGCGGGGTATAGATGCCCGCATAGCTGAACTGCACCGAATCGTTGAAGGCGTTGGTGTAGTAGGCTTCGCCGGTGTAACTCACGCCGATCAATCCCGACGAGGTTTGCAGGGTGCCGAAGGCGGAATCAAGCCCGGCCGTGGTCCAGTCGATCCAGTTCACCGCCGGGGCAAAAGGCGTCGCACGATACACCCCGCCGGTGCTGTCGGTGAAGGTGACGAAGAACGCGACTTCGCCGAGGTCGTTCAGCGCAAAGCGACCGAGGCTCACGCCGGCGATGGTTTTCCCGTCGAGTTTGTCCCCCGTGGCAATCACTTTGTCAGCCACCGGGTCCGGACCGGTGAAAATACCGACGGTGCTACTGCCATCGAGCGACGCGCGAAAGGCGACCTGATTTGTCGCGTTGATCGAGAGGCCGGAGATGGCGTCGAAGGCGAAGCTCGCATACGCACCGGTGGTGTCGGCGATGGTGGACAGGTTGTAGCCGCCGCCACCGTCGGGCGTGGCGAGGTAAACACCCTGCCGCCCATCCGCTTGCATGATGCCTTCGAAGACGATCGCACCCGAATTGCTGATGACGAGGTTTCCCGCCAGGGCGCCTCCCATCACACTCCACCCGCCGCTATTGGTGTTGGTAACTTCCGCCAAAACACCCGCCGGCGTAGAAGTGTAAATGCGTTCCTGCCCGATGCCCGGTCCCGGCATCGGGGCTGGATCCTGGGCGAAAAACGCCAGCGTGCCGGCGTCATTGATCGCCGGATTACCGATGCTGGCAAACGGGTGTCCTGTGCCCGCCTGCGCACTCGCCAGAAGGGTCAGCGAACTCGTGTTGCCGAAATAGATCGCCGCACCCGTGGGCGTGCTGGTGCGAAAGGCGACCGTGCCGGAGCTGTTGATCGAGGGGTAAACATTCGGGTCGGTCGTGTCGTCGAGCGCGACCAGCGTGGTGCCGTCGCCGCGATAAACTCCAGACCCGGGACCGTCGTTGTAGGCGCCAAACGCGACCTGGCCCGACGCATTGATCGCGTAAGCGCCACCGGTGAATCCAACGAGCGTTGGCGTCAGAGCACCGGTATTTTGCGCGGCGATGGTCGTAAGCGGTCCGCCACTGCCGCGAACAATGCGCGCTTCGGTCCCGGAGAGGCCGTCGAAGGCGACCTGCCCAGCATTGTTCAACGTGGGCACCGCATTGGGCACGCCGAGGGTGCCGGGGGAAGCAGCGATCCGGATAAATGTGTAAGTTCCGCCCCGTGCCGTTGGTATCCCGGCCAGCGCGAAAATGGCGCACACGATCCGAACGCCACGAATGCAAGCATTGGTCTTCATAGGCAGCAGTGTTCCGGGCGATCCCGCCGATCGAGATCGACTGTGCCAATTGCAGGACTTTACCTAATTAGAAGCGAGGTTTTTCCGACTGCCGTTTTCGGTAGTTTACCGAGATTTATTAAGGGAATTAACTAACCGTGGGAAGGTGCCACCTTTCTCACGCCTGACACTCATGAACGAGTGACGTTAAGCCCGCGCCTTCGGTTTGCGTCCGCCCTTTTTGGCTTTGAGGTCGCGGTAGTTGATGGGTTTGTGGCGAGGCTCGATTTTGTCGAGGCCGGCGCCGACTTTGAGTTCCCCGATCTGGTCGCGTAGCAGGGCGGCTTTTTCGAACTCCAGGTTCGCCGAAGCGGTGAGCATTTCGTCTTCGAGTTCGCGCAGAAGGTCGGTAAGATTGAGGTCAGCGCCCGTTTCGCGGACGACGGACGCCTCGACCTCGCGCCCCTTGAGCAGCGTGTGCAGGCTCTCCTGCACGGCCCGCTGCACGCTCCGCGGCGTGATACGGTGCTTCTCGTTATATTCGATCTGCCGGGCGCGGCGATATTCGGTGATGTCGAGGAGCGCCTGCATGGAACCCGTCACCTGATCGGCAAAGAGATAGACGTGCCCGTTCACGTGGCGGGCCGCACGACCGGCTGTCTGGATGAGCGAAGTTTGTGAGCGAAGATAGCCCTCCTTGTCGGCGTCGAGAATGCACACCAGCGACACTTCCGGCAGGTCGAGGCCTTCACGGAGGAGATTGATGCCGACCAGAATATCGAACTCCGCCGCGCGAAGAGCGCGCAGGATTTCCACACGTTCGATCGTGTCGATATCGCTGTGAAGATAGCGGACCTTAAGACCCACGTCCTTCAGGTAATCGCTGAGGTCTTCCGCGGTGCGTTTGGTGAGGGTGGTGATGAGCACGCGCTCCCCGAGTTCTACGCGCTGACGGCAAAGGTCCATCGTCTCGTCGATCTGCCCCTTGAGCGGGCGGATGGTGATCTGTGGATCGAGCAGGCCCGTCGGGCGAATGATTTGCTCGACTACCAGCGGAGAGCCCGGCGTCGTGGTGTCGAAGGAGTCGATGGGTTGTTCGGCACCGCTGGTTTTCACCTCACCTTTCTGGCCGCTGCCAGCCACGGCCATCGGCACATCGACGTCCTTGCCGAGCTGTGTGCGGGAATGCGGAATGTAACGCGTGTTGCCAACCATCGAGTTCTGAATCTCGAACGCGCCCGGGGTGGCGCTAACGTAAAGGAGCTGCCCGGCCATCTGCATGAACTCCTCGAATCGCAGCGGGCGGTTGTCCATCGCGCTGGGGAGACGGAAGCCGTATTCGACCAGCACGGACTTGCGCGAGCGGTCGCCTTCATACATGCCGCCAACCTGCGGCACCGTAGCGTGTGATTCGTCGATCACGACGAGGTAGTCGCGCGGGAAGAAATCCATGAGCGTGAACGGGCGCGACCCGGGCGGACGCCCGCTGAGATGGCGCGAGTAGTTTTCGATCCCGGAGCAGAAACCCATCTCCTGCATCATCTCGAGATCGTATTCGGTGCGCATCTTGAGGCGCTGCGCTTCCAGGAGCTTGCCCTGCTTTTCAAACCAGATGATGCGCTCATCCATCTCCTCGCGAATGGTCGTCATGGCGCGCAGCATCTTGTCGTAAGGCGTCACGAACTGCTTCGCGGGATACAGCGTCACCATGCTGATCGCCTCGTAGGTGTGCCCGGTCAGCGGATCGAAGGTGGAGATGCGGTCGATTTCGTCGCCGAAGAACTCGATGCGGATTGCCTGGTCGTCGAGGTTGGCGGGCTGCACCTCGATCACGTCGCCGCGCACGCGAAACCGGCCACGGCCGAAGCCGATGTCGTTGCGCTCGTAGAGCATGTCCACCAGCTTCGCGAGCGCCATCTCGCGGGTCATCTGCTGACCGACCTTCATGGTCAGCAACATGTTCATATAGTCCTCCGGCGAACCCAACCCGTAAATGCACGACACACTGGCGACGACGATGACATCCCTCCGCGAGAGCAGGGCCGAGGTGGTGGAAAGGCGCAGGCGCTCGATCTCTTCGTTAATCGACGAATCCTTTTCGATGTAAGTGTCCGTGCGCGCGATGTAGGCCTCGGGCTGATAGTAGTCGAAGTAACTGACGAAGTATTCGACCGCGTTGTCGGGGAAGAACTGTTTGAACTCCGAGTAGAGCTGCGCAGCGAGGGTCTTGTTGTGCGAAATGATCAGCGTCGGCTTGTCCAGGTCGCGGATGACATTCGCCACCGTGAAGGTCTTCCCGGAACCCGTGACGCCCAGAAGCGTCTGGTGCCGATTCCCGGCCAGCACAGATTTGCTCAGCTTGGCAATGGCCTGCGCCTGGTCTCCCCGAGGCGAATACTGCGAAGCGAGCTGAAAAGGCATAACCACGCACCGTAGGCGGGCTCACACCTGCGTGCAACGGGTGTGACGCAATGTGCGCCTCAGGCGCCCATCCAGAGCCGCGCGATGAGATAGCCGAGCAAACCGGTGGCGGGCAGCGTGAGCACCCAGGCGAGCAGAATACGCTGGATGATCGGGAGATTCAGCGCCCCGGGACGCTTGGCACAACCCACGCCCATGATGCTGGTGCTAATGGCGTGGGTCGTCGAAACCGGCATGCCAAAGGACTGCGCCACCATGAGCACGCTGGCCGCAGTGGTTTCCGCCGCGAAGCCATGAATCGGCTGCAACTTCACCATCTTGTGCCCCATCGTCTGAATGATCTTCCATCCACCCGCGGCGGTGCCGGCCGACATGACCAAAGCGCAGGACAGCTTGATCCAGAGCGGAATGGACGCCGCTGCCTCGGGCGCCGTGCGCAGGAAATGGAGCCACGACGGCGCCTGATCCAGAGTGCCCGCCTTGGTCGCCGTGATCAGCGCGAGGCAGATGATGCCCATCGTCTTCTGCGCATCGTTACTGCCGTGGCTGAAGCCCATATAACCCGCGCTGAGCAACTGGAGCTTGCCGAAGAGATGGCTTACAATCGCCGGCCGCCACGAACTGACCAGCAGTGTGAGCAGCGACATGAGGATCAAGCCAACAAGGAACCCGACCACCGGCGACGAGACCATCGGCAGCACGACCTTGTAGAGCACGCCTTCATTCTTATACCACGGCGCGCCGTCCTTCACTTTGGTCCAGATGATGGCGCCCAGATGCCCGTGTGAACCCGCCACGGCAGCGCCGCACAGGCCGCCCACGAGGGCGTGGGTGGAACTGGAAGGCAGCCCAAACCACCACGTCGCGAGATTCCAGATGATGCCGCCGAGCAGTGCGCTGGCGATGATGATTTCCGGCGCCATTTCGACGACCTTCGAATCGACGAGCCCCGAAGAAATGGTCTTCGCGACCGCCGTGCCCCACAGTGCACCGACGAGGTTGGTAATCGCCGCCAGTGCGATGGCGAGGCGCGGAGTAAGAACCTTGGTCGAGACGACCGTGGCGATGGAGTTCGCCGTATCGTGGAAACCGTTGATGTATTCAAACACCAGCGCCACGAGGATAACCGTGAGCAACAGGCCCATGCGAAAGGGTCAGGCGTTTTTTAGAGCGACGTGGAAGACGACGAAGCCGGCGTCGCGGCAACGATCGACCGCTTTTTCCAGCAGGTCGTAAACGTCCTTCCACGAAATGATCACCCGGGCCTCGGTCTCGTCCCGGTAGAGCGTCTGGAGGAGATCGCTCATCGCGCGGTCCGCTTCGGCCTCCACGGCCTGGAGCTGCGCGTATTCATCCTTCACCTCCTCACCGTGTCCGCCAGCGCACAGATCGGTCACCATCTTCTCCACCAGTTCCGCACCGCGCACGAGCAGCGCGAGCTGCTTCTGCACGGTGGGCAGGCTTTTCATCGAAGGGCTGATCGCCAGGCGCTCGGCACTCTTCTCGACCGTCTTGGAAATCTTATAAAGCGCGTCGGAAAGTTGCTCGATGTCCTCCCGCTCCAGCGGGGTGTAGAACTGCTTGCAGAGCGCTTCCGTGATCTCGTTGCTGATCTGCTTATGCGCGGACCGCTTGCGACCGATCTCCACCAACTGAGCTTCGGCGGTCCCCTTTCCGAGTTGCTCCACCAGTTCGCTCAAGCGCTGGGTGCCCGCGCGGGCTTCCGCCGCGCTGGCGGAGAGGAGTTCGAAAAATTTGCGGTCGCGACCGAGGAGACGTTGTAGGGCTGACATGGAATCTGGGTGTTGGGGCGCATCGCAGCAGGGTTCGCGTCTGCGCCAAGCTGAATCGTAAGGGAGTTTACGCGCTCTCCTGCTTCTTGAGCGAGTGCTCGTGGCGAATGTCCTGGCCACGAGCGAGGTAAAAGGCTTCCTCCGCGATGTTCGTGGCGTGATCGGCCACCCGCTCGAGGGTTTTGGCAATGGTGAGAAGATTGATCGCACGCGTGATCGACTTCGGATTGCCCTGCATCTCGGCGGTCATATCGCGAGCCACCTGGCGATTGAGGTCGTTCACGCTGCGGTCACGCGCGACGATTTCCACCGCGAGGTCGGCATTCCCGTCGATGAAAGCGGTGATGCTATCGCGCAGCATGTCGCTGGCGAGGTCGGCCATGATCGGAATATCGATAAGTGGCTTGAGCAGTGGTTCCTTGTTCAGCTCTCGCGAGCGGCGCGCGATGGTGGTCGCCGAATCGCCGATCCGTTCCAGATTGCTGGCGATCTTCGAAGCCGCCAGTAGCAACCGGCAATCCTTGGCCATCGCGCCATGCGTGGAAATATAAGTGATGACGAGTTCGTCGATGTGAATTTCGAGCTGGTCGATCTGGGTATCCTCTTGTTCGACCACGTCGCAAAGTTTGTCGTCGCGCTCCATCAGGGCGCGCATGGCCACGGCGAGGTTTCTCTCGGCGAGACCACTCATCATTAGAAGTTGCTCGCGGATGGTGCTCAGGTGCATTTCCCAAAATTGACTCATGGATTGTTACGTCCGGGTGACGCGCGGGGCGCAGGGGGGTTCGTATCGAAAATAGCCAATCAACCGAACCGGCCGGTGATGTATTCCTCGGTTTGTTTGTTTTTCGGGTTGGTGAAGAGTTTCTCGGTCCGGTCAAACTCGATCAGTTTGCCGAGATAGAAAAAGGCGGTCATGTCGGAGCAGCGACCGGCCTGCTGCATGTTATGCGTCACGATCACAATGGTGTATTCGCGCTTCAACTCGTAAATGAGTTCCTCGATCTTGGCCGTCGCCACGGGATCGAGAGCGCTACATGGTTCATCCATGAGGAGAACTTCGGGCCGGTTGGCGATGGCGCGGGCGATGCAGAGGCGCTGCATCTGGCCGCCGGAAAGACCCAAGGCGCTGGCGTGCAGGCGATCCTTCACTTCATCCCACAGCGCGGCGCCCTTGAGGCTGCGCTCGGCGACTTCATCCAGCGTGCGCCGGTCGCTGACGCCGGCGACTCGGAGGCTGTAAACGACGTTTTCGTAAACGGATTTCGGAAACGGGTTCGACTTCTGGAAGACCATGCCGATGCGTTTACGCAGCGAGATAACCTCGAGGTCGGGATCGAAAATGCTCCGGCCCTTCACCTTGATATCGCCGGTGTGACTGATGCCGTCGATCAGATCATTCATCCGGTTGATGCTTCGCAGCAGCGTGGACTTGCCGCATCCGCTCGGTCCGATCAGCGCGGTAACTTTTTTCTCCGCCATGGGGAAATTGACCGAGTGCAAGGCTTGGTGCGTCCCGTAGTAAAACGAGAAACTCTCGCATGAAATGTATTGAGGATCGATGCCCGCTTCGTTCAATTCGCTCAAAAATTCGGCGTCGGAGGTCGTTTGGAGTGGCTGGCTGGCCGGATCGGTCATGAAGCCCATGGAGTGTGGCGGTGAAGGTTAAAATGCGCCAGTGGCATATTTGCGGCGCAGTCGCTCACGAATCAGGATGGCCGTGAGATTCAACAGAATCACGAGCAGGATCAGAAGAAGAGTGGTGGCGAAGACCATCGGTTTGGCGGCTTCGGAGTCCGGAGACTGGAAGCCCAGATCGTAAATATGGAAGCCGAGATGCATGAACTTGCGGTCGAGATGCAAAAATGGAAACGTGCCATCGAGCGGGAGGCTGGGCGCCAGTTTTACGACCCCGACCATCATGAGCGGAGCAACTTCCCCCGCCCCGCGGGCCATGGCCAGCACCAGGCCCGTCAGCACCCCGCTCGCTGAGGCGGGCAGCACCACCCG
Organism: Chthoniobacteraceae bacterium; assembly: GCA_044226525.1. GTDB lineage: Bacteria > Verrucomicrobiota > Verrucomicrobiia > Chthoniobacterales > Chthoniobacteraceae > VFJQ01. The sequence goes on along the minus strand of JBGAGV010000014.1, from coordinate 57,393 downwards.
CTGGATCGTCTGCCATTTGGACGCCCCGCAAGCGAGAGAGGCCTCACGAGCCCCGCGCGGCACAGCGGCAAGGGCTTCCTCCGTCGCGACAATGATCACTGGCACCGTCATGAGAGCGAGGGTAAGCGCGGCCCACAGGACACCGCCGGTGCCGAAGGTCGGGGTGGGCAAGGCATCCTTGAAGAAAATATCGTCCACCGCGCCCCCGACCAGATAAACGAAAAATCCCAGGCCAAAGACGCCGAACACAATCGACGGGACACCCGCGAGATTGTTCACCGCCACCCGCACGGCCTGCACCCAGAAGCCTTGCTTGGCGTATTCGCGCAGGTAGATGGCGGCGACGATCCCGAACGGCATGACCGTGATGCTCATCAGCAAAGTCATGACGAAGGTGCCGAAAATCGCCGGAAAGATGCCGCCTTCGGTATTCGCTTCGCGTGGATCTTCGACGAGGAAGCTCCAGATCGCGCGGAAAAACCGGACGAGCTTGGCAAAAAGGCCGAGGGCATTCGGAGGATAGAAAGCTACGATCTGCCCCACGGCGAGGGAGCGTTCTTCTCCGGTGACGAGGCGATAGCGCAAGGTGTCGGCCTGCTGCGCCTGTCGAAGCTCGGAAGCCTGGGCTGCCAGAACCTCGTAACGCTGTTGGAGCCGGGCGAGATCCGCGACTGCTTCGCCATCGGGGCGGCGCTTCAAACGTTCCATCGAGGCGCTGATGGCACCGATTTCACTCTTCTCGATTTTCTCGATCGCCCGGCGCCGGGCACTCACTTCGCGAACCAAAGCCGCGAGGCGGCGGCTGAAGGTGGGATCGGTCGCGGCCAACTTGGCTCCGCCAGCTCCCAGTTCGATGGGGTAACCGATGGCGTCGCCATACTCCATGCGTTTGATGACGAGCAGGTCAGTGGGATATTCGACCTTCGCGACGTCGGCGGCGTTGAGATACTTGAAGCTGAAGCCGTAAGCATCGCGATTGCCCATGAAGAGCTGCCACTCGGCCGCCCCTCCGGGATGGGTGCTCTTTTGCTTTTTAACGATCTTCCCCCCAATGAGGGGTTGATCGTTCAGGCCATTGGTCGCGCCTTTTTTGAGGGTGATCTGCGCGACATCCGCCGGCCAGAACACCGCAATGCCCTGCGAGACAATGAGCGAAAGCAACCCGACCACCATGAGCAGCCCCAGAGCCATGCCCATCGAAGACATCCAGACATACGGCTCACCCTTGGTGCGGACCACGCGTTGCGGCTCGGGAATGGCGGTCATGGCTGGCTAGATCGTCTTGTATTTCTCGCGCAGCCGATGGCGCAGAACTTCGGCGACGGTATTCACGGCGAAGGTCAGCAGGAAGAGAAGCATCGCCCCGAGGAAGAGCGTGCGGTAGAGCGTGCCGTGATGCGGCGCTTCGGGCAGTTCGACTGCAATGTTCGCCGCCAGCGTGCGCATGCCGCTGAAGATGTTCCACTCGGTGATCGGGGTATTACCGGTCGCCATCACGAAAATCATCGTCTCACCGACCGCCCGGCCGAGGCCGATCATGACCGCGGAAAAGATGCCTGCCGAAGCGGTCGGCAGCACCACATTGACCGCCGTCTGCCATCGACTGGCCCCGAGAGCGAGTGAGGCACTGGAGAGCGACGTCGGCACATTCGACAGCGCATCTTCCGTAATGGTGAAAACGATCGGGATGACCGCGAAACCCACGATGAACCCGACCACCAGCGAGTTGCGCTGCTGAAAATCCGCGCCGGTCACATGCGGCCACCACTGGCGGAAATCGGCCACCTGTTGCCCGCTCGCGGGATCGGTCACGACAAAACAAATCTGCTCGAGCGTCGGCCCGAGAAGCCAGCCAACCCAGGCGACGAGCAGGAGCACCGGCGCGAAAACGAAAAACTCGTAGCCGTGCCGGATGCGCCGCCGCTTTTCATAGGGCAACCCCGCCCAGAGCCAGCCGATGAGCAGCGCCGAAGCAGGCATCAGCACCGCCATGGCGATGATCGACGGCACGCGATTTTCCAGCAAGGGAGCCAGCCAGAGCGCGGCGATGAAACCGAGCACCACGGAAGGCAGCGATGCCATGATCTCCATGATCGGCTTCACATACCGCTTGAAGCGCGGCTCGAGAAATTGCGCGGCATAAAGTGCCGAGAGCAACGCGATCGGCAGGGCAAAAATGAGCGCGTAAAACGTGCCCTTCAGCGTGCCGACGATGAGCGGAATCATCGATAGTTTCGGCTCGAAATCATCGGTGCCACCAGTGGATTGCCACTCGTAACGCGGCTCGCTTGCGCCTTCATACCAGAGCTTGCCGAAGAGGGCGTGCCAGCTTGTCTCGGGGTGCGGATCGTTGAGGCGGTAAAGATGCAGCTTGCCAGCGTCGTCGAGAAAAAGGAGGCGGTCGTTTTTGCCACCGATGATCGTGCGCGACACCGTGAATGGCAGATCCGCCGACCAACGAACATTCTCGGTCGTGCTGTAACGCAGCGAGGCGGTGTGCGCGCTGGCAACAAGGAAGGTCTTATTCCGCAGGCTGGCGGCGAAGGCCTTCGGCGCACCGTCGATCTTCGGGAAGCTCTTGGTCCCTCCCCACAGGCGATCGTTTCCTCCCGCCGGCACGAACAAACTGAAGATTACATTGCTCCCCTGTTCACCGGTGATGCTGAGGGAAACGTCTCCAAGGATGAAGTCAATCGCCCCGATCTTCTGTGCGGAGGCGCCGGTGAATGGAGTAAACGTCTGCCGTAGCTTCAGCTCCCCGCCGGAGAGGAAAAAGTAATCGACGCTCCCGGCATCGTTCGCCACGAGCACACTCTCGCCATTGGAACTCACCAGGATGCGCTGGGGTTTGCCGTGCAACTGCGCGGTGAGGTTGAAATGTTGCCCCACCTCGATCTTCCCCTTCCCCAGCAGGGAACGTTTCTGCGTGAGCGTGGCGGCGTGAACTTCCAATTTCCCGCCCACCTCGCAGATGGCCGCAGCGAGCTTCTGATCGTTGCCATCGCCAAAGCCGATTTGCTTCACCACGGCGCCATCCGGGCCGATTTCGAAAAACGGTTCAGCCTTCGGTTCGGCGCTGACCTTCGGGGTGCCGTCGGCGGACGACATCGAGTAGTTTAGCGATACAAGAGCGAAGCGCCCGTCTTCGGTTCCGACTATCAGGCGCTGCCCCTGTTGGCGGTAGCTGACCGCCGAGATTTTGCGCGGCTCCGCAAACGCCGGCACGACGTGCTTCGCCGCCCCGCCGTGCTCTACATCCACAAAATTCAACGAACCATCCGACTCGATCAGCACGGGCAGTTCCGCCCACTCGTCCACGCCGAGCAGCGCTACTTTTTCCGCCGGCACGCCCGTGCCCACCTCCTTCAGCGGCTTCACTTCGGCACCACGGAAGAGCGGCAGGATCTGCGAAAGGATAAAGACAAAAATACCCGTGACCGCGGTAATGACCAGCACCCCACCGATCTTGATGAAACCGGTCATGAACCGATCGAACCACAAGGTGCCGCGCGCGACCTGAAAGCGCGCGGGCAACTCGTGTTTCGTAGGCGGTGCGGGTGTGGGCATGAGATAAACCGCAAATCGGCCAAAGCAGCCGCCTCGCGGGCGCCGAGTTAAGTCCCGGCGAGGCTACTTCGCCAGTTTCTTCGACTCCTCTTCGACCAGCTCGGCGGGCAGCGGGAAATAGCCGTCCTTCACGACGACCTGCTGCCCCTCCTTGCTGAGCACGAAGCGGAGAAACTGTTCGGTAAGCTTGTCGAGCGGCTGGCCGGGCTTCTTGTTCACGTAGATAAGAAGGAAACGCGCCATCGGGTAATCGCCGCTCAGGCAATTCTCGTAGGTCGGCTCGGCAAACTTGTCGCCGTCCTTCGCCGCCAGCGGCAGCGCGCGCACTTCACTGGTGCGATACCCGATGCCCGAGTAACCGACACCCGCGAGATCGGTGCCGATCCCCTGCACGACCGACGACGAACCGGGCTGCTCCTTCACGGTGGGTTTGAAGTCGCCCTTCTGGAGCGCGTGCTCCTTGAAGTAACCGTAAGTGCCCGAGGCGCTGTTGCGGCCGTAGAGCGAGATGGGCCGCGAGGCCCACGCGCCGGTCAAGCCGAGTTCGCCCCATTTGGCGATGCTCTTCCCGCCCGCTTTCAGCGTGCTGGAAAAGATCGAGTCCACCTGCTTCAGGCTCAGCCCGGCGATCGGGTTGTCCTTGTGCACGAAGACCGCCAGCGAATCGACCGCGACGCGGATTTCGGTCGGCTTGTAGCCATACTTCTTCTCGAAACGGTCGGCTTCGTCGCCTTTCATCTCGCGGCTCATCGGCCCGAGTTGCGCGGTGCCTTCAATGAGCGCAGGCGGCGCGGTGGCGGAGCCCTTGCCTTCCACCTGGATGTTCACGTTCGGATACACGCCCTTGAAGCCTTCGGCCCAGAGCGCCATCACGTTGTTTAGCGTGTCGGAGCCGATCGAGTTCAGATTGCCAGTCACCCCCGCGGTCTTCGCGTAAGGGGCGATTTGTGCACTCACTTCGACTTTCTGAGCGGTCGCGGTCGTGGTGAAAAGGGCACCCGCCGCCGTGGCGACGAGCAGGTATCGGGAGAATTCGGTCATGTGTTGGTTAGGTATGGATTCGTATGCGCCGGAGGCCCGGCAGGCAAAACGCGGAGTGTTACGTTCGCGTGACGGGTTTTAGAACTTCACCATGAGGTCCACGAAGAGCGACCGGATCACGTTCGAGTCGCCGATCGCATTGCCGCCCGTGACTTCGCCGCCGTAAAGCTCTTGGCGAAGATTCCAGGCATGGTCGTAGCGCACGCTGAACGTCGCAAAGTCGGTGAGGTTGTAACCGAGGATGAAGTGGAAGCCGCGCGTGTTCAGTTCACCGAGCGCGAAGTCGTCGTCGTTGAGGTTCGGGTCGATCGCCGCGATACCGGTCTGGCGGTAATCGGCGCGGAAGGACCAGTCGCCGGCTTTCTTATTTTCACCGAGTTGGAAGCCCAGGAGGAAGGCCATGTCATCGACACTGCTGTGCTTGGAACGCTTGTCGTCCGGATCGCTCACGCCGTCGTCGCTGCTCTGGCCGTGATCGTTCGCCAGATAGGTGAGGCCGAGAATGTTTTCCGCCCGCTTCCGACCCTCGAAGTTGTAGGCGAAATCCCAGACCACCTTCGTCTTGATGCCCGCCATCGTGAAGGACACGTCGCCCGGCAGGAGCAGCAGATTCAGATCACGGTTCGCGCCGGAGAGCGTGCCGTGATCGACGAACGAGTTGGCGTTGATCACATCGCTCACCGAGGCCGCGTTTGCCACGAACCAGGCGGGCGCGAGCGTGATCTTGGCCCCGTGGCCGAACTTGTAGCTCGCAATCAACTGCGTCTGGAAGATGTAGGCGTCCGTGCTGTTGTCGTTGTCAGGCAGGCTTTCCGGATTGTCGTCGAAGATGAACTGCCCCGCGACCAGCGAGAGCTCCCACGGACTGGCCGACGCGGGCGTAAGCGTCTTGCCGTCTTTGCCCAGACCATATTCCGGCGCACCGGCGAGCAGCTTGAGGAGATCGATGCGCTCGGCGAGACCGTTCGGGTTGATGTCCGGATCCCACACGAGATCGGTCGTGTAGAACGGATTGTCGAACTTGCCGCCGCTCACAGTCATCCAGTCGTTCTGCCAGCGCAGGTAAGCTTTGCTGATGTAGATGTCGTAATCGCGGAAGCCGTCCTTGAAGTCCTGGTTACCGCTATCGGAAGCGTTGTTTGTCTGGAGTTCCACTCCGGCCGACCAGTTGTCGGTCAACTGCACCAGCGCATCGAGGCGCAGGCGGAAGCGCCAGCGGCTGCGCTGATTGCTGTTCGTGCTGCGGTGCTGGCCATTGTTGACCGCCAGCCCCGGCTCGAATTGCGCGTCCTTGTCGTCGTTTTGATATCGCAGGCGCAGGTCGCCGAAGAGCTTGAGGGATTCGACCGACTTCGAGAGGTCGAGTTTCGAAGCCAGGCCACCGGTGCTGCCCGCCGCCGGAGCCGACGAGACGGGCGCATTTTGCGCGGCAATCTTCGCTTGTTTCTCCTTTTCCTTGGCCACCTCCCCCTTCACTGCGACGGCTTCCTTTTCAGTGAGGATACCCTTGCGCACGAGGACCTTGAGCAGGACATCGGATTCATCCGCCCACGTTTGGGGCATGGTAGTGAGGAGTGTGGCAACAGCGAGGGTAGGGACGACGTATTTAGCTTTCAGCATTGGTTGGTTGGTTGGGGTCCGTGCGTCATTCTCCAAACGGGAGCGTGACGAACGGGTGGCGTCTCTGGCGCAACCACATGGCATACAGATGGCATCAATGTGACATTTGTGTGACATTGTGTTTTCCGCTACACGGCGCTCCGCACGGCCCCGTCAGGACTCCGCTGACCGACATCGAACGATATCTCCCGGCTTGCGCCTTGGCGGGCGTGATGTTGAATCTATTGCCTCTCTATGAAACTCCCCGCCATTTTCACTGCTGCTCTTCTCGCATCCTCGTCGCTGCTCTTCGCTCAGGCTTCGACCTCCACCTCCACGTCAACTTCCGCGACCAAGCCGAAGCCGCTTCCTTCCGGCGATAAGGCCTTTGCCAAAAAAGCGGGCGAAAGCCTCTTCCTGCTCAGCAAGATGTCCGAGCAGGTCCGCGGTATCGAGCGCGACAGCAAGGTGTCGCCCGACGTCAGCGAACTCGCGAAAAAACTCGGCACCAACGGCGACGTGGGCAAAGCGTGGGCGGAAATCGCCGGAGTCATTTCGGCCGCAGGCGACGCGACGCTCCTCCCCACCGAACTGAAGGGCCCGGATAAAACCAAGTTCGCTTCACTCGGCAAACTCAAGGACGCCAAGTATGAGAAGGAGTTTTCCGAATTGGTGCTGAAGGAAACCAAGGATCTCGTCCGCACCTTCGAGAGCGGCGCGAAGATGCTGACCACTCCCGACCTGAAATCGGCTGCCGAAAAATACATCCCAACGCTGAAGGGCCTCGAAGACGACGCCACCAAGGCGAAGGCGAATCACAAATAGCGCACCGCCCGAGTCCGCGTTCCCATCGCGGAATTTGGAAGAATAGTTCGATTCGACTGTAGCAGCCGCTCCGCCTGCCGGGAGGGCACGCCGACTCGGCAACCGGGGCGGTTGCCCTACGGGCCCAGACCACGAGCGCTCCCTCAGCGCCCCGGCGTCCAGGCGTTCGAATTCCAAAACGACTTCAGCGAACCTACGCTCCCGTTAAAAAGATTCCGTTCGGCTTTGCGGATATTGCCAACCCCGATCGGGAACATCGCGCGCGGCAGATCGCAAATCCCGTCGCCGGTATATTGCCACATCGTCCACCGGCTCCACGGCTCGGAGACCGACGGTTTGGCGTGATAGTTCGCCACCCATAGCCAGCAATTCGACAAGACCCGGTGCACCGAGCTGCTCGTGGTCGAGCGGTTCAGCATGAACTTCAGCCGATTTTCGCTCCCATACACGCCGGGATATTTCCCCGTGCGCTGCCGGATGCGCTCCACAAACGCCGCCGCTTGTTCGGCCGACATCGAGCCGCCGGGATAGTGATCGTTCTTCTCGAAATCCAGCACCATCAGCACGCCAGAGTCGGCCCCGCCGTAGCTGGAACGCACGACGTCCACGAAATGGTCCGCCTGCCGCGACGGGTCCGTGCCATCGCCGAAATGGTAGGCTCCCCACAGCAGTCCCGCCCGCGTCGCCAGCCCCTGCCGCCCGGCGTATTTCCCATCGATGGCGAAGCGCGGATAGGTCGCTTCGTGAATGGCCGCGTAAATCCCTTCGCGACTCATCTTGCCAAAGTCCGGCACCATCTCGTCGTAATGCGAGAGGTTGACGACGGCATTGGCGCCCCGGGCGGAGGCGAGTGACAGAAGGACAGCTCCCAGAACCAGGTGAAAGCGGCGATTCATGGCGTGCGATAGTAACTTATTTTGTGCCCATGGCTTGGGAAAATTTGTCATCAAGTTGCCGGGAGCCGTGGTGAGGAGTATGCTGGTCTAAACTCGCTGATGGAAGACACGCTCCACCTCGACTCCGGCGACGAGCCGCTCTCGCTCGTTGAAAAGATCGACCGTCTCATCGCCTCTCTTCCGCCGGGTGATCCGGTGCGCGGGGAGTTGCTCGACCTGCGCATCGAGGTGGCCGACCTCGAAGAGCTGACGATCGAAGCTCGGCAGACGATCGAAAAGCTCGATGCCGTCGTCAAAAAACTCAGTTCGCCCGCCAACCGCATCGGCACCTTCCTCAATGCGCAGAGCGCCGACACCGCGCTGATCGTCGTCGGCGGGTCCGATTACCTCTGTAACATCGACCCACGCGTCGAGCTGCGCGGGCTGCGCCGCGGCACGCGCGTGCTGGTCAATGAAGCCTACGTCATCGTCGGCGACCTCGGCTTCGACAAATCCGGGCCGGTCGTGAAGATCAACGAAGTGCTCGGAATGGATCGTCTGCGCATCGGCACCGAGCACGGCCAGCAATCGCTCGTCATCCAGCGCGGCGACCTCCTGCTCAAGGACAAGCTGAAAGCTGGCGACGAAATCCGCACCGATCCGAACTACCGCGTGGCCATCGAAGCCCTCGCTCGCCCGCATCGCGACGAGTATTACCTCGACGAGGTGCCCGAGCTGCCGTGGGAAAAAGTCGGCGGCCAGCAGCAGGCGCTCGCGGCCATCCGCGATGCCATCGAGCTTCCCCTGCTCCACCCCGATCTCTTTCAACGCTTCGCGCATCAGACCCCGAAAGGCTTCCTCCTCTACGGCCCGCCTGGTTGCGGCAAGACCCTCATCGGCAAAGCCTGCGCCTACAATCTCACCCAGCAGCTCAAGCAGAAGACCGGGGAGGAAATGCGCGAGTATTTCATGCACATCAAGGGGCCGGAAATCCTCAACATGTGGGTCGGCGAAAGCGAACGCATGGTCCGCGAAATCTTCGCCACCGCGCGCGAGAAACGCCGCGAAGGTTATCTCCCCTTCCTCTTTATCGACGAAGCCGAAAGCATCCTCGGCACCCGCCGCGCCAGCCGTTTCTCGAACATCCTTTCCACGCTCGTGCCGATGTTCTGCACCGAGATGGACGGCATCGAGTCGTTGCACGAAGTCGTCATCATCCTCGCGAGCAACCGCGCCGATCTCATCGACCCCGCCATCCTCCGCCCCGGCCGTATCGATCGCAAAATCAAGGTGAACCGCCCCGACAAAGCCGGCGCCCGCGAGATCATCCGCATCTACCTCACCGACGCGCTCCCCTACGATCCCGCCCTCGTCGCCGAAGCCGGCAGCGTCCCCGCCGCGGCCGACAAGCTGGCCGACGGCATCATCGAAAACATCTTCGCCCACCGCGACGAAAACAAATTCCTCTCCATCACCCTGCGCAGCGGGAAAAAGGAGACGCTCTACCGCGGCGACCTCATCAGCGGCGCCATCCTCGCCAGCATCGTCGAGCGCGCCAAAGGCACCGCCATCAAGCGCGCCATCGCCGCCATCGGCACCGACATCGCCGAAGGCATCACCGAAGGCGACCTGCGCCTCGCCTTCGACGACGAATACGCCAACAACGACATCTTCCCACCGAGCGACATCACCGAAGACTGGCTGCACCTCATCGACCACGATGCGGAAAACGTCGTCAAAGTCGCCCCCGTCCGCCCCGGCGAAGCTACCCGCGAACGCACCACCACCAGCAGCGTCATCTGACTCGCTCGGCACCTGGCGTAGCGTCCGGCTTGCCTTGCCGTCTCGCATCTGGCACTTTGCGCTCATCGTGAAGACGCTCGCGCTCGAAGACATTTACGCCGACCCGCACAAACTCGATGCCTATCTCGAGTCTGGCGAGGCTGTCGAAGTGATGCGCGCAGGTCGCGCCATCGCCGAACTGATTCCGCGCCAGGCGACCGAAAAACTGGATCGTGTGGGGAAACGCCCGGACACCGACTACCACGCTCGCTTCCTGGAAATGTGGGGCGCCGAAGCCTTGAGCAGTTCGATTTCCGTCGCTGACGAATTCGCTGAATTGCGCAGCGAGCGGGCACTGTGAACGCTTTCGCGGACACCAGCTTTCTTTTCGCTTTTTACTTTCCTCGCACGGCATCAGGCCTGGCGATCGCCCGGGTTAACTCCTCGCCGGAATCGCCCTCCATTTCGTCTTTGGTCCGCTTCGAGTTTCTACAAGCGGTGTGGTTCAAAGTCTGGCTCCATTCGCAGGGCCAGCCACTCGGCCTGAGCGAAGCCGCCGCCCAATCCGCCCTCGCCGCCTTCGACATCGATCTGGAACAAGGGCTGTGGACCGTCTCTTCCTTGGATTGGGAAAGTGTGATTACACGTGCCGAACGTCTCACCATCGACCACACACCGCGGCGCGGCGCGCGTGCGATGGACATTCTGCACCTGGCGTCCGCCCTCCAACACGGGGCTACGGAGTTGCTCACTTTCGATGAAAACCAGCGCAACGTCGCCGCGGCTGAAGGTCTGGCCGTCGCGCCCTGACCAGCCCATGCAATCCCGTTCTTTCACGAATTGAGCGACCCACGCCCTCACCCCAACGACCCGCTCCACGGCCTCACGCTGGAGACCATCCTCACGCAACTCGTCGATCACTACGGCTGGGATGAACTCGGCCGATTCATCGACATCCGCTGCTTCAATCTCGACCCCAGCATCAAATCGAGCCTCAAGTTCCTGCGTAAAACTCCGTGGGCGCGGAAGAAGGTGGAAGACTTGTATCTCTGGATGAAGCAGTCGGAGGCGTAGCCATGGAGCGCCGGCGTCCCCGCCGGCCACGCCCCATGGATGCGAAGCATGGCTTCCCCGCGTCCCGCCAGGTCAGCAGAGCATGACGCTACGCGTGCGTAAACGTGGCCGGCGGGGACGCCGGCGCTCCATGGAAATGCAGCCGCGCGCCGCTTACTTCAGCAGCTCCTTCACCTTCGGCGCGATCGCTTCCGCCCAGATCTCGTAGCCCTTCGCGTTCGGGTGCAGCAGGTCGGGCATGATCTCTTTGCTCAGCGTGCCGTCCGGTTCGAGGAACTTCGCGTTGATGTCCATGAAGAACACCGTCTTGTCGTCCGCCAGCTTCTTGATGATCGCGTTCGTCTCCTCGTTCTGCACGCGCATCTTGTCCGTCGGCTTTTCGCCGCGTGGGAAAATCGCGAGCACCAGAATCTTCGCGCCGGGGCACTTTTCCTTCAGCTTGGTCACGATGGTCTTCACGCCTTCCGCCGTCTGCTGCGCGGTGCATTGATAAATCGCGTCGTTGATCTCCTTCATCGGGCGCCCCTGATGCCCTGTGTTGTTCGTGCCGATCATCACCACGATCTCCTTCGGCTTGAGCCCGTCGAAATTCCCGTGCTCCATCCGCCAGAGCACATGCTCCGTGCGATCGCCACCGATCCCGAAGTTCGCCGCCTTCAGCGGCGCCCAATACTTCTCCCACACTTCCTTGCCCTTCGATTCCCACCCGTGCGTAATGGAATCGCCGAGGAACACGAGCTGCGCCTCGCCCTTCTTCGAAATTTCGTTGAACGACTCATGCCGCTTCTCCGTGCCCGGATGCAGCACCGGCATGACGGCGTAATTCTTGGCGTCCTCCGCAAAAAGCTGCGAAGCCGCGACGGCGAAAAGAGTGGCAAGGAGAGAGGTTTTCATTTTCGGGAAGGGTGAGGTGTGGCCGCGCACTCTTTCCACCGCACCGCGTTTGCAAAGCAGATTCCTCCGCACCCATCCATCCCGGCAGGTGCTTCGTCGCTCCAACACCTGACGCCCTCGCTTCTCCACCCACCCCCAGTCACCCGTCGCAGCTGCTGAGGATCGCCTGGGCTTCGAAGAGGTCGGGTGAGTCGAGCTTCCGGAAAATCTCTACAGCGCGCCGGGCATAATCACGGGCGCAGAAGCCGTCGCCGTCGCGCACCGCGTCCTTCCCCTGCCACACCAAGGCCTTGGCGATTCGGTGGCAGTCGATAGCGATCATTTGCTGTCGGCCCACCTTTTCGGACAAAGGCAGTGCCTCGCGGGCCAGCGCCTCGGCGCCCGGCCAGTCTTCCCGATCTAGCGCCAGCGCAGCCAAATTGCCAGTGTAGGTGGCCACGCCCTCGGCATAATCCACCGCGCGGGCGATACGCAGCGCCTCGCGATAGTCCCACTCCGCTGCCGGGTAATCGCAGGAGTTCTTCTCGGCATTGGCAAGGTCGTTCAGGGCGCGGGCAACATCCGCGCTCTCGGCGGACAAGCTGCGATGTAGTTCGACCACCTCGCGGCAAGCGGCGATGGCGGCTGGGAACTCTTGCTTCAACCGGTGCCCGAGCCCGCGCAAGCGGAGGACAAGAGCTCGCTCGCGGGTGCCAGCGGTAGAGCCCGGGTCGGGGGGAAACGCTTGGGCCCAGTGCGCCGCCGCACGATTGGCGCAGGCCAGCACCATGTCTGCCTGCTCGCGCAAAGAGTGAACCCAGCCACCAAGATAGGCCCGCCAGCCGGCGTTCTCAAGATCGCCCGCCGCCACCGCTTTGGCTTCCGCCTGCTCGTTGAGGGCGAGCCATTCATCCCAGCGGCCCGTGAAATTGAGGAAGTCCTGAAACGCACTGCACACGGTCTGGAGCCGGTCGTTCGGGCCGGCGAGGAAGCGCGGCAGGGCTGGGGCCACGCTAGGCCAGGCGGCGTCGAGCACCGGAAAGCGGTCGTGCTTTTGGTAGCCGTTCTCGATGATGAGCGCGTAGGCGCGGTTTTCCAGCCGGTTGCCGGTTTCAGCCACCACCTCGGGCTTCGCCTTGCGCAGAAAGTCGGCGACCATCGGCACGAGGGTGAAGGTCTGGAACTCGTCGCTGGGGACGACGAGCGAGCGGTTGACGAGGGACTTCAGCGCGCGGTCGAGATCCTCGGGCGTAGCTCGGCTTTCCAAAGCCGAGTCGGAGGGCGAGGCGGGAGTCTCGACTCTGGAGAGTCGAGCTACGCCGGCGAGTGGCACGAGGTGCTCCAGCCGGGCCGGCAGGGTGAAGTAGGTGAGCGCGCAGAGGGCGGCGGTCTCCGCGGGGCTGAAGTCGCCCACCAGATCGTCGAAGATGAAGGCGAGCGGGTCGTTGCCCGGCGGGCAGGAGCGCAGGTAGGCGATGGCGTCGGTGAAGGTGACGCAGTGGCCGCGGCCGATCTGCCCGGCGGTCCAGCGCAGCAGGAGCGGCTTGCCGCCGGTCTCGCGGTAGAGGACGAGACGCTCGGCTTCGCTGGTTTTTTCGAGGGCGGGATTGCGCCGGGCCAGCTCGGCGAGGGTGGCGAGCGCGGCGTCTTCGCTGAGTTTTTCGAGGATGAGTTCCTCGGCGCCGGAGCCGATGCGCCCGCGGCTGGTGAGGATGGCCTTGCAGCCAGCGGGCAGGCGTTTGACAAAGGCGAAGACGCGGTCGCGCGCGGGTTTGGTGAGGGATTCGAGATTGTCGAGGAGGAGGAGGATGCGCAGGCCGCGCAGGGCCTCGATGAGCAAGCGGGGGCGCTGGTCGGCGGCGGCTTTGACGAGGTCTTCCCGACCGAGCAGGCGGGCGAGTTCGCCGAAGAGTTCATCGAAGCCGCTGATGAGGTAGTCGCTCAAGTCGGTCACCCCGTCTTCGGTGAGCTCGCGGCTCTTGAGGGAGACGAAGACGATGTGGTCGAAGTGCGCGGGCGAGGCGTCGTAGGCGGCGCGGACGGCGAGGGAGGTCTTGCCCATGCCGCCCGGGCCATCGATGAGCGCGCCCCAGCCGCGGCTCTCGGGGTCGAGGGCTTCAGCGATCTTCGCCAACTCCCCTTCGCGCCCGAAGAAGGGCTGGAGCGTGGGGAGATTGTGCGGGATGGAGGTGCGCGGGGTGGCGCCGGTGGGGTCGGCGGCCCGCGCGTAGTGGTCCTTGGCGTGCCCTTCGTTCAGCGCGAGGCGTTCGAGGATGAGGGCGGCGAATTGCTCGGGGGTTTTGTGGTCGAGTTCGATGAAGCCGGCGGTGGAGTAGAGGCCTGTGACGGCGGCATGATCGAAACGGCAGAGCATCACCTCTTCATGTTTGCGCTGGCTGAGGAGATCGTGGATGGCAGTCCATTCGAGACCGGTCCATTGCTTCGTGTCGTAGCTGGGGCAGACGACCACGACCACTAGATCGGCTTTCTTGTGGTAGAGTTCAGGCAGGTAGATCCCAAGATCACGCCGGGCGAATTCGGCTTCGTGGTATTTGTCGTAGAGGATCACGTCCTCGCTGAATCGTTTCGCCAGGATGGCAGCAACGGCGGCAACAAAGTCCCGCTTTTCCCCCGCAAAGGAAAAGGCGACGCGGAAACGTTTCGCGCTCATGAGTTCGAAGTGCTGGGTGTTTGGGGTTCTGCCATGGCCGCGTAAAACGACGCGGAGAGTGCGGGCGGAAGGGGCGTTTTGGCGAGGGCAAAAGCGAGGCGGCGGTAGGGAGCGCTGGCGTCCCGCCGGCCACGATTCAACCCATGCGAAGCATCATTTCTCCCTCGGGAGAGGATGGGAGATGCACGCTGCGCGTGGCGGTGCAGTGGCCGGCGGGGACGCCGGCGCTCCATGGGGCATGACGGACTTTGTCCTGGAGCGGGAGCAGGTCGGTCTTGCGCGAAGGCGTTTCCAGATTACTGGCGGAGGTTCATCTTTTCATGGCTGCTCCTGCTTCCACTCGTCCTACCAAAGTCGGCATGATCTCGCTCGGTTGCGCGAAGAATCTCGTCGATGCCGAAATCATGCTCGGCGGCGTGCTCGCCAATGGCATGGAAATCACGAGCGATGCGGATGAGGCGGATGTGCTGATCGTGAATACGTGCGCCTTCATCGACAGCGCGAAGGAGGAGAGCGTGGAGGCGATCCTGGAGGCGCATCGGGGGCGTGGGTTGAAGAAGCGCAAGGGGCAGAAGCTCATCGTGAGCGGGTGCATGGCGCAGCGATTTTCTAATGAACTAATGAGCGAGATGCCGGAGGTGGATGCGTTCCTCGGGCTGGATCAGATCAAGGATACACCGGGGATTATCGAGCAGGTCATGGCGCGCAAACCGGCCGCACCAGTGAAGGATCATCCGGCGCTGACGAACTCGCAATGGCAGCCGCTCAATCTCGTGACGCGCAAGCCGGTTTACATCCCGGACTGGGATACGCCGCGCTTCCGGCTCACGCCGGGGCACACCGCATTCACGAAGATCGCGGAGGGGTGCAATCACCCGTGCAGCTTTTGTGTGATCCCGCAGATGCGCGGGCGGCATCGTTCGCGGACGATCGAGAGCGTGGTGGCGGAAGTGCGCGGGCTGGTGGCGGAGGGCGTGAAGGAGATCAACCTCATCTCGCAGGACACGACGTATTACGGGATGGATCTGTGGCAGGAAAAGGCCGGCCCCCGGCAGAAGGTCGATCCTTCGCGCGGGGTCACGCTAGTGC
The DNA here is from genome assembly GCA_044226525.1 of Chthoniobacteraceae bacterium. Taxonomy (GTDB): domain Bacteria; phylum Verrucomicrobiota; class Verrucomicrobiia; order Chthoniobacterales; family Chthoniobacteraceae; genus VFJQ01. The sequence goes on along the minus strand of JBGAGV010000014.1, from coordinate 41,997 downwards.
ATCTGCTGCACGAGTTGCAGAAGATCGAAGGCGAGTTCTGGATTCGCCTGCTCTACACGCACCCGGCGCACTGGAGCGACGAGCTGATTCAAGCCATCGCCGCGTGCGACAAGGTGTGCCGTTACATCGACATGCCGTTGCAGCACATCCACCCGCGCATGCTGGAGGTGATGCGGCGCGAGACGAGCAGCGAGCACATCGAGAATCTGGTCGCGCGGATTCGCGCGGGGATTTCGGGAATCGCGATTCGGACGACGTTCATCGTGGGCTTCCCGGGCGAGACGCAGGAAGAGTTCGAGTATCTGCTCGATTTCATCGAGCGGACGCGGTTCGAGCGGCTCGGCGTGTTCATGTATTCGCAGGAGGAAGGCTCACGGGCGGCGAAGATGGAAGACCAGCTTCCGCAAAAGGTGAAGCAGGCCCGCTACAAGCAGGCGATGAAGCTGCAGCAGAAGATCGCCAGCGAGATCAGCCAGTCGCAGATCGGCAAGACGCTGCGCGCGGTGGTGGACGACTCCGGCACCGCGCGGGGTCACGCCGATGCACCAGATATCGATGGGCGGATTTTGCTCAGCAAACCGGCGCCGGTCGGGGAGTTCGTGAACGTGAAGATCACGGGCGCGCAGGTGTATGATTTGATCGGGCGAGTGGTGTAAGGCCGCGGCACCCGCCGCCCGGACGTTGTTAACGCGAGCTCGCCTTTTTGCGGGAGGGTGCGCGGCGTTTGCTGGCTTTGGAGGCGACGGCTTTCGCTTTCGTCGCGACAGTCCGCTTCCGGGCTTTCGGTTTGCGGGCGATGAGTTTCGACTTGGCGGCTTCCACCACCGCTTTGACCGCGCCCACGGCGGCATCGCTCACTTCGACAGCAACTTTGCGGGTGGCAGACAGGAGGGACGTTTTCTTTTTCATCTTACCCAAAAATCGGGGCGCGCCGGAAAATGGCTGTATTTCGTGTCATGCGCCGGACGATCAATCCGCTGCGTGATCAGTGCTGAATGGCACTGAGTTAAGCCAGTTTTCGGAGGCCATGGAGAGGACATTTATTCATCCGACAATAAACCGGAACGCACGGAAGGGACGGAATGGACGGCTCGCGCAAATCCACGCCGGGGCCGAAATTAGGCGCCTATGAAATCACTCACGCGGTCCGGTCGTCCTTCCGACGGCGCGGCCCCCCTCGGCTCCGCAGCGCTCGAAACATTCGGGGCCAACAGACACAATAAACACAATATTTTGCCACGATGGCATCCCCCTTGGTCCCAGCGGGAATCCGCGGAAGGGGGCAGGAGAGAATGACACTGAGTCAGGGCTCGTTTCTCGGAGTCATGCTCTGGATGCGTTCATTCGCGAAGGTGGCTTAACGCAGTGCCATTCTGGTCAGCGATCTACTTCGCACACCCGCCGGAACCACGCGCGCAGTTGCTCGCGCGCCGGACCCGGGCGGAGCGTCCAGGCGTCGTTGTGATTGCGGAAGCCGGTCCCCACGAACGTGAAATCGCCGGTGGCTCCTTGGAGAAACTGGCGGGTCTGGTCGGCGTTCGTGTTTTCGCCACAGATGAATTGCGGACGACCGGCGAGCCGAGCGAGCCGCGCCCTCGCGGATTCGCGATCGGCGCCGGGATAAGGCCAGTTGGTGCGAACACCGTCGTAGTGGCTGTAGCAGATGAACGCGGACCAGAGCCTGGCCGTCGCGTCGTCGTGCAGGCCGAGGCAGTTTGCCGCGATGGAGCCGCGCGAGAAACCGGCGAGGATCACTCGCGCAGGGTCACCGCCAAACTTCGCGCAGACTTCCTGCACGGTGGCACGGACGTAAGCCAGCGTCGGTTCGCGTTCATAAGCGGGCGGAGAGCCCCACCACGTCGGGGCGATCCCCTTCCCGGCACCATCGACAAACGGAGCACACACCCAGATCGCGCCGACACCGGCCGTAACGCCGTAGCCGAGATTGCACCCTTCGGGCACGCCGTGGCATTCGTCGCCGAACGCGTTGCGGAAATTCCCGTTCCCCGGCCACTCGACGATGACGGGAAACTTCGCGCCCGCCTGCCAATCGGTCGGCAGATAGAGCGCGTGGTAAACGGCCGTCTGCTCCCAGCCGCTCGTCGTCTGGCGGACTCGCCGTCCCGCGGCCGGTTCGCCGGTCGTCATCGCCGGAACTTCGAGGTCCGCGGGAACCGAGCGGAGATCCGGCAGTTCTTCTGCACCGGCAATCCCGACGGCCAGCAGCGCGGCGAGGATGACGCGGCACGCGTTCACTTCACGGGCGTGACGGTCGCGCTGGCGCGCAGGGTGTCGTAGGCGGCGATCCACGCTTCGATCGTATACGGTTCGTCCGCCTTCATCTCACGCGTAGCGACATCGGCGCTGTATTCGAGGCGCTCTCCCGGGTTTACCGCCACCATGCCGGGCTCGTTGTCGAAGCGATGGTATTCGCTCCAGCGCTCGATCACGCGACCGGTCTTGTCCTTGATCACCGCATCGATGCGCTGCGTGGTAGGGAAATCGAGATGCACCAGTCGTCTGCCCCGATTGACCAACTGCATGGTGACTTTGAGCAGCCGAATCTCAGCCAGCTTCGGCGTGGGAGGAGCCACCGTCAGCGTGGTGGCGAGCGAGCGAAGATTCGGCGGTGGGAGCTGCTTCATGTCCTGCTTCTTCAACTCGCGGTGCATCGGATTGAGCCGCTGGGTGGAGGCCCACATGCGGCCCAGCATGCCGGGTTCATCGGTGGTGGCAGGATTCGAACCGGACGAACACGCGCCCAGCAGAGCGGCGGAAGAGAGCAGGAAAAAGCGACGCAACATGGAAAAGGTCATTAGGACGAGCGGGACGAGGGTTGCAAATCGGAATTCGATTCCGAAGATGGCAGCCCGATGTCCTTCTCCCGTCTTCTGCTCCTCGTGTGCTGCGCCGCGATCTTCTGCGGCGCGGCCCGTAAACCCAAGCTGGCCATCCGCTTTCATGTGGAAGCCACCAACGATGTCGGCGGTTCATTCACCAATCCGGTGAAGTTCAGAAATCCGCCCAAGGACGGGCATATCGAGAGCGTGCCGTTCGTGTCGGAGCGAAACCTTCAGGCGGTCTTCCCCGTCCAAAATGCGGATGGTTCGCTGGGATGCGTGTTTCAGTTCGACCGGAGTGGCTCCATCGGGCTGCGCACGGTGAGCACCGAGCGGCGAGGCGCCTCGGTGATCGGTTTCATCAGCACGAAAAACGGCACGCATCAGCTCCTCGACCTGCCGATCGACAAGCCGATCGTGGATGGGCAGATCTACATTCCGCGCGGACTCTCGCCGGGCGAGATCGAACTGCTCAAGCAGCAATATCCGCTCATCAGAGCGACCAGGAAGGAGAAGGAGTAGGATGATCGTCCTCCCGGCAATCGCGGCAGGAGTGCGGTAGCGGATCATGTCCAACTACGCTTCGCTTTTCGGCGCGGTCGCGCCGGTTTTTCTCATGCTGGTGATCGGCTGGATCATGCGGCGCAGCGGTGCGCTGAAGGCCGAGGCCGATGCCAGCATCCTGCGGCTCGGCGTGAACGTCTTCTACCCCGCGCTGATCGCCGACACGATCCTGGGCAACGAAGCCCTGCGCCATCTCGGCAATGTGCTGCTGCCGGCGGCGGTTGGCACCGGCACGGTGTTGCTGGGCTTCGGCGTCTCGATGGCGATGGCCCGCCTGCTCGGGTTACCCCGACCGAAAGCGGCGCGAACGTTCGCGTTTTCGGTGGGCCTGCAGAATTACGGCTTCATTGCGATTCCGCTGGTGCAGGTGCTGTTCGGGCGAGCGGCGCTGGGGGTGCAATTTACCTTCACCCTCGGCGTCGAGCTGATGCTGTGGAGCGTGGGCGTGTGGCTCCTCTCGGGGCATCGTGGCAATGGGACGTGGAAAGCCATCCTGACCGCTCCGGTCATCGCGATCATCGCCTCGACGGCGGTCAACTATTTCGTCGGCGCCAACTGGCTCCCCGGCTTCGGCCGCACCAGCATGCAATGGCTGGGTGCGTGCACGTTCCCCAGCCAGATCATTCTCACCGGCGCGGTGCTGGCGGATGTGATGCGGCGGGTGGAGCCCGGGCCGTGGATCAAGGCCATGGTATTCGGCAATATCGTGCGACTCGGCCTGCTGCCGGTGCTGATCATCGCTCTGGGATCGCTCGTCGGCGGCACGATGGAACTGAAACACGTCATCATCGTGCAGGCCGCCATGCCGAGCGCGATGATCCCGGTGATCCTCGTAAAACATTATGAAGGCGAAGTGGACCTCGCGACGTGGGTCGTAACGACCACCACCGCGCTCGGCTTCTTCACCATCCCGCTCTGGCTGCGCGTGGGCATGTGGTGGATGGGCGCGTAGGCAGCCGCCAGCAGTGGCAAACCAGACGAACGGGAGCTTGCGGGCGGCAGGTATCGGCGCTTAATGCGTGACGCTCACTGGGAGTGTCCTGCGCCATGAACTTCAGCCGCCTCGTCTTTTCCTCTTTGCTCGCTTTGGCGGGCGGAGTTTTTGCCCAGCCTACCGGGCCGGTTCCGCCATCCACCGCAGGAGTCCAGTCGCCGCAGGGGGCGCTCCTCCGCGTGAGCGACGGCAGCTTCTACGGCACGAGTGCAGCCGGTGGAACGGGCGCCTACGGCACGGTCTATCGTATCACTCCGGAAAGCGAAATCACGGTGCTGATCAATCTCACCGGCGACACCGGCAACGCGAAAGGAGCTTATCCACATGCGGGGCTGGCCGACGATGGGACGGGCGTGCTGTGGGGCACGACGGAACAAGGCGGCACCTCGGGTATGGGCACAGTGTTCAAGTTCGACCCAGCCACAGGCGTATTCACGACCGTGATCGAGTTCGCCGGGCCGAACGGGAGCAACCCGGAAGGCGCGCTCCTTTCCGATGGCGCGGGCGCGATGTGGGGCACGGCGCGGGAAGGCGGTGCGAACAATCTCGGCACGGTGTTTCGCATCGATACGACGACCGGCGTGCTGGAGAATGTCGTGGAATTTACCGGCTCGACCGGCGCAGTTCTGGGCAGCCGCCCGAAAGCAGGTCTCTGGCTCGATGGCGCAGGGCTGATGTGGGGCACGACTTCGACTGGAGGTGCGGGCGAACTCGGCACGATTTTCTCGATCGATACAGCCGACGACACCTTTACCTCGGAAGCCGTCTTCACCGGCACGAGCCTGAACGCCCTCGGCAGCGCGCCGGTTGCGGCTCTGGTGGGTGGACCGAACAGCACGATCTGGGGCACGACCAGCAGCGGGGGCATTCACAACCTCGGCACAGTGTTTTCCTTCGATCCGGCGACCGGCAACGTGACGACAATCGTGAATTTCGCCGGACCGAATGGCTCGCGGCCGAAGGCCGCGCTGGCGGCGGAAGGAGCGGTTTTCTGGGGTGTCACCTACGATGGCGGTTCGGCAGATACCGGCACCATTTTTAAGATCGATACTGCCAACAGCAACGCTTTCACCCTCGTCTCCAGTTTCCTCGGCACGACGGGAACCGCGCGGGGGGCCTACCCCGTCGCGCCGCTGGCCCCCGGTGCAGCCGGCGAACTATGGGGCACCGCCACGCAAGGCGGGCGCGAGGAACGAGGCACCATCATTCGCGTGCTCACCGCCACGGGCGAGGTATTGCTGGTCGCGGAACCGGAAGTGAAACCCGTCCTGCCGACCTCGACCGTCCAAGTTCCCCCCGCGACCGTGACAACCGGTGCAGCCGGCACGCCCATCACGCTGCGCGGATCGGCGAAGGACAACATCGAACTGCTTTCGGTCATCGTGTCGATTAATGGCGGGCCGTTCCTCCCTGCGATCCTGACTCCACCCGTCGCGCCCGGAAAGCCCTACACCTGGCAACTCGACGTGATCCCCGAAAATGGCGTCAACGTCGTGATCATCAAGTCCGTCGATAACGGCGGCAACCCGGCGAAACCGGTCAAGCTGGTGTTCAACTATACCGTGGTGCGCCCGGAAGTGGCGGGAAGCTACACCGGGCTCGTTACTCCCGCGGCCGCCTCGGCTACTCCCCTGCTCCACGCGGGCTCATTCAAGCTGAAGGTGACATCCAAAGGCCGTTTCACCGGCACGCTGGCGCTCGGCGGAAGACCGCTTCCCGTTGTGCTCATGGGTTCGTTTGGCAATGCCGGCACGGCGCGTTTCGGCAAGACGGGCGCCACGGCGCTGACGATCGCGCGCAAGAATCTGCCACCGCTTGTCTTCGCGCTGAGCCTCGATGTCGATGCTCCCTATTCGCGGCAACTCACCGGCACCTTGCGCGAATCCAACGTCACCGTAGGCAACGCGGAGGGCGGTCAGTTGATCTACACGAACAAGAAGAACCCGGTCCCGCCGCTCATTCCCGTGCCGACGACCCTGCTCGATCCCGCCACCGACAAAGGCTCCTACACGTCGCTCTTCCGCGCCCTCACTCCAGCGGGGCAAGGAATTCCCGCCGAGAACTTCCCGCAGGGCGACGGCTATGCAGTGTTCAAGATTTCATCCACCGGCGCGGTGAAACTGAGCGGCAAACTCGCGGACGGCTCACCCTTCCTGGCGGCGAATTCGCTCACGGCCGACAACAAGCTTCCGTTTTTTGTCCGACTCTACACGGGCAAGGGGGCCATCGTAGGACTCATCACCTTCCAGAACCTCGCCGACAGCGACGCGGACGCCGAGATGCAGTGGTTTCGTCCCATCAACCCCAAGGCCACTTCGTATCGCGACGGCTGGCTGACCGGCATCGGGATCGACTTCGCGGCGTCGCGGTTTATCGCGTCGGCGATCAGCGGCCAGACGACCTTGGGCAATGCCCCCTCGACCGGTGGGGCGAACGCACTTTGCAAACTCGCCAGCGGCAACCTGCCCGGTGAACTCGGCAATCTGCTGTCGATTCCGGCGAGCGGCGTCGCGGTCGATCTCGGCGCGGCGATGGCCAGCACCCCGGCGACGGGATTGAAACTCTCGCTCACGAAGACCGGCATCATCACCGGCTCATTCGCGCATCCCGGCCAGGCTCTGTCGGTCGCGTTCAGCGGGGCAGTGCTGCAAAAATCGCAGACGGGCGGCGGTTATTTTATCGCCCCCGCTGCCGGTGCGGCGGCAGGTGATCCGAAGCAGTCGGGGCATTTGGATCTCTCCGCACAATAACCTGCGTTCGAGCCCAACCGAGCGAATTGCAGGGGAAGCAACTCAGGTCAGCGCGACTTCGCGGATATTAACCCCGCTGCCCGTGCCGCCGACTTCGAAGGTCTGAAGGTCGGCCTTGGTGTTCAGCGCGAAAGTGGTGGTGCCGACTTTCATCTTGGCCACCATCTGCGCGACGAAGCCGAAGTTCTGACCGGACGCACCGCTCACGGCGCCGCCGATGACGACATTCGCAATTTTCGAGATGATGCGGGCAGCATCGTCTCCCGGCGCTTTCACATCCAGCGGATTGCCGAAACCCGTGTCGGCGCCGGCCGAAACACCCGCGACGAGATTGGATGCGGTCCAGTTCCCCTTCACGTTCACCGTGCCGATCTGCGCATCGGGATTCACCGAGTTGCCCGCGAGATCGTAACCGGCGAGGAACGAGGAGTTCGATACGTTCCCGCGAACGATCAGCGTCGCGATGGTCACGTCGGAGGTCGCGGCCTGAATCGCCCGGCCTTGCGCGGTGACCGTGGTATTGGAGACATCGCCAACGAAGGTGAGCGTGCCGATATCCTGCGACACCCGAATGGCTGCGTCGCTCGTGTCGTCACCGACCGTGAGCGAAATCAACCGGCCATCGATGAGGAACTCCGCGGAGCCTGCGCCCGGATTGACCGCTGCCTTGGAGATGTCACCGAGAATGCTGATAGTGCCGGCATTGCCGGAGGTAAAATAGCCAAGACCCGTAGCGAGCGTGCCACTGGCCGCACCCGTTCCGCCGGTCCACGAACCGGCTTTCAGGATCGAGAGCACGCCATCGGCCGCGATACGCCCAGATTTCTCACCGGCGCCCCCGGTAAGCCCGCCACTGATGGTGATCGTGCCGATATTTCCCGGCAGATCGCCGAGTTCCGTCGGTTGTTGGTAGGCGATGATTGCCCCGCTTTGCGCGCCCTCTCCGCCGAGGACATTGCCGGTGATCCGGACGGCACCGATTTTCCCGAAACCGGAAATCGAACCACTGAACATGCCATGTCCGCCCTTGAGTGCATCGGCATTCGGGGCCGTGATGCTGCCAAGCGTGACCGTCCCGATTGAGCCCCCTGCGATCAGCGCCCCGGAACTATCGCCTTCGCCGCCCACGAGCGCGCCTTTCACGATCACGGAATGAAGCTCGCCGTTGGCGTGGGTGCCAAGGAAGCCGCTGTGCACCACACCGCTCTGTGCGCCAACGCCGCCATTGATGCTGCCGCCTATGCTGGCCAGACGAATGGCGCCATCCGCGGTGATCGCGCCGGAGCCGGCCCCGCTTCCACCGATGATACTTCCGCCGACGGTAATCCCGGTGAGCTTCTCGGGAGTGAACGCCGTCTTGACCTTGATCGTGCCGATGTTGCGATCGCTCTCGACGAACCCTGAGTGATCGCCTTCGCCGCCGATGATGCTGCCGGAGACACTGCCAGCGATAATTCCACTCGCGGAAATTCCTGCGGAACCGGCGCCGGACGGATCCGCGCCAGGGAGTTCGCCGTTGATATCGCCCTTCACGGCAAATTTGGAAATCGCCACGCGGACGCTGACGTTCGCACTGCCCGCTCCTTTGCCCGCAAGAATATCGTCCCCAATGGTCAACGATGTAAGATTCCCGTAGGTGCGGATGAGGCCCGAACTGTCCCCTGCTCCACCCACCAGGTCGTCTCCGATACTGATGGAACCGATACTGCCCGAGGCATTGATCATGCCGCTATTCGCCCCGCCACCACCCGCCAGATCCCCGGCGATGGTCACGCTGGTAATTCCACCACCTGCGCTGAGACGACCGGAATTGGCGCCACCGCCGCCCACGATGCCACCGGGCGTGGCGCCCGGCGTGCCGATCTTCACGACACCAATGGCGCGGTCGCACTCGATCACACCTGTGTTGTCGCTCGCCGCCTCCACGACCGCGCGACCAATGATCGAACCACCCACGGTAATGCTGCCGATGTTCGCCGCAGTCGTGATGGTCGAACCCACCTTGCCATCGACCACCTTGAACCGCGCTTCCTGCAAATCGCCCAGGATGTTCAGCGAGGTGATCTCACCCGTCACACTGCTGATGAGGTCGGGCGCAGGATTCTCCGCGGTCGGCGTCGGCACGGGGATCTGCGTCGCCGTCCCTTTCGTGCCCATGGATGCCACGGTGAGATTGCTGATCCCCACCTTCGCCGAAGTGCGTCCGACCACGATCTTTCCGAGATCGCCATCGACGGACACTTTGTTGAGCGAGATGCCCGAGGCATTGATCAAACCCACATCGGCCAGACCATCACCGCTGCCACCCTGCGGGGTCGTGGAGGTGATCGTCACGCTCACACCATTGGCAATGCTGCCCACGTTCAGCACTGTCGGCAGCTTGGTCAGATCCATGAGCTGAAGCTGCTGCTGCGTGGCCACTTCATGCGCCACCGTGCCGGTGTTGAATTTGAAGACTTCGTTCGCCTTCGCCAGCATCGCGGTATCGGTGCCGAGGAAGACGTCCTTGCTGAAGACGATCTTCACTTCGTCGCCGTCCAAGTCGGTGTAAACGAGGGTGCGGGCATCGAGCAGATTGGCCGGGGCGATGCGAGACTCGAGCGGCTCGAGCACACACTCGATGAGGCGAGCGGCGCCGGGACTCGACGGAGTTCGCACGACGCGCCGGGGTGAGCGGTCGAAGGCTGTGGCGAGGGATTTCCACCAGTTCATGATCAATCGTTGTCTTTGTTGATGACCACCACTTCGCCCGCGACGAAACCATTGTAGAGCGGGTCGGCACTCACAGCCGCCTTCAACTGAATGCGGTAGGCTTTGTCGCCGTCGTCCGCGTTGTCATCGACGCCGGTGACCGTCACGGTCTGCGGCTGGTTGTAATTCTGAGCGGTGAACACGATCTGCGACTTCGCTTTCTGGACGCGCCCACCCGTGCCCGCCGCCGTCACGTTGGTAGCGATGGTAAAGGTGTCTGCATCCACCACCGTCGCCGTCACCGCTCCGGTGATGTCAGGCGTGTTGCCGGTCACCCCGGAGATGACGACCTGATCGCCCGTCGCCAGCCCGTGCGGGGCCGCCGTATTGATCGTGGCCGGATTACCCGTGGTAATCGACGCGATGGTCACGGCGGTGCTCGGCGTGCCTTCGCTCACCAGCGTGCTCTCCAGCGGAATCGTCACGATCGGCACGACCTTCATCGTGCCGCCCGTGCCGCCGGTGGTCGTCGGGACGGGAATCGTAATTGTATCGGTATCGATCACCGTGGCGGTGTAGCTGCCGTTGATATCGCTCGGCGCACTGCCGGTGACGCCGGCGATGGTGATCTGCGTGCCGGAGGTAATGCCGTGAGCCGAGGCCAGGTTGATGGTCGTCGGATTACCCGCGACGATGCTGGCGATGTTAAACGTGCCGGTCGCCGGTGGGGTATCGAGCTGAACGGTGAAGGTAGCGGTGCCGCCGGCCTCGGTCGTCTGCAAGCCAGCTGTCGGCGTCACCAGCACCGTGGGCGGCAACGGCCCCGTCACGATATACTTCTCGGTGCCGTCGTTGTTGGCGATCGGGTCGCTGTAGTCCGCTTCGCTCAGCAGATACTTGCGACCGGTGCTCTGCCCTTTCGGCATGGTGATGGCAAATTGCCCGCTACCCCCCGCTCCGGCCGGGAACGGAATGATGCTCAACTCCGGCAGCTTGTTGACCAGCACCTGCCGGTCCGCGCCGGCGCCGGTCTTATTCAGCACCGGATCATCCGAAAGCCAGAAGCGCAGCTTCGAGGCGCCGAGGTTCCGGTTGCCGGTATTGATGATGACGAAAACGCCATTGTAGGTGACCTGATAGTTCGAACCGGGCAGACCGTTGATCGCCTTGGTCGGGCCGCTATTCCACGCAATGGTGAGCTTCGGATGCGGGAACGGCGGCAGGTGCGGTGCGACTACAAAGGCCGGCTGCAACACAGACCAGGCAATCGCATCGTTGTCTTTATTCGCGCCGTCGGTTTTCTTGTGAATCCGCACGCTCACCGCATAGGGCTCGCTATCGGTGTAGCCGTGCGTCCCCTTCACGATGAACTTCGCGCTCGACGCATCGTAGATGATCGCCCCAGCGGAAGAGCGTCCGTCGCCCCAGTCGATGCGTGCCGTGTAACCGGTTGCCTTGGCGGGAGCCGTATCGGTGAACGTGGCAATGACGCGATTAACCACGCGACCGGTGTTCAACTCCACCGCGCCGCCCGCCGCGCGAATCGCCTTGGCGGTCACGATCGCTGTGCTGCGGGCCGAAGTGATCATGCCTTTGTTGCCCGTGAAATCGACGACGATGGAGTAGATTCCCTCCTTCGCGTAAGTGTGAGTGCCGAGGACCTTGTAGATATTGGAGCCTGGCCTCGCGGTATCGACCGCCAGCGTGCCCACGGAGCGAGCGGTGCCATCGCCCCAGTTCACCGCCGCGGTGAAATCACCGGGCTTCCCGGCAACATCGGTGTCGTGCAGCTTGGCGACCACCACATCGGTGAGCGCCACCGTCGGCGAGGCATCGACATTCACTCCTTCACCGCTCGCCGTCGAATCTCCCGTGGCAACGTAGGCCACGGTGGCATCGCTCGGGCTCTTGCTCTGGCCCGAGACGACCGGCAGGCCGAGAAAGCCGCCCGCGCGCACGCTCCATTGATAGACGTCGAAGCCCATCTTGTTCAGCCCGACATACCCGGCGTTGGGCAGCATCTGGGCCACCGTGCCCGAACTCACGAGTAACGAACCTTTCGGCGACTGCGCGGCGGAAACCGGAACCATGCTATGATCGACACGGAGGTAGTCGAACTCGAGATCGAGCACATCGAGACCAAAGACCGTCGGCTGATCTTTCGGCGTCGCAATGCCATCCATCCGGCGAATGATGGGCCCGCCATTCGACGTGTCGCGCACCGCTTCGACCGTGAAAGTCTTTTTCGCCTTCGCCCCCGTCGAGTCCGTCGCCACCACGGTGATGACTGCCGTCCCACGCGCCTTCGCGCTGAGGACGAGCACGGCGTCGGTTTCATCGGGAACGACCGAGGTCGAGGTGATCTTCAGCGTCTGCTGCGGCGCGGTCGCCGACTTGCCCGAGGGGATCGACGCGGCATTGCTCCACACCTTGGTGGCTTTCATTTTCGGCAGCACATCCCATCCGCGCAGGAGCTGGGCGAAGGTGTTATGCTTGAAGTCGAGATGGCGCGGCTGTCCATCCGTGATGAAGAACTGCGAGCCGTTCGAGTCGAGGTAATCATACACCACGAGCTGTTGCCCCACGACGGTGTAGCCTTGGATATTCGTGCCCGAGTTCGCCATGGCGAGCTGCCCACGTCCCGAGAAGATCGTCCCACGGAAGAACTCGTTTTGAAATTTCCACGCCGTGGTCGAATCCGGCGGATTCCCCGTCATGCCCGGACCACCGGAGCCGACGTGCTGCGACTCATCGCCGCCATAAGTGATGCTAAGCGGATCGCCCCCTTGGAAAATGTAGCCGGTCGTGCCGATACCACCACCCAGGTCGAGGAGCCGGTGGAAGGCCACATTATCGTAAAAACCCGACTGCGCGAACCCCGCGATGAAGCCCGAACTGACCGGTAGCCAATCCCGGAACAGCATGAACTCCATGGTGCCCGTGTAAGGCGGATCGCCCGCCCCGCCGTCTCCGTGGCTGATATTCATGATCAGCTTCGGATTGCCCGTTTTCGCCCGAACCATGATGTTCGGGTTCGAGCTCGAAACCGTGTAGGAAATCGGGTCCCCGTCGGCGTCGGTGGCGGTAATGGGGAAGAGCAACGTCTTCCCCACTGGAATCAAGGGAGCGACCTTGGCGGGCTCCCCGGTGGCTGGGATCGGAGGATCGATGACCGGCGCCGCGGCCCATCCCATCCCCCCCGCTGCGACCGAGCAGAGGGCAATTATGACGGATTTAAAAGAGGGAGAGTTCACCGTGAAAGCGGGGTGAGTAAAAATTTATCAGAACCAGTATCCGCATCTTCGTGCATCGCGCAAGGGGCACCAGTTACTTTTTTGTAGGCTTGGGGGAAAAGAAAGGTCTGGGGCTCCTTTCCGGCCAAGCCGGAACAGCCGACTGCTTCAGATATCATCCTCATTTATGCTCCTTTTCAGGCAGCAGCCCTGTGGCGTTCGTGATGACTCAAATAGCCAGTCCCCTCCCGGGGTTCGACGAACCCGGACGACGACTCTCACCCATAAAGCTATCTGGTCTCTTCCAAAAACCGCACTGGCTTTGCGTAGATCGCCAGCACGATACACCCGGCATCGCTCTTCACCCGATGAGCCGAGCCCGGCGGATTCACCACCAATGTTCCCGCCTCGATGGTTCCATTCTGATCGCGCTGGGCGCCGGCGAGAACGATGAGGTGCTCGTAGCCGGAGTGCTCGTGCAGGGGCACCTCGCCTGCCTGCCGGAATCGCAACAACGCGGCCCCGCCTTCCCCATGGATGTGGTTCCCGTAGAGCCGATGAATATCGATCCCATCCCGGAACGGTTCCCAAACAATCTCGTGCTGCCACTCGGCGATGTTGAAAAGGTTCTTCAACTCCAGACGCAAATACGTCGGGAGCGAGAGGGAATCGGAAATGGGTGCAGAGTCCACGCGGCAGGGACTAGCAAACGGCAGCGCAACGGTGCACGACTTTCCGCGCAAAAAAATCGCCGCGCATTCTCCCCTGCCCCACCGGACCGCTCAACGAATCGCCTCGATGAATTTCGTCGAGTCCGCCACCGCACCAAAGACTCCACCCTGCATTTTGATCATCTTCAATGCGGCCAGATAGTTACCGTAATCCGTGGCGCCGGTGCAGTCTTCGAGCATGAGGCATTCGTAGCCGCGATCGTTCGCCTCGCGCATCGTCGTATGCACGCACACGTCGGTGGTGATCCCCGCGAGCACGATGTTTTGAATGCCGCGCCGGCGCAGCAGCATGTCGAGATCGGTCGCGTAGAACGAACCCTTGCCCGGTTTGTCGATGATCGGCTCACCCGGCAGCGGCGCGAGTTCAGGGATGATGTCCCAGCCGGCCTCGCCGCGTGTGAGAATGCGGCCGCACGGCCCCGGATCACCGATGCCCGCGCCGATGCGCTGCGAACGCCAGAGCTTGTTCGCGGGGAGATCGGCCAGATCGGGACGATGCCCTTCGCGCGTGTGGAAAATGTGATACCCCAGCGCACGGGTTGCCTCGAAGACCCGTTTGATCGGCTCAATCGGTGCGCGTGTGAGCGAAAGATCGTAGCCCATCTTATCCACGTAACCACCCGGACCGCAGAAATCCGTTTGCATATCGATGACAAGGAAGACGGTGTTCTCCGGGCGAAGATCGCCATTATAAGGCCAAGGATATGGATCGGCTGCAACAGTGCGAGTGGTCATTGATGAAATTTGAAAGCGATGAACGGAGAAAACCGCCGCGCCGCGCGCGTCCTTCAACTCGGACGCGCGCGGTCGCAGCGGCACAACCAACTTCTAGAAAAACACCGAAATACCGCCGTAAACCTGATGAATCTCGTCGGTCGATTTACCCGGCGCATTGAACTGATTCATGCCCTTCAGGTTGTCGTCCACGAAGGCCATGTATTTGTAGCCCGCGTGAATGCTCCAGAAGCCGTAACCCTTCGGCATAAACTTGAGCGGATAGGAAACCTTCACGCCCAGTTCGTAGAGGCCCACCGTGTCGTGATCGGCATACCAGTTCCCGTAGAAGTCATCGCTCGGCAGCAGGATCCGGCAGGGTGCTTCAATCTTAAGATCGCCGAGTGATTTGAACGTATAACCCGGGGCCACGCCGATTTCGAAATAGTAACCTTCACCCGGCGCCTCTTTCGCGCCCGTGAATGGCGAAGGTCCGAACACGGTAAACGGCACCTGCGCCGCCGTCGATTTGCCGTCGAGTTCTTTCCAGAATAGAAAATATGGGTGCAACGCAAACGGCCCGAGGAACGATGAGTCGTCGATCTCCACCTTCGTCTCGAGATGATGCGAGGTGTCGATATCGAGAATCTGTTCGACGAACGAAGTATAGGTTACGCTCAGCGTGGCGAGTTTGCCGAACCCGATCGATACGCCGAGGATCGGATCGATTTCCGTGTAGTGCGTTTTCGGCTCACTGCCGAACGGCGCGTGTTTCGAGACGCCGCTCGTGCCAAAGTCGTTCCACACCCCGCCGACAAATTTGAAGCTGCTGATGAGCGAAGTGTCGCTCTGGTAGAGCGTGAGAAAGGCGAGCAGCAGCGGCTGGATGGTGAGGCCGTTGTCGCGCACGACCTGGCCGCGTGGCGTCACGTATTTGTCTGCAAACTCGACATTGAGCAGCAGGTTTACTTTCGCGCCGATCGCTTCGTCGGCGGGCTTTTTCATCTCCTTGCTGAGGTCTCCGGCGGAAGCCGGGAGAGTGAGTGCGAGCGCGGCGGCGAGCGGCGCGGTGTGTCGTGCGAGGAAGTTCATGCAGTGTGAATGGGCAGCTTGGTTTGGTTTGGTATGAATCACGCGCGCGTCGCTTAGCTGCCGCAATGCCACACCCCGCACAGAGTCCCAAGACGCTGATTTCATGCGGGTTGCACCGCCCTCACCCGAGTTTGCCTCCCGCTTTCCACGTCGCGCCTGTTGCACCGCGCGACGTTTGCAACAACGCCGCGCTACGACTCTGCCTGCTGCGGAAAGCGGCGATAGATCCGACTGCGATTCACGCCGAGTTTGCGCGCCGCTTCCGCCACATTTCCCCCGCTCTCTTCGAGCGCACGCTGGATGAGAGCCTGCTCGGCGCGTTCGAGATTGAGCGGCAGATCGCCCGCCGCAGGCAGAAACTTCGCCGGTTCTCCCCGCGCCGCCGGCATCAACTGCAGGTGCTCCACTCCGATCGCCGCTCCCCCACTCATGATCAGCGCGCGCTCCATCACGTTCTTGAGCTCGCGCACATTGCCGGGCCACGCGTGCGAAGAAAGCGCATGCTTCGCTTCGCGCGTGAGCGCGGGCGGCGTGCGGCCCATCTCCGTCGCGAAGATCGAGAGAAAATGCGAGGCGAGCAGCGGCACATCTTCGGAGCGCTCGCGCAGCGGCGGAAGTTGCAGCGCATAACGTGCGAGACGGAAATACAAATCCTGCCGGAAACTCCCGTCCGCGATTTTCCCCGTCACATCCGCATTCGTCGCCGCCACGACTCGCACATCGACGGGCCGGGAATTCGTCGAGCCCACCGGCGTCACCTCGCCATCTTCGAGCACCCGCAGCAGTTTCGCCTGGAGCGTCAACGGCATGTCACCGATCTCGTCGAGAAAGAGCGTCCCCCCATCCGCCAGTTCGAAGTAGCCTTTCCGATCCGAGGTCGCGCCGGTGAAAGAACCTTTGAGATGACCGAAGAAAAGCGACTCGGCGAGTTCGCCTGGCACCGCGACGCAATTCACCGCCACGAACGGTCCGCTGGCCCGCGGACTATGATGATGCAGCGCTCGCGCGACCAGTTCCTTTCCCGTGCCGCTCTCACCCGTGATCAGCACCGTCGTTTTGCCGAACTGCTGCAGGCGCTCGATGTCCGCGAGAATCCGCTGCAAGTGCGGGCTCTGCCCGATGAACCCCGCCACGCCCCAGCGCTGCGCCTCCCTTGCCGTAAGCGTCGAGAGCCGCTCCTCCGCCTTGCGCCGCCGGCCCATCTCCGCTTCCAGTTCGCGATTGCGCGCCTGCAGTTCGCGGGTGAGCTGGCTGATCCGCAAATGAGTCGCCACACGGGTGAGCACTTCCTCGATCTGGAACGGCTTGAAAACATAGTCCACCGCCCCGGCTCGGAAGCCTCGCAGCACGCTTGCCGAATCGTGTTTCGCCGTGAGGAAAATCACCGGCACTTCGCGCAGGATGGGATCGGCCTTCAGCCGCTCGCACACCGTGAATCCATCCACGCCCGTCATCATCACATCGAGCAGGATGAGATCGGGCTTCGCGCGCGCCGCCACTTTCAAGGCACTCTCGCCATTCGCCGCGATGAAAAGCTCGTAGCCGCGCGGTTCGAGCGCGTCGCTCAACAGCGTCACATTCGCGGGCGTGTCATCGACGATCAGGATGCGGGAAGCACTCACGCGGCGGAGATGAGTGGGTGTGCGACGGGAATCTGCGCAAGGATGCGTTGGATGGTTTCCATATCGTAACTGGCGAGGAATCCGCGGAGATGCTGCGCGAGGCGAGCGCCCGCCGGGCCGAGCTGCTCCACTTCGAGCAGGCAGGCTTTCAACACTGTGGCGCTGTGCAACTCGGCTGCCACGCTCAAGCGTTGGGCCAGATCTTCCGGCAGGGTCACCTGCCGCAGGTCGATCGTCTCCGCGGGAACCTCATTTTCCTCCACCGCTTGATAGACAAACTCGACTCCGAGCAGATGCCGCAGGCAATCATAGATGCGTTCGGCGCGGAATGGCTTCGCGACGAAATCGTCACAGCCCGCCTTGAGATATTGATCCCGTTCGTGGGCGAGGGCCGAAGCCGAGGTAGCCACGATTTTCACGCCGCTCGCGCCATACTCTTCCACGATGCGGCGGGCCGCCTCGGGACCGTCGATCTCGGGCAGACGCATATCAAGAAACACGATATCCGGTCGCGAAACCCGCACGGCTTCGAGGGCCTGGCGCCCGTGCTCTGCGAGCACCACTTCGCAACCGACGGCTTTCAGCATGATCGCAAGCACCGCGCGATTTTCCTCGATGTCGTCCACCACCAGCGCACGAACCCGAAATCCTTCCACCAACCGATCCACCTCGCGAATCGCGCGCGCCGCTTCTGCGCGCACCTTCACCATCGGCAGCATGGTGGTGAAGTAGAATCGCGCGCCCTCCCCACTCGCCGATTCGAGTCCGAGTTCGCCCCCCATCAGTTCGACCTGTCGCCGCGCAATCGTAAGCCCCAGACCGGTTCCCCCCTGCCGCCGCAACGCGGGTCCCTGCTGAAACGGCTCGAAGATCATACGCTGCACCTCGGGCGCAATGCCGATGCCTGTATCCGTCACTTCAAACTGCCAGTCGTCGTTTTCCAATCGAACTACGCGAAGAGCGATATGCCCCCGTTCCGTAAACTTCACCGCATTTCCGAGAAGATTGATCAGCACCTGCCGGAGCTTGTTTTCATCCCCGCGCACCCAGCACGGCACCGATGCGTCGAAATCGGTCACGCGCAAGCCGAGCTGCTTTTCCTCACAACGCTGCTGAAACATGGCGGTGAGTTCGCGGACGAGGGCAGCGAGGTCGAAATCGGTCGGCCGTAGCTCCATCCGGCCCGCATCGATCTTGGAAAGATCGAGAATCTCCTCGATGAGGCGCAGGAGATGATCGCCGCTGCTGCGGATGGTCGCGATGGCATCGCGCTGAAAAGGATGCAGCGCCCCGTCGCGCGAGAGAATCTGCGCGTAGCCGAGAATCGCATTCATCGGCGTGCGAATCTCGTGGCTCATATTCGCGAGGAACTCCGACTTGGCCCGATTGGCGGATTCGGCCGCCGCTTCCGCCTTCTTTCGCACTTCGACTTCCGCGAGCAGAGCCGCGTGAGCCCGTCGATTTTCCGCCGCCCGGCGTGAGCGGCTCCCGACATACGCCGTCGTGACGCCCGTCGTGACCAACCCCGCCATCAGCACGAGCGATGCCGGTGACGAACCGCGCAGACTGCGAAATTCGCCGGTGGGCTCAAAGCGCAACGTCCAGTGCCGGCCGGCCACATCGAGCGAGGTATCCCACGCAGGCAACTCACCCGCGCGCTCGCCTTCCTGCCGATAAAGCGGACTCGTTTCCGAATCATCCACGAGTGATAAGGCGACTCCGTTGCGCGGAGTCGAACCGAGCGATTTCTCCACGAGATCGCCGAGCCGAAAGACCGCCACGGCGAAACCCCGCAAAGTGTTGCGGCGCGCCTCGATGCCCTGCGGTTCGCCCGCATAGATCGGCTCGAAGACGAGAAACCCTCGCTGCGACCCGGGTTCCTGGGCGAGGCGCAAGGGCGGCGTTGCCACCGGCTGGCCGGTATCGCGCGCCTGCTCCAACGCCTGGCGCCGACGTGCTTCCGAGGCCACATCGAAACCTAACGCCGCCGCATTTCGCTGCAGGCTCTCGAGAAAGAAGACTGGAAAATATTCGGGCCGGTTCGCGGCCGGAACTATCGCACCATCCATCCGCTGCTCGGTGAAATGAAACTCGGTGAATCCTTCACTCCGCGCCCGACTTTCCCACTGTTCGCGGTCGGCGGCCGGCACCCGCGGGTCCCACGCCAGCGCCTGCAATTCCGGCTGCCGGGCCAGTGCGCCGTTCACGAAGAGGCGAAACTCGGCGCGCGAAATCTCGGGGTCCGCGTCGTAGAGCGACGCGATGGCGTGCAGCACTTCCATGGAACGAAGCATCTGGCCGCGCAGCAACTCCGCCCGGTCCTGCGCCAGTTGCCGGACCTCTTCTTTCATTCCGCGCATTTCCGACCGACGGAAAACCTGCGCCGCTGCCAGTGAAATCAGCAACCCGACCACGGCGGCAGCGATTATCGGCCAGCCGAGAGGCACTTTTGACTCGAAGGCTGGGCGGCTCACGGCTGGCAAGCGCCCATCGGCGTCACACCGTCAGATGTTCCTTCACCACTTCGTCCGTCAACGCCGCGACCGGTCCGCCACACACGACGGCACCGCGGTTGAGGATGGCAAAGTCGTCGGCGAGTTCTTTGCAGAAATCGAGATATTGCTCGACGAGCAGGATACTCATCTTGCCTTCGCCGCGCAGCAATTTGATCGCTTCGCCGATCTGGTCGATGATGTTGGGCTGAATGCCTTCGGTCGGCTCGTCGAGAATAAGCACCTTGGGTTCGGTCAGCAAAGCACGGCCGATGGCGAGCTGCTGCTGCTGCCCGCCGGACAACATGCCGCCCTTGCGCGGCAGGAATTCCTTGATGATCGGAAACAGCTCGAACACGCGATCGAGCTGGCCATTGAGCTTCTTTTTCTGCGCGACCGCTCCGATGAGCAGATTCTCCTCCACAGTGAGAAACGGGAAGATGTCGCGCCCCTGCGGGACGTAACCGATCCCCGCGCGAGCTCGTTCCTCGGGAGACCAGCGCGTGATGTTCACTCCGTCAAGATAGATTGTGCCGCTGCCCGTCTTGAGCAGCCCCACGATGCTCTTTAGCGTGGAAGTCTTCCCCACCCCATTGCGTCCCATGAGGCAGAAAACCTTGTTGCGCGGGACGGTGAACTCGACGCCGCGCAGAATGCGCGAACCGCCGATGCTGGCTTCAATGCGTTCGACGTAGAGCATCAGTCGTGTCGTTTTTTGCGGCCGAGATAAACATCGAGCACGCGTTCGTTGTTTTGCACTTCATCGACGGACCCCTCGCACAGGACCGAGCCCTGGTGTAACACCGTCACTTTGCGCCCCGCGGCGATCTGCCGAACAAAAACCATGTCGTGCTCGATGACGACGATGGTGTGTTCTCCGGCGAGGCTGAGCAGCAGTTCGCCCGTCTTGTGCGTCTCTTCGTCGGTCATGCCCGCGGCGGGTTCATCGACGAGGAGCAGTTTCGCGTTCTGCGCGAGGAGCATGCCGATTTCGAGCCACTGTTTCTGGCCATGCGCAAGGGCGCCGGCTTTCCACTCCGCTTTTTCGACCAAATTGATGATCTCCAGAATCTCGAAGATGCGCGCTCGTTCGAGGCGGCTCAGCTTGCCGAAGATACTGGCGAAGACGCCGCGATTTCCTTCCAGACTCAGCACCAGGTTTTCGAACACGGTGTGATCGGTATAAACCGTCGGCGTCTGGAATTTGCGTCCGATGCCGAGGCGGAAGATTTCGTATTCGCTGAGGTGAGTCAGCTCGGTTTCCTCCTCCCACTTGATCGAACCCGTATCAGGTTTCGTGCGACCGGTGATGAGGTCCATGAAGGTCGTTTTGCCCGCGCCATTCGGACCGATGACGGTGCGCAACTCACCTTCTTCGAGGTAAAAGTTCAGGTCTTTGATTGCCTGAAAGCCGCTGAAACTTTTGTTCACGCCTTCGGCGCCGAGGAGCATCGGTTTCCGACTCATGCCTGGGCCTCCGTCTTCACGATGGATTCTTCGGTGAGAGTTTCTTCCGTCTCGGCCTTTTGATCCGGCGTTTCGCGTTTCGGCAACATACCTTTTACCCACCCGACGATCATGCCCGGGATGCCGACGACACCCTTGGGCAGGAACAGCACGACAAGGATGAAGAGGACACCTTCAAAAATGAGCCAGTAGTCGGACACCCAGTGAAACTCCCGGCCGAGGAATTGATATCGATGTTCGACGACTCCCCAGCTTTTCAAGGAATTGACGCCAATCGCGCCGATCAGCGGTCCGATCAGTGTGCCGCGACCACCCACGGCGCACCAGACAACGGCTTCGAGCGATTTGTCGGTCTGCATTTCGCTCGGATTGATGATGCCAACCTGCGGGACGTAAAGCGCACCCCCAAAGGCGGCCAGGATCGCGCAGAGCACAAAAACGAACAGCTTGTAATTCGCGGCGGCGTAGCCGGAGAAAAGCACCCGCACTTCCGAGTCGCGCACCGCGCGCTGCACGAGGCCGAACTTCGTTTTCGTAAGCCAGCGACAGAGCAAAAAGGTGCCCACCGTGAAGACGGCTGTCGCGGTGTAGAGTCCGCGCATCGTTGCGACCGCTCGCTCGGGGTGTTCCGCATCCACCAAGGGGAAGCCGAGAACGAATTTGAAATCGGTGAATCCGTTGTTGCCTCCCATGAGCATGTCGTTGCGGAAAAACATGAGCGCGGCGGCATAAGTCAGCGCCTGCGTGAGGATGGAAAAATAAACGCCCTTGATGCGGCTGCGAAAAGCCAGATAGCCAAAGACTAGCGCGATCAGCGCCGGCAGCAGCACGATCATAATGCCAGCGAAGAGGAAGTTATCGAATGGCTTCCAAAACGTCGGCAGCTCCGTCCAGCCAAGGAAGACAAGAAAGTCCGGCATTGGCTTATGATATTGGCCGAGGTCGCCAATCATGCGCATGAGATACATGCCCATCATGTATCCTCCGAGGCTGAAAAAGAGCGCCTGGCCCAGCGAAAGCAGTCCGGTGTAGCCCCAGAGCAGATCGACGCTGATGGCGAGGATGCCGTAGCTCAAATATTTGCCCCAGAGATTCAGCGTGAAGTTGCTGATATCGCCCGTGACATTGAGCATCGGCAGGATGAAAACGAGAACGATAGCCCCGAGCCCGATCAGGAATAGTTCCAGACGGGCGAGGATCTCCTTGGGCGTGGGCGGTGGTTTAGGAATCATCAGCCTTCGAGTGAGCGCGATTTCGTGACGAAGAGGCCGGCCGGTTTCCACTGGAGGAAGAGGATGATCGCGCCGAGCACGAGGATTTTGCCGAGCACCGGGTTGCCGAGGATCTGCTGAAGCGACTGATCCACCACCCCAATGCCGAGTGCACTGATGACCGTGCCGAAGATGCTGCCGACGCCGCCCACGACGACGGTCATGAACGCGCCGACGATGTGTTCCTGCCCCATGCCTGGGCCGACGTTGCCAAGTTGAGAGAGGAAGGCACCGGCGAGCCCGGCCAGACCACTGCCGAAAGCGAAAGTCAGCATGTTCACGCGGGTGGTGCGCACGCCCATGCACGAGGCCATGGCACGGTTTTGGGTGACGGCGCGGATGAGAAGGCCAAACGACGTTTTCGTGAGGAGAAGGTAAGTGCCAACGATAATTGCGATGGCGAAACAAATGACGAACACGCGGTTCCAGCCAAAGATCACGTCGTAAACCGTCCAGTTGCCGCTCAGCCAATGCGGACTGTCCACCTGGACGTTGTTCGCGCCGAAAGTGAGTCGAAGGAACTGCTGCATGAGCAGGGAAACGCCCCATGTGGCGAGGAGCGACTCGAGCGGGCGGCGGTAGAGAAATTGAATGACGCTGCGCTCCAGCGCGAGACCGACCAGCGCAGCCGTCATGAAACTCAGCGGTAGCGCGGCGATGAAATAAGCATCGTAAGCGGCACCAGTCGCGCCGAAACCCGGAATCTGAATTTTCAGGCCAAAGGGTGAGAGCGCGAGGCCGGGACCGAAGATATTTTGCACGACGTAAGTCGTGTAAGCGCCGACTGCGATCAGTTCACCATGGGCCATATTGATGACGCCCATCAGACCGAACGTGATAGCAAGGCCGATCGCAACAACGAGCAGCACGCTACCAAGCGAAAGGCCACGGAAAACAGTCCCGTAGGTGTTCACGAGTTTGAGATGAGCCGCGATTTTCGCGAGTGCGGCGTTGGCGGCGGCGGCGACGGCAGGCTTCGTTTCCGCGTTTTCACGAGCGAGCGTCTTCAGCGCATCCTGCGCGGGGATCGAGCCGAGCTCGGCCAGTGTTTTTGTAGCGGCGATCTGTTTTTCCGCGTCCTCGGACTTCAATTCGAGCAGAGCCATGGCTTCCCTCAGCGCGCGCTGAACCCTGGCATCGGTCTCCACCTTCACGCGGACTTCGAGTGCCGGCAGCTTTTCGACATCCTGATCGAGCCCCATCTGCTCGACAACCTTTAGACGTTTCGCGGGATCAGGATCGGTGACGGCGATCAGGTCGAGCACCTTCTTCATGGCGAGTCGCACATCGGCGTCGGTGTCCGCGCTGCTCGCTTCGTCCGTCGTGAGGCGCATCGGGGTGCCATCCTTGTCCTTGAGTGGTTCGCCGGTATCGACCCGGATGGCGGCAAACCTGTCGTCCGCGTCCTTCGCGCCAGTCAGCAGCACCGCGACCTTCGGGCCAGCGGGCTCAGTTGGTTCGTAAATATAAATTTCGCTCTCCTTCCACTTGGTGAGTAGTTCGGGGATGACCGGGTCGGTCTGGCCAGCGAGCGAGGAAACGAGCTTCGCCTGCTCGGGCACTTCCTCGGTCACCAGTGCCTTGGCGATGACCTGCCTCGGGGTGTCGGCCGCGAAAGTGAACCGCCCGGGCGCCAGGACACCAAGGAGGAGAAAGAGAATGAGCGCAGCTTTCAACTTCGGTGTCCTGGCGTCCTGGCAGTTCATAAGCAGCAAAAAATCAAAGGGGCGGGGAATGGGACCCCGCCCCTGAATGAATTGGTTCCGATGGCGGGTTTACTTGGCGGCGGTTTCCTTGGCCTTGAACTTGCCCTTCAACCAAGGCTCACCCACGACCCCGTCGTAGGTCTTGAGGATCTTGAACTGACCGTCGGCCTTCGTCTCGCCGATATAGACGTTCTTGGTGAGATGCATGTTCTTCTGCGTCGTCACCTTGCCACCCGGGCCCTCGAAGCTGATGCCGCCCTGGAGCGCCTTGCGGACTTCATCGACCTCGAAGCTCTTGGCCTTCTCGACCGCGGCTTTCCAGAGGTATACACCGTCGTAGCTGAGCACCATCGGCGAGCAGGTCACGCGGCCTTCCTTCACGATGCCGGGCACATCGGTCTTCTTCAGCCAGGATTTGAAGTCGGTGATGAACTTGGTGTTCGCCTTCGACTTGATCGACTGGAAGTAGGTCCAGCAACCGAGCTGGCCGACGAGTTGTTTCGCGGGCAGGCCGCGGAATTCATCTTCCGAGATGGAGAACGAGCACACCGGGCACGACTCCGCCGTCAGACCGGCCGCGGCGTATTCCTTGAAGAACGGCACGTTGGTGTCGCCGTTGAGCGTGTTGATGACGCAAGCCTTGCCGCCGGCGGCGAACTGCTTGATCTCCGCCACGATCTGCTGGTAGTCGGTGTGGCCGAAGGGCGTGTATTTGCCGGCCGAGATGATCTTGCCGGATTCGTCCTTCTTGAACCCGCCGCCGATGTTTTCGAGCGGCACGCCCTTGCTCAGGAGATACTCGAGGAGCACGAGGTTCGTGGTCTGCGGATAGACGTAGTCGCTGCCGAGCAGATAGAATTTCTTCTTACCCTGTGCGAGGTAATAATCGACCGCCGGGGTCGCCTGCTGGTTGACCGCCTCCGCGGTGTAGAAGACGTTCTGCGACTCTTCTTCACCTTCGTATTGCACCGGGTAGAAGAGCAGGCCGTTGTTTTTCTCGAAGACCGGCAGCACCGATTTGCGCGAGACCGAGGTCCAGCAGCCGAAGACGACCGCGCACTTGTCCTGTTCGAGGAGTTGCTTCGCTTTTTCGGCAAAGAGCGGCCAGTTCGACGCCCCATCGACGACGACGGGCTCGATCTTCTTGCCCATGACGCCACCCTTGGCGTTGATTTCGTCGAAGGTGAAAAGCAGGATGTCGCGGAGCGACGTCTCGCTGATCGCCATCGTGCCGCTGAGCGAATGCAACACGCCGACTTTGACGGTGTCGGCAGCTCCGGCCATGGCCGGGAGGAGGAGACTGGCGCCTGCGAGTGATGCAGACGCGAGGAATTTACGGAGTTTCATGATGTTTGGTGTGGTGGATGTTGAAGCCGTTGAAGCCTTGAGGTTCCGAGGAACCGCACCAAACAGGGGAGGTCGGACAGCGCGAGTGGTGTGGGAGAAAGCGCCGACCAGACCGGGTTGTGAGCCGAAAAGAACTCAGACCGCTTTTGGAACCTCGCCGGGTTCCGCGGACTCCTCCGGTCCCATTCGACCGGAGGAGCCGCGTAAATCCAGAACTTGCGCTCCTTAGAACGCCACCATCAGGCCACCCGAGAAGACATGCTCGCTCTCGTTGCCGTCGCGGACTTCGCCACCGCGGGACTTCGTGTTGAAGTCCTGGGTGCCGTCGCCCAGCAGGTAGTAGGTGTAGCCCGCGTTCACGGTCCAGGTGCCGTAGCACTCAGGGATGAACTTGAGCGGGTAGCTCGCCGTCACGCCAGCCGAGAAGAAGCCGAAGCCTTCGTTCTCGAGCGCGCCGTTGTGCACCGCACCATAGAAGTCATGCGAGCCGAAGCCAGCCGTGATCGGGAAGGTCAAGGTGACCGGGCCGACCGGGGCGCTCGGGGCGATACCGACTTCATAATAGACGCCTTCGTTGGCGCCAGTGCCGGCCTTGTTCTCCAGCTCGAACAACACCTGCACATACGGGTGCAGGGCGAACGCGCCGAGGAGGTCGGTGTCGTCATACGCTAGCTTCGTGTTCAGGCCTTGGAAGGTCGAGAAACCGTCGTTCGGGCTCAGGAACGTGTAGTAGCTGGGCGTCAGGGTGAAGTTCTTGGCGAAGGTGATGCTCACGCCAGCGGTGAAGTCGAACTCATACCAGCCGCGGGTGCTGCTGTTGTATTGGGTCGACGAACCGAAAGGCTTGCCTTCGTAAAGACCGGCGTCGGTCTTGCGGCTGTGGAACGAGTTCCAGATGCCGAGGTTCAGGCTCACCTTGTTCACGAAGCCTTCGCCCTCGAAGAGCTTGAAGTAGAGGTCAGCGTAGGGCTGGATGATGCCGCCCTGGTTCTCGAAGATCACGCCGCGGCTCACATACTGGCTCACGACATTCACGCCGAGGTCACCGGTGATGCAGCTTTCCTTGCACTTCTCGATGACTTCCTTCGGTTCTTTCATTTCCTTGCCCGCGTAGCTGGCCACGGGGAGCGAGAGGATCCCGGCGGTCAGAATGCAGAACTTGGCAATGTTGGTCTTGGTCATTGTTTGGTTTCTATTTTGGTTGGTTGATTCGATTGGTTGCCGGTTTCGGCGTCGGCGGGTTTAGCAACTGGTCTGCCGGGCGGCAAACTTTTTTTCACTTCCCCAAAAAACGTTCAAAATATGGCAAAAAAAGTTTTGAACCTCCTTCATTTCAGAGAGTTGGAACCGACTCAAGTGTGCGAAATGCGACAGGGGCGGCGAAATTTTTCCACTTTTTTTCGCCATTCAGATCACTTCCACCGGGCATTTCGGCAGCGAATTGAGAAAAGCGCGCCCGTAGCCTTTCGTCAGGACACGCGGATCGAGAATCACCACGATTCCGCTGTCCTGTTTTGTCCGAATCAAACGCCCCACGCCCTGGCGCAGACGGAGAATCGCCTCGGGCAACGAGTATTCTCCAAACGCATCGCCCCCGCGCGCCTCGATCTGCTCGAGTTTCGCCTCCACCAGCGGATGATCCGGCACCGCAAAGGGCAGACGCGTGATGATCACATTGCTGAGCGCCGCACCGGGCACATCCACGCCGCTCCAAAAGCTCTCCGTGCCGAACAACACGTGGCGCTCGTTTTTTTTGAATTCTGCGATCATGCGTTGCCGCGGCATCCCCTCGCCTTGCACGAGTAATTTGTAGTCGAGATCGTCGAGGCGCTCGCGCATTTCCGCCGCCAGCGCGCTCAACATCTTGTAGCTGGTGAACAGCACGAACGCTCTCCCTTGCGTCTGCTCCACCCAGCGCTCCACTTCGGCAGCGAGCGCTTTTTCGTAACCCGCTTCGCGCGGATCGGGCATCTTCCGCGTGATGAAAAGCTTCATCTGCCGCTCGTAATCGAACGGGCTCCCGATCTGCCGCGCCGGGATCGCATGCGCCCCCACGCGGCGCATGAAATAATCCATCCCCTTCGCGCCGGTCGTCGATTCCGCACCCGCTACCGACAACGTCGCGCTTGTCATGACGCACGTGTGGTGCTCGCGGAAAAGCAGCGCGTGCAGATGCCCCGCCACATCCACCGGCGACGCGCAGAGCGTGTGGTGCTGCGCCGTTTTCCCCGACTTTTCGACCCAATAGACGTGCTCCTCAGCTTCCTGTTTGAGGAATTGCCCCAGCGCCAGGCGCGCATCGCGAATCCGCCGCCCGAGATCCTGCAACTCCGCCTTTGCCGGCACGTCCTCCATCTCGCGCACCAGATCCACGATGTGCTTCTGCAACTCCGCCAGCGGTAGCGACAGCGTGTCCTCCACGAAATCCGGTGTGCGCACCCGCAGTTCGCGCCCTTGTTTCGGCGACCCCGCCCCGCGCACTTCCTCCATCTTTGTGCCCACGCCGTCGAAGAATTGATCCACCTTTTCCAACAGCCCACTCACCTCCCGCACCCCATCCGGCCGCCGGAGCACCTGCATCACCCCCTTGGTCGTCTTCGGATTGTAGAGCCGCTGGAGCGCATACCGCAGCCCATATTGCGACACCGAAAGCCCGATCTGCCGCGCTGCCACCTGCTCCACCGTATGTGCTTCGTCGAAGATCACAAAATCGTTCGCGAAGAGATATCCCTCCTCGTTCTCTTCCGCCTCCGGCACTCCGCCCAGCGCCATGAAAAACAGCGTGTGATTGAGCACCACCACATCCGCCGTGAGCAGCCGCTTGCGCGCGACCTGGTAAAAACAGCGCGGATTCGTCCCGCACGTCTTCGTCGTGCACACGTGCGGCTCGCTGCACACCTGCGCCCACACGTGCGAATCCGGCTCGACGGAAAAATCCGACAGAGACCCATCGCTCGTCGTCTGCGCCCATTGATAAATCCGCTCCAGCTCCGACGCCTCCGTTGTGGTGAACAGGTCCTTGCTCTGCGCGATGGCTCGTTCCAGCCGCGCCGGACACACGAAATTCTGCCGTCCCTTCCACAGCATCGCGTCGAACTCGATCCCCAGCAGCTTGCGCACGATCGGGATGTCCTTGTTCACGAGCTGCTCCTGCAGATTGATCGTGTAGGTGGAAATCACCGCCTTTTTTTTCTGCTCGTGCGCCCACAACACCGCC
The DNA here is from genome assembly GCA_044226525.1 of Chthoniobacteraceae bacterium. GTDB lineage: Bacteria > Verrucomicrobiota > Verrucomicrobiia > Chthoniobacterales > Chthoniobacteraceae > VFJQ01. The sequence continues at coordinate 13,266 of JBGAGV010000014.1, read as the reverse complement.
GGGATGAGATACGCCAGCGACTTCCCTACCCCGGTCCCCGCCTCCACCACGAGATGCCGCTCCTCGTTCAAGGCCGCCGCCACTTCCCCCGCCATGTCCTGCTGCTCCGGCCGGTATTCAAACTCCCGCGCACGCGACATCAGCCCGTCCGGCGCAAACATGGCCCGGACGCGCTCGACGAAATCAGTCCCAACAGCTTCCTGCGGCGCGATCATTGAAAGGGGCGCATCATTCCGCAGCCTCACGACGCCGACAAGTCCCGCCCGCGCTTTCCTGACACGCCACCCTCATGGAGCGCCGGCACCCGCTCACGACGCCGCCAGACTTACTCCGCGGCTTCACCCGTCTCGGCCAGTTCCCCTTCGATCTTCTTTCGCAGCGCCGCCACCTCCGCCTCCAGCGCCTTCAGCTTTGCCACCGTCTTCGGCAGACGACGGTAATGCGCGACCAGCTCCGTCGCCTCCTTCCGCGGCAGGCCGAACGACCCCATCAACTGCTGCCCCGGCGGCGTGTCCTTCGTAATGCCGCCCTTTGCGGTCACCAGCACATGGTCCCCCACGTTCACATGCCCCACCACGCCCACCTGCCCCGCGAGGATCACGTGATGCCCCAGCCGCGTGCTGCCGGAAATCCCCGTCTGCGCCACGATCAGGCAATGCGGCCCGATCACCACATTGTGCGCGATCTGCACGAGGTTATCGACCTTCGTCCCGGCCTGAATCCACGTCCGGCCAAAGCGCGCCCGGTCGATCGTCGTGCACGCGCCGATCTCCACGTCGTCGTCGATCTGCACCGTGCCGATCTGCGGCACCTTGCGATGCGTGCCATCACCCGAGTGAAAGCCGAATCCATCGCTCCCGATCACCGCCCCGCTCTGAATGATCACCCGGTCTCCGAGCACACTGCCTTCGGCCACCATCACCAGCGGATGCAGCAGGCAATCCGCGCCCACCTGCGCATCGCGCCCCACAAAAACCTGCGCCCCGATCACACTGCGCGGCCCGATGCGCACCCCGCTCTCGATCACCGCCAGCGCCTGCACCGAAGCCGTCGGATCGATCTGCGCGTCCTCCGCCACCACCGCCGTCGGATGAATCCCCGGTTTCACCTTCGCCGCCTCAGCCGGTCGCAACCGCTCCAGCAGCCGGCCAAACGCCACCGACGGACGCGCCACTCGCACCAGCACCGGTGCCACTTCCTCCGCGAAATCCAGCGGCACGAGCGCCACGCCCGCCTTCGTCGTCCGCAACGCACGCAGATATTTCGGATGCTCGAAAAAAACCACATCGCCCGGTCCCGCATCCTCGATCGACGAGGCGCCGGTGATGGGCGTGGAAAGCTCCGGGGCACCGGCTGGCAGGGGCACTTCCACGCACTGGCAGATTTCGAGGAGATTCATCATGACACAAACGAGGGGCACTTCCGCCGAAGCGGGCCGGGCGGCCATCTCGTCGTCTTCCTTGGGGATTGCGACGGCCCGATTCCGAACGCCTCACAATGGCAGCGACCCGCTGCTCGCCCACAAAGACGAGTGGTCCTGAACGAAACGCCGCACGCTCCCTTCTCCCCGCCGCAGCGTCAACCGCTATCAACCCCGTCCCACGCTCAATCCTCCAACGCGCGCCGCGCATCCTCCACATCCGAGCACGTGATGGTGCGGATGCCTTTGTCGTGGTGGAAAACGCTCAGCAACTCGAAGCCGATGTCGCGCTCCGGCTTCGGGATCAGCCGCACGATCCGCCCCACGCCCTTCGCCGTGCACAGGTCCATGTAGGCCGCGATTTGATCCGTCGCTTCATTCTCCATCCGCTCCAGCCCCGTCAGGTCCGTGAACGCCACAAACCCGCTCTCCAGCCGCGCCAGTTCCCGCCGCAGAACGTCCACCTTCGCTTGCATCTCCTCCGCCGACACCTGCCCGCTGAACTTGAACGTCAGCACCTGCCGCGCGGGCTCGGCGTAAATCTCGATCATCGCCTTCCTCCGCCCGGGGGCAGGACTACGTGGGAGTGCCCTCCGACGCCGCCGGAGCATCCCCTGCGCTGGAGTTCTCAGCCGCGTCGCCACCCGCCTCGGTTGTATCGCCACTGTCCCGGTCTGCCTTGCGTTGCGCCTTCTCCTCCTTCTTCAATTTCTTGCGCATCTCCCGCTGCCGTTTGTCCGATTGGTAATTGTTGCGTGCCATTCCTCCCCTATCCGCGAAATACCTTCCGCACGCGAGCGATTATCCCAAATAACACGCGGATCGATCTTCCCTTTCCCCGGATCGCGTCGAGAGTGCCCGATGAAATTCCTTCGCATCGCGGCCGGCACCGCTCTCGTCGCCGCGATGGTGGCCGGTTGTTCCAAGGCGCCCGTCTTCACCCTCACCAATCTTTCCTCGCACGACCTCACCGAAGTCGTCGTCTCCGGCGACGGCTTCTCCCACCGCATCGAGCGGCTTCCCGCGGGCGATCACTCCGTCTTCACCATCCATCCCGACGAACAGACCGGCGTCCGCGTCGGCTTCCTCGCGGAGGGAAAACGCACCGAAACCCGCGAGATGGGTTACGTGCGCGCTGCCGGCAGCTACCGGGTCGCAGTCATCATCGATCCCGCGCTCGCCGTCACCGTCACCTCCACGCTGCGCGGCTATTGATCGAGTTCGTCCGCCGCCGCCCGCTCCCACACCGGCACCAGCGGATGCAAATCCGGCCCCTCGACATGGCAGCTCGGCTCACCCTCCGGCACCGCCGCCACCCGCTCGATGTGCTCGAACAATAAGTCGTAAGGCGGCTCCCCGGCATGAACCATGAACGCCGCAATCGCCAGATCGCGGTGATCCTGCTCCGGCGTCTGCCCCCGGCGATGATACTGCCGCGCCCGTTGGATCAACGACCGCTCCGCCACCCCGTCCAGATCGCGCGCCACCATGCGATCCGTCGTCGTGGCAAACAGCACGATCTGTTTCCCGCTTTTCGAAAGCGTCAGTTTCCAATGCTTGGTGATCATGCGCCGGTTATCGGTTCATCGCCCGGTCAGCCACAGGACGCCACGCCCCCGAAAGTGGGTGGTCCCTCGGGAGCGTCCGTCCTGTTCTGACCTGGTCGAAGCCTAGTAGTGCCGCGTGTAAGCCTTGCGCTGCGGAGCGCCGCCGCCCGAACCACCGCCGCGGTTGCCACCGCCACCGTTACCGCCACGCGAACCGAAAGACCGGCCCTGGCTGCTGCCGCGCTCCTCGCGCGGACGCGCCTCACTCACCGTGATCGAGCGCCCATTGACGCCCTTCCCATGGAAAAGTTCGATCGCCTTCTGCGCCTCGGCGCTCGACGACATGGTGACAAACGCAAACCCGCGCGACTGCCCCGTCGTCCGGTCCTGCACGATCGCCACCTCCGCGACCGAGCCCGCTTCGGCAAAGGCGTCCTGCAGGTCGAGCTGCGTCGTGTCGAAAGAGAGATTCCCGACGTAAAGTTTCGTGGACATGATGAGTTGTTTTCTAAAAGCAAGCGCGGGCCATCGGTGACTGTTTCCGGGAATCGGATCTCAAACTGCCACTGAAGGGTGCCACGTGACACGCGGCGCGAAACAACTGACAATCTCCAAACTCAGAGAGGTTTTCCTAACTTGTGAACCCACTGAGACACCCGTTTGTCCCTCCCGGCAAGGAATGTTTCCCTACCCCCGCTCCGTCGCCCCGCGCCCACCGCGGTCCCCGGTGATGCCCCAGCGCAGTTGCTCCATGGGGTCTGGCGAGGGTTTGCGGAAATCGACCGCATGGAAGCCTTCGAAAAACGTGGGCAGTTCCGGCACTTCCATCAACCCTTCGAGCAGCACCGGAATGACCGGAGCCTGCTTCGCCACGAACTTTCGAATGAACGCCTTCAGTTCCTGATCTTGCCAAGGCCCCATTCCATCCGGTCCCACGAACACTGCCGCCGCTTTGATTGTCTTGATCTGCCTTTCCAACGCATCCTGCCACGGAAACCCAGGACGCAATTCCCACTCATCCAACCACGGCAGGATCCCGTGTTTTATCAGCTCTTCCGCGATCTTTTTGACCGCCGGTTTGCTCCGGCTGTTGTGACAGAGGAACACATCGAAATCATTCGTCGCCCGCTTGCCTTCGATGATCGCGCTCGCCTCCGCCTTCTCCTTCGTCGCGTCCGCCGCGCGGCCCATCTCGCGCACCTGCGCGGCGGTGTCGGGCGACGCGGACGCGGCGCCGGCGGGATCAAACGGGATGCGGGTATCGCACTCCGAACACGTCGCGTAGTCCAGCCCCCGCGCGCGGCGCCGTTCCACCACGCCATCGGCCAGCGCGCGATGACACTCCGGGCACGCCACCACCCGGCGCCACTTCACCGTCTCCGGCAGCGCGTGGGTGCGCAGATGATCCTCCACAAACGCCTCGAAAAGCTCCCGCGTCAGCGCCGGGGTCGCGTGGGTGTGGAAGATCGTGAGCCGCCCGTGGCCCTCGTCCACTTCCTGCAGGAAAAATCCGCACTCCCCCTCGCCGCGCGCCGGCCGATACGTCACCGCATTGCGCCACAGCTCCCGGTGCACAAAGGTGCCGCTCTGCGCCAGCCGCACCGCCAGCGTCGTGTAGATGCTCACCACCGGCCCGGCGAATTCCCCCACCACCGCCTTGCCCTCCGGCTCCGGCAGGCTCGGGTTTTCGCGGGTGAATTCGGAGGGGAAGACCAGCAGCGTGCCCTCCTGCGTCTCCTCGCGCCAGGCGATCTCGTGATCGAGAAGATCGCGCACCATCTCGGAGAGAAGCTGACGCTCCTGCGCCTTGGACGCGAGCCGCTCCCCGGGCGGCACGGGGAAATCGCCCGCCTGCACCCGCTCCAGGCGGATGCACCCAAACCCATCCGGCTCCTGCCGCGCCGCATTGATCAGCGCCGAAGCATAGTTATCCAGCACCTCCGGCTGCAGCAGCAGCAAATCCCCAAACGGCAGCCGCCGGATGAGCCCCGCATCCCGCAGCCGGTCCGCGCAGGTGCGGAATTGCTCGATCGTCGCCGCCTGCGCCCCTTCCCCATCTCCCTTCCCCTTCCCTGCATTAAACACCGCCAGCAGCTCCGCCTCCTCCGCCAGCACGCGCCCGCTCTTCTTCATCTCCACGAGAAAGTTCTTAATTTGCTGAAACAGCTCGGTCGAGACCACCTGCGGCATCTCGCTCCACGGGATGCCCGCGCGGATCGCCGCCGCCAGCTCGGCGATTTGCCGGCCTTCCTTCGCGCTCGTCTCGAACCACTCCTTTTCAAACCCCAGCTCGGCGATGAGCGCCTCGATCCGCTCCCGCCCCACGCCCACCGTCCCCACATCCGTCCGCGCGGCCACGAGAAATTTGCGCAACCGCGGCGCCCCCGACCCCCGCGACCGCCCCGCCACCTCCAGCGCCCGATTCCAGTGCCGCACCCCCGCGAACGGGTCCGTCCCCCGCTTGGAATCGAACAACACCAGCGCCACCGCCACATCGCGCAAGTGAAGCTGATTGATGAGCCGGTAATTCGGCTGCCCCGCCAAGTCCCACAGCAGCGTCTCGCGGTGCAGCATCTGGTCGCTCCCATGCGGCACCTCCTCTTTCTCGAAGGTGGTCACGTAGCGCCCATGCGTCGAGTCCGTAGGTTCAAAGGGTTTCCCCTCCAGCACCAACCGCAACCCCGATTTCCCCACCCCGCTGTCGCCCACCAGCGCGACCTTGGCGTTGATGTAAACGGAGGATCTTTCCGGTGGCAGCGCGCCGGTTAGGGCTTCAAGGTCCCAGACCTTGAGGGTGTGATCGTCAGAGGCGGAGATGGCACGTCGGCCACCGGCAAAGACAGCAACACCGCGAATGTCACTTTTGTGAGCGTTGATGCTGTGAAGCAGCCGCCCACTCTCCAAGTCCCACACCTTCAGCGACCCATCAGCGGACGCGGAAAGCGCTCGCCGATCCTTGGCATACACCACTGCGGAATAGACTGCCCCGGCATGGCCTTCGAGACTCTGGAGCAGCCGCCCGCTCTCCAAGTTCCACACCTTCAACGTCCCATCGCCGGAAGCGGAGAGCGCTCGCCGATCCCCGGCATACACCACCGCGTGAAAGACCGGCCCGGCGTGGCCTTCGAGGCTCTGGAGCACCCGCCCGCTCTCCAGGTCCCACACCTTCAGCGTCCCGTCCCAGGACGTGGAGAGGGCGCGCCGGTCCCCCGCGAACACCATCGCGGAAAAGACCTCCCCATGATGGCCTTCGAGTCTCTGGAGCAGCCGCCCGCTCTCCAGGTCCCACACCTTCAGCGACCCATCAGCGGACGCGGAGAGCGCGCGCCGATCCCCGGCGAACACCACCGCGGACAAGACCGACCCGTCATGGTCTTCGAGACCGTCAATCAGCCGCCCGCCCTCCAGGTCCACCACCTTCAGCATCCCACCCACGCCTGTGGAGAGCGCACGCCGATCCCCGCCGAACACCACCGCGGACAAGACCGCATCGCCATGGCCTTCGAGGCTCTGGATCTGCCGCCCGTTCTCCAAGTCCCATACCTTCAGCGTCCCATTGAAGGACGCGGAGAGCGCGCGCCGATCCCCGGCGAACACCGCGACGCTCATGACCATATCCATGTGCCCCTTCAGCGTCAGCAGCGGTTCCGGTTTTACGTCTGGCGAGGGCATGAGCGGGCGGGTAGCAGAATCTCTCCCCTCGCGGCAATCCCATTTCAGGCGCTTTCTGCTTTGGCGCGCTTTTAGTATCATTATCTCGTCTGTTAGTCTCATTATCCTACCTGTTCTTACTCCTCTCCTGACTGAGTTCGGCTCTTGATTCGGGAGGGGCGGGGTGGCGGGGAAATTTATGACATTTCCGTCGAACATTTTTCCGCGGTGGGCGTCTATGGCGGCGTTGCTTGTGCGCGAGGTCGCGGTTTAGGCGGTCTCGAGCGTTTACCCACCCACCCCAAATTCTGACGGATATGCCTATCACCGGACCGACTTCGTATCTCACCACCGTGCCGCTGTTCCTCAACCATTGGAACGATGCCGAGGCGGCCACCAGCACCATCACGCTCGACAAGGAGGCGTGCGGCCAGCCGGCGGACGTGACTTCCGATACGCTGACCGATCTCTTCGACGATCTCCAGGCGGCGCGCGACGCGATGGAGAGCGTCTTGCTGGAGGCGGAGCTGGCGGGGGTGGACGATGCCACGCATCGCACCTGGCTCCAGGCGCAGGCCGTGCGGTTCAACAAATCGGTGCGGGCCGATCATGGGACGACGAAATTTGCCGCTTCGCTGCCGGTGGCGCCGCAGGTGCAGGATGGGCGGGAGAAATTCCTCAAGCCCATGCGGCTGATGGCGGCGCTGTGGACGAAGGTGAACAACTACCGCCTGTCGCTGACTCCGCCGAAGACGGCGCTGGTCCTGGAAGGCGGGGCGGTGCTGGCGGATTTCACGGCGCGGCTGGACGCGGCGCGCACGGCCATGAACCTGGCCGAGGAGCGCGATCAGCAGAGCGAGCTGGAACGGCGCGAACGCGACGGGGTGCAGGCGCGCATTTACCCGATCCTCAAGGTCTATCGGCTCAAGATTCAATCGGCCTTTGCGCCCGATAGCCCCATCGCCCAGACGCTCCCGGCCTTGAACGAAGACTCCGGCGCCACGCCCGAGCCGGGCACGCTCGCGGGAAGCTGGGACGCGCCGAGCAGCCAGGCGCATCTCACCGGCACCCCCTCACCCACCCCGGCGGTAGTGAAGCACCAAATCCGCGCCAGCGTAGGCCCCACGCCGCAGAGCGAGGACGAGGCGGTGAAAGCCGAGTTCGCCCTCGGCGCCGCCATCGCCCTCAACACCGCCTACGGCCTCGGCGCCCCCGGCGCCCAGGTCCACTTCCGCCTCGTCGCCATCACCGCCGACGGCCACGAAAAAGGCAGCGACTGGGTGACGGTCCTGCGTCCGGTGTAGCAATTTCTAGCTTCACTCTTATCCGGCGAGCGACTAACTCAACTGGGATGCGCCCGGCTTCTTCATTCCCTTCCACCTCGGCAATTCGCCGAATTCCAAGTTAGGAGTTATTTGCAGCTTCTGAACCAAAAAACAAACCGATGAACGAAGAAGAAGTGTTCCACGACATAAAGAAATTGCACGAAACCCACAAACTCACAGAAGCAAACGAATGTATAGCCGCAGGCTGGCGGCTTTTAAAAGTTCTCTCTAAGCGCGACGAATACGAATACGCCAGCTACGTGCTCGGCTGGCCAAGTGAGCAACAACCGCCTCTTCCGAAGCAATTGTTCAAGACGTAGTAGGGTTTTTTCTATGGCCTGAAGACCACACGGGCTGCCATGAGTGAAATCAGACAGTTTCTCAACGAAGTCCGCGAATGCGCCAACGCGATGGCGGAGACAGGCATCCATCTCTGTCGCGGCCTTGCCGAGTTTTACATTGCCGACCGGCTCTACGCACGCGCCATCCAGCTCTCTTCCGTGTTGGTGGAAACACCTCAAGCTATGCAAGCCGAGCTAGATGAGTTCGATCAGCTTGCAGACTCGACGTCCATTGACCCTGCCTTGTGGGAGGACGTTCCAACCTTGCTCATGCGTCGCATTTGGCTCCCGATACCTGAGTTCCGAAAGCTTATGGATGCCCTTCAACAAGATTTAGCCGCGTATCCACAGAGCAATCGCGCGGCCTTGTTCATCGCTGAATCCGTCGATGACGTCGTAACGCGTTGCGGACGACTCCAAGACATGGTCGAACGGATGTAAAATGATCGCTGGTGGCGTCTCCAACACCCCGAAGCCCGCGTCGAACGTGACGACGTCGCCGTGGTCGAGGCCGTAGGTTTTGAGCCGGGTGCCGACGAGGACGGCGAGGAGTTCGTCGCCACCGCCGGCGACGACGCGGACGTGGAGATTCGATCCGACTCCCTTCATGCGAGCAAATCCTAAATCCCAAATCCCCAAATCCTAAATCCCTTTTTTTCCTAGTCGGCATTCCGCCACATCGCGCTACTCTCTGGCTCCGTGATCAACGACTCCGAGTTTCCCACACCCTGGCAACGCAAAGTGCTCTGGGGGGCCACGACGGCTTTTGCCATCGTGGTCATCGCGGCCATTGCGGTGGGGCTGGTGTGGGTGGCGTCGCGGGCGCTCGGGTTTTTGCAGCCGATCCTCATTCCGTTCGCGGTGGCGGGGGTGCTGGCGTATTTGCTCGATCCGGCGGTGAACTGGCTCCAGCGCATGGGCACCACCCGGCAGCGCGCGGTAATCGCGGTCTTTGCGGTGCTGAGTCTGGCCATGATCGGCATCGCCCTCTGGATCGTGCCGGCGATCTCTTCGCAAACGGCGCGGCTGGTCCGGCGGGTGCCGGTTTACACGGAGCGGATGAAGGACCTCACGCTCAGCTTTGCCCATGAAGTGCAGACGAAGACGGGGTTCAAACTCTTCCCCGAACTGCCCCCGGCGCCGGAGAAGCTGAGCGGGCCCACGCCGGCGACGAAGGAAGTTCCGCCCGGTTCGCCTCGCGAGGCGGCGGAGAAGGCGGCGCAGGCGGACGACGACGTGCCCGCGCCGGCGGGGGGCGATGCGAAATCGGACGACGCGCAATTCGACTGGCAGCAGCTCATCTCGGGGCGCTGGGTGCAGACGACGGCGCCGGTGGTAGCGCGCAATGTGTGGCACTTCATCACGTCGAGCGTGGGCGGCTTTCTCGGCGTGTTCGGCTTCCTGCTCTCGCTCATCATCGTGCCGGTTTACCTGTGGTATTTCCTCATCGAGGCGCCGAACATTTCCTCGAGCTGGCACGAATACGTGCCGTTGCAAAAGAGCGCGTTCAAGGACGAGGTGGTGAGCACACTGGGGGAGATCAACGGGTATCTCATCGCGTTCTTCCGCGGGCAACTGCTCGTGTCGCTGATCAATGGGACCGCCACGGGCATCGGGCTGATGATCGTGGGGCTGGATTTCGGCCTGCTCATCGGGCTGATGCTGTGCGTGCTGGGACTCATCCCCTATCTGGGCATCATCATGTGCTGGGTGCCGGCGGTGGTGATCGCAAGTGTGCAGGTCGGCGGCACATGGATCCCGCACGAGCACTGGTGGGTCTTCCCGCTGGTGGTGTCGTGCATTTTCATCGTCGTGCAGCAGATCGACGGGCTTTTCGTTACCCCGAAAATCGTGGGCGAAAGCGTGGGGCTTCATCCCATGACGGTCATCTTCTCGGTCTTCGCCTGGTCGCTGCTGATGGGCGGTCTGCTCGGCGCCATCCTCGCCGTGCCGATGACCGCCACGCTGAAGGTGCTCCTGCGCCGCTACGTCTGGGAAAAGCGCATCCGCGCCGACCAACGCACGGCGCACGATGAAACCGGCGCCATCGCCGACGTGCCCGCCGAAGTTTCCCCTGCTCCGCCCGATCCCGCCCCTGTTTCCGCCAAGTGACCCCCACTCCCCCCTCATCTCCCCAAGCCCCTGAGCCACCTGAGCCGCCGAAGCGCCTTGTCGTGCCGGCCGTCTCCCGTTCGGAAACGATCATCGCCATCCTGTGCGGCCTCGCGGCCTTCGCCTTCATCGTCTATGCCGTGCTGCACATGGATTCCGCGCAGCAAAAAGCGTCGGGCAACACGCTCACGGGCAAGGTGGTGGCGCATCAATTCACCCCGCAGAAAGAAGAGCAGATTTCCTTCGGCCGCGGCGGCCTCAAGGGCAAGCATCTCGAAGGCGATTACGTGCTGAAAGTTTATGTGAAGTCGGAAAACCGCACCTTCCAGGTGCCGGTGGACCCAAACACGTATGACGCCGTCCGCGATGGCGCAAACTTCAGCTTCCTCCGCCCCCGGAGCGAGCAGCAGAAGTAAGCATGGAGCGCCGGCGTCCTCGCCGGCCACGAAGACACCACGCGCAGCGTCACTTCTTCCGAAGGCAGGATGCTTCGCATGCAGTGATCGTGGCCGGCGAGACACCGGTGCTCCACGACCTACCGGCTGATCGGCTGCGGGATTCGCAGGTAGGCGAAGAAGTCGCGCAGCTCCGTATCGCTCATCCCTTCGAGCAAACCATCCGGCATCAGGCTGCGGCCCGCGCCCTGCAAACTGGCGATCTGGTCGCGCGGCAGCGTGATGTCCTGCCCATCGAAGCCGCGGAGCGTGACGACGTGCTCGTCCTGGTCCGCGAGGAAGCCGCTAAGCGTGCGGCCGTCCTTCGTCGTGACGATGAAGTTCTCGAACCCTTCGCGAATCTCCGCGCTCGGTTCGACGATGCTGATGAGCATGGTGCCGAGATCGTCGCGTTGATATGTCGTGAGGTTCGGACCGACCTTGCCTCCTTTATGGAAGAGCGTGTGACAGACGGCGCACCGGGCCATGAAGATGGGTTCGCCCGCGTAAGGGTCGCCCGGTTTGCCGGCCAGCAAGGCGCGAAGCTGCTCCACGCGAGCCCGCGTGCCGGCGCTGGCCTTCGCCGGCGCGGCGCTGAGCTTGAGCCGCGTGGCGATATCCGGCGGCAGGCTCTGCACGGGAATGGTGCCGGCTTTCACCAGCCGCACGAGTTCCGCACTCCACGACTCGCGACTGGCGAGGAGGTTTTGTGCGGCCGGCCGGGCCTCCGGAGTGAGGTTCGCGTAAACAGCCGCGACCTCCGCACCGATCTTCGGATCGTCGTAGCTCTGGAGCGAGGCGAGCGCGGTCTTCTGCAGGTCGGCCGATTTATCCCCGCGCGCAATCGCCAGTAGCACCGGCACCGCTTTCGGCAGTTTCACTTCACCGAACGTGCGCACGTAGCTGATGCGATCTTCCAGCTTCGCCCTGGCATCGGCGGCCAGCTTGAGTGCTTCATCAATGGCCGCGGCCTCACCCTGCCGCACGCGGAGCAGCACAGACGCATCGCCGGATCTGGCCAGCGCCGCCACGAGTTCGTCGGGCAAGGCAGGCAGCGCGCGGCCTTTGAACGCTTCCTCGAAAGCAGCCACGAGGCGCTTGCGGTTCTCCGGCTTCGGCGCGCTGTCGAGCAGCCGCGCACAGACCAGCAAATCGCCCCGGGTGCTCTTCGCCGCACACCGCCGCATGAACTTCGGGATCAGCCCCTCGCTGCCCACCGCCGAAGCCCACGTCGCCGGAGCAGCGGCAAATTTCAGCACCGCCTCGCGGTCGCTGTCGCAGATCCCTTCGAGCGAATACCAGGCGAGCAGCGGGATGAATTTGTCCTGCAAATCCTCCGCTCGGGTCAGCAGTGCAGCGAGCAGCGCGAGTCTTTGCCCAGCGGCGAGCCGCTTGGACGTCGAGCCGATCTGCGCGCGGACTTCCGCATTCGTCTCGTTTGGCGCGAGCGCCACGATCGCTTGCAGCATCGCGGGCGAGAGTTCCTTGCGGTCGCCCAGCAGGCGAATCGCCCACGCGCGCACCGGCGCGGCGGGATGTTTGAGCGCCACCGCAGCGATGTCTTCATCGAGCGCGCCGAGTTGATGAATCGCCCAGAGCGCTTCGAGCGCAGGGTGCGTGGCTGGCTGATCGAGCACCGTGCGCAGCTTCGGCACGATGGACCGATCGCGCCGTTCGCCCAGCAACCGGACTGCGGTGGTGCGATGCCATTTATTCGCGTGCCCGAGCAGCGCGACGAGTTGGTCGTTCGGCTTCGCGGCGAGATTCAGATCGTGCTCCAACGGATTCGACTTCCCGCGCAGGCGAAAGATCCGACCAGAGGTGTTGTCGATCTGGCTCTGGTAGTGCTGCCCGTGCGCGATGAACTCTTCACAGAAATCCGCGATGTAGATCGCGCCGTCCGCCCCATTCGTGAGATAGACGGGACGGAAGACGATGGCCTCCGTTTCCAGCGCCGGCGCAACGTCGCTCGTCTCGAAAGTCGAGCCGACCACGGTGCGATCGGACACCGTGAGGCTGCGGTGCAATGGGTCCGCGCCGATGAAGCGCCCGGTGTAATTCGTCGGCATCGCGGTGCCTTCGGCCACGATCGTATTGTGCGTGAAGCGCGGAATCGGGTTCGCGCTTTTCGTCAGCGGCATTTCCTCGAAAACGTAGGGATTATGCGGCGGGCCGAATTTCCCCGGCTCCTTCCCTTGCATGAGGTAGATGCCCTCCTGCACGAAGTGCCACGCCCGGGTCGTGCCGCCATTGTGGCCGCAGAACAGCCGCCCCTCGGCGTCAAACTCGAGCCCGAAGCTGTTCCCGCCACCTTCCGCAAAAACCTCGAACGCCTTCGTCTCCGGATGATACCGCCAGACGAAGCAGCCCTCGAAATAGACGCCCTTCGAGCCCGGCGGATCGATGCCCGGACGCGTGACCTTGCAAGTCGTGGTC